>CBDCBL010000001.1:0-17404 GCA_965214245.1 Acidobacteriota bacterium
TGCTCACCCCGGTGGAAGTCGATGCCGAGCTCACCAAATGGAGGGAGGCGGAGAAGGCGTTGAACCTAGAGGGCGCGGAGAAGGCAAAGGCCCTGCAACCGAAGAGCCGCTTCGAATGACGCCCGACGACGCTAGCCGCCGGCTCTCCACGACAGAAGACTGCGAGGCGGCACTACTGGAAGTGCGCGGCGAGGCTGCGTTCTTCACAGCGCTATACGACTTGTGCCGCGCGACTCCAGAGCCGGGCGAACAGAATCACTCGCCACCGACGCCGACCGACATGCACGAGCTCGCCGAGGCGTCCGGCTGGTGTAGCGTGCCGGTTCCTGTCGGCTTGCCCTCGATGCGAACATACGCCCCGCCGCCGCCAGTGCGTGAGTTTGTGGACCGCGCAGCAAACCTACTCGGCTACGGCGACTCCCACCCGGAGCGCCTGTTTTCCTTGAACGTGATACGAACCTGGACCGACGGCCCGCGCGTTCGGGTCGCGAGTACGGGGGGAATCGCCGTGCCGCGCGTTCCGGCGACGCCCGTTGACACCCGTTTTATCGCTATCCTGCATGGCGCACCCGTCGGAGCTGACCTGTACCACGACGCGGCGACGTTGCACGAGCTCTGGGCACAACAGCCCGAGCCTGGGCCGCACCCGCTCTCGCCCCTGGTGCGTGCCTACCTTCGCCGGCCGTTACCGGTGCAGCCCGAGACTCGCCGCGACGTGATCACGCCGGGCACCCTCGCCGGCATGGTGGCAACACCACCACGCGAGCCCATCACCGGCGACGAGCGGTTGCCAATGCTGCTAGACGACCTGGGGGATCTCGGGCCATCTCAGGCTGTGTTGCCGGGGCTCGCGCACGAATCCGTCGTTGTCGAGTCGCTGCCGCTGCCGCTCTACGATGCCACCGGCGCACCGATGGACCGCAAGGGATCGGGAGCACCGTATGAGCTGCGCCTGTGGTTCGGCGCGGTGCTGTCCGTGCCAACCACCGCCCGAGGCGGTCCGGTGCGCGTGGAGCTGACGCTGCGCGACTACGTGCGGATGCTCGGGGTGAAGTACAGGCGCGGCGAGCACCTACCGCGCATCCGAGAGGCGCTCTGGGCGGTGCACAACATGCGCGTTGCCTACCAGCGCCGAGACTGGTGCATTGTGTCGGTGCCCGCGCTGCCACGACCCGATGCCCGGCTTGACGACGAAGTGCCGCTGTGCATCGAGTTGCCGCCGGGCTCCGAGCGCGGCCCGATGATCGACCGGGTGACGCTGCAACGGCTCGGCGCGAAGTCAACGCCAGCATTCCGAGCGTGGATTCGGCTCGCCTATTTCTGGAACAAGTTCGGGACTGGCGGTGGCGGGCGTATCCGCGCCACGCGGCCTATCCTCGCCCGCAACGACGACGGGCACATGCTCGATAGCGAATCCCGCGTGATCCTCACAAAGCACGACAAGCCGGAGACGCAATGGAGCCATCCACGCGCGGTGCGTCTGGACGGAGAGGAACACAATCCGGCGGCTGACCGCATCCCGGTGCTCATCGATGCTGACCTGGTGGCACTCTGCTACGACAACCGCGAAGTGAGCCCCACGACCTACCGAGAGCGCCTATCGCGTGCGCGGAAAGCCTTGCAGAAGATGGAAACGGCCGGGCACCTCGTGATCGAGCGCGGCGTGATCGACAAGAAGGGGCGGCGCGGCTGGCGGGTGCTCGAACCCCGGCGCAAGGCCGATGGCCAACCTACGGAGTAGGTGACACCAACCTACGGAGTAGGTGACGGAAACGGCTGCAATGCCTTGCTATCAGCGGGTTTTTACCCCAACCCTACTACCCTAGAGGGGTAGGGTTAGTGAAGGGCTATTGGCCCTAGGCCGCTGGTAAAGCGCGGCCGGTCCATAGCCCAAGGAAAGGACAACAGCTGCGACGACGTGCCGGGAGAGATGGAGCCCAAACCGTAAGCCGCCGGCCGCTTCGTCGTCGCAGAATCTGCCCCTGGTGCTCGGCGGGCCGCTTTGCGGCGTGATCCATCGGCGCCGGTGAGGTTCTCGGTTCAGTCTCACGCGGCGGTGGTCGTGCGGCCGGCCGGCAGCGATCGTCTGGTCGCGTCCACCTCGTCCGTAGCCGGGGCGCTGAATATGACCTGGATAGGTTCGGACCGGGTCGTTGTCTCGACCTTCCCGCTGAGCTCCGTTCGACGACCCCACTCAAGCGGGAACTTACGCTCGGAGGTAGTTCGCAGTCGTCACGAAACTCCGCGCCGTACTCTGTCGCCGCCGACACCGGGCCGAGGCGCTCGGCGCGTTCGATGTACGCCGCCAGCGACGGGCTCGGGGGTTCATCGTCTGGCTCGGTGCCGGCCAGTCTGGGGCGGCACAGGACCTCTTGGCCCGCATCCTGGACCGCTGGCCCCCCGTACCTGGGATCGGTGACGGTTTCTCGAGTCCCGTTCAACTAGCTGCAAAAGCTGGTGTCGGTCAGAGAAACCGCCCGCCAGCTCGCCGCCGCCTCGATCTCGGGCAACACACAGCGCGCCTACGCCGGGGCCATGCGACGGTTGGGAGAGCACCTGGACGGCGCCGAGCTGACCGACGCGACGCTCGCCGATTACCTCGCCCACCTGTTCGAGCTCGGGCGCTCACCGGCGTCCGCTGCGATGGTCGTCGCGGCCGTGCGCTTTCAGGTCCGCGTCACCGGCTCGGACTCTCCCGTCGGTGCTGCCACGGATCGGGTGCTCGCCGGGTTCCGGCGCGCCGGCTCCGATCGCGGGCGCGGGCAAGTCGCCGGCGTCAGGTGGGGCCAAGCCGACGCCGCGGCCGCCGTCGCTGCCAACGGGGGCGAGTCCATCCACGGGCTACGCGATGCCGCAATCCTTGCCGTAGCATCCGACGCCATGCTGCGTGTCTCGGAGCTTGCCGCGCTTCGCGTGGGCGACATCGGGGCCGGCGAAGACAACGCCGCCACCGTGACGGTGCGCCACTCCAAGACGGATCAGGAAGGCGAAGGCGCGGTGTTGTTTCTCGGGGCATCCACCGCCGCCCGGATCAGCGCGTGGCTGGGTGCTGCTGGCGTTTCTACCGACGACACCGACGCGCCGCTGTTTCAGCGCATCGACCGGGGCGGCACACCGCGCGGGCAGCTGTCGGCGCGCTCGCTCCGGCGGATCATCACGGCGCGCTGCTCGGCTGCTGGCGTCGAGGGTCGAATCTCCGGCCACTCGCTGCGCGTCGGCTCCGCCCAGTCGCTCGCCGCCGCGGGTGCCGGCCTCGTCGAGATGCAGCAGGCCGGCCGCTGGCAATCACCGACCATGCCGGCCCGCTACGCCGCCGGCGAGCTCGCCGCCCGCGGTGCCGTCGCTCGGTTGCGCTACGGGACCGCAAAGTAGGCTCCGCATTCTCCGGCGGCACATTCTGGGGGCCGTGAGCTTCTGTGCCGCTCCGTAAGCCGCGATCGTGTCTCAACTGGTAGTCAAGGAGAGGGGGGCGAGGCTAATATCAGGGGTCGAGGTTGCCCCGCCACCGGTTTTACTCCGCGACGATCTCAATCACCCCTCCGTGTCGAGCGCATCCCCGACGTTCGCAAGCACACCCTTCATGAGTTCATCGATCGCGCTGTCGCCGACGAGGCCGAGGCCATCTACACCGACGACCTCAAGTCCTACATCGGCATCGGAGACGACGACACGCGCCACGAGACGGTCAACCACTCGGCCGAAGAATGGGTCGTCGGTGATGACCAGACCCCGCGGTTAGTACCACCTTCTATCCCAGTAACACGGTGCTGACAAGAGGTTGTTGAGGCCGGCGAAGCGAAGCGTAGCCGGTTTCAACAACACCGCTTCCGGTGCCGGTGGTCGATAGCCCAGCGAGCTGTGCGGTCGTACGCGGTTGTACTGCTGGCGCCATCTCTCGATCAGAACCTTTGCCTCCTTCAGCGTGTAGAAGATCTCCCCGTTCAGCAGCTCGTCTCTGAGCTTGCCGTTGAAGCTCTCCACATAGCCGTTCTCCCATGGGGAGCCCGGCTCGATGAACAGCGTGCCGACGCCGAGCCGGCCCAGCCAGTCGCGAACCGCCTCGGCGGTGAATTCCGGTCCGTTATCTGACCTGATGTGCGCTGGAATACCTCGATGAACGAACAGTCGTCCTAGTCGGTGAAGTACGTCCTCGGAGTTGAGCTTCCGCGCCACGTCGATTGCAAGGCTCTCCCGTGTGTACTCGTCGACGATCGTCAGCAGCCTCATAGCCCGACCGTCATGCGTCCGGTGGTGGACGAAGTCATACGCCCAGACATGATCCTTGTTCTCGGGGCGCAGTCGGATGCAGGAGCTATCGTTGAGGTACAGCCGTGCTCGCTTGGGCTGTTTCTTCGGTACTTTCAGCCCCTCGCGCCGCCAGATCCGTTGCACCCGCTTGTGGTTCACGAGCCAGCCCTCCATGCGCAGTAGCGCCGTCACTCGCCGATACCCATAGCGGCCATACTCTCGGGCTAGGTTCACGATCCTCTCCGTCAGCACCTGCTCGTCGTCCGGTTGCCGTGGCACGTACCGCTGCGTCGTGCGCGACTGTTTCAGCACCCGGCACGCTCGTCGCTCGGAAACGCCCAGCCTCCGCCGAACATGCTCAACCGCATCTCGGCGACGTGCCGGGCTCAGAAGTTTCCCTCCGCAACTTCCTTCAGGATCGAAAGATCCAGCTCCTTTTCCGCCACAATCTTCTTGAGCCGGACGTTCTCCTTCTCGAGTTGCTTCAGCCGCCTGGCCTGGTCGACCCTCAGCCCCCCGTACTCGCGTCGCCACCGATAGTAGGTGTGCTCGGTGATTGCTAGCTTGCGGCAGGCATCCTTGACCGTCGCGCCTCGGGCCAGCTCCACCTCAGCCTCCCGTAGCTTCCGTACGATCTGCTCTGCGCTGTGCCTCTTCGCCGGCATTCTAACCTCCCTTTTTCGACCCGGATGGTGAGATTACCTCTGGATCCGTTTTGGGGGGTCAGGTCACCAGGGAGTGCTGCCTCGCGACTACGACTACGACCTCTTCTGGGTGGTGTTCCCTCTTGTGCGTCCCGATGGAACTCGGGTCTTCGCCGAGTCCGATCGCGAAGCTGAACTTGTTGTGCGCATCAACGACAAGGCGGGACGTGTCGTTTGGGCGATCCCTCAGTCGATTCGAGATCAGGCGAGTGCGCTCGCCAATGAGCGGCAACAGGATCAGTAAGACGACTTAGCTCTCATCGCTCTTCGTGGCGTCCTTGGAGTGACCAGACCCCGCGGTTAGTACCACGCGGACGCTGCGGCGGCGGTCGATCCGGGCTGGCGCCGACGATTCGCGTACCTGGCGCTGGCGATCATACTGCTCGGCTTCATGGTGCGCGTGTCCACGTTCAAGGCTCCCCTGTTTGATCACCACGCGTGGCTGTCAGGCGCAGACTGCGACGATGGCCCGCAACTGCTATCGCGAGAACCTCAGCCTGTTGCTGCCGCAGGTGGACGAGCGGGGCGCCCAATCCGTCGGGTACATCACCACCGGGGCCGAGTTGCCGGCCTTCGCTGTGGCTTCGAAGCGTTTCATCTAGCTACTGGCCCGAGACTGACTGTTCGGCTTGCGTCTCTACGACAAGGCGGCGCGCAGCACCTCGAGCTCGGCGTCGGTGAGGTCCGCCTGGATGTGGATGTTACGGTCGTCGGAGCTCACGCTGATGCCGCGATCGACGATGTCGAAGAGCTCGGGTTCACTCTGCTGCAGCATCATCTTGCCCATCTCGATGAGCCCGCTGAGCGAGTCGGCCAGCATTTTAGCGTCCTCGGGAGTGCCCGCGATGCCCACCATCCGCAGCGCCAGGCCCTCGCCCAGGCGCATCGACAGGGTCATCGTTTCGATGCTCTCAATGGCGCTCGCCGGTACCGGCACGCCGGACTGCTGGAGCTCGTCGAGCCCGCTGTCCCAGGTCTCGCTCATCGCGACAAACCAGATCTGGCCCTCGCCCGCGACGTCGGAAATCAGGTCGTTCATCGCCGGGTCCATTTTTAGCGAATCGTGGCGGGCGCCGTCCACGTCGATCGCCAGCCGCACGGCGGCCTCGCCGCCCAGCGCCACGGTAGTGTCGTCGAGGATGGTGAGGAAGGTCGGTTCGTCCGCTTCACTCTCGCCGGCAAGCAAATACAGGGCGCGCCCCGATATCGAAACGCTAGCTTCACCTTCGGCCGGCTCGCCAGCTTCTTCCTCGGCCTCTTCTTCCGGCGTCATATCTGCGAATTGTTCGAACGTCGCGTCGTCGAGCGTGTAGATGGTCTGCCCCTCGTAGGAAGACGTCTCGGCCTCGTCGAGAAAAGACTCCAGCTGGGCGCGATCGAACTGCGCAGCCATCAGAAACACGGCCTCGATGTCGTCTTCACCCCCGGGCAATACGACGACGGCGAGCTGCAACAGGTCGGTGCGTGGGTCGAACCCCGTGGCCGCGGCAAACCTTCCCATGTCTTGCCAATTTTCATCCTCCTCCGCCATCGCCAGGTACTCGGCCCACTGCTCGGGTGTCAGCGATTCGGCGATGCGCTCCACGTCGATCCAGCCGATCGCCATGGCGCCGCTCGGCAGCCGGTCGATCAGCGCCGAGGGAGTTGCGGATTGTTGATCCACCGCAACGGCGCAAGCCGTCAGGGCGGTGACGCCGAGAAACGCCAGGCTCCACATGGAAACCTGCGAAACGCGGTTCGTGCTCATCGCAATCTCTCCGTTCGTGTGGCCACGCGTGGCGGTGGCCCCTATCAAGCTAGTAATCACGGCTCGAGAACCACCAGCACGCCAGGAACAGGCAGAGCCCGGCGAACGGCAGCGAGTACCAGATGGGCGCCAGCGATACCGGTTCGCCTCTCGCTGCCCCGGCAGTGACCTGCCAAAGGCCTTGGTTCTTCGGTAGAAGCCAATACAGCCCCTCGGTTATTCCAGTGATCAGTTGCCGCGGCCAGCCGGCGCGGATGGCCACACGCCACTCTGAGAAACTATGAAGAGGGTACAGTGCGTGGCCAGCGACCCAAACAAATATACCGATCATGCCGCTCACTGGGCCGTTGCGCGTGATGATTCCCACCAGCACCGTGGCTGAATAGCAAACGGCGTAGGTGAACAGGATCGTCAACCCGGCGAACAGGAGGCCGGCGCCGGCGAAGCCGGTCTTCAAGCTCAGAACGAACCAACTGCCGATCACGAGATAGGCGAGGTTGATCGTGACGACGGTCAACGAGCCGAGCGTGCGACCAAGGAGCAACGCTGGTCGCGATATCGGCTGCGCTGCCAGGAGGTCGACCCATCCCTCACGGGCGATGGCGGGGATATTTTGGCTGGTCAGAAAAAGCGCCAGCCCGATGCCCACCATGTACAGCGTGCTGATCACGATGACATGGAACCAACGAACCACGTCGCTGATCTGGATGCCCATGCCGCCGATCTCGAGGTCCTGTCCGAAGAGGCGCGCCGAGGCCAGCGTGCCTTCGACGATGTCGAGGTTGACGGCCGTCGCCATGAGCAGCAGGAAGAAAGAGACGCCCAACGCATAGGTGACCAGCGTCCAGCGGTGCAGCGCCTCGCGTAGTGTGTAGGCGACAAGGCCGGTGATCTGGCGCAGCGTGAGCTGAATCGCCGACGCCTGATGGTGGGGCGCCTGAGTCTCGAACGTGACAGCCGAAGCGTCGCTCACGTTGCGACCTCCACCGGTTCGGTTACCTCGGTAGCGCTCTCCGCCTCGCTGTCGGCGTCGCCGACAGCGCGAATGAAGACTTCCTCGAGGCTGCTGCGCATCGGTTCGACGCCGTCGATCAAGATGTCCGCCTGCCGGATCCGGTCGAGCGCGGCGTTCAACTGTTCGCGGTCGTGGACGGTCAGATGCCAGGCGGCCAGGCCCTCGGGAGCCTTGCCTTCCTCGATGGCGTCCACCGAGCTGTCGAGCACCTGCGGTACCTGATCGAGGTTCGACGCCACGGTCACGCGGTACTCGCGCTCGCGCGAGGTGAGCTCGGAGAGCACACCCGATTCGACCACACGGCCGCCGTGCAATATCGCCACCTGGTCGCAGACCATCTCAACCTCGGTGAGCAGGTGAGAGTTCACGAACAGCGTGGTACCGCGGTCTTGGGCGCGACGCAGGATGTTGCGAAACACGACGCGGCCAAGCGGATCGATGCCTTCCACCGGTTCGTCGAGGAACAGCAGTTCGGGGTCGTTCATCAATGCCTGGGCGAGGGCCAGGCGCTGTTTCATACCCTTGGAAAAGCCGCCCACCTTGTGGTCGCGCCATTGGGCCAAGTCGACCTCGGCGAGCACCTGGTCGATGCGCGTAACGCGATCGGAGCTCGTCAGGCCGTGCATGCGGCCGAACAGATCGAGACAGTGGGCCGCCGTCATGAACGTCGGATAGTTGCGCATCTCCGGCATGTAGCCGGTGCGGCGCCGCGCCGTCGCCTGGCCGGCGTCGGCTCCCAGGAGCCTCACGTCTCCCGAAGTCGGGTGCACCAGGCCAAGCAGGATCTTGACGAGCGTGGTCTTGCCGGCGCCATTCGGACCCAGAAGCCCGAACGCCTGTCCCGGCGCCAAGGTCAAGTCGACGCCGCGCAGCGCGTGCACCTCGGTTCCGAACAGCCCCTTATAGACCTTGTGCAGGCCGTGGACCTCGATGATCGGCAGACTCATGGGTTCGGCGCAGGTTCCGGGAAGTGGCGCTGAGGAATCGCCCCATGGGCGGTCAGAGTGCCTAGCAGGCTATGGTACAGGCTCGATCTGGGCGCTCACCAGCGGCCGCTACCGTTTCGTGTTCCGTCACCGGCCCCTCCTTGTCGGGTTACGCCGAATGATTACCTCAGCACCTTGAAAAACTCATCCCACGTTGCGGCCGGTGTTTTCCGCCTAGCCATCCCTTACCTCCTCGCGCGCGCGAGGGACTGTGACAATTGCGACAATTCGATTGTACCGAACCGCCCTACCCCACGGGGCCCCGCGAAAGGAGAAAGCGGGGATTCTGGGGCAAACGCGGGCCCGGTGGCGCTGACTGCCGCATTGGAGGCTCTGAGCCGCCGCCTAACGCACGATCGCGGGGCCACCTAGCCCTTTTGGCTTATCCCGGGATCGGCTGACCGTCGCTCTCGGCAGCCCTAGCGAGACCCGCCCTGCGTGGTGCCCCTACGCGGAGATATTGACGCAGCCAACCTCACGCACGAGCCCGGCAAGGCGGGCCGGGGCGGCCGTTTTCGATATTTCCGCCGTCGCTTCTCGGCAGCCCTCGACCGAGACCCGCCTGCGCCGAAATATTGACAGGCCTAACCTCACGCACGAGCGCGACAATGCAGGCTTTCCCGGCCGTGTAGATATTTCCGCGAGGAGGTGGTGGCGGAGTACCTGTCCGCCGCAAAATATTTGTAAGTGTTGAGAACAAAGATGTTAGCAATACAGGACGAGACACGATCCCCCTAAAATATCCCACTACTGAACGCGATGCTCGGCCTCCCTACGCTGCAATATTCAGGCAGCCAACGCACCTACGGGAGCGGTAAGGCGGCCTTTCTCGCCCTTTTGGATATTGCTGCCGCACGGCTGGCTGGCCAAGGCGACGACGGTGTGGCCCGAAGCGAAGGTGCAGCGCTGCCTTCAGCACAAGTGGAAGAATCTGTTGAAGCATTGCCCGTCACACGCCCACGACGAGCTGAAACGAGACTGGGACCGCATCGTGAAGGCGGCAAACGGCAGCGAGGCGAGGGCCGCGTACAGCAACTTCGTGCGCAAGTGGTCGAGGTTGGCAACGAGCGCAACGTGGCGGAAACCCGCGCTGTGCGTGCCGAGCGCGATTCCGCCTGCTCCTGTGAACAAACTCGACCGAGCGCGGCATGGGCCGGCGTGACGGTGACTCGTTGGAGTCTCGTGTTTCGATCATCGGGGATGTGTCCCGAAGTTTGTAGAAAATCGTCTGGCGTGGCTCCGAGCTTGGACGTTTGATGTTACCTGCTACGCGGCCAACTCCTCCTGTTGGTCGATGATCGCGGCGAGATGCCGGTACCCGTCGATGCGGCGCATGCGGATCTGCCCGAACGCGATCAGCCCCCACAGCAGCGTCACCCCGGCCGCCTCGGTTGGTGGCGTTGCGTCTGGCCGCTTCACTTCGTGCGCAAGTGGTCGAGGTTGGTGCCGGCGGTGGCGCGCAGCCTCGAGGAAGCGGGGCTGGTGCTGCTGACCTTCTACGAGTTCCCCAAACCGATGTGCAAGACGCTGCGCACGACGAACCCACTGGAGAACCTCAACCGCGGCCACCAGCAAAACGGTCCAGGATCGCCGAGGCGACCGACGCCTTCACGTAAAGAGATCGCTCAGAGTCTTGGCCTTCCGCAGCCGATCAATCGTCGTGTATCTCTGGCCTTGCATCGATCCAGTCGGCGCATCGCCGAAAGTGATGGGTCCGATAGGCTTGGCCTTTTCCGAGAAAACTAACTTGTACTTTCCGCTCTCTCCGTATGGCTCGGTATGGCTCGATTTGACTGACCGGCGCGTAGTGCATGATAGCTGATACGGGATTCGTCTGATAGGCGGCGATGTACTTGATCTTGTCCAACATGCCGCCGGAAATTCGAATCGAGTACCAGCAGTTCTGTCCCAGGAACACGCTTTCAAACCCTTCTTGCTGGGCCGGCACAACGACTGTATCCCGAAGGCCCTTCTGCTTCGTCGTCGACACAATAGCCACTGATGCCCCAGGCACAGCCACGGCACGAGTGGCCTTGAACACCCTAAGGCCGACCAACGGCAAGATCTGGAGCATTTCATGCAGGAATGCCTGAGTGTCCGCTTTCTCTGCCTCGCTTAGAACTGGCTCCTGTGGTGCGTTGGCGTTGTCAAGGTGACAGCGCTTCGTTTCCTGCGCCCTAGCGACCAGCGCATGCTCCAGCCATGTCACATGCGCTCTATTAAGACCCCCACTGTTCGACACGAATACGATCCCCGTATCCCAGAAATCTTTCTGCTGGCCGTGGGAATCAATACGGCTCTTCACGCCGTCCGCCTGACCCACGTACACCGTCGGGAGGTCGTCGTCTCCTTCGCTGTAGCCAGTCAGGATATAAACGCCCGTTCGACCGAACTCCGCCCGGTTCCTGACCTCAGGCCACTTGGATCGCGGGAACACAATCCCTAACCCCGTCCAGTTCATGCGGTCGATAAACCGCACCCCTTCGGGATCTCCATCAGGCACGAACATACGAAGGGTGAAGGCATCGAGCATTCTTGACTCCAAAGGTACTCATTGCCGAGCAAAGTACCGACGTGAGGAATGTCAGTCGTCTTTGAGCCCGTGGCGGCAGGTCGGACAGTGGCAGGTCCTGGTCGCGGCAGGGTGTCCCAGAAGGCCGGGCGCGTCAACGGCTCCGCCGTCCTCCGCTGCGCTCCGGCCCTCCGGGTGACTCTGCCCGCCTAGCTGCGGCTCAGAGCGCACTGAATGGCCGACAGGTCCTGTCGCCTCCTGACGGCCCGAAATCAAGCCACCAATCGTGGTTATCGTTCTCGATACGGTACGCGCCGACCATCTGGCCATGTACGGCTATGGGCACAACACGATGCCCGAGTTGGAAACCTTCGCGCGAACCGAAGCCGTAGCGGTAAACCGGGCGATTGCCAACGCTCCAAACTCACTTGCCTCTCACGCTTCCCTGTTCACGGGCTTGTTTTCCATCAATCACGGCGCGCACATGCCGCTGCTAGTCGACACAACAACAAGCCTCGGCTACCCCCTGCGAGCTGACGTTCCGACGCTGGCGTCGGTCCTGCGCGACGACGGCTACGCAACGCTCGCAGTGATCGCTAATCACGGCGTCGTCTCCCGCGAGATTGGATTCGGGCTCGAGCGGGGCTTTGATGTCTATCGGTCGCATCCGCGTGGTGACTGTGCGTTTATCCGCGCGTCGCCATGGCGACCGTTGGCGCAATGGGTCGGTACTTTGCTCGGCAAGGACATCTGGATGGCACCGTGCAATCGCCGCTACCGCAGAGCTGCAGAGATCACTGACGAAGCGATAGCCCTCGTCAACGCCACCGACACCTCGAACTTCTTGTTGTTCGTCAACTACATGGACGCTCACGATCCCTACGTTCCGCCACCGGAATTCCGCAACCGATTTCCTGGTTATGACCCAGCAATCATTGGCGAAATGGCCGACGGTACATACCTTCGTGATACGACGTTTCCTGGGCGGCTACGGGCACACGAGGTCTCGCAGTACGACGCCGAGTTGGCCTATCTGGACACTCAGCTCGCACGATTTCTACGACGTTTGCACGAACACCCTTCCTGGGATGACATGCTGTTGGTGATCACAGCGGATCACGGTGAGGCGTTTGGAGAGCACAACTTGCGGGGCCACTCCACCTCGCTATACGACGTCATGATCCGTGTGCCATTGATCATCAAGTTCGGTCGGGGCAGTGCAGATGTTCCGACCCCGGGGAGTCGATGGGAGCGCCCCTTCCAACTCGTCGACATAATGCCGACAATTCTTGCGGCCGCGGGCGTCGCGATCCCGCCCGGTCTCGATGGACGCCCTGCGGCGGAGGTGTCCACGCCGCTTCGTTCCTGGGCATTCCCGTCGCGCCACGAAGATGCGCAGTTCTTGGCGACCGCTTCGCCCGCGAGCTACGCTCCATCGAGATTGACGGCTGGAAGCTCATCGAGCATCACACGGGCGAAGTGGAACTCTACGAACTCAGCACCGACCCGGGCGAAGTCGTGAATCGCGCAGGTACACAACCCGAGCGCGTGGCACTGATGCTCGGGAACCTGGGCCTGTGGGCGTCATACCGAAGCGAAAACCGCCCCGGCGGGCAACGGATGTCGGACGAAGCACTCGAACGACTGCGCTCCCTGGGCTACATCCGCTGAGCGCGGCCCCTTGCGCTGATTCGAGGAGCTGAAGCGGCGGGTGCCGACGGGGCGTTAGCGGCAGCCCCATTTCGTTTTCGAAACACCTCCGGGATGCGTGTGGCCTCATCCGAGCATACAACCGGGACTCCTGAACCCCCCACCCGGGGTACGACGACGGCCGACGCCGAGATAACCTGCGAGCAGTACACCGGCGAGGATTTTGCTCGGGTAGCGGCAGCCCTCGAGGCTCACAGGCTACAAGGTGCCGGGCAGCGACACCGAGCCGGGCTGATTCTCGGGCGCTGGTGGGCCATGTGTTCGCTGGCGACAACACCCGCCGCCGCCGGCGCTCTGGCGGTGGCGTGGCTACGCACCAAACACAACGGCGCGAGTTCGACACCGCCCTACCCCGACATAGACTCGCCAGCCGCACCAGGTCCCTACCGACGACGCCGGACACCGCCTCGCAGCAACCTGGCTACGTCGCCACGACGAACCGCGAGCGCCGCGACGACGACGACCACGACCGACAGCATCAAAACGATCACCCGCTCCCCAGTTCGGCTCGCCCAGCCTCCGCAGGGCGCCCACGGCAAAGGTAGCCCCGGGCACGAAACAAGAACGACTTGTCGACGACACGGAGGGGTGATTGAGATCGTCGCGGAGTAAAACCGGTGGCGGGGCAACCTCGACCCCTGATATTAGCCCCGCCCCTGAACTCTAGTTGAGACACGATCGCGGCTTACGGAGCGGCACAGAAGCTCACGGCCCCCAGAATGTGCCGCCGGAGAATGCGGAGCCTACTTTGCGGTCCCGTAGCGCAACCGGGCGACGGCACCTCGAGCGGCGAGCTCACCGGCGGCGTAGCGGGCCGGCATGGTCGGTGATTGCCAGCGGCCGGCCTGCTGCATCTCGACGAGGCCGGCACCCGCGGCGGCGAGCGACTGGGCGGAGCCGACGCGCAGCGAGTGGCCGGAGATTCGACCCTCGACGCCAGCAGCCGAGCAGCGAGCCGTGATGATCCGCCGGACCGAGCGCGCCGACAGCTGCCCGCGCGGAGTGCCGCCCCGGTCGATGCGCTGAAACAGCGGCGCGGCGGTGTCGTCGATAGAAACGCCAGCAGCACCCAGCCACGCGCTGATCCGGGCGGCGGTGGATGCCCCGAGAAACAACACCGCGCCTTCGCCTTCCTGATCCGTCTTGGAGTGGCGCACCGTCACGGTGGCGGCGTTGTCTTCGCCGGCCCCGATGTCGCCCACGCGCAGCGCGGCAAGCTCCGAGACACGCAGCATGGCGTCGGATGCTACGGCAAGGATCGCGGCGTCTCTGAGCCCGTGGATGTTCTCGCCCCCGTTGCCCGCGACGGCGGCCGCGGCGTCGGCTTGGCCCCACCTGACACCGGCGACTTGCCCGCGCCCGCGATCGGAGCCGGCGCGCCGGAACCCGGCGAGCACCCGATCCGTGGCAGCACCGACGGGAGAGTCCGAGCCGGTGACGCGGACCTGGAAGCGCACGGCCGCGACGACCATCGCAGCGGACGCCGGTGAGCGCCCGAGCTCGAACAGGTGGGCGAGGTCGTAGCGCCGGCGGACGAACGCGAACAGAAAGCCGGCAGCCGCGAGGTAAAACAGGCTGCTGAGCAGGCGGCCGATCTCGAAGTGAAAATCACTCACTGCGCCGGCAATCAGCGCCACAGCGAAGGCCGGCAACTCGGCCCCGGTGGTAATGTACCCGACGGATTGGGCGCCCCGCTCGTCCACCTGCGGCAGCAACAGGTTGAGGTTCTCGCGATAGAAGTTGCGTGCCATCGTCGCAGTGTGCGCCTGACGCCACGCGTGGTGATCAAACAGGGGAGCCTTGAACGTGGACACGCGCACCATGAAGCCGAGCAGTATGATCGCCAGCGCCAGGTACGCGAATCGTCGGCGCCAGCCCGGATCGACCGCCGCCGCAGCGTCCGCGTCTAGCACCAGGTTGCCGCCTCAGCCGAGCGGTGAAGTACCTTCTCGATATTTGCCTCGACGGCCATGTTGAGCAGCTGTGACTCCTCGTCGGGCAGGTCGTTCTCCAGCCAGGCGAGAAGCGTGGGCCAGGTGGGGCAGGTGTCGGTTACTACCGCCCCGTCGGCACCCGCTCAGGTGCCCTCCGCCTCGGGTTCCTCCGGCGCAGCGCCTTCCGCCTCACGATCAGCCTTCCGCTTCCAGCCTTCCACGAGCTTGCCCAAGAATGTCCGGAGCTCCGGCTCAATGTCCGGCCACGTGGAGGCGGTTAAACCAATTTCCACGGCACCCTTTTACTGGCGCTGGTTACAGCCCGTTGCGTCGGCCCGGTTTGAACCGGCGGACGGCGGGTTCGATCCCCCGAACAGACCCGACTGCTGAGGTTGCGTGGCATTGTCTCGCTTTTCGATTCGGAGCCTTAGGCTGTTCCTTTTTTCGCGCTGGCAGCATGATGCGGTATTTCAGCGGAGACTTCTGGTCCTCCTCACGGTGCTCATCTGCCTCTCTCATGTTCTGGGAATCTTGTTCACGACTGGCCTCAACGGCCGAATGCTTCAGGGCGATGCCGGTGCATACTTTGCGTACCTCCCTTCCGTCATACTGGACCGCGATCTCGATCTGAGAAATCAGTTCGAGGTGCTGAACGTGGAAAAGGAAGGGCCGCGTCCATTCGGGGGACCTGACGACCTTGCCGCAAATCTGTTCCCTATCGGCCCGGCGATCTGCTGGCTGCCGGGGTATCTCGTCGGTCTTTTTCTCGAATGGTGGCTGCGACTCGGAGGACTGTCCACGCGACCCTTTGGGTACGGATCAGGCGCGGTGCTGGCGACTGCCGTGTGGAGCATCCTATTGGCTGGGATCGGTGTCGAGAGCACAAGACGGCTCGCGAAACAGACCCTTGGCATCGAGCACGCGCTATCATCGTCGATGATGATTTGGCTGGGCACGCCAGCACTGTACTACACGCTCATTTCACCACTCTACTCGCACTCGGTGGCATGGTGCGTCGCCGCGTTGACGATTTGGGCTGCGTGGAACGCACGCGGCAAACCAGTCAGATGGGGCGCGGTGGGTCTGCTCTCAGGCCTGCTCCTCGCCGTGCGGCTGCAGGATGCGCCCCTGCTGTTTATTCCTCTTGCCCTCCTTGTCTCAACACCAGGCAGGCGGGGAAGGTCCAGCGTCACCTGGCTCGCTGGCATCATATGCGGGTTCCTCCCACAGGCCCTCACTAGTCTTTTGTTAAATAGCAGCCTGTTGCCGGCTGACCCCACATCACTCCAAACTCCAGCACTCTCGACACTCAAGGCCATCCTGTTGTCAACCGAGTATCTGGGCTGGATCAGCTGGACCCCAATCGTGTTGCCTTCGATCCTCGGTTTGGGTTTCTTGGCGTGGAGGTCGAGCTCTAGCCGCATCTACGGGTTGGCCATCTCGGGGATTGCAGCGATTTGTGTCATGGTGGCTATCGACGTCGTTCATCCATTCGGGGCGGGCGCGGGCACGGCATTTGGCGGTCGTCGATACGTGTCTACGGCACCAGTGCTCACACTCGGACTCGCGGCGATCTTGGCCCTACCCACTCCGCGGTGGCAATGGAAGTTGATACTGCCGGGGCTCGTGGTGTGGAATCTCTGGCTCCTCATGTCCTATGAATGGTTGATCATCTTCGACGGCGTGTACCCGACACTTCAAGAAACTGCATGGCACGCGTTCGGTCTTGGTGCACCAAACTAGGGTATTAATTTGCGGACGTACCTTCGGAGGATTGGCGGAAGGATCCCGGTCGGAAACGATTCCCAAGAAGGCGGCGGCGGAACCGAACCCCCCCCCCCCCCCCGGGGGCGTCCTCAACGACGGAGCCGTCCGCCCCGTTTCCACCGCCCCCCGAGTGCTTTCCCTTGCGGCGTTTAAGACCTTCGACCGAGTCGATGAGATCATCGACCGGGAGGGACGGTGCGGCTTTTTGCAACTCGTCGAGCATCACCGCCCGCTCGGACGGGCCGAGGTCGATCAGCAGCGCCGGGCCATCCTGGAGCGCGAGCGCGCTTGCCATGCCCGGGTCGCTGACGTGCCGTTGCCGTAGTTCCGCGATCAGCGTTTCGAGTTCGGTTGTCGCCGCGTCGGCCACCCTAGACGCCATCACCACTACCCACTTCGTTCTCGTCAGCGGCTGTCGCGAACAGCTCCGCCTCGGGAATTCCGAACACGCCCACCAACCTGCGCCGCCAACAATGCGCCGAGCGAATTGGTTACGTCCGGGTGCCGCTCGAGTAGTTGCCGGTACGTTGCATCGCCGGCGAGATCGCGCAGCTCCTCGGCCGCTTCCTGGGTGTTGTGTCCCGATCGACACCCAACCCCGCCCCCCATTAGGTTCTTCTGGCAAGTTTAAGAACAACGGGTATGCGTCCCGCGAAAAAGGGGCTAGTTTTAAAAAGTTTCCTTAGGGGGTTAGGGGTAATTGAATGATCCCGAAGAATGTAAACGGTGAGAAGCTGCTAAAGAGAACCCAGCTAAACGATCACCCGCTCCCCAGTGTTCG
>CBDCBL010000002.1:0-71928 GCA_965214245.1 Acidobacteriota bacterium
GATTGCCTATCAGAATTGATCCTTGCTCGCTGACTCCGGCTGCCCCAGGGTGCCACCCATAAACTCGTATATACCTTATTTTACGGTACTGGAGCCCACTATATAGCGTGTGACTCGTGATAGCATGCCGTGTCAATGAGTAGCGTCGAAGGTGGACCCCCAGTGGACCCCCACGACCTGCTGACAAGGAGTGAGCATGCCCAAGAAGAGACTCACCGTGCAGGGAATCAAGCTCTGAAAAGCGCCGGGGCAGGGGCGCATCGACTACCACGATGAGACGCTTCCCGGCCTGGTCCTGCGGGTCGCGGCGTCGGGCAGAAGTCGTACTCGGTGCAGTACCGCACGAACGGCAAGCGCCCGCGAGTAACGCTTGGTGATGCCTCTCTACTCAGCCTCACCGAAGCTCGGGAACGGGCACGGAAGATCCTCCGCGAAGTCAGGCTCGGTATCGACCCCGCCGCCGAGAAGCGCGAGCGAGACGGGGCGATCACCTTCGCGGAACTTGCGGACGAATACGTCACCCGCTGGGCGAAGATTCGCAAGACTCCAAAGGGCGCTCGGGAGGACGAGACTCGGATCAACAACGTCTTGATCCCGCGATGGGGGACCAGGGCAGCGAGGGACGTAGGTAAGCGCGACGTTATCGAGCTACTCGATAAGTACACCGATGCGGGCAAGCCCTACGCTAGGAATCGCATGCAGTCCCTCATGTCGAAATTTACAACTTCGGCATCAAACGCGACGCCGTGGAGTTCAATCCCGCTCGCGACATCGACCGGGAGCCCGAGAAACCACGAAAGCGCGTGCTCGCCGACGATGAGTTGAAGAAGCTGCTGCCGTTGTTCCGTGAAGCTGAGTTGGCTGGGCTTGGCTTCCGGTTACTGCTTTTGACCGGGCAGCGTCCCGCCGAGGTGTTCGGGATGCGGTGGTCTGAGATAGATGGCGACACATGGGCGCTCCCCAAAGAGCGGACGAAGAATCGCCGCAGCAAGTACGCTCCGGACTCTCACCAGGTGCCCCTGAGCCCTCAGGCGCTAGAGGTGCTGCGCGAGCTTCGGGCCTACGACAACGGCTCGGGTTTCGTCTTTCCGTCGCCGACGCGCACGGACACGCCCTTCACCAACTATCAGAAGTGCTACCGGGCGATGAAAAAAGGACGCGAGGGTCACCGACGACTGGCGAGTCTACGACCTCAAGAGCACATGCCTGACCGGGCTTGAGGGGCTCGGAGTTGCCCCCCCGACCGTATCCGCCATAGCGGGGCATCTTCCGACGAGTGTCACCCGCCAGCATTACGCCTTCCACGACTTCGCCGACGAGAAGCGCGAGGCGCTCGACCGCTGGGGGGCGCATGTTGAGAAGCTCGATCCGACAAGGATGGCGGGCGTCGTCGAGCTGCGACGGGGTGCTCGATGACGCGGAAAGCGCAGCAGGCTAAGCCCCGAGGACAGATGCCGGAAGGTCCTCGGGGCGGAGAAGTTCGAGATTTTCGAAGACTACGTCAAGATGTTTCCAAAGGACGTTGACCGCGACGCCGTGCTCGCGGCGATTCTGGAACTTGCGTCGCGCCATCTAGCTTACGTTCATTTGAACCCGAAGTGGTGCAAGAAGCGTGACCGGGTTCTTGCGAATATTGAGAAGGACATCAACGATCTCAAAGCGGTCCTTAAGGATTCGGAGTGGAACAAGCTCGACGGACTCGAAGAGGACTGGATCGAGCGGTGGACCGGGGGGTTGGAGCGTGAGTACCGCAAGCTAGTGGAGCTGGAGCGGACGGACAACGGCGAGGTAGTTGGCGTGCCTTTTCTGAGGCTCTCGCCCAAAGAACGTGGTTGGCAAGGACCAACCGGTGGACCGCCCGCGAAGGGTACGGGCGCGGCGAGAGCCGCCCTGCGAAAGGCTGGGGTGGCGGAGATAGACGCGCAGAATCTACTCGTCACACTTTGCTTGGTGCGAGAAAGAAAAACCTAGGCAAGTACTTCAAGCGGCGCTCCGCGAACAGCTGCACACCTCCGAAATAACTCGCTGAAAACCTCCGAGTTATTCCAAGCACGCTCCGTGCCTAATCCCGCATGCTCATCTCCAAGAAGGGAGGTTGACGCATGCCAAATCAAGTCTCGGACAGACACAACACGCCAACAGCTGCAACGAACATCGACGGCATCATCGAGCGCCTCGCACAACACGCCGCGAAGCTCGCCTACTCCGAGCGGGATCTCGACGCGCTCGGGCTTCTCAGTCGAAAGTCGCGATGGCGACTCCGCAGGGAGAATCGGTTTCCTGAACCCGTAGCTGCTGGGGGCCCCAAGCTCTACAAGGCCACCGAAATTCTCGCGTGGCTCGACGACCCTAAGGCGTGGGCGGAGCGGCAGCGCGCTGAGACTGGGGATGGCGATGCGCGCCCGGCTGCATAAGAAACGCCTCGCTCGATCCGGCACCGAGCGAGGCGCAGATACAGCTGATTTGGCCGCTGAAGCCGTAGAAGATTTGCCACACAAAGCCGGGAGGGATAATGGCGAGATACGCAGCGGCGATCAAAGAGGCTCGCGAGTTGACGCAGCAGAGAGGCTACGACATCCACACGTGGCTGCTCATGCTGAACCGGCAAGCGCGAAACGAGCCAAAGCTTCTGCACCGGGCGGCGGCCATCCTGGCCGCCTTAAAGGACTCACTCGCGCCGAGATAGCAGCGCTCCCACCGGAGCAGGCGCAGCGAAACCCCGACGATGCCGGACCACTTCCGACACGTGTCGACCGATATGTATCACGGCTCGACGGCGAACTCGTCAGCGCGATGGTGACGAAGGTCGATACTCCGACCGCGCCGAAGATCTTCGGGAAGAAGGCACGAAAAAAGCTCTTTCTGCATTTCAAGCTGACCGCCTACGACGATGTCGAACTGTGGTGCGCCATGAATTATCCCGAGCGACCGACGCCAGCGACGAAGTACTACAGAGCCTGGGTAATCGCCAACGACGGACCGCCGAAGCGCCGCGAGCGCATGAGCCCCAAACGATTCAAGGGGTCTGTGTTTCATGTGCGCTGCGAAACGGTGAGGCGAGATTTCAGGGGACGCGAGCTGCCACCGCCGCTGCTCTACACGGTGGTTCGCGAAATCGTTGCGCTCGAAGTCCAAGGAAAAACGACATGAGTTACGAAAGGCTCACACAGCTTGGAGCCTATACCAACAGGCCGGGGGGTGCCATGGGCACCTTCCGGCCCCAAGCACCAACCTTCACCATTTACCTGTGACCACATACCAGCTACCTGTAACCACCTACCAGCTACCAACAGCACCACCGGGGAACACAGGCCCAGCAAGGGTTTCAGCAGACTCGATGACAAGACTAGATCATCGGGCGTCCACGAATCGGACTGAGAGCCCAGTTCCGCAAACGGCCCCTGAGGGCTCTCTGATACATGATCAGCAGGTCTCTCGGTGTAATCGCGCAAGAACCGCTGTCCCTGTACGTTGTCAGGCTTCAGGGGTCCACTCGGGGTCCTTGGAATGAGCGATCTCTCACCGTCTGGCAGCTGTGGAAAGCCCACGGAACCCGTAACGGCCTGCCGCTGTGGCGCTGGGCCACACCCCGGAGTCTGTGATCGGTGTGAGCGTGGCCACGTCCTGCGTGGCAACGACCTGGCCCTCGTGGTCGGACACCGGAGCGCCGCATTCTGGTGCGAGCACGAGGAAGCGTGCCGGGAGCTGCGTGACGCGATCATCGCCGACGCGGGTTGCGAGCCCGACGACGCACCCCGCGCTCTGGTGATCGCAGCACATGGGCTTGCTCAAGCACAGCTCGTCCGCGACTCCGCGTATCTCAGGATGGTGGAGGCAGGGGGGCCGCTCACTTCATCTGGCAGGACCCGGAGAGCCTTCAACGTTTGGACCGCTGCACTTGATCGGACCGAGCGCCACCTGCGGCTCGTCGGTTTGAAGCGTGTCGCGGCACCGGGACCGACGTTGGCCGAGGCCATGAAGGGAGACGAAGTAGAGGCCGTCAGTCGCCCCGGAAACCTCGATCTCGTCCGCACCCGTATCAAGACTACCGAAGGAACCCGACCATGAGCGGCTTCAGTAGACGCAAGGGCAAACGCGGCGAGCGCGAGCTTGCGGCCCTGCTGAGTGTTGAGGGGTTCGCGGCGACCCGAGGCCAGCAGCACCGAGGTGGCCCAGACGCGCCGGACATCATCGTGCCCAGCCTGCCGGGCATCCACTTGGAAGCGAAGAGATGCGAGCGGCTGAACCTGTACGACGCCGTCGCCCAGGCGAAGAATGACGCTGGCGGCAAGCTCCCCGTCGTTGCCCATCGAAGAAACGCCTGCGAGTGGCTGGCGATCCTGCCCCTCACCTCCCTGCTCGCCATCCTGCGCGAGAGCGACTTCGTGCTCACCATTGACGCCGGAATCCCCGAACACCAGCCACATGACGAGGCTTCGTTGATGGGCGTTCGGCAAGGCGATCTTATGGAGTCGATTCCATGAAGACACCGGACGGCAGCTCGATCATCGCCTTGATGGACAAGGTGCTCGGCGACCAGTTCTCGGGTAAAAGCTGGAACGGCTGGCGCGTGATCTTGAAGGCCATGTTTGCTCTTCCGCTTTCGGCCAAAGAGCTAGAGGCGTTCGAGGAGCTGACCGGTCGTACGTCAGCGCCCACAGAAGCGGCTCGGGAGGTATGGGCCATATGCGGGCGCCGCGCCGGAAAGTCAATTATGTCCGCGCTGGTGGCCGTGTACTTGACAACGTGCCGTGAGTACAAAGACCTCGCGCCTGGTGAGCGTGGAGTGTTTATGGTGATCGCCGCTGACCGGCGCCAAGCCCGCGTGGTGCGTCGCTACATTAGCGGTCTGCTCCATAGCACGCCGGTACTTGAGCAACTCATCGCGAGCGAAACGAAAATAGCTATCGAGCTAACCACCGGCATCGCTATTGAAATACACACTGCCAGCTTTCGAACCGTGCGCGGTTACACCGTTGTGGGTGCCGTGCTTGATGAGCTGGCCTTCTTCCCCACGGACGATGCAGCCGACCCCGACAGAGAGATTATCGTGGCGCTGAGGCCAGCCATGGCGACGATACGGGACGCCGTGTTGCTTTGCCTGAGCAGCCCCTATGCACGCAAGGGGGAACTGTATAAAGCCCACCGTAATCACTACGGAAAAGATGGCGACGTGCTGGTGATCCAGGCTCCCACGTGGGTATTGAATGGCACCGTGCCTCAAGAGGTGATCGACCGCGCCTACGCTGAAGACGAAGCCTCGGCCCTCGCTGAATACGGCGCCCAATTCCGGCTCGACGTGGAGTCGTTCGTGTCCCGCGAAGCGGTGGACGCAGCCGTGGTGCCTGGACGGCTAGAGCTGCCCCCCGTGCGGGGTGAGCGCTACGTAGGCTTCCTCGACTTTGCCGGTGGCTCGGGTGCTGACTCGGCAACGCTGGCCGTGGCGCATGAGGAAGTGCGCGACGGCGTGAAGGTGTTCACCCTCGACGCCGTGCGCGAGGTACGACCGCCGTTTTCACCCGAGCAGGTGTGCGCCGACTTTGCGGTTTTACTGCGGCGCTACGGTATCGGCACGGCGACGGCTGATCGTTGGGCGGGGCAATTCCCCGTCGAGCATATGGCACGGCACGGCGTAACCGTCAGGCAGAGTGCGAAGGCAAAGTCGGAGATTTACAAGGAGTTCCTGCCGTTGCTCAACAGTGGCAACGTCGAGCTGCTCGACTCGCCCCGGCTGCTCGCGCAGATCGCAGGGTTGGAACGGCGCGTAGCGCGTGGCGGGCGCGACTCCATTGATCACGCCCCGGGCAGTCACGATGACGTGGCCAATGCCGCAGCCGGGGTGCTGACACTCACCACTCTAGGGCCGCGCCCCATTCGCGAAGTCCCGATTCTTTGGGGTTGATTCTCAACTCAACAAACGCGACGCATAACGGGAAAGGAAGGTTGGCACGATGCCAACGAAAACGAGACGCCGGCCAGCGAAACGCATAGCTGAAGCGCTCAAGATCCAGCTAGATATCACGTCCGCCGGGCTGCAGGGACGGGTGGAGCAATTCAGCTTCGAACCCAAGGACGAACACCTGCAGAGTTTGGTGGCGCTGGCCGAGCTGTTCGACAAGCGGGCCGCCGCTGTAGCGAGCGACAAAAACCTATCGGCCGTGAGCCGTGACAATGCACTGCTGAGCGTGGCGCGGGAAACCCACGCTGCCGTGGTTCTTTGGGAGGAAGAAAACGTCGAGAGCATAGACGCGAGCATCGCTGACAAAACCGCCGCGCTGCAGCGTGAGCAGGCGGGCGATAAATCGGTGACGCTCAGTGATCCTACCGAGGCGTTGCTACGGGAGCTGCGCCACGGCGAGATTCGGCGCAGCTTGGCCGGGCTCGATCCGTTGGAGGTTCAAGCGCTGTATTTCGAGGCACCCGAGGAAGTGCGCGATGCTATCGAGACGGCGCTCCCCCGCGTTGTGAAGACGGTTAAGGGCACCGAGCTGTTGCCGCTTGTGCCGGCCGATATTATCAATCAACGCGCCCTAGGGGCTGCCGCGATTACGGACCCTGAAGCGCAAGCGCAAATCCTAGCGCGGCAGCGGTACCGCGACGCGAACGCCTCGCTAGCCTCCACCCTGAAAGGTGCGCTGCGCGACGCGGCGCCCGGGCGGATTGACACGGCGGACCCAATCGCGGATCAAGCCGCTGGCACGACGGGGTGAGCGTGCCCCGGGGCGTGCGCTACCGGGCCGATTCAAGTGCCCCGGCTCGGTGCCGCTCGGGGGCTGCGCCGGGCCTCCGACCGGCGTGGCCTCCCCCCTTACCGGGGGGCCATCATGGCTCACTTGAGCCATGAGGATTAACGGAAGGAAATTGCGTCGATCAAGGTGGGTTGCGTTTCTCCTACTCGGTTGATTCTTGTACGTGAAAAGGGGAGGGTTATTTGAATGGCGGAAATGAAGAAGTGCCCGTTCTGCGCTGAGGAGATCCTCGCCGAGGCAATCAAATGCAAGCACTGCGGAGAGATGGTCGCGGAGGCACCAACTACTACGCCGCCGCCGCTCCCGAGCGCAAGCACCGGCAGTACGGGCGGCGCCGGGCTCGCGCTCGGCATCACAGCACTTGTCTTCGGGATCCTCGCCTTCGTCATTTCGTGGATACCGGTTTTCGGCCTTGTTGGACTGCCGCTCAGTGGACTCGGTGTGCTATTCGCCCTGGTCGGGTTGATCATCGGCATCAGTTCAAAGCGGGGATCGGCAGTTGGCTTCTCGGTCGCCGGCGGGGCCGTATCGGCGATCGCTCTCGTGTTCGCGCTCGGCGCGACATTCGTTCCGGCATTCGTTGTAAGTGGAGCATTAGTACAGGGCTTAGCCGCCACCGATCGCGTTCACCAACGCCGCAGCATGGCCGACATGCGCAACATTGCGACGGCCAACGGCACGATGCGTGTCGACACGGGCCGCTATGCGGCAACGCTCCGTGAGCTCGAGAGCGGCGGTTACATGCAAGTTGCACCCGTCAATGACGCTTGGGGGAATGCCTACGTTTATGCCACAGGGCAAGACACATATTCGATCACGTCCCTAGGAAGCGATGGGCGTGCCGGACCTACACCGCCTTCCAGGTGGCCCAACGCACCTTTCGAACCAGATATCGTCATCACAGACGGTCAGTTTGTTCAGGCCCCGACCGGGCAGTAGTCCGATGCTGATTGACTACGGACTCGAGCTGCTCCTGGCATTGTTCATCGGTAGCCTCATTGCAGGCTACCTGCACGGCCTCAAGCGCGGCAAGGACGACGCCGTCGACGAGCTGCTCACGGCGCCGGTGGACGATGCCGTCTGATGACGATGACGACCAGCCGGCCGCCCCGTGACGTCCGGCCCTGCATGCCCGCACTGCGGCCAATCTGGCGACCTCACCGCCAAGTTATCGCTATCCCTCGACGACTACCCCGAGCTGCTCGCAGGGCTGCGGCGGGAGATCGCGGGGGCGCTGAGGGAAGCGGCGCAGAGGGTGAGCCGGAGGTCGTGCGGGAGTTTGCCGAGCGGGTAGCGGCGGAGGTTGAGGCGGGGCTGCGACTGGACCAATGAAAAAGACAGCGGGGATCCGAGAGGGGAGGCGGCTGGATGGCAGGTGGTTTCAAGAAGTGTCCCTACTGCGCCGAGGAGATCCTCGCCGAAGCGATCAAATGCAAACACTGCCACGAGCTAATCGACCGGAAGGCACGCACTAGGGCGAGGAAGGAAGCGAACAAGAAAGAGACGAGCCCCGTGGCGATGTGACCAGACCCCGCGGTTAGTACCACCTTCTATCTCAGTAACACGGTGCTGACAAGAGGTTGTTGAGGCCGGCGAAGCGTAGCGTAGCCGGTTTCAACAACACCGCTTCCGGTGCCGGAGGTCGATAGCCCAGCGAGCTGTGCGGTCGTACGCGGTTGTACTGCTGGCGCCATCTCTCGATCAGAACCTTTGCCTCCTTCAGCGTGTAGAAGATCTCCCCGTTCAGCAGCTCGTCTCTGAGCTTGCCGTTGAAGCTCTCCACATAGCCGTTCTCCCATGGGGAGCCCGGCTCGATGAACAGCGTGCCGACGCCGAGCCGGCCCAGCCAGTCGCGAACCGCCTCGGCGGTGAATTCCGGTCCGTTATCTGACCTGATGTGCGCTGGAATACCTCGATGAACGAACAGTCGTCCTAGTCGGTGAAGTACGTCCTCGGAGTTGAGCTTCCGCGCCACGTCGATTGCAAGGCTCTCCCGTGTGTACTCGTCGACGATCGTCAGCAGCCTCATAGCCCGACCGTCATGCGTCCGGTGGTGGACGAAGTCATACGCCCAGACATGATCCTTGTTCTCGGGGCGCAGTCGGATGCAGGAGCCATCGTTGAGCCACAGCCGTGCTCGCTTGGGCTGTTTCTTCGGTACTTTCAGCCCCTCGCGCCGCCAGATCCGTTGCACCCGCTTGTGGTTCACGAGCCAGCCCTCCATGCGCAGTAGCGCCGTCACTCGCCGATACCCGTAGCGGCCATACTCTCGGGCTAGGTTCACGATCCTCTCCGTCAGCACCTGCTCGTCGTCCGGTTGCCGTGGCACGTACCGCTGCGTCGTGCGCGACTGTTTCAGCACCCGGCACGCTCGTCGCTCGGAAACGCCCAGCCTCCGCCGAACATGCTCAACCGCATCTCGGCGACGTGCCGGGCTCAGAAGTTTCCCTCCGCAACTTCCTTCAGGATCGAAAGATCCAGCTCCTTTTCCGCCACAATCTTCTTGAGCCGGACGTTCTCCTTCTCGAGTTGCTTCAGCCGCCTGGCCTGGTCGACCCTCAGCCCCCCGTACTCGCGTCGCCACCGGTAGTAGGTGTGCTCGGTGATTGCTAGCTTGCGGCAGGCATCCTTGACCGTCGCGCCGCGGGCCAGCTCCACCTCAGCCTCCCGTAGCTTCCGTACGATCTGCTCTGCGCTGTGCCTCTTCGCCGACATTCTAACCTCCCTTTTTCGACCCGGATCGTGAGATTACCTCTGGATCCGTTTTGGGGGGTCAGGTCACCTCATCTCGCCTTTGTCCTCACTTTTTCGCGATGGCGCCGCGCCTTGTGTCGATTGCCGCAGATCTTCATGTCACACCAGCGCCCCCGGCCCGACTTGGAAGCGTCGACGAAGAGGTAGATGCAGTTGTCGGCGTCGCATGCCTAATCGAGGGCAAAGCCCCTCCTGCCTTATTGAGTTATGGACAGCCCGCGCAGCGCCCTCGCGAGCTCGGCGTTGAGCAGGTCGAGATCGGCTTTCTTCGGCGGCTTCTCCTCGACGATCGCCAAGAAAAGCCGGCGGAGCGTCGCGCGGCCAGATCGTCTGCACGATCGACGCCCGCAGCCACCTTCGCAGGTTCCCGGGAAGCGAGCTCGGTCAGACGCCCGATGTTGGCCGCGCCCAGGGATCCGGCTTGTCCGCGCCGAGTGAGTCGACGCACGGGACCGGTCGGCGCGGATCTGCAATCGGCCTGCCGGGCTACCTACGCAGCGGCCTCCTCCCGCCGCTGGCGTTGGCTCGCAGAGCCGGCGAGGATGCGGCCGAAGACGTTCACGGCCCGCTCCATCTCGTCCATGGTGCCGAGCGAGATGCGCATCCACTCTTCCTGGTAGGGCGGGAAGTCGCGGCCGACCAGGATGTTCTGCTCGGCGCAGGCACCGCGGAACTCGTGCGTCGGCATTCCCGTTTTTACGAAGATGAAGTTGGTTTGCGCGTCGGTGGTTTCGAACCCACGCGTACTGAACCAGTTCGAGGTGAACTCGCGCACCGCAGTGTTGCGTGCTACCTCACGCTCGATGCGGCCGGGATCCTCGATCGACGCCTTGGCGCCGAGGAGCGCCGGGGCGTTGAGGGTGCCGCCGTAGTGCCAGGCGCGGATCTTGCTGACGACGTCGGGTTGGGCGACGAGCCAGCCTATGCGCATGCCGGCCATGCCGTGCGCTTTCGAGAAAGTGCGCGACACGATCACGCGGTCGCTTTCGAGCGCCCGCGGGATCTGCGTGGCGTTGCCCGGGTCGGTGACGTAGTCGTAATACGCCTCGTCGACCAGGATCATGGCGTCGGTCTCGGTGAGCACCCGGTCGATGAAGGCGCCGACGGCGTCGGCGCGGTGCAGCGTGGCGGTCGGATTGTTCGGGTTGCAGAAGAAAACGATCCCGGCGCCCTTGGCGGCGTCCGCCATGGCGTCCAGATCGATCTTGAGATTTTCGTCGAGCGCTACCGACTCCACCGGGTGGCCGACGATCTCGGCGTACTCCGGCATTTTCTCGTACGACGGCGCTGCGGTTACCAGATGCCGCGTCGGCGAGGTGAACACATGCGTCAACGAGCGCAGGAGTTGCGCCGAGCCGTTGCCCAGCATTAAGTGATCCGCCGGGATGCCCTGGGTGCTGGCGAGGGCCTGGATCGTTTGACGGCTGGGCAGGCCGTACAGGCTGCCCAAGCCGCTGTCCATGGCCTCGTTCATTGCCCGGATGGCGACGTCGCCGGGCCCCAGCGGGTTTTCGTTGTTGTGCAGCAGCAGCGGCCGCTCCTGCACGGGCAGCGCCATCGACATGGCTCGCGCGATCGAGCGCGGGCCGTCGAACGCCATGATGGCGGCGGCGGTGGTGCCGACGCCGAGTCCCTTCATCACATTTCTGCGGGTGACGCTCATGCCAACACCTCCTGAAAAACCTGAGAAGCACGCTGCATTTCATCCAAAGTGCCGATGCTGATGCGGGCGTGGGTCTTTTCCATCGGCGGGAAGTCGCGCCCCACACCGACGCCGTGCTCGCGGCAGGCCGAGCGGAACTCGGCCGCCGGCCGACCGATGTTGACGAAGATGAAGTTGGTGTTCGAGTCGAACACCTCGTAGCCGTGGTCCTTGAAGAAGTCGATAGTGAAGCGGCGCGACTCGGTGTTGCGCCGTTTCTCCTCGGCCTCCAGGCGTGGATGCTGCAGTGCCTCGTAAGCCCCGGCGACTGTCGGCACGGCAATGTTTTGGGCCAACGCCAGCTTTTGCAGGGTCTCTATGGTGCGGCCGCTGCCGATGCCGTAGCCGACCCGCATGCCGGCCATGCCGAAGCACTTCGAGAAGGTCCGGGTCACGAACACGTTCTCCATATCGCGGGCCATGCCGATCGCCGACTCGTAGCCGGGATCGGTGACGTACTCGTGATATGCCTCGTCGAGGTGTATCACCGTCTCGGGCGAGATGCGCTGCACCGTCTCGATGAACGTCCGCACGTCCGAGGCGGTGTGCACGGTGCCCGTCGGGTTGTTCGGATTGCAGAAGAAGATCAGCCCGGCGCCACGGGCGGCGTCGGCCATGGCGTCCAGATCGAGCATGCCGTCGCTGATCGCGATGGCCTTCACGTCGGCGCCCAGATACTCGGCCACTCTCGGAGTCTGCAGGTACGAGGGGGTCGCCGTTACCAGATGGTGGTTCGGACGAATGAAAGCTTGCGCCGCGATCTTCAGCAGCTCACCGGAGCCGGCGCCGAGCACGATGTTGGCGGTGGAGCAACCGAGCTTGTCGGCGAGCGCCTGCGTCAGGTCGCTCGCGTTGGGCTGCGCGTTCGACGGGTAGCGGCTGGCACCCGCGAAGCCATCGCGGATAGCCGCCATCGACGCCGGAAACGGCCCGAGCGGGTTCTCGTTGCTGGTCAGGCGAATCTCACCGTTCTGCGGCGCCGGAATCAGTCCGGACTCACCGCCCAGTGGTCCGAGCTCTGCGATCAGCGCCTCGCGCCCACGCGCGGAGATCAGCTGCCGTAAGTTGGCATCCGATCCGGCCTCGCGGGCGAACAGTGCTCTGCGGGAGAGCGACATGGGTTCCTCCTCGCTGGAATTCTAGATGTGGTGGGCGAATTCTCTTACTAATTGGGCCGAGCAACAAGGGGGTAGTGTCGGGTTGGCCGGCCGTAGGGGCTCGCCAGGTTCGGTTGTGACGCCCAGGGTTGTGGGCGAGATTGCGGCGTGGCGCCGGTCAGCGCCGCACGGCAGTGATCTCGAGCAGCTCGGTGCGGACGCGGTCGGCGATACCACGCTCCTCGAGCTCGGCCCACAGCAAGTCGACGGTCTCGGCGTCGATGAGTCCCGGGGGCGAGCCCGAATCGCCGGCTCGGAGGCCGCGGTCACGGCGAAAAGCATCGGCCGCGGCGACCGTCTCGTCGGTGTACAACGTGGCGTCCGGGCCGCGCTCGAGCTCGGGCTCTTGTGACCGGTAGTAGCCCAGCGCGTGTAGGATCACCTTGAGCTGCCACACATCCCGGCCGGAATACTGCTGCAGCGCTCGATAGCCGAGGGTACTGGAGATCGTGCTGTAGATGCGGCGGAGCTCGGCGACCGGCAGCGGATGCTCGCACACGTTGATTTGTACGGTGAGGCCGTCGGCGCGTCGCGAGCGCCCTTCGCGCGGGTCTGCCACGATGACCGCGGCCGACTGCAGGCGGCCGTGGCGCGCATCGCCGCCGACTGCTTGGCCGGCGGCCAGGGCTTCGATGAGCCGATCGGCCAGGTGGCGCACCGAGCCCGCCGTCCGCTCGAAGCTGTCGGCGACCGCGTCGACCACCTCGGCACCCATAAGCGTGTTCCCCTGAACCGCGTAATTGCGACCGGAGCGATGGCCGGACCAGGCACTCGTGCCCGATCCTGTGTGTTGCGCCGCTGATCCGTCTACCGATACCACACCCACCTGGCGCCGCTCGGCGCGTGGATCAGCGGCGACCGACTGGCTCAACGCCTCGGCAGGGGACCTCCCTTGCTCGATCAGGTCGAGAAGCTCGATACCGTACTCGGTGCGCGTCGAAGCCTGCGTGGCGACCGCGCCGACACCAGCGCGCACCCACGGCACGCCGTTGCCCACGCAAGCCACGCGGGTTGTCACGGCCACCCCAGACTCGCCCGTCGCAGGATCGACCGCGGCGATCGAGAACGTGTGAAACACCAGAGGATCGCCCCAGCTGGCCGGTTCCTGCGCCACGGCGGAGTACGGTGGGGCCAGAATGACGATCGTCGCCATGGCGACGAGCATGCAGGAACGGTCGAGGTGCGGTTTGACCATGATCAGTGTCTCCCGGGGTGTCGCCGCTGGAGTAGCGGCGCGGGTTCAGCAGCCACCCTCGCCGCCGCGGCGGCGAGCATAGCTCACAGTTCCCAGGGCTTCCAGCGGCGGAACGCCGTCGCCAGCAATACGCTGGCCAGGACCAGTGCCGCCCCGCCGGCCTGGGTGAGGCTGATGCGATCGCCCAGAAACAGGGCGGCCCAGGTAACCGACAACACCGTCTCGACCGGCATGAACAACGCCGTCTCGCCGCCGCCGAGCAGGCGGATGCCTTCGATGTTGGCGACGCGGGCCACGGCGGTGCCGAGAACCGCAGACCAGATCACGACGCCCCAACCCGCCTGGTTCAGTGGTTCGGCAGGCGCCGCCACGAGCCGAGCGACGAGCACGATGAGAGCGAATGAGGTGACGATCCATACTGCCGTCGTCGAGGCGGGGTAGGACACCAGGCGGGTGTGCACGACAAGCACGTACCCTGCGTAAACGGTCGCGCAGCCGAGAATGAGCGCGATGCCGAGCAAATCCACGGCGCCGCCGACATTGGCCAGCAGTGCCACGCCCGCCACGGCAAGGGTGAGTCGGATCATGTCGCGGCGGGTTACCGATTCGCCCCGCAGATGCAACATCAGCAGGAGGATGGCGGGATATATCGAGAAGATCAGAATCACAACGGAGGCGTCGAGCCGGCGCAGGCCCAGGTAGAAGAGGGACAAGCTGACGGTGTTGATCGCCCCCGCGAGCGCACAGTTCAGCAGCCCGCGCCGGTCGATGCGCAAGCGATGCGGTCGAGTGAGCGCTACCCAGAGCCACAGAAGCGCGGCCCCCAAGATCATCCGTGGTGCCAGCAGCTGTAACGGGTCGGCGCCGTCGCGCAGCCCGAGTTTGAGGACGGTCGGAACGGTGCTCAGGCACAACGCAGCCAGAACGACCAGCAGGAAACCGCGAGTCCTGTCCTTCATTCGTGGCGGCTGCCGATCAGTACTCCTGGAACATCCGCTGGATGTCGTCGCGGTCGTTGGTGGTGGCGAGCGCCAACATCAGCAGGATCCGCGCCTTCAGCGGTGCCAGGTCTTCGGCGGCCACTCTGAAGTTCGCACCGTCGGCGTTGCCGCCTCTGTTGCCACGGCCGCCACCGTCGGAGAAAGAACGGATGCGACCGCTGCCGGTGCGCGTGCTGGTGACCACGAACACGCCGGCTTCCAGCGCGGCCGAAATTCCCCGGCGCTGTGTGCCGCTGGTAGCACCGGCCCCGGCGGTAGCCATCACAATGCCGCGGGCTCCAGCTTCGACCGCCGATTCGATCAAATCCCCTTCGGCTCCCTGATAAACCATGATGATGTCGACGCGCGGCAGCGCCTCGATTGCCGCCACGTCGAATTCGCTGTCGGCGGTGTGGCGCTTGAGCGTGTCGCGGTAGTAGACGACGCGGTCGCGATCGACGACGCCCATGACGCCGTAGCCGCGTGTCTCGAACGTCTGCAGGCGAACGGCGTTCGTCTTGGTGACCTCGCGCGCCGAGTTGATCTCGTCGTTCATCACCACCAGCGTGCCCTTGCCCTGTGACTGCGGCGCCGCAGCAACGCGAAAAGCCTGCAGCAAGTTGGCCGCCCCCTCGTAGCCCAGTGTGCTCGGGTTGCGCATGGCGCCCACCACGACGACCGGCCGCGGATCATGCACCGTGAGGTGCAGGAAATACGCCGTCTCTTCGAGCGTATCGGTGCCGCTGGTCACCACGACACCCGCCAACTCGCTGTCGATAGCGAACAGCTCGTTGATGCGCTGTGACAGCTGTAGCCATTGCTCGAGCGTGATCGAGCTGCTGCCGACGTTGGCGAACTGCTCGAACTCGGGGGTCACGTAGCGGTCGAGGTCGGGAATGAGCCCGACGAGCTCGGCGGCGGTCAGGCGCCCGCCGGCGCGGTTGGAGATCGTCCCTCCGGTGGCGACCAGCCGAACCCTGGGCGGTGCCGAGGTCTGTGTCCACCCGACCATGCCGGTTACGGCGACGACGACGAGGCAGGTAAGAACGGCGATGCGAATGGCTCGCTGCATGGACGTTAACGTCCTTCCATCAGGGCCCTGATTTGCCGCACTGCAGCCTGCACTTTGAGCTCGATGGCTTTGCGCCCGTACTCCACGGAGGCGCGGCTCGCGTCGCCCGAAACACCACTGCCCTCGAAGCCGCCGCCGGGCGCCCGCAGGTCGTCGCGAATGTGCTGCGGCGCCACGAACATGAGCTGTGAGGTGTCGCGGATGCCGGCGTGGCTGCCGATAGTTTCCTCGGTTTCGCCCTGGGTGAACAGCCAGTCGTTGATGCCGTTGTTCGAGTAGTAGTCGCCAACGAAATGGACACGGTCGGCTGCGTCGGCCCACTCAGCGTTGAGCATCTCGGCGACTTCGCGCATACCGCGCTGGTTGCCGCCGCTGTCGCCGATCATGACGATGTCGGCGAAGCCGCCCATCGCCAGGCTACGCGCTGCGTACTCCAGCAGCTTCATGTAGAACTCGTTGGGTAGCGTGATGGTGCCGGCACGGTTCCTCGCGCCGAGCCGCTCCACATTGCCTTCGGGGACGTAGGTCACCACCGGCGCCACGAGCGTATCGCCGAGCTCGCGGGCGATCAGCTCGGCGGCATGGCGAACGATGAACTTGTGTTTGCCGAGCACCATGTGCGGCCCGTTCTGCTCAGTGCCGGCGGTCGGGATGATGATCGTCGTCGTGCCCCCCTGCTGGGCTTCCCGTACCTCGACCCAGGTCAGCTCGTCGAGAAACACGGTGTCGGGGCGTTGGGCTTGGGCCGAGACGGCGAGGAGAAGGGCGAAGCTGGTGGTGGCCAGAATGTGCAGCGGTGTGGATGCTCGTTGGCTCATCAGATGATCTCCCGGGGCGGTTTCGTGCACGAAGGGCCGCTTCACTCTATCCAAGTAGCGCAGAAATGTCTCGCCCCGCGGTTTTGCGAGGTATTGAGCGCGGATTCACCGTATACTGGGGCCGCCATGAAGAAATTGACGCTTGCCCTCAGGGCCGCGGGTTTCTTGTGCCTCGGGCTGGCTGTGAGCACCAGTCTGGCGCAGCGGGACACCAAACCGGATGCTACGGGTTTGCGCCGGCCGAGTGTCTCTGCGGCAGCTGGTGGCGGCGCGGTCGCGCCGTTGTCGTTTCAAGAGCAGAACATGCTCATCGGGCGGTACTGCTTCCGCTGCCACAACGACAAGGACCGCACGGGCGGCCTGTCGCTCGAATCCTTCGACGCAGCCCAGGCATTCGAAAATGCAGACATCGCGGAGAAAATGATCCGCAAGCTGCAGGCCGGCATGATGCCGCCGTCCACGGCGCAGCGCCCCGACGCCGCGACGTACGCATCGTTGATCGCCTCACTGAGCTCGACGATCGACACCGCCGCTGCCGAAAATCCGAATCCCGGTGGGCGAACATTTCAACGATTGAATCGGGCAGAGTACGAGCGCTCGATGTACGACCTGCTGGGGCTGCAGATCGATGCCGGTGACTACCTGCCGCCTGATACGATCAGCGCCGGTTTCGACAACATCGCCGACGTGCAGGGCTTGTCGGCCACCGTAATGGACGGCTATCTGCGCGGCGCCGCCGCGATCAGCCGGCTGGCGGTCGGCGATCCCGAGGCGACAGCAAGCGAGACGACGTACGAGATTCCGCGCTACAACGAGCAGCGCGAGCAGGTCGAAGGCGCGCCTGTGGGTACACGCGGCGGCGTGTCGGTGATCCACAACTTTCCGGCCGACGGCGAGTATCACTTCCGCACGGCGTTTCACCACGAATCGACCGGCAACATGTTCGGCAGCGCCCGCGGGGCGCTGCACACGTACGACGCGCCCGAACAGGTCGAGCTATCCATCGACGGAGAGCGCGTCGCCTTGCTCGACATCGATCGCTGGGCGCACCGGCAGGAGCCCGAGGGCCTCGAGCTGAAAGCCGGGCCGGTTTTCGTTCGCGCCGGGCCGCGCCGTGTGTCGGCAGCGTTCATTCGACGGTATGAAGGTCCGGTCGAAGACTTGCTGTCGCCGCACGAATGGAGCCTGGCCGACAAGAAGATCGGCTACTCGTACGGCATCACGACGGTGCCGCACATGCGCGATTTCGTAATCGGCGGTCCATACAACGTTACCGGTGTCTCGGAGACGCCGATTCGTCAACGGATCTTCACGAGCCGCCCGACGTCAGCCGATGAAGAACGCCCGGCGGCCGAAGACATCCTGACGCGCCTCGGCGAAAAAGCGTATCGACGGCCGCTGACCGACGACGATGTAACGGCCATGCTGGTGTTCTACGGGGCGGGCGCGGCCGAAGGCGGCTTCGAGATCGGCATTCGCACCGCCTTGCAGGGGATTCTGGCCAGCCCGGACTTCATCTTCCGCTTCGAGGAGCCCGGCGCCGGTGCGCGGTCGGGCGAGAGCTACCGCATTGGCGCCATGGATTTGGCATCGCGGCTGTCCTTTTTCCTCTGGGCGACCCGGACCGGATGAGGAGCTGATCGCGCTGGCGCGTGAAGGCGAGTTGTTGCAGCCGGAGATGTTCGAGCGGCAGCTTCGGAGGATGCTGGCGGATCCGCGTGCCGAGGCGCTGGGCAGCCGTTTCGCGGCGCTGTGGCTGCGCTTGGCCGACCTCGACAAAGTCCACCCGGATTCACTGCGCTATCCCGATTATTACCAACAACTCGCCGATTCGATGGGGCGCGAGACGGAGCTGTTCTTCCACAGCCTGGTGGCCGATGATCGTAGCGTCTTCGACCTGTTGACCGCCGACTACACGTTTGTCGACGCGCGGTTGGCGAGGCACTACGGCATTCCCGGCGTCGGAGGTACAGACTTCCGGCGCGTCACCTATCCCGACGACCGGCGCCGCGGCGTCTTGTCGCACAGCAGCGTCCTGACCTCCACCTCGCATGCCAACCGTACGTCACCGGTGTTGCGTGGCAAGTGGGTGATGGAGGTGTTGCTCGGCTCGCCGCCGCCGCCGCCGCCGCCCAACGTTCCGGAGCTCGAGGAGCCCCGACGCGGCTGCCGATACTCGCTCCGTGACGGTACGCCAGCAGATGGAGCGGCACCGCGCGGATTCGGCGTGTAGCTCGTGTCACGACGTCATCGACCCGCTCGGTTTGGCTCTGGAGAACTACGACGTTACGGGCGCCTGGCGCACCAAAGACCACGGCCAGCTCATCGACCCGGCGGGAGAGCTCTACGACGGCAGCCGCCTGGACGGCCCGGAGGGTTTGCGGCAGGCGCTGTTGAAGTACAAAGGTGCGTTTTTGACTACATTCACGGAGAACCTGATGGCGTACGCTCTCGGGCGCAGGGTCGAGTACTACGACATGCCCGCGATCCGGGCGATCATCCGGCAGGCCGAGGACAACGACTACCGTATGTCGTCGTTCATTCTGGGGGTCGTAAACAGCGCCGCGTTCCGGAACAATATGCAGGCGGCACTCAGCGATCCGGAGGTCGGCAGCAAAGAGGGGCGGTAGCGATGCACATCACCAAGAAACACGTTTCGCGACGGACGGTGTTGCGCGGCATGGGGGCAACTGTAGCGCTGCCGTTTCTCGACGCCATGGTCCCCGCCGGGACGGTCTTTGGAGGCCGGCCGGCGCACAGATGACTCCGACGCGTCTGGTGTGCATCGAAATGGTGCACGGCGCCGCCGGCAGCAGCCCCTACGGACTCGAGCAGAACTTCTGGTCGCCTGCCGAGGTGGGCCGCAATTTTGATCTGACGCCGACCTCGATGAGCCCGTTGGAGCCGTTTCGCGACTACTTGACGATCGTCAGCAACACCAACATCCGCAACGCCGAGGCCTTCATCCCGAAGGAGATCGGTGGCGATCATTTCCGTTCCAGCGCCACGTTCCTGACGCAGTCGCACCCGCGCCAGACCGAGGGCTCCGACATTTTCGTAGGTACTTCACTGGATCAGCTGTATGCGCAGCGCTTCGGCCAGGACACGCCGATCCCGTCGCTGCAGCTGTGCATCGAGAACGTCGATCAGGCCGGTGGCTGTGCCTACGGTTACGCCTGCGTCTACACCGACACGATCAGCTGGGCGTCGCCGACGCAGCCGTTGCCGATGATCCGCGACCCTCGTGTCGCCTTCGACCAGCTTTTTGGCGCCGGCGGTACGCCCGAGCAGCGGGCCGCCCGTCGACGCACCAACAGCAGCATCCTGGACTTCATCAACGACAGAGTGGCGCAGCTGAAGCGGGAGCTCGGCCCGGCCGACGTGGCGCGTCTCGATCGCTACCTCGACAACATCCGCGAGCTGGAGCGGCGCATCCAACAAATCGAAGAGCGCAACGCCAGCGGTGAGGTGCGCGAGTTACCCGAGGCGCCAGCCGGAGTTCCCGATTCGTTCGAAGAACACGTGCACCTCATGTTCGACCTGCAGGCCCTCGCTTTTGCCGCCGACCTCACCCGCGTGTTCTCGTTGAAGATGGGCCGCGATGCGTCGTCGCGCGTCTTTGCGGAGAGCGGCGTGAGCCGGGCTTTCCATCCGGCGTCGCACCACGGCAACAGCGAGCGCAATGTCACCGATTTCGCGCAGATCAACCGCTACCACGTCGGGCAGGTCAACTACCTGCTGGAGAAGCTGCAGGAGACGATGGAGGGCGACACCCACCTGCTCGACAAAACGATGATTTTGTACGGCTCGCCGATGGGCGATCCGAACGTACACAACCACAAGCGTTGCCCGTTGTTCGTCGTGGGCGGAGCGAACGGGCAGCTCGACGGCGGCATTCACCTGCGGGCCGACGACGGTACGCCGATGTCCAACGTCATGCTGACGCTGCTCAACAAGCTCGGATTCGACGACATGGAGAGCTTCGGCGACAGCACGGGACACTTTTCGTTGTCGGCTTGACCTCAATGGCATGAAGCGACGAAGCGCCACGCCGATCTTTCACCGAATGTGCGGCATCGGTGCGCTGTCGCTGTGCCTACCGGCGCTCGCGGCGGCGGTTCCGGCCACCTCGCCAGTGGCCGATGCGGCGATGCGCGGCGACATCGAAACCGTGCGCGCCCTGTTGCGGGACGGCGCCGACGCCAACGCCCCACAAGGCGACGGCATGACTGCGCTGCACTGGGCGGCGCGGCGCGACAGCTCCGAGCTCGCCGCGATGCTCGTGCATGCTGGCGCCAACGTCCATGCCGTTACCCGGGTAGGGGAGTACAGCGGGCTGCACCTCGCCGCGCAGTCGGGGAGCTCCCCGGTGGTGGAGATCCTCCTCGACGACGCCGGCGACCCGCACGCTGCCACCGCGACCGGCGGGGCGACGCCACTGCATTTCGCCGCAAGCGCCGGCAGCGCCGCGGCCATCGACGCGTTGCTGGATCACGGTGCCGACGTCAACGCCCGCGAAGCGGCGCGGCAGCAGACACCGCTGATGTGGGCGGCAAGCTCCAACCGGGTTGCGGCGATCAACGCGCTGGTTGGGCGCGGCGCCGACGTTGCCGTCACCGCAGAGGTCATCGATATCTCGGCACGTGAGGCCGCCGACCAGATCGACAAGCGGCAGCGCGACCAGCGTCGCGAGGCGCTGCAGGCAGCGGCTATGGGCACGCCGCCGCAAGCGCCGCGGCAGTCACGAGAGAGCACCTGTCCGAGGGCGGCGAGCGGTCCGCCGTCGCCATCCGGGCAGGCAGCAGGGGGGCTGCCGGCGCGGGCCGTTCGTACGACGAGCCGAACGAGGAGGAGCCGCTGTCGTACGCTGACTTGGTGGGCCGTCACGGTGGGCTCACGGCGCTTCTGCACGCGGCGCGCGAAGGCCACGTCGAGGCGGTAGAGGCTCTTCTTGCCGCCGGCGCCGACATCAACCAGGTGAGTGCCGGCGACCACACCAGCCCGATGCTGATCGCTATGCTCAACGGGCATTTCGACCTGGCTCTGAGCCTCCCGGAGCGGGGCGCTGATCCGGAACTGGGCAGTGATGCCGGTACGACGCCGCTGTACGCGGCGATCAATGTGCATTGGGCGCCTAAGACTCGGTATCCGCGCAGCACGCCTACCGCCAGCAGCGCGCGACGTATCTGGATGTCATGAAGGCCTTGCTCGATGGCGGCGTCGATCCGAACGTGCGGCTGACCAAGCACCTCTGGTACGCGGGCTTCAACTTCGACTTGCTGCGTACCGACACGAAGGGTGCGACACCCTTCTGGCGCGCCGCTTACGCAACCGATGTGGAGGCGATGCGGCTGCTGGTGTCGTACGGCGCCGATACGAACATCCCGACGGCCAAACCGCCGCAGCGCTTTCGCCGCACGCGCGACGTGGACACCGATGCGTCGGGGGTGCCGCCGGTGCCGGTGAACGGGCCCGCGGCCTACCCGATCCACGCGGCTTCGGGAATCGGCTATGGTCAGGGGTACGCTGGCAACGCGCACCGGCACGTGCCCGACGGTTGGTTGCCGGCGGTCAAGTACTTGATCGAAGAGACGGGTACCGACGTCAACGCCCGCGACCTGAACGGCTACACGGCGCTGCACCACGCCGCTTCTCGCGGCGACAACGAGGTGATTCGTTATCTGATCTCGCAGGGCGCCGACGTCATGGTGGTCAGCCGCCGCGGCCAGACGACCGTCGATATGGCGAACGGTCCGGTGCAACGCATCGAGCCGTTTCCCGAGACCATGAAGCTCTTGGAAAGCTTGGGGGCGATAAACAACCACACCTGCGTGAGTTGCTAACGGTTCTCTAGGACGTTATTTGCGGCGGCGGCGGCCACGCGGGCGTGAGCGGCCGCCGGAGCCTCCCCCGGGTCGTGCGTGCGCTCCTCGCGTGGAGGTCCTTCGACGTGCCGGGGGAGTGTCGGCAACGGGGCCGTCCGGGGGAGCGTGCAGGCTGCGCTGGTAGTAGTCGTCGAGCAGCATGGCGACCAGCTCGATCTCGTCGTCCATCTCGCCGAGGCGGCGCACCAGCGGCACAAAGCGTTGCATGCGTTCCTTCTGCAGGCGGTCGCGCTGTCGTAGCTGCGCCTCGAGAAGCGTCGTAGTGCGTTCCGCGACGACCTTGGCAACGTCGGTGTTGGTAGGCGGTCGGCGCTCCTGAAGGTTGATGTCGAACTGCTTGGCGATGCTGAGCAACTCGATTCTCTCGAGGCCCGAAACCAGCGTAAACGCTACGCCGGTGGCGCCGGCGCGACCGGTGCGGCCGACACGGTGGATGTATGCCTCGGCCTCTTTCGGCGGCTCGTATTGGATCACGTGGGAGAGCTCGAGAATGTCGATGCCGCGCGCCGCGACGTCAGTGGCTACGAGGAAGCGCAGGCGGCCTTCGCGCACCCGGGTCATCACCTTCTCGCGGGCGTCCTGCGATAAGTCGGAGCTCAGCTCGTCGGCGTCGTAGCCGAAACGGTGAAGCACGGTCGCCACGTACTGCACGTTCGATTTCGTATTGCAGAAGATCACTGCCGAGGCCGGGTTCTCGATCTCGATGATGCGCACCAGATCGCGGTCCTTGTCCATCGCATCGACGTTATAGAAGATGTGCTCGATTTCGGCGACGTGGACGCGGTCGCGGCTCAGGCTCAGGAATTCGGGATTCCTCAGGAACTGGCTCGCCAGGCGTTTGACGCGCGACGGAAACGTGGCGGAGAACATGTAGCCGGTGACGCCTTGGTCGGGCACGTATTCTTGTAGCCGCCGCATGTCGGGGTAGAAGCCCATCGACAGCATTCGGTCGGCCTCGTCGAATATGAGGATCCGCAGCCCTTTCAACGACAACGTGCCCTTGAGCAAATGGTCGAGAATGCGGCCCGGCGTTCCGACCACCAGATGTGCGCCCTTGCGGAAAGCATCGATCTGCGGGCCGTAGTCGACACCGCCGTAGACAGCGGTGGGGAGGATTCCATCGTCGCCGCACAGCTCCTGGGCGTGCGTGGTGACCTGCTTGGCGAGCTCACGGGTCGGGACGAGCACGATCGCCTGGCAGCGGCGGTCCTCGGGATCGACGCGTTCGAGGATCGGGAGAACGAAGGCGCCGGTCTTGCCGCTCCCGGTACGTGACTGAATCATCAAGTCGCGTTCGGCGAGCATGTAAGGAATCGCCTTGGCTTGAACAGGCATGAGCTCGGTCCAGCCCGATCGCGCCACCGCCTTCTGTAGCGCCTGCGGCAGCTGTGCCAAAGTCACTTCTGGGAGGGCGTCGTCGGGTTCGACGACGCCCTCCTCGAAATGCGGGTCGGAGCCGCTCGTTGTGTCAGTCAAGAGGTTTGTACCCTTCGCCGCAGCGCGGCGTTTCCTAATCGTCGCGCCTGGGATTCGCGCGTGGAAGAATAAGTTGTGCGCGCGCAGTGCCGCTGGGGTGGGCGCGCGTGAACACCCGAAGCCAGACGCTGCCGTCCTCCAGGGTCCGGCGCTGTACCGGCGTCAGTCGGACGACGCCGGTCGCCTCATTGGCACCGAGGCGCGCCAGCCTGGCGAAAGCCGCGCCACTGTCGTCGTTTCCAAAGTGCAGCGTAGCAGCGTAAGCGTCGGCCGGTTTCGTATCGATCGTTACCCTGTATTTGAGGGTATTGCGAATTGGGTCGAAGGTGAAGCCGGCGTGGCCCACTGTCGCCGCGGCCGAGTCGCCGGCAGGCGCGGGAATGACGGTCTCGAAACTGATGGGCGGTGGTGCGGCGCCGCTGAGCAGTGCTGGTGTTACGGGCGGCGCGCGTCGATGATCGGTCGTCTGCTCGAACGCGTAAGCGTACGAAACGAGGCGCGTGTCGCTGAGCGGCTGGCCCAGGAGCTCGATGCCGATCGGCAACAAATCGGCGGTGAATCCGGCGGGAATGGATACCGCAGGCAGACCAGAATTGGGGCTCAACGAGCAGGTGCTGCCGTTTTGCGGCTCGCCGATACGCGCTGGTCGCCGGTTCATCGTCGGGTACAGAAGGCCGTCGAGGTCATTCTCTTCGAGCACCTGCACGACGGCATCGCGCAGAATTTTCCGCCACTCGAGCGCCGCGAGGTACGCGGCAGAGTCGCGGGTTTCGATCCGGTTGCGTCGCTCATATCGCGTGCGCAGTGCCTCGTGATGGGTGCCGAGCTCGAGAATCTCGGCGATCGAGGCCACCGGAGCGCCAGGATTTTGCGCCAGGTAGTCGATGAAGTCCCACTTGAACTCGAAGTTGATCACACCCGACTTGCCGAGCAGGTCCTGTAAACCCGGTATTTCGACTTCGATGACTTCGGCGCCCTGGGCCTCGAGGTGTTCGACGGCGGCATCAATGACGGGCGTAACCGCGGTCTCGCTATCGAAGAATGATTCGAGCTTGCCGAAGCGGGCGCCGGTCAGGGGATGAGCGCCGAGCGAGTCGGTGAAGCTGCTGAGCTCGTAGTCGTCGAGGAGCGCCGTCGCCGGATCGTCCGGGTCGCGGCCGATGGTGGCGTCGAGAACGATCGCGAGGTCGGTGACGCTACGCGCCAGCGGGCCGCCGACGTCCTGGGTGTGCGACAGCGGGATGATGCCGGAAATGCTCGACAGGCCCTTGGTAGCTCGTAGCCCGACGAGGTTGTTCTGCGACGATGGGATGCGGATGGAGCCGCAGGTGTCGGATCCCATGCCGACGGCCGCGAACGACGCGGCGATGGCGGCACCAGTGCCGCCGCTGCTGCCGCCCGGGTTGCGGCGCAGGTCGTAGGGATTGAGCGTCTGATCGCCGAGCGAGCTGATCGTCGTGATGCCCATGGCGAGCTCGTGCATGTTGGCCTTGGCGATGACAACCGCGCCGGCCTGCCGGAGCTTGCGTACCTGGAAGCCGTCGCGCGCCGGTACGTACCCGGCCAGCGCCACCGACCCTCCGGTGGTCGGCATGTCGGCAGTGTCGTAGTTGTCCTTCAGGATGATGGGGATTCCGTGCAACGGGCCGCGTGGACCGCTCGCACGACGTTCTTCATCCAAAGCCGCGGCGGTATCGCGAGCCCGGACGTTGATGCGCAGGATCGACTCGAGGCGTGGTCCCTCGCGATCGTAGGCGGCGATACGTGCCAGATAGGCGTCGACCAGGTCGACGGAAGTCACCTCGCCGCGCTCCATGGCAGCCTGCATCTCGGTGATGCTTGCTTCGACGACGTCGAAGGAAGCGGCGGCGCCTTGCAGTGGCGCCGTGACAGGGGAGCTAGTGAGGACAGCCGTCAGGACGCCCGACAGCAGGGCGATGACGAGATTCTGATCGTGGAAGCGGGTCACGGTCTTGCGGCTACCTTTCGTCTTCGGCGAAGCTGGTGGGGTCGAGCGTCGAGGTGTCGCCGATCTCCTGACCGGCCTCCTTGGCCTTGAGCAGGCGGCGCATGATCTTGCCGGAGCGTGTCTTGGGCAGAGTCGAAACGAACTCGATTTCCCGTGGCCTGGCGATCTTGCCGATCGATGTGGCCACGTGGTCGAGGAGCTTCTGGAGCAACTCATCGCCCGCCTCGTTGCCTTCGGTGAGAATCACGAAGGCTTTGGGCACCTGACCCTTGATCTCGTCGGCGACGCCGATCACTGCGGCCTCTGCGACTGCCGGATGGGCGACGAGCGTGCTTTCGATTTCCATCGTGCCGAGCCGGTGCCCCGCCACATTGAGCACATCGTCCATGCGCCCGAGCACCCGAATATAACCGTCGGCGTCACGCACGGCCGCATCGCCTGCCACGTAGCAACCGGGCACCGCAGTCCAGTAGGTCTCGACATAACGATCGTGATCGCCGTACACGGTTGCAAGCATCGATGGCCACGGCTTGTGGATGACCAGCCAGCCCCCCTCGCCGGGGGCGCACGAGTTGCCGTTGGAGTCGACGACGTCGGCGTCGATGCCGGGGAAGGGGAGGCCGGCGGATCCCGGCTTTTGCGGTTCCGCGGGCAATGTCGTGATCAAGATCGACCCGGTTTCGGTTTGCCACCAGGTATCGACGATCGGGCACCTCCCTTTGCCGATGACGCGATCGAACCAGCGCCATGCCGCCGGGTTGATCGGCTCGCCGACAGTACCGAGCAAACGTAGGCTCGATAGATCGAATTTGTCGGGCCATTCTTCGCCGGCGCGCACGAACATGCGAATGGCCGTGGGCGTGGCGTACAGAATATTGATGCCGTAGCGCTCGATCGTGCGCCACCAGCGACCGATGTCAGGATAGTCGGGTGCGCCTTCCGCCATGAAGACGGTGGCGCCGTTGAGCAACGGGCCGTAGACGACGTAGGAGTGCCCGGTGACCCAGCCCATGTCGGCGACACACCAATACAGGTCGGTGTCGCGCAGGTCGAACACCCACTTGGTGCTCAGGTATGTGCCGACCATGTAACCACCGTGGCGGTGCTGAATCCCCTTTGGCGTGCCGGTAGTCCCTGAGGTGTAGAGGATGTAAAGCGGGTCGTTGGCGTCCATGACCGCGGCATCGGCCTCCGACGGGGCGCCGTCGATGAAGTCGTGCCACCAGATGTCTCGTCCATCCTTCATTTCGATGTCGACGCCGCAGCGCTGATACACGACGACGTGTTCGAGGCTCGGGCACTGGTCGGCCGCCTCGCCGGCTGCCTCCTTCAGCGGCACCACCTTGCCTCGGTAATAGGCGCCGTCGGTGGTGATCAACACCTTGGCTTCGGCATCTTGGATCCGGTCGCGCAGCGCTTCGGCCGAGAATCCGCCGAACACGACGCTGTGGATCGCGCCGATCTTGGCCGAGGCCAGCATGGCAATGGCAAGCTGCGGCGAGACCCCCATGTACAGGGTGATGCGGTCGCCCTTGGCGATGCCGGCGGCACGCAGCGCCGCTGCCAGCCTGTTCACCTCACGCGCCAGCTCGGAGTAGGTCAGGACCTGGCGATCGCCGTTCTCGCCTTCCCAGATCAGGGCGACCTTGTGTCGCCGCCAGGTCTGCAGGTGTCGATCGACGGCGTTGTGGACGATGTTGCATTGGCCGCCGGGGAACCACTCGGAATCGGGCGCCTGCCAGTCGACGACACGGTCCCACGGGCGGAACCACTCAAGCTCGTTCGCGGCTTCGGCCCAAAGGGCCTCCGGGTCTTCTGCGGCCTGCGCCCGGGTTGCCGCCGGGTCGGAAACGACTGCGTCGGCAATGAAATCTCGCGGGGGATCTACGGCCTCTTGCTCTTCGAGGACGGAATCGAGGGCAGTCTCGTCCATCAGGGGTACTCCTGGGGCGGTTGGCAACGCTGTTGGCAGGCTAGCGGGCGCGGGCCTCGTCCTGAGCCAGCTGCAGCAATGCTTCGGCCCCTTCCTGCTCACCGAGCTGGGTGATGATCGCCCCGAGGCTGTCTGTGGCCTCGGGGCTGGCGATACGGCCGAGGTTCATGATCGCCGCCCGTCGCAGTGTCTCCGACAGCCCGGCGTCGACGGCCATTCCGCTGAGCGGGCCGATCGCGGACGCGTCGCCGATACCGCCGAGTGCGTCCGCTGCGTTCTTGCTGACCATGCCGTCGTCGGCGCGCGCCACCGTGATGATCGCCGGGATCGCCTTGACGCTGGCCACCTTCTCGAGCTCGATCAAGACCAGGAGCCGGGCCTCGCGAGAATCGGCGCTGAGCGCTTCGATGAACGCGTCCTCGGCAACTTCGTCACCCATCTGGATAAGCGCCGCGGCGGCGCGATCGCGAACGCCGTTGTCACTGTCGCCCAAGGCTGCCGTCAATGCGGGAACGCTCTGCTCGCCGCCGATGCGACCAAGCAACAGCGCGGCCCACTGCCGTGCCTTCGCCGACGGATCGTTCGCCAGCACCTCGATGAGCGTCGGCACGTTCTCCGGCACCTCGATGGCCTCTTGATTCTGGCGGTAGGTGCCGTCGGCGCGGGGATCGTCGAGCCGTACCTCATCGAGTAGCTCATCGAGCGCACCGCCGCCCCCGGAGCAAGCGGCGGCGAACGCTATGACCATCAGCACTGCGGGAAGTCGACGGGACATGGTGGGCTCCTTCATGAAGGTACCTCCCAATGGATACAACACACGCGACGAGGCACGGGGGAAGCGGCGGGTGTGCTCAATATCGTTCGCGTATACGCTGAATTACGTAGGTGACCAGCGGATCGAGGGATTTGCCGGAGACGCGCCAGCCAGCGCGGGTATCGCGTAGGTATACCGCAACGTCCTCGGGCTCGCCTTCGCGACGTGTCTTGGTGACCACGACGAGCGCCGTGGCGCCCTCGATGTCGGCTGGGGGCGCGTTGTAGACGAACTCTTCGACCCGGGTCTCGCGGTACAAACCCCATAGCAACGCCTCGATCGAATCCTCGATAAAAATCTCCGCACCGCCGCTACTTTGAACCACGGCGATCTCCGCCTCAACCTTGGCGGTAACGCCCTCCACATCTACAAGCTGGACGGCCGTGTCGGGATCGCCCTCGCTGGTGGCGCGGACATAGGCGATTGCCACGATCTCAGGAGTGTCCGGCGGGCCGCACGAGGTGACTAGCAGCGCTGTTGCGAGCAACGGCAATAAAGCCGGTGCGGAGACAAAAAACTGTTTCATCGGTCGGCGAAGTGGAGGTGGGGAAGAGAAGCACGGAAGCCCGACGGTAGGACCATTGCTTATGTGGAAGCTAGGCGAGGGGTGGGTCCTTGTCAAATGAGCGGAGCTCATCGCGAGTTCTTGGTCGTCATGGGTACGTCGACGAGAGCGCGGCTATAGGCGACGCGTCCGGCAACGATGGTGAGCATTGCCTGAGCTCGCAACAGAGCTTGGCGCCCGCCGGTTACGGGATTGTCGCTCCAGACCACCAGGTCGGCAGGAGCCCCGATTCGCAGCGGAGGCTCACCGCCGCCAGGTTCCGCGTTGACCAGGGTTCGCAAAAGGGCGGAAATTTCCAGTGCCTGGTCGGGGTGCCAGCCTGTCGCCGGATAGCCGGCGGCGTTCTGACGGGTTGCCGCCGCCGCCAGTGCCAGCAGAGGACCGACATTGTTGGCCGGCGCATCGGAGGCGAGGCTGAGGCGCACGCCTTCGCTTGCCAGGTCGCTCCACGGATGAGCTCCGGCGGCTCGGTCTTCGCCAAGGACGTGTTCCAGCCAGTAGACGTCGCGGGAGAAGCGTGCCGGCGAGATCGCCACGCCGATACCCGCCGCGCCGAGCCGTTTCGCCAGACCGGAGGCCGGGAGGTCGACCCCGGCCACCAGGCTTCCGGGTGGGGCGCTGTCGCCGAGCCCCGCCAGCGCGGTTTCCAGCGCTCTGTCGCCCTCCGCTTGCAGGTGGACGGCGAGGCCGGCGGTGCGCGCCGCGTCGATCGCAGCCGCCAGCATCTGTTCGTCAGCGTACAAGATACCCCGCTCTTCCGTGCCCTCGTAAGGCGTGCTCACGGCGGCCAGTCGACCGGTCAGCGCGCCGTCGATTCGCAAGCCGACGGCCACGAGTTGCACCAAGGCGCTGCGTTGCAGCTGTGCTTCAAGGTTGCGCGCCACAAGGTCCTGCAGGGCATCGGGGGTGACGCGCACGTCGACGCGGATCGGCAAGATCGACTGGGCGGCAAGCTCGAGGAGGTACTCGACGGCGTCGGCGTCCAGCGGCGCTGTGGCGATTCGGGTAATTCCCGCCGCCGCTGCGGCGCGCACGCCGGCGCCGATCCAGGCGCGGCGAAGATCGGCGGGTGGAGAGGGGATTGTCGTATCGAGGAGGTCCAGGGCAGTCCCCAGCAGGATGCCCGATGGCGAGCCCTCGGCGGTGCGGGCGATGCGTCCTCCCGGCGGGTCCGTTCGCAGTGCGGCGTCACCGAGCGCGGCGAGCGCGACGCTGTTGAGCCAGGCCACGCGTCCGCTGCGTCGCAACAGGGCGACCGGCCGGGAGACGCCGGTGTCGTCGAGCTGGGGCGACCCGGGCAAAACGGGGTCCGGCCAGTCCGATTCACTCCAGCCCCAGCCGACTAGCCAGCCGGAGGCGGCAGGATCGGCGCCGGCGGCATTGCGAACCATCGCCTGCACTTCCTCTACCGTTGATGCCAGTCGCAAGTCGAGCGGTGAGCCGTTCCAACGGCCGAGCGCTTCGACATCGATCCAGGCGTCGAACGAGCCCGGCAGGACGGCGCTTTCCTCGAGCCGCATTTGCTGGGTGTAGTCGTCAGCGAGAGCGAGGATTTCCTGATCGGTGCCGACCGCGAGGATCGTGTCGTCGCGGATGGCGATGGCGCTGGCCGGCTCGTCGGAAAGGCCCAATGGGTAGATCATGCCGCCCGTCAGAACGAGCTGCGGGGCGTCCGATGGGGGTGCCGAACATCCGGCGAAGGTCATCAGAACGGCGAGCACGAGTCGCTTGTGCAGCGGCGAGCAAAGGACGTTCACCTGTGAGGGCCAGCGTCGGTACATACGCTGATCGAGCATCGCCGAAGTCTAGCAGGAAGTGTGATGCGTCTAGTTGCCGGATGCGATTGCCGGCCAGCGCGATTACCCTATCGGCATGCGTACCACGAGATCGAGGCGACCGAGACCTCTGACCGTGTTTGTCGTCGTGGTGTTGGCGACTGCGGCGTCGGCGCCGCAGCAGGGCGATGGATTTGCTTCCGGCGCTCAGGCGGGCTTCGGCGATCGATTCCAGGTTCCTCCGGGGTTGCATCGGCTGGTGGGCTACGAGGACCTCCGCGCCGTGCGGACGTTTTTCGAGCGAGTCGACGTTGCGGAAACCGCCGAAAACGTGAGGCGCCCCCGCATGATCGGCGACGGTTTGGCGGCGATCTCACGCGGCCTCGACGAGCGGTGGGAGGCTCCTTTCGAGTTTGTCCGCGACGCCATCGCCTACGTTCCCTACGCAGGCACCGTGCGCGGCGCCGAGGGTGCTTTGATTGCCGGCGCGGCGAATGCCCTCGACCAGTCCTTGTTGCTGCGCGCTCTTCTGGAGATTCGCGGCGTTTCCGTGCGCCTCGTTCGTGGCCCCCTGGATTGGCCGGACGCGGCGCGGCTCGTGCTTGGCCGCGGACCTTCGGGGGCACCGCAGCCCGGAGATCCGTGGCCCCGATGGGTCGAAAGCGCCGCCGATCACTGGTGGGTTCAGGCTCAGCATGACGGCCGGTGGATCGATCTCGATCCATCGTTCTTCGATGCCCAGCAGGGTGAGGCGCACGCCACCACAGCGCAGGTATTCAACGCTGTGCCCGAAGAGTTGAGGACGCGAGTGCACGTCGAGCTGCGGCGCGGCGATCAAGTCGTTGCCGGCGCCGAATACGACAGCTTGGCCATTGTGGGGGAGTCCGTGCATGTGCGCCTCATCGCGCTGGCGGCTGTCTCGGTCCAGCTCTGGATCGACGTCAACGACGTCATGGAACGGTCGGCGGCGGAGCTCCGCGAGTTGCTCGAGAGCCTCGGGCTTGCCCCCCGTCGACGGTCTGTGATCGCGGTCGAGGAGCAGCCGGACGCGATCGACACGGGGGAGGCTCCGGCGGCCGATGCCCCGGCGAGGCAGCGGGTCGTGCGGCGTGTACGGCCGGTTACGGAAGTTCGCCCCGCGGCTGCCCCACCGATCGTTGACCCGCTCCCGGATGTTCGGCGCAACTACTTTGTACCCGAGATTCCTGAGGATTCCGGTCCCTGGATGGCAAACTTGATTGTTCCGGGACAGGTGCTCGAAGCCGGGCCGTTGGAGGCCGCGGATCTGGCGTCGTTGCAGCTCCGGGTGTCGGTCGCGGCGCCGCTGGTGCCCGATCAGGTTCTCCAGATTCCGTGGGGTGTAGGCGGCCGGGGAGGTATCACGGTGGTGGTTGGTGCCGGGCGCGTCGGCGACGCGCGACTGGCCGCGGTCGCCGCGCCCGTTTACAGGTCGCTCAGCGCGCTGGCATCAATCGAGGTCACTTCGCTGGACGCCATGCGGCCGCCGATCGATTACTACCGCGCTATCGAGTCGCTTCGCAGGGCCGCGGTCGAGGCCTGGGCGGAGTTCTCTGACGCGGCGCCGGTGGCCTTGGCGTGGGCGGCGTTGCACGGTGTTGACAGAGTTTCCGGGGGCAACGGTGCTGGTCGCGTCGTACGACAGGGCCTGCGCCTGGCGGCTGTGCGTTGGCGACCGCCCGGAGAGGAAAACGATGGCTCGATGGCGCTTCTGCTGCACGATCCGATCATCATTGGTCAGCTTACCGGCGTCGCGTCTTCGGTCGACTTGCGCGCCGGATACGGTCTGCTGCAGTCGGCCGTGATGAGCCAGATTCTCAACCGGCTTGCCGACCGGGCCCCGCACACGGCGTTCGACATGACGTTGCGCGCCATCGGCACCGGCGAAGAGATTGTCGGCTTTCGTGAGGGAGAAGACCCTCCAAACACCTGGCCGGTCGTGGCGCGGGCCGCTACCGCGCCGCGCATGCGGGCGGGCTACGCGATCGTCGGTCCCCAGACTCCCGAAGAAGGCTTCATGGGCTGGTGGCAGGTGGGGCTGGCCGACGGCGAAACCACTGGCTGGGTCTCCGGGGCGGCTGGAGATATTCAAGGACTCGTGCAGGTAGGTGTGCCGTGGCGCGCCGACGCCTTGGACACGTTGCTGGCATCCTTGCCGGCGTTGCATCGTGCCGCCCGGTGGCTGGCTGATCTCACGGGCGAGGCGCCTGAGGGGCTGTCGTCGGTACCCGTTGCCGCATGTGCGTCGGCGGCCGTGGCGGCCGATCCGATGGCCGCCGGGTTGCCGCCGGATTGGCCGCGCGCCGAGGTTCTGGCGCTTTGCCTGCCGGGTTAGGCTCGCTCGCTTCTCGACCCGTTGAGAAATTCGGGCTGCCCTAGCCGAGTCTCTCGTCGCCGAGCTCCATGCACAATGCCACCGACGTGCGGATGCCACGCCACAACGCCTCGATCTGGATATGTTCGTCGGGTGCATGGTGCTGCATATCAGCCGGGGCATAAGGCACCAGAATGCTGGGAACACCGAGGATGCGGGTGAATACGTAGTCGGGCGTGGTGCCGCCGAGGCGCGGTTGGATCCACGGACGCATGTTCCAAGCCCGCTCCACCGCGTGAATCACGGGCTCGGCGAGAGGCGTGTCTACCGGAGTGGCGGAGGGCGGCACGGCGGCGAGTTTGTCCACGGTAACATCGTAGGCGTCGAAGTGTCGCCGTAGCAGCGAAAGGATGTTTTCCGGGTCTTGGTCGGCCACGAGGCGCACGTCGAGCTTGGCCGCAACGCGATGCGGAACGATCGTCTTCATCCCGGGATCGGTATAGCCGCCGAATAGTCCAGCGATGTTGAGATTGGGCTCGAACATCAGCGTGGCCCAGGGCAAGCCTCCGCAGTCGGGGAGCGCGTCGGTTTGCAGCTCGCGGCGCAAGGCAGCCTCGTCGAACGGCAGGTTCGCGGCGAGCTCCAGCTCGCGTTTCGACGGCGGTCGCACGCCGCTGTAGAAGCCGTCGATGGCGACGCGATCATCGTCGTCCCACAACGTCGCCAACGCCCTTGTCAGGGCGCGAGCTGGGGCCGGGGCAATGCCGCCACGGCTGCCCGAATGGACGTCGCGCCCGGCGCCGGTGGCCGTCGCTTCGATGTACAGCAAGCCGCGAACCCCGAAGATGACCAGTGGGCGGCCATCCGTGTGATACGGGCCATCAGCGGTGATGGCGATGTCACAGCGCAGTTGCTTGCGGTGCTCGGCCACCGCTGCTTCGAGGTTCGGGCTGCCGATCTCCTCCTCGCCCTCGATCAGCAGCTCGATGCCGACCGGTGAGCCACCGGTCACGGCCAGTGCACGGGCTGCCATGATGTGCGCTAGAAACTGGCCCTTGTTGTCGCCGGCACCGCGACCGTACACGGCGCCGTTGCGTACATCGGCGTCAAACGGCGGCGAGGTCCAGGCGACCAAGGGATCGGGAGGTTGCACGTCGTAGTGTCCGTAAAAGAGCAGTGTGGGGGCTCCCTCCGGCGGCGGAATCCGCGCGAATACAACCGGCGCTCCGGGCGTCTCCCACTGTTCGACCTCGAAGCCCGTGTCCGCAGCCAGGTCGGCGACAGCGTCGGCGGCAGCCTGCAGCGCGGTACCCGACGTCGACACGCTGGGAATTCCGATCAGAGCGCAGAGTCGATCCAGCGCGTCCCCGTGGATCGCCTCGGCAGCCTTCAACGCCCTTTCTTCGCGTGCGGTGGTCATGGCCGGCTGATTATCCCGGCCGCCCGCACTTCGCAGCAAGGTCACGGCTGCAGCCGTGACCCTCCTTACGCGTGTCTACCTCGAGACGACGGCAGCTCCTTACTCTCGGGTGTCTGCGCCGGTAAAATGAAAAGAGGATGCACCGCGACCGGTGCGGGTGGCGCGGCGAGACCTCCGGAGAAGCAGATGACGAGTTGGAACGCCAGGGTTTGGTTCGCCACACGCCGCGCCCTTGCCGCGGCTTCTTTCCTTTGCATCGTGCTGGTCGCCTCAGCATCGGGCACCGCGGTTGCCTCGGGAAACCAAAACGAGTTTCCGACGGAAGGCAGAGCCGCGATGGAATACCACGAGAGTGATCCTGACGAGTGGCTCAACGGCCCGGCTGAGTACCTGGTGATGCGGGATGAGTTCGAGATCTGGGACGCTCTGAGGACCACCGAGGAGCGGGCCCAGTTCATCCGTTGGTTCTGGAACCGGCGTGACGCCAACGATCGCGCCGAGGGCAACCAGGCGCGCGAGGACTTCTACAAGCGAGTGGGAGAGGCCAACCGGCGTTTCCGCGACTTCCCGCGCGGCTGGAAGTCGGATCGGGGGCGAGTGTATTTGATCCTCGGCCGTCCCAACTCGATGCTGCGGAGGACGACTGCGCAGCTGGTCGGCGGGAGTGGTCCGGACTTCGACGTCTGGACTTATTACACCCTCGGTCAGGTACGTGCCTTTCAGGTCCCGGGCGGAGAGTTCCGCGTCTACTTCATCGAGGAACGCATCGGCTCTTTCTCGATCTACGACTGGGGCTTCCGGGTGGCCGGGAGCTGGGACCGCAACATCCGCGACGCCTTCGAGTTCACGCTGGAAGAGTCCATCGTCGATCCCAGGTCCGCATTCGTGCCGAGAACAAGTATCGGAGGCGCTGAAGGCCTCATACGCGAGGTCACCGAGGGAGATCTTCCGCTGGGGATACCCGTCGAGGCCTGGGGAGATCCCGGCGCCGGAAGCCTGATCACGGTACCGGTGGAAGTCGGCCTGGCGGATCTTCTGTTCGAGCCCGACGGCGAAGAGTTCGTCGCGCGCCTCGAAGCATCCCTCTCCGCCACGCGCCAGGGTCCCGGCAGCAACGCCAATCAAGCGGCGCGTTGGGAAGTGCGACTGCAAGAGGATCAACTCGTGGCGATCGGCACCGGGGTCTTCGTATCGGCCATCGCCGCTGCTGCGGAGCAGGGGACGTACGACGTGTCCATCAAGGTGTCGCACCCGCTGGCGGCGACCGACGCCGAGTGGAGCCAGTCCGTTCCGGTACGTCCCGATCCGGCAGCCGCTGCGGTGCTGGGGAAGCTCGTCCTGCAACTCGACGCGGAAGACCCGAGGCAAATCGGTATCGTGAAGCCGTCCAAGGGGAGCTACGAGAGCGGCAAAGAAGTGGCGATCGGTGTCTGGGCTCGCGGCGTCGTGCCGTCACCTGCCTCCGTGTCGGTGCAGCTTCTGGACGCCGAAGGCGGCGCCCAGGAGTTGGCTGCCGCCGTACGCTGGGCTGGCGGCCTGGCGGGACCGCTGGTGATCGAGGCGCAGCTTCCCGAAGTCGACCCGGGAGACTACAGGCTCAGCGTTGATCTCGGGGACGGAGCGGAGAGCGTGTCCTTTCCCCTGCGCGTCGGCGGCTGACCGGAGCTCTTCAGCACCCTGTCAAGCGCCGACTGTTGGGTTGCACGGGCCCGTGCTAGCATCGCTGCGAGAGCGTTTTTCCCTTTCTTGAACGTGGTTGCGCCATGCGACTGACGCACGAGCAGATCGATACCATCGCCAACCGCGTGGTCCGCGGTTTGGCGAAGCGGGATTTTCTCGACGTCGAGGAGGCCGACGACGTCGAGCAGCTCGTTCAGCATGTGATCGTCGACGAGCTCCGGGTCGAGGAACGTCTCAATGACGAGGTTCGTGAGCTGATGCGGGAGCACATGGAGCGTATTCGTCGCGCCGACGTCGAGTACCACGAGATGTTCAAGGTCATCAAGGCGAAGCTCGCTAGGGAACGCGAAATAATTCTGTAGGTAGCCCATGCGATTGTCACGCGCCAAGATCAACTATCTTTCGAAGCTCGTCGTCGATGCCATGGCGGACGACTCGCGAGTACGCCTGAATCGCGAGATAAATCAGGTTCGGCTGCAGGTGGTGGAGATCATCACCGAAGAGGTGAAGCGCGACGCCATGATCGACTCTTTGGTGCGCGACAAGATCGAATCGCAAAAGCGCGACTTTCCCGAGGGAGGCAGGGAGTGGGAGATCCTCTATAAGCAGTACTACAACGAGGAGATCGAGAAGCACCGGCCCCCCCGGGAGTAGATCTCATCCGACGCCTCTTTGCGTTGTTCCTGACAATCTATTGGTTGGTAGCCGCCGTCCCGGCGGCACGCGGCCAGTCTCTGGCCAAGGTCGACCCGCGTGCCTTGGCAATGGGGGGCAGCTACGTCGCCGCCGCCGACGGATGGGCCGCTTTGCAGTGGAACCCGGCCGGGTTATGGGTCGGAGGTCGGCGGGAGGTCGCCTTGACGTTCGGCAGCGTACCCCTGGAGGGAGGCCCCTGGGTGGAATCTTTGCGGGCACGGCGTGGCCTGCCCAGCGACATCGCGCCGAGCGCCGCCGCGCAGACGCTCGCCGCCGACGACGCCGGGTTGGCCGGCGAGCGAGTTTTCGGTGCCTACGTGGCCGCTGCCCGGTGGGGCGGAGGGTTTCAGCAGGCCACCTACATGGACGAGGTTTCGGTTTTCCGCAACGGGCGTGTGGAAATCGACTCGGCGTCGCTGCGGGCCCGAGAGTTCTTGGTTTCCGGAGCTTATCCGTTGGCGTTGGGGCGGCTGGTAATCGGCGGCACCGCGAAGCTCGTGCAAACACAGACGCGGGTCCAGACGAGTCTCCTCGAAGATCTGGAGGTTTCCGAGCTGACGGCCGGCGGCTTGCTCGAGGCGGCTCGCAGCGGCCGCGACGCGACCGCTGACACGGTGTTCGCCGTCGATGTGGGAGTGCTGATCATTCCGTCGGCGAAGTTCCGTATCGGCGCAGTCGTCAAGAACCTCAACGCGCCTTCGCTCGACAGCGCACCCGAGGCAATCGGGCGATTGCCGCGTCAAATCCGCGTCGGCGGACTGGCGCTCGTGCACCCGAAAGTGAGGCTGACCCTCGACTTCGACGTCGCCCACGACACCTTGTTTGATGGCGGGAGGGATCGGTGTGAGCTGGGAGGTGGAGTCGAGTGGGCTGGCGAAGCCGTAGCTGTGCGGGGCGGACTCTTGTTCGATCTGGCCGCGATCGAGAACCGCGCCCTCTATACCTTCGGCCTCGGTATCTCGGGGCAGACCTTTCGCGCCGACATGGCCGGCAGTTGGGCTCCCGATCGTGATGGATTCGGATGGATCGGCGCCCTGGTCGCCGCGTGGTAGCCATGCAAGCCCGGGCGCTCCTGCAGATGGTCATGGTGGCTGTGGCGGCGATCGTCCTCGTGCTCGTCTACGTGCAATGGGACAGCGGTGCACAGGAAAACGATGCGCTTGGTTCGGCGCCGTCGCCGCCCGGTCCGGAAGGCGCCGTATCGTTCACCAGTGGCCTCCGGTACACAGCGAGCGAGAACGGATTGCCGATATACCACCTGCGGGCGGGCCAGCGGCTCGGCTTTGCCAACAACCGTAGTGAGTTCGGCGACGGCGTCGAACTCACACTGCTGAGCCAGCCGCAGGAAGAGGGAGCGCCGCAGGAAACGACCTCCATCGCCGGTGAGCGCATGGATCTACGAGAGCGCCCCAGCGGAAGCGAGGAAGACCGCTACGACGAGATCCGCATCTATGACGGTGTCCGGGCCTCGTTCGCTGGCGGCATCGAGCTCGAAACCGAATACCTCGTGTACCAAAACGGTCGGCTGCGCACGGATGCCGGCGTGGTCCTGCGCATTGCTGGATTGGTCATCGAGGCGCAGCGGTTTCGCTACGACACGGAAACCAAGCGCGGCCGGGTGAGCGGCCGGCACCCGGATAGTCAGGACCAGGAATCGGGCGATACGGTGCAGATACACACCGACGATTCACCGTCGGCGGGCGCCGCGCCGCGCGCCGAGTTACAGGGGCGCGCTCCGGTGCTCATGTACGACGCTAAGAGCTCGGAGATGTCACTGCTCCAGTCGCCGCAGGTCGATTTGCCCGAGGCCACGATGCTCGGCAACGAGATCGTCTTGCAGGTCGATCCGGAGTCGAATCGAGTGCAACGGATCGAGGCTCGCGGCAATCGGAGTCGCGTGCTCTGGCTTGCCGCCGAGGCGCCCGGCGAACACATTCTGTACAGCGATACGATAACCGTTGAACTGGATGAGAATGGAGTGGCCCGTGCCCTGCGGGCGGTGTCCTTTGACAGGTCGCCGCCTCGTTTCGAGCTCGGCGAGGAAGGCGAGTTGAGAGGTGATTCGATCGAGTTGCTGCTTGGTGATGCCGGTGACGGGTCGGTCGTATCGCGCGGCACCGCGCGATACGAGCCGCAATCAGAGGATGAGATGCTGCGCTCGCTGCAGTCCGGTGAGCTGCGGATTGACGTGGGTGGCGCTGGCGTTGAGCAACTGCAGGCAGCCGATGGCGTCGAGGTCACACTCGACACAAGCAGCGGTGAAACGGCGGCGCTGAGCGGGCCGGGCGCCCGTTTCACGTATCAAGATGGCGAGCTCGGCAGCGCCGATTGGAGTTCCGGTGTGCGCTACGTCTCGGGGGATATTACCGTCGATGCAGCACATGGCGCTTACGATCAGACGACGGAGAGTTGGAGGCTCGATGGCGATCCGCGCCCCCGCATGGAGGCCGAGGAGTACGAGATCAGTGCCGATTCGATCGTCGTGCACGCGGACGGCGGCGCGGCACTTGTCGGTGCCGTCGTCGCCGGACTACGCGGCGACCTGATCGCCAGCATCGCGCCGTTGTTCGGCGGTGCCGACGAGGTCGGCGCCCAGGCGGACATGCTGGACGTCGGTGCGGACGGACGGCTCGAATTCCGTGGCAACGCGCGTATCACCCAGGGTGATCAGCTCCTGCGTTGCGAGCAGATCCGGCTGCTGTCCGGAACCCCCGAGCTGAGGTGCACTGGCAACGTGCTTGTCAGCTTGGTGAATCGCGGCGCCAATCGCGATGCGGAAGACGCCGCCGATGAGGTGGTCTTCTTGGGCGACCAGCTACTGGTAGCCGGCTCACCCCCCGAGTTGTTCCTCGCCGGCAACGCCAGTCTCGACGCCGGCGTGCGCAAGATCGCAGGCGACAGACTCACCATGCAGTTTAGCGAGGCCGGCGATTGGCAGGCGATCAACGTCGACGGTGCCGTCACGATGATGGTCGACCCGGGAGGTCGAGCCGAGGGCGAGCGTCTGGAGTACGACTCGGTATCGGGTGTGGTGACGGTATTCGCCCCGCCTGATGCCGAGGCGATTTTCATGAACAGTCAGGGGATCGACATACGCGATCCCGAAGGGCTGCGGTTGGAATGGGGAGACGGGGTGCTGTCGGTCACCGCCATGCAGAAGGGGACCACACAAACGGTGAGGTCGGGAGGCTAGAGGTAATCGAACGGCTCTACGCCGGCTTCGTCGGCATCCAGTACCTCGGTGATCGCTGAGGAACCGCCGTTTTCTGCCGCGGCGAGATCGAGTTGCTTTGGCGTATCGAGCTGTCGTGCTTCAGCATCGTGCACGATGAGGATTCGGGGCTGGCGCAGGGCCTCCGGGTTGGCCTGATATACGATGCCAACCTCGCCGCTGCTGAGTCTCACACACGTGCCCGGCGGATAGTAACCTACCATCTTCATGAATCCATCGAAGAGCACCGGATTGAACTTGGCCGGGGCCTCTTCGTGCATGATGTCCATGGTCTCGTCCGGCGGGATCTCGCCACGGTACGGACGTGTCGAACGAAGGGCGTCGTACACGTCCGCGATCGTGATGAGCTCGGACACCAGGTGCAGGCGCCACTTGGCGGCGTCAGGCCGGCTTGCGATCCTGCGTCAGGTGATGCTCGTAGGCCACGATGGGTGCCAGATCCCCGACGCCTTGGGTCGTCGCCAGCACCTTGGCTCCTTGCAGGCTGTGTTCGGCCATTTGCGCCCATTCGCTGTCGTCCAGCTTCCCCGGTTTCCTCAGAACGTCGCCGGAAACCCGCTCCTTGCCGATGTCGTGGAGCAGCGCAGCAAGCGTGATCTCGTGCAGATCGAACTTCAAAAAGCCGAACCCCTGGGCGATGGCCAGCGACAGCGTGGCGACGTTGATGGAGTGTGTGAACGAGTATTCGTCATGCACCTTGAGTGCCTGCAGGGCCAGGAGCGGCCGCGTCTGCTGGATGCCGACCTCGACGATCTCGCGGACGAACTCCTTGGTTTCGTCGAGTTTCTCGAGGCCGCCTGTCTCCTGGTAGCCGCGACGCAACGTGCGAACTACGCGCAGCCCTGAGGCGTAAGCTTCCCAGGCCCGGATCAACAGGTCGGGCAATGGCTCGTCGCTCGCTTCCACAGTCAACGACCCGGCGACGATGTTTCGGATCTCCTCGACTTCGACAATAGCTTCGACGCCGCCCTGCGCTTCGAGGTCTTCGACGTCGAGATTCAGGATGCGCAGGAAGCTCAACAACTCCCAGTTGCGCAGGCCCTCTGAAAAGATGAGCTTTTCGACCTTGGTGTGCCGCAACGCTTTGGCGAGCTCGATGAATACTTCCCTCTCCACTTGGACCTGCAGATCGCCGACCACGAACTCGTTGCCGGCCAACACAATAGGGATCTGTTGCTCGCGCTGCAGGAGCTCGCGAAGCCGGCGAAAGATGTCGTCGCTCGCCGTCTTGATGTGGGGATGCCCCGGCGGGTAGAGCGTCAACGCCCGTCGGGCGGTGAGAAGAGCGGCGGCAACTTCACGAAACTCCTTGCGATTCGCGAACATGCTCAGGCAGTGGCCGAGTCGTGGGTGTCGGTGGTGGGCGGTACCTCACCGGCGTTGCCGTCACCCCTGGACCCACTCCGCGCTGCCGCCTCCGACACCTCATCGGCGTCGCCGTCATCCTTTGGCTCGCGCCGCAGCGCCGCCTCCGGCGCCTCCCCGGTGGTTTCTCCTTGCAGCGTGGCCACTGCCCACGCTGCGGCGTCACCGGCCGGAGCACGGCTGCTGCGGAAAAAGAAGGGCCGCCGTGGAATGCGGCGCAACATCGGCAGAAACCTTCCGTCGCCGATACGGGCGATGGCGATAGCGGCAGCGCGTATCGTTTCGGTATTTTGCCCGAGGAAATTGGGAAGCCCCAGCAGCTCGCGCAGGCGTGGCGCAGCGACGCGCCCCTCGGGGTGACCGAGGCCGCGGATGGCGAGCAGGCTGACCTCGTCGTCCTTGTCGTCGATTGCGTCGATGAGAACTTCCGCGGCGGTTTCGTTTTGCAGTTTGCCCAGCGCGCGCACCGCTTCGCGACGAACGCGGACATCCGAGTGCTCGATGATGATGCGTAGGTAGCGGGCAAATCGCGGATCGCCGACCTCTCCGATGATCCACACCAGGTTGCGGACGAAAAACCAGCGCTTGTCACGCAGGTGCTTTTTGATTTCGGGAAGTGCCTGATCGCCGATGGCCGCCAGCATGCGGACGAGATGAACGCGAATCGGCCGTGAGCCTTCCTGCGCCAGCGCTTCCAGAAGCGGCGCCACGGCCATGGGACCGAGCGACTTGAAGATCGTCGTCGCGGCATCGATCTGGGTGCGCCGCTTGCCGGCGAGATTGCGCACGACCTCGCGAAGCGTGTGCTGGTTGCAGAAGCGCATCAGGATGTCGAGGGCGACCTGGCGCTGCCGGTCGGGGCGGCCGCTCGTCGGAATGAGATGATCTGAGAAGTCACGGAGGATCTCCTCCGTGGCGATGTACTGGCCGCTGACGATGAGCTCCGGGAGTGCCCGTTCGAGCTCGTGGGCGAGCTGCTCGTACTCCTCGTTGTCGGTGACGACCTCGAGGATGATCTTGACCTTGCGCTGCACCAGATAACTGGGCTCCATTTCGCGCATGCGCTGGTGGATGACGTCCGTGTCCTAAACGATCTTGGGTTGATCGTCGGTGAGTAAATTCTCGAGGGAGGCCCTGTAGTCGGTGCTGATGTACTGGTCAGGGTTTTCACCGTGGATTGCGTCAACAAGTTGCGGCCAAAGATCGGAGAACGTTCGGCGGTCATCGTCCTTGGAGACCACTGATTCCACCTTTTCGCGAATTGCTTGCTCCATCGCGTCGCTCTCGCTGCGCGCTTCCAGCAACCGCTGAAACAGCCCAAAGATGCGCGGCGACGCCTCCTGGCGGGTGCTCAGCGCGTAGACGAGGAGATCTTCTACCTGCTCGCGTGTCAGCGTCGCACCGATGCTGTGTGTCAAGTCGGTGCTGTTGAGCTCGGCGGCCGCGGCGCGCACAATGCGCTCTGCTTCTTCCTCCTTGGCGATCGACGTGAGGTTCGCGCCGGAACCGACCTGGAGCGGCTGTCCCAGAAGCTCGATCCATACTTCTTTGTCGAGGCGGTCGTAAAAGCGGCCGAACACACCGGCGACATTTTCGAGGCAATTATCGCCGCGTGCCGCGGCGGCTTCACCCACACGGGTGCACACGGCGCGCACCAGTTGCACGCGCGACATCTCCGAAACACCGTCGATCTTGGCGTCGCTGTCGAGGAGCCAGCCGAGGAAATCGCTGAGTTGCTGCGGGTTTGCCGCCAAAGCGTCCCAATCGATGTTCTCGAGCTCGGCTCTGTCGCTGTAGCCGCCGAGTATGTCTTCCCAGATTTCCGCGTCCGGATCAGACTCGACCTCCTCGTCCTCGAACAAGCGCTCGAGCTCCAGTAGCTCGAAACTGATACCGATCATGGGGCGCTTGGCGGTGGCGCCGCTGATCCCCCCCTTCTTTGAGCGCTTCCGGGTCGGTCGCCAACAGCTCGGCAAAGTGCTTCAAAGCGGTCGGTTCGAGACCGGCGTCGAGATGTAGGTGGGCGACACCGCGCTGGTGCAGTCGGTCGGCGAGGCCACCGACGGAGCGGCTGCCGGGGGCCACGTCAAAGCGGCCGACGCGCAGGCTGTCGGGCAGAACCGACAAGGTGAGGCGACCTTCACGCAGCAACGGCTGCAGGACCTGGTGGGCACGATCAACGGCGTCGCCGACGACTGGCGAGGAAGCGGGATAGAGCTGCAAGGCTTTGACGGCGTAGGCGAAATCGCGGAGCGCGTCTGCCAGAGGCGGGACTCCGATGTCCGAGGCGGCGGCGTCGCCCGGCTCGACAGCCACGACTCAAGCTCCTCGGATCAAGGAGTTCAGGCGTGTCGCGATGTCGGTGTCGCCCGGGGCGACGTGCCAGTTGACGAGGTCGATCAGGGTCGCAGGCTGCAGAGCCTCGCCCCTTTTGCGCGTCTTATTGAATGTATCGATCGAGCGGCGCAGACGCTCCTGATCCACGAACTCGACGGCCGCGGCAAAGGCGAACACACGCTCACGAACCAAGAGCTTGGCTTTGAGCTTCGCCGACCACGAATCGATGGTTTTCAGGAATCGGCGCAGCTGTTTGTCGTCGAGGCGCGGTCCGGCGAGGAAGAAGAAGTACAACCGTTGCCGACCGCGGCTCGCCCGCAGCGCCAGGGTCGTGCCGCGCAACGCGATAGGTGTCCATTCCACACTTCCGCGGACCGCTCGCTTGACGCCGTCCGTGAACTCCTCGGACGCTGCACGTGCGACGAACTCCTGCTCGCCGATTCGGTTTGCGTGCCTGAGCCGGCTCGCGAATCGGCCGTGTCCGTGTCGCCGGATCGAGGAAAGGAGGGGCGTCGGGAGTCGAAACCGGCGTAGTTGCAGGTGCCGCGGTCGCGGTCGAGTCGAGCACTTCGCCATGGCGATCATCGTACGCCGCCCGACGCGCCGGATTGCGCAGCACTGCGTACGCCTCGTTGAGCGCGACCATTTTTTCCTTGGCGAGGTCTTGGAGATCTTCGTCGAGGTTGGCGACACGGTCGGGATGGCAGGCGCGTACGCGCTCACGAAAGGCGCGGCGAATCTCGTCGTCAGCGGCGCTAGCAGGAACGCCGAGGACGTCGTAGTAGTCGGTTTCGGGGGCCACGGTCAGCTTCCCTTCGCGGAGTGAAGCCGGGCTCAGGTGCCTTGTGCCGGACCCAGAGCTCGAATCGCTGGTTTCTCGTGCTTGGTGCCGTCATCGGCCGTCTCGCCCGCTGCCGGCAGGTGCTGCTGCTGCTGGGGAAGGCCCGTACGACAGTAGGGGCAATTCTGCCAGCCGGGTTGCGTGTCGCGACCGCATCCCGGGCAGGCTGAACGGAGATCCACGCCGCAGTGCGGGCAGGCTTCGAAGTCGGCCTCGACCGGGCGGTCACAGCGTGGGCACGTCGCCGTCCAGTCGACGTCCCGCACGACGAAGGCCACATCTTCTGCGGCAGCCACGCCGGCCTTGACGAGCCTGGCGCCCGATTCGATGAGCGTCACCATTCCGGATTCGCAGGCGATCCGGCGCATCTGTTGCTCGTTGGCGCTGCACGCCACGGCGTGGCGCAGGGCGTCGGTAACGCGCATCAGCTCGAAGATCGCGACGTGGCCGCGATAACCGCGCCCGCCGCAGGAGTCGCAGCCGCTGCCGCGCACGTATTCCCCGGAACCGCTCAGGCCGAGGATCTGTAACGCCTCCGGGCCGGGCGTGTAGGGATTGCTGCAGTGCTCGCAAACGCGGCGGACGAGACGCTGCGAGACGATACCGAGCAGGGACGAGCTGAGAAGAAACGGTGCGATCTCGAGGTCCAACAGTCGGGTCAGCGTGCTCACGGCGCTGTTGGTGTGCAATGTCGAGAGGAGCAAGTGGCCGGTGAGTGCGGCGCGGACGGCGATCTGCGCGGTTTCGTGGTCGCGAATCTCACCCAGAAGAACCACGTCGGGATCCTGTCGCAGGACTGATCGAAGAACGGTCGAGAACTCGAGACCGATCTTGTCCTGTACCTGCACCTGGTTGATCCTGGGCATCTCGTATTCGATCGGATCTTCGATCGTAATGATGTTCTGGGTCTCGGCGTCGAGCTGTTGCAACACCGAGTACAACGTTGTGGTCTTACCCGAACCCGTCGGCCCCACAACGAGCAACATGCCCTGTGGTCGCTGGATGAAGTCGAGCAGTGTCTCCCGGTCGTGGCCCGCCAGCCCTAGATCTTCCAGCTCGAGCAGCTGACTGCTGTGATCGAGGATTCGGAGAACCATCTTCTCGCCGTGCCGTGTCGGCAACGTCGATACCCGCAGGTCGATTTGCTTGCCCTCGATCTGCACACGGCAACGGCCGTCCTGCGGCAGCCGGCGCTCGGCAATGCCCATGTTGGCCATGACCTTGAAGCGGGAGATCAGACCGCCGTGCATCCACTTGGGAATGACCTGACTCTCGACCAGCCGGCCATCCAGGCGGTTCCGGACACACAGGTGGTCGGGACGCGGCTCGATGTGGATGTCCGAAGCACGGTCGCGGATGGCCTCGTGTAGCAAGAGGTTCTGCAGGTGCACCGAGGTCGGCAGGTCGCCGTCCTGCGAATCCATGTCTTCCGGGGCGGTCACCTGGATGGTGTCCGAGGTTGCCAGGGCGCTGACGAGACCGAATTCTTCCGGATCCCCGTCGCGATCGATGGTGGACCGCTCGGCGAGCGTATCGATGTTGCGCCGCGTTACCGTGAGATGCTCGTTGCGGACCATCAGAGCCTGCTCGTTCTCGCCGGGATAGTGCAGGCGTATGGCAAGCTCTACGTCGCTCGAGCCGGCGAGTAACGGTTCGACGTCAGCTCCGGTAATGGCGCTGATCTGTTCGACCGCCGAGAAGTCGAGGGGATCGGCCATTGCCACCGAGAGGTGGTCGCCTTGGAGATCAACGGCAATGCAGGTGAGACGTTCGGCCACCGGTCGGGGAATGAGCTGTGCCAGAGCCGGCTTGACCTGTGCCAGAGCTACGGAATCGAGAAGGAAGCCCGGCTGGGTTGCCAGCGAGCTGAGCACGTCGCGCTTTGACACCAGCCCGAGGCGCACCAACATCTCGCCAAGGCGCGCACCTTCACCCTCCTGGCGGGCCAACACAGCGCGCAGCTGGTCTTGGTCGATTATGCGCTTCTTGACAAGAAGCTGACCTAATTTCACGTTACGAATCCTCGGGCTGCGAACTTCGGCCCACAAGTGAGCCGAGAGGACTTCGAACGCAAATCAAACCAGAAGTCTATCCGCGCCGTTTATGCTCTGTCAATGAAGTTCATAGTAGTTCGCGAGCACGCTTGCTCACAGTTGGTTAATCGCGATCAGCAGCCGACATTTAGCCCGGCAGCGCCACCGAAGTTGCTGCCGCAGGCCGAAGCTGAGAACCTGCCGCGGCCGAAAATCTCTCGCGCTGCCAGTGACCGATCTGGCACGGATCTTGATAGAAGATTCTTCGGGTCAGCGCCGCACAGCTCTTCAAAATTCTTCTAAGTTCCGATAAATAAGCGGTATTTCTCAGATCCCGCGAATTGATACGAGCATTGACTGCGTTCGCTGGCCGTTGCTACGATCTACGCATGCTCCAGCGTTCTGCGGCGATCACCGATCTTGAGCGAGAGGGGCCCCGGCCCGATGCTCGACCAACGGTCACGAAACTGGCGGTAGACGGCCTCGTGAAGGCCTACCGTGGCCGGCGCGTGGTCGACGAAGTCAGCTTCGACATCTCACGGGGTGAGGTCGTAGGGCTTCTGGGCCCGAACGGCGCCGGGAAGACGACGTCTTTCCACATGGTCGTGGGCCTGACGCGCCCCGACGCCGGCCGTGTCAGCGTCGGCGGTGTCGATGTAACGCGGGAACCGATGTACGTACGGGCCCGCCAATTCGGTATCTCCTACCTGCCCCAGGAGGCGTCGGTATTCCGTCGTCTCACCGTGGCGCAGAACCTGATGGCGATTCTCGAGGGACTCGACCTCGACCGCCACGGACGTGCCGAGCGCTGCAGAACGTTGCTTGCCGAGCTCGGGCTACAGGATGTTGCCGACCAGGCCGCCTACACGCTGTCGGGTGGTGAGCGGCGTCGCGTCGAGATAGCCCGGGCGTTGACGACGGAACCGGTATTCGTGCTACTGGACGAGCCGTTTACCGGTATCGATCCGATCGCCATCGCCGAGATTCAGCGCATCGTGCGGAAGCTCCAGGAACGCGGTATCGGCGTATTGATTACCGACCACAACGTACGCGAGACGCTCCAGATAACTGACCGCGCGTACATTATTCGCAGCGGCAAGATCTTTCGCACCGGGACGCCCGACGAACTGGGCCGCGACGCCGAAACTCGCGAGATCTATCTCGGGCACAACTTCCGACTCGAATAACCATGGCGCTCGAACAAAAGCTCGTTCCGAGATTGCAGCAGCGGCTGGTGATGACACCGGCTCTGCAGATGGCGATTCGCCTGCTGCAGCTCAACAAACTCGAGCTCGAGGACGTTCTTCAGCAGGAGATGGTCGAAAACCCGATGCTCGAGGAGCGCGAGGAACGCGACGAGACGGGCGATGACGCCCCGGCGGAGCAGGAGGCCGGCGCCGGCGAGACAGACGACAGCGAGGAAAGCAAGCTCGAGACACTTCCGGAAGACGTCAATTCGTTCGACGAGATCAACATGGAGGCGTATTTCCAGGACTACGACGCCCACCCCGGCACACCGTTCATGCGCGAGAAGCGCGACGAAATTCTGCTCGAGAATACGCTGGTGGCGCGGCCGACCATGGAGGAGCAGCTGTCCTGGCAGCTCGAGATGATGGACATCTCCGCAACTCAGATGGAAATCGGACGCGCCATCATTGGCAACATCGACGCCGAGGGATACCTGAGCGCTTCTCTGGAAGAGCTGGCTGCCATGGGTCCTTGGTCGACCGAGGATATCGAGGCGGCACTGGCGGACGTGCAAAGGCTCGATCCCCCCGGCGTCGCGGCGCGCGACCTCGGGGAGTGCCTGCTGCTGCAGCTCCAACACCTGGGGATCGAAGAGGAGTTGCCCGCGCTCATCGTCGCCGAGCACCTGGAGCTGCTCACTGCACGAAATCACTCCGAAATCGCCAAACGATGCGGTGTGACACTGGAAGAGGTGACGTCCGCGATCGAGGTGGTCCAGAGCCTCAATCCGAAGCCCGGGGTGGTCTACGCCACAGAACCGTCACGCTACATCGTGCCCGACGTGACCGTGGTGAAGGACGGTGAGACTTACCACATCGTGCTTGACGAGGACGGATTGCCGAAGCTACGCGTGTCGCGCCTGTACCGCCAGATGCTGCGCTCCCGAAAGGAGCTGCCCAAGGACACCGCCGAATATCTGCAGACGAAACTGCGCTCGGCTTTGTGGCTCATCAAATCGTATGGGCAACGCCAACGCACGATCCGCCGCGTGGCGGAGAGCATCGTCAAGCATCAACGTGCGTTTCTCGAGGAAGGGCTGACCGCGCTCCGACCTCTGGTGTTGCGAGATGTTGCCGACGACATCGAGATGCACGAATCGACGGTCTCGCGCGTTGTGAACGGCAAGTTCATCCACACGCCCCGCGGGATCTTCGAGATGAAGTTCTTCTTCCACAGCGCCCTCGGCCACCGCAGCGGCGCGGAGGTTTCCTCGGTTTCGGTGAAGGCGCAGATCCGCAAGATCATCACCAAGGAAGACCCGCACAAGCCGCTGTCGGACGCACGCATCGCCACCGAGCTGACGGACGACGGTCTGCAGATCGCCCGGCGTACCGTGGCGAAGTATCGCGAAGAGATGGGAATCGAGGCGTCGAAGGCCCGCCGGGCGCCGCGTTGAGCGAAGCTGCAATCAGCGTACGGGAATTGCTGTCCGACGACGGGCAGCACCTCGAGCTCGAGCTGATCGCCGGGAAAGAAGGTCTCGAGCGTGAGATCAGCTTCCACCGCATCCAAAAGCCGGGCCTGGCGATGACCGGCTACTTCGATTTCATCAAGCACGGCCGCGTTCAGATACTGGGGGAATCCGAGCTCGGTTATCTGTACCATGTCGACGGTGACGAACGGCGGCACGTGCTCAGCGGCTTGTGTGCCCGGCCGATCCCGTGCGTGATCGTCACCAAGGCTCTGGATGTTCCGACCGAGCTCGCCGAGCTGTGCGACGCCAACGATCTTCCGTTGCTGCGCAGCCAGCTTCTTTCCTCGAAGTTCATCGACAGGCTGACGCTGTATCTCGACCAGAACCTGGCACCGCGAACGACGGTGCATGGTGTGCTGGTCGATGTCTACGGTGTCGGTGTCCTGATCACCGGAGCCGCTGGAGTCGGCAAGAGTGAGTGCGCTCTGGACCTCGTTGTTCGGGGCCACCGCCTGGTTGCTGATGATGTGGTGGAGATTCGCCGCCGCGCCGGCGAAATCTTGATGGGATGTGGACCGGAAATGATTCGGCACCACATGGAGTTGCGAGGCCTGGGGATCATCAACGTCGAGCATCTGTTCGGCGCCGCGTCGATCCGCGAACGAAAGCGCGTCGAGATCGTCGTGCTGCTCGAGGAATGGCGCGACGAGCAGGAATACGACCGGCTCGGACTCGATCAAGAGACGCACAACATCCTGGACGTAGAGCTGCCGTTCATGCGCTTACCTGTAGTTTCTGGAAGGAATCTCTCGATACTTATCGAAGTGGCGGTGCGGAACCTGATTCTCAAGCTCACCGGCTACCATCCAGCCCAGGAACTGGCCCGCCGCCTCCAGGAAACGATGGAAAAGCCTAACCCTGTTGAACACTCGTCGGAGCACGGCGAGGGCGACCTCGAGTAGGCGGGAACGTGCGCAGGCCCACTCCCGTTGTCGTGGTCACCGGACATTCCGGGGCCGGCAAAAGCGCGGCGCTCAACAGCCTCGAAGATCTGGGCTTCTATTGCGTCGACAACTTGCCGCCGGCGCTGATCTCGACCTTCGTCGACCTGTGCGAGCATGCGCGGATGCGTGTGAAACGCGCCGCCTTGGTCGTCGACGTGCGCAGCCACGGATTGCTGGAGAAGTTCGGGGACGTTGTCGCAGAGCTGCGTGAGCGACCGACGGACGTCGATCTCTTGTTTCTCGACGCCGAGGATGCCGCCCTGCAACGACGCTTCTCGGAAACTCGCCGGCCGCATCCGCTGGCGGTGAACGGCGATGTGCAGGCGGGAATTCGAGCCGAGCGGGAGCAGCTCCGCAGCATCCGGGACCTGGCCGACCGGGTCATCGACACGACGGATCTTTCGCCGCACGATCTGCGCGAATTCATGTTTCGCCTCTACGCCGACGAAGCGCATGACGCACCGACAATCAACGTCACGAGCTTCGGGTTCCGATCCGGATTGCCCAAGAACGCCGACCTGGTGTTCGACGTCCGCTTCCTGCCCAATCCGAATTACATTAGCGAGCTCAAGGAGCTCACCGGAATGGACAAGCCGGTTGCCGAATTTGTAGAATCGCACGCTGAGACGCGGGAATTCCTCAATCATATGGAGGGGTTACTGCGTTTTCTGTTGCCTCTCTTGTGTGGGCAGGGCCGTGCCTACGTAACACTGGCGTTCGGCTGTACCGGTGGTCGGCACCGGTCCGTGGCTATTGCTTCGCATGTGGCGCAGAGCCTCGAAGCCATGGGGCATCAGGTATCCGTAACGCATCGAGACATTCCGGAGCCGTCCTGAATGGCTCCGAGACCGACGGCGCAGGAGACAGAATGGTAGGCGCGGTGATCGTCACGCACGGTTTGTTGGCTCGTGATCTGCTCGACGCAGCAGAAAGGATCGTCGGTCGAACGGAAGGTATCCGCGCCGTGTCGATGGACTGGGACGACGATGTCGCAGACGCGCGGCAAGAAATCGAAGCCGCCATCAAAGAAGTCGACGACGGCGCCGGTGTCCTCATCTTCACCGACATGTTCGGCGGTACCCCGACCAACGTCAGCCTGGCATTTCTCGAGAAGGACAAGGTCGAGATCATCACCGGCGTCAATCTGCCGATGATCATCAAACTGACGAGCGTTCAGAACAGCGAAGGATCGCTGCTTGACATCGCCCACGAGCTGCGCGAGCGTGGCCAGAGCAGCGTATACGTCGCCAGCGAGATCCTCTCATCGCGACCAGAAGATTGAGTTCCGCGTAGATGATCCGGCGCGAGCTCGAGATCCGGAACAAGCTGGGCTTGCACGCCCGGGCTGCCGCCAAGTTCGTCCGCTGCGCGGGCCAGTTCGACTGCCACATCACCATCAACCGCGGCGAGATGTCGGTAAACGGCAAGAGCATCATGGGGGTGCTGCTGTTGGCGGCGCCCAAGGAGTCAGTGATCGAGATCGTTACCGAGGGGTCCGACGAGGGCGAAGCGCTTGCCGCGCTTGCCGAGCTCGTCGAGGCGAAGTTCGGTGAGGAATAACGGCACATGAGCGACAACTCTCGACAGGGCATCGGTGTATCGCCGGGGGTGGCGATCGGCCCGGCCCTTGTTCTCGAGAGGCGGCGCACGCCGGTAACTCAGGAAACGCTTGCGCCCAGCGCGAGCAAATTCGAGTTGGATCGGCTGGCTATCGCAGTGAGCCGTGCCGCGGCCGAGCTCGATGAGCTCAAGGAACGTACCGAGGCCGCGCTGGGACACAGCGTGGCGCAGATCTTCGATGCCCAGTCGCTCTTGCTTGAGGACTCGAATTTCATGGGTGAGATCGAGAAGCGTGTCACCGAGCGCCACCAAAACGCCGAATGGGCCGTGCGTCAGGTGGGTCGCGACCTCAGCAACCGGTTGTCGAGCATCTCCGACGTTTACTTGCGGGAGCGCGGTACCGACGTCGACGACTTGACGGAGCGATTGCTACGCGCCCTGGTCGGCGACGAAGGGCATCGCCTCGATCAGCTCGTCGAGCCCGTAGTGCTGTTTGCCCACGACTTGATGCCGTCCGAAACGGCCCGGCTGGATACGTCGATGATTCTGGGATTCGCCACCGACATCGGCAGCCGAACGAGTCACACGGCGATCGTCGCCCGATCGCTCGAGATCCCTGCGGTGGTGGGGTTGCACGACATCACGGTGGTGCTGCAGTCGGGCGAGACGGTGATCCTCGACGGTGAGGTCGGCGCCGTAATCGTCGCGCCGTCAGCGGCGGCACAGGCGGAATACGCGCTGCGCCAAGTGGTTGAAGGGCGCCGGCGCGCCGTCCTGGACGGCGATCAGATGGCCGAACCGGTGACCACCGACGGGTTCGTCGTGCAGGTGCTTGCCAACGTCGATCGCGCCGATGAGGCGGTCACCGTGCTCAGCCGTGGGGGCGAGGGCGTCGGCCTGTTTCGCTCCGAATACCTGTACCTGCGCCACCCCGGGAAGCTGCCCAGCGAGGAGGAGCATTATGAGGAGTACCGTTCCGTGCTCGAGCACATGGCGCCGCGGCCGGTCAGCATCAGAACGTTGGACATCGGCGGTGAGAAGTTGTTGCCTGCCGACCCCGCTGCACCGCCGGTCGGCAAATCGCTGCTCGGCCTGCGCGCCTTGCGGCTGGCTCTGCGTGAGCGCCATATCTTCAGGACACAGCTTCGCGGCATGCTGCGGGCCAGCGTGCACGGTAACTTGAAAATCATGCTGCCCTTCGTGTCGGGAGTCGAGGAGTTGCGCGAGGCGCGTCAGCTCATCGCCCAGGTGCACGAGGAGCTGATCGATGACGGGCACGAGGTGGCCGACTCGGTCCCCGTGGGCGTGATGTTGGAGGTCCCTGCTGCTGCATTGACCGTCGATTTGCTGGCCGGCGACGCCGATTTCTTTGCCATCGGCAGCAACGATCTGATCCAGTACATGCTCGCCGTCGACCGCGCCGACGACGCGGTGGCCCACCTTTACGAGCCGCTCCACCCGGCGGTCCTGCGCGTGTTGCGGCAGATCGTCAGCGTGGCGCGGGACAAAGCTATCCCGGTTAGCATGTGCGGGGAGATGGCGGCTGAGCCGCTGACCGCGATGATGTTGCTGGGCTTCGGCGTCGAGCAGCTGAGCATGAACGCGGTCGCCATTCCCATGATCAAGGGCGTTATCCGGCGGTTGAGCCGTGCCGACGCCGAAGAGACCCTCGAAGAATGCCTGCAGATGGCGACGGCCCGTGAGATCGAGGAGTTCGCCCTGCAGAGGCTGAAGGCGGTTTACCCCGATCTCGGTGTGAGTAAGGATTAGGCAGGGTGCAAGAAGAACTCCCGGGAGTTCTTCTGCTCCTTGCGTGGAACGGTGGTCGACGCCGACTGGAGGTTGTATGCATCGAGTCGAGAAGCCCTGGGGTTACGAGCTCATCTTCGCCGATACCGACAAGTACGTCGGCAAGATCCTCCACGTCGAGGAGGGGGAGCAGCTGAGCTTGCAGTACCACGAGGTGAAAGACGAGACGATCTTCGTCTCCACAGGGCAACTCGAGCTCGAAATCCAGGAGGGCGAAGAGCTGGTCGCACACGTCATGGACCCCGGCGAGTCACGCCACATTCCTCCGGGTACCGTGCACCGGATGCGCGCCATCGCCACCTGCGACATCTTTGAAGTTTCTACTCCTCATCTCGACGACGTGGTCCGTATGGAGGACCGATACGGACGAGTCGAGTAACCTGGCAATTCTCGAAGGAGACCAACATGGGCACACGCTGGAGTCGGCGGAACATTCTGCAAGCAGGGGCACTGACGGGACTCGGGGCGCTCGGGGCGCGTGCCGGCATCGCCGCGCCCGCCGTTCACACGCGCCGCACCCAGGGTGTCAGGCCGCTGGTCATTTCGAGCGGCAACGGCCTGGAGGCATGCAAGAAGGCAATGGAGATGCTGCAGGCCGGCGAGGACACCCTCGACGCTGTCATCGCTGGGGTCAACATCGTCGAAGAAGACCCGAACGACATGAGTGTCGGCTTCGGCGGGCTGCCCAACGAGGCCGGCGTCGTGCAGCTCGACTCGTCCGTCATGCACGGCCCGACGCGAAACGGCGGCGCGGTGGCGGCAATCGAAGGCATCATGAATCCGTCCAAGGTCGCGAAGCTGGTGATGGAGCGAACCGATCACGTGCTGCTCGTCGGCCAGGGTGCACAGGACTTCGCCCTCGCCCACGGGTTCGAGGTGCAAGACTTGTTAACCGATCGAGCGCGCCAGCGCTGGTTGAGTTGGAAAGAGAACATGTCGGATCGGGACGACTGGTTGCCGGCACCGGGCCGCAGCGGTCGCGGGGGTCAGAATGATCCCAGCGCCGACCACGACGCCGCCGACGAGTTCGACCCGTTCTTCCGTTACCATGGCACCATCAACTGCAATTGCGTGAATGCAAATGGAGACATCTCCGGCGTTACGACGACGAGTGGGTTGAGCTGGAAGATGCCGGGTCGAGTGGGGGATTCTCCGATTCTGGGCGCCGGTCTCTACGTTGACACCGACGTCGGTGCCGCCGGCTCGACGGGCAGGGGAGAGGCCAATCTGCTCGACTGTTGCTCGTTCCTCGCGGTCGAGTTCATGCGCCAGGGAAAGCATCCGAAGGACGCCTGCCTCGAGGTGGTGCGGCGCGTTGCGGCAAAGACCGTCAATCCGCGCTTGCTGCGCGAAGACGGTACGCCGAGCTTCGGGCTCAATTTCTATGCGCTCAACAAGAACGGCGAGTACGGCGGCGCCAACTTCCGACCCAGTCGCTTCGTGGTGAACGACGGGGGCGAGAGCCGCATCGAGGATTCGGCCTACTTGTGGGACAGAGAGGCGTAGGCAGAACAGGCCTAGGCGGGAGAGGATGGGCGACGGGGGCATCGGGTGCGCGGGGGGCGCTCGAGTGGTGTTGCACGTCGTAGCTCTCATCCACTCGTCTCGTTGGTTGCCCACCATCTCAACGGCGACACGCGAGCCCCCGGTCACCCGACGCCCGTCACCCACCCTCTCTGGCCTGGGAGCTAGCTCAGTCGCCGTCGCTGCGCGCCTTGGATCCGCACGCTTCTGCGCGCCCTCGGCAAGCAGGATGAAGAAGAAGGCTGGCCCGCACAATCCCGAAGATGGCCCCGCCAAACCGGAAAGCCCACAGAGCGGTCGTGGCGCTCTCCTCGGTGATCTCGGCCGCTAGCCACCTTGACCAGACCCCGCGGTTAGTACCACCTTCTATCTCAGTAACACGGTGCTGACAAGAGGTTGTTGAGGCCAGCGAAGCGTAGCGTAGCCGGTTTCAACAACACCGCTTCCGGTGCCGGAGGTCGATAGCCCAGCGAGCTGTGCGGTCGTACGCGGTTGTACTGCTGGCGCCATCTCTCGATCAGAACCTTTGCCTCCTTCAGCGTGTAGAAGATCTCCCCGTTCAGCAGCTCGTCTCTGAGCTTGCCGTTGAAGCTCTCCACATAGCCGTTCTCCCATGGGGAGCCCGGCTCGATGAACAGCGTGCCGACGCCGAGCCGGCCCAACCAGTCGCGAACCGCCTCGGCGGTGAATTCCGGTCCGTTATCTGACCTGATGTGCGCTGGAATACCTCGATGAACGAACAGTCGTCCTAGTCGGTGAAGTACGTCCTCGGAGTTGAGCTTCCGCGCCACGTCGATTGCAAGGCTCTCCCGTTTGTACTCGTCGACGATCGTCAGCAGCCTCATAGCCCGACCGTCATGCGTCCGGTGGTGGACGAAGTCATACGCCCAGACATGATCCTTGTTCTCGGGGCGCAGTCGGATGCAGGAGCCATCGTTGAGCCACAGCCGTGCTCGCTTGGGCTGTTTCTTCGGTACTTTCAGCCCCTCGCGCCGCCAGATCCGTTGCACCCGCTTGTGGTTCACGAGCCAGCCCTCCATGCGCAGTAGCGCCGTCACTCGCCGATACCCGTAGCGGCCATACTCTCGGGCTAGGTTCACGATCCTCTCCGTCAGCACCTGCTCGTCGTCCGGTTGCCGTGGCACGTACCGCTGCGTCGTGCGCGACTGTTTCAGCACCCGGCACGCTCGTCGCTCGGAAACGCCCAGCCTCCGCCGAACATGCTCAACCGCATCTCGGCGACGTGCCGGGCTCAGAAGTTTCCCTCCGCAACTTCCTTCAGGATCGAAAGATCCAGCTCCTTTTCCGCCACAATCTTCTTGAGCCGGACGTTCTCCTTCTCGAGTTGCTTCAGCCGCCTGGCCTGGTCGACCCTCAGCCCCCCGTACTCGCGTCGCCACCGGTAGTAGGTGTGCTCGGTGATTGCTAGCTTGCGGCAGGCATCCTTGACCGTCGCGCCGCGGGCCAGCTCCACCTCAGCTTCCCGTAGCTTCCGTACGATCTGCTCTGCGCTGTGCCTCTTCGCCGGCATTCTAACCTCCCTTTTTCGACCCGGATCGTGAGATTACCTCTGGATCCGTTTGGGGGGGTCAGGTCAGCCGGGCACAGACACGCTCAGGTTGCCGTCCTCATCGAGGCCGAGCTGCTCGGCCCCCTCGAACCCGAGCCGAATGACATGGGGGTCTGCTCCGGCGCGATGACAAAGTCGTATTCCAACTGTCGCTGGTTGCCGTAATAGACGAGATCGATACCCGGATAGACATCCTGGTATTTGACCTTGGCGTAGGGGGGGACGTCGGTGTGCCATTCTTCCGGGTTGTTGCCGATCAGGTAATTGCTCTTGCCGGGGAGTGCTTCCAGTCCCACCACTTGCGGGTCGCGATTGGCTCCACGGAGCTTCATGCGCAGCGTGGTCGGTGCGCTGCCCTGGGCGCTTTCCCTCTCCACGGCAAGGAGTTGGTCTTGCACGGTCATTGGCGTGGCGTCCGCTGCGGCGAGGGCGACCAGCGCCGCCAGCGCCTCCGGGTCGCGCAGCGTCAGCACGGCCTCGTTGGGTGTCAAGAACAGAGCGTAGCCGTTGCCACGAGACAGAAACTCCACCTGCTCGTCGGTCTGCCCCCGGTTGGCTTCAAAGCTCAGCGGCAGCCTGCCGTAATCGGCCCTGGCCGCTGGAATAACGAGATTGTTGTTGAGCTCCCCAAGGCCGACTTTGTTGTCGCCGCCACAGGCAAGCGCTAGGCAGGTCAGCCCTACCAGGGTCACCCGAAGTACGGAACGGCACATGATTCCCTCCCTTGTCTGGTTCTGGAAACGCACCGGACGTCGCTCTCTTCTACCTCCCGGCCCCTGATGCCAACGAGGGGCGTTGCTAGGGTTCTGGGCTGAGTCGTCTGAGCGCCCAGAGCCAAGCGTTTCCTAGAAGGGGTCGGTGATGCTCTTGACGATGAAGGTGACGCTGGAGGTGAGTATTCCGCTTCCCGTGCAGGCTAGCTTCTTGCCACCTTTGCCCTCGACGCGCATCCTCCAATCAGTGTCGACGTCGAATGTGACCTCAGTGAATGTGTCTTTTGAAAAAGGGACCCAGGGACCGGGACTGAAGCTCCCCCCGAACAAATTCAGGGCATACCTAATCTCAGTCGTTCCATCGTTACCAAAGGCTGGCATACCGGCGCCGAGTGTCGCCGTGCCGCTCTTGTTGTCGCGAAAGATGGACAACGCGACGCCGCTGAGAGGATCGCCGATGATCGGGGCACCCGGCTGGTGGTTCGGGAAGCACGCCACCCACTCGGGGCCCTGGAGTTGCCCCGCCTTGGTGGACGGTTTCCCGCTCACATTTAAGCGATCTGAGCGTACCTCCTTTCGTACCCCATGGGCGAGTCGTAGTCCAGGGGTGAGTGTCTGCGACGCGGGTTGTAGAAGCCCTCGATGAACTCGAAGACGGTCATGCGGGCTTCCGCCTGGGACCTGAACCGCCGGCGGTTCAGGAGCTCGCACTCGAGGGTGGCGAAGAAGCTCTCGCACATCGCGTTGTCGTAGCAGTCACCGGCTGATCCGGTCGACGGTCGCACCCCGACCTCCTGGCAGCGCTGACCGAAGGCGATCGACGTGTACTGCGTACCTTGGTCACTGTGATGAATCACCTGTTGGGGCCGTCGTTGCGAGATCGCCATGTTCAGCGCCTCGAGCACGAGCTCGGTGCGCAGATGGGTCGCCATTGACCAACCGACAACGCGACGGCTGAAGACGTCCACGACGACCGACAAGTACAAGAACCCTGCCCACGTTGGGATGTAGGTTATGTCCGCCACCCAAAGCCTGTCGGGGCGGTCGGCTCTGAACTTGCGCTCGACCAGGTCCGGAACTGGGCGGGCTTCCCGATTTCGCCGCGTTGTCCGAACGCGTCGCCTACGGCTGACACCCTGCAGGCCTGCACGTCGCATCAAGCGCCCCACACGCTTGCCGCCAACACCCACACCGTCGGCTCGCAGATCGGCGTGGATCCGAGGGCGACCGTAGGTGCCTCGGCTCTCCCTGTGGATCGCTTCGATCCGTGCCTGCAGCTTTGCGTCCGCCCGCGATCGAGCCGACGGTTCCCGCCGGCGCCACGCGTAGTACCCGCTGGAGGAGACCTCCAGCACACGGCACATCGTGGCAATCGGATACTTCGCCTGGTGACCGCTCACGAACTCGAAGACTTCGGCGGTACCGAGTCGGTCTCCCGAGCGAACCAGGCCGCGGCTTTTGAAAGGATCTCCCGCTCTTGCTTCAGCTGGCGGTTCTCTTTCCGCAGCCGCCCCAGCTCCTCGCGCTCAGCAGTGCTGAGCCCTTCGGCGCTGCGGCCTTCGTCGCGGTCAGCCTGCTTGATCCACTGGCGAATCGTCCAGTACGACGGCTCGAACTCCTTGGCCAGCTCGGCGACGCTCCGCCCAGCTCGTGCCACTTCTATGATCCGCCGCCGAAACTCCGCCGGGTACGGCCCTCTTGTCCTTGGCATCCTGAACACCTCCCGTGTACGTCGTAAGGTGTCCACGAAATCGGGTCAAGTCCACCTTTGCCGCCCATCCTTGAGCGGGGGTCGGCCGCGCTGTTAGCCTTCCCCCGACCCGATGGTCCTCGATGCAACACGATGGAGGACCGGGAGTCCTAACCAACTCCTAACAAATGGCTAATCATTCTCCGGCGAAGTTTCAATGACGCGGGGACGACGGGGCTGAAGCGCTCAAAATGGCGGATCGGACGCTGAAATCTGCATTGGTCGCTTTGCATGAGTCCCCGGGACGACTTTCGTTCGGTCCCTTCTGCTTCGACCCGCCTAACGGCATCCTTTCCTGTAACGGCTCCGAGGTTGCCCTTGCTCCCAGGGAGGTGCGGGTTCTGAAGTACCTGCTCGAGCGCCACGGGCAGGTGGTCTCCAAGCAGGACCTGCTGGATGAAGTCTGGGCGGACGCCGTCGTCGAGGAGGCGACCCTCGCCGAAGCGGTGAAGGTTCTCCGCAGGGCGCTCGACGACGATCCACGCCAACCAACCTACATCCAGACCGTCCATCGTCGCGGCTATCGGTTCATCGCACCGGTGTCAACGCACGGGGCCGCAAGCGTCGGAGACGAGGATGAGGAGCGCCTCGGGATAGCAACGGCGGTTGCCAACGCGACGGCCCTTGTCGCTCGGGCAGTTTCTCAGCGGAAACAGCTGTTCGTGTGGAGCCTGGTGAGTTTGGCCATCGGCATCGTTGTCGGCGGCCTGTGGGTATCCGGCCTCGGCGACGCCGGCTCGCTCGACGAACCACGACGTCCGACCCAGTTTTCCATCACGCCGGAGGAGCTCGCCACCCTCGAGGTCTGGGCTCCGGTAGCGCTTTCGCCCGATGGGAGAGACGAGTCGTGTATTCCGCATGGAAGACCGGCACCCTACGGCTGTATCTCAGGGGCATGAACGACCTCGAGGCCAAACCGATCGCCGGCACCGAAGGCGGCTACCAGCCTTTTTTCTCACCGGACGGCGAATGGGTAGGGTTCTTTCACCGAGAAGGCGTGCCCCCCATGAAGCTCAAGAAGGAAGGTGTCGCTCACCGATGGACAGGTGGTGACCCTGTCCGATCTTGACGGTGATGGAAATGTACGATCCGAGAGTGCCGCACGTGGTGCCAGCTGGGGTCGCGACGGCACGATCGTGTTCGCCCGGTCTTACATGGGCCTTTGGCAAGTTTCGGCCGAAGGCGGAACTCCCCATGCCCTGGCGGCGCTGGATCCCTCAAGACACGAGCTTGCCCACGTGTCGCCCCATTTCCTCCCGAGGGGAGACGCGATCGTCTTTGAGATCAACAACCAGAAGGGGTACGGAATTGCCGTCCTCTCGCTCAGCACCGGCAAGATGAAATACCTCCTGGACGCCGGCAGATTTCCTCGCTACTCGCCATCGGGCCATTTGGTCTTTGGGCTCGAAGAGGATCTGATGGCCGTGCCGTTCGACCTCGACCAGCTGGAAGTAACGGGCTCTCCTGTGGTGATTACCGAGGGTGTTAACGCTAGTGCCTTCGATTTGTCCACGACGGGGACCCTGGCCTATGTGCCGAGCGTAGAAGACGTCGATCGTTCTCTCGTATGGGTCGATAGGGCTGGAACGTTTGACACCCTGCCCAATCTCGGGCGTTTCTCGGGTCTCTGTTTCCCAAGAGTTTCCCCCGGTGGCCAACGCGTGGCCTTCAACAATTCGAGCAACATCTGGGTCTACGACCTCGCTCGTGGCACACCTACCCAGCTGACCTTCGACGGAGGCAACCACCCCGTGTGGTCCCCAGACGGAGAATGGCTGGCCTTGGGCTCAGGGGGCGACCTCCTTTTGATGCCGGCCGACGGCAGCAGCGACCCGGAGCTGCTCCTCGAAGACGACAAGTGGCGGCTTCCTCAGGATTGGTCGCCCGATGGGAAAGCCTTGCTGTACCAGGAGTGGAGTACCGAAACCGGAAGAGACCTGTGGATTCTGCCTCTCGATGGCTGGAGTCCGGGCGCAGATCAGACTCCCAAGGTGAGCGGCAGCCCCATCCCCTTTCTCCGCACACTGGCTTCGGAGATGACCGGCTTCTTTTCTCCCGATGGCGAGTGGATCGCCTATACGTCTGTAGGAAGCGTTCGGAGTCAAGTCTACGTCAAGCGATCCGACGGGTCCGGCGGTACGTGGAGAATCTCCGTCAATAACGGCAACAGTCCGGTCTGGTCGCTGGACGGGCGCAAACTCTACTTTCTCGGGTATCGGACAATGTGGGAAGTCACTCTCCAGTTCGAACCAGAGTTTTCCGCGTCTCCGCCCAAGAGCCTGTTCCGAGACCTGGGAGAGAAACGCTTTCTCAGCCAGGGGAACTATTTAGGCAAGAGTTGGGATATCGCCGCCGACGGTGAGCGGATGCTGATGTTGCGTGGGACAGAACCGGACCGGCCCAAGCAGATCAACGTCGTCCTCAACTGGTTCGAGGAGTTGAAGCAGCGGGTGCCGACGGGCCAGTAGCGCCCTAGTGATTTCATTCGGTCGCGCCTTCGGGTGTGCGTGTATTTAGCTCCGCCACGCCCTCGGAACACGGGCCGCTTCCGGTTGCAGGGGGTCGGCGACGGGTATCGGATAAGCGGGGGCTCGCGTGTCGCCGTTGCCGTGGTGGGCAACCGTCGAGACGAGTGGATGAGAACTACGACGCGCGACACCACTCGCGCGCCCCCCGCGCCCCCGATGCCCGTCGCCGACCCCCGACCGCCGCGAGGTCCCCTGGGACCTGAAGCTCCGAGGGTGCACAATAGGCGGGTGATGTGGAGGTTGGTTAGCTTATCAATCGTATTGCTGCTGGCGGTCGTGCCGGCTGCGCCGGCGAACGCCGCGCAGCAGGGTGGCCCCGTCGTCGTCATCCGGGTGGCCGACGCAATATCGCCGGTCACCGCCGAATACATCGTCGAATCCCTCGCCGCCGCCGAAGAGCTCGGGGCCTCGCTGTTTCTTCTCCAGCTCGACACGCCCGGGGGCCTCGACGTCGCCATGCGCGACGTCATCCAGGCGTTTCTGAGCAGCGACGTGCCGACCTGCGTGTTTGTTGCTCCACCCGGCGCCCGCGCGGCATCGGCCGGATTCATGATCGCCCTCGCCGCGGATGTGGTCGTGATGGCTCCCGGCACCAACACCGGGGCCGCCACGCCGGTTCCCCTAGGTGGCGGCGGTTTGGACGAGACCATGAAGGCGAAAGTGGTTCAGGACGCCGTGGCCTATGCCCGCAGCATCGCCGAGCAGAGGGGCCGGCCGATGGATCCCGCCGGAGAGGCCGTCTCCGAGGGTCGCTCTTTTGCCGCCAGTGAGGCCGTCGAGCTCGGCCTCGCGGATTTGATAGCCGAAGATGTCAACGAGCTCCTCGCGGCCCTCACCGACTTCACGGTGCGCGAGGACAGTGCCGAGCAGACTGTCTTGGCGCTCGAGGGTGCCGACGTGGTGGACATCGAAATGACGGCGCGCCAGCGCATCTTGTCGACGCTGGCGCATCCGCAGATCGCCTACTTCCTGCTGCTGCTCGGTGCCGCCGGCCTCTACTTCGAGCTCTCCAGTCCCGGGGCGGTGCTACCCGGTGTGGTCGGCGCCGTGAGCATCGTGTTGGCGCTGCTGGCGCTGCAGCAATTGCCGTTCACGTATGCCGGCCTGGCGCTGATGATGCTCGCCGTTGTGTTCATCATTCTGGAATTCAACGTCGTGTCCTATGGTCTCCTGTCCGTCGCCGGGCTGGTCTCTTTTGTTCTCGGATCATTGCTGCTTTTCCGGGGACCGGTACCCGAGCTCCGGTTGTCACTGCCCTTCGTGTTGCCGACGGCTCTGGCCTTCGTCGGCTTGATGGCCTTCATGGTCAACCTGGCGGTCAGAGCTCAAACGGGCCGCGTGCTCACCGGCCGCGCCGGGCTCGTCAGCAAGATCGGCGAGGCCACCGCAGACTTCGCTACCGATGGTTCCGGGCAGGTGTTCGTGCACGGGGAATTGTGGAACGCTTACGCCGACGTGCCGGTGAAGAGCGGCGATGCCATCGAGGTCGTCGACGTCGAGGGTCTGGCCGTCAAGGTACGACCGTGCGGCACGGATAAGGCGGAGCCCGAAACCGATCAAACGAACGCTCAAAGGAGCTGAACATGCCGTTACTGACCCCCTGGTTCGTGGCCCTCGCTGTCGCGTTGTTGTACCTCGTGAGCGTCGTCAACGTTCTGAAGGAATACGAGCGCGGCGTGATCTTCCGGCTCGGCAGGCTGATGGAAGCACCCAAGGGCCCGGGGCTGATCATGGTCTTCTGGCCGCTCGACAAGATGATCCGCGTGTCGTTGCGGACGATCGTCTTGGACGTGCCGCCGCAGGACGTCATCACGCGCGACAACGTTTCGGTGAAGGTGAACGCGGTGATCTACTTCCGCGTCATGGATCCGACGAGGGCGATCGTCGAGGTCGAAAACTTCATGTACGCCACCTCGCAGCTGGCGCAAACGACACTGCGCTCGGTGCTCGGCCAGGTGGAACTGGATTCGCTGCTTGCCGAACGCGATCGACTGAACACGGATCTGCAGAGCATTCTCGATTCCCACACCGATCCGTGGGGCATCAAGGTGTCGATGGTGGAGGTCAAGCACGTCGACCTGCCGCAGGAGATGATTCGCGCCATCGCGCGCCAAGCCGAAGCGGAGCGTGAGAAGCGCGCCAAGATCATCCACGCGGAAGGCGAGTTCCAGGCCAGCACGCAGCTCCGTGAGGCGGCGGAGGTGCTCGCCGCCGAGCCCGTAGCGGTGCAGCTGCGGTATTTCCAGACGTTGACCGAGGTGGCCTCCGAAAAGACCTCGACGCTGGTATTCCCGCTGCCGATCGATTTGTTGAGTGCCTGGATGGGCCGTGGGAGCGACGAGGAAAGTAGCTGAAAAGCCACCCGTGCGCCGTCAACTTGGCGTAGAATCGGGCGGTAGCTCTCGGCAACCGCCCGCGGGCGAGTCGAACGAAGCAGACGGCGCGTGTGCCCACCCCCGGCGCCGGAAGAAGCTGAGCGCGCGGCCTGTGTGTGGCCGCGGCGGCGAGATGAGGGGGTTGAATCGATGAAGGACGACCAGAGCTTCTATGAGATCCAGCTGAACACGCCCCACCTGGTGGCGGCGTTTCTCGGTGCCGTCGTCGTCGGTATGGCGATCTTCTGGTTCGGCCTCGTCATCGGCCGGGGGCAGACCGAGACCGGCCCACCTCAGGACTGGCAGGCGGCGGTGCCCAACGAAGAGGCCGCCCCGGTGAGCGGTGAAGAGCCCCTCGAGTTCTACGAGGGGGTGCAGGAACCGGTGACCGAGACACAGTCAGCGACCGACACCGACACCGCGCAGTTCGCTCCGGCCGAACCGGTTGATCCTCCCTCGCCACCACTACCGCTGCCCGAACCCGAGCCGGAGCCCGAGCCGGTCGAGACACCCGTGGCCGCAACGCCCACGCCGAGCACCACGTCGGGCGGGCTACCGCAGCCCGATCTCAACCTGGCCAGTGGCTGGATCGTCCAGGTGCGCTCGACTACCGACAAGGCGAGCGCCGACCAGTTGCAGGCGCAGCTCGTAGCCGACGGGTTTCCCGCCTTCGTGGTGTCGGCAGAGGTGCAGGGTGATACCTACTACCGCGTCCGCGTCGGGCGATATCGCTCCCAGACCGACGCCCAGTCGGTCGAGACGAACCTCGGAAACCGTTCGTACATCGCGGAAACCTGGGTAACCGAGGGCTGAGCGGCGGCGCCCGCCGCACTCGGCGTTTCGACGTGCATTCCGCCGCCGCCTCCTGGCGTGCCATTTTCCTGAGTGGTATCTGCCTGGCGTTGGCGTTTCCCTATCCGGATCTGCATCCGCTCATCTGGGTTGCCCTGATTCCGCTCCTTCTGCACCTGCGACAGGCGACGCCGTGGCAGTGTTGGTGGGTCGGCCTGGGCGCCGGGATCGTGTTCCGTATGGGTAGTCTCTATTGGATTTCGCACGTCATGGTGCTGCACGGCGGCATGTCGTGGCCGGTGGGCGGCGGCATCGCGGTGCTCCTGGCGATTTGGATGGGGCTCAATACCGGAGCGTTTTGCCTCCTGATTCCGGCGGCGTTCCGATGGGGCTCGGGTGGCGCTCTTGCGCTGGCTGCAGCCTGGGTGTCACTCGAGTATCTGCAAACGCTGCTGCCGTTCGGATTTCCGTGGAGCGCGGCGGGCTACGCTGCCGGTCGATCGCCCGTGCTCATGCAAGGGGCCGATCTTGCTGGGGTCTGGGGATTGAGCTTCGTTGCCGTGTTCGTGAACGCGGCGATCGCGTTGCGTATTGTCAAGGGGCGCCGCGCTTTTCCGGCGGCAGCCGTCGCGGCGACAATGATCGTCGCCCTCGGCCTGTACGGCAGCCTGCGGTTGTCTGCGGCGCCGCCGCTAGAGGAGGCGCCCAGCGATACGGGGCTCCGCGTCGGAGTGATCCAGGGGAACGTAGAGCAGAGCCGTGTGTGGAATCCTTCCGAGCTGCTGTCGATTCTCCAGGAGCACGTTCGATTGTCGCTGCAGGCGGTGGAACAAGGGGCCGATCTGCTCATCTGGGCGGAGTCGTCGGTCCCGGTTCGCGGTGGGCTCGAAGGGGATCCCGGCACGAAGCAGATGTTGAGCGGGCTGGCACGGCAGCACGGCGTTTCGCTGGTCGTAGGAAGCCCGCACTTCGAGAACGATGGCGGGACCTGGGTGGTAACCAACGCCGCCTTCATGGTGTCGGCTGCGGGGGGCTGGGAAGGCCGCTACGACAAGGTGCGCTTGGTGCCGTGGGGCGAGTACGTTCCGGTGAGCTGGTTGTTTCGCTTCGTGGCACCGCTTGTCGATGCACCGGCGGGATTCCGCCATGGGGCACCCGATCAAGAGCTGTTCAGCGACGTGGCAGCGGGAGCTCCGCCGTTTGCCATGGCTATTTGCTATGAGATCGTTTTTCCGAACCATGTGCGGCGCCAAGTGGCGCGCGGCGCCGAGTTTCTCGTGACCATCACGAACGACGCTTGGTTCGGCGTCACGAGCGCTCCGTACCAGCACTTTTCGATGGCGCGGCTGCGCGCCGTGGAGAATCGCCGCTACCTGGTGCGCGCCGCCAACACGGGTATCTCGGGTATCGTCGACCCGTGGGGTCGGGTTCTGCAGCGCAGCGACATCAACGAGACTGCGCTGCTGCTGCAGACGATCGAACCCCGCAGCGATCGCAGCTCCTACGTCGTGTGGGGCGACCTTTTCGTGCAACTTTGTGTAGCCTTGAGCATTGTCTGTGCGGCTCTGGCGTGGCGCGACGCGCGCCGGCAGCCGATTGCCCCACCGCTTGGGGCAGGTACCGGGAGAGAGCCGTGATTGACGACCTGCGACGCCAGCTAGATGAGTTGCGCTCCCGCTATGCCGCCCTGGGAGGTCATCTTTGACCCGGCCGGTGCCCAAGAACGACTTGCCGAGCTCGAGAAAGCCATGGCCGAACCGGGCTTCTGGGACGCCGGCGGCGACGCGGCACTGCTGCGCGAGCGCAGCGCGCTGCAGCGGCGGGTGGAGACCGGTGAGCGCCTCGACGCGGCACTGAACGACGCCGCGGACATGCTCGAGCTCGCCGAGGAGGGCGAGGAGGACGCGGCGGCGCTGGCGCAGGACGCGATCGAACAGATCGAGACCGAGTTGGGCGCCCGCGAAGTGGAACATCTTCTCGGAGACCCGGACGACGCGCGGGCCGCCCTCGTCGACATTCATCCAGGGGCGGGTGGCACTGAGTCGCAGGACTGGGCGGCGATGTTGTTTCGCATGTACGCACGGTGGGCCGAGGCACGGGGCTACGGCGTCGAGGTACTCGACGAATCGCCTGGGGAGGAAGCCGGACTGAAGAGCGCCGCGTTTCGTGTCGAGGGTGAGTTCGCGTTCGGCTTCATGAAGGGCGAAACCGGAGTGCACCGCCTGGTGCGCATCTCACCATTCGATGCGAGTAGCCGCCGGCATACCTCTTTTGCCTCGGTGATGGTCTCTCCCGAGATCGACCAGGATATCGAGATCGATATCGACGAGAAGGACCTGCGGATCGACACCTATCGATCTAGCGGGGCCGGCGGCCAGCACGTGAACGTTACCGACTCCGCCGTGCGGATCACACACCTACCGAGCAGCGTCGTGGTGCAATGCCAGGCTGAGCGGTCACAACACCGCAACCGGGCGATGGCGATGAAAGTGTTGCAGAGTCGCCTCTATGAGCTGGAGAAGGAGAAACAGCGCGAGCGTCTCGCCGAGCGGCAGGGCGCCAAGAAGCAGATCGGTTGGGGCTCACAGATTCGTTCGTATGTCCTGCACCCGTACCAGATGGCCAAGGACCATCGGACGGACCACGAGGTGGGTAACGTGGAAGCGGTATTGGATGGGGACCTTGACGGTTTTGCGGAGGCCTTCCTTAAATGGAACGCAGAGAGTTAGCAGACGGCCGACCTGTTACCGACCGCCGCGCCTGATCTGATCGATGAAGTACGCCTGCTGGTAGTAGTTCATCGACAGGATGCGCCACTCCTCACCGGTGCAGGCGCGCGTCGGATCGGTTCCCTCGATGTACGCCAGGACCATGGATGATCCGCATTCGTTGCTCGACAGCAGCCCGGTACGCGCGTCCACGGTGCGCAGCACCACGCCGACCGGGAGCTCGAAATCTTTCGGTTCGCGATCCTCGCTGACCGCCTTCATTACGTCCATCCAGATCGGCAGTGCGGCGCGAGCGCCCTCTTCGTTGGGGCCGATGGGTTTCTTGGTATCGTTGCCCACCCACACGCCGATCGTGTGGTATGGCGAGAAACCGAGGAACCAGGCGTCGGAGTAGTTGTCCGTCGTGCCCGTCTTGCCGGCAAGCGGCATGCCGAGCTCGCGGGCCAGGAAGCGGGCGTGGCGACCACTGCCTCCCTGAAGGCCGTTGTCGTAGGTGTACTCGATCACGTTGTTGAGGACGCGCGACATCATGAACGCAACGTCGGGATTCATGACTTGTGTTGACTGGCGCTCGGTGACGTACACCGGGGTGCCTTCGCGGTCGACGATGTTGCGGTAGAGGTGGGGCTCGACACGCACGCCGCCGTTCGGGAACACGGCGTAGGCGCGCGTTAGCTCCCACAACGAAACGTCGACAACGCCGAGGGCCAGAGACAGGTAGGGTCGCAGGTTTGCGGTGATCCCGAGCTGGCGCGCCATGTCGATAACCTTGTCGGCGCCAACCTCCTGCTGCAAGGCCACAGCGACCACGTTCCGCGACTTGGCAAGGGCCTCTGCCGCAGTCGTGATGCCGACGTACTCGTTGTGATAGTTGCGCGGTTCGTATGGCTGCGCCTGGCCGGGTTCCTCGAAGCGCTTGGGCTCGTCGAGCATCAGGTCGCCGGCGGTCCAGCCGTGGTGCAAAGCGGCGGCGTAGACGAAGGGCTTGAACGCCGACCCGGTTTGTCGCACGGCTTGCTTGGTGCGGTTGAACTCGCTGACGTCGAAGAGGCGGCCGCCGACCAATGCCTTCACTTCGCCGGTGTAGTTCTCGATGACCAGAACGGCGCCCTCGAGCTCGGGGTCCTGGTCGAGGGCCACGTTGATGGTGCCCTCCTCTGAGAGGTCGAGCACTTCCACCGAAATCCGGTCGCCGCGGCGCAACAATTCGTCGAGGCGTACACGGCCGCGGCGGGTCCAGTCGGCATCTTCGGGCGTCAGCTGGTCGGTGCGCTCTCCGACCCTCACCGTCGCCAGCTCCTCGGTAGCGTCGAGCACGATGGCGGGAACGTGGTCACCGACGGCGATGATACGTTCCCATCGGCCTTCGCGATGCTCCACGAGGTCAACGCCCTCATCGAGCAGATTGCGCTGCACGCCGCGCCACCCCTGACGCTTGTCAATCGCGCGTAGACCGCGGTTGAGGGCGTCTTCGGCCACCGACTGGATGCGCGGATTCAGCGTCGTATACACGCGTAGCCCGGATTCGTATAGCGACGTCCCGAAGTCCTCGTAGAGCTCCTTGCGGATTTCCTCGGTGAAATAGGCGCCGAGCTCCTCGCTGCGATCCCGGTTGGCTACGATCAGCGGCTCGTCGCGCGCCGCCTGCGACTCTTCCTGCGTGATATAGCCCTCGGTGAGCATGCGGCCCAGAACGAGGTTGCGACGCCGCAGTGTGCGCTCGACGTTGCGCCCCAGCGGGTAGTAGTCGCTCGGTCGCTGCAGAATACCGACCAGGACGGCCGATTCACCCAAGGTGAGCTCGGCGAGCTCCTTGTCGAAATAAAACTCGGCCGCGGAACCGAAGCCGTACACGTTGTGGCCCATGAAGATCTGATTCATGTACAGCTCAAGGATGCGTTCCTTCGAGAAATAGCGCTCCGTTTGCAGCGCGAAGTAGAACGCCTCGACGAGCTTGCGGCTGGCCGTTTTCTCCGGGCTCGACCATCCGAGGCCGCGCGCCAACTGCATGGTGATCGTCGAGGCGCCGCGAGCCCCGAACCCTTCGATCAGGTTTTCACGGACGGCACCCAGCACGCCGATGGGATCGACGCCGACGTGCCAGAAGAAGCGACTGTCTTCGGTCGCCAGCAGGGCGTTACGCAACTGCTGGGGGATTTCCTGATACGGCACCAGCTTGCGGCGCTGTAGGGCTTCCAGTTCGCCGAACACGTTGCCGGCGTCGTCGTACAGGATGACCTGCAGGCTCGGTACGTATTCCTCCAGGACGCGTACCTGCGAGGCATCGGGCACGTACACCATGGCGAAACCGAGGCCCGATCCGGTGAGGACGATGAGCAGAGAGGCGATCGCCAGGTTGCGAGGCCGGGCGAGCAAGCGATCGAGGCGCCCGACGAAGCGCGCGAAACGGCCTTGCGAGGGAGTTTCCGTGGCGGGCGCCGCCGCTCTTCTCTCAGACGTCATATTCAGCATGATAGCATGGGTAATGTCGCTGAATCCGGCCGTGAGGGGCGTGTCGAGGCCCCTTGTTTGGCAGCTTGACAGGCCGTTGCGACCATTGTTCCATCTGCTGTTAGCACTCTACGGTGGCGAGTGCTAGCAGGGTGATGGAGAACCATCGGGAGCTCTTCAGCACGTTGCTAAGCGTCGATCCGGCGAATCCATGACAGAAGCACTCAATCCGCGCCAGGCCGCGATCCTCGACGCCGTGGTGCGCAACTACATCAGCACCGGGCAGCCGGTAGGCTCCGGTACCGTTGCCGCTGCCCTCGACGAGTCGCTCAGCTCGGCGACGATTCGTAACGTCATGGTGGAGCTCGAGCATCAGGGGTATCTGGAGCAGCCGCACACCTCGGCCGGACGTACGCCGACGGCCCGCGGCTACGGCGCGTACGTCGGCAACCTGATCCGCGACGGAGGCCTCCAGGACGTCGATGAGACGTCGATCCGGCAGCAGCTGCACACGGCGCCGCCGGCGCTCGAGGCGTTGTTGCAGCGGGCGTGCTCGATGCTTTCGGAGATGACGCATCAGGTCGGGATGGTGATGGCGCCACCTCCAGCCGATACGAACATACGGCAGATCAATCTCGTGCGGATCGACGGCGGTCGGCTGCTGGTGCTCTTCGTTACCGGCAACGGCCTGATCCACAGCCGCACGATCAGCGGAGCGGAGGAGCTGTTGGAGGGTGACTTGGAGCCGGTCGCCGGCTACCTCGGCGCGCATTTTCGCGGCCGGACTTTGCGTCAAATCCGCGACAGCATCCGCAGTGACCGGACGCCAACCGCAGAACGTTCCAAGGCCCTGGCCTTTCGTTTGGTAAGGCGATCGCTAGCGGACATCATTGAGGAGGCCGAAGTGTGGCTCGAGGGCACCTTTCATCTGCTCGACAATCCCGAGCTCGCGAATCGCGACGCGCTGACATCCATTTTCGAAGAGTTCGAGGAGCGGCGTCAGATCGGCCGGCTGCTGACAGAATGCGGCTCCGGATCGCAGCCGCGCGTGCTGATCGGCCGCGAACGTCTTCCGGCGGCTCTCGGGGAGTGCGCGCTGGTGGCAGCCAGCTATCGCTCGGGGTCGCAACCTCTCGGGGCACTCGGCATTCTCGGTCCGGCACGTATGGAATACCACCGCACGATCCCGATGGTCGACGCCATGGCGCGTGCTACCAGCGAGATGGTTACCCAGCTTTATACCTGACCGGGTGCTGACAACCCTCCGGGAGTTTTCCAGCATCCTGTTAAAGGCCCCACGGCGAGGCGAACGCTGCAGCAGCAGCTTGAGGAACTCAGGAACAGAGTGTGAACGGAACGAAAAGAGAACCGATGGATCAACCCGATTCCCCCGACGTTGAAGACGCCGTGGCAGAGGATGGTGACGGCGGTATCGAGGCCGCGCCGCTGTCTCGAGATGATCTGGAAGGTCAATGGGAAACAGCGCAGGCCGAGATCGAGCGCTTGCAGGACCAGTTGCTGCGCACTCAGGCCGAGCTGATCAACTTTCGCAAGCGCGTTCAGAGAGAGCGTGTCGAGCTTGCCACCATGGCGCAGGCCGAGCTGCTGGAGAGCCTTGTGCCGATACTCGACGATCTCGAGCGCGCCGTTGAGAGCGACGCGGAAGACCTACGTACTTACC
>CBDCBL010000003.1:0-13959 GCA_965214245.1 Acidobacteriota bacterium
AGGTCGGCGACCACGTTCACTGTCAGGAGTGCCGCGAGGGCGAGGATCGTCGTCGTGGCGAGGCGAGGCCGCAACACGAGCACCAGCACGCCCGCGGCCCCAAGCGGATGCAGGAGGACCACCAGCAGCCGTTGCCAGCCGTCTCCACCGTTCGCGAATGCGCCGACCAGGGCTGTGAAGCCGACGAAGAGCGCGTGCATCACCGCGAGCACCGTCACCGACATCCGGAAGCTGGTCATGGAGACATGATACATCCCGCCGGGGCTCTCGTCCTCTGAACCGCGCCGTCGACGCCCACCGGCACGCATCGTTGACGCTGCACACGCTAGAACGCGACCGTGCCTGCCCGCAGCAGATTCGTCAGGTAGGAACTGTTCTTTGGGGGTATCCATTTAACCGGACCAGTTTAACGCCGCGATTCTCCAGGGGCGATTCGCTGGAGGGCGTTCCAAGCTCGGCGGGTGCCCGCGCACATAAATACGGCGGCGTGGGTCGCACGGCCCGGGGCCGGCTGGTGGCGATTAGGTCCTGGTAGCGTACTGGGTCGTGGGCCACGGCGAGTTCGAGCACGCGGTAGAAGACCATGCCGCGGCTGCGGGAGCGCCGGCGGTTGAAGCGGAACACGAACTCGTTCAGGTAGCTGGCCAGGTGCGCCGGCTCCACCGAGCCCTGGTGGGTGCCCAGCAGCCAGCGCTTGGCTAGCGAGACCACCCGATGCACCGCCGGCAGCAGCGCGCCGGGATCCTCGCCGCAGGCTCGGGCCGCCCGCTGGCTACATCGGTCATGGACGTAGCCGAACTTCTCGAGCCCGCTGTAGCCTGCCCAGCCGTCGGTGATCACCGTCGCGCGCGGCTCAACGTGATCGGTCACGAAGGGGTGCAGCGATGCGGCCGAGGCATCGGCCAGCGGCAACATCCGGCACCGGCCGACGCCGTTCGGTGCCTGGACCTCCACGGCGATGCCGGTCAGCACCTTCTTGCCCCTAGCTCGACCGCCTGCCAGCCCTGGCTCCTCACCGCCGATGTAGGTCTCATCCACCTCCACCACCCCGCCTAGCCGGTCCCGGCCCGGGCGCACCAGCACCGACCGCAGCCGGTGCAGCAGTGCCCATGCCGTCTGGTAGGAGCCGATCTCCAACGTCCGCTGCAGGCTCAGCGCAGAAATCCCGTCTTTGCTGGCCGCGAACAGCCAGGAGGCGGTGAACCAGACCGTGAGCGGCGTGCGCGTCCGGTCAAAGATGGTGCCCGCAGTCACCGACGTCCGGCCGCCACACCCGGAGCACCGGTAGCGTCCATCGCCCAGCGCCGCCAGCCACTGTCGTGGCTGCAAGCCGCGCAGACGAAGCCCGCAGGCCACCGCAGCCACTCCAGGTAATCCATGCAGTCCGCATCGGTGCGGAACCAGGCCTGAAACTCGCCCACGGACCTCGGATAGTGCGTGCCTGCACGAGGGCGATCCACCGCTCCAGCTTATATCGGTCCGGTTAAATGGATACCCCCAACTGTTCTTATGTGGCATTCACGAGAGCCAGGCGGCGAGTCATCATATTAGGTTCCTCTTCAGAGATCGGTGCAGCTTCGGCCGGTTTACATGGCTAATAAGTCAAGCATTAACAGTGACTTACGTGGTTGGAGAACACCGTCTGTATCTGGAGAGGAACTGCAGACTCCCGGAGTCCGGCCCACAGGAGACGGCGGAATCGCGAGGGGCCTGCCAGTTCCAAGGGGCTGAACAGTCAGCGCGGGTTCGGCCCAGCGGTAGAACCTCGGCGAAAGTAGAGGCCGCGTTCCACGGGTTTCATGGTTCGTCGCCCTGTAAGTGCCAGCGCCTCAGTACCTTGCGGTGAGACCGGCTGCCGCCGAGCAGGTCCCCCACCAAAAGCGGGGCCCGCGCAGGCGGCCGTCGACTGAGCGACAGACGACTTCAGCGCTGGTTAGCTGGCACGAGCACATCCGCAGCCTCTTCCCACGGCGCGGCCGACCTGCTTGGGCTGAATCGTGCACACATTTGTGTGAGGAACCTCATATTAAAGGGGACGCAAGCTCCCATTAGTCCGTTCGTAGATGAACTCGAGTTGCCTGTTGAAGCCTCAGAGAGATCGGCGACGCGGGTGTTGATTCCGGGGATCTCGGCCCAAAGCAGATCCCGCGACATATACATCCGACGAGGTAGAATTATCCGACATGGCTAGCGGTCCAGCGGCGAGACCAGTTAGCGGACCAGCGAGACCAGCTAGCGGACCAGCGAGATCACGCATCCTCGACCCGTTCAATATCGGGCCGGCGCTTGGTGTCGTGTCCGTGAACGACCCCATCCAAGCGGCCCGCATCGCCGGAAACATCGAGCTCCTGGAGGAATTCCGCGCCGGTCAGCGGGTGACCTACCGGGGCCCCGTGCGGCAACTCGACGGGAAGAGTGCCGTGGTGGCCCCGGGCGGCGACCCGGACCGCGGGCTGCGGATCGAGTTCGAGATCCCCGATCCTCGGTTCCCTGAGTTCTCAGGGCTGTTTATCAACGACTTCACCGAGCTGGTGCCGATCGTTGGCTAAGAGCTTCTTTTCATCTAAGTGGAATACGAACAACGCTGAGCAGCGTCTACGCTCGACGTTCGGGCAGCTTCAGCGAGACCTCGACGTAGGCAAGATCATTACGTGGGCGGGCCCGAGGGTGGTCAAGGCCATCAAGGAACGCACCACCCGCGGCCGCGACCTGAATGACGCCGCGTTCCAACCGTATTCCACGCGCTCAGCCGGCGCCCGCAAATACGTCCGTGAGCGCAAGGGTGGCCGGACCTCGCCCGTGACGTTGCAGGATGAGGGCGTAATGATGAGCCAACTCGAGGCACGCGCCGCCGGCAAACAGAGAACCAAGGTTCGCGTCGCGTCTGGCGGCTCGCCCAACCGCGCAAAGGTCGCCGAGGGGCACCAGCGCGGCAGCGGCGTTCTGCCCGCCCGCCCCTGGCTCGGCATGTCGCCAAACGACATGAAGGGACTGAACAGCGCGACGCTGTTTTTCCTCGAAAAGCTGCTCAATCTCAAGGGCCCAGGCCTGTCGCTGCTGCGCAAGGAAGGCAGCCTGTTCCAGGGTAAAGCCCCGTGGCGGCTGCGGGGCAATCTTTGAGAGAACCGTTCCCCTCCGCTCGATCGGAAGAGCGGAGCGGTAGGTCTAGCGGAGTGCCGACCGGTTGTGCCACTATTTGCTAGCAGGCAAACCAGCAAGCCAGAGACGCGGAGGGTGGCATTGTAGAGCAGCGTGCCGTGTGGCGCCAGCGCTGCGGCCGCCACCGACAATATCTTGGTTCTCTCCTCGGGCCGAACGTGGATGTAGCCGAGATAGATGAGATCATGGGTATCGTCGGGCTCGTACGTGAACATGTCGGCAACCACGCCGCGAACCTCGAAGCCGTGCTCCCCTGCCAGGCGCTCGAGCGACTCCGCACCTTCCCCGCATCCGAGATCGAGGGCTTTGCCGGGCGCCATGTCTTCGACCTCGGCGATCAATGTCGCGTCGGGCTTGGTCCAGGGTTCCTCGTTGGATTCGTAGTAGGAGTTCCAATCGTGCACTACAGCCAAAACGCGACGGACAGCAACACCACTAACAGCAGCGGAAGCACCCAACGGGCGTGTGTGTCCAGGCGCACCGCTACGTCGTGGCTCCCCTGCTGCTGCAGAAAGCTCGTGGTGCCGACCTCCACTAGCGTAAGAAACACCAGCGTCGTGGCCCCTATGGTGAACACGTCGAGACACGTAAAGTACGACAGCGGCGGGACGAGCTGGGCCACAGCGAGGCGAAAGGCCACCAACGACAGCATCGAGGTCGCCGCTACGGCGAGTTGCGCCTCGACATGCTCCGGGTCGATCCAGAATGCGCTCCACGACATCGCCACCACGAATAGCAGCGGCACGATGACCGACCAGATGTAGTAGTCCGGGCGGCGCTCGATGGGCTGCTCGTAAATCAACGTGTAGTGGGAGGGGGGGGAACTGGCTGCCGGCAATCACCTCGAACGACGGTTCTCCAATGGCCCAGTTGGCGATCGTTAGCTCCTCGTCGATCCGGCTGAACTCCGAATTGAGCGAGAACACGGCTTCGTTGGGGAACGTCGGGATGAGGATCTCGATCCGCAGAGTCTCGCGGTCCCAAGGAAACTCGCTGAGGTCGAGCCTGATCGAAACCTCGCCGGTGTAGCGCTGCACGTAGCGGACGCTGCCGTCGGGAGACACGGCAACGACTTCCGGAAGACCGTGGCGCAGTGAGCGGTCGTTCCTGAAAGCGATCGGCGGCACCCGCACCATCGAGGTCTCGAGCTGGGTCAACTGCTCGAAGCGACCCGCGAGGCGCGGATCGTGCCAATCGAGTCGCACAGCGAAGTCCATGAACACCGCCTGGCGAGCGTCATCGATGGCGATGATGTCGAGCACCGTGAGTCCGATGGTGAACGGTGTGTTCTCCCCCGGCAGCCGGCGCAGTTCGATCTCGGGGTCCTGGGGCATTCCCAGGAGGAGGATTGCCAGAACAACGTCCAGTGCTGTCATCGATCGGATCGCCGCTACGCAACATGTCCGGCTGCGCATTTAACCGCAATCGCGCGCCGAGTTGCGAGCACCGGTTAGCGCAGCGCGAATGAGGTGAGCTTGGCCTCGCCGCCTCGACCGCTGGCGATCGCCACGTACTGGCGTCCATCGACGGAATAGGTGGCGGGGTTCGCGCCGCTGCCGGCGCCCAGCTCGGCCGACCAGAGCTTCGCGCCCGTCGTCTTGTCGAAGGCGTACAGGTTCGAGGCGCCACCGGTGATGAAGATCAGGCCGCCGGCGGTGACGATCGGTCCCGGATGGCCGGTGGCGCCGAGGCGCGCGGGCAGCTCCACTCCGGCCAGATCGGGATGGTTGCGCACCCGGGGGGTGTCGCCCACGGCAACCTGCCAGAGGTGTTCACCGGTGTTCAAGTCGATGGCGGTGAGCGTTCCGTACGGTGGCTTGATCAGCGGCAGTCCGTTAGCGAGGCGAATGCCGAGGCCACGCGAGCTGTTGCTGAATTCGGCTTCGACCCGCGTCTGATCGGCCTCGGCGATCTGCACGACGCTCGGCGAGTGGCTGGCCTTCACGTACAGCACACCGGTTTCGATATCGGCCGCGGGGCCGCCGTAATTGGCGCCGCCGATGATGCCCGGCAATATCACCGTGCCTTCCATCGACGGCGGTGCGAACAGCTCGGCATCCCAGCGGTAGCCGGCCAACGCCTGGCGCGCCATGGCGGCCAGCTCCGGCGTGTAATCCATCAGCTCGTCTTCGATGATGCCCTGCCGAGCAAACGGCGCCGGATTCGTCGGCACCGGCTGGGTGGTGGCGGCGCGTTCACCCGGCATGTCGCTCGCCGGTACCGGCACCTCCTCGATGGGCCACACCGGCTCCCCGCTAAGCCGGTCGAAGACGAACAGATAGCCGTGCTTGGTCGGCTGCGCCACCGCGTCGATCTCCCTACCGTCCACTTCGATCGTCAACAACGTCGGCGGCGACGAGACGTCCCAGTCCCACAGGCCGTGGTGCACGAGCTGGTAGTGCCACACGCGCTCGCCGGTTGCGGCGTTCAAACAAAGGATCGATTCCGCGAACAGGTTGTCGCCCTTGCGATCGCCGCCGTAGAAATCGTTGCTGGGCGTACCCACCGGTGAGTACACCAAACCGTTGACGTCGTCGACAGCAGTGAACGGTGCCCACACGTTCGTGTGCCCGGTGTACTGTCACGAGTCGTCTTCCCAGGTGTCGTTGCCGAACTCGCCGGCCTGCGGAATCGGGCTGAAGCGCCATACCAACTCGCCGGTGCGCACATCGAAAGCCTGGATGTCGCCGGGCGGATCGTTGCGGTACACGAGCCGATCGCCGACGCCGTTGCCGAGGATTACCAGGTCCTTGTAGACCACGGGAGGCGACGTTTGCGTGTAGTGGAGCTTGTTGGTCGGCCAAACGAGGTTCTCCGTCAGATCGACCTCGCCGCCCTTGCCAAAGCCGACCGCCGGCTCGCCGGTTGCCGCGTCGAGGGCGATCAACCGCCAGCGAGAGTTCAAGAAGATGCGGCGCTCGGTGGACGCGCCGACCGGGCCCTCCCACACCGCCACACCACGGTGCACCGACCCGGTGCCGTTCGGCGGCTCTGGCCCCACTCCCAGGCTCGCGGGTCGTACGACCAGAGCTCTTCGCCGCTGGCAGCATCAAGCGCCACGACGCGGTTGTACGGTGTCGACAGAAACATCGTGCCGTCGATCACGAGAGCGGTTGCTTCGAAGTTGCCGGGCCTCACGCCCTTGCCGGTGATCAGCGCGCTGCCGCCGCGAACCGGCTGCTCACCCGTGGCCCACGTCCACACCGGCTGCAGCTCGGCCACGTTGTCCGTGTTGATCTCGTCGAGGTGCGAGTACTTCGTACCGCCCGCGTCGCCGCCCCAAATCGGCCAGTTGTCCGCGGCACCGACGGTTCCCGGTGTGTGGCGCCGGCCGGCGACTCGGGAACGGGCGGCCCGCCTGTGGCGTTCGACGCCATGCCCGACGGCGGCGTCGACGTGATCATCACGGTGCGCCAACGTCCACGACCTGATGAACCGCGGCAACGCCACCGATCCGGCACGCCAGTGGCTGGCGGCGCTCAAGCCGGGCGGCATTCTCGGCGTTGTCCGATGCGCGCACGCCCAAGCCCGGATTCGACGGCAACACGCACCGTGGTCAACCAGCAGGCAGTGATCGACCAGATAACGGCAGCCGGCTTCGAGCCTCGTCGAGGCTTCCGAGATGCTGGCCAACACGGGCGACAACTTCGACGAGTCGTCCGAAACGGGCAACCGCTACGAGATCGACCGGATGACGCTGAAGTTCCGCAAGCCCGGAATGTAGACATGTCGCGCGCTAGCGGGGAACGCGCGAGCCGGATTGTCGCCGGAGCCGGTGTGGCCATGTTGTTGGTCGCACCGGCCTCGGCCGTTTCTGATGGCGTTGGTATTTCTCGAGGCGCGGCGGCGCTTGCCGCCACGCAAGCGCCGGACGCTGTCGATCCGCTCCTTGAATAGTCCATCGGCTATTACACGGGCATCGCCGGCCGGGTTGACGATGCCCACGCCCACGAGCTGCTGCTGGAGGCGGTGGCCGACGGCGATGTCCTGTCGCAGATGTGGTTGGCGCGCGTGTACTCGCGGGGTCGCATGTTTTTCGAACGCGACGACGCCAGGGCCCGGGAAATCGCCGCCGGCGTGATCGACGACGTGATCGCGCTGGCACAGGCAAACGTCGCCGAGGCTGCCTTTCTGATGGGCACGGCGTACACCGAGGGCCTGGGCGTGGAGATCAACGAGGCGCTGGCGTTCGCCTGGTATTTCCGGGCCGCGAACCTCGGCAACGCCCTGGCCGCTCACAACCTGAGCAATGCGTACCGAGAGGGCGCCGGCATGCCGCAGGACTCCAACATCGCGGCGTACTGGTACCGGCTCGCCGCCGACAAAGGCGACGCGCTGCCGATGTTCTGGCTCGGCCAGATGTACGAAACCGGAGAGGGCCTCGAGCAGAGCCGCGAGCAGGCGCTGCGCTGGTACCGCGCCAGCGCCGATCGCGGTCGCGCCGACGCTCGCGAGGCACTGCAGCGGCTGGGCGGCTGAGCGCTCGGCGACGCTGCAGTATATGAAGCCGGAGACGGCGAAGGCATCCAGCTTGTTAGCCGCGCCTCACTCGTCGTCTTCGTCGAAATCGAGCGCCACGGAGTTGATACAAAAGCGTAAGCCGGTGGGCTCCGGTCCGTCCGGGAAGACGTGACCCAGGTGGGCATCGCACCGGGAGCACACGACCTCGGTACGCGACATGCCGTGTGAGGAATCGTTGTTGTCTTCGAGCACTTCGCTGTTGGCCGGCATCGTGAACGACGGCCAACCGCTGCCAGAGTGGAACTTGGCCCCGGAGCGGAACAGCTCGGCGCCGCAGCACACGCAGCAGTAAACGCCGACCTCGTCGTGGTCGTTGTACTCGCCACTGAACGGCGGCTCCGTACTGCCCTGACGGGTTACGTGATACTGCTCGTCGGTGAGCTGGGCGCGCCACTCGTCGTCGTTCTTGCTGATCTTGTCGGCCATGTCCACAGCCTAGCGGCTCTTCCCGCAGATGCCGCCACTTTACTAACCCGTAAGCCATCTCGGGGCCTTAGTTTACTGCTGCAGGCTCACGATTGGCTCCTCCCCGACAACTTTCGTCCGCCCTGGGAACGAGTGGCGCGGAGCTCATCGAGCGAATAAAAGGTGCCGCGCCAGCGGATCCCGCCCCGCACGTACGTGAGGAATACGGCGCGCAGGTACGCGTAGATCACCAGCGGCATCGCCGCCGGCAGTAAGAACGCCAGCCACCAGCGCAGGCTGCCGCCCTGGAAAAGCACAATCTGCCCGGCGAGCAACAACACGACGATGGTCAGGTTGGTCCACCAGGTCGCGCCGCCGGTTACAAAGACCGCCACGAACGGCCAGCACAGAAACAGCAACTGTGCGAGCGCTCCGGCCAGCGGGATCCACGGTGTGTAGTCTACGGCGGCCAGCGAGTTCTTCTCCAGACCGCGAAAGGCCTCGCCGAGGCTCGGATACCACTCGACTACCACCATACCGCCGGCGACCCCGAATACCTGGCGCGCGCCGTGGTCACGCAGCAACACCGCCAGCTTGATGTCGTCGTCGGGGCGCATGGCGATGGGCTCGTGGCCGCCGGCGTCCCGGTAGGTCGAGGCGCGGACCAGGTTGAAGGCGCCGATCCCGACCGTCGCCGAGCTGTTCGGATCACCCATGCGCCAGGGACGGAAGTAACCCATGAAGCTCACCGCGAAGGCCGCGACAAACATCTCCACCGCCACGCTGGGCGTGTGCACGTCGGTGGCGATGGTGAGGTGATCGAGATCGTCGTCGAGCAGGCAGACAACAGCGCGGCTCAGCACCGAGGCTTCAAACATCACGTCGGCGTCGGTAAACAGCAGCAACTCGCCCGTGGCCTCCTGCGCCGCAACGTGCAGCGCGTGGTTCTTCCCCAGCCAGCCGGCGGGCAGGTCGGTGAGGTGCATCACGCGCAGGCGCTCGTCGCCGTCAGCGAGCGAATCGAGGATGGCGCCGGTGCGATCGTCAGACCGGTCGTTTACCGCGATTACCTCCAGGTCGGGGTAGTCGAGGGCCAGCACTGAACGCGTTGCGGCCTCCAGATTGCGCTCTTCGTTGCGCGCCGGCACCACCACCGTTACCCGTGGCAGCTCGGCGAGCTGCTTGGCCGGCGGCAAGGGCACCTGATCGACGTAACGCACGAACTTGGCGCCGGTCACGATGTCGAGCGCCAGGACCAGCCATGCCGCCAGCGAGACAACGGAGACGACGAGAAGTATGGCTTCCATGCCTTACCAGCTGTATTCGGTTTGACTGGCTTCGGCGTAGAGCCGCCGGGCGATGGCCTCGGCCACGTCCTTGTCGAGGAGAGGAATATCGATGCGGTGCCCGACCTGTGCGGCGCCGGCGGTATCCACCGCCACCGAGGCCATCCGATGGCGCCGGTCGAACGGCGACTCGTTGAGTGACACCGTCTGCATCTTGTCGAAGCGCACCACGCTCACCTTGCGGCTCAACCAGCCACTGCGAAAGACCACGGCCTGATCGGTGAGCGCGTAGCCGGCGTAGCGCACGAAGCCCGTAGCGTAGGCGATGCCCAGCGGCAGAATGACCGCGGGGATCCATAGCACGTGAAAGCCGATCAGCGGGAACGGCAGCACCGTGACCAGCGCGGTTACCAGCGAGAAGCGTTTGATGATGCGCCACCGGGCACGCGGCGCAAGGGGCTGCCAGGCGACGGCGTCGAGGTCGATCTCGGGCAGGACTTTCCTCAGCAGCGCGTTGGCACGACTCGTTTCTACGAGCGGCGCCAGCCATTGCTTCTCCATTTTGACGCCGCCGGCGGCGAGCCCACTTTGCAGGTCCGAACCTTCCTGCGATGCGCCGGCCGTCTCCAGCTCCACGGTGGAGCGATCGAACCAGCGGTGCAGCAACGTGGCGCGAGCCGTGAGCAATTGAATCCGGTACGCCGGCACCGTCGTCGACACCTGGGTGAACAGGCCGTACTCGGAGCGCAGGTCTTTGTCGTCCTGGTGCAGCGTGAAGCCGTAGTACTTCACCAGGTGCCAGGCCACCGAGAACAGGCGCAGCAACACGAGAAACACCACCACCAGCGCCACGCCGGCCAGCACCCGCGCGGTGATCGAACCGAGGTCGAGCCACATCAGCCAGCCGGTCCCTTCTTCGCGCACACGATTGTAGTAAGGCGCCCACTCTTCCCAGTCGACGTCCCACCAGGTCATCTGCGACAGCAAACCCATCGCTGCAGCGACGATGATGAATCCACGGTTCGAAATGAGGCCGAGCCGTACGAGCTCGCCCGGCGACAATTCCAAGAGCACCGTGGGTGCCGTCGCGGCGCGCTCGGCAGCGGCCCCGTCGGGCACGGCCTCGTGAGCCAGCGCCGCCGTGTCACCTGCCGCCGCTGCGGCGGCAACCCGCTCACGACCCAGCGTGTGGTCGCGCAGCTCATCAACCGCACCAAACGACAACACACGCATCACGGCCTCTGGCTCGCCGCCGCTGGCGGTCTCGATGCGCACAGAGGCGACGCCGAGCATCCGGTGCAGCGGATTGCGCACGAGGGCAACGTTGTGCACCCGTTCGTACGGGATGTGGCGCTCTTTCTTGGTGATCACGCCGTCGCGAACCACCATCTCCTCGGCGCCGAACCGGTAGTTGTAAACGCCCTGCTGGATGAGCGCCAAGGCCAACGTGGGCACGATGAAGATCAGCCCCCAGATCTCGTAGCTCGACGTCACCGCGCCGCGCGAGAACAGCAACACCACGATGGCAGGGAAGATCAGACTCTTGACGTTCGCACCGGCAATGAACATCCACGACAGGGGATGCAGGCGGCGCGGCTCAGACGGCATGGCGATCGCCCGTGGGCAACAAATGATCGCGCAAACGCAGGGCGACATCGTGGCGCAGGCCGCTCAGGTAAATCGACGCACCCTCGGTGCCGGCCGTGTGCACGGTCAGCGTGGCGATCTTGTAGCGCCGCTCGAGGGGGCCCTGCGATACATCGGTGTGTTGCACGCGCGAGTTGGGAATCGAGATGATCCTGCGCCACACCACGCCGCGCTTGATGCGCACGCCCGCTTCGTCGACGCGATAGCGGAGGTGCTTGTGGTGCAACGCCGGCCACTTGTAGCCGAGGAACGCGAGGCATCCGACCAGGACGAGCCAGCCCCCCGCCAGCCACAGGTACAGCCACGTCGGAATGCCAGCGACCGCCCAGGCGATCGAGATTCCGATGCTGGACGGCGCCGCAACCCCGAGGAACGAGAGCATCAGCACGATGCGATCGACCCTCACCGACATCGGGTCGACGGCATGATCCTCGCCGTCGATCATCGACGGCGCGGCGTCGGGCGCTGTCTCAGGCTCCGGCACGACCTCAGGCTGCCGCGCCACCTCGGGCTCCGGCGCCGCGTCTCGGATTTTTCCCCCATCCAGCATGGCGTTTTCTCCATCGGAGAGCTTAGCGCGGGCGGATGGGAACGTACGCGCCGGTCAGGGCCGTCTCATCGAGCCGCAAACCGCCGATCCAGGCACGGTGTCACGCTGCCGGCGGCGAGAATGGACGAGCGATTCGACTAATCGCAGCGCTCACGAGTCGTACTTGTTGGCGGCGGAAAACCCTGGAGATAGCCCCATGACTTCGGCAACAACCTGGAGGCACGCCTCGGTACGCGCTCTGGCGCTGACGACAACGCTGGCGCTGGCGGCCTGTAGCGGCAGCAATCCCGACAATGGTGCGAGCAACGGTGCGTCGTCGGCCGGCGAATACATCGCCGAGCGCTCGTCGGTGGATGGCGTCGACACCGTGCGCACGGTGTCGGGGTCGCGTTGGGGAGGCGAGGGGCAGCTGGTCGAGGAGCTCTCGATCGGTGTCGATATCGGCGATGAGCCGTATTTGTTCGGCGCGATAACGGCGGCCTGGGCGACGGAAGATCGAATCTACATCGTCGACTCACAGGTCCCGGCGGTGCGCGCCTTCGATCTCGAGGGCAAATATCTGTTCGACATCGGCAATCAGGGGCAGGGTCCGGGCGAATACAGCCGGCCGGTGGCGATGGCGGTAACGGGCGACGGACGCATCCTGGTGACGGACGTACAGGGCGGCCGCCTGAACATCTTCGACTCGGAAGGAAACGCCGTCGACGACTGGGGGCTGGGCTCACCGATGGCGGCCATGGGTCTGGAGATCAGCTACGACGCCGAGATCTTCACGCGCGTTCTCGAGATGCCCGACATGACGAAAGGCGGCAGCTTCGAGGTGCGTATGGGGATGCAGGCAATCGGTCCCGACGGGCTGGTAGGCGAGCCGATTTTTCCGCCGCCGATCGAGTACGAGCCGCCTACCGTGTCGATCGACATGATGGGCAACTCGAGGCAAATGGCCATCCTGCCGTTCACACCGAGCTACGAGTGGGTCATGGCGCCCGGTGGCGAGATGATCGTCGGCGTAGGCAACGAATACCGTTTCGAGATCCACGCCCCCGCCGGCAACACCACGATCGTCGAAAAGAACTGGGATCGCGTCGCCGTGAACCCCGGCGAGGTGGCGTTTCGCGCCGACATGGCGGTGAGCAACTTCCGACGAATGGCGCCCGACTTTCAGCTCGATGAGTCGGAGGTGCCCGCCCACAAGGCCGCTTTCACCGGCTTTCGCGCCGACTGCTCCGGTCGCGTTTGGGTGGTCCGTCAGGGCCCGAGCCGGCCCGACCCGGACTGCACCGAGATCGGCGGCAGCGGCGCGGGGATGAGGATGATGATGTTAAGCGCCGGCCCCGGCGGCGGGGGCGGTGACGTGCGGATTTCGACCGGCGGGGTGGGCGGCGGCGAGGAGTACAACGGCGAGTGCTGGGCGAACACCTACGTGTTCGATGTCTTCGAGCTCGCTACCGGCGAGTTCCTCGGCACCGTGCCGGCGCCGGAGCAGGGGTTCAACATTCCACTGTTCGTCGACGGCAATACCGTGCTCGCGTCGGTGACGGACGCCATGGGCATCACGCGGCTGAAGAAGTATCGGCTCGTCGCCGACTAGCCGCCTCCCCGCATGCCGCCGATCTCGCTCTCGTCGCCGGTGAGCTGCCAGCGCACCATCGATACGGGGATCACGCCGGCGGCGAAGAACTCGTCCATGAAGCGCTGCAGGGTGAACTCATCGCCGAGCTGCAGGGCGCGTTCGGCCATGAGCTGCTCGATCTGGATCTTGCCGATGATGTAGCTGGTGCCGTACCCGGGCTGCGTCAGGTAGAGGTGCTGTTCGCCCCACACGGTGGCGCTGTCGTTGGGCATCCAGCCGCGCGGCGTCCACTCAGAGGCGAAGTCGGCCGCTTCCTGCATGGTCCACTCGTTGGCGTGCATCATGAGGCCGCCGAGGGCGCGCGCGGCCCGCTGGGCGAGAAGAATCCAGATGAGCTCCCGGGCCTGCGGTTGGTCGTCGAACAAGCCGGCGTGCATCATCATTTCTTCCATGCCGGTGGCTAGCCCCTCGGAGCGCGCATCGAAGATGTTGAACAACGACGGCACGCGACGAATCGGGCTTTCGTGCGGCTCCTCCACCATGGTGGCGAGCTCGATCCAATGGTGGCTGTGGGTCCGCATGGTCGCCGCATTGCGGTAGCTGACCTCGGAGAAGAAGCCGCGCAGCGCATTATCCGGAGCCGGGCTGAAGCTGCCGTTTTGCGCCCGCAGGGCCGCGTCCATGTAGTCGCGCACCGTCATGATTTCCTCTTCCTCGAGGAAGGCCATGTACTCGTCGACGGCGGCATTGAACACTCGATCGTATTCGTCGCTACTGGCGACGCGACTCAGCTCCGGCAGATCGCGATTGCGGTTTTC
>CBDCBL010000004.1:0-67443 GCA_965214245.1 Acidobacteriota bacterium
TTGAGGCGCTGCAAGAGGCTTTAGGCGCGCCGATCACGGTGATCGCAACGCGACGCGAGGACGGTTATCACGTCTGGCACCGCGCGCCCGATGGCACGGTCGGAAACCAGAAGTGGCAGCTCAACGGTGCGGCGGGCGACATTCGGGGATCGGCCGGCTTCGTTGTCCTTTGGGATGCACCCAAACTGGCGGATGCGTTGGCCCGATATTTTGAAGATGCGGCGCCCGCTGACCCGAACAAAGTTCCTAGATGGACGAACGGCACCCGCGGCCCCGAAGCCGTCCGCAATGCGCCCGTCGGCACGCGCAACGATACGCTGTTCCGCGAGGTGACCTGTGCCCTGGAAACTGGACCGCGGATAGTGAGAATTTCTCGATAAGAAAACGAGGAGGGAGATTCTCGTGAAGAAGTCGAGGTTCACAGAGCAACAGATTGTGTACGCGATCAAGCAGGTCGAAGCCGGGGTGCCGATCACAGAGTTGTGTCGGAAGTACGGAATATCCCAGCAGACGTTCTACCGCTGGCGCAGGAAGTATGGAGGGCTGGCGCCGCGCGAGCTGCAGCGGCTCAAGGAGCTCGAGCGAGAGAACACGCAACTGAAGAAGCTGGTGGCAGACCTGAGCCTCGACAAGCAGATCCTGCAGGATGTGCTCGCAAGAAAAGATTGAAGCCCGCGCGCAAGAGAAAGCTCGTTTACCGAGCGCAGGAGCAGTATGGAGCGTCGGAACGGCGAGCGTGTGGGCTCATTCAGATTGGTCGAACAACCCACCGGTACCAGAGCATCAGGGACCCACAGGATGAGCTGCGGTTGCGCTTGAAGGAATTGGCGGCAGCCAGACCGCGGTACGGATCTCGGCGTCTGCACATCTTGCTGCAGCGTGAGGGCTGGAAGATCAACCACAAGCGGGTTTGCCGGCTGTATCGGGAAGAGGGCCTACAGGTACGTAGACGACGTCGTCGGAAGGTTGCGGCGCGCCCTCGGGTTCGGCTGCCGGCCCCAAGCGAGCTGAACCATCGGTGGAGTCTGGACTTCGTCGCCGACGAACTGGTGAGCGGTCGCCGTTTCCGGGTACTGACAGTCATCGACATCCATAGCGGCGAGTGCCTGGCGCTGAAGGCTGGCTTCTCGCTCACCGCACAGATCGTCACCGCACAGCTGGAGGAGATCATCGCCGAGCGCGGAGTGCCGGTCGCCCTGACCCAAGACAACGGGACGGAGTTCACCTCGAGGCACTACGATGCCTGGGCGTTCTCGGCGGGGATCCAGTTAGACTTCATCCGGCCGGGACGTCCGGTCGAGAACTGCTACATCGAGAGCTTCAACGGCAAGCTACGAGACGAGTGCTTGAGCCAGAGCTGGTTCCTGAGCCTCTCCGAGGCTCAGGAACAGCTGGACGCATTCCGGAAGGACTACAACGAAACGAGACCGCATTCTTCTTTAGGCAACCTGCCGCCTGCCGTGTATGTCCAACTGCTGCAGGAGGTTGTGACCAGACCCCGCGGTTAGTACCACCTTCTATCTCAGTAACACGGTGCTGACAAGAGGTTGTTGAGGCCGGCGAAGCGTAGCGTAGCCGGTTTCAACAACACCGCTTCCGGTGCCGGAGGTCGATAGCCCAGCGAGCTGTGCGGTCGTACGCGGTTGTACTGCTGGCGCCATCTCTCGATCAGAACCTTTGCCTCCTTCAGCGTGTAGAAGATCTCCCCGTTCAGCAGCTCGTCTCTGAGCTTGCCGTTGAAGCTCTCCACATAGCCGTTCTCCCATGGGGAGCCCGGCTCGATGAACAGCGTGCCGACGCCGAGCCGGCCCAGCCAGTCGCGAACCGCCTCGGCAGTGAATTCCGGTCCGTTATCTGACCTGATGTGCGCTGGAATACCTCGATGAACGAACAGTCGTCCTAGTCGGTGAAGTACGTCCTCGGAGTTGAGCTTCCGCGCCACGTCGATTGCAAGGCTCTCCCGTGTGTACTCGTCGACGATCGTCAGCAGCCTCATAGCCCGACCGTCATGCGTCCGGTGGTGGACGAAGTCATACGCCCAGACATGATCCTTGTTCTCGGGGCGCACCCTCTCTGCCAACGTGGGGTGAGACGATGGAGGTTGGATAATTACTGAGCAAGAGGGCGAGGTCGGAGACACAAGAATGTCGGAGTTGAGCAACAACGGTGCAGGAGACCACGAGGCCACCACGTCCGGTGCAGGGAGCCGGAGGCGACCGAAAGCGGACGTCGCGGTCCCGGCCCCCGACCCCCAGTTTCAAGTTCGAGTACAAGGTCCGGGTGGTACGCGAGGCGGACGGGTGCTCGAAGCCCGGCCAGGTCGGCGCGCTGCTGCGGCGCGAGGGGCTGTACTCGTCGCATCTGTCGGTGTGGCGCAAGCAGCGTGAGCCGGGGCATTGGTGGCGCTGGCTAAGCCACGCGGCCGGCCGGCGCCGATCCCCGAGACGCGCAGCTTGCCAACCTGCGTCGCCGAGCCGACGGAGCTCGAGAAAGCACGGCGAGTAATCGAGGTGCAGGGAAACGTCTCCGCGCTTCTGGGAGAGCTGCTCGAGCCCAGGGGCGCCAACGCGACTACCAAGCGATGATCGAGCAAACCGTCGAACAACTCACTCCCATCATCGGGACTCGCCCGGCGTGCCGGACGCTGGGCGCCTCGCACGCGACGATCTACCGCCGCCGCCGGCCGCCTGCGCCCCGACCGAGCAGACCGCGGCCCAAGCCGGCGAGGGCGCTGTCGGAGCCCGAACGTCAGAAGGTTCTCGCCGAGTTGCACAGCGAGCGGTTCGTCGACTGCGCTCCTGCCCAGGTATGGGCGACGCTGCTGGACGAAGGCCGCTACCTGGCATCGGAGCGCACGATGTACCGGATCCTCGCCGCCCAGGGCGAGGGCGGCGAGCGGCGCAACCAGCTCGTGCACCCGCCCTACAACAAGCCCGAGCTGCTCGCCAAGCGAGTCAACGAGGTGTGGTCGTGGGACATATCCAAACTGCGAGGCCCTGCCAAGTGGACCTACTTCTACCTGTACGTCATCCTCGACGTGTTCAGCCGCTACGTGGTGGGCTGGACTCTCCAGCACCGCGAGAGCGGTCCCTTGGCCGAGCAGCTCATCGACCAGGCGCTGCTCCCACGCATCGGACCTGATCAGCTCACCATTGACCGCGGCAGCTCACCTCCAAGCCGGTCGCCTTCCTGCTCGCCGATCTCGGGGTCACCAAGACACACTCGAGGCCCTACACCTCGTCGGACAATCCCTACTCCGAGGCCCACTTCAGGACGCTCAAGTACCGACCCGAGTTCCCTGCTCGCTTCGAGTCGATCGAACACGCCCGTCTCTTCTGCCGGGCATTCTTCCACTGGTACAACTACCAGCATCGCCACTCGGGCATCGGCCTGATGACTCCGGCGACGGTGCAGGACGGACTCGCCCAGCAGACCCGCGACCGGCGTGCCGAAGTCCTGCTGGCCGCCTACCGGGCCCGGCCTGAGCGCTTCGTCAACCACCCACCCAGCCCGCCGGCGATCCCCACCGCCGTCTGGATCAACAAGCCTGCCACCCTCGAGAATGCTCACTAATTACGCGTGACCACCGTCTCATCCGCGTTGACAGGCACCGGCAGTCGGATGCAGGAGCCATCGTTGAGCCACAGCCGTGCTCGCTTGGGCTGTTTCTTCGGTACTTTCAGCCCCTCGCGCCGCCAGATCCGTTGCACCCGCTTGTGGTTCACGAGCCAGCCCTCCATGCGCAGTAGCGCCGTCACTCGCCGATACCCGTAGCGGCCATACTCTCGGGCTAGGTTCACGATCCTCTCCGTCAGCACCTGCTCGTCGTCCGGTTGCCGTGGCACGTACCGCTGCGTCGTGCGCGACTGTTTCAGCACCCGGCACGCTCGTCGCTCGGAAACGCCCAGCCTCCGCCGAACATGCTCAACCGCATCTCGGCGACGTGCCGGGCTCAGAAGTTTCCCTCCGCAACTTCCTTCAGGATCGAAAGATCCAGCTCCTTTTCCGCCACAATCTTCTTGAGCCGGACGTTCTCCTTCTCAAGTTGCTTCAGCCGCCTGGCCTCGTCGACCCTCAGCCCCCCGTACTCGCGTCGCCACCGGTAGTAGGTGTGCTCGGTGATTGCTAGCTTGCGGCAGGCATCCTTGACCGTCGCGCCGCGGGCCAGCTCCACCTCAGCCTCCCGTAGCTTCCGTACGATCTGCTCTGCGCTGTGCCTCTTCGCCGGCATTCTGACCTCCTTTTTTCGACCCAGATCGTGAGATTACCTCTGGATCCCTTTTGGGGGGTCAGGTCACCCCAACGATGTTCGCGGAACAGGCAACTGCATCTTTCGCGCGGCGATCTTCGACTACGTGGAGGTCACACCGATCAACCAGAGCCGCCAGGAAAAGGAGCTGCCGGACCTGATCCAATGCGCCATCGATGACGGTCACATGGTCAAAGCCTTCGACATCGGCGATGGCTACGTGAACATCAATACACCTGAGGACATCGCGATTGCCGAAGCGAAATATGCACGGAGGTTTATCCGTGGGGCAGCCGAGCTCGGCGGTTGAGGCACCCGCGGACTCGCCGTGAGTCACTCGTTCCTCGTCGTCATTCCTGCCTATAACGAGGCCGACACGATCGTCGATCTTGTCGAGCGCGCCAGCCGGCATGCGGGCGTATGTGTCGTCGACGACGCCAGCAAGGACGGCACAGGCGACCTCGTGGCAAGCACGGGTAAGGCGCACCTTATCCGTCACAAGACCAACACCCATATCGCCGGGGCGCTGCGCGACGGTCTTTGTTACGCGTTCGAGCAGCAATACGACTTCTGCATCACCATGGACGCCGGCCTCACCCACGACCCCGACGTGATTCCCCAATTCAAAGAACGCACCGAAGCCGACCTGGTGCTCGGCTATCGCGAGGAGAGGAAGAACGTTCCGATCTGGCGTGAGGGGCTGAGCTGGGGAGCGAAGGTGTTAATGAATCTGGCGATGGTGCCGCGCTTCGTCCCCTGAGGCGGCGCCGGGCTCCAGGATGTGACTTCCGGCTATCGGATGTACTCGAAGCGGGCCGTCGAGCTCCTGCTCAACGCCCGGATGCAGAGCAAGACGTTTGACTTCCACATCGAGGCGCTGGCATATGTCTACCGCGCCGGAATGAAGATCGAGGAGACCCCGATTCGCTATGAGTTCAGCAACTCGTCGCTGCGACCGGCGATCATCGGCCAGGCCATGCGCACCTGCGGCCGCATTTGGGTCAGCGAGCTGCGCTGACTCGACGATCAGCATGGCGAGCGGGACAGTGTCTCTCATGAGGGCCCGTTTGCCCTAACGGACATATCCGAGAGCTCGCAGCCGGTTCATCGTTTCGTCGGACTCCGCGTTCACACCCGCTCGAAAGAACAGCCGATAGGGCTCGCGTGGCCCCAGCGCGTCGCTAAGAAGCTCGCCCATCTCCACTTCTCGCTCGAACAGGTTGTTCTGTTCCCCGGGGTCGAGCAACAGGTTGTAGAGCTCGTGGTTGTCGTTGGTCGATTCGATGAGCTTCCATCCGTCGATCTCGATGGAACGCAGCTCCAACCTGCAGCGCGCCCTGATGCGCGCGTCGACGAAGTTCCACGCATACACCCAGGAGCGCACTTCGTTGCGCGGCTGGCCGAGCACGACGCCGTCGATTTGCTTCGGCGGCTCGATCCCGGCGAAGTCCAGCAATGTGGCGAACAGATCGACCGACTGCACCGGGCCAGGAAACTCGCTCCCGGGCGACACACCCGGAGACGCGCCGGCCCCCGGCTTGACGATCAGAGGAACGGACACGGCTTCTTCGTAGAGCGAATTCGAGTGCGTCAGGAAGCGATGTTCGCCGAACGCCTCACCATGGTCCGAGGTAATCGCCACGACGATGTCTTGCCAATTCGGAGCGGCTCGAAGCCCGTCGATCAGTCGCTGCAGCTCGACGTCGAGATATGCTAGCTCGCCGTCGTACAGCGCCTCGAAGTGCGTCCTCTCGAGCGGCGTGATCTCGCGTTCGCCTCGCATGGTTCCATTCCTCAACGCCTGCCTGATCTCGCCGCTACCTAGCTCGGTGTCCCGTCCTGCGAACCGATCGGGGAAATCGCCCGGCGGTGTGTACGGAGTGTGTGCGTCGAGATAGTTAAGGAAGAGAAAGAACGGTCGCTCCCCGGTCGCTGCCACAGTGGCCAAGGCACGGTCGGTGATCTCGTGGGCGCGCCGATACGGCACCGGGCAGGCGAAGAAGTCGCCTCCGGAAAAGCGTGCCACCATATGCAACACTGGGCGCCACGGACTGTACCTCACGAACCAGCATCCCGGCTCCGGATCCGCTTCGTGATGCATGAAGCCGCGATCGAGCCCGTACGTCGAACCGAGCACGGCGTAGTTGGAGGCGATCCCTACCGTCCAGTAGCCGGCCGCGGTGAATATCTCGGCCAGCGTCGGCACATCGGTGCGCAGCGGATAGATGAATCCGGGTGGATCGAGATCTTCGAGTACGGGGGCGTGGGCACCGTGCCGTGGCGGATAAAGGCCGGTGAACAAGGAGCCGTGCGAGCTACCGGAGTTGGACCCATTCGACACCGAACGTGCCACGACCACCGCGTCTTCGCGGGCGAAGCGGGCCAGGTTTGGCATCGTCTCTCGCTCATAGCCGTAGAGCTCCAGATGATCGGCGCGGACCGTATCGAGGACGACCAGGATCACCGACGGACGGTCCCCGGCATCCACCGAGAGCGCCGTTGAGATCAAGGCGTCGTGGGCGCGATCGACACTGAAAAACGCAACTCCCGCCAACGACAAGATGGCCAACAAGGAGGCTCCACGGATCTCTTGGAAATAGCTCGTGCGCTTCGAGAAACCCGCCGACGCGGCGATAAGCACGGCACCAAATGTCCAGAGAACCATGACCAGCCACGCATAAAGGTCGCGCGGCGCGGTGGCGAACGCCACGAAAGCCGCCCCGTGTGCGGCTCCTGCCGCGGCTGCCACCGGCGGCACTCCGCGTACCGTGGCATACCTGGCAAACAGCCACGCCGCCAACAGGGCTGCAGCGACGACGCCAACTAGCGCCACCCAACCGATGGACGGCAGCTCCCGAAACACGGCGAGGCATACCGGCGAAAAGTAGAAGGCCGCAGCCAAGGCACGGAAGTCGTCACGAGCTCGTAGGATCGTTGCGCACACCCCGTAGACGGCAACGATGGCCAGAAAATGGCCGGCCAGCACGTTCACCGGAATCCCGAGCGCGGAGCTGGCCCCGCCGATCACGAATACGAGAAGCGTGAGCACCGCGGACGCCAGCGATATCGCGGTGAGCCGCAAGAGTTCTCGCTCTCGAGCCTGTGAGCCCATCGTTTGCCGGAGCATGGCAGAGATTCTAGCGGTTGCCGAGCGCGGCAACGAGATGATATTAGGGCACCAGCTGCTGACACCAGTTTTCGATACGGGCGATGAACCAAGTACCGCGGCCAGGTAGCTGTGCTCCGCATTATGGCCGCGGGCGCCCGATCGTCGACCCGTCGTGCCCCGTTTCAGAGGACGTTGCGCAGCGCCACGGCGGCGCGCTGTACCCTGGCCTCGACGCTGCCTTCGATCTCGCAGAATGGAAGGCGGCGATCGAGCAGAGCCTGGCGAAACAGATCCTGCATCTGCACGCGCCGATCACCGCGGTCGCGCTGGACACCGTCGGCGACCCAAGGCACGTCGATCGCGGCCAGGAGGTACAGGTCGGCACGACGCTCCTGGAGAGCCACCTCCACCGACGCGGGGCAGGCGCCATAGTAGTGGTGGCTGTAGACCACCGTGCTGAGCAGATCCGTGTCCTGGATCAGCAGCGTCGAGGTGGCTGCCGCAGCCTCGTCTTCGAGGGCGATCTGTCCGCGGGCGATGGCCTCGACATCGGCGAATGTCGGCGCCACGCCCTTCTCGCCCACGAAGCACCGGGCAAACTCCGGGACACACCGCACCTGATAGTGCTGCGCCAGCGCTCCGGCGAGGGTGGTCTTGCCGGTGCATTCGGAACCGGTAACGACGACGCGCTTCACGCTGCGACTTCCCTGACGGGTCCGGGTACGCCCATCGACCGCTTCCACGCGATGAATCCGAAGGCTGCCAGGATCAAGAAGACGCCGTAGAGGACGGCCGTCGGGTACAGGTCCTTGTAGAGAAACATGCCGACGTACAACACGTCGACCGCCAGCCACACCAGCCAGGATTCGAGTAGTTTGCGGGTTTGCATCCATTGCGCGGCGATCGAAAACGACGTCAACAGGGAGTCCAAGAAGGGCAGTGAGGCATCGGTCAGGCGGTTCAGCACCTGGCCGAGAAACACCCCGCCGAGGGTCGCCAGCACGAGCAGTACGGCCCACGCCCGCCACGACGTGGTGGTCACCGCCAGCTCTCCGTGTTCCGCGGCGCCATGCAGCCAGGCCCACCAGCCGTACGCGGCCAGCCCGAAGTACAGCCCCTGCAGCCCCATGTCGGCGTACAGCCGGGCTTCGAAAAAGACCAACGCGTACAGCGTCACGCTGACCATCCCCAGCGGCCAGCACCAGATCACCTGGCGGGTCGTCAGATAAACGGCAGCCAGGGTGATCACCACGGCAACGACTTCGAAGGAAATCACAGTTGCGGCACGCGCCGAGCCGGCACGCCGACGGTCACGGTATCGCCCGTCGTGGCATCCACACGTCCGGCGTCCACGATCAGCACCTTGCTAGAGGCTGGATCAAAAGCCCAGCTCCAGCATTACCGAGGCGTTGAACGTTGCCAACGGGTAGTAGAACGGGATGCCGTCGAGGCTGTCGTTGCCGGCGGCATCGCGGTTGATGAACTGGTAGCTGTAGCCGCTCGGCAACAGGTTCTTGTTGTTGAGCAGGTTGTTGATGAACAGATGAACCCTCGGCGCCGCGCCCGGCCACCAACGGCCGAGCCCCTGTGAGGCGCGCAGGTCGAGGTTGGTCAACGACGGCGTGCGAAAGGCTTCCAGGCCGGTATTGTCGAGCTGCGAGTGGGCCACGTAGCGGCCGATCAGCGCGACGTTGGTGGCACCGCGCGTGTACTCGGCGCCGAGGTTGAGAATCACCTGCGGTGTCAACAGCGGCGGCACGTCGGTGAAGGTGAGCGGCTCGCTGCCGATATAGTTGCCCAACTCGTCGTAGACGTCGTAGAACTGCGTCCACTCACTGATCCGGTTGTGGCTCAGGTTGAGGCTGTGCAACACCGACCAGTCGGGAAGCGGCATCCATTTCAATTCGACCTCGACGCCGCGGCGGTACGAGCTGTCGACGTTGCGGCGCAGCGGCAGGCCGACCTCGGACAGCTCGCCGGTCAGCGCGATCTCGTCGGTGAACTCCATGGCGTAGAAATTGGCCTGAAGCGCCAGCCGCGGTGAGTTGTAGTTAACGCCGAGCTCGAAGTCGAGGACGACCTCGGGCCGCACCGCTTCGAGATCGTGCGGTACCGTGGCGTTGTCCTCGCCGAGCAGCATGTCGAGGCGCCCCGGCTCGCGCTGCGCCCTCCCGACCGAGCCGTACAGGCTCAGCTGCGGCGAAAGGATCTGCCGCACGCCGAGCTTGGGGTCGACGAACGTCCAGTCGACCGAGCCGAGGTCGATGTCGCCCGCGTACGAGAACTCCGCCCAGCGCACCTGCAGATCGCCGAACAGGATGGTGCGGTCGAGGCGGTACTCGATCTTGCCGAAGCCGTTGGCGGTGCTCTTGAAGCCGGTGTTCAGGTACAACCGGCCGGCAGCTGCGGAGTCGAGGAAGTGATCGCCGCTGAAGTCGTTGTAGTGCACGCCGAAGGTGGCCGACAGCCGGTCGGTCGTGGTCGTGAACGTGACCATACTGCCGAAAAACCCCTGGTCGATTCCGAAGCGCAGCAGGTCGGTCTGTGCCACCGGGTCGTCCCACAACTGGAACCACCCGGCGGCGCCGTTGTAGTAGAACGACGCCGTCAGCAACGACCGCTCGCCCACCGACTGGTTGTACTTCACCTGGGCGAAGTCCTGGCCGAAGTCGTCGCGGTCCTGCTCGGTGAGGGGGTTGAAGCGACGGTTCTCGGCAAGGATCTCCGGTTCGACAGCGAGATAAGCGAGCTGTGACTGCTCCCGTCCCGAAAAGCCTACGAACGTCAACGAGGCACGCTCCCCCTGCCAACCGCCGTTGAGGAACAGCGTGTTGTGCTCCGTGCCGGAGTTGTCGCGGTAGCCGTCGGTTCTGGCGAACGAAAAACGACCGCCCAGATAAAGGCCGTTGTCGAGCAGGCCGGTTCCATAGCCCGCCGAGGCACGAGCCGTCGTGTAGGAGCCGAACACCACGCGGCCGTCGACACGGGGCTCCGGCGACGGAGCCGGCGAGGCAAAGTTTACCGACCCGCCGTAGGCCGGCGAACCGACCGACGAAGTGCCGACGCCGCGCTGGATCTGGATGCTGTCAACGGCGCTGGTGAAATCGCTGAAGTTGTTGAAGAACAACGCGTGCTCGGCCGGGTCGCTGAGTGGCGCGCCGTCGAACGTCATGTTGATGCGCGTCTGGGCGATGCCGCGCATGTTGAAGTACGAGTAGTTCGCCCCGATACCCGAGTCGGAGTACCAGTTCATCGACGGCGTGTACTGCAACAGTTTTGGCACGTCCTGGCCGTAGCTGATCTTGTCGAGCTCGGCCCGGTGTATGTTGCGCGTGGTTACCGGCATCTGGTCGCCGGCCCGCGTACCGGTAACGGTGATCGAATCGTCGACCGAGGCGACCCACTGCAAGCGCAGCTCGATCTCGAGGTCTTCGCCTGTGACGGTCACGGTTTGGCGCAGCTCCTGATAGGCGGGATGCCGCACGACGAATTCGCGATCGCCGTCTTCGAGGGCGACCGAGAATCGCCCGTTCGCGTCGGTCGTTGCCCGCTGGGCGCCAATTGTTACGGTCGCGTTCGCAGTGGGCGCCCCGGTCGGATCCAGAACCACGCCGCCCACCCGCGAGCGCTCTTGAGTTTCGGCACCGCTCACCGTGGCGCTCTGCTGAGCTTCGACGCCGCTCGCCCCGGAGCTCTCCTGAGGCTCGAGCCGCGCCCCGGACCTCTCCTGCGCTTCGACGCAGGGAGCCAGGCCGAGCACGAGGACCAAAGCCAGTGGCAGACAAATCAATCGCCGCGGCAGCCCGGCCGCCACGACACCTGTAGCAAGGAAATCATTGGATCGGAACACAGTCTTCTCCTGAATCAGGAGACGACCTACTCGGTTCGAGAGCGCCTCTTCTTCGCCGCGCGAAGAAGCCGGCTGCCATTACCTACGCCGGTATCAACCGGATCAGGTTCAAGGGTTTGATCTCAGGCCGAGTGGCCACCCCTAGGCAACATCTACCCGAGTACCGTGGACTCTGGCGGCCGCCGCGTCAAGTCGTGCGGCCCCTCGCGGCGGGGCATGCGGCACGAGTTTTCCGGTGAGCGTTGGCGTCATCTCTTGAGGCGCCGTTCCCCGGCGAGTCAAAATCCGGTCGAATCGAGGCCGAGCTCCGCCAGGGCAGCTTCGAGCAGGATCTGGTGGTAGGTGCGGAAGTTCTCGCGGCTGAGCGGGATGTAGGTGTCGGGCATCGGCGGGTTGCCTTCCAAGAGTTCCCCGTTGGGCCGTAGTGTGTGCCCCACGTTCCACATGAAGTGCACGACGGGTTGCTCGGTTCCCGGAAAATGGAGGATCTCCTCGGCCTCCCAGGTGTTGCTGTAGCCACCGGTGGGCATGCCGACGACGTAGGCGAGGTCGTTGTCGGCGAACATCGAGACGAACTGATCCAAGTGGGACCCGCCACGGGGCCCACTGAGAATCGCGATCGAGCCGCTGAAATGCACCGGGGCCGGCTGCAGAATGCCATCGGCGTCTTTCGGTAAGTGGGCGAGCTTGAACGGCACGGGGGCGGTGTACTCGTCGCCGCGGTCGAGTGCCTCGCGGGCGGCGGTGCGGGCCCAGTCGTGCAGCCAGCTACCGCTTTCATTGAGGCCGAAGATGTCGGGCGCGTCGGCGTCATCGTCGGCCGCGCTCCAGCCCCGAATGAACCGCTCGCCGGCGTCGCTCAACCGGATGTTCCCGAAGGTCGTGCGGAACGGGCGGTCGACGAGGCGCTGGATCGCATAGGCGCCGCGCGCCCCGCCGCTGCTGTCCGTCACGTCGATGATCAACGCGTGCTCGAGCAATCCTTCACGTTCGGCGAGCTCCATCAAGTCAATGACGTCCTGGATCAGCTCGTATTCGAAGTCGAGCCACTGGAGCAGAACCAACGGACGGCCGTCGTCGGGGAGCAAGACGTTGAAGTCGAGCCTCTTCATGACCGTCGTGAAGCCTGGGTAGAGAGGTTCCTCGGGCTGCGGGACGTTCATTTCGGCGTGATCGAGGTAGGGGAGAGCGACCGAATAGCGTTCGCCTGAGGGGCGCTCGAGCTCGAGGCTCAGCGTTTCTTCGTACAACGACGGCGGTACGTCGGCACGCCGCAGCGGCAAGTCTCGGGCCATGTCCCAGTACAGGCCGTGGATCGAGGAGTGGACCACCCAGGGGGTGAAGGTCTCGACGTATTCGGGAATCGGGCGGCCGTTGACGGCGACGATAAGGTCGCCGGGCTCGGGTCGGGGGTCACCGGTACCGTCTTGTTCGCCGACGGCGGCGACAAAGAAGGATGGGCTATCGCGGTTCGAATAGTCCGGCAGGACGCGGATCGGGGCGGCGACGTCGGCAACCTGCGGCGGCCTCAGCCCGGCGTCGGCCGGCGTTACCGTGAGGTGGTGGTCACGCCGGGCGTTGCTCAGCTTGACGAGCGCGTAGTAGAGATCGGCTTCGGTTTCGGCATCCACGACCTCGGACCGCAGGGCGCGCATGTCGTCGAGCGGCGAGTAGCCCATCGCCGCCTCCTTGAGCGGCGAGAAGGCTTCACGATCTTCGGTCATGTCGAGGATCTGATCGAATAGCGCTTCCCTGGCCTCGCGGGTGCCTGCTCGGGAACCACCGGCGGGTTCCTCGCGGATCTCGGCCGCCCCGGAGCATCCGGCCAGCGACCCGACGAGCATCGCGAGCAATCCCCCCCGTATGCGCCTAGGCATCACGAGCCTCCTCGTCCCGATTAGTCGATCCATTCTTGCGTCAGGACGACAACGCGATCGACGTCTGCCTCGTTGTTGTAGATGCCGAGCGACATGCGCAGCACGCCACGCCGGATCGACAGCCGTACCCGGTTGCGTGTCAGATGGTCGTACAGTTCGTTCATCGCCGGGTCGTCCGCGGTGTAGTGACGGCCGCCGCCACTCTTGCCGACGGAGACGATGTGGGCAAGGTGCTCTCCCGGCGCCCCACCGGCCACCGGCAGGCCGAGCTCCAGGAGCGCGGCCGCGAGCCTCGCCGCCAACGATCGCAAGTGCGCTTCGACCTGCTTCATGCTGATTGATCGCAGCAGCTCGATCGAAGCCTGGGCGGCGGCCGCGCCTAGGTAGTTGAAATTGCCGAGGTCGAAGCGGCGCGCCCCCGGTTGGAAACGAAGTTCACCGGATCCGAGGGCGGTTTCGTGGGCGTCCTCGCCGAGGTCGATGCCGTAGCGGGCAACGTGGCCGGGCTTCAGCTTGTCGGCCAAGGAGCGTCGGACCCACAAGAAACCAAACCCGTAGAACGCGAGCAGGCATTTTTGCGTGGCGACGGTGAGCGCGTCGATGCCCAGCGCGTCGACGTCGATGTCGATGGCGCCCACCGACTGAGCCGCGTCGACAAGGAGCAGCGCCGAATGTTGGCGCGCCGAGCGCGTCAGGGGCTCGAGATCGGTGATGAACCCGGGGGCGAACGAAATGTGGGGCACCGTAACCAGCCGGGTCCGTGCGTCCATCGCTGCAGCCATCCGATCGGTCGGAACGCGCCCGCCGTCGGGCTCGATCGCGCGCACCTCGATGCCGCGCAGGCGCTCGAGGTTGTACCAGAGGAAGACGTTGTTGGGGTGCTCGAGCTCCGGGCAGACGATGACGTTGTCGCCGGCTTCCCAGGGCAGGCTGGCGGCGAACAGGTTGAGCCCCTCCGAAACGTTCTTGGTGAGCGCCACCTCCGAATGATCGGCGTTGATCAGTGCCGCGAACGACTCGCGGGCGCCTTCGGCGAAGGCGCGCAGTGCGTCCTTGTTGCCGGTTCCCATCGTGCGGGCATCGAGATAGCGGTCCACCGCCTCCCGAACGGGGGTCGAGAGCAGGCCGCGGACGCCGACGTCGAAATAGATCTGGGCCTCGGCCCCCGGAAAGAGAGAGCGAATCTCTTTCATGCCGTCGTTGCGACGGGGCCACGCCGCTCTTCGGATTTGGCCACGATGGCGGTGCCGACCAGGTCGCCCATTACGTTGATCGTAGTGTTGCCCATATCGACCAGCCGGTAGATGCCGCCGACGATGGCGGCGATCTCCAGCGGTAGGTTGAACGCCTCCACGAAGATCAGCGCGACCACCAACCCACCGCCCGGGATGCCGCCCGAGCCTTCAGACAACAGCAGCCCGATGAGCAGAATCGTCACGATCGCACCCGGCGTGAAGCTGCGGTCCGCCGCCTGCGCCGTGAACAGTAGCACCGACGCAAGCATGATCGAGGTCCCGTCTTTGTTGATCTGGGCCCCGAGCGGCAGGGTGAGGGCGTAGACGCCGCGTGGCAGCTTCATTTTCTCGGCGACGTCGAAAGCGACCGTCAACGAGGCCAGGCTGGACGTCGTTGCCACTGTCGTTGCCCAGAGCTCGCCTCCCTGCTTGAGGAACCTCGAGGGGCTCCTCGCCGCGAAGGCGCGAAGCAGCACCATGTAAACGGCCACCATTCCGATCTGCGCACTCCACACCCCGCCCAGAAATCGAGCCAAGGGCCCGAAAAGCTCGGCGCCGTAGCGACCGACGGTGACCGCCATCAAAGCGCCGATGCCGATCGGCGCGACCCAAAGAACGATGTGAACGAGCTTGCGGAACAGCTCTGCCCCGAGGGCGTACATCTCTCGCAGCCGGTCGCGAGGCCCGGGTGGCAGCAGGAGCGTGGCTATCCCCAACAGAATCGTAACGACGACGATCTGAGCCACCTTGCCCTCGGCGAGGGCCTAGAAAATGTTCGTCGGCACCAGGTCGACGAGGACGTCGCCGAGCGTCGGAATCTCGCCGATCGCCTCGGGAACCTGCTCGGCAAGCTGCACGCCGTCGCCCGGGCGCAGGATCGTCGTCACGCCGAGACCCAGACCGAGCGCGAACGTCGTCGTGACGGTGTAGTAGACGACGATCTTTGCCGCCAGCCTGCCGAAGGTGCGTAGCTCGGTGAGCGTCGTGAGGCCGGCCAGGAGGTTGAAGACGACCAACGGGATGGCGGCCGCCATCAGCAGCCGAATGAAAATCTCGCCGACGGGCTCGAGCACCTCGATGCGAGGTCCGAAAACCACACCGGCCACGGCACCGACCATCATGCCGATGAGGATCTTCGTGCCGATCCCGAAACGAGAATCGCCGCCGGTTTCCGGAGGCTCGGCGGTCAGCAACGTTGTCACCGGGAGGCTCGGCGCCGAGTAACTTTCATCACCTCGACCGTACCATCTCGCACCACCACCTCGTCATCGATCCACACTGTGGGCTCCGTGCAGATCGCATCGAAGTGCGTCTTGGCGGAGACGGTGCCTCCCAAATTGGCCGACGTCCCAATGCCGACGTGGACGGTCCCGTCGATGCCCTCGTCGTTGAGCATCTCGCCGGTGAATTCGACGCAGTCCGGATTCAGGCCGAACGCGAACTGGGCGAGGTTGTAGACCCACTTATCGTCCTGGGCCGCGAGTAGGTCGGCGAGCAAGCGAGCCTGATCCCCGCCGTCGATGCTGGAGACGAAGCCCGCCTCGACCCGGAACGTCACGGGCTCACGGATCACGCCGATGCCGTAGTACGGGATGCTGCCGTCACACACGAAAACGCCGTCGGCGCTGGCCTGGGTCGGTGCACAGTTCGCCTCGATGTTCGGCACCGCGCTGAAGCCGGGGCCGTCGAGTAGGCAAGCGTGACTGTTTCCGATGACGCCCTCGAGGCTCATTGAGAGGTCGGTCCCCGCCAGGGTGGTCACGCGCAGGCGAGAGCCCTCGGTCAGGCGCCCCGCCAACTCCAGGCACGTCGGGCGACGGGCAGCGAAGTCGGTGAAGAGCCCTCCCTCGCGCATCATCCGCTCGGTGAACGCGGTCATCGACAGCACCCGTGCTCCGGCACCGATCGCATCGCGCACGGAACGCGTGTGCGCCATTGCCAGCGACACCGGGAGAAAAACGACATCGGCGTCGAGCAGCGCGGCCGCAACAAGGGGCCCCGGCTCCTCGTTGTCGATCGACCGAGGCGGCGGAACCACAAGGCTCGGCATCGCGCCGACCGACTTGAGTTCTTCCGTAAGTGCAATGGCGATCGGCATGCGCTCCTGATCGGTGACCACCACGACGGATTCTCCATCCGCCACACCGGCACAGGTGCGCACGAGGATCTCGGCGCCGCGCTTCATTCGCCGTTCCCCTTCGAGGTAGGGCGCCGGCTCGTGGCGTCGGATCGGCAACCCGGGCGGTCGTTCCGACTCATCCGAAGATCTCCCGGTCGTGCTGCGCGACCCGTCCGTCGACCTCGATGGTCGGCTCCCACATGAGCAGGTCGTAGTGGGTCGGGGCCACGATTTCACCGCCCAGTGTGTGGCTTGTGCCGATGCCGATGTGGATCGTGCCGATCACACCCTCATCCTCGAGCATCTTGCCGGTCAGATGCGCGTACGGGTTCAAACCGACGCCGAGCTCGGCAACGTTGAAGCACGCGGGGTCGTCGAACGACTCCAGGTGATCGCGCAGCCGCTTGGCTTGAGCACCGCCGGACATCTCGACGATCAGGCCGGCCTCGATACGACAGACAATCGGCTCGTCCAGAATGCCGATGCCGAGGTACGGCACGGACGCGTCGGCGATGAACGCACCTTCAGCGCTCCCGGTCACCGGTACGACGTTGACTTCGATGTCGGGCACGGGCGCCAGCTCGCCGGGCTCCGGAATGTTCGTGAGTACGTTGGCGATCCGGCTCTCGATCGAGAAGCGCAGATCCGTCCCGCGAGGGGAGGTCAGCCGCACGTCGCTGCCCTCCGTGAACGCTCGCCCGAGGCGATGGCACGTCTGCACCTGCGCCCGGAAATCGGTCTGGAGCAACGCGGGGCACGTCATGACGTCGTCGGTATACGCCGTCATGAGGATCGCGCGCGCGCCGGCATCGAGTGCGTCGCGCATCGCACGAGTGTGGGTGATCGAGATACTGACGGTGGAAAAGATCACGTCCGCCTCGCGCATCGCGCCAGCGATGGGGTCGGGCGGTTCGTTTCCGTCGGCGCGGTTCACGGGCATTACAGCCAGTGTTACGGGGGCGCCGACCCCGGCGGCCGCCTCGAGCACCAGGTCCGCGTAGCGCTGCATCGTCGGGTCGGTGACCACCAGCACCTGCTCATGGGATCGGACCCTCCCGTTCACGGAAACGAGGCGCCGGGCACCCTCCATCAATTGTTCGCGGTCAGCCATTGCACGGTCCGCTGGGGTCGGTTGCCTACTCAGGAGGTCATGGGCGAAGGGGGCGTGCTCGAACCACCAAAGAACTCATCGAAGCGCGCGTCGAAGATTATCGCTGTGAAGCCGTCGCCCGTACAATTTGTCGCTGTCCTGATCATGTCGGGAACACCCCCGGAAAGCGCGATCCAGGTGGCGATGAAGTCGGCCTGGGCCTGACCGTCCAGGCCGAGGATGTTGGCGAAGAGCGTTGCGCTCCACAGCGCGGTCCCCATGCCGGCGGGAAGGCCCGGAGCGGCGATCGTGAACAGCACGACCGCGGGCCAGGCGGCGAGCATCATCATCCAGCTCAGTTCGAGCCCGAAGACGTGCGAGACGACGAACGGAGCGTAGGCGATGTAGGCGAGCGCGCTCGCATCGAGGTTGGCGACGGCGCCGAACGGAATCACGAAGTCCGCGACCTCGTCGCGCACGCCGACCCTCTTCGCGTTGGCGAGGTTGACCGGTAGCGTCGCCAGGGAGGAGGTCGTCGCCGCCGCGAACACGGCGGTAGGCACGTAGTAGTCGGCCAGCACGGGACTGAGGTCGCGTCCGCCGACACGGCGCACGAGGACGAAGGTGTAGAACGCCCACCAGAGCGCGCACAACGCGGCGGTATACGCCGCCATCGTGAAGTAATGCGCGATGCCCATGCGGGCTCCGAAGCGAACCCCGAGCGTGATCCCGAACGCGAGGATGAGCGGCAGCATGACGTACGCGAGACGATCGCCCGTGTTCTCGATTCCGTCGGCGACTCGCATGAGTCGACGGTATGTCGGATCGTGCTTGGCACCTGCCAGGCCGAGGAAACCACCCGCGAGGATCGCGAACAGAGGAAGCGACGCGCCGCCCTGCCCGAAGGACGTCAGCATCGCGGACGCCTCGACCCAAACGCCCCGTCCGCCGGTGGAGAGGGGGATGCGAAAGATGAGCGCCGAGGCCAGCAACGCCATCGCGCCGGCGAGCACCGACGTGCCGATGTACCAGATCACCACGGCGCCCGCGAAGCGGCCCGCGAGGCCGCGACGCACGAGCGTGGCCACCGCTGGGCTGAGCGCGACCAGGATGAGCACGGGCACCACGGCGACAATCAACCGGATCAGCGCTCCGGTCGCTTGGGCCACCGGGGCAAGCAGGTCGGGCTGAAGGCCCCCTACCGCGAGGCCTGAGAGTAGCGCCAGGAAGGTCCAGACGTAGTTGGGGATCTTCTTCAGGGCTGCCAAGGCGGTCTCCGGATCGGCACTCAAACCTCGACGAGGCGGCTACCCATCGAACCTAGCTCGAACGGGTACTCGATTCGCGGGAGGTTTGCGGTTCCCAGGAAGTATAATTGCCTACGGGGGTCGTGAACCCGCCAAGGAGACCACAATGAAGCTCGGACCGTACACCCTGCTGCTTGTGGCGATCATTACCGTCGCCGGCGTTGCTGCGACATCGGCAGCGGCCGACACCGTGTACCTGAAGAACGGTTGTGTGATGCGTAGCTCCATGGTCAGAGTCGAAGGTAATCGTGTCTACGTGCGCCTCTATGGAGGCGAAGTATCGTTCCCGATGTCGATGGTCGAGCGGATCGAAAAGGACGACCTGGTCGAGCCGCCGGCGACGGCCGTACCGGTACCGGCGCCCTCCCCTGATGATCCGTCCACCGATCCCGCGGACCCTAGCCAGGGCGATCCCGAGGCACCTGGCCAGGACGATCCCGCCGACCCGCCCCCCGAGCAAACGCGCGAGTACTGGCAAAACCGCCTGCGGCCCCTGAACGATGAGATGGAACGCCTTGACGGCGAGCTCGCACGGCTCCGGTCGTCAAATGCAGCGGCTGTGCAGCCCGAGATCGATAATATCGATAATACGGTAGAGGCGCGGAGGTCGAACGTCACCCGGCAGATAGATGCCATCATGGTGGAGGCGCGCCGCTTGGGTGTACCCGCCGGCTGGCTGCGCTGACCGCGCCGTAGAGCGCACTGAGAGATCGGACGCGCTGACCCATCCTGGCTTACGCCCTGGCGATCTTCACGGGTGCCTTCCGTACTCTTCCAGGTGCAGCCGCTGATCACAAATCAGGACAATCTTCGCGTTTCTTGCGGGGGGCAGGGGTGCGAGGCAGCTCGCGTGCGCTAGCCCCCGGCGTTTCGTATTCCGAGCTGCTTCTGTATGCGGTAGCGAACGTATTCTTCCCCGAGGGCTTGCCTGTCGGAGTTCTCGAGCACGAGCGTAATGACGATCGATCGCACGAGGGCGCGCTGCGCCGCGGTCAAGCCGGTGGCGCCGACACCAGATCGTTACCAGCGGCGTCGAGATATTGGAAAAGCGGCTCCTCGTTGAGCACGTTGGCTGCCAGGCGCTGATTCGTATACGCGTTCGTCCAGGTGGCGCCGTCCCAGCAATCCACGGTGCGGACGAGCCACCCGGCCACCAAGTGGTAGTCGATGCGCTCCGCCCCGCCGCCCACGGCGTTCTCAGCCGCCGCCCCGCACGGAATCTCGACGCTACCCGCGTTGATGTCCGCCACGAAAACGATCTGGTCGGTGTCTGCTTGCACGAACGGCTCGGTCAGGTCGCCCAGATCGTAGCCGGACATCATCCGCAGCTCGGTCGCCAGCTGGTTCACGGCGACGCGAGCTTGCTGCCGCAGCTCCATGATGTCTTGTTGGGACTCGATCGTTGCCTGCGTCTGGAACAACACGGTGTACACGGCCGTTAGGCGCAGCGAGATGACCAGCGTTGCCACCATGAGCTCGACGAGGCTGGCGCCCGCAGCATCCCCCAGGCGGCGGAAGTTCACTTTTGCGCCACCAACATGGTTATCGACGCGTCCTTCGGCATGCCGATCATCTCCAGCTCCGAGGATACGTACACGCTGATGAGCTTCGTCGTGCCCTGGTCGACGACTTGCCAACGCCGGTGGAAATCGTCAAACTCGTCCTCGTCGAGGTCCAGATCATCGAAGAAACCCAGGACATCGGCTGTCGTGGAACCCCCCACCGTCAGGTCGTCGTAGTCCATGGTACGCAGTTCCTCGACCTTGGTGGAGGCGAGGGCGGTGGCGCCGGTGAGGTTGTCGGATGTTTTCGCGACGAACACGGCGAAACTGGTGAGGCCGGCAAGGACGAGGAAAATCAACGAGGCGACAAACAGCGCCACGAGAACCTCAACCAGCAGGAAACCAGCGATATCCGGGTCGGCGGCCGCGTCGTCAACCCTCCACGCCGTGCAAGGGTTCGCACGTGAAGGTAGATTCCTGACCATAGCTGCGCATCGTTTCACAGTTCTGACGCCCCTCTATCGATTTGTTCTTGACTAGCCGTGGGCCGAACGTCGACCATTGAGGCTCTGGGATTGTGCCCGGCTTGCGGGTAGCTTTCTTGCTTCAGTATACGGTCTGCTAATGGTGCCTGTCTTCCCTAAGTTGCTGCCCTCTGAGCGCCGCGGTCAAGCGGCGTCACGGGGGTCCTGCGGGGCCCGCGATGCCGCCGAAAATGGGCCCCTCGACAATAATGGCTTCGCCCTTCTGGTAACCCTCCTGGCTCTCTTCGTGGTCTCGTTGTTGGGTGCGATGCTGCTGCAGGTCGGGGAGATCGACGTCGCCGTGAGCGCGCACTATCGATCCAGCACCTCGGCTCTCTATCTGGCCGACTCCGCGCTCGAGTCGACGATCGACGACTTCCGCCAGGATTGGGCCACCAAAGGGGTGCAGAGCTGGTTCTATGACTGGGTAGACCACCGTAACTGGCCGGTGACTTCCAACAATCCGTTTCCGGACCCCGAGAACACGTTCATCCACGGCTCGGAGCTCATCGATTCCGGCCTGCTCGGCACTCCGTACCCGGGCACGGTCTACGATCTCGGCACCACAACCAGCGTCGGGAGCGGCAGCTACTCGCGGCTGGTTTGGTTGCCGCCGACGGTGGCCACGCTGGGCGCCAACGGCGCCTCTTACCGGGTCGAAGTGCAAACCCGCGTAGTCGGTACCCAGCCGGAGATCGCCGCACCGGCCGAGGCCACGCTGGACGCCCGCGTCAGCATCGAGGTGCGCAACTCCAGCCCCTACAACAACGCTTTGGTGCTCGGCCCCGGAAACATCGGGGGGACCATGCTCGTCGGCGACGTACTCGTTGCAGGTTCCATCCATGCTGTCGGCGGCACCGGCGCCAGTTCTTCGACGCTCGTTCTGGGCGTTGGCTCGGAGCAGATCAACCACTACACCGGCATCGGCACGGTTGCTGGCCTCGGGGCCCTCGCCACCAAGGTTCCGGCGCTGGGTACTCTGGAACTCAACGGAGAGGTGGTCAGCTCGCTCGATGCGACGTTTCGACTTCAGGACGCAGCGCTGACTCTCGGAGGGTCGCTGGGTGCGGCCGCCGCCACCCAAAACCAGGTGAAAGAAACGCTCGACGCCGTGTGGTCGGACACGGCGATCGCCGGGAATGTCAACGCCGACGTGGTTGCCGGATACGATCTGGATCCGACGGCCACCTTCCCGAGTCTCGCCGATCCGTACATCGATCCGGACACGGGGACGAGCTGGGGGAGTTTCGCCGCCTGGCTCAACGGGTATTCGTACGCGTACCCGGGTGGCACTCTGGAAATCGATTACGATACTCCGAGCTTTTCCTACTCCGATCCGTCCGGCAAAGGCAGCATCTCGTGGAACGTCGGGAGCCAGCTGCTGACGGTCGACGGCATCATCCGCGTCACCAGGATCCACTTCGGGCACGACGCCGAAATGAGCGAGATGCCGACTGTTTACTACGCGGGCACGGGCGTGATCTATTCGACCGGGGACGCCAGCATCCACAAGAACCTGTGTCCCGCCGGCCAGTATCTCGAGGACGGCATCGACGACGGCCTGGCGGTGGACGGCAATCTCGGCATCGTCGCGACCGATGACGCACGTTTCGCCCATGGCGGGAATGACCCCGCAGCGCCGATCATCATGGCGGCGATCTACGCGGAGGATTCAATCCAGTTCAACGGCGCCACCAATGTCGTCGGGGCGGTGGTTACGAGCTACCTGGAGGTCGTCGACAGCCCGCTGCGTGTCTGGCACGTGCCGCGGATGGGCGTCATCTACCCGTCCGGCATGCCGCCGGGCCAGCCGATCACCGAGCTGGGTGGGCTTCTGGCTGACTGGTTCCAGCGTCGCTGACCTCGCCTAGCTGCCCCCGCGCGTGAACTTTCACCTCCACCACTCGGGCGGAGAACGCGGCTGCTCGATCGGCCTGCAGCGCGTCGTCGCGATCGCGCTGCTCGGCGGCTTCGTTATCGCCGATCCGGCGGGGTCGCAAGAGCCCCAGGCCCCGAGCGAGTCGCTCGAGACCGGCCGCGATCTGACCGGCATGTTCCTTGGTCGCCAGCTCGACACCTTGTGGGAGCGCTTCAGCGAGGAGCTACGCGAGGCGCTCGACGCGCAAGGCGGACTGTTGATGTTCCGCGATCTCGTTGAAGAGAATCTCGGCGACGAGGCCCACGTCCTCGACGACACCGTGACCCGGCAGGAGAGGATGCACCTGTACGTGCGCCAGTCGATCTTCCAGAACTACGGCGAAACGGTGGAGTTGCGTTGGACGTTTGACGACGACGGCGTCGTTCACGGGTTTGAGGTGGTTCCCGGCTGAGCGGTTGTGCGAGCAAAGAAGCCGAGGGCGGCGGGGACGAGGGCGAGGCCGATGGCGATGGCGCCCGACACGACGTACACGGTGTTGCCGGTGGCCAGCAACGGGGCGCCCAGCAAGAACGCGTCGACCACGTAGTGCGCCACGATGCAGGTGAGCAGGCCGAGCCGCAGGTAGGCAATGCCGACGATCACGCCGCCGATGGTCAGCTCTATGCCGCGCAGGTACACGGGATATACCGGGTAGGTGGAATGGGCGAAGGCCCAGATGGCTGGCGGTATGAGCAGGGCCAGCGCCGTCGATTTGAGATACCGCTTGAAGAAGGACACCTCGAAGAGGCGGTACGTGACTTCCTCCGAAACCGCCGCGACGAGGCTGATGGCAAGCGGCGCGAGAAACGGCCAGTACAGATCGAACACCTGTGAGTACGGACCTTCGGCGGGCAACCAGGCGCCCATGTAGCGCTGCGCGAACCAGTAGAAGAGCGTCAGGTAGCCGATGAAACCGAAGCCCAACCCATAGCCTCGCAAGCTGGCCGCGGCAATCGATGGATGCAGAAAGTTGCCGGTGGCTGCCTCGCGAAAGCCTGCCAGCCGGCCCGGGAATACCTCCTCGCTGAGCGAAGTCCCGGCCGCCGTCATGAAGAACACGATGGCGCTGTACAACGCCGACAGGAGAAGGAGCGCGATGATCATCACGCCGATGTAGGCGGCCCAGGAAAACTCTGTCGGATACGTGGACTTGAGCGTCGGCCAGTTCATGCCGTTGAAGAGCATCAGCAGTAGGCCCACGAGCACGCCGAGCGATATCGCCGGCTTCCAGTCGAGCTCCTCCTTGCGGACCCGAACGAAGGCGATGCCGATGGCGACGAATGAGAGGATCGCGGTGATCCCGAAGGCGGCGAGGGCCAGCACCGTGCCCACCGACAACGTTTCGGCGTACTGCCGTGAGTACTCCTCGGGGATGCGAAGGTAGTGGTTGAAGCTGCCCACCTCGTCGCCTTGAACGCGTACCGACATGCGAATGCCGCCGCTGCCCGCCTCCGGATCATCGGGGCGCCATTCGATCTCGGCGCCGCGCAAATCCCAGGTGAACAGGTGGTCTGTGCGATTGTCGCGCTGCTGGCTCGACTCTCCGGTACGTTCCCAACCAGCGAGGTCGAAATTCCGAGCGGCGAGAAAATCTTGCACCCGCACGAGCGCGTCGGCTGGCTCCAGGTCGGCGCCCGCCGCGGCCTCCTCGATGACGTGGCTGAAGCCGATGATCGTTCCGTCGACGCCGACCAGCACGATCCATTCCTCTTTTTCCTGCGGGCGGAACCAGCGTATCTCCCAGGCCCAGATCGCCACCTCCTCGTTGGCGATGCGGCTGGCCTCCTCGAGTCCGAGATTACGCTGCAGGAAGTGCAAACCGACATCGTCGCCGAAGAACACGACCACCCGCTTGAACCGGTCGGCCGTGGCGCCGCGCTCGGCCAGGAACGCTTCGGCGATGTCCGTCGCTTCGCCGCGGGTTACCTCGAGGCGTACGTTGGCCTGGGGGAAAACCGACGAGTAGAGCAGCAGGAACGCCGCAGGCCGGTGACGCCGACGACAAGGAGAAGGAGGTCGGATTTCGCGAGCTTGCTCATGTCGCGCGAGTATCGCGACTTTTCCCGCTTGTCGCCACCTCACCCTGCTAAAAGATCGCGGCGACCGCCTGGCTCACCGCTCGCAGCCAGGGCTGCGGGAAGATTCCGACGGCGAGCACGAAGATCGCCAGCGCCGCGAGGGCCGCCGAACTGGCCAATGGCGTGGCGGCGCCAGCCGTGGCCAGCGATTCGTCGGCGGGCTCCATGTACAGCACCACCAGGACGCGGAGGTAGTAGTACAGGGCGATACCGGAGGCTACGACCATGGCGAGGGCGAGGCCGATTCGGCCGGCCTCCACCGCGGCGCCGAGAATCGTGAACTTGGCGAGGAACCCTCCTGTGGGCGGCACGCCCGCCAGCGACAAAAACATCACCGCGAGTACCAGCGACAAGACCGGGCGGCGGCGACCCAATCCACGATAGCTGCGCAGGTTGTCGGCATCGACGTCGGCGTCGCACGACAACACCGACACCACGCAGAAGGCGCCGAGTGTCGCCGCCACGTACGTCAACATGTAGAAGACCACCGCCTCGCTGCCGGCGGCACCGCCCACCGCGAGCGCTACGAATACGTAGCCGAGATGCGCCACGCTCGAGTAGGCCAGTAGCCTCTTGATGTCGTTTTGCAGCAGCGCCAGCAGGTTGCCGCCGAACATGCTGAGCACGGCGAGGCCGGCGAGCATGGCGACGAACATGCCGTCGTTGACCCCCGGGGCCAGCAATCGCACCAGCACGGCGACCACAGCTCCCTTCGACCCGGCGGCGATCAACGCGGCCACGGGCACCGGCGCCCCCTGATACACGTCCGGAGACCACATGTGGAAGGGGACCAGGGCGAGCTTGAAGGCGAACCCCGCGATCAAGAACGCCATTCCGACCATCGCCCAAATCACCTCGGGACGTGTTCCCGAAAGCAACAACGAACCGATCAGCTGCACAGCGGGTCGCAACACGAGCGTGCCGGTTGCCGCGTACACCAGCGCAATGCCGAACAAGATGAGTCCCGATGCCAGCGCCGCGAGGATCAGATACTTGGCGGCAGCCTCCAGCGAGTCATGGCGCTGGCGAAGGTAGCCGAGCAGCACATACAGCGACACCGCGAGGATCTCGAGGCCGAGAAAGAGGGCGAGAAAATGGATGCTGCAGGCGAGAACCCCCATGCCGGTGGCCGCGAAAAGCAACAAGGCGTAGAAGGCTTCGCCCTCGCGGCGGCGCGCCTGCAGGTAGGGGCGCGATACGACCGCCAGAATACCGGTCGCCGACAGCAGCAGCACCAGGAACAGAAAAGAATAGTCGTCGAAGCGCAACAACGTCGTCACGTCGTGCGCCAAACCCGTTCGTGTCACGCTGGCGGCGGCGAGCGCGATGCCGATGCTGCCAACCGTCATCCCGTGAAGGTGACTTTGCCGTGCCCCCAGCGCCCCAGCCAACATGACCAGAGTACCGCCCAGCGCCAGGACGATCAGCGGGGTCAAGGCGATCAGGTCTGCGGCCGTCATGACGCCGGCCTGCCTACGTCGGGCACTCGAATCAAGCGAGACGCAGTCATCGCGCGCCCTTGCGCCCGCGCCGCCGTGACCCGTTGAGAAGTTCGGGCTAAGGAGTTCGCCGGGAGCTCCGCCGGCCTCGTCCGGCCCGCAGGCGACGCGGGGTCGGCGGGCTCGAAACGAACGTCTCTTGCCATCAGGGCGTCAATCGTGGCCTCGGCACTGTCCAATGCGGGTTGCGGGAAAAGGCCGATGGCGAACACGAGGAGCGCCAACACGACCAACACGATGAGCTCGCGCAGACGCAGATCGTTAATCGCATCCGGCGAACGGGTCGGGCCGTAAAAAACCTGCTGCATCATGCGCAGCATGGCGACGGTACCGATCACAATGCCGATCACGGCCACCGCAACGAGACGTGGTGATGCCGGATAGCTTCCCAGCAGGGTGAGAAACTCGCCGATAAAGTTGCCCATGCCGGGTACTCCCACCGACCCCAGCACGAACAGCAAAGCGAACGCCGAAAGGCGGGGCACGCGTGCCGCGAGACCGCCGAGTGCCGAGAGCTCACGCGTGTGGAGGCGTTCATCGATCATCCCCGCGATGGCGAACAGGGCGCCCGTCGCCAGGCCGTGGGCCAGCATCTGGAACACGGCGCCCTGCACCGCTGTCAGCCTCCAGGCGGCGATGCCGAGGATCACGAAGCCCATGTGGCTGACACTGGAATAGGCAATCAGCCTCTTTATGTCGGTTTGGCCGTAGGCGAGCACCGCGCCGTAGACAATGCCGATGATGCCGATCACGGCGATCGGTCCGGACAAGGCGGCCGCGGCTTCGGGGAACAGAGGCACTGCGAAGCGGATCAGGCCGTATCCGCCGGTCTTTAGCAGCAGCCCGGCGAGCAACACGCTGCCGGCCGTGGGTGCCTCGGTGTGGGCATCGGGCAGCCAGCTGTGCAGCGGAAACAGCGGCAGCTTGACCGCGAACGCGACGAAGAAGCCGACAAACAGCCAGCGCGCAGTTTCCAGTGGCAGGGGCGTGCCGAGAAGACGGAGATAATCTGTCGTCATCTCACCCGATGCGGAGGCGTGGGCGTAGTAGAGGCCGAGGATGGCGATCAGCAGGAACAACCCGCTGATCATGGTATAGATGACGAACTTGATGGCCGCTCGGACCCGTCCCTCATGACCCCATATGCCGATGAGAAAGTACATCGGCACCAGCATCAGCTCCCAGAAGAAATAGAAAAGGAACAGATCGAAGGCCAGGAAGACGCCCATGATCCCGGCGATCGTGGCCAGCACGCAGAAGTAGTGAGCTCCGGGGGCGCGCTCGATCTCGCGCCAGGACGTCAAGACGGCTACGGTGCCGAGGATTCCGGTGAGCACGACGAACAGAACGTTGAGGCCGTCGAGCGCCAGGTGATATTCGATGCCGAAGCGCGGAATCCATGCCGCCCGCTGTTCCAACACGGGGTCGGCGCCGGCGCCGGTGCCGAACGATACCCAGAGCGCGACCGACATGCCCGCTACCGTCAGCATCGCGGCCAGGGCGATCCATCGCGCCGCGCCGGGTCGCTTGCGGCCCGCGAGCCAGGCCGCAACGCCTCCCAAGAACGGGATCGCGATCAGCGCGCTGAGGATTGCAGGCGACATCGGTTCAGCTCCACATCCAGGCCAGGATCAGCAGGACCGTCCCGAGCACGATGCCGGCGGCGTAGGTGCGTAGCCAGCCGGTCTGAGTGAGCGACAAGAGGTGGTGGGCGGCCCGCGCGGCGCCGGTGATCACATCGACGATGTCGTCGACGGGTTCGTGGCGCAGCCAGCGGGTCAGGGCGCGATAGGGCTGGATGACGATCCTCGAATACATGGCGTCGGCGCCCCAGCCGCTGCGCAGGAACAAGATGGTTCCGTTGACTGCCGGTGAGGCCGCGAGGCGCTGTATCCAGTCCGGGCGGATGACGAACCAGTGATACGCCAGCATCATGCCGAGCAGGCTGAGCCCGGCCGCCACGGCCTGCAGCATGACCTCGGCTTGGCGCGCCGCCGCGGAGCTCGGGAAGATCTGCACGGCGTCGACCTCGTAGCGCGTCGTCGCCGGGTCGAACACCGGTCCGAGAAAGTCGCTCACCGCGTGATAGCCGCCCAACGATTCGGGCATCTCGAAAAATCCCAGCAACAGCGCTCCGGCGGCGAGGCCGATCAGCGGGTACAGCATGAGGTCGCGAGGTCGATGAATTTCGGCCTGCGACGCCGGGCCGGGCCGGCCCGAGAAGATCATGAAGTGCCAGCGGAACGCATACAGCGACGTCAGACCGGCGGTGATCAACAGCACTACCAGCAAGCCCGGACGCGCGAATGATCCCTCGAGCGTTGCCCAGAGGATCGCATCCTTCGAGTAGAAGCCCGACGTGATGAGGGGCAGGCCGGCCAGGGAGGCTGCGCCGACGGCCGCCAACGCCGCGGTTCCCGGCAGGGCGCGGCTGCGCCGCAGGCCTCCGAGGCGGCGCAGGTCGGTTTCTCCGTGGGTGCCGTGGGTTACCACGCCGGCACTCAGGAACAGCAACGCTTTGAAGAATGCGTGGGTGACGAAATGGAACATCGCGGCGGCGAAGCCGGCGACGCCGAGGGCGGCGAACATGTAGCCGATCTGACTTACCGTGGAGTACGCCAGCACGCGCTTGATGTCGTTCTGGGTGAGCGCGGCGCAAGCCGCGCCAAAGGCCGTAATGGCGCCCACGGTGGCCACCGTCGCCAAGACGGCGGGGGCCAACAGGAACATCTCGTGCAGGCGCGCGATCAAGTACACGCCGGCCGTGACCATCGTCGCGGCGTGCAGCAGAGCGCTTACCGGGGTGGGGCCGGCCATCGCGTCGGGTAGCCAGATTTGCAGCGGCACCTGCGCCGATTTGCCGATGGCCCCGACCAACAACAGGATGGCCGCTATGCCGGCGATCGGGGCGCCGACGATCCAGGTGTCGCGTGCCGCCGCGACCAATGAATCGATATGCAGCGTGCCGAACTTCCAGCCGAGCATGAGCAAACAAACGAGCAAGGCGGCGTCGCCGATACGCGTCACGATGAACGCCTTGCGCGCCGCCGCACCGTTGGCGGGGTCCGCGTACCAGAATCCGATCAGCAGGTACGAGCACACCCCGACACCTTCCCAGCCCAGATACAATACCAGCAGGTCGTCGGCGAGGACGAGCACCAACATGGAGGCTACGAACAAGTTCATCGTGGCAAAGAAGCGCCCGTAGCCCGGGTCGTCGGCCATGTATCCCGCCGCGTACAGATGGATCAGAAAGCCCACCCCGGTGATGACCAGCACCATCAGCGCCGACAGGGGGTCGACTCTCAACGTGGCATCGACGCTGAAGCTGCCGACGCTGAACCAGGTGTAGACGTGCTCGTCGACGTACGGAGTGCCGTCGGCGGTGTGACCGACGACGACTTGCGGACTGCCGGCGGCGAGCTCGGGGAACGCGTTGACCAGCAGAGGCCAGGCGCTGGACGCCGCCGCGACGAAGCTCACCAGCATGGCCAGGCAGGCGACGGCGCCGATGAGGCGTTTCCCGGCGCGTCCCGCCAGCAACGCGAGGCTGAGCGAGCCGGTGAGCGGGGCGGCGATCATCAGCGAAATGGCCATTGCCCGGTCAGCCTCGCAAGGAGTCGAGCGCGTCGGCATCGAGCGTCGACGTTGTGCGGAAGATTTGCAGGATCAGGGCGAGGCCGACGGCTACTTCGGCGGCGGCCATCGCCATGATGAAGATCACGAACGCCTGGCCGTCGGGCTGTTGCCAGCGAGCCGCCGCGCCGATGAAGGCTAATGCCACGCCGTTCAGCAGCACCTCCAGCGACAGCAGCATGAAGAGCAGGTTGCGGCGCAACAGAACGCCGAAGGCGCCGATGCTCACTAGCAGTGCGGCGACGATCAGAACGTGGCTGGTCGGTACGGCGGCCATCAGTCGCGGGCTCCCAGGTAGTAGGCGCCGAGCAGGCCCGTCAGAAGCAGTATCGAGGCGAGCTCGACGGCGATCACCCAGCCGCCGAAGAGCAGGGCGCCGACTTCCCGCGGTCCGAAGACCTGCACCGCTACCGGCTCGGCATCACCTCCTGTGAAGGCGATCACGGTGAGCACAGCGAGGCCGGCGGCGAGCAGTCCGGGGACGATCCAAGCCCGCGGTGCCAGCCAGCGCCGCTCCTGCTCACGTGACTCCATCGGTCCGGCGACCATCATGATCACGAAGAGGATGACCACCATGATCGCGCCGGCGTACACGATGATTTCGAGCGCCGCGATGAACGGTGCGCCGAGGGCCACAAAATCGAGAGCCAGGGCGAACAACGCCAGCACCAGGTAGAGCACGGCGTGCAGCGGGTTCGTTCGTGTCACGGCCAGAAAGGCGGCGATCACCGCGAATGCCGAGGCGAGGTAGAAAACGGACGTCATGGCAGTAGATCCCGGATATCGACAGGCGGCGCCTCGTCGATTGCTTCGCCCTTGTCCTTGCCGGCGATGCCGACGCCGGCGTGCCGGTAGAAGTTGTACTTGTGGTACTTGCCCGGGCCGTCGATGAGAAGGTCTTCCTTCTCGTACACGAGGCTGGCCCGCGTGTGCTCGGACATCTCGAAATCGGGCGTCAGCTGAATGGCGTAGGTGGGGCACGCTTCTTCGCAGAAGCCGCAGTAGATGCAGCGCGCGAAGTTGATGCGGAACCATTCGGGGTAGCGTCGTCCGTGCTCGTCTTCGGTCGCTTGCAGGTCGATGCAGTCGACCGGGCAAACGACGGCGCACAGGTAGCAGCCGACACAGCGCTCCTCGCCGTCCGGGTCCTTGGTCAGCACGATGCGCCCGCGGTTGCGCGGCGCGATGGGGGAGCGCTGTTCCGGATATTGAACGGTCACCGGCCGCCGGAACTGGTACTTGAAGATGATCCACAGGCCGCGCAGCAGGCCGGCCAGGTCCGAGAAGCGCAATCTCGTCGTCGACATGGCCACGCTCATCCTCCCGCGCCTACGCGGGCAACCACAAAGGCTCCCGTGACCATCAGGTTGACCAACGCCACGGGCAGCAGGACCTTCCAGCCGAGCGCCATGAGATGGTCGTAGCGCAGCCGCGGCATGGTGGCGCGCACCCAGATGAACAAGTAGATGAACATGCCGACCTTGATCGCGAACCAAACGGGCGCCGGCAACCACGGTCCGCTGCCGCCGCCGAGGAAAGCCGTCGTGGCGATCGAGCCGATGAGCATCATTCCCAGGTACTCGCCCAGGAAAAAGAGAGCGAACTTCATGCTGCTGTATTCGGTGTGGTATCCGGCGACGATCTCGTTCTCGGCCTCGGGAAGATCGAACGGCGTGCGTTTGAGCTCGGCAAGCCCGGCGACGATGAAGACGGCGAAGGCGACGGGCTGGACGACGAGGTAGGGCATCCCCTGTTGGGCGGCAGCGATCTCGCGCAGGCTGAACGACCCGGCGAGCAACACGATGCTGGCCAGCGACAGTCCCATGGCGAGCTCGTAGCTGACCATCTGAGCGGCGGCGCGTACCGCTCCCAAGAGCGCATACTTACTGTTGGATGCCACCCCGGCGAGGATGACGCTGTACATACTGATCGACGATAGGGCGAGAAAAAACAGCACGCCGATGTTGAGGTCGACCAGCGCGCCGCTGTCGCTGAACGGCACCACAGCGAAGCTGAGCAGCACCGTGACGACCAGGATGGCGGGCGCAAGGAAGTAGGGGACAGGATCGGCGAAGGGCGGAATCCAACTCTCCTTGGTCAGCAGCTTGATCGCGTCGGCAAGACTTTGCAGGAGGCCGAAAGGACCCACCCGGTTGGGACCGCATCGATTCTGAAAACGGGCCAGCAGGCGCCGTTCGACCCACACGAGGAGCGGCGCTGCAAGCAGCAGGATCGCCAGCGTTGTGAACATCTTGATCAAGATCTCGGCGGTCCCGGTCATGGCGTCGGCTCCGTCTCGCGGGTAGCTGCGCCGGCCGATTCGGCGTCACCCGTAACCTCGATGTCGACGGGCTCGGGGTGTTGCCACCAACGCGTCTCCGGGTAGCCGGCGGGAACCGCCGCCACGTTGGTCGGAAGCGATGCGTCGGTCTCGACGGTGAGCTCGACGCGCCGCGTCCTCCTGCCGTTGCGGAGCGCCAGCCGGTAGGTGCGGCCGGCCTCCACACCGAGCTCGGCGGCGCGGTCGGGATGCAACAGCAAGTAGGGCGCGGGAGTCAGCTCGGCGATGGCCGGCGCGCGGCGCGACAACACTTCGGAACCGAAGATCTCCGCCGTCGCGCACAACAGCATGCCGCCTTCATCAGTCGCCGCCGCCGCCGCCACCGCCGGGCCTTCGGCTGCTGCCGCCGAGCCGCCGCCGTTGACCGAGAACACGCGGCGACCGGGGTCACCGCCCTGTAACGAGCCGCCGACCTCGATTTGTAGCTGGTTGATCGCCTCGTTGGAGTTCCATCCGGGCGCCCATACTCGCGGCTGCGGCGCCGTTGCCACCTGCGGCGCCGACTCGAGGGCAGAGTGCCGTTTGGCCAGCGCCGTGGTCACGTCGTCGAAGAGCCGCCAATCGAGCGGCGTGCCGTCTTTCCGAGTTTCCGTCAGGACGTCGCGGAGCAGGCTCCACGCCGGAGCCACGCCGGTCAGAGGGCGAAGAACCGCGAGGAAACGTTGGATGCGACCCTCGTTGTTCACCAGCGTGCCGCTCGATTCCGGCGGGGTCTCGACCGGTAGTACGCGCGATGCAATCGCCGCCGTCGATGTAATCAGGTGATCGAGGACGTACAGCTCATCGAGCTGCCGCAGCGCCGCGGCGAGGCGCTCGACATCGGCGCAGCGGCCGAACAGGTCGTTTTCGCACACCACCAGCGCCGTGACGGCGCCCGACTCGATCGACGCCAGCAGGTCGTCGACTCCCGGGCCCTCGCCGCCGTCGAGGAGAGCCACTCCGATGCTGTTGGCCTCGGGCGGCGCCAGGCAAAACCAGGCCGGCGATTCGCGGCGCTCGTTGAGCGCGTCCACGAGCGCCAGGATGGCTGCAAACAGCGCCGCATCCCGATGCTGCGTGCCCGTTATGATCAGCGGCCGCTCGGCGGCGGCCAGAGCGCGACCCGCGCGGCTCGCGAATTGCTCGGTGTCGCTCGGTGGGGGTGCCGCCTCTGAGGTGTCACCGATGGAGGTTGCGAGCGCCATTGCCAGCTCCGCGAGAGCTGCGGGGGTTGCCGTAACGCTCGCGGTGGCGAACTCATTCACCCTGCCGTGACGCGTGGTGGCAACGAACACACCGGCGCCGCTTTCGCGGGCTCGGAACGAGGCCAGGTCGAGAAGTGGTGCCTCGTTGGTGAGGTCGGCGGCGAGCACAACGACAACGTCGGCCCGCTCGATTTCCTGCAGAGCCGGAACGTGAAAGCAGCCGCGCCGCGCCGCTTCGACGAAGCGGTCGATGATGGCGCGTTCCGCATCGGCGACGCCCGGACAAAAGCGTTTGGTGCCTACGAGCTCGCGGAGCACAAAGTTGGTTTCGAGACTGGCGCGCGGTGATCCGAACGCCGCGAGCTTGCCGTCGGTGGCGAACGCCGCCATCTCAACGGTGATGGCCGGCCAGTCGGCGGCGCCGGGCGCCCGGCCTTGCGGTGTCACCAGCCGATCAGCCGCGTTGGCGTACTCGTACCCGAAGCGGCCGCGATCGCACAGCCAATAGCCGTTGACGTCGCCGTGGAAGCGGCTCATCACGCGCCTCAACGTTCCGTTACGAGCCCCGACAATTGTGTTGCAGCCGAGCCCGCAGTGCACGCACAGCGAAGGCGCTGACTGCAGGTCCCATTTGCGCGTGTAGTGGCGCCGCGATGTCTTGTCGGTGAACACACCGGTCGGGCAGACCTCGACGAGGTTGCCGGCAAACGGTGACTCGAGAACCCCGTCTTCGGTGCGGCCGAAGTACAAGCGGTCGCGTGAGGCGAAGACGCCGAGGTCGTTGCCGCTGGCGTGGTCGTTGTAGAAGCGCACGCACCGGTAGCACTGGATGCAGCGGTTCATCTCGTGGTGAACGAAAGGCCCGAGATACTGGTTGCGGTGCGTCCGCTTGCGGCCGCGATAGCGACGTTGCGCGTGGCCGGCCATGATCGTCATGTCCTGCAGATGGCACTCACCCCCCTCATCGCACACCGGGCAGTCGTGCGGGTGATTGATCATGAGCCACTCGATCACCGACTGGCGGAAGCGAGCCGCTTCGGGATCGGCAATCGACACCCGCACACCGTCGGTGACCGGCGTCATGCAGCCCATGGTCAACCGGCCGGTCTCGTCGGTTTCGTCGCGGTATTGCTTGACGGCGCACAGCCGACACGCGCCCACCGAGCCCATCGCCGGGTGCCAGCAGAAGTACGGCAGGTCGAGCTTGTGATCGAGCGCCACTTGCAGAACGTTGCGGTCTTCGCCGACCTCGTACTCTTTCCCGTCGATGGAGATCGTCGGCATTGTCAGCTTCCGACGTTGGCGGTTGTGTCGGGTGGGGCGACGATCGTCTTATCCGTCGCGGCGATGTAGGCCTCGAACTCTTCGGGAAACTTCTGCAGCGCCGACAGCAGCGGCCCCTCCGCTCCCAATGCCAGAGCGCAAAAGGAGTTGGGGCCGATCATTCTCATTTCCTGTTGCAGTAGCTCCGGGTCGCCCGCCTGTCCGCGCCCTTCGACGATGTCGCGCAACAGGTCTTCGATCCACGGCAGGCCTTCGCGGCAGGGCGTGCACCAGCCGCACGATTCCTGGGCGAAGAAGTGCATCAGGTTCAGGACCATGCCGACGATGCTGGTGTCGCAATCGGCAACGATCACACCGGCTGTTCCCAGGCGGTTGTTCGCCTTCTCGAGGTTGCTGAAATCGAGCGGCGTGTCGAGCTCGTCGGCGGTCATGAACATCGTCGAGGCTCCGCCGGGAATCGCCGCTTTGAATTCACCGCCGTCGCGCATGCCACCGCAGTGATCGAAGATGAGCTCGCGCAACGTCACACCGATCGGCAGCTCGTAGTTGCCGGGCCTCGCCACCATTCCCGACACGCAGTACAGCTTGGTGCCGGCGTCTTCGGTGTGGCCGAGGTCGCGGAACCACTCGGCACCGTGGTTGACGATGTGCGGTAGGCACGCCAGCGTCTCGATGTTCTGCACGATCGTCGGCTTGCCCCACAGACCGGAGATGGCGGGGTATGGCGGACGCGACCGCGGATTCGGGCGCCGCCCCTCGAGAGCGTTCATGAGCGCTGTTTCCTCGCCGCAGATGTAGCGGCCGGCGCTGGTGTGGGCGTGCAGCTCGAACGACCAGCCGCTACCCAGCACGTTGTCGCCCAGCAACCCGGCGTCGGTTGCTTCCGCGATCGCGGCGCTCAGCAGGTCGGCGCCGCGTTGATACTCGGGACGCAGGAAGCAGTAACCGACGCCGGCCTGCAACGCCCACCCGGCGATGATCATCGCTTCGACGAGCTGATGCGGGTCACCGTGGATCAGCATCCGGTCCTTGAAAGTACCGGGTTCCATTTCGTCACCGTTGGCGATGACGTACTTGGGCGAGGGAACGTTATCTCCCTGCGGCACGAATCCCCACTTCACCCCGGTTGGGAACCCGGCACCGCCGCGTCCTCTCAGGTTGGAGTCTTTGACCACGGCGCGGACCTCCTCGGGGTCCATCTGCAGGGCTTTTTTCAGACCCTCGTAGCCGCCGGCGTTCTGAGAGCCGCGCAGATCGAGCGGTGGACCGTCGCCGATGTTGCGGGTCAGAACCGGCGTGATGTCAGCCACCCTCGTCTCCTTCGTCGGCATTCGCTACGTTAGAGGCCGCCACATCGGAGTTGCCGCTCGCAGCAGCAGCAAGCACCTCGTCGACGCGCGCCGCGGTCAATCGCCGCGCCAGGTCGTCGTTGACCATCATCACGGGCGCATGGTCGCAGTCGCCGAGGCAGACGACCGGCAGCAACGTGAACTCCCCGTCCGGCGTCGTTTCTCCGAAGCCGATCCCCAGCCGTTTTTGCAAATGACCCTTGATGTCCTCGTAGCCGCACATCCAGCACGACACGCTGTCGCAAATCTTGATGACGTTGCGCCCCACCGGCTTGCGGAACAGCAGGTTGTAGAAGGTCGCCAGCCCCTCCAGATCGGCGACCGGCAGGCCCAGGTATTCGGCCGCGTCGCGCAGCGATTCGTCGGAGATGTAACCGTGTTGTTGTTGCAGCCATTTCATGACGCTCACCGAAGCGGCACGCGCATCCGGGTAGTGGGCGCGGATGTCGTCGAGGCGGGCGGTGTCTGCGGCGGTCAGGCTCATCGGTCGATGTCGGCGAGGACGTAGTCGAGACTGCCGAGAATCGCCAGCAGGTCGGCGATCAGCCCACCGCGCGCCAGCAAGGGCAGTACCTGCATGTGGGCGAAAGAAGGCGCGCGAATACGCAGCCGATACGGCATCGTGCCGCCGTCGGCGACGACGTAGTAACCGTTGTTTCCCTTGGGCGCCTCGATGCCGGCGTGGGCCTCGCCGGCGGGAATGGCGAATCCCCACGAGACGCCAACGAAGTGGTGAATGAGGGTTTCGATATCGGTCATCGTGCCGGCCTTCACCGGCGGCACCGCCGTGTGATCGTCGGCAATGTAGTCACCCCCGGGCATGTTGTCGGCCGCCTGCCGGATGATGCGCAGGCTCTGGCGGATCTCCTCAAAGCGCACCACCGTGCGGGCAAAGCAATCGCCGCCCTCGGCGGTGGGCACATCGAAGTCGAAGCGGTCGTAGCCGGAGTAGGGTCGCTTTTTGCGAAAGTCCCACTCGAGCCCACAGGCGCGCAGATTCGGCCCGGTAACGCCCCATTCGATGGCTTCGTCGAGAGTCATCACACCGACGCCTTGGGTACGCGATTTGAAGATGGGGTTGCCGACCAGCAGGTTCTCGTAGTCGCGCAGACGCTTCGCAAAGCCGTCGACGAAATCGTCGAGAAGCTCTCTCCAGCCGTTGGGCAAGTCCATCGCCACGCCGCCGATGCGGAACCAAGCGGGGTGCATGCGGCCGCCGGTGATCGCCTCGACGACGTCGAAGATCCTTTCGCGATCGGTGAACGTGAAGAAGACGGGCGACATGGCCCCGACGTCGTGGCCGAACGTGCCGATCCACACTAGATGCGAAGCAATGCGAAACAGCTCGCACAGCATGACGCGGATGACCTGGGCGCGGTCGGGCACGGTGGTTCCGGCCAGCTTTTCGACCGCCAGCAGGTAGGCGAGGTTGTTGTTGACGCCGGCCAAGTAGTCGATGCGATCGGTGTACGGGATGTAGGTGTGGAACGTTTGGCGCTCGGCCATCTTCTCGGCACCTCGATGGTGGAAACCGATGTCCGGGATGACGTCGACGATCCTCTCGCCGTCGAGCTTGAGAACCAGCCGCAGCAGGCCGTGGGTGCCCGGGTGATTGGGTCCCAGGTTGAGAAACAGGTAATCGCCATTGACCCCGTCGAGCTCGTCGCCCGGCGCCTGATTCGCCCAGTCGCCGTCGGTGAGGCCCCACTCGGCCGGTCGAAAACGAAGCGCCTCTTCGTGGGCAGTGTGCTGGTCTTCCGGGAGCGTGTAGGGCTCCATCTCGGTAGCGCGCGCCGGATGCTCCTTGCGCAGTGGGTGGCCTTCCCAGTCGGGTGGCATGAGGATGCGACGCAGGCAGCGGTGCCCCTCGAAGCCGATCCCGAACATGTCATAGACCTCGCGCTCATACCAGTCGGCGGCGGGCCAGATATCGGTGGTCGTGGCGGCGCTCGGGAACTCCCCGCCGAGCGGCACCTTGAGGCGCACGTCGGCGTTGGCCTCGTACGACAGGAGGTGGTACACGAGCGTGAAGTCGCCCTGGGCGCCCGGTTGCCGGGAATCTCGGTTGCGCTCGTCGATCGCCGTCAGGTCATAGAGGGTGCGGTAGCCGGTGCCGTTGTCACCGCGCAGCGCGACGAGCATGTCGTGGACCATCTCCGGTGGCACCCACGCGGTGGGGATTTCGTCGGACGACGTCTGTTCCACTACTGCCTCGTCGCCGAAGTGGTTGCGCAGGTGCTCGAGGGCGCTCGACGGTTCGCTCATGGTCAGCGGATCTCGCTGGGTGGCTTGAGCAATCCGGCGGCGCGGCGCTCTTCACGCTTCATGTCGCGCCGCACCGGAAGGGGAACGGGCCGCACGCCGTGGTCCTCGATCATCCAAGAGAGCGGTCGTTTCTCGGCGCCGATGCGGTCGCGCAGCATCAGCAGCCCTTCGAGGAAAGCTTCCGGCCTCGGTGGGCATCCCGGCACGTAGACATCCACCGGCAGGAACGAGTCGACTCCTTGCACGACGCTGTAAATGTCGTACATTCCGCCGGAGTTGGCGCACGAACCCATCGAGATGACCCAACGGGGTTCCATCATCTGGTCGTAGAGCCGTTTGATGACCGGCGCGACCTTCTTGAAAACAGTGCCGGCGATAACGATGACATCGGCCTCGCGCGGCGTAGCGCGAAGCACCTCGGCGCCGAAGCGCGAGATGTCGTACTGAGATGTGTACGACGTCATCATTTCGACATAGCAGCAGGAGAGTCCGAAGTTGAACGGCCAGATCGAGTTCTTGCGGCCCCAGGCGACGAGGTCGTCGAGGCGCGACAACACGAAGAACTGCTGCATGGTGCCGGCGAACGCGCCGCCAGCGCCGCGTCTCGCCGCCATCTCGAAGTCGGGCGATCGATCTCGGGCGGCGATCGCCATCAGTTGATCCCGGTCGAGCTCTTTCACAGCTCCGACGCCCGTCCCCACTCGAAGGCGCCCTTGGCCCACAGATACACCAGGCCGGCGAGCAGGATCACGACGAAGACCAACGCTTCGATGTACCCGGTCCAGCCGACGTCGCGCGCCGCGGCGACCCAGGCAAACAGAAACGCCGCCTCGAGATCGAACACCAGAAACGCCAGCGCGATCAGGTAGAAGTGCACCGGAAAGCGCAGCGTCTGCTGTTTTGTAGGCGGCATGCCCGACTCGTACGGCAGGTCGCGGCGGCGGGCTCGATGGCGTGGCCCCAGCAGGCTCGACAGCCCCAACACCAGCAGCATCAAGCCGACGATGATGGCGGCATACAGGGCAAGCGGCCAGATCGCCGTGTGCACTCCGGCTTGCGGGTTCACTGAAGGAAATTCCTCAATTTTCAAGCATAGTTACAGATCTTGTGAACTTTTTCACAATGTCTGGCCCGAAAAAGACACTGCGGTCCGCAAGCGTGTGGGTGAGGGTACTAGTCCTCCTCATCGGAAGGAAGGGCCGGGATGACCTCGATGCCGACGCGGAAGCCCTCACCCTCTGCCGGCTGCACCTCCCGAACCACGCCGCTGACGCGCCCCGACGTGCCACCCTCGGGGGCGTTGCTGAACTCCACCACGACGCGCGAGCCGATGGGGGAGAATTGCTCCAGCACGGTGGAGATACTCACGATGCCGGCGTCGACGAACGGGCGGTTCTTCTCGACGATGCGTTTGTCTTCGGACAGGTACTCAACCGTGATCTCCGTGTGGAGGTCGACCCGTGGAACCGAGCGGCGGTCGGTGTGCAGACCGATATCGCCACCCGGCAGGATCAGCGCGCCGCACTCATCGTGGGCGCAATGAAGTGGCCCGGTGAGGCTGGCACAGTACGATGGCCTACCGCACTCCGGACATTCCAAGCGGTTCACGCGGAGCTCCTGTTACCGTAGGGAGCGACTTCCAGGCAGCGTAGGGGTCGGGCGTCAGCGCGGTCAAGACGAAACGTACGCTGGTGGAGAAAGTGTAGTTGCTCCACCTGAACAAGGAATAGCCTGCCCGAATGGCCCACGAAACAGCGAATTTCGACCTTCACGCCGTACAGGACGCTCTTCGAGACGCTGGTGTCGAGGCCTGGCTTTTTGCCCAGTTCCACGGTCGCGACCCCTTGGCTACACAGGTACTCGGTTTGCCCGTTGAGGGGCTACAAACGCGCCGCTGGTATTACCTGGTGCCGGCGCAAGGGGAGCCGCGAGGCCTGGTGCACGCCATCGAATCCGAAGCGCTTGTCGATCTGCCGGGAAGTCGTCGTCGCTATCGGACCTGGCAGGAGCTCGATGCCGGGCTGGACGCGTTGCTCGAAGGTATCGACACCGTGGCCATGCAGTACTCGGCGTTGAACCGCGTCCCCTACGTGGCGATGGTGGACGCCGGTACGGTAGAGCTGGTGAAGGCAAGAGGCGTCGACGTCGTGTCGTCCGCCGATCTCGTGCAAGCGTTCAGCGCGGTGCTCGACGACGAGCAGATCGCCTCGCACCGCTTTGCCGGAGAACACCTGCCCGATGTTGTCGAGGCCGCCTTTCGTGAGGTACGCGCCCGGTTGCAGGCCGGCGAGTCGCTCACCGAGTACGAGCTGCAGCAGTTCGTTCTGCAGCAGGTGGACGCCATCGGCCTGACGACGCCTGATCAGCCGATCGTCGCCGTCAACGGTCACGCCGCCGATCCGCATTACGCGCCCGGTCCGCAGGGCAGCAGCCCGATCGAAAAGGGCGACTGGCTGCTGATCGACGTGTGGGCCAAGACGCCGGCTGAGCGTTCGGTATTCGCCGATATTACGTGGACGGCGCAGCTCGACAGCGACGTATCGGATCAACGCGCCGCCGTGTTCGACACCGTTTTGCGGGCTCGCGATGCGGCGATCGACCTCGTGCAGCAGCGCTATGCCGCCGGCGAGTCGGTACGCGGCTTCGAGGCCGACAAGGCGTGCCGCGCGGTCATCGAAGAGGCGGGCTACGGCGATTTTGTTCAACATCGTACCGGCCACAGCATCACCGACGAGATTCATGGTACCGGTGCTAACTTGGATGACTTCGAAAGCCACGACGAGCGTTTGCTCATGCGGCGCACCTGCTTTTCCGTGGAGCCGGGGATCTACCTGGAAGGTGACTTCGGCGTCCGTTCGGAAATCGACATTCTCGTTCCGCCGGACGGGGCACCGGAGGTCACGGGACGCCGGCAGCAGAACATGATCCTGCTCCTGGCCGACGACCCCGTGTTCGGCTGACAGCGGGCTGTGCGCTACCTTCCGATCGGTGCGGCGGTCGTTGTCGGCGGCTTGTTGCTCGGGTTCGTTCTCGTCCGGCTGCTGGAGAACAGCATGATCTTCCACCCGGCGCGCTATCCGGTGGGCGAGTGGGATCCGCAGCGCTTGGGGGTGAGCATCGAGCAGCTCGAGTTCCGCACCGCCGACGGGCTGTTGCTGCACGGCTGGTGGTTCGCGTCGGCCGCGGCGGCCGACGACGGCCCGGTCGTCCTTTGGGCCCACGGCAACGCCCACAACCTGACCGGTCGGGCGCGGCACGCCCAGGTGCTCGCCGACGAAGGCGTCCCCGTCTTCCTGTTCGACTATCGCGGCTACGGTCGCAGTGAGGGCGAGCCCGGGGAAGAGGGGATCTACCAGGACATCGAGGCGGCGTACGAGTTCCTCACTGAGCAGCGCCAGATCTCTCCCCAACGCGTGGTGCTGCTCGGGCGCTCGCTGGGGAGCGCGCCAGCGGCGCGATTGTCGACTCGCGTGCCGCACGCCGGCACGATCCTGGTCTCGCCGCTGCCTTCGGCCAAGCGTATGGCGCGTCGCATGTTCGCCGGGCTGCCGGTTGATTGGTTCGGCACGGTGAAGTTTCCGGTGATCGAGTGGGTCGCCCAACGAAAGCGTCCCTTGCTGGTGATCCACGGCAATCTCGACCAGGTAGTTCCGCTGAAATACGGTCGCGAGGTGTTCGCGGCGGCGGCCGAGCCCAAGGAATTCCTCCTCCTCGAAGGCACCGGCCACAACGACATCCTGCTTTCGGGGGGGCGTCGCTATCTCGACAGGGTCGTGGCGTTCGCGCGTGCGGCGGTCGCCGGGAGGTGATCAGCACCCTGCTAAACTGACGGCTCATTCTGGGGCGGCGCCACCTGATTAATAACCTGCTGTGACCGTGAAGCGCCGAGCTACCGCAAAGTTGAAATGGGGAGGAAAACAGGTGGCGATTCAAGCAGTTCAGCTACGCAAGGGGATGGTGATCGAAGCCGACGGGGAGCTCTTGCGTGTCCACGATTTCCAGCACGTGACGCCGGGCAAGGGCCAGGCGATCGTCCAGACGCGTCTCCGCAACCTGCGCAGCGGCGCCATGATCGACAGACGATTTCGCTCGCAGGAGGGCGTCGAGCGCGTCGACCTCGAGTCACAAGAGATGGAGTACCTCTATCAGGAGGGCGACAGCTACGTTTTCATGGACTCGGAAACCTACGAGCAGACCCCCCTGTCGCGCAAGGCCATCGAAGACGCCTTGCCGTACCTGATTCCCAACCTCTCGTTGAAGGTCGACTTCTACCGGGGTGAGCCGCTGGCGCTCGAGCTGCCGACGACGGTCGATCTCGAGGTCACCGAAACCGATCCCGGGCTCAAGGGCGCCACGGCGAGCGCCAGCTCGAAACCGGCCACACTGGAGACGGGCTTGGTGGTGGGGGTTCCCCAGTTCGTCAACGTGGGTGACAAGGTGCGGGTGGAGACGAACACGGGGAGCTACCTGGAGCGGGTCTAAAACGGTGGTGTACGTTCGATGGAGCCGAGCGCATTCTTTCGCGAGACGCTCTTCGCCGTCGGCGGCTCGGTTGTGGCCATATTCCTGTTGTATTACCTACATCGCGAGTGGATGCCGGAGTGGGCTCTGGGCTGCGGCGTGGTTGCCGGCGTGTTCCTCCGCAGGGCTTTGGAGCCGACATATTCCACGTTCCCGAACTTCCTGCGTCGCCCCCTCAATCTGGCAACGGTTCTGTTGGGGACGATCGTCGCGGTGTGGAGCACCCTTGCCGCGGGGAGGTTCGCGACGGCGAACTACTGGTATGTCCGGCGTTTCGAAGCCGCGTGGCTTGTTGCCGCCGCGGTGCTAGTGGGGCTAGGCATTGCAGCCAACGTGTATACGCATTCGCGCATGCGCCGCGAGGTCGAGGAGCACCGCATCCGCGAAGCGGTTCTACGGGAGACCGCTTTGAAGGCGCAGCTCAAAGCGTTGCAGGCGCAGATCAACCCGCATTTTCTGTTCAACGCCTTCAACGCGCTTGCTGAGTTGGCGCACGAGGACCCCGACCGCGCCGAGGAGCTCATCGGCGATCTCGCGCATCTGTTGCGGTACAGTCTGCGCTCATCGGCCGTCGACACCGTGCCGCTGGCGCAGGAGCTGGAAGCGGTAGAGCGCTATCTGCGCGTCGAGCGAGCGCGGTTGGGTCGCGCCGTCTGCAGGTCGAGCAGAAAGTGGATCCCGGCGCGACGCAGGTGTTGATTCCCGGGCTGATTCTGCAGCCTCTGGTAGAGAACGCCGTGCAACACGCCATCGCGTCGCGTCCCGAGGGCGGGCTTGTCAGCATCAGGGTCAAGAACGAGAACGAGATGGTGCGCATCACTGTGGAGGACGACGGGCCCGGGTTGCCCGATGAGGTCCGCGATAGGCTCGGTGGTTTCATGGCGGTCGCCGCATTGGCCGGCATCGAACGCGCCGTCGAGGCGGGAACGGCCGGCGCCGGTGGTGGGTTGGGCAACGTCCAGAAGCGCCTGGCGCTCATCTACCGGGGCGCCGCGCGCATGACGTTCACGGGTGGTGAATCCGGTGGTTCGGTGATTGAGATCGAGGTTCCCAAGAAATGAGCGTTCGCGCATTAGTCGTCGACGACGAACCGTTGGCGCGCCGTCGGCTGCGCCGGCTGTTGAAGGACCACGAGGATGTCGAAGTAGTCGGCGAGGCGACCACCGGCCACGAAGCCATCGCCGCCGCGCTCGAATCACGCCCCGACCTGATGTTCATGGACGTGCGCATGCCGGGGACCGACGGTCTACAGGCCCTGCGCGGCCTGCGTGACAAGCTGACCCGACGACGTCATGCCGCTGGCCGTGTTCACGACGGCGTACGAGGACCACGCCTTCGAGGCATTCGAACTCGAGGGCACCGACTACCTGGTGAAGCCCGTCGGCAAGAATGAGCTGGCGCGCTCTCTGCAGCGCGTGCGGCGAGTGCTGTGGCAACGTGGCCGCGGCCCCCAGCCCGCGGATGATTTCGAAGAGCGCGACACAGACGCTGGGGTCGACGAACCGGTTATGCACCGCGAGGCTGTCGGGCACCTTGCCGCTCATCGCGCCGGCAAGATCATCCGCTTGGCGTTGGACGACATCGCCTGCCTGACCGTAGACGATACGATCACCTGGGCGATGACGGCGGACGGCAAGTATCGCCTCCGGCAGGGGCTCGGGCAGCTCGAGACACGCCTGCCATGTCCGCCGTTTTTCCGGGTGTCGCGCGCCGCGATCATCAACCTGGGATGGATCGACCACCTGGCGCCGATGTTTTCCGGTACCTACAGCGCCTTCCTGAAGGAGCCGGTGAGCCTGGAAGTGCATGTTTCGCGCCGTCGGGCGCGCGAATTGCGGCAGCTGCTGGGGTGGTGATGAGCGTCGCCGCCCGCTTACCATCTGCGACCGCTCACCGGCCGCCGGGGCCGTTGAATGGCATTTGATGCCGGAGCTTTTCCGACCGGGCATACACTGAGCACCCTGCGAAGGCTCCCTCACATTCGTTTTGAACACCATGACGCCCGAACGCTACAAGAAGCTCCTGATCGTGCTGGTCGCCGCAATGTGCACGGCCGGACAACTACCCGTGCAGGCGTCGCAGGAGGAGGCGCAGCGCCAGGATCCCGAAGAGGCCGAACAGTTTTCCCTGCGTCAGGAGGAGCGCATCGGCGACCAAGGCAGAGACATTCGGGCCGGCGATACGCGATTCATCCTCAACGACATCTTCGAATTCACCGACGCTGCCAACGATCTTTTCCTGTGGGGCTGGTTGCCGACGATGTCCGGAGACATTGCCGACAACGCTTTCATGGGCGGCCAGAAGGTCGTGATCGGTCCTGACGGGTGGATCGGCGGCGACGTTTTCATGCTCGCGCAGACGGGCAGCGTCTCCGGTACGATCGAGGGCGACCTCTACGCGTTTGTTGCCGACCTGACGATCGCCGAAACAGGGAGCGTCGGCGGCGCCATCCACGGCAGCTCCGGAGCGCTGACCATCAAAGGCCACATCGGCGGGCCCATCATCTACGCCGCCGGTGCGGTGATCATCGATGGCCCGATCGCCGGCGACGTACGCATCGAAGCTGGCGAGCTGGAACTTGGCCCGAACGCCGTTATCGAGGGCGATCTGCGCTATGAATCGCCGCGCCAGGCGACGGTAGACCCGGCAGCCCAGGTTGCCGGCGAGACGCAGCACGTCGTGCCGCAAGACGACGAGGACGATCCCTTCGCATCGGCGGTGGAAGAGGCTCAGGGTTGGTTCAGCCTGTGGAGCTTCGCGTGGGGAATCTGGTGGTTCCTGGCCAGCTTCCTCGCCGGCGCCTTGTTTCTTGCGGTAGGCGGCGAAGCGGCCCGCAAGCCGGCGGCATTGCTGGCCAGCGAGCCGGCGCTGGGGCTCGGCTTCGGGTTCGTTGTCGCGGTGGTGGTGCCTGCAGCAGCGATCCTCGCGATGATCCTTCTGGTCACCATCCCGCTGGGCGTGATCAGCATGACCGTGTATCTGATTGCCGTCTATCTCGCCCGCCTGGTGACGGCGCAGACCGTTGGTGATTGGTTGCTGCGCACCGCTCGAGTTGGCACCGAGCCGTCGGCCTACGCCTCGCTCGCTCTCGGGCTCGTGCTCTTTTACTTCTTGACGCAGATTCCCTACGTTGGCTTTCTGATCTGGCTTGCGGCGATCGTAGCGGGGCTAGGCGGCATCTATCTGGCCGTGCGACGCTACGACCCCGGTGCGGGCACAGCCCCCGGAGTGCCGGAGCCGCCACCCGCCCAGATGGCGGCGATGTCCTGATTGTTGCCGCGTCTCCGTTTCCTCCGGTTCGATGGTAACCTCCGCTCCCGATGTCCGTTCGAATCCGATCGCTGACCAAGAGCTACGGTGCCATCGAGGCGCTCAAGGGTGTGAATTTGGATATCGAGGCCGGCGAAGTGTTCGGCCTCCTCGGTCCCAACGGCGCCGGCAAGACCACGCTGGTCGAGATCCTCGAGGGGCTGCGCGCGCCTACTGCCGGCGAGGTGACGGTGCTCGGCGTCGATCCGACCCGCGACAGCCGGGCGCTACGACAGCGGATCGGCGCGCAGCTGCAGGCCACGCACATACCCGATGACCTGACGCCTTTCGAAGTGCTGCGCCTGTTCGCTGCCTTCTACGACAGCTCGCTGCCGGTCGAGGAGATACTGGAGCGGGTTCACCTCGGTGGCAAGTCCAAGGAGCTCACCCGTAACCTGTCGGGCGGCCAGAAGCAGCGGCTCGCCATCGGCATGGCGCTGATTCACGATCCCGAGTTGTTGATCTTCGACGAGCCGACGTCGGGCCTCGACCCGGCCGCACGACGGCAGCTGCACGACATTATTCTCGATCTCAGAGACCGCGGTCGCACGGTCATCCTGACCACGCACTACATCGAGGAGGCAGAGAAACTGTGCCACCGCGTCGTCATCTTGAATCGTGGCTCCGTGGTTGCCGATGGCACGCCCGTGGAGCTTCTCGGGTTGTCGGAGGGCAAGTCGACCATCGATCTGCACGTCGACGGTAGTTTCGACCCCGCTTCGCTCATCGAGGTCGGCGCCGAGCCGGACGGGCAGGAGGGCAGCCGGTACCGGTTCGCGACCAACGATCCCGCCGCCGTCGTCGTGGCGCTGGGCGAGGTGCTGCGAACCCAGGACGTCACCCTCACCGACTTGAACATGCGCCGGCCGACTCTCGAAGACGTGTACCTCGAGCTGGTCGATGATCCGGAGATCGAGGGGGAGGAAGGCGGCGAATGAGCGCTGTCCGTGGCGTATTCGAGCTCAGCCGGGCCTACCTGCTGCAGACGATACGCTCGCGAGCGGCGCTGTTGTGGACGCTGGCGTTTCCGCAGGTGTGGCTCTTTCTCTTCGCTTTGATCTACCGCAACGCACTCGGCGGGGTGAGCGGCGCTTTGCCCGGCTTGCTGACCATCACCTCCTTCTCGGGGAGCTTTTTCGGCGCTTCCTACACGCTTGTCTCGGAACGCGAGCAGGGGATTCTGCGGCGTTTCTGGGTAACGCCGGCAAGCGCGTTGACCATCGTCGCGGCGAACTCGATCCGCTCGCTGATCACCGTCGCGTTCTCACTGATCTTCCAGTGCTTGATCGCCTGGTTGATTTTAGAGGTTGACTTCGGCGCGTCGCTGGCTGTCGTCGGGGCGGTGCTGTTGTTCGGCGTTGTGGCCTTCGTGCCGCTCGGGCTGATCATGGGCAGCATGGCCAAGGACATGCGCTCGGCGCCGGCCATCGGCAACCTGCTGTTTTTCCCGATGGTCTTTCTGTCGGGGGCGGCGCTGCCGATCCAGATGCTCCCGGATTGGCTGCAGACTTTCGGCCGAATCCTGCCCACGACCTACCTGGTCGATGCGCTGCGCGGTGTGATGGTGCAGGGAGAGATGCTGGGCCAGCAGTGGGTATCGCTCGGTGTCTTGTTGCTCAGCGGCGCGGTGGCGTTCGGCGCCAACGGGTTGCTTTTCCGCTGGGAGACCACACAGCCGCTGGGAGCGAAGCGGGTGGCGATGGCTTTGGGGGGATTGGGCGTGATTTACCTGCTGGCGGCAGTGTTTACGTAGGGTGTAGCGGGCCTACTACCTGAACATATGCCGGAAAAAGAAAAAGAGATTGGCCAGCCTTTCCGCCAACCGCCGCATGAACCACGGGTACCACGCCTTTCCATAGCTGACGTAGATGCGCACCGGATAGCCTTCGGCGAGCAGCGATTCCTGCAGGTCGCGGCGGATGCCGTACAACATCTGAAACTCCACGCCCGAATCGATCTGCTGCTCCTTGATCAGGCGCTTGGTGGTCTCGACGATGTTCGCGTCGTGCGTCGCGACCGCAACCTGAGCTCCCATCGCCCGGGCATCGTCGGCGAGCATGCGCTCGAGCAGCGCGATGAAGTTGGCATCGACGTCTTTCTTGGCGGGGAAGGCGAGGTCAGGGGGCTCCTGGTAGGCGCCCTTGACCAATCGCACCGAGCCGCCTTGGCTGGCCAGCCGGTCGACGTCGTCGGCGCTACGGCGCAGGTATGACTGAATCACCACGCCGACGTCCGTGAAACGGCCGCGCAGGCGCCGGTAGATCTGCAGTGTGGAGTCGACGTACGCGGCACTTTCCATGTCGATACGGACGAACATGCCGGCGGCCTCCGCCGCTTCGATGATGCGGGTCACGTTGCGCTCGGCCAGCGCTTCGTCGACGTCGAAACCGACGAGCGACAGCTTTAGCGAAAGGCCGGCTGCGACCCCGGCGGCACTGATGCCGTTGACGATTCGGACGTATTCATCGGTGGCGGCAATCGCCTCGGCCTCGTCGTGGACGTGCTCACCCACAGGGTTGAGCGTCGCCGTCATCCCCTTGGCGTTGAGCTCGCGAACTGCTGCCAGGGCGTCGTCGAGCTCCTCGCCGGGCATGAAGCGGCTCACCACCCGGCGCGTCGCCGAGAATCGCGTCAGGCGGCGCTTCCACGCCTCCGACTCCGACATCTTCAGAAGGATCGAACTGGCCAGGCTCATGGTTAACAGGGTGCTGGAAAACTCCCGGGGGTGCCGTTACGGGCACCGTGGGGCAGATGCGAGGCAGCGCGCCGCAGGCGATATAGGATTGCTGTGACGCTGTTGCTCCAGCCGCCACAATAACCATGCGCGCAGCATTGCTCCACACGCCGGCTCCGATAAGCGAGGCGCCGCTGCGCCTCGAGGACGTGGCAGAGCCGCAGCCGGGTCCCGGCGAGGTGCGTTTGCGCGTAAAGGCGTGCGGTGCCTGCCGCACCGATCTGCACATCGTCGAGGGCGATCTGCCGCTGATCGTCGGCCCACTCATCCCCGGTCATCAGATCGTCGGGGTGATCGATGCTGTAGGGCAGGGCACCGACGGCGGGCGCATCGGTGAGCGTGTCGGGGTGGCCTGGATGGCAAAGGCTTGCGGGTCGTGTTCTCTGTGCACCAGCGGCCGGGAGAACCTGTGCGTCGACGCCGAGTTCACCGGGTATCACGTGAATGGTGGTTACGCTGAGTACGCGGTGGCGGCCGCGGAGGCGGTGTTTCCTTTGCCCGACGGCTTTTCGGATACCGACGTGGCACCCCTCCTTTGTGCCGGAATGATCGGCTATCGATCGCTGCGGCTTTCGGAAATCGAACCCGGCGGCAAGCTCGGACTCTACGGTTTCGGGGCGTCGGCGCACCTGGCGATTCAGGTGGCGCGACATTGGGACTGTGAGGTCTTCGTGTTCACGCGCGGACCACAGCACCGCGATCTTGCCGAAACGTTGGGGGCTGTCTGGACGGGTGGCGCCGAGGAATTGCCCCCCGAGCCGCTCGACGCGGCGGTTGTTTTCGCTCCTGTCGGCTGGATCGTGCGCGAGGCGCTGCGGGCGCTGGCACCGGGCGGCACGGTGGCGATCAACGCAATCCACATGGATGCGATCCCGGAGCTCGACTACCGGAAGCACCTCTACCGAGAACGCACACTGCGCAGCGTCACCAATCTCACGTTCCGGGACGCGCGTGAGTTTCTCGAGGTTGCGGCCGAGATACCGGTGACGACGACCGTACAGGTCTACGGGCTGGAAGACGCCAATCGAGCGTTGCTCGATATGAAGGAATCACGTCTCGAAGCGGCCGCCGTGCTGGTGCCGTAGAGCGCGGCAGAGACAACCCCGCCGCCGGCGAAGCTGCGGTCCCCAACCTCCCGGGGCCTGAATCCGGACTTCGAGAAGTCCGGGTTAGCTCTCGAGGAGGATCAGCTTCGCCAGCAGGCTGGTTTCGAGGTACGGCAAGTTGAACGGTTTCGTAATGAAGTCGGCCGCCCCGAGCTCGAGGCTCTGCCGTGCCGTCTCTTCGTCGGCGATGCCCGACATCGTGATGATGGCCACGTCATCGGCGTCATCACGTAGACGTCTGAGCACGGAGAGCCCATCGACTTTGGGTAAACGGATATCCAGGAGAACGATGTCCGGATGGTTGTCACGAATCGCTTCGATCGCCGCCATCCCGTCGCTCGCCGTGTCGACTTCATAGCCCTGCCGCGTCAGGAACTTACGCAGCAGTTCCCGCACGTCGGACTCATCGTCGACCACAAGAATATGGTTAGTACCGTGAAGCGCCATAAAGCTAGTCACAGTTGCCTATCCAGCCACAGAAAAAATTAGTAAAACTATTCTAAAAGCAATTTTAGTCTGTGCTGATTAACCGGGAAAGCCTTTTCGCCCTACGCGAATCTTCGCCCTGTGTGCAAACACCTGCCAGTAGCGGATTTACGAGGCATTGTTGAGGGTTTCAAGGTGGCAGTGTAACCCAGCTTCGTCCAGCAGGCCATGGTGGGAGTGTGGTGGTAACCAGACCCGTCACACTTCCATCACGGCCTGCTAGACTGCGCGGTAGGCAAATGCGCACAGGAGCGGCGCGCGGGGCCCGCAGCGGCCCGGGGAGGACAGATGGAAACACAGGCGCTGGTGATGGGCACCGTGACGGTGGGGGTGTGGACCGCGAACATGTTGCTGCTCGTGCATCATTGGCGGCGCCATTTGTTCAACGATCTTCCCGACCTGCAACGGCCCTACGTCATGGTCGTGTCCGGAGGGATCCTCCTGACGTTGCACGTCACCTTCATGGTGATGTTCTTCCTGAGCGAGTTCAGCGTCCTGCCCGAACGGCTCGCTGACACCGTTTTTCAGACGCCCGTGCTCTGGGCATTCATTATCCTCAGCCTGGGCTTCGGAATCTGGACGGTATTTCTGGCGCGCGATCTCGAGTTCGCGCCGCGCATGACGAGCCGCTTCCGCCACAAGGAAAACGCCGCCGCGCGCGACGGCGAGATCGACGCGCTCAATCGCATCGAGTACGCCCTCAACGAGCCGCTTACCGAGCTGCTGTTTGCCGTGCGCGGCGCGTTGCACACCAACAACCTGACGCCGGCGCAACGCCGCAAGCTCGACGATGCCTACCGTGCCGGTCGCCAGGTGGTGTCGGTGCTTGACCGCGTCGCCCGCGAGATCGAAGATGGCAAGGAGCGCTAGCATGGTCGTGCGTACGGTCCTTGGCCGTACGTTCGAAGCCGAGCTCGACTTCGGCGGGCGGGCAATCGAGAAGATCACCTTCGATCCGTTCGGTCGTTTCCCCGATCGCGACCCGAGCGACAACGTGTGGCCGCGCGAGGAGGCGGCGAACTTCTGAAAGCGGGCCCGCTGCGGACTATCTCACCAATTATCTCGCAGGTAGAAAACGGGGGTCGGTCCCGGTGGACCGCCCCCCCTTTTTCTGTGTGCTCTCTCTATTGTTGCGAGGTCAGCGGCTTGGGCCGGTCGCGATACTTCTCCCACAGCATGGTGTGCTTGCTCGACAGGTCGACGGGACGGCCGTCGATCCACTCGCCCAGCACGTGGGTGCGGATCTCGAGGATGTCGCCATCGGTCAGCACGAGGCTGGCGCTCTTGCCGATCTCGATGGAGCCGAGATCGGCGTCGACGCCGAGGATCTCGGCGGCGTTGAGCGTGACGCTCTTGAGCGCCTCGTCCCTGGGCAGTCCGAACCCGGCGGCGACGCCGGCGTGATACGGCATGCTGCGCAGGTTGGTCGCGCCGCTACCAAGGCCGCCGGTGCCGGCGATCGCCACCTTGACGCCGGCTTCGACCAGTTTAGCGGCACGGGTGTAGGAGTCGTCGTAAGGCGCGTCGGCGCCCGAAGCGCCCGCCAGGATGCTGCCGACGATCACCGGCACGTTGTGCTCGGCGAGGAAGTCGGCCACCCGCCAGGCGTCGCCGGAATCGACGATGACGATCCGGAATCCTTGCTCACGGCCCCAGCGCACCGCCTCGCGGATGCTCTTTACGTCGCCGGTGTGCAGGAAAACGGGGCTGTCGCCGTCGAGTGCCGATAGATTGCCCTCGAGCCGCGTGTCGCGGTTGTAGCGGGGCCCGCCCTCGGCCTCGGCCGCCTTGGCCTTGGCGTAGGCGCGCGCCTCGTCGAGTTGTGCGTCGATGCGGGCGATTTGCTCGCGCGCCCGTTCCTCGGTATTGCCGCCGCCACCGCCGCGGCCGAAGCCGCCGAAGCCGCGGCCGCCACCGGAACGGAACGACGGGAACTGAATGTGCAGCCCGGTTGGGGCGACCGCCGTGAGCTGCTCCCAGGTCCAGCCGTCGAGCCGCAGCAGGGCGCTGGTGCCGCGGATCAAGCCGCCGCCGGGCACCGTGATCGCGTGGGTGATGCCGTTGGCCCGTGTTACGGGAATTGCCGCCGACTCGGGGTTGACGGCCACTTCGGCGCGGATGTTGGCGTTGAAGTCGCCCAGCTCGGTCACGTCGTTGCCCTCGCCGACGCTGCCGATCTCGGTGAGGCCGAGGTTGGAGCTGGTGGCGATCATGCCCGGATAGAGGTGCCGACCGGAGGCCTCGACGCGCGCCGCATCGCTGGGGATCGACGTGTTCGGGCCGCCGACGTCCGTGATGCGCCCGCCCTCAATGACGACGACGCCATTCTGGATGTCGCCGTTGGCGACCGTGTGGACGGTGGCCCCGACAATGGCGATGGTGCCCGCATCGGGCAACATACTGGCGCGATAGTCGAGGGGGATGGCCGGCGGATTCGGGCTGATCGGCCCCAACTCGTCTGCCTCCTCTGGCTCGTCTGGCTCGTCTGCCTCGGCTTCAGCCGCCTCGGCTTCGGCCTCGGCACGCGCCAGCGCGATCAGACGTTCTTTCTCGGCGACGATATTGGCGCGCATTTCGAGGTCGAGCTCGCGATCGAAAACCTTGCGGCCCTCGATGAAGGTGCTGACGACCCGCGAGTACACCGACAACGGATTGCCGGTCCAGATGACGAAGTCGGCGTCTTTGCCGACCTCGAGCGAGCCCACCCGATCGTCGATACCGAGCTGAATCGCCGAATTGATGGTGACGAACGCCAGCGCGTCCGGTTCCGCAAGGCTGCCGTACTTCACCGCCTTGGCAGCTTCGAGGTTCAGGCGCCGGGCCAGGTCGCCGTTGTCGCTGTTGAACGACACCACGACGCCATCGTCGTGCATGATGGCGCCGTTGTACGGGATCGCGTCGTACGCCTCGATCTTGTACGCCCACCAGTCGGAGAACGTCGAGGCGCCGGCGCCGTGCGCGGCGATCTCATGGGCGACCTTGTAGCCTTCCAGCACGTGCTGGAAGGCGCCGATCTGGAAGCCGAACTCATCGGCGACCCGGATCAGCATCAAAATCTCGTCCTGTCGGTACGAGTGCGAATGGACCTTGCGCTCGCCCTCGAGGATCTCGACCAGCGTCTGCATTTGCAAGTCGGTGCGCGGCGGCACGCGGCGCTCACGCTCGGGCTCGGTGAGCGCGTTGTATTCGGCCCACTCGGCCCGGTAGTCCTGCGCTGCGATAAAGGCGCCGCGAATCGTCTGCTCGACGCCCTGCCGGGTGTTGGGGTAGCGCGTCGGGTTGCGCTTGACGTTCTCGCCGAGCGCGAACTTGATGGTCGGCGTGATGCCCGTGTACAGCATGTCCACCGGGTCATCGACCTTGTAGCGCAGCTTGATGATGGCCGACCGACCGCCGATGGAATTGGCCGAGCCGTGCAGGATCTGGGCCGAGGTCAGGCCGCCGGCGAGCTGGTGATAGAACTGTGTGGTGCTCGGGTTGAGGACGTCCTCGATACTGACCTCGGCGGTGACGCTGTTGGAGCCTTCGTTGATGCTGTCGGCGCCGGTATGGCTGTGGGCGTCGATGATGCCCGGCGTCACCTGCATGCCGGTGGCGTCGATGACCATCGCGCCGGCCGGGGCCGAGATGCCGGGGCCGATGTCGGCGATGCTGCCGTCGCGCAACAGCATGTCGGTATTCTCGAGGATGCCGGCGTCCGCCTGCGTCCAGATGCGCGCGTTGCGGACCAGAATCACGCCGGGATCCTCGGCCGTTTCCCAGGTGAGCTCGGTCATCGGGCGCTGCCCCTGGGCAACCGCGAGGGGGGCGATTAGCAGGAGCGCAACGCCGAGGGCAATGCTGCCGCGAAGTGTTTTCGTTAGGTACATCATTGCTGACCTCCGTGATTCAAGCTGAGGGCCTCGGCGGGGCTGGCGTCGGGCTCACCTTTGGGATCGGCTTCGATCTCCGTGTGCACGCCGTCGACGAACACGTGACGGACCTCGGTGTCCTCGGCGAACGGCGCGCCGCTGGCCACCACGATGTTGGCGATCTTGCCGGGCTCGATAGTGCCGAGAATCGAATCGACGCCCAGCAGGCGCGCCGGATTCGTGGTTACCGCGGCCAGTGCCGTATCGGGCGACAGGCCGGCGTCGATGGCCTTGCGGACGTTGGCGGCGAAATCTTCCGGGCTCACGCCGTCGCTGGTAAACGCGAACGTAATGCCGGCCGCCTCGAGCGCCGCCGCGTTGCCGGGCGCGTCGGCCCAGCGATGCAGCGTTTCGAGGCCGATGGCGGCGTCTTCTTCATCGTCTTCGCCGACCGCCGGTCTGTCAGGGTAGTCGACGGGCACGATCACCGGGAAGCCGGCATCGGCCAGCTCGCCGGCCATTTCGTACTCGTTGCCGTTGCCCTTGATGATCGTTTGCATGCCGAACTCCGACGAGATGTTGATCGCCCGCTTGGCCATGCGCGTGTTGGTGGCGTCCCAGATGACCTGCTGGTCACCGGCCAGCACCGGTTGTAGCGCCGCGAGTGCCTCGTTGCTCTCCGGTCGCTGGATGCCCGCTGGATCGCGCTCGAAGCTCGACTCCCAGGTTGCGGCGCGCTGTGTGTCGAGCAGAACCTGGCGGATCAGCGACACGACGCCCATCGCCGACGACGGATAACCCCTGCCGAAGCCGCCGGTCGAAAAGCCGATCGCTTGAGTGACGTCCCTGCCGATGATCATGTCCTCCGGATCGGTCTGCCGCAGGGCGATCAGCACACTCTTGCCGCGGTAGATGCCGTCCTGCGGAATCACCAGGGCGGCGGTGAAACCGGCGTCGCGGAGCTCGTTGATGCCGTCGTCTTCGCCATCGAGATGTTCGGACATGTCGTAAAAGGAGCGGACGCGGGCATTTACGCCGGGCGCGCCGAGCTCCAGGTCCTGTATCGCCTGTTGCTGGCCGCCGCGGCCGCGGCCGCCGCCTCGGGTCGCGGCCTGTGGCGCCGCGCCTTGTGACGGTGGATCCGGCGCGATCGCCACTTCGGCGAACGAATCGATCCAGCCGGCGTACACAGTCATGCCGGAGGCGTCGATGATGCGAGCGTCGGCGGGTGCCGGAACACCCGTTCCGACTGCCTCGACCAAGCCGTTGCGCAGCACGACGGTGGCGTTTTCGACCACGTTGCCGGGCGAGGTAACAACCGTGGCGCCGGTGATGGCGTAGGCGGAACGCCGCTGTGGCGCGGCAACGGCCGATTGCCCGACCGAGGCCAGCGACACGACGAGCGCAATCGCCAATAACCCAGCGGTACGCCCGAGCGCGGCACCATCCCGGCTCAGGGTTCTCTTGGGGATCGTAAGGAGTCGATGCATCGACAGTTCTCCCAGCGTCAAGTTTGAGGGGATCAAGTCCCAAATGAACCGTGTTCCGGGTGCCAGGTCAAGGACACGGACTTGACTACCGGGGGTCGCCGCTGTTACCAACGCGCCGCCGGGCGAGACGGCCTCCGGCGCCGGCCGCGGCAACGGGTACGTTTGCCGGCCACACGCATCAGACAGACACGAGGACGTCGTGGGACAAGCTGAACCCGGATCCGCCAACGTTGCGGACGAATCGCAGCCCGGGTTGGTCCGGGCACTGGGACGCTGGGACCTGACGGCGGTCGGTGTCAACCAGGTCATCGGCAGCGGCATCTTCATCATGCCCGCGACCGTCGCTCTGACTGTGGGCATCGCTCCGAGTCTCTTGCCGTGGGTCGCTGCGGGTGTGGCGAACGCGCTGATCGTGCTGTGCTTCGCCGAGGCTGGCACCCGTTTTCGTGAGGCCGGCGGCCCGTATGCCTACGCGCGAACCGCGTTCGGTCCGTTCGTCGCCTTCGAGGTTGCCTGGATGATGTGGGTCACGCGCGTGGTGTCCCAGGCCGCATTGGCCAACGCCTTTGCGCTCTATGTCGGGCGCTTCTGGGCGCCGGCGACCGGTGGCCCGGGCCGCCTGGCGGTGGTTACCGTGATCATCGTGGTGCTGGCCACGATCAACCTTGCCGGTGTCCGCTACGGCTCGCTGGCGATCAACTTCTTCACGGTTTCAAAGCTCGCGCCCCTGTTCTTTTTTATTGTGGTCGGTGTCTTTTTCATCGAGCCGGCGAATTTCGAAGGGATGTTCGACCTCAGCGCTGGCGAGGGGACGTTCGGCGCCGCTGTTCTGATGCTCATGTTCACCTTCGGTGGTTACGAGCTGATCAGCATCCCTGCCGGCGAGGCGCGTTCGCCGCGGCGCGACGCGCCGCGGGCGCTGCTGCTCACAATCGGCATCGTCTTTGCAGTTTATTTTCTCGTGCAGCTCGTCGTGGCGGGTACGCTCGACGGACTCGACACCTCGACGACGCCGCTGGCCGATGCGGGGGAGGCGTTCGCCGGACCGCTGTTCGGTACGCTGATCGCCGTCGGCGGACTTCTGTCGATCGCCGGCAGCAACGCCGGGGCGATGCTGGCGGGACCGCGCGTGACCTTCGCGCTGGGAGAAAAGGCGCAGCTGCCCGCCTTCTTCGCGCACGTGCACCGGCGCTTTCGGACCCCGGACTCGTCGATCATGGTGTACGCGGGGGTGGCCTTGGTGCTCGCCTATTCGGGTAGTTTCGCGCAGCTGGCGACGCTGAGTGCGGTGGCGCGGATCGTTTTTTACATGGCTACGTGCGCCGCTATCCCCGTCTTGCGTCGTCGCGTCGCAGCGCCGGAGGGTTCTTTCCAGCTGCCGGGCGGGTTCCTGGTTCCCGGGCTCGCCCTCCTGGTCAGCGCCGTGATTCTGGCAAACGCGAGCTGGGACGACCTGCAGGGCGGTGGGCTGGCGCTGGTTGCCGGAGCGTCGCTCTACTTCATGACGAGGTTCGTCGCCGGGCGGTCCTAAACGCAGCGCGATCCTTGGCCAATTTCGAGTTAACTTGACAGTACCCGTCGGAGGGGTTGCCGCAGCGCATTCATTGCGGTTCGTTTCGCCTCATTCAAGCAGTCGCAATGCGGCGCTCTTGATCAGACACGTTACCGGAGTGCCGGGCGCGAGCCCGAGATCGTCCACCGCGTCGCTCGTGAGCTCGGCCCACAGCCGCTGCTCGAAAACCTGGACGGCCACGAACACGCGGCCGGCTCGGGGCACCAGATCCACTACTGTTGCCGGCAGCCGGTTGCGGGCCGAGAGCTCGCCGACCTCGCCACTCGCCAGCATGACGTCGGAAGCGGCGAACTGAACGAATGCCGAGTCGCCGGGTGCGGCGCTCGTTGCCGGCAGGCTCATACGGAGGTCTCCGTCGCTGCTCGCCACCGCGCCCGTCCACGTGCCGCCGTCGGCGGCAATGTTTTCCAATCGCATCAGATTGACCGCCTCTCCGGCGGCAAGCACGCCCTCGGTGCCGAGCACTTGATCCGGCGGGCCGGTTTCGACAACACGACCGGCATCGACGGACACCACCCAATCGGCAAGACGCTGGACCTCGGCCCGGTGGTGGCTCACGTACAGCATCGGCAGGTTCCATTCGTGTGCCACGCGATCGACGTAACTCAGAATCGCGTTGCGGCGGGGCTCATCAACGGCGGCGACTGGCTCGTCGAGGAGCAGGAGCTCTGGTCCGCTCATCAGGGCGCGGCCGAGCGCGAGCCGTTGGCGCTCGCCGCCCGACAGCGTCGACGGTTGGCGGCCGAGCAGCGGTTCCAGGTCGAGCACGCCGACGATCCTGTCGAACGGTGCCGCCGGGGCGTCGCTTTCATGGCGGCGGCGCTCACCGAAGCGCAGATTCCGTTCGACCGAAAGGTGAGGAAACAGGCGCTGATCCTGAAAGACCACGCCGAGCCTGCGTTTCTCCGGAGCCAAGGCGACTCGCACCGAGGTGTCGGTCAGCACGCGATCGTTCCAAACGATACGCGCCTCGTCCGCCCTGAGCAGCCCGGCGATGGCCATGAGCAACGACGACTTGCCGGCGCCCGATGGTCCGAACAGAGCCGTCGTTCGGTGTTCGGTGATGAATGCTGCGTCGAGAGAGAAGCCGCTGGCGAAGCGGCGTTTGCAAACCACTTCCAGTCGGCTCACGGTGTCGTGCCGGCGCGGCGTTCGAGCCACTCGCTCGCCGCCAATGCTCCGGCCGCCAGGATGACCGCCACGACGACCAGCCGCGTGTTGCTGCCCCCGGCCCGATTCATCTCGGAGAACACGGCCAGCGGCAGCGTTTGGGTCACGCCCGGAATATTGCCCGCGAACGTGATCGTCGCACCGAATTCTCCGAGACTGCGGGCGAACGCCAGCACGGCTCCCGCGATGATGCCGGGTCGCGCCAGCGGCAGGCTGACCGACAAGAAGGCGTCGACAGGTCGAGCACCGAGCGAGCGGGCTGCTTCTTCGAGTCGCGGATCAACGCCCTGGAAGGCCAGACGAATCGCGCGGACCATGAGAGGGAAGCCCAGCGCCGCGCTCGCCAGCGCCGCGGCCCACCATGTGAATGCGATCCGTACGCCTAGCGTTTGCTCGAGCCAGGCGCCGATCAAACCTTCACGTCCGAGGATCCGTAGCAGGACATATCCGGTGACGACGGGTGGCAAGACCAGGGTCAAGTTGACCAGCGTCTCGACGATCCACTTGCCGCGAAACAACCGCCGGGCCAGCAACCAGCCGAGCAGGATGCCGAACGGCAGCGACAAGGCAACCGCCCACAACGCCACCTGCAAACTGAGGCTGACGGCTGCCCATTCTGTGGAGCTCAAACCCATCGGCGGATCTCGGAGCGGGCGCCGTGCCGGCCTACGGCCGACTGGTTACTTGGGCGACGGTTTGGTTGGGCTGAATCCACGAGAGAGAAAATGGGCCCGTCCCTCCTCGGAAACCAGAAAGTCAAAAAACTGGCGGCTCGCTGCGTTCGCGCCGGCAAGCAGCAGTAGAGGATATTCGATCGGGTCGTGCAAGCCGGCGTCCAGCGCCGCAGCCACCCGGACGTGGTCGGTGCTGGCGGCGTCGCTCGCGTAAACAACTGCTGCGTCGGCCTCTCCATTGATCACCAGAACCAGCGCCGCACGGACATCGACGGTCGGTACGAGCCGCGGAAGCAGCTGATCCCAAATGTTCAAGTTGAGCAGAGCTTCGCGGGCGTAGATGCCTGCCGGCACAGAGCCCGGGTCCGCCAGAGCAATCCGCTCGATGGCGTAGGGATTTGCCAGTACGCCGGCCGCGTCGGTTGCCGCCGGACGAGCACCGGGGGTTACCACAACCACCAGCTCGTTGCCGACCAGCGTGGTGCGGTCGGCTACTTCGGTGCGCTGCTCGACGAAGTTCGCCCACTCGGAGCTGGCGGCGAGCAGTAGCGTGGCGGGAGCGCCCGCGACGATCTGGCGGGCCGAGGTCGAGGTGGCACCGAAGCTCAGCACCACGCCGATCCCGTGGCGCTCACGGAAGTCGTCCGCGGCGGCCTCCAGGGCGTCGATGGTGCTGGCGGCGGCGAGCACGATGACATCCTCGCCGGGCCGGGGCGGCGAGCAGCCCGCGATCGCCACCACCGTCAATACGGCGCAGAGGAGTACTTTCCGTGTCCGGCTGCGGCTCATGGCAGCGCAACTGTATCTGATTGGAGGCCGCAAGTCGGCGAGCTGCTCGACTACAATACCCAGGCGCCAGATCCATCACACTTTCACCACGACCTGCGAGGGAAAGGGGACCGACCATGGCCAGGTTGACCAAGTTGTACACACGCACCGGCGACGGCGGGACGACGCGTCTCGGTGCCGGCAGCGAGGTCGAGAAGGACTCGCCGCGGGTCGAGGCGTACGGCGACGTCGACGAGCTCAACGCGTTCGTTGGCCAGGCACACAGCGTCGGCCTGTGCGCACGTCTCGACGATGCCCTGCCGGTGATCCAAAATCAGCTGTTCGATCTGGGGGGTGACCTCGCGACGCCCGAGAGCGAGAAGCCGGAGTTTCACGTGCACCGGATCGCGGCTCGCCACGTCGAAGAGCTCGAAGCGCTCATCGACGAGCTGAACGACGCCGTTGGCCCGCTGGAAAACTTTATCCTGCCGGGCGGATCGCCCGGGGCAGCGGTGTTGCAAGTGGCGCGCGCGGTGTGTCGGCGCGCCGAGCGCCGCGTGATCACGTTGTCGCGAGCGGAGGATGTCGGCGAGTATGTGGTTCCGTACCTGAACCGGTTGTCCGACGCGCTCTTCGTGATGGCACGCTACGAGAACTTGCAAGCCGATGTCGACGAGCCCCTGTGGCGACCGGGAGAGTGAAGTTCGGTGAACTTCCTTGTGGCGCGTTTAGCTAGTTGTATATACGTATAACAGCGTAATAATGACTTTTAGTTCTTTTTACTCTTTACAACGCTCAAAAGTTGACTTATTGTCGCCGGGACTGCTGATTAGAATAGGCATTTCTGTCGGCCGTTGATGTATGCTGATGGGATGGAAGTTTTTATCTAGAAGCATGAGGCGGCCCACATATGGGTGAGGGTAGGGGTAAGCTCGAGTCGCTGATCGGCGATCTCGAGACCAAGAAGGCGGAGCTCGAGAAGCTCATACAGGAGTATGAGCTGATGCTGCCGCATCTCTCGAGTGCGCGTCAGGCGCTCGACGAGGCCGGCATCACGGATTCCGGTCCGCCGCAGCCTGCGCCCGTGGCCGCAGCGCCACAGCCCGAAGCAGCGGCACCCCCGCCGCCGCCCGCTGACGCGGCGGAGGAAGCACCCGCCGAAGAAGGCGGCGACGCTCCGGCACGTCGTTCGATCGCCTCCCTTGTTGCCGAGGACGAGAACGCGGAGGCCGAGGCGACGCACTAGCGTTACTGTCGCCCACCGTCGATACATTGGCGTGGCCCGACGAGTGACCTGATGCCATCGCGCTGACATGGACGACTACGAGTCAACGCGCGCCGGGTTCTCGCTCGAAGTTCCGGAGCGCTTCAACTTCGCGCGCGACGTCTTTGACAAGTGGGGACAAGATCCCGCCAAACTCGCCATGGTTTGGGTCGACGATTCCGGCAACGAGGTTCGCCGCACCTTCGCCGGCTTGCGTCGTGATTCGCAGCGTGCCTGCCGGCTGCTCGCCGACCACGGCGTCGGTCGAGGTGACGTCGTGATGGTGTTGCTGCCGCGGGTGATCGAGTGGTGGGTGTTCAACCTTGCCTGCTTGCGCATGGGCGCCGTCATCTGCCCGGGAACGATGCAGCTCACGGCCAAAGACATCGCCTACTGGATCGAGGCGTCCGAGGCCGCGTGCATTGTGACCGACGCCTCCCTGATCGCCGAGGTCGACACGGTGATCGACGAGTGCCTCGGAGTGCGCGCCAAAATTGTCGTCGGGGCCGGCGTGCCGGGGTGGAGCCCTTACGAAGAACTGGTAGCGGAATTGCCGGAAGAGTTCGTGGCCGCCGACACGCGCAGCGACGAAACCGCGATCCTCTACTTCACATCGGGCACAACCGGATTCCCCAAGATGACGCTGCACACGCACGCTTCGTACCCGCTCGGCCATCGCATCACCGGCGAGTTCTGGCTCGATCTGGGCCCCGACGACCTGCACTGGAACCTCAGCGACAACGGGTGGGCCAAGGCCGGCTGGAGCTCGTTGTTCGGCCCCTGGAACATGGGGGCGGCGGTTTTCGTACACCACACCGATCGTTTCGACGCGGCAGGCTCGCTGGACCTGCTGCAGCGGTTCCCGATCACCACTTTCTGTGCCGCGCCGACGATCTACCGGATGTTCGTGCGCGAAAATCTGAACGAGCGTAGCTTCGTCGACCTGCGGCATTGTGTGGCCGCCGGCGAGCCGCTGAACCCTGAAGTCATCGACATCTGGAGACGGGCCACCGGCATCGGCATTCGCGACGGCTACGGACAAACCGAGAGCGTGCTGTTGGTCGGGAGCTTTCCGAACATCGAGGAACGGCCCGGATCGATGGGCAAGCCGGCGCCGGGATTCGACGTGCGGGTGATCGGTGAGGGTGGACAAGAGTTGCCGGTGGGGCAGGAAGGTGACATCGCCGTGCGCGTCGCACCCGAGCGCCCGGTGGGCCTGTTCAAGGAGTACTGGAAGGATCCCGAACGCACGGCCGCGGCACACCAGGGCAACTGGTACGTCACCGGCGATCGCGCGACTCGCGACGACGATGGCTACCTGTGGTTCGTCGGCCGCGCCGACGACGTGATCCTCTCGGCCGGCTACCGGATCGGGCCGTTCGAAGTCGAGAGCGCCCTGCTCGAGCACGATGCCGTGGCCGAATCGGCCGTGGTGTCGAGCCCCGACGAGGTTCGCGGCGCTCTGGTCAAGGCCTTCGTCGTGCTCAAGGACGGATGCGAGCCGTCGGATGATCTGGCCGCGGAAATCCAGGAGCACGTCAAGGCGGCGACCGCGCCTTACAAGTACCCGCGCCGCATCGAGTTCGTCGACATGCTCCCCAAAACGGTCAGCGGTAAAATCAAGCGCGGCGAGTTGCGCGAGCGCGAGTGGGCGGGAGCGTAGTTCCACCACAAACCGGGCTGGTACCGCGCCTCGAGTTGTGCGACGTTGAGCCCAGAGTCCGCGCAAACCTGTACCCCTGGGAGGTCCGATGCGCTTGATTATTTGTTCTCTGGTCGCCGCCACGCCCGCGATCTTTGCGGCCCCTGTCGCCGCCCAACAGCCGCTCGCCTTCGACTACGACTACGCCGCCGAGGCGGCGATCGCCGCCGAGCTTGACGTCGAGAACCCGGACCCCGACCGGCTGCGCGGAATTTTCGCGAAACGTCGCGCCCATGTCCTGCAAGCGGTTCCCGAGGGCGCCATGTTGATCTTCTCCGTAGAGCGTGCCCAGGAGCGCCGCCTCGAGTTCCAGGTGCCGCACTCCGACAACCACGACTTCATCTATCTGACGGGTCTCGACGCGCTCGACAGCCTCGACTCGGCCCTGCTGTTGATCCCGGCGGCGCCGGCGGCCGCGGGGCGCCTCGACGAGCCCGACGTCGACCGGGTCGTGATGTTCACATCGGGTGATCCTGCGGCGATTTCCGGGCGCACCGGCATCGCCGACGTCCGCCCGTTCGATGAGCTCGAGCAGCAATTGTCGGCAGCCATGACCGACTTTCGAGATTGGCGCATCACGCAGATCCGTCGCTGGCCGCTGGCCGCCGCGCTGTCGCGGGCGTGGGGGCCCGACGACAAGGTTCTCTACTTGAACTACCCGCGCTTCTTCCGCCTCGGGATGCCCGAGCCGGCGCGCCTGGCCACTTTCGAACGTATCGAGCGGTTTTCACCGGAAATGAGCCTGCGTGACTCCGCCGACATCCTCGACGTGGTTCGCCTGTATCACGACTCCTGGTCGCTGGCGAATTTGCGTCACGCTGTGGACATCACTGGCGAGGGAATCGTCGAGGCGCTGCGCGCGGCGCGTTCCGGGGCGACGGAAAAGCAGATCATGGAGGTGATGGACTTCGTGTATCGCTACCGGGGCGCGACGCTGGGGTTTCCCACCTCGGTGCGCCGCCAGCGGCCGGGCAGCGGCGCTGCCCAGCGCGCGGTTCCCGAGGGGTGGATCGAGTTCGTGCCGCGATCCGGTGCGGCGGTCTTCGCAGCGGGAGACATGCTGCATACCGATACCGGCGCGGCGTTCAATCACTATTCGGCGGACATCCAGCGCAATCTGCCGATCGACGGTACGTTCACAGACCGCCAGCGCCACCTCTACAGCGTCGCGCTCGACGTGCAGAAGACGGTGATCTCGATGGTGCGACCCGGGGTCACCTGGTGGGAGCTGCACGACGTGGCTGTCGACATGCTCCGCGATGCCGGCGGTTACGACGCCTATTACGGCTACGGGATAGGTCACTTCATTGGCATGGAGGTGCACGACGAGGGCGATTACTCGCAGCCGCTGCGCCCGGGCATGGTGCTGTCGATCGAACAGGGAGTCGATCCGCCCGACGGGCCGCGAGTTGCCTTCGAGGACGACGTGCTGGTTACCGATACCGGCTACGAGTGGCTGAGCCGCGTGATCCCGATCGAAATCGACGAGATCGTCGCGCTGGCCGCCGAGCCGAGCTCGTTCGAGGCGTTCATCGGCAAGCCACCGCTCGGCGGGTTGCTGCGGCTCGGCTCGGGCCGGCGTTAGTGCTTTCGTCGAAACTCAGCGCGCCTGATCGGGTCCGTTACTGAGCTGTTATCTCGACGGCGTATACCAGATGGGCGACGTGTAGGCGCGTTCCTGCGTCGTCATCGGCACCTCGTCGGACATCGTGATGCCGAAGCGTTCTGTCTCGTAGGCGGTCCCGCGCGGCGTCGGAATTTCCAGCACACGGGCGTAATAGCTGGCCCGCACGTTCGGATCGAAGTCGGGGTCGGTCCATGCGGTCATCAGCTCGGCTGCGCCGATAGTGTTGGTCCAGGTAGCGTTGGCCACGTCCACGGTGTCGCCCACCGGCGACAGGTCGCCGTTGGCGTCGAGATCGCGGCCGCTCGACCAGGCCACGTTGTACACCTGCTCGTGATGACCTGACCCCCCAAAACGGATCCAGAGGTAATCTCACGATCTGGGTCGAAAAAGGGAGGTCAGAATGTCGGCGAAGAGGCACAGCGCAGAGCAGATCGTACGGAAGCTACGGGAGGCTGAGGTGGAGCTGGCCCGAGGCGCGACGGTCAAGGATGCCTGCCGCAAGCTAGCAATCACCGAGCACACCTACTACCGGTGGCGACGCGAGTACGGGGGGCTGAGGGTCGACGAGGCCAGGCGGCTGAAGCAACTTGAGAAGGAGAACGTCCGGCTCAAGAAGATTGTGGCGGAAAAGGAGCTGGATCTTTCGATCCTGAAGGAAGTTGCGGAGGGAAACTTCTGAGCCCGGCACGTCGCCGAGATGCGGTTGAGCATGTTCGGCGGAGGCTGGGCGTTTCCGAGCGACGAGCGTGCCGGGTGCTGAAACAGTCGCGCACGACGCAGCGGTACGTGCCACGGCAACCGGACGACGAGCAGGTGCTGACGGAGAGGATCGTGAACCTAGCCCGAGAGTATGGCCGCTACGGGTATCGGCGAGTGACGGCGCTACTGCGCATGGAGGGCTGGCTCGTGAACCACAAGCGGGTGCAACGGATCTGGCGGCGCGAGGGGCTGAAAGTACCGAAGAAACAGCCCAAGCGAGCACGGCTGTGGCTCAACGATGGCTCCTGCATCCGACTGCGCCCCGAGAACAAGGATCATGTCTGGGCGTATGACTTCGTCCACCACCGGACGCATGACGGTCGGGCTATGAGGCTGCTGACGATCGTCGACGAGTACACACGGGAGAGCCTTGCAATCGACGTGACGCGGAAGCTCAACTCCGAGGACGTACTTCACCGACTAGGACGACTGTTCGTTCATCGAGGTATTCCAGCGCACATCAGGTCAGATAACGGACCGGAATTCACCGCCGAGGCGGTTCGCGACTGGCTGGGCCGGCTCGGCGTCGGCACGCTGTTCATCGAGCCGGGCTCCCCATGGGAGAACGGCTATGTGGAGAGCTTCAACGGCAAGCTCAGAGACGAGCTGCTGAACGGGGAGATCTTCTACACGCTGAAGGAGGCAAAGGTTCTGATCGAGAGATGGCGCCAGCAGTACAACCGCGTACGACCGCACAGCTCGCTGGGCTATCGACCTCCGGCACCGGAAGCGGTGTTGTTGAAACCGGCTGCGCTCCGCTCCGCCGGCTCCAACAACCTCTTGTCAGCACCGATTCAATGAGTTAACAAGTGGCCCAAACACATGGGGCAGGTCTACACCCCCTACTCGTGTATCGCGTTCGACATCACGGCGAACGGGACCGCGGCGACAGATATCGAGCACATCGTGGCGCTGGCGGAGACGCACGACAGCGGCATCGCCGACGATCGGCGCCGGGACATTGCCAGTGACCTCGACAACCTCACGATTGCGGACCCGACGGTGAACCGGTCGCAGAAAAGCGACCGGGACGCCGCCGAATGGATGCCTGCCAGACACGGCGCGTGGTTCGCGGAGCGGGTGATCCAGGTCAAGCTGGAATACGGGTTGAGCGTCGATCCCGCAGAGCGGGACGCGCTCGAGGCGCTACTTTCGGGCGGAGGAGCGCAGCTCAACTGCGTTGATGCAGACGAGCCCGCGCCGACCATGCTGACCCTGAGCGCGGACCCGGCGCCGGCCGAAGGCGAGAACCCGGAGAGCCGCTGCGGTGGTGGGAGTACGACTGATGCCCGAAGGAATCAAGATCGACGTGAGCGCCTACCCCGACGTGCTGTTCCTCGCTGTCGCGGAGGTCGCCAAGCTGACGGGCAAGATCATCGATACCGTGCCGGCCGAGCAGCACGCGCGGAACTGGGCGCGCTGGGAGCGCTTTGCGTCGTGGGTTGACGAGAGCTTCGGGATCCCGCTGGCGTTGCCGGACGAATAGAACCCCCGTAGGCGGCGGGGCAAGGACGACGGTGAGCTGCCTCCCGTGCGCTGTCGCCTGCCCCGTCGCCCTTCCTACGATTGACCTGACCCCCCAAAACGGATTCAGAGGTAATCTCACGATCCGGGTCGAAAAAGGGAGGTTAGAATGCCGGCGAAGAGGCACAGCGCAGAGCAGATCGTACGGAAGCTACGGGAGGCTGAGGTGGAGCTGGCCCGAGGCGCGACGGTCACGGTCAAGGATGCCTGCCGCAAGCTAGCAATCACCGAGCACACCTACTACCGGTGGCGACGCGAGTACGGGGGGCTGAGGGTCGACCAGGCCAGGCGGCTGAAGCAACTTGAGAAGGAGAACGTCCGGCTCAAGAAGATTGTGGCGGAAAAGGAGCTGGATCTTTCGATCCTGAAGGAAGTTGCGGAGGGAAACTTCTAAGCCCGGCACGTCGCCGAGATGCGGTTGAGCATGTTCGGCGGAGGCTGGGCGTTTCCGAGCGACGAGCGTGCCGGG
>CBDCBL010000005.1:0-190487 GCA_965214245.1 Acidobacteriota bacterium
GTGGAAAGGCAGCCTGCCGCCCGACGGCTTCGGGTTCCATGCTTGGGAAGCAGACGTCGAAGGCCGCCGTTTTCGATGGACGCGGCGCCGCGCCAGTATCCCCCTCTCTACGCTCAGCGAAGGCGTCTCAATATCGCTGCGCGCTGATCACCCGGACATACAAGATGTCCCCGTCGAGGTACACATCTTCAGGGGCGCCGAGTTAGTCCGAACCGTTACGTTGAACGAGCCTGTCTGGACTGAGGTCGTGATTCCTGCATCTGCGCTCACAGGAGGTGCCGCCGTTCTGACGTTCGCAGTCGATCGCACGTGGAGTCCCGCCCAATCGGGAACATCTCCGGATGCCCGGGACCTCGGCGTGGCGGTGTCCGAGATCGCTCGACGATAGCAGGACGCGGCTCGCTAACCTGGCTTCGGCTACGTTGGATCCCCTACCAGCTCCCCCTCACACCCTCCAACACAACATCATGCAATCGCCCGTTGCTGGCGAAGATCCCGCGTTCGTTGTGCAGACGGCTCTTGTCGTACACCAGCGGTTTGCCGTCACAGTCGCTGAACGAGCCGCCGGCGGCAATCAGGATGGCCTCGGGGGCGCATGAGTCCCACAGCTTGGTGCCGATCGAAGCGTGCAGGTAGATCTCGCCGACACCCTCGGCAACCCGCGCCGCCTTCAAGCCGACGCTGCCGCACTTCTCCATCCGTGTGATGCCGAGCTTGTCGGCAATCTCTACGATGTTGTCAGGCGTATGGGAGCGGCTCACCACCAGGCGCGCTTCGGCCGGATCCGATACATCCGTCACCCGTAGCTCGGTGCGCTTGCCATCGGCGATCTTCTCCGCCGGTATGCCGTGGCCGCCACGATACAGGGTTCCGCTGAGCGGGTGATAGACGACGCCGAGCACCGGCCAGCCGGCGATCGCCAGGCCGATCATGACCACGAAGTCGCCGCTGCGTTTGACGAAGTCGCTGGTGCCGTCCATCGGGTCGACGTACCAGACGCGGGGCGGCGCGTGGTCGATGGTGGGCGGCTCGGCGTCCGGCGTGAACTCGAGCTGAAAAGGTGGCTGGCTGTCGGGGCCGCGGGCCCCGGAAGCGGCGGCCGCCTGCTCGGCCTCGTAAGCATCCTCGCGAAAGATGTCGATGGCCGGGTCGGTAACGGCTTCGGCGGACAGCGCCGTCTCAGGCTCACCGGGCGCCCCCGAATCATCTGCTGAACCGGACCCGCCACCCCCCACCCCCACGAGCTCACCCACCGATTCCTCGGAAACGATCTCGTCGTCGGGGAATGCCCGTCGCAACGCGTCGACGATGAACACATCGGACTCGCGATCAGCGATGGTTACCAGCTCGCCGCCCTTTTCCTCGTCGGCGGTGGCGCCGGCCTCGTAGTGCTTGAGAACGATGTCCCCTGCTTCGCGAATGATCTCCGAGATGATGTCGAGCTCATGCGGCACGGCAATCGCTCCCCGTCCGTTGCGGCCTGGCGCACGGCGGCTTCAATCGTCGCCCCTGCCCTTGATCCCCAGCCGCCAGCCGCTCTCGCTCGAAGGCGATCACGTCGGCAAGAATCTGATCCAGCGACCGGGTCGGGGCCCAACCGAGCAGCGCCTCGATCTTCTCGGTGCTCGGCACGCGGCGTTCCATGTCCTCGAATCCGGGCGCATACGCCTCGCTGTACGGTACGTTGATGATCTCCGAATCGCTGTCGGCGAGTGCCTTGACGCGCTCGGCGAGCTGTTGGATCGACACTTCTTCGGTGTTGCCGATGTTGAACAGCTGCCCCGGCGCGTCGGGATGGTCGGCGAGTCCGAGAATCGCTTCGACCACATCGCGGACGTCACAGAAGCACCTCTGCTGCGTGCCGTCGCCGTACACGGTGATCGGCTGGCCGGCAATCGCCTGGCGCACGAACCGCGGCACGACCATGCCGTACTGCCCCGTCTGTCGCGGTCCGACGGTGTTGAAGAGACGGAAAGGGACAACGTCGACACCGAACTCGCGCCGGTACGCGAAGCCTAGAAACTCGTCGACCATCTTGCTGGCCGCGTAACCCCAACGGCTGCGGCTCGTGGCGCCGAGCAGCACGTCGTCGTCCTCTTCGAAGGGCACCTTGCTGCCTTTGCCGTAGACTTCGGACGTGCTGGCCAGCAGAACGCGGCATTTGTAGCGCAGCGCCGCCTGGAGCACTTCTTTGGTGCCCATGACGTTGGTTTCGATCGTGTGGACGGGATGCTCGACAATGAGCTGCACGCCCACCGCCGCCGCCAGATGCACGATGACGTCGGCTTCCGACGCCATCCGCTCCATGACCACTTTGTCGGCAATGCTGGCGCGGGCGAACTTGAAGTGCGGATGGTCGAGCGAGCCGGCGATGTTGTCCATCGAACCGGTGGAAAGATCGTCGATCGCCAGCACCCGGTTGCCGTTCTTCAAGAGGGCTTCGGCTAGGTGCGAGCCGATGAAGCCCGCCCCACCCGTCAACAGGAAGGTGCGCATGTTCTCCCGTGCCCTTTCCAGCTCTCAGCCGTTGACTGCCTCACGGATAATCTCGAAAATGACGTCGAAATCATGAGGCATCGGCATCTTCTCCCCCCACCAGCAACCGCTCACCCCTCAAGTGCTCCATGATCAACCGCGCGTTGTCCTCGGGCGACTCGGCGACGGTGTCGAGAATGATCTCGGCCGATGTCGGCTCCTCGTACGGATCGTCGATGCCGGTGAAGCCTTTGATCTCGCCGGCACGCGCCTTGGCGTACAGGCCCTTGGTGTCGCGCTGCTCGCACACGTCGATGGGCGTATCGACGAAGACCTCGATGAAGTTGTCGGCCCCGACCATGTTGCGCACGTCGTTGCGGGTCGCCCGGTAGGGACTGACCGCGGCGCAAATCGCCACGCCGCCGTGGCGCACCAGCTCGGCGGCCACGAAACCGATGCGCCGGATGTTGATGTCGCGGTCTTCCTGGCTGAAGTCGAGGCCCTTGGAAAGGTGGGTGCGGACCACGTCGCCGTCGAGCACGGTTATCTGGCGGCCGTGCTCTTGCAGCATCACGGTGAGCGCGTCGGCGGTGGTCGACTTGCCGGAGCCACTCAGCCCGGTGAACCAGATGCAGAAGCCCTGGCGATGGCGCGGCGGGTAGGCGTCGCCGAGGATCTGCGCCACTTCGGGTCGGGTAAACCACTCGGGAAGCAGCTTGCTGGCGCCCAGATAGTCCTCACGAACCTTGGTGCCGCTGATCGAGAGCGTCTTGACGCCCTCGGGAACCTTGCTGGCCTCTTCGTAGCGTTCCTCGTCGGCCAGGTAGACGAGCTCGTGAAACGGCGCGACGCCGACGCCGAGCTCTTCCCTGTGCTGCTGCACGAGCTGCTGGGCGTCGTACGGCCCGTAGAACGGCACACCCTTGGAATCGACGCCGGGGCCGGCGTGATCCCTGCCGACGATCAGGTAGTTGGCGCCGTAGTTGCGGCGGATGACCGTGTGCCACAACGCCTCGCGCGGCCCCGCCATGCGCATGGCCAGCGGCAAGAGCGCCAGCAGCGCCCTGTCGGTTTCGAGGTACTGGTCGGCCAGGACCTTGTACGTCCGGACGCGGGTGAAGTGATCGACGTCGCCTGGCTTGGTCATGCCGACCACCGGGTGCAACAGCAGCACGCCGTCTACCTTGTCGATGGCGCGGCGCACGATCTCCTCGTGCACGCGGTGCAAGGGGTTGCGCGTCTGGAAGGCGACCACGTTGGTGCGGCCGAGCTTCTCGAGCCGCGCCCGGGTTTGCGCCGGCGTCATGCGGAGGTCGCGGAAGTCGTTGTGCGGCGGCACCTGTAGAACCTCGATGGGCCCGGAGATGTTCACATCGCCCCAGCGCTGCATCTCGGCCACCAGCGGGTGGCGAAAATCTTCGGTGCCAAACACCTCGCTGGCCGCCTGGCGACGATCCCACGCGTAGATCTCGTCGACGTGCATGATCGCCAGCAGCTCGTTCTTGGCGCTGCGCAGCGCCACTTTCGAGTCGAGCGACAGAGCTTCGGCATCGGCGTCGCCGACCGGCAAGGTGATCGGGATGGGGAAGAGATGCCCGTCCGCCAGCCTCATCTCATGAATGACGCGTTCGTAGTCGGCCTGACCCATGAAGCGATCGAGCGGCGAGTAGGCGCCAGTGGCCAGCAGCTCGAGGTCGCAGGCGGCGCGCTCGGAGAGTTGGATCGAGGGAATCTCGGCGGAAAGAGCCTTGAGCTCCTCGGCGCGCTCGGCAGAAACAATCAGGTCAACCAGCTTTTCACCGCACGGAGCGATGAGCGCACTGGTCTGCGTGCTGTTCACGACTACCTCCAAAACGAAAAGCGAACGAAGATCGGCGGAATTGTTCGGGTCGGTCGCCGAGCGTCCCTTCGATGAACATCCGCTGGCGCTCGGGCGTGCAAAATCGGACGCGCTGCGAGCGGATTCGTCAGTTGAAAACGGGTGGGAGAGCCCGGCGGAACGACTCTCCGAGCGTGCATCATTTTAGCATCACGCCATCCGGCACGCTCAACGATCGGCCCCCGGACAGCTCCCTTCGACCCGCCGCAGGACAATCCAGCCGCCGTTCCTGGTGCCGCTCTCGAAGCATGGCGGGCGGGCCCAACGTGCCGTTTCGGGCAGGTCTTCCAGCGCCGCGCCGGTGGCCGCCAACCTGACGAAGATCACGTCGGCGTCCAGCGCGTCGAAGCGACCGGCCGCTTCTTCGGGCGTGCTCGACTGGTAGGCGAGCTGCAGCGCATCGGCACGGCCTGAGTACACGGCTTCACTGGCCCCGAACAGCCCCGCATGCCACTCATCCGCCAAGCTCAGGCGCCGGCGGGCGAAGTAGCCGAAGGTGGTGACGTAATCGTCGGGGTGCACGGCGATCACGGCGTCCGCAGGTGTCTGTTCGTTGACCCACTCGATGGCCTCGACGGTGTCCGGCGGCGCCGCCCAAAACAAGCCGCCTTCGAGCAGCACGCCGACCAGCGCGTAGGCGTTGGCCAACAGGCATAGGGCCAGCCCGGCCATCACTGTTCCGCCGTAGCGACTCATCCGTGAGCGCTCGCCGCCGGCTCGCCAGCGCACCAGTGCCAGCGCCGCGAACGGCGCCAACAGAAACCACACGACAATAAGGGACCGAGCGTACAGATTGTTCGGCCCGCCGACCGGCGGCCGGATGATAACGACCAGCACCATCATGCTGACCATCACGGCAACGACGTGTGATTGCGCCGGCACCAGCCTGCCTCGGTCTGAACGCCGACGAATCTCCCGCCATGCCAGCAGGCCGAGGACGCCGAACTCGACGATGTACACCGCGACGCTGTCGACGATGCCGGTGAACCATCCGCCGCCGAGCCACGACGTCAGGAAGGCCCCATTGATCCAGCTTCCGGCCGACGAGACGCCCACAGTCAGGCCGGGGCCCTCACCGGCCGCCAGCACGCTGAGAATCGGAAAGGAGAACACGGCCGCCACGATCCCCGGGAAAAACCATATCCGCCAACCGAACGTGTCCCACGGCAGGCGACGCGTGCGCAGGCTCTCGTACGCCACGGCGCCCGCCACGCCGGCAGCCAGCCCGAACGCCACGTACGCCGACAGCGCCGGCAACCCGGCGAGCAACACCCCGGGCAACAGTCCGGCGCTCACCACGCCGGCCGGTATCGGCGACTTCTTCGACACGTCGCCCCGTTGCAGCACGAAGTGCACCACGAGCAACGCCACCAGCACGCCGGCCATGTGCTGCGGCGCCCAGATCGTCGCCACGTAGGGGCCGTTGAACTGGCGTTCGTTGTGATGGATCCAATAGTCGAGATGGGTCGATGGAACGATCGCCCGTAGCGCCGCGAAGCCCTCCGGCAGCGGCAAGGAGCGCGCGATGCTGCGTAGCGCGTCGATGCCCAGCGGAATCAAGTCGAAGCCGGCCAGGAACGTGGCGCTCAGCGCCGCCAACAGCGGCGCCCGCGGCGCACCGCGCATCTGGCTCACCACGAGGCCGCGGGCCACGCTGTACGCAACGAACGGCGTCGCCAGCGCCGTCAGCAACGTCAACATCAGCAGAGCGAGGTGGGCGGCGTCTGGAGCTCCGGCGAGCCGGGCGATCGAGGCGGCAACCAAATGAAACCCGTAGTAGTACGGCGCCGGCTCGACGCCGTGCGCGAACGGGTTCGACGGCGGAAACGCGTCGGCGTTGCTGAGCGCCGTGGTTATGATGAGGTGGTGGTACCAATCGGTCATCGCCATGCGGTGGATGCCCTCGGCGCGCTCCCACCCGTAGGTCGCGAACGGCAGCAGCACGAGCAACGCAAACAATGCCCCGGCCAGCGCCAGCGTCGTGAAGTGCCGGGCCTTTTCGCCGTCGGCCGTGGTTGTGGGCACCGGTCCGCCTGCCGCCACGAGCTCCGGGATCACCCGGCCGTCGTGCTGTCCGGTGAGTAGCGACTCGGCGGCCGCGTCCACGCCCTGCACCAATCCACGCAACATCCGGGCGACGGTCGCCGCGGCGATCACGATCGTCGCGAGAGCGGCGGGGGAGAGTACGAGAACCCACAGGCCGAAGCCGAGGTACGAGGTGCCCAGCCACAGCGCCAGGCTGGCAACGCCGACGCCCGCATAGGCAACCGCGGCGCAATCGATAGCGTCGGTCGACGGATACCTAGAGCGCACCCAGGCGACGGCGGCAACCGCCGGAGCGCCGAGAATGACCAGAGCGGCCACGATCAAAGCGAGCAACCCCATGGCTCACCAACTCTACTCGATGAGGGCGGCACGCGACCAATACGAGATCAACATGCCACCCAGCGCCATGTGGCCGCGCCAGTGGTTGCCCGCGGTGGCTAGCGTCGTGCTTGAAAATTGTGGCCTTGAATATGAGCCTTCGTTGTATGATGTGCGCGGTTCGAAGCTTGCCCGCCCCACGTCAGTTCCCCACGACGTTTCATTCCGGTGAGCGAAGAAACCTCCGACCCGAAACACGACGCGACCGAGGGCAAGCCCGGAGCTCCCTCCAACGCGGAAGACGGCCAAGCGGCGCCGTTCGAGGTCGTGGCTGCCGACGACGCGGAAGACGAGGGCGAAGCGCCTCCGTCCGAGCCGGTCCCCGAGCACTGGACGGCGATCGAGAGCTATCAGCGGAGCGTCATCGGTGCTGTCACGATTGCCATGGCGCTTGTTTATCTGGTCGGCGTGACGTTCGTCTCCGGCCTGTCTCAACTACTGGTGCAGGGCGACGCAAAGGCTTATTTCGCCTACCTGCCGTCGCTGGTCCTCGACGGAGACCTCGACCTCACGAACCAGTTCGACGTTCTGCGCCCCGCGGGAGACACCGTCTATCCGTTCGGCGAGGGAATCAACGGCTACGCCGCCAATCCGTTTCCTGTAGGCCCGGCGCTGCTGTTCCTGCCGGGTTACCTGCTCGGCTACTGGTTCGACTCTCTCGCCGCCTGGGCCGGATTCGATACCGGCCAACCCGGTTACGGTCTCGGTGCCATGTGGGGAGCCGTGCTGTGCGGCATCGCTTTGGCCGGCGCCGGCGCCGAGCTGTCGCGCCGTTGCGCCGCGCAGCTCGTCGAGCCGGCTTTCGCGCTGCCGGCGACGCTGCTCATTTGGGTGGGCACCCCGGCGCTGTATTACACGATGGTCAGCCCGCTGTATCCGCACGCCGCTGCCTGGTTCGCCGTGGCCCTCATGTTCTGGCTCTCCTGGCTGGCCTTTCGCAACCCGCCGGAATGGACGCGCCGGCTTCCTGGTCGGCATTCGCTTGCAGGACGCGCCGCTGGCGTTGGTTTCGGTAACGCTGCTACTGCTGAGCGCCCGCGGACGCAGTTCGCTGAGGCGCTCCGGTGGCGCCTGGCTGGCCGGCGCGGTTCTCGGTTACCTGCCCCCGCAGGGGCTGACCTGGCTGACCCTGCACGGCGAGTGGATCCCGCAGCAGAACCTCGGCTCATCAGGCGCTTTCTCGTTGTCGCGGCTGTGGGCCGTGTTGTTTTCCTTCGGCTACGAGGGCTGGCTCACGTGGACGCCGCTGGCGGCCCTGGCCGTGGTCGGCCTGGTGCTGAAGGCGCGCACCTCTCGGTCGTCGACCGCGAGGCTTGTGGCCTGGAGCGCCATCGGCGCCATCGGCGCGCTGGTCATCATGGACGTCATCCACCGGTACGGCCAGGGAGGCGTGTTCGCCGTCCGGCGCTATGTGTCGGCGACGCCGTTTCTCATCGTCGGTCTGGGCCAGCTGATCGTGCACGCGAACCGGGACGATCGGCTCCGGCGCCCGGTGTTTGCGGTGCTGATCGTCCTGGCACTCGCCAACCTCTGGCTATACACCGCCCACGAGCTTCTGGCCCTCCGCCACGGCGTCTACGGCAGCCTTGCCGAAACCTGGGGGGGGAGAGGTACGCCCTGGGAATGTGGACCGGGTAAGCTCTTCCCATGCGATTCTTTAGCAGGGTGCTGAAGAACTCCCGGGGGCGGGCTAGCAGGCCGTGGCAAGACCCTGACGGGTCGGGTTGTGGCGTCGAGAAGTTCAGGCTGGTGGCATGCCTGCTCCTGATCGGCGTAGCCGCGTTCGCTGCCTGCGGCGGCGGGACCGGCGCAGATCAACCCTCGATCATCCTGATCGTCATCGATACGCTGCGCCCTGATCACCTCGGGACTTATGGCTATTTGCGCCCCACATCGCCGGCGATCGACGCCCGCGCCGTTGATGCGGCGGTCTTCGAGCGCGCCTTTTCGAGCTCATCGTGGACGCTGCCGGCGATGGGATCGATGTTCACCGGGCAACTGCCGACGCGGCACGGCGCCGGCATCGTGGTGGACGGCATCAGCGAGCTGCCGAGCCGTGAGATGCTCGACGATCTGATCAAGCGCCCCAACAACAGCTACTTTGGCCTCGATCAATCGCTGCCGACGCTTGCCCAGCAGCTCAACGACGCCGGCTATGCGACGGCGGCCATCGTCAACAACAGCTTCCTGTCGCCCGTGTTCGGCATCTCCACCGGCTTCGATCACTACGACTTCAACAGCGCCAGGCCGATCGAGCGGACCGCCGACGTTACCGTGGACCTGGCAATCGAGTGGCTCGAGGAGCGCGATCCGGAGCTGCCTTTTTTCCTCGTCGTACATCTGTTCGACCCGCACCTGCCCTATACCGCCCCGCCGCCGTTCCAGGGCAGGTTCGCGGCCGAGTTCCTGGAGCCGGGAGAAACGCAGCCGATCCGCGACACTATGCCGCTGCGCCGCCTGGTGCGCGGACGTCGCCCCGAGCAGCGGGCGCGCGCCGGGGCGCTCCTGCAGGCCATCTACGACGAGGAGATCGCCTTCACCGACCACGAGCTCGACCGCTTCTTCACCGCGCTCGATGCGGCCGGCTTGTGGGGCGACTCGATCGTCGCGCTCACCTCGGACCACGGCGAGGAGTTTTTTGACCACCGCCGCTTCGAGCACGGCCACACGATGTTCAACGAGCTCTTGCTGGTGCCGCTGATCGTCTGGGGTCCGGGGATCCGGCCGGGGCGGCACGAGGCACCTGTTTCGCTGGTCGACCTGTTCCCGACGCTGCTCGAGGCAACCGGCCTGCCGGCAGCCACCGATGTTGCCGGCGTGTCGCTGTGGCCGCTGTTGACGGGCGGGCCTCACCCGCCCGATGCGTCGCCGATTCCCTTCGACCGGCTGCTCATTGCCGAGCGCACGCTCTACGGCGACGAGAAGAAGGCGGCTATTACCTGGCCCTGGAAGGCGTGGGTCAACGTCGACAACGACTACTCGGAGCTTTACCAGCTGGAGTCAGATCCCGGCGAAACGACCAACGTGCGCGACGACCACCGTGACCTCTACTGCACGATTCTGACGCAGCTTCAGGAAACGATGGTCGCCGCCGACACCGAGGGTCGAGCCAACGCGGTAACGCTCGACGACGCGATGCTCGAGCATCTGCGCGCCCTCGGTTACATCCGCTAGGCGGCTAAGCGGCGACGTCGCCGCGCAACGACGGCGCCGGAATCATTGCAGTCCGGTTTCCACCACGAAACGCCACTTCTCGTACGTCGACTCGTCCTTGTAGAGGCGCAGGGCCTCGCCGGTCTTCCTGCTCATCACGCCGACGATCTGATCGTTGCTCGAAAAGCGCGCGCGCAGCGACTCGCTCAGCGCCCGAAAACGATCGAACGACTGGCGAAACGAGTCAGTCGCCAACCCACCCTGGGCTCTGCCGCCCTGGGATCCGCCACCCCGGCGCGCTTCGAGCTCCATGATGTTCATCTCCAGGAATTCGTCCTGCCCAGCCTGATTGGACTGCAGCTCCGGGTCACCCTGCCGCAGGATGCGCCACTCGCCGTCGGCACTTATTGGATCTGGGTACAGGGCCCGGATGCAGTCCGATTCCACCAACTCGGAAAGCTCTTCGGGCAGGCCGCCGGTCGCCTGCTGGTGGCAGTTCAGTGCCCGCACGTATTGCTGGCCCCGCCAGATGAGCTCGGCCTCGTCGGCGCGACGATCGATCGTCACCCAGCTGGTTGCCGCGATACCGAGGCCGATATTGATCACCGCCACGGCGACCAGCAGGCCGAGGATCGTGAAACCGTCCTGGTCAGGGAGGGGGCGCATCGATCACCACTCCGCGTAGGGAGTGCCGGAGAGACCCTCCCCTTCCGCTCCGGAGCGTACGTTCCAGACACCGGACGGCTGCCCTTCCTCGAGCATTTCCCAGGGCGCGTACTCGGTCACCCAGGTCCCTGCTGATTCGGTTATCGGGTCCACCGGCAGCGCCCTCAGGTAGCCGGCTGTCACAACGTCCTCGAGTGCCTGAGGATACTGGGCGCGATCGGTGTAGTACTCCTCGATGGCCTCACGCATGCGCTGTAGGTCTTGCTTCAAGGCGGCCTCACGAGCCCGTTGCGTGGCGTCCTTGTACATCGGCAAGGCGATGCCTACGAGGAGGCCGACCAAGGTAAGTACGACGATCAGCTCGAGCAACGAGAAGCCACGTTCGTTCATGGGTTCACCACTGTCGATAGGCGCGGCCGTCGATGCCGGTACCGCGCGCCTTGGTGTACACGTCGAACACGTTGCGTCCGCACCACGACCGGTCGCTGAGCCCCTCGCCGTAGCAGCGTAGCCCCCAGTCGGTCGTCCTGGTGAACGGATCAACCGGAATGCGCCGCAAGAAGACCATCTTCTCGGCAGTATCGCCGGCGCCGCGCCGCTCCTGTCGCGGCCTGCTGCCGAAACCACCGCGTCCGCCGGCCAGAGCCTGCAGGCTCTGGCCCAACTGGTTCATGCTGTTTTGCTGCCCGGAGCTGAAGCGCTGCGATAAGGGATTCGTAGGATCCTGGGTCTGGCCCAGAGCGGAACCCAACGACGCGAGTCGCTGTGCGCCGAGTCCCGCGGCGCCCCGGTTGCCGAGTGCTCCCGCACCTGCCTGCGCGCCGCCGCCGGCGCCGCCGCTCGACTGCGACATCCCGGCGAACCCTCCCGTAAGCCCCCTCCCGGTAGCACTGTACTCGTCGGACACGCCGGGCACGGGCGACGGCATCTCGCCGGTCAGGGCGACTCCCTCGACGAGGCTTTCGAGATCGGGTGGATAGCCGTCGCCAGCGAGCGGAATTTCGATGAGTCCGGCCAGCGCCATGTCGTGATAGCGATCGATGGCGTTGCGAAGGATGCGCAGGTTCTGCTGCAGCTGGTACTCGTTCTGCCGCTTCACCGACCAGCGGGCGAGCGGCAGCACGGCCGCCGCCAAGACGCCGATGATCGCCACAACGATGACCAGCTCGATCAGAGTGAAACCGCGATTATTCATGTCGTTCCCTGACCTCCACTGAAGCCGGCAGCATTTGCGTCGGCAACGTGCGCCCGGGCAGATTGCGCAGCGTCGAGGCAGTGATGTCGATGCTGCTGGTGCCCGGAGCGACGCCGCGGAACACCAGCGTCACCAGCGAGCCCGACCCCGAGACGCCCTGTTGGGTACCCATCCGCGCCATGCCCATGCGAAGAACACCGGGCCCGGCGTTGGCTACCTGGACGCTCACCTCGGCGCCGTCCTGATCCATGAAACCGCCCTCGAAGTAGTCGACGTAGGCAACGACCTCCGCGTCGTAGCGCACTTCGACACCGGCAGAAAACAGCTCCTGCACGCGATCTACCGTCACGTCGATGGCGAATTCCTCATCGATTTCCACGACGTGCTGGGCCGGCAACAGAGCCAACACCGCCGGGTCCTCGCCGCCGCCCGCACCGGCAGCGTTCGCCGTCCCCCCGGCACCTCTTCCGCCGGCCGCGCCGACGCCGGCGAAGCCACGCAAACCGGTAACGCCGGCCGCGGTGCCGACGTACGTCGCCCTGAGATCCTCGGCCGTGATCTTGGCGGCGCGCAGCAAGTGCGGCGTGATCGAGATCACGATGTCGGTCTGATCCTTGGTGTCCATGGTGTTGCTGAAGATGTCGCCGGCCACGGGCACGTTATCGAGGCCGATGATACCGCTCCGCTGGCGGACGTCGTTGTCTTGCAACAGGCCGGCGATGACGTTGGTCTCGCCGTCGCGCAAGCGAATGGATCCCGTTACCTGCCGCGTCGTGAACACCGGCAGATCGCCGACGCTGGCGACGGTGGCGGTCGACGTCACGGCCGACACCTGAATATCGATCTCCAGCGTTATCTCGCCGTTGAAGTGAACCCGCGGCGTGACGCTCAACAAGATGCCGGTGTCCCTGTACTCGGTGCTCGAGATCGGCACCACGTTGCCGCCGATGGTGGAGGTCGGGTTAAACGTCGTCGTGACTATCGGAACCTGATCGCCGATCAACAGCTGCGTTTGCTCCCCTGACATGGCGCGCAGTTTGGGCTGAGCCACCAGCTTGAAGGCATTGGTGCTGCGCAGGAACTGGTAAAAGAGCGTCGGAATGGTGACGAACACATCGGCGGAGGTGAGCGAACCGAGGCTCTTGATCGACCGTCCGATGAGCTCGCCCGAGTCGTTGGTCAACTGTGCCAGCTGCACCGTACCGCCGAAGGGGTCGAGGGCCAGGCCGTAGTTGCTTACCACCTCGCTGCTGACCTCCAACACCTCGACCTCGAGAAGGATCTCCCCGACCGCCTTGTCGGCCGTGACGATGAGCTTCTCGATGATCTTCATCGCCTCGGGCGTCTCGCGCACGGTGATGGTGTTGAGGTCGGGGTTCGAGGTGACGAACGTCGTTTGCAGGATGGCGCGAATCTGCTGCTCCACGGTGGCGACGTCGGCGTTCGACAGAAAGAACGTGCGCATGAGCTGGTCGGCATACTCGCGCCGCTTGGTCACGTCGTCGGGAATGACCAGGAAAGTGGTGGACGACAGCGCCTTATAGAAGTGCCCCTGCGACTGGGTGAGCAGGCGGAGCGCCTCGTAGAAGTCGGCGTCCTCGATCTGGAAGGTGGTGAGGTCAGCATCGAGCGTCGACTCGAACAGCACGTTGAGTCCGGCGACCTGCGCCAGCGTCCGGTAGATCTCGGTAACCTCGACGTCGCGGAAATCGAACGTGATCGGCCCGGTGATCTCCGGTTGCAACTCCGGCAACAATGACTCCGCGTCTCGCGCCTCTTGCAACAACCTCTCGGTCGGCGTCTGCTCGTTCTCCAGCTGCCGCCGGCGCTCGATCAATTCCTGTTGCACGACGCCGAGGATGTCGGCCGCCACGGCGTTGCCCGGATCGAGCATGATCGCCAGTTGCAGCTCGAGCAGAGCATGCTCGAGATCGCCCTCGTCGCGCAGCTTGCGTCCCTGCGCCTCGTGGGCTTGCGATGCTTCTACCTTCAGGAGCTTGAGCCGGATCTGGGCCTCGACGTTGGTCGGATCCTCATTGAGGATCTCCTGGTAGTAGGCGATCGCCGTGTCAAGGTTGCCGCGCGCGACCTCGAGGTCGGCGCGCTGCATGGCTGCATTGCCGGCGCAGCCGGCGACCAGCAGCGAGGCCAGTACGAGAGCGATGGATCGATTCTTCATCATGAGTTCTATCCTTCCAGGATCAATCGGGTGATGTCGTCGCCAAACCTGACTTCGGCGTAATCGGCACCCACTTCGACGACTTGAACTCCGTTGGGCAGGCTGTCGCCCATGGTTGCAACGAACAGGTCGTCGCCATCGGCAAGACTGGCGTGCCAGCGGCCGTCGACGCGCATGGTGCCGAGCAGGCGCACGGGCAGGAACGGCTCGGGGTCCACCATCTCCGGCTCCGGCTCGAAAACCAGCGGCGGCGGCGGCGGTTCGACGATGGCGAAGAGATTTCGTGTCGGGTCGGCGATCAATCTCGTGCGTTCGAGCTTATCGAGGCGTAACACCAGCGCCTCCGGGTCGACCGGCAACGGCGGCAGCGCTGCGAGACGCGCCACCAGAGCATCGGCGAGATCTTCGGGGTCGGCGTCGGCCTCGAAGTCGCCCCGCGGCGCGGCCTGAATGTCCTGCAGGGTCACGTTGCCGCGAAGCTGCGACCCAGCAAAGGCGCCGGTAGGTTGGGCACCGCTCGCGGCCAGCTCCGCATCTTCCATGAACACGCTCAAGGCCAGCTCGACGCGCAGCTCGTCGTCGAAGCCGCCGGCTGTGTTGCCGAGGATGGAAGACAACCCGGCACCGTCGACAACAAGGAATACGGGCAGCTCCACCAGCTCGTCCAACAACACCCGCACCGACTCGTAGTCACCGACCACCGGCACGTTGATACCAACCTGAACGATGCCGAGCTCCTGCACCGGCACGAACTGGAACGACGCGTCATCGAGCAAAATGCCGGCGTTGGCGGCGGCGTCGGTGATCATGCCCATCAACTCGGAGACGCCACCCACGGTGATCAGATCTTGGTAGAAAACGTCGAGATCGCGCTGCGCGGTGATCACTCGGCCGTAGGTATCCCGAGCCTGCTGCAGGCGTGGCTCGAGGCGCTGGCGGGCGCTCTGGACGCCCCCGGCAACCCCGGCGATACCGCGCTGAGCACGCCAGCGAGGCGACGTATACGCCATGAATACGATCAGGTTCGCCGCCAGCAGGACAATCACGGGTAGCATCCAGCCACGCAGCAGCGCACCGAAGGACGGTCGGTTCATGGCTGCGGTTCCTGGTTGCCGGGGGCGTCTTCGACGCCGCGCGCCAGGGCCTCGACACTCAAACGCAGGTCGCCGTCGAGACCCAGCAGTTGGCGGCCCGGATACACGGCGATGAACTCGGGTCGCTGCTCCAGCGCCGCGAGAAATACGAGCAGGGAGTCGCCCGACTCGGAGGCCGCGGTGAGCGCCACGCGCACGCCGTCGACCGTGGTCATCGGCTGGACCATCTCGAGGCGCACGTCGTCGGGCATGCTCTCTTCGAGCAGCGTGAACAACCTGCCCCACGGAAAGACGCGTTGATCGATGATCGCATTCGAAAGGCCGACGGCGATCGACAAGCGTCGTGCGAGCTGCGGGTCTGCGGCACCGACCAGGTCGTTGACCTCCTCATCCCACTGTCGCAACAGCTCGATGGCCGTGCGGTCGGGCTCGGCGGTGGCGACATCGTCGGTCAGGCTCCATGCCCAGGCCATGTGCAACAGGGTAAACACCACCACAACGGCACCGGACACCAGCGTCACGCGACGCACCCACTGCCGATGTTCGTACGGATGGGTTGCCAGATTCACCGGAAGGCTCTTCATACTTGCGCGGCTCCCATGTGTGCCGACCAGCGCGATTCGATGCGCACGCGCCATCCGATGGCCTCGCAGGCCGTGCCGGCGCGCAAGCGCCACCGCGGCGGTCCCGCGACTACGGCCTCGACAATCGAGAGCTCCAGCCGCTGGGTCACGTAGCGGGCGATATTCGGCAACTCGAGATCGAGGGCGGGGGCGCCGCCGCGCCAGGCGCGATGCAGCCGCGGCACGCCGTCGGCCTCCACCAGGCACGCCACCTGACCACCCGTTCCACTGAGCAGCAGGCGGGCGGCGCCTCTGTCATCTTCGGCCAACGAGCTATCGGCACCGACCGACATGGCGAGCGTCAACGGCACGACGCGTCCGACGGTCCACCCCATCTGCTCGACGACGGATTCGTACTCCCGCACAACGGCGGAGTCTGCACCGACGGCCAACAGCCACTTGTGAGGGTGCTCGGCCGTTTTCTCGGCTACCAACGACCAGGCAACGCGCGCTTCGCCGCCTTCGACGGGCAACAGGTCGCGCAACGCCCAACGTGCCATCGACTCGCCTTCGGCGCGCCGTGGCTCGGCTCCCTCCAGCGGCACGAGCGCCATCCGTACGGCGGCGTCGGGAATCAGCAACGACACCAAGCCGCCGCGCTCGCCCGCCGATCCGGACTTCTCGGCAAGCTCGCGCAAGGCGCTGGAAATCGCCGCGGTGTCGTCCAGGTTGGGTGCCTGCAAGCCGGCGCGCACGGCGTCGTCCGCCAGCTCGGCTTCGAGCTGGTGCACCGGCCGCAGCGAGCCGTTGCGGCGCGCCACCATCAGGCGCAGCTCGCCCGGAACGATCGATACCGCCAGCGCACTACTCAACGAACGTCACCTTGTTGATCTCTTGCAGCGTCGTGTCGCCGAGCAGCGCCCTGTCGAGCGCCGACTGGCGCAACGACGTCATGCCCGCTTCCAGGGCGTGGCGCTTGATCTCCGAAATCGGACGGCGATCGAGGATCAGCTGGCGCGTGCTGTCGGACATGTCGAGGAGCTCGGCGATGACCGTTCGACCGCGGTAGCCGGTGCCGTGACAGACATCGCAACCGGCACCTTCGTAGAATGTGTGGCCCGTTAACTCGGCGTCGAGGCCCGACTCGGAGAGCATCTCGGGCGTCACCTCGGCCGGGCGCTTGCACTGGTCGCACACCAGGCGAACCAGGCGCTGGGCCAGCACGCAGTTGAGCGCCGAGACGAAGTTGTAGGTCTCGACTCCCATGTTGAGCAGGCGACCGATGACGTCGAACACGTTGTTGGCGTGCACGGTGGTGAACACGAGGTGGCCGGTGAGCGCCGACTGCACGGCGATGTGCGCGGTCTCGGGGTCGCGAACCTCGCCGACCATGATGACGTCGGGGTCGTGACGCAGGATCGAGCGCAAGCCGCGTGCAAAGGTCAGGCCCTTCTTCTCGTTCACCGGGATTTGCGTGATGCCAGCGATCTGGTACTCGACCGGATCCTCGATGGTGATGATCTTGTCTTCCTCGGTGCGAATCTCGGAGAGAGCAGCGTACAGCGTGGTGGTTTTGCCCGAGCCGGTGGGCCCGGTGACCAGGAACATGCCGTATGGCTCGCGGCTGTATTTGCGAACCTTCTGCAGCTCGACGCCGGTGAAGCCGAGCCTGTCGAGCCGCAGGTCGGCGAACTCTTCCGAGAGGTACTGCTTGTCGAGGATGCGGATGACGGCGTCTTCGCCGTGAATCGACGGCATGATCGAGACGCGGAAATCGACCTTGTGTGACTGCAGCGAAAGCTTGAATCGCCCGTCCTGGGGGACACGCTTCTCGGCGATGTCGAGGTCGCTCATGACCTTGACGCGCGAGATGACGGCGTCGTGGTGCCGCAGGTCGATGGGATCGATGGCCGGGTAGAGCACCCCGTCGATGCGGTACTTGATCCACACGGCGTCCTCACGCGTCTCGATGTGGATGTCGGAGGCACGCCGCTCCAGGGCGTTGAGAATCGTGGTGTTCAGAAGCCGCACGATCGGCGGATCCTCGCCGGTCGCCAGGCGGGCCAGGGTGATGCCCTCTTCCTGGTGCTCGGCGGTATCGATTTGCTCCTCGAAGCCACGCCGCACTTCCTCGAGAATCCGTTCCCCGGCCCCGGCGTGGCGCAGCGCCTGCTCGATGTCGCCGGCTGCAGCGGCGCGCACGTGCACCGGCACGTTGAGCAACCCCTCGATGGCGTCGATGTTGGCAATGTCGCCGGCGTCGGCGAGGGCGACCTCGAGTCCGCCGTCGTCGGTGCGCGCCAGGGGCAGGAAGGCGTGGCGCACCATGAGCTCGAGTGGAATCTCGGTAATCAGGTCACGATCGACGGTCGACAGCTCCAGCTCGACGAACGGCACACCGAGCTCTTGTGCCCGGCGCGCCGCCTCGTGGCGCTCGAAAGAGGCCGTGGCTACGTGATCGGCGATCGGTTGATCGTTCGCGGGGGTGGTCATTACCCGACCACCTGGACGGTGTTGAACAGCGGCAAATACAAGGACAGGAGCACCGCGGCAATAAACAGGCCCATCGACACGAGAACCGCCGGCTCCAGCAGGCCGACGGCGGTGTTCAGGCGGCGCTCGAGGATCTCGTCGTAACTGTCGGCAACGTGGCTGAGCATGACTTCCAGTGAACCGGTGAACTCGCCGACCTCGATCATCTCGAGGCCGAGGGAGTCCATGAGGCCGCTGATCTCCATCGATCGATGCAGGCTGTTGCCTTGGGTCACCAGGTCGCGTACCTGGCGCAGACTGGCGCGGTAGGTGACGTTCTCCGTGCCGTCCGCAGCTACACCGATGGCCTCGGTGAGCGGTGCGCCGCCGCGCAGCAAGGTGGCCATTGTGCGGCTCGACTGCACGTCCAGGTAGCGCCGCCGCAGGCGGCCGAGCAACGGCAGCCGCAAAACCCAGCGGTCGCGCAACACGCGACCGGTCTCGCTGCGCCCGAATAGGATCCCGGCTATCGGCACCACGATCAGCAGGACCAGTACCATTTGCCCCTGACCCTGCATCAACGACGCCACGCCCATCAGGACGCGCGTCGGCAGCGGCAGCTCGGACGCGTAGCTGGCGTAGAAGTCGGCGAAGCGCGGCAACACGAAGCCGATCAGGATGCCGATGACACACATCGAGACCCCGAACAACGCCGCCGGGTACATCAGCGCGCTGCGCACCCGGTGACGTAAGGTCTGGGCGCGCTCCAGGTGCTCGGTATAGCGACGCAGCGCGCCCTCGAGATCACCGCCGGCCTCGCCGATCGAAACCGACGTCACGAAGAGCCGCGGGACACGCGAGCTCGCATCTTCCAGGGCGAAGGCCCCGGAAAGACTCTCGCCGCCCGCCACCCGGTGGCGGACGCGGTCGAGGATATCGCCGGCGGCGCTGCCCGCACGGCGCCCTCGCAAAATGTCGAGACACTTGAGCAGCGGCAGACCGGCGCGGATGAGCGCCGCCAGCTCCTCGGCGAGCAGCAGCAGATCAGTGGTGCGAATGCGGGTACGGGAGAACAATCCCCATCCGACGGACGCTTCGGGCGAGGTGGCGTTCGCTGCTTCCGCTTCGGGATCCGTTGACGGCGACATGCTGAGCAGCTCAGCAAGTTGCTGATACACGCTGCCGCGGCGGCGCACGCCGAACACCTCGAGCCCTTGCTCCTCGAGCTGCTCCCGCGCCGCCGACGACGACGGCGCGGCAATCAAGCACTCGCTGATTCCGCCTTCGCCGCCGACGCGGCACGTAAATTCCGCCATATCCCTCTACCTCTGTGGCTCGCTGGCCGCCCACTCGGCGCGGACCAGCAGGATCAATGAAGGGGCATCGGCGTCCGGGAGGAAAACACCGAGAATATAGAGGCGTCCCGGCTGCAGATTCAGATCCGATGCGACCAGCTGCTCGCCGAAACCGATCAGCTCGAGGTCGCTGAGCTGCACCATGGGCGTCGGTTCGGCGCTCGCGGCGGCCGCCGAAGCACGTAACTCGTAGCCGGACGACAGCTCGGCGGCCAGCGGGCTTCCGGGTTCCAACGACCCCTCCCAGGCGCCGACGATGCCGAGCCCCTCGAACGGCACGAGGGCGCGAATCTGCTGTCGCGCGTCGACGAGAGAGTCGGCGCCACCAACCCCCAGCGCCGCCGCCGCGGCCACGTCTTCGGGAACGGCGCCGTCGTAACCGCGCACCAGCCGTACATCGAGCCGCAATGGCGTGCCCGGCGCCACAGCGTCCCGGCCGGGATCGCCCGCCGCGTCGGACGCCGGCGCCAGCAACACCAGCTGTGCCTCGCCGGAGCCGAGGCTCAGTAAGGCGTAGCCGATCCATGTGACCGCACCGATCACGACAACTGCGGCAGCGGCGTAGGCAAACCCGGGGAACTCGCCGCCGGGCCCCGCCCAGAGGCAGGTCCACAACGACCGGGAGCGCGGCGTCAGCTTGGCTTCAATGCGCCGCCAGAGGCCGTGCGAGTCGAGCTCCGGCGTCGGCCGAGCCCGTAAATCACGGAAGCGGCTGTCAGCTCCCGATCCTTCATCATGAGGCGTGTCGCTCATACGGTTTCCTCCCGTGTCGCTAGCCCGGGTTTCTCAACGGGTGGCTACTGCGCCACCTATCTCGTAGAGAAGGCCGAGCTTGAGCCAACGGTTCTCGGAGACCTTTACGGAGCACGACGCGCCAGCGTCCAGAACTTTCTTAGCGAGAACTTCTCACGGGTCATGGCGGCGTGTGCGCAATCGCGCGCGAAGACTGCGTTGCGCTTGTTTCGAGTGCTCGGCGTGGATTCAGCGGTGCTCCTCAGCGACCCCTGATCAGCTCCGGATAGCGCGCCACCAAAGCCTGCTGCAAAGACGCACGCGCCGCGGCGACGTGCGAGCGCACGGTCGACGGGGTGCAGCCCAGGGCTTCGGCTACTTCCACCGTCGATCGTTCCTCGATGTGGCACAGGACGAAGGCGGCGCGCTGCTGCGGCGGCAGGTCCGCTGCCAGCTCGTCCCAGATGGCCTGTAGCTCGACCCAACCGGCCACCTCTTCCGGACCCGCCCGCGCCACCCTGGCTGCTCCCCGTCGCGCATCCCCTGACGCCGCTGCGACACCCTCGAGGCTGGCATCGGGATCTACATCGGCGGCGGGCTCGACGCGATGTTTGCGTTCAGCGGTCAGCGAGCGCCAATGATCGATGGCGCGGTTACTGGCAATTCGGTTCAGCCAAGCGTCCACGGAGAACGACGGATCGTAGTCGGCACAGTGCTCCCACAAGCGCAGGAATACTTCCTGCACGACGTCCTCGGCACGGCTCGCGTCACCGAGGATCTGATAAGCAATCAAGTAGACGCGGCGGTGCTTGCGCTCGAAGAGCTCGCGAAACGCCTCGGTATCGCCGTCGCGACTGCCGACCAGCAGCGCTCGATCGACGCCCGACTCGTCCGCCAACAGCCGCCTATTGGATCGCGCGGCGCGGCGTCGCAGAGTCCTGCGCTTGCTTGCCGAAGATCATCTTGCCCGCCGTTGTCTGCAATACCGACGTGACCACGATATCGATCGTCTCGCCGATCAATTGACCGGAGTTGTCGACCACCACCATGGTGCCGTCATCGAGATACGCCACCGCTTGGCCGGCCTCCTTGCCTTCCTTGATCAAGAAAACGGCCATCGTCTCTCCGGGAAGCACGACCGGCTTGAGGGCGTTGGCCAGCTCGTTGATGTTGAGCACCGGAATGCCGTGCAGCTGGGCGATCTTGTTGAGATTGAAGTCGTTGGTCACCAGCTCGGCGTTGAGCTGCTTTGTCAGCTCGATCAACTTGAGATCGACCTCCGGCACGTCGACGAAATCCACCTCGGAGAACTGCACATCGACATCCGGAGTCTTTTGCAGTCGCTGCAGGATGTCGAGGCCGCGGCGCCCGCGGTTGCGCTTGAGCTGATCTTCCGAGTCGGCGATCTGCTGCAGCTCGTTGAGTACGAACTGCGGCACCACCATGCGGCCGTCGATGAACCCCGATTCGCAGATGTCGGAGATTCGCCCGTCGATGATCACCGATGTATCGAGCACTTTGTGGCGACTGACCGCGGCGTCCTCGCGGAATAACGCCTGGACCGCGTCCTTGGTTACCCACTCGCCCTGCTTGGCGCCCACGACCAAGCCGAGGTAGCCCATCACCACGACGTACAACGCCTGCAGGAACGAAGCCGTGTCGCTCTCGATCACCATCCGCCGGGTGATGGCGCCGAAGCCCAGCGCCAACGACAGACCCACCGCCACGCCGGCGACACCGCCCAACAGCACCTTCGAGTGCAGCCGCCGCAGTTTGACCTCGGTGGCGATCATCCCGGCGGAAAACGCCAGACCCAAAACGAGTCCCTCGGGTGCGCCCAGACCCCAGGGATGGAGGAAGTACCCCATCCCCGCGCAGGTCAATACGAACAGTACGCGTATGACCATGTAGCCCATGATATGAACCTCCATGAATGCGGATGAATATGGGCCAAGTATACGTTTTGCGGCTGCTGAAGGCGCAGGAGGAATCGAGCTTTCTGAACTTTAGTGGTAAAGACTCATATCTCGTGATGTGAATGACATTATGTCATATGCTCTTGGAAGTTTCGCGAGGCATCCCGGACTCATTCAGGAGTTCGGCTCACAAGTAACGGAGGTATACGCATGACACTCGTACGCTTTGATCCCTTTCGCGATCTGCGAGCACTGCACCGCCGCGTCGACCGCGTCTTCAACGAGACGGTCGCCCGTCGGGCGGACGAGAGCACCGACGAGCCGCTGCAGCCCAGGTGGGTGCCGGTCGTCGACGTTCACGAGAGCGGCAAGGAGATCACCCTGCGCACCGAGCTTCCCGGCCTCACTGACGAGGACATCGAGCTGACTGTCGATCAGGGGCGCCTCACCGTGCAGGGCGAGAAGAAGTTCGAGAAGGAAGAGTCGGACGGCGAGTACCGCCGCGTCGAGTCGCGCTATGGCACCTTCTATCGCAGCTTCCCGCTCCCGGATTCGATCGATCAGGACAACATCGCGGCACACTTCGACAACGGCGTGCTCAACGTGACGCTGCCGAAGACGGAGTCGGCCAAGCCCAAGAAGATCGACGTCCAGATAACTAGCTCAACGCGCGGGGGACGGAGTCAACACCGCTCCCCTTGCAGCACGGGCCCGGCGCCGGTTGGAGATCCCTAATCTCCCGGCGGCGGGCCCGATCTTCTTGAAGCTAGTTGCTGGAAAGAACGCTCCGATTTGTTTGAATACCCATCACCCTCCAATCTTTTCGAACCCGCCCACCCGCGTTCCGCGCCTTCCCGGCCCTCTTTTCCCACAGGTGAAGGATGTCGCCCGTGCCTACACCGTCTCCAGCCAGCGCTCCACGCCTTCTTGCCAGCCTGGGAGCGGATCGATTCCGAACTCGGAAAGTCGGTTACTGCCGAGTGCCGAATAGGCAGGGCGTGGTGCGGGGGCGGCGAACTCGGCTGAGGTTGTGCGGCTCAGCAGATCGGGGCGGCCGGCGTGCCCGAACACGTGCTCGGCGAGGTCGTGCCATGAGGCCGGCGTGGTGCCGGCGGCGTGCACGATCCCGGTGGCCTCGGCGTCGAGCAACTGCCATAGCGCCATCGCCAGGTCGTCGGCGTGTGTCGGGCTGACGACCTGGTCAGCGACGACACGGGTTGCCTCGCCCGCTCGGGCCCGCTCGAGCATGCGCGCCACGAACGGGAGCGTGCCGCCGGCTTCTAGCGGCTTGCCGTACACGGAGGAAGTGCGAACCACGCAGTGTCCCGGGTGCGCGGCCAGCACGAGATGCTCGCCGGCAAGCTTCGAGGCGGCGTACACGCTCAACGGCGCCGGGCAAGCGCCCTCCGTGTACGGCTCGCGCTGCTTGCCGTCGAAAACGTAATCGGTCGACAGGTGTATGAGCCGAATACCGCGCGTCGCGCAGGCGGCCACCAACAAACCAGCGGCCGTGGCGTTGATCGCGAAGGCCTCCGCTACTTCGGTCTCGCATCGATCTACAGGCTGGAAGACCGCCGCATTGAGCACTGCCGCCGGCTTGTGCTGATCGAGAGCCTCGACGATCGCCGCTTCGTCCACCAGGTCGACGTCGTCGCGCCCGAGCCCGATGACGTGGCGGCCGGAACCGGCCTGCACCACGGCCCGCCCGACCTGCCCGAAACCGCCGAAAACGAATACCGGCGCATCCATGGAAGGAGACCTGGGTAGCGCTAGCGGAAGCGGAAGCCGGCGCCGACGTAGAACTGGCGGAAGTCGGTCGACAGCAAATCGTCGCCACCCACAATGACGAACATCCGGTCGTACACGTTGAAGCTGCCGCCGAACTTGATGTGCGGATCCGGATTACGGCCGAAGTCCCAGCTCTCGAGGATGAGCCGCAGGCGTCCCGAGCCGGGCATGTAGTCGATCCCGACGCCGGCTTCGCTTTCGATCAGGCCGCCGCGGAGCTGCCAGCTGTTGAACCGGGCCGCGAATTGCGCCGACAGCTTGAAGGCGTCGCTACGCGACAGCTCCCGCTCGATGCGCACGTCCGTCACGTTGCCATCCTGGTCGAGCTCTTCGGTAACCGTCGTCGTCACCTCGGGCAGGCCGACGTTGTCGTCGACCAGCTCCAGGATGAACCTCCGATCGCCGCTCGCCCCCAGCCCCAACCGGAAGCCGAAGTAGTTCTTGGTGGCCTCGTCAGAGGCGTACCACTCCGACCGCAACCCGAAGCTGAACTGCGTCTGGCCTACCCTGTTGAAGAAGGTGTCGAAGGCCGCCAGCGAGTCATCGATGGTGTCGAGGGCGGCGTTGGCCTTGTCGATGGTGTCGGACGTGTTGATCAACTGCGACGCGGTGCCGTCGCCGCTGTTGATCTTCTGCATGATTTCCTCGATCTCCGCCGCCGAGCGGTCGAGCGAGCTGATCAAGGCGCGCACATCCTCGACGGCCCCGCCGATGTTGTCCTCGTTGGCGGTCACCATGGCGTTGGCCTCGAGCACCAGCGTGCGCATGTCCTCGACCATTGCCGGCAACGACGCGGCGAGACTGGCGGTCAGCTCCTCGACGTTGCCCATGGTGGTGGCGATCGTCTCGCGGTTTATCGCCACCATGGCACCGATGTCGCGCGTCACCTGCTCCGTGTTTTGCAGAATCGCCTGCATTCGAGTTTCACCGGCTTCGCTGCCGAACACGTTGCTGAGCGCCTGTGTGGTCTCCTGCACATTGGCGGCAATGCCGTTGAGTACCGCCACCATCTGGTCGATCGATACCGCGACACCGGGCTGGATCAAGCCGCCGTCCACCACTGCAGGCGAGCTCAGGCTGCCGGCTGTGAGCTCCAGGTATTTCTCACCCAGCACGCCCAGAGAGGCGATCGAGGCGGTGGCGTCGCTGCGCAGCACGACGTTCGGGTCTTCGATGCGAATCGTCACCTCGGCCCGACCTTCGTCGGTAAGCGTGATGCTGGCAATGCGTCCGACCCGCAGCCCGGCCACCAACACGGGTGCGTCGGCCGCCATGCCGGAGATCGAGTCGAACTGCACGCGTACCGCGTACACCGCTTCCGGAGCTCCGAGTAGAAGTGAACCGTCCATCCGCATCACGAAGAATCCCGCTACAACTATGGCGATCAGCACCACCACGCCGACTTTCAATTCGTTGCTCATGGTTCGCTCCCTCCCGCCTACGTCGCGGTTATCGGGCCTTCGGCTCGACCGTGAATGAACTGCTGAATGACAGGGCTGTCGCTGTTTTGAATCTCCGCCGGCGTGCCCACTTCTTCGATGCGGCCCTCGTAGAGCATGGCGATCTTGTCGGCGATCTTGTAGGCCGACACCATGTCGTGGGTGATCGTTACCGAGGTTACGTGCAGGCGTTCCTGGAGGTCGATGATCAGATCGTTGATCTGAGCGGCGAGAATCGGATCGAGACCTGTCGTGGGTTCGTCGTACAGTATGATCTCAGGCCCCAGAGCAATGGCTCGGGCCAGACCGGCGCGCTTTTTCATGCCGCCCGACAGCTCCACCGGCCACTTGTCCTGAACACCCGACAAGCCGACCGTGCCGAGAACCTTTTCGACGCACTCGGCGATCTCCTCTTGCTTCAAACGGGTGCGTTGGCGCATGGCGAAAGCCACGTTGTCCCCCACGGTCATCGAGTCGAACAGCGCCGCGTATTGAAACAGCATGCCCATCCGCTCGCGCAGCATGCCGAGATCGAAGCGCCCGAGTGCCGCCACCTCGCGGCCGTCGATCGTGACGAATCCGTCGTCGGGGCGCAGCAGGCCGATGATGTGCTTGATCAGCACGCTCTTGCCGGTGCCGCTGCCGCCGATGATAACCATCGACTCACCCTTGGCAATGTCGAGATCGACACCCTGCAGCACATGCAGGTCGCCGAACGACTTCTGCAGGCCGGCGACGCGGATAAAGGGGACCGACGCTGCGGCGGCACCTGGGGCAGACTCCCTCTCCATCGCCTTCACCGCCGCGGTGCCTTCGAGCTCGGTTTGGCCGATGTCCATTAGAGCAGCAGTTTGGTGAGAAAGAAGTTGGCGACGAGGATGGCCATGCCGCTGCTGACCACGGCGCGGGTGGTGGCGCGCCCGACACCCTGGGCTCCACCCTCGGTGTGGAAGCCGTTCTGGCACCCGAACAGCGCGATCAAGAGGCCGAACACGGCCGCCTTGATCAAGCCGCTGTTGATGTCGGAGAAGTCGAGAGTGTTCCAGACGCCCTGCCAGTAGGTCGTTTCGCCGCCACCGTACAGGTTGACCACCACCAAGGAGCCGGCCCACAGGCCCAACATGTCGCCGATCACCACCACCACGGGCAGCATGAAAACGGTCGCGACGATGCGCGGCAACACCAGGTATTCGATGGGGTCGACGGCCATGGTGCGCAGCGCATCCACCTGCTCGGTGACCACCATGGTACCGATCTCGGCAGCCATCGACGAGCCGGCGCGCCCGGAAACCATCAGGGCTGCGAGCACGGGCACCATTTCACGCGTGAGCGCCAGTGCCACGACGGGACCGACGAAGCTCGTCGTACCGAAACGCTCGAAACCCGACCACGTCTGCAGCGCAAACACGGCACCACTGAAGAGCGCCGTAACCACGACGATCGGCAACGAGCGGACGCCGACGTCGAGCATCTGCTCGAACCAGGCGCGAATGTAGTACGGCGGCCGGCGCAGTGTCGCCAAGCTCTTCGCCAACAAGATCCCGGTACGCCCGACTTCCTCGACGATGAAAATGACGAGCTGGCCGATCGCCTCGACAAACGACATCAGGAGGTGTCCGCGAAGCGGCGTGGCAACCGCTGGCCGACGCGGCTGAGAATTTCGTGGGCGATCGTACCGGCGTGAACGGCAATCTCTTCTACCCGAACGGGCGCAACGCGATCCGCCTCGGTCGAGCCGAGCAGGACAACCGGGTCTCCCACGTGGACGTCGGGACTGCCGGTGATGTCGACGAGGGTCAGGTCCATGCTGATCGCTCCCACCACCTTCGCGCGCTGCCCGGCGATCAGCACCTCGGCACGATCGCTGAGAGAGCGTAGCCAGCCATCATGGTATCCCACGGGCACAACCGCAATCGTGCTGCCTCTTGCAGCGCGCCGTCGCGCCCCGTAGCCCAGCGGCCAGCCCTCTGACACGTCGCGCACGGCAGCCACCGCGCTGTGCCACGACATGACCGGTCCGAGGTCGCTCTCTCGTTCGTGGCAAGCAGCGATGCACCGTACAACGCCAACCCCGGGCGCACCGCGGTACACCAATCGTCGGCGAACGCCTCTGGATGCTGGCTAATCGCGGCGCTGTTGGCCAGGTGTCGCTCGGCGGGCAAGATACCGGCCGCATCGAGCGCGGCGCACAGCGCCCGAAACCGCTCGATTTGCAGCGCCGTGTGATCGTGACCGGGCTCGCCCAAGGGGGCGTCGGCGGCAGCGAGGTTGGAGAACACCCCGGAAAATCGGATGCGATCCATTTCTTCCAGGCATCGGGCGACCTGGAGCGCCGCATCGATCGAATCCTCCATCGGCACCCCGAGCCGTCCCATCCCCGTGTCGACCTTGAGTTGAACGGCAACCTCGCCGTCCTCTCCTGCCGCAGCGGCCAGAGCTTCTGCCGCTGTAGCGCGCCAAACGGTAACCGAGAGCCCGTGCCGCACCGCCAGCGCGGCCGCCGAATCCGCCCCCGGAACAGCTGCCGATGCGCCGGCAGGCTCGACGCCCGCCATCACCAGGATCTCCCCCGCGACGCCCGCCTCACGCAGCTCGACGCCCTCGTCGACCGTGGCTACCGCGAACGCTTCGGCGCCGACGGAAGCGAGCTTCTGCGCAACTCTTACCCCTCCGTGGCCGTACGCGTCCGCCTTGACGACGCACCAAACGCGCTTCGGAGCGACAACCTCGCGCAGGCGCACGTAGTTTCGCCCCAACGCCCCGAGGTCAATTTGCAGATAGCTCGGCCGGTGCGTTGAACCGTCGGAACCCAGGGATGAGTGCATAGCTTTTAGTTAACAACAATTGGTAGGCCGTCCGCGAACACAGGGGGGTCTGGCGGCGAGCGCCGAGTGGTCAGATGCAAGGAGCCGCGACGCAGGCGTAGCCAGGGCTACGTCGAGGAGCGGCGACGCCGCGGATGGCCGCTCGCCGCCGCCGCCAGACCCCCCTGTGTTCGCGGACGGCCTACCCCCAGGGCTCGCTGGGATCGTCGCGATCCTCGCGGTCCTTGAATGCAGTGTAGTGCTTCAAGAACGCCAGCGGCACGATGCCGGTCGGGCCGTTGCGCTGCTTGGCGATGATCAGCTCAGCAATGCCCTGCAGCGCCGGATCCGGGTTGTAGACCTCTTCGCGATAAATGAACACGACGACGTCTGCGTCCTGCTCGAGATTTCCTGAGTTGTGCTGGATGACCGAGCTTCCCACCCAGGACGCAGGCCCGGGCACCGTCAGATCGTAAACATCTTCCTCGCCGTCCGGCTCGATGGCGACGACCCGATCCCAGAACAAGTCATCGGAGCAATGTTGACGGAGCAGATCGTCATCAAGGATCTCCGCGTAGTCGCTCATCGTGTCCCTGGAAGGCGCGAACTTGAAGTGCGAACTGCCCCCGTACGACGTGCCGCGCAGCTCCGCCATGCGGCGTGTCGTGATGCCGCGCTCTCCCATCACGGCTCGGACCCTCTCGAAACTCTCGACAGGCAAAGTGTCGACGTTTGTGTTGCCGTGGACGCCTTCGAGAATGACCGCCAGAGTCTCCGCCTGCCCCCTTCTGGGGCCAAAGGCACCCACAGAGTCGAGAAAGCAGCGAAGCGCACTGGCTCCCTGCACCGTCACGTGAAAGCCCGGACGATAGCCCTTCTTCCGCGCCTCGTAGGTTCGAGCAACGATACCCAACCGCTGCAATAGCGCGGCGACATCGGCTGCAAGCCCTGGGCTGTTCGTGGCGTAGTACGCGAGGTGAGTCCCCCGCTTGCCTTCTGGCTTGGGCGAGATCGAGCCGTCCGTCGCCCATAGATGCCGTAGTAGCACCCCGATTTGCCGATTCGATAGTCGGAACGCGGCCTCGGGAACTCTCTTCTTGTGCGACCGTTGGTCGAAAATGCCCAGCTCGCGGAGCCACTTGTTCACCCCGGCGGGATGCCAGCGGTTCCCATTGCCGCTAATCAAGAGTTGATGCCACCGGCGACGACCCTTGTACCGCTTTACTTCGGCGCCAAACTCGCTGGCAGCAGCTGTCGCAACGACCTCGCTGTTTTCCTCCGAACTTGTGGAATAGCGCATCGGCTGACCGGACAGATAGCTGCCATCACCGATCAATTGTCCGAGCAGCTCAACCTGCGCGGCGGGCCATTCCTCGGGCGCGGCCGGCTCCGGGAGACATCGTGGGATCGCCAATCGATCTCCGGCTGCCAACTCGGCAGCGCGCATCCAGCCGCGAGCACCGTAGATTCGGTGCTTCGCCGTCACCCGGAAGGATCGACCACTGGCAAGACGAACGGACAGAATCGGCCGCTGGCCCACTTTCCATACCTTGTCGCTGACGGCGCGAACCATCTTCCGCTCGGCGGACATCGCGATGACTTCCGGAGTCGAGCCCACCAACCTCTCGATGGGGATGCGCCGCCCATCCGCTAGCTGCACCAGCGTATCGCCCGTCACGCACTCCCTGAGGTCCGAGAGCTGCGGGCGGTGCTCCGACCGCGACTCCGGCGCGCGCGACAGCTGTGACAGCGCGACCACCGGGATCTCGAGCTCCTTGGCCAGACCCTTGAGGGCGCGTGAGATGGCACCGATCTCCAGGTTGCGATTCTCGAAGCGGCCGATGCTCATGAGCTGCAGGTAGTCGATGATCAGCAGGTCGAGGCCGTGCTCGGCCTTGAGACGGCGCGCCTTGGAGCGCATCTCGAGGAGCGAGGGATTGGCGGTGTCATCGACGAAGATCTTGGCCGACGACAGGTACTCGAGCGCGTTGAGCAGATCGTTGAGGTCCTTGTCGGTGAGAAACCCGGTGGCCAGCTTGTGGTTGTCGACCTGGGCCTCGGCCGACATGAGACGGCGGATGAGCTGCTGCGTCGACATCTCGAGCGAGAAAATTCCCACCGAACCGCCGTGGCGCAGCGACACGTGCTGGGCGACGTTGAGCGCCAACGACGTTTTCCCCATCGACGGACGGCCCGCGATGATGATCAGGTCGCCGGGCTGAAAACCCGCGGTCAAGGTGTCAAGTCGCTTGAACCCGGTTGGCGTACCGGTAATGAACTCGCGGCGCTCGTGCAGCTCCTCGAGCTCGTGCATGGTGTCGCCGGCCAGGTCCTGAATCGACAGGAAGCCGCGCTTGACCTTGTCCTCGGCGATCTCGAAGATCTTGCGCTCGGCCTGATCGATGATCTCGTCGGTGTCGTCTTCTCCGGTAATGGCCGACGTGATAATGGCGTTCGCCGAGGCGATGAGACTGCGCAGCGCGGCCTTGTCCTTGACGATGCGCGCGTATTGCGCCGTGTTGAGGGCGCGCGGCAGGCCGTCCATCAAGGCCGATAGATAGCCCATGCCACCGGCGCGCTCCAGGTTGTCGCCGCGCGTCAGCTCCTCGGCAATCGTGACGGCGTCGATCGCCTGCCTGTGCTCGGAAAGCGCCACCATCGCCGCAAAGATCAAGCGATGCGCCTCGCCGTAGAAATCGTCGGCCGTAAGGGTTTCGGCGGCCGGATTGATGGCCTCGTTGTCGAGCAGGATAGCGCCGAGGACGGACCGCTCCGCATCGAGATTGTGCGGCAGAGTGCGTCCCTTGGTCAGCTCGTCAGGCGACATCCGGCCAGTCTAGCAGCCTCCGAAAATCCGTCCACAAAACAACGCCGCGACGGGCCTCCGCTATTCTTCTTCGTCTTTGACGACCCATAACTTGATAGTCGTCTCGACGCCAGACGGCAGGTGCAGCAGGATCTCGTACACACCCAGCGACTTGATGGCGCTCTCGAGCCTTACCTGGTCCTTGTTGACCTCGAAGCCCTCGTCGCGCAACGCGTTGGCAATGTCGACGGTCGTTACGGAGCCATAGAGGCTGTCGCCCTCGGAAACCTTTCTCCTTACGTTGACGGACACGCCGCTCATGCTGTCCGCCAAGGCCTGCGATGCGCCCTTTGCGGCAGCCTCTTTCTCTGCGCGCTTCGCCTTGAGCTCCTCGATCATGCGCTCGTTGGCCGCCGTGGAGACGACGGCCAGCCCCTTGGGCAACAGGTAGTTGCGCCCGTAGCCGCGCTTCACGTCGACGAGATCGCCCGGCTGGCCGAGGTTTTCCACCGGCTCCTGGAGTATCAGCTTCATCGGCCTAACCCGTCGTGTAGGGCAACAGGGCGATCTCGCGAGCCCTCTTGATGGCGCGGGTCAGCATGCGCTGGACCTTGGCGCTGTTGCCGTTGGTGCGCCGCGGCTGAATCTTGCCGCGATCGAGGATGAAGTTCTGGAGAAGGTCGACGTTCTTGTAATCGATGTAGAGGACGTCATCCTTGAGGTACTTGTTGCGCCGGCGCCTTCCGGAAAATCCGCGTGCCATGGTTAGCTCTCCTTCTCTTCTTCTTCGGTCGTGTCGTCGTCGTCTTGGTCGCCCGCATCGTCGCCGGCATCTCCCCCAGCGTCGTCGTTGAGCGCTTCGGTGGACTCATCGGCTGCGGTTGCGGATGCCTCGACATCGTCGGAAGCCGCGTCCTCGGCAGCGTCGGAAGCCGCGTCTTCGGCCTCGTCGGAAGACGTGTCCTCGGCGGCGTCGGAAGCCGGGTCTTCGGCCGTCTCGGCGCCTTCATCAGACGCTTCACCGCCGTCGTCTTCGGCCTCGGCCGCTTCTTCAGCGGCAGCTTCGGCCGCTTCTTCGGCCTGTTCTTCGGCGGCTGCTTCCGCTTCAGCTTCGGCTTCGGACGCCTCTTCAGCGGCTGCTTCGGCTTCGGCTGCCGACATAGCGGCCACCTCGGCCGCCGCAACGGCACGGCGCTCCGCCGCCAAACGCTGGGCCTCGGTCTCGCCGGCGTTGACTTCCTGCTCGGCGATCGAGGCGCGCACGTCGGTTTCTTGCACGCCTTCGAGGCGGACGACCATGTTGCGAATGACCGCCTCGTCCAAACGCATGCGGTCCCTCACGACCGCCGGGAAGGTCACCGGTCCTTCGGCGTAGATCAGGACGTAGATGCCCTTCGTCTTGCCCTTTACCGCGTAGGCGAGCTGCCGGCGTTGCCACACGCCGGCTTGCAACACCGTGCCGCCGTCGGACTCGATGGAGGTGCGCAGGTCGCCGATGACGGCGTTGACGCCGTCGTCGTCCGCCTCGGGCGTAACGATAAGAAGGGTTTCGTAGAGATTCATGGATCCCCCCTCGGTCTCAGGCCCTGGTTTGCCAGGGCGAGGAGTACGTGGAAGCTGGCTCCGCAGGCCGTGGTGACCCGCTAGACGATCAGAGGAACGATCACCAGCGATACAACCGACATTAACTTTATCAGGATGTTCATGGACGGGCCAGAAGTGTCCTTAAACGGGTCGCCGACGGTGTCGCCGACAACTGCCGCCTTGTGTGCGTCCGATCCCTTGCCGCCATGGTGTCCTTCTTCGATGTACTTCTTGGCGTTGTCCCAAGCGCCGCCGCCGTTGGACATCATCAGGGCCAACAGCACGCCGACGACCGTGGCGCCGGCCAGCATGCCGCCGAGCGCCGCGGGGCCCAGGCCGAAGCCGACGATGACCGGAGCGACGACGGCGAGCACACCGGGAGCCACCATTTCCTTCAGTGCCGCTTTGGTGGCGATTTCCACGCAGCGACCCGAATCGGGCTTGCCGGTGCCTTCCATGATGCCCGGGATCTCGCGGAACTGGCGGCGAATCTCCTCCACCAGCTTCGATGCCGCGCGACCGACGGCGGTCATGGTCATGCCGCCGGCCAACGTCGGAATGATGCCGCCGATAAACAGGCCGATGACGACCAGCGGATCGGTGAGAATGATGGTCAGGGCCTCACCCCCGGCGGCCACGAGCCGCACGTTGACGGCCTGCGTATAGGCCGAGAACAGGGCCAGCGCGGTGAGCGCCGCCGAGCCGATGGCGAAACCCTTGCCGATCGCCGCCGTGGTGTTGCCGACCGAGTCGAGACTATCGGTGATCTTGCGAACCTCGGGACCGAGACCGGACATCTCGGAGATGCCGCCGGCGTTGTCGGCAATCGGTCCGTAGGCGTCGACGCTCATCGTGATGCCGACGGTGGCCAGCATGCCGACGGCGGCAATGCCGATGCCGTACAAACCGGCCGAGCTATTAGCAGCCCAGATGGCGAAAGCGATCATCAGGACGGGCGCGGCACACGACTGCAGACCGGTCGCCAGCCCCTGGATGATGTTGGTCGCCGCGCCGGTTTCGCTGACCGCAGCGATGTCCCGGATCGGCTTGCCGGCGGTGTAGTACTCGGTGATCCAGCCGATCGCCAGGCCGGCGAAGGTGCCGGCGACAACCGCCCACCAGATGTCGGCGTTGAGACCGCTGCCACCGATGTAGACGAAGGCACCGCCGAGGAAGAGCACCGCGGCGAACAGCGCCGACCAGCGCAGGGCGCCCGCCGGGTTGGTGTTCTTGAACACCGCCATCGACGAAATGCCGATCAGCGAGGCGACCAAACCGATCATCGCCATCACCAATGGCAGGCTCATCAGCGTCATCTTGGCGGCGTCAGCCGTGAGGCCGCCGTCGGCAATGAGGTTGGCGAGCTGCTCGCCACCGAGCGTGGCGGCAATCGCGATCGTGGCGATCATCGAGCCGACGTACGATTCGAAAATGTCGGCGCCCATGCCGGCTACGTCCCCAACGTTGTCACCGACGTTGTCGGCGATGACGCCCGGATTGCGCGGGTCGTCCTCGGGGATTCCGGCCTCGACCTTGCCGACGAGATCGGCGCCGACGTCGGCGGCCTTCGTGTAGATGCCGCCGCCGATCCTGGCGAAAAGAGCAATCGAGGAGGCGCCCATGGCGAAGCCGTTGATGATTGCCGCGTCATCGGGATTGCCGTACATCAGGAACCACGCACCGACGCCGAGGAGGCCGAGGCTGGCAACCGATAAGCCCATAACCGAGCCGCCCAGAAACGCCACCATCAGGGCGCCGTTCAGGCCCTTGTCGGCGGCCGCGCTGGTCGTCCGAACGTTAGCGCTGGTGGCCGCCGTCATACCAGCGAAACCGGCCGCCATCGACGCTGCGGCGCCGGTGATGAACGCCACGGCGGTCCACGGATTCACGAAGGCGGCGAGCAAGCCGGCCACGACGACCACGAAGATCAGCAGCAGGCTGTACTCGGCGCGCAGGAAGACCATCGCGCCCTCGTGGATCTGCGCAGCGAGCTGCTCCATTTCCTTGCTCGCTACCGGCATCTTCTTGACATAGAAGAGAATTACCAGCGCGATGCCCAACCCGACGGCCCCGAAAATCGGCGCCGCCTGCACCAACGTCTGCGAAACCATTCGACCGAGCTCCTTAGGCGGGTGTCCGAGTACTGGGTGTGGTCCCGTTACTCAGACACAGTCCTTAGTTGTAGCGGTTCATGGCCGCAATCAGCCCTGAACGCAAGACCAGTTCCACGGCGTCAGCGGCCTCTTCGATCATCTCGGCCGCGCTGTCTTGTTCGTCTTTATCAAAGCGGCGCAGCACGTAAGCAGCCGTGTCGGCCGGCACGCTCTCGCCGCGGATCCCCAAACGTAGCCTGGGGATCTGCTGCGTTCCGAGCGCCTCGATAATCGATTTCATGCCCTTTTGACCACTCGAGCCGCCGGCAGCCCGCAGTCGAGTCCTGCCGAGCAGCAGGTCGACGTCGTCGAACGCAACGAGAACATCAGCCGGTTCGAGCTCGAGCTCTTTGCAGCCCCTCGCGACACCGAGACCGCTCTCGTTCATGTACGTGCGCGACCGCATGAGCCAGATTTCCGCGGGCCCACCGTCCGCATCCCTTCCTTTCAGGCGGATGCGGGCCAGGTCGACCCGGTCCAGCTGCGTTGTTTCGACGGTCCGGTAGCGCGACTGGAGAACGTCCAGGAGCATCCACCCCGCGTTGTGGCGGTGCCCGGCGTACTCGTCGCCCGGATTGCCGAGACCGGCGAGCGCTCGCATGCGCTACTCGGCAGCTTCGTCTTTCTCTTTCGACTCCTCCGCTCCCTCGGCACCCTCTTCGGCTTCTTCGCCTTCCCCGCCCTCGGGAACCTCCTCGCCTTCGGCCAGCTCGAGCTCCTCTTCGTCCACCGCGACTTCGAGGTCGGCTTCCGAAACGGGCGGCACCACCGACGCGATCGAGCGATCGGGGTCGGTGATCAGCGTCACGTCGGGCGGCAGCGTGATGTCCCCGACCTTGATCGAGGTGTTCATCTCGAGCTCGCTCACGTCCACTTCGATGGCATCGGGGATGTTCGAAGGCAGGCACGAGACCACGAGCTCACGCAGCGATTGATCGAGAACGCCCTCGTCGACGATCACGCCAACCGGATCGCCAACGGTCACCAGAGGTACGGACACCTCGATTTCGACGTCCATGGCGATGCGCATCAGGTCGGCGTGAATGAGCTGACGCGTGATCAGATCGATCTGCAGGTCGAAGATCATCACGTTGTCTTCGGAACCATCCGCGATCTTGAGCTTGAAGATCGTGTTCTGTCCCGATTCCGACTTGAGGATCGAGATGATCTCGCGCGGATTCAGCGTGATGGTGTTGGAGGCCTTGTCGCCGCCGTACACGACTGCGGGCAACTTGCGCTCCCGGCGCATGCGCCGGGCCAGGTTGCTCGAGCCAGCCTCCCGCGGCTCAGCTTCGATATGGATGTCAGCCATGGCTCAGTTCTCTTTCTTCGTTGTTGACAGAGTGCTGGAAGACTCCCGGGAGTTTTTCAGCACCCTGTTAAACGAAAAGGCTGGAGACGCTGGTCTCCTCGTGGATGTTGCGGATCGCCTGGCCGAGCAGCGGGGCGACCGTCAACACCTCGATTTTCGAACAGCTCGCCGTGTTTTTCTCGAGCGGAATGGTGTCGGTAACGACGACCTTCTCGAACGGCCCTTCCTCGATGCGCTCGAGCGACGGCCCCGAGAGCACGGCGTGCGCGGTAAAACCGTACACCGCCTTGGCGCCGTTGTCCTTCAGCGCCTGGGCGCCCTGGGTCAGCGTCCCGGCCGTGTCGATCATGTCGTCGTAAAGAATCGTGTTGCATCCCTCGACTTCACCGATCACGTTCATCGCCATTGCGTTGTTGGCGCGCGGCCGACGCTTGTCGATGATCGCCAAACCGGCGTTCAGGCGCTTGGCGATCGCCCGCGCCCGCTCCACCGCGCCGGCGTCGGGGGCGACCATGACAACATCGTCGAGCCCCATCTTTTGGAAGCACTCTATGGCCACCGGCGCCGCGTAAAGGTGATCCACCGGAATGTTGAAGAAACCCTGGATCTGCCCGGCGTGCAGGTCCATCGCCAGAATCCGATCGGTGCCGGCCGTACTCAGCATGTCCGCAATCAGTTTGGCGGTAATCGGCACACGCGGCGCGTCTTTCTTGTCCTGCCGGGCGTAACCAAAGTACGGCATCACGGCGGTGATGCGCGCCGCCGACGAGCGCTTCGCGGCGTCGATCATGATCAGCAACTCCATGATGCTGCGATTCACGGGCCGGCAGGTCGACTGGATCAGGAACACGTCGTTGCCGCGCACGTTCTCTTGGAGCTGGCACATCACCTCACCGTCCGAGAACTCCTTCAAATCAATGGCGCCGAGGGGGTGTCCGAGATGATCGGCAATTTTCTGAGCCAATCCGGGGTTGGAGTTGCCCGAGAAGAGCTTCAGGTCGCGGTCTACGGAGGGCATGGGTCGGGATATGAGGTCAGAGGGACTGCCAGGCTAGCAGGCGGTGGCGAAAGTTTGATGGGCGGCGGCTGAGACAAAGCTGGGGCGGCAGGACTCGAACCTGCATATGCGGGAGCCAAAGTCCCGTGCCTTGCCAATTTGGCGACGCCCCAAGAAAAGCCAAGGCTCGATAATCGCGTCAACAGCGGAAGGTAGGTGAACGACGAGGCCCATATTATAGCCGTGTTTCGATGAAGGCATCAAACAGGTCGGAGGTGCTTCAGACGATCGATCGTCAGGCACGCTCGGGCCCAAAATCCGGCATCACGGAGCCCTGTCGCTGCCTGGCTCGCCGCCCGGCGATCGGTGAACGTGCCGAACGAAGCCGCTCCGCTGCCCGTCATTTGCGCGATCCGCGCGCCGTGGGCCTCCAGTGCCTGCCGGGCGCGCTCCACGTCGGGCCACAGATCTGCCACTGCCGGGGTCAGGTCGTTGCCCATCCACGCGACGTCGAGATCGGGACTGTACGGAGGTAGCGCCGGAAAAGCCGGGGCACCGATGCGTGCCACGAGGTCATCGAAGGCTCCATAGGCGGCCGCGGTCGGCACCTCACAACGCGGTGCTGCGACGACCAACCACGCCGGATGCAGATCGGGTACGGGCTCGATATTCGTGCCGCGCCCGGTGCCGAGCGCCGTGCCCCCGTAGAGGAAAAACGGCACGTCGGAGCCGACCCCGGCAGCCAGGTCGATCAGCCAGTCTGTTTGAGCCTCCCCCGCCGCCCCCGGCCCTGCGGCGCCAAGATGCGCTTGCCACAGGCGCAGGCAGGCACGGAGGGCCGCCGCCGCGTCGCTGCTGCCACCGCCGAGACCGGCGCCGACGGGCACTCGCTTGACCAATTGCATGTCCACCGGGGGCAGATCATAATGGCCGCGCGCCCGCAGCGCCGTGGCCAGTGCGGCAACCGCGGCGGTAACCGTGTTGTGCTCGGGAAGGTCTACGCCGTGCACGCTTAAACGCAACAATCCGCCGGGCGCATCGGCGGGCGGCGCGAGGCGCGCGTACAGCAAGTCCGCGAGGCTCACCGTCTGGAATACTGTCGCGAGAGGGTGAAAACCGTCGTCCCCCGCCGCACCGACGCGCAGCGCCAGGTTGATCTTGGCGTGCGCCCGGACGCGCAGGGGGTGCACGCTTCCCGTCGAGGTCACGGCCGGCGCTCGAAGCCGCGGCGCAGCAGCCCGCCGCCGATCTCCAGCAGGGAAAGCGGAGCTTCGAGCGATCCTCGGGGCACCTCGATGTCAAAGAAGGCCGCGTCGAGACCATTCGGGTTGGCCGACCAGGCGCGGGCCAGCTGCATCTGGAGCGTGGCGCCCTCGGCCGGCACCTCGATGCGCAGCCGCAGCGGCACTGGTGCGGGCTCAATCGCCCATTCTTCGAACGTTACCTCGATGCTTCCGGAGTCGGTGGCGATGACGACGCGCTCGAAGCGTGCGGTCACCGGATGCAGCCAGGCGGTCGCCCGACCGCCGGACGTCACTGCAATGCGCTGTTGACCGTCGTCCCAAACAGCGGACGGCGGGGCGGCGCGGGTCCACGGCACGGCATACCCCAGCAAAACGGCCACGATGTTCTCGGGCCCCAGGTCGAGACCGAGCGCCCGACCGAAGGCCCCCGGCTCGATATCGCCACGGTACAAGGTCCCCTCCTCCGACACCCAAAAGCCGACTTCGCTGCGGCCGGATGTCACGTACCCTTCGCTGCTGCCCGTGGGGGCCAAAGCCTCGATCGTGACGAACGCTTCGCGCAACGCGTAGACCTGAACGTCGATCCTCCGGTTGCCCACGCCGCGCCTGGCCCGCACCTGGTACGTGCCGGCCATGCCCTCCAGGTCTTCCCACTGATGGTACGCGTCGGCCAGGAAGCTCTGCGGATCGCGGCGCGCCCGCGCGGCGATGTCCGGGTAGGTCTCGACCCAGCCGGGGCGGGCGCAGGCAGCACTGGCCAGCAACAGGAGGCATAGCAAAGCGCGCCGGAGCGCCGATCTAGCGGGCCGGGCGACGGGCGGTGGCCTGCGAGTCGGCGTCAGGGCTGCAAGATGTCGTGGCCGGCCCATGATCTCGGTGCTACTTTGTTGGCGGAGTCTGGCGTTGTCTTGTCAGCATATTAGCAGGCCGAGGAGGGGGCAGGTGCTCAAGTCCTTCACAGGCAGGGACACGGCGGCGCTCGAGGCCGCCGAAGCCGAGCAGCTGGCCCCCTACGCGCAACGCAGCGCCGACGCGACGAGACGCTACATGCTCGTCGATGCAGGCCGCACCCTCGCCTATCGCACGGCCTTTCAGCGCGACCGCGACCGCATCCTGCACGCTCTGGCATTCCGTCGTCTGAAGCACAAGACCCAGGTCTACGTGCCGTACGAGGGCGACCACCACAGGACCCGGCTTACCCACACACTCGAGGTGGCGCAGATCAGCCGCACAATGGCGCGCGCCCTGGGGCTCAACGAGGACCTCGTTGAGGCCATCGCGCTGGCTCACGACCTCGGCCAGCCGCCGTTCGGCACCGCCGGCCGCGACACCCTCGAGGCGCTGCTTGCGGCAACCGAATCGCTGAAAAACGTGAGCCCGGAAGGTATGAAGGCGTCCGGCGGCTTCGCTCCGAACTATCAGAGTTTGCGCGTTATCGACCGCCTTGAGCAGCGCTACGATCACCCCGGCATCAACCTCACGGACGCCGTGCGCGAGGGGGTGTGGAAGTGTGGACCCATCGCGCCGTCAATCGACTATCCCGATTGGAAAGCCGAGGGGCTCGAAGCCGGGAAGCCGGCGACGTTGGAGGGTCAGGTTGTCGCCACGGCCGACCGCCTCGCCAGGCTGACGCACGACCTCGAGGACGGCATCCGCGCCGGCGAGGTTGCTCTGGAGGCCGCAGAAAGACTTCAGGTCGGCGTCGCGGTGCTGCACAAGCTCGGCGACTCGTACAACATTGGTCGCGGCCGTTTCGGGCGTCAAAACGCGTTGATTCGCGGCATGATCCACTTGCTGGTTTCCGACACGGTGGTGCACACGGCCGACAACATCGAAGCGGCCGGTGACGACGTTGCCGAGGGTTTCGCAGCCGACACGGTCGGCTTCTCCAATCACGTGCGCAACCTGGTCGACGAATTGGAGAGCTTCGTCGAGGCGCAGGTCTATCGCTCGTTTGCCGTGACTCGCCTCGACGCCCGGGCACGCACCTTCATCCGTGGCCTGTTCGCGGCGTACTACCGCGACCCCCTCCAACTCGATGACTACGTGCTGCTGCGCTACCGCAGCGGCGCCGGCGGCAGTTTCCTGCGCGACGTGCCCGGCGACCGGGTCAGCGAAGAAGTAGCCGCGCGCTATCACGACCGACCCGCGTTCGTCCGGGTGATCGCGGATCACATCGCCGGAATGAGCGACTCGTACGCCCTGAAAGAGTACGAGCGCCTGTACCTACCGCTAGAATAGACGCTCCATGTCATACGGTCGCTGATTGGATCCGGTGGCCGCCCACCCGAGAGACCGATGCGATGTCTGATGCTTTGGTAGGTAGTGACCTGGGCCGCTCGCTGGCCGAAGTCGACCCCGAGATACTCCGTACGATTCGACTCGAGACCGAGAAACAGGCATCCAAGCTGGTGCTGATCGCCAGCGAGAACTACGCCTCCGAGGCGGTGCTCTCGGCCGGCGCGTCGGTGATGTCCAACAAGTACGCCGAGGGATACCCGGGGCGGCGCTACTACGGTGGCTGCGAGTTCGTCGACCAGGCAGAGGAGCTGGCGATTGCCCGCGCCCGCGAGCTGTTCGGCGCCGAGCATGCAAACGTGCAGCCGCATTCGGGGACGCAGGCGAACATGGGTGTGTATTTCGCCGCGATCGAACCCGGCGACACGATCTTGGGCATGGAGTTGCCGCACGGCGGCCATCTGTCGCACGGCCACAAGCTCAACTTCTCGGGACAGCTCTACAACGTCGTCTCCTACGGCGTGAACCGTGAAACCGAGCTTCTCGACTACGACGAGATGGAGGCGAAGGCCCAGGAGCACGGTCCCAAGCTCATCGTCGTCGGTGCGTCGGCATATCCGCGGACCATCGATTTCGCGCGTGTGCAGACCATCGCCGACGGCGTCGGCGCCCGGGTCATGGCCGACATCGCACACCCGGCCGGATTGGTAGCCGCCGGCCTGTTCCCGAATCCGTGCGAGCACGCCGACTTCGTCACATCTACGACGCATAAGACGCTGCGGGGCCCGCGCGGCGGGCTCATCCTCTGCAAGGAGGAATACGCCAAGGACGTCGACCGTAAGGTGTTCCCCGGCGCCCAGGGCGGCCCGTTCATGCACCTCATCGCCGCCAAGGCGGTGTGCTTCCACGAGGCTCTCACCGACGGCTTCAAGAGTTACGCGGCGCAGGTCATCGCCAACGCCAAGGCTTTGGCGGAAGCGTTGGCCGAGCGCGGCCACCGAATCGTCTCGGGCGGCACCGACAGCCATATGGTGCTGGTCGACGTCGGGGTCGCGGGGCTGACCGGCAAAGACGGCGAGGCCTGGTGCGACGCCGCCGGCATCATCGTGAACAGAAACACCATCCCGTTCGACGAGAACCCGCCGCTGGTGACCTCCGGCTTGCGTCTCGGTACCGCGGCCGTCGCGTCGCGCGGCATGCTAGAGCCCGAGATGACGCAGATCGCCGATTGGCTCCATCGGGTGCTCGACAGCAACGGCGACGACGACGTCGGCGCCACCGTCCGCAGCGAGGTCGAGGAGTTGTGCGCCGGTTTCCCGATGTACGATTGGCGCCTGCGGGAGATGGACTGAGGGGCCTTGAAACTGACCGGCGGCGACTGCCCGCGCGATGTATCGGCGATCGCTGATTCAATCGCCGCCGACGCTTCTCCGGACCCATGTTAGACTAGCGCCGCCGAGCCAGAAATCAGCGTCGACCAAGGCGCTTTCGAGGGCGTTCTCGGCACCGCATTCAGGGGCGTTGTGGGGCTGAACACCAATCGGGAGGTGAGGGCATGAAGTTCTTTCTCGATACGGCGAACATCGACGAAATCCGGCAGGCGGCCGACCTTGGGGTGTTGGATGGAGTCACTACGAATCCATCGTTGGTGGCCAAGGAGGGACGACCTTTCGAGGAGATCGTCTTCGAGATCTGCGAGATCGTGCAGGGCCCGGTGAGCGCCGAAGTAGTCGCTACCGATTTCGAGACTATGGTGGAGGAGGGTCGCCGGCTGGCGGCGATCCACGAGCATGTCGTTGTCAAATGCCCGCTGACTCGCGACGGCATCAAGGCCACGAAACAACTTTCGGAGGACGGCATCCGCGTCAACGTGACGCTTTGTTTTTCGCCGGGCCAGGCGCTGATGGCCGCCAAAGCCGGCGCCGCCTACATTTCGCCGTTCGTCGGCCGCCTCGACGACGTCAGCCAGGACGGCATGGAGCTGGTGCAGCAGATCATCGCGATTTATGAAAACTACGGTTTCCCGACGGAAGTCCTGGTGGCCTCGATTCGTAACCCGAAGCACGTGCTCGACGCCGCCCTCATGGGCGCCGACGTAGCTACCGTGCCATACAAGATCTTCGAAGCCCTGCTCAACCACCCGCTGACCGACAAGGGCCTCGCGGCATTCCTGGCCGATTGGGAAAAGGCCCGAGACGTAGTCGCTCCCGAACCCGTCGAAGCCTAGCCGGCCGTGGGCTAGTGCAGCGGGCCACGCTCAAGGTGGAACGCTAGGTGGCAAACGAAGATCGTTTCGCGGAGCTCGAGCGCCGCGAGCGGGAAGCCCGCGAAGGCGGCGGCGAGGCTCGCATCCAGCGCCAGCACGACGCCGGTAAGCTGACCGCGGGCGAGCGTCTCGATCTGCTGCTCGACCCCAACACCTTCGAAGAGCTCGACCGCTTCGTGGTTCACGGTTGCGGTGATTTCGGCATGCAGGACCAGCGCATCAGCGGCGACGGCGTGGTCAGCGGTCACGGCCGTATCGACGGTCGCCTGGTCTACGTGTTCGCGCAGGATTTCACGGTGTTCGGGGGCAGCGTATCGGAGGCGAACGCCGCCAAGATCTGCAAGATCATGGACCTGGCGATGGACATGGGGGCGCCGGTGATCGGCCTGAACGACTCCGGGGGCGCGCGGATCCAGGAGGGCGTCGCGTCCCTTGCCGGCTACGCGGATATCTTTCTCCGCAACACGCTGGCTTCGGGGGTCATACCGCAGATCTCCGCGATCATGGGCCCGTGCGCCGGGGGCGCAGTGTACTCGCCGGCCATCACCGACTTCGTGGCCATGGTGAAGGACAGCTCGTACATGTTCCTCACCGGTCCCGACGTCATCAAAACGGTGATGCACGAGGACGTCAGCGCCCAGGATCTGGGAGGCGCCGAGGTTCACAATCAGAAGAGTGGCGTTGCCCACTTCTCCACCGCCAACGACAGGGAATGCATCGCCCTGATCCGCGAGTTGCTCTCGTATCTGCCCAGCAACAACCGCGAAGACCCGCCGCGACTCGAGCCTACCGACGACCCGGAGCGCGCCGACGAAGCCCTCGACGACCTGATCCCCGAAGATCCCAACAAGCCCTACGACATCGTCGACCTGATCTGCGGTGTGGTCGACAACGGTGACGTCTTGCAGGTGCACGAGCAGTTCGCCCGCAACATCGTGGTCGGCTTCGCCCGTCTGCACGGCATGCCCGTGGGCATCGTCGCCAATCAGCCGGATCACCTCGCAGGCACCCTCGATATCGACGCTTCGCTCAAGGGCGCCCGTTTCGTGCGCTTTTGCGACGCGTTCAACATCCCGCTGCTGGTGTTCGAGGACGTTCCCGGGTTCCTGCCCGGCACCGAGCAGGAGTTCGGCGGCATCATCAAGCACGGCGCCAAGTTGCTGTATGCCTTTGCCGAGGCCACCGTGCCCAAGCTCACCGTGATTACCCGCAAGGCCTACGGGGGCGCCTACTGCGTCATGGCGTCCAAGCACATCCGCACCGACGTGAACTTCGCGTATCCGACCGCCGAGATCGCCGTAATGGGCCCGGAGGGCGCTGTGAACGTTCTGTTCCGGCGGGAGCTCGCCGACGCCGACGATCCCGACGCCCTGCGCGCCGAGAAAACGCAGAGCTTCCGCGACAAGTTCGCCAACCCTTACATCGCCGCCGAGCGCGGCTGGGTCGACGCCGTCATTCGGCCGCACGACACGCGTCCCAAACTCATCAAGGCGCTGCTGGCGCTCGACACCAAGGTCGACCGCAACCCGCCGAAGAAACACGGCAATATCCCGCTGTAAACCGAAGATCTGTGACCGGTGGAAGCGTTGCGCAGGACGGGGAGTCTGTGGCGCAGAGCGGTCGCAATCGACGTGACGCCGCCCGGGACCCCGGGATACGCTTTAACTATGGGGAAGCGCAAGATTCGCTGCATTTTGGTCGCCAACCGGGGGGAGATCGCGGTCCGGGTAATTCGCGCCTGTCGCGACCTCGGGCTGGAGTCTGTCGCAATCTATTCGGAGGCCGATCGCGAGGCGTTGCACGTGCGCTTCGCGAACTTCTCCTACCCCGTCGGCCCGGCGCCCGCCAGCGAGTCGTACCTCGACATCGATCGAGTTCTCGGGGTCGCCGAGAGGGCTGCCGTAGACGCCGTTCACCCAGGCTATGGTTTTCTCTCCGAGAGCCCGGAGTTCGCCCGTCGCTGCGAAGACGCCGGCTTGATCTTCATCGGGCCTACGGCCGACTGCATGGCGCTCGTCGGCGACAAGGCGTGCGCCCGCCAGGCCGCCACGGAAGCCGGCGTGGCGGTCGTGCCGGGATCGCCGGCACCGGTGGCCGATGCAGCCGCGGCCAAAGCCGTAGCCGAGGAGCTCGGCTATCCGATCATGCTCAAGGCAGCGGCCGGCGGCGGCGGCAAGGGAATGCGGTTCGCCGGCGCTGAGGAAGACGTGGAGAGCTGCTTCGCCGCCGCCAGCAGCGAGGCCCAATCGGCTTTCGGCGACGGTCGCATCTACGTCGAGAAGGCGATCGTTGCGCCACGCCACATCGAGATCCAGATTCTCGCCGATATACACGGCAACCGCGTTCACCTCGGCGAGCGCGAGTGCACGCTGCAGCGCCGGCACCAGAAGGTGCTCGAGGAATCTCCGTCGGTGATCATGGACGACGACCTGCGGCGGCGCATGGGTGCCGCCGCCCTTGCCGTTGCGGCACAAGCGGGCTACAGCAACGCCGGCACGGTGGAGTTTCTGGTCGACTCGAATCGTGACTTCTACTTCATCGAGGTCAATGCCCGTCTCCAGGTCGAGCACCCGGTGACCGAAGCGCTCACCGGAATCGACCTCGTTGCCGAGCAAATCCGGCTGGCCGAGGGCAACGAGCTCTCGATGTCACAAGAAGACGTGACACTCCACGGGCACGCCATCGAGTGCCGCATTTACGCCGAGGACCCCGATAACAACTTCGCGCCTTCGCCCGGCCTGGTTGAGGCATTGCGCATTCCCGACGGACCCGGCATTCGCGACGATTCGTGCCTCTTCAAGGGCTATGAGGTCCCGATTCATTACGATCCGATCGTCGGCAAGCTGATCGCCTGGGGCGCCGACCGCGACGCGGCGATTCGCCGCCTGCAACGTGCCCTCGCGGAGTACAAGGTGCGTGGTATCGCCACCACGATCCCGTTGTTCCGGCGGGTGCTGAACGACCCTGATTTCATCGCCGGCGAGTTCGACACCAGCTACCTTGACCGGCTGCTCGCTGCCTCCGCCGATGCTTTCCACCGAGAGGACGATAAATTCGCCGAGGTGGCCCGGTTGGCTGCGGCGATGCACGTGTTCCTCCGTGAAGAAGAACGGGCTTTTCGACCACCGTCCACGGCGTCGTCGGCGTGGAAGATCGCGGGGCGCGCGGCGTCTCTGGACGGCTAGCAGGCCGTGGTGAAAGTGTGATGGGCCCGTTGAGGGCGAGGAGGGGGCAGGTGATTGTCGAAGTGAGCATCGGCGAGGAGACACCCCGTCGCTATCGTGTGCGCCGCGCCGGCGAGCAGCTCGTCATCCGGCGGCTCGACGGCGACGGAACGGTCGACAACTTCGCCAACGGGGCACGTGATGGTGAGACCTCGATCGATTGGCGCCGGCCCCAACCGGGGATCTACTCGCTGCTCGTGGACGACGCCTCGTACGAGGTGTTCGTGGAAGACGAGCCCGACCACCTGGTCGTCCACCTGGTCGAACGAACGTTCTGCGTCCACGCCACCGACATTCGGCGGCATCGAGCTTCAGCTGGTGGCGCCCCGGCCCTCGACGGTCCGATTCGACTCGTCGCACCAATTCCGGGACGGGTGTCTCGAGTTCTCGTCGAGCCCGGCCAAGAGGTCAAACGCGGCGAGGGAATCATCGTCCTCGAGGCGATGAAGATGGAAAACGAGTTGCGTGCCCCACGCGACGGCGTGATCGGCGTAATCGAGGTCAACGAGGGCCAGGGAGTCGAAGGTGGCGCCCTGCTTGCGACGATCGAATGACCTCAGACAACAAGAAGGCCCCGGAGCGCTCGCGACGCCACAAGCTCGTCCTCGCGTTGGCGGTTCTGACCGTCGTGACGCTTGCCGCGTTCGCCACGACCTGGGTCTGGTTGGAAAGCCGCGGCGGGCAGGAGCGCGTGCGGCTCATGCTCGAGCGGCGCGTCTCCGTGGCGTTGGGCCGGCCGCTGGACATCGGCGCCCTGGAGTTCGACCTGCTGCCGCTGCGCGCGTCACTGGCCGACGTCACCATCGGCGGCGGTGCCGGCGCCGATCAGCCGTTGCTTCGCGTGCCCGGCGTCCGTGTGCAGCTCGATCCCTGGGCGCTCATGGCGCGCGAGATCCTGCTCGAATCGCTCGAGCTCGACGAGCCGACGTTGCACTGGGACATACCCGACGGAGAAGCCCCAGCGACCCGAGCTGCGCCGAGCGACGATCCGGCGTTCACGTTGAGCATCGACCGGCTCAGCGTCTCCGGCGGTGCGGTCGAGCTCAATCATCAGCGCTGGAACATCGATACGGTGTTGGACGCTCTCGAGGTAGACATGCGCCCGGCCGGCAATGCAGCGTCGCCACGACGCCGCGCCGGCACGGTGCGTATCGGCGGCGGCAATGTGACCCTCCAGGACGCGGCGCGAGGATCGTCACCGCTGCGACTGCTCGATCCGCTCCAGGCAGAGCTGCGATTCGCCTTCGAGAGTAACTCCCTCGATATCGAAGAGCTGCATGTGACGCTGGCGAACAGCGAGCTTACCGCCAGTGGTGAGATCTTCGATTGGCAACGCGCGCGGCTCGACACGAGCGGCCGTATATCGGTGGCCGACATTGCCAACCTGATCGGTCTCGACGGTTCCGGCACCCACAACGGTGAAGCCAGCCTCGAAGGCACGGTAACCGTCGACCAGAGCGGCGCCCGCTTTGCGGGCAACATCGGCACCGACAGCTTCATGCTCGCCGGTATCGAGGCCACGGAGATCAGCGCCGCCGTCGACGCTGACCTCGACGGCGTCAACGTACGAGATTTGCGTATCCGACTATTCGGCGGCGAAATCGAAGCGCAGATCGCCGTCCACCGCTCGGTCACACCAACCCGGCTCGCCGTCGAGTACCACGGCACCGGGGTCAACCTAGCGCAACTGACAACGACAGAGGGGCTCGAAGGTCTGCGATTCGCCGGCACCGGCAGTGCCGCCGGGGACCTGGTGTGGAGCGCTCCGTGGCGCGAAACGATCACCGGAACCGGCAGCATCGGGCTCGACGTCCCCTCTGCCGTATTGGAGCGGCGCCGCGGCCAAGACACGACGCGAACCTTGCTCCCCACGCTATCGGCCGGCACGGACGAACGGGCCGCAACACGGCCGCTGCAGGGCGGCGTCGGGCAGGCTGCGCCAACTCCTTCCCTGCCCCTGCGGCTGCGCGCCGATGCCGAGTACGAGCTCGACGCCGGAACCCTACTCATCCGCACCGCCAATGCCTCGCTGCCGCAAACCGACGCCTCGTTGGAGGGATGGATCGACCTCGACGGCGACGTCTCCGCCACGGTGCACATCGGCAGCAGCGACTTTCGCTTTCTCGACAGCTTGTTCACCCAGGTTCGACGTTTCCGCGGCGAGCTACCTGTGCCCCAGCCCTTGGGCCTCGGTGGTGCCGGCGAGATTTCCGTGGTGGTCAGTGGCAGCCTGGCGCAGCCCGGCCTGGAGGGCACGCTCACCGCAGAGAATCTGTCCATCTCCCGCAACCCCGTGGGTGACGTCGAGGGTAATCTGCGGCTCGCCGGCACCTCACTCGAGGTCATCGCCTTGACCGTGATGCGCGGCGATGGAAGCGCCAACGGCGAGGGAAGATTTCGGATCGGCGAGCAGGTTTCGGCCACTGCCGACTACTCGTTCGGGCTGCGGCTCGATGCGTACCCGATGGAAGTGCACTTGCCGCAGCTCGGCGTGCCGCTCACCGTAGCCGGGGAGACGAGCGGGGAGCTGGCGCTTTCGGGCAACTACGGCGAGCCACCCAGCGGCAGTGTGGAGCTCCGGGGCGACGCCGTCCGCCTGAACGATCTCGCCGACCTGACCGCCGACGTCCGCTTGGCTCTCGAAACCACCCGCTGGTCGGCGGAGCGTTTCGAGTTGGTCGGACCGCGCGGCCGGCTTTCCATATCGGGGGCTTGGCAGCGTACCGACGACACGGTGCAGGCGAGCCTCAACGGGTTCGGCCTCGACGCCTCGATCGCGGCCGATCTGCTCGGCAGTGAAGTACCGGTTTCGGGGGTTCTCGAGCTGCAGGCACGTCTGACTGGCGATTTCGCCACGCCGGCTGCCGCCGCGACGATGCGCTGGACGGACGCAGTCGCCTTCGGTGTGTCAATCGGATCCGTGGCTTCGAGTGCTGAGCTGCGCGCCGGCAGCCTGGCGATCGCCGCGGTCGGGCGCCCCGACCCGAGCTCTCCGGCGGTGCCGCCACCGACGCCGACTGCCGCCGGTGGCGGGCAGGCGATCCCCTTGCCCCGGGTTCCGACGTCAGGATGGGCGGCGACGCTCAGCACCGACCTGCAAGCCCCACACCTGGCCAACCTGCGAGCGAGCGGCGAATCGGGTCTCATCCTGGCGGCAATGGCCGCGCAAGGCTACGAGGCCACCGACGACCTTGCCGTGGAGGGAAGGCTCGAGGTGGGAGGCCAAGGCTTTCTCAATGATTGGAGATCATGGACAGGCAGCGTGATGCTGAGCGAGTTCACCCTGGCACGTCCGGGGCTGACGTTCTCCATTCCCGATCCGTTCACCGTGGAGCTTGACGGCGAGATATTGCGGGCCCAACTACCCCGACTCATCAGTGAGGCAGGCACGCTGGGCGCGGATGCGGTTGTCGACCTCGTTGAAAGGCGCTGGATCGAGGCGCAGGCGGACGGCAGCGTGTCACTCGACGTTCTCGAGGTGCTGACCAAGGAGACCGACATCGGCGGCCGTATCGACGTTTCTTTGGTTGCCACGGGCGACCTCTTGAGCGGCGATGTAGACGGCACATTCGACCTGTATGACGTCTCGCTGAGCCGCGCGAAGTGGCCGTGGTCGGCGCAGGGCATGCGCGGCACCGTGCGGCTTGCCGGCGGCCAGCTGCGCGTCAACGGACTCGCGGGAACATCCGAGGGGCGTCCGTTTCGCGTCGACGGTGTCATCCCGCTCGCCGCTCTGGCCGGCGACACGACCGCAGAACCGGCGCGCTTGGGCGTGTCTGTCGACGACCTTCCGCTGCAACCCCTCTGGGAGAGAACCGGTCCCCTGCGGGAACTGCTGCGCAACGGCGAGACTTCCCTAACGTTCTCGGCACAGGGATATGGCGCCGATTGGCGCACCTACACGGGCAACCTCGATGTGCAGGAACTCGACATGCAGTTCGCCGATGTGCCGTTGCGCATGAGCGCACCGGTCGGGTTCGACATTGCCGATGGGCATCTGACGCTGACCGCGCCGATCAACTTGCAGGGGCCGGGCACCGATGTCGACGTCGACGGCTTCTTCGACCTCGGCCCATTCCGCTTCGACGCAACGTTGCGCGGCCGGGCCAACGTCGATCCGCTGAACCGGGTCACCGGCAACTGGGGCGTCGCCGGACGCGCCGAGCTCGACGTCCGCGTCGCCGGTGATCCGCCGGAACTGTCGTATTTCGGCACCGTCAAGCTCACCAACGGACTCGTCAACTCGCCGATCCTGCAGCTGGTCGAGTCGATCAACGCCACACTGACGCTCGACGACAGACTCGTCAGGATCGACGAGTTCGTCGGGTTCTTGGGCGGCGGCCACGCGCGCGGCGCGGGCAACGTGGCCGGCACCGGTGAGATTCAGCTCGTCGACAACGTGCCCTATCGCTTCGTCCTCAACACCCACGTCGACGAGGCTGAGCTGCGCCTCGAACCCGGGGTTCGCGTCACCCTCACCGCCGACCTGCTGCACGACGGCACCATCGAAAGCTCAATGCTGTCGGGCGCCGCGTTGGTCTCGGCCGGCGAGTACACCAAACGCTGGAATGGCGACGGGGAGCTGTTGGCTCTTACCGGCAGCGGCACTCCGGGGGTCAACCACGAGCTGGCAACGACGGTGAACCTCGACATCGACGTCAGAGCCCCCGGCGACCTCAGGATTCTCAACAACATAGCCGACGTGGAGTTCGGCGCCGATCTGCAAGTGCGCGGCACGCTCGACGCGCCGGTCCTGCTGGGACGAGCAACGGTCATCGACGGCAATGTGACGCTGCGCGACCATCGCTATCGGTTGCTGCACGGCACCATCGAGTTTCAGAATCCGCTGCAGACCGAGACCAACCTCGACTTCCTCGCCGAGACCAGCATTCGCCAATATGTCGTGACTGTAGAGGTGACGGGATCCGCGGACCGCGGTGACATACAGGCGTCGTTTTCCTCTTCGCCACCCCTTTCCGACCTGCAGCTCATCCAGCTGCTGACCGTCGGCAACGCCCCCGACGAAACGCGACTGCCCGATAGCGAAACCATCGGCGCGGTGGGCGCGCAGGCGACCTCGTTCCTGGCGCAGCAATATCTCAATCAGGTGGAGCGCGGTGCGCAACGGGTCTTCGGCGTCGACAGGTTCCGTGTTGAACCCGCCATTACCGCGGGGTCGGGCGACCCCACGGCGCGCGTCACGCTGGGCAAGCAGGTAACGCCGGAGCTCTGGGTCAGTTGGACCAGTGTGCTGGGCACCACCGAGGAGCAGCTAGTCACCATCGAGTACCAGCTATCTCGTAACGTACGTATTACGGCGACGCGCGAGGAGGACGGCTCGTTCGGCTTCGACGTGCGATTCGACCACCGGTTCCGATGAGAGGCCTGGCCCCAACCTATCAACGCGTCGCGAAGCGGGCGGGCGGCACACTCCTGCTGGCGGTACTCTGCGTCGTTTTCGCCGACGGCGCGGCCGTGGCGCAAAGCGTGGCGGCGCCCAACGGCGATTCATTCGCAGGGAAACCCGTCGTGTCCTTCGAGGTAACCGCACCCGATGGTCTGGAGCAGGCAGCGCGCGAGGCCGTCGCAATTCGTCTCGGCGCACCGTATGCGGTCGCCGACCTGAAGCGCAGCCTGCAGAATATCTACGCGCTGGGCAACGTGTCCGACGTCCAAGTGAGTGGCGAAGATACAGGCGCCGGGGTGCGGCTTCACTTCCTGGTGCTCCCGGCAACCCACCTCCACGAGCTTCGCTTCGCCGGCGACAGCCCGCTCGGCTCCGGAACTCTGCGGGACGCTCTGACAGCAACCGTGGGCGACCGCGTGACCCGCGAGATGCTCGAAGAGCAGGCGCTGCGCGTGCAGGAGGAGATCCACGATCAAGGCTACCTGGAGGCAACGGTGGAGCCCGAGCTGGTTCTCGATGACGGCGGCACGGAGGGGACGGTCACGTTCCACATCGACAGCGGCGCCCCGACCCGCATCCGCAGCCTGCAGATCACCGGTTCCCTCGGCATCACCGACGCGGAAATCCGCTCCGCCTTCGGACTGCGGGAAGGCAGCGTGTACCGCCGCGCCGCCCTGGGAAACGGCATCAACCAAGTATCCCGTCGCCTCGCCGACGAGCACTTCTTCTACGCCACGGTGACGCTACCCGAGGCGGCAATCGACCAGGAATCCAACACCGTCGACCTCAGCGTCAACGTGGAGGCGGGCCCGCGTGTCGAGCTCAACTTCGGCGGCAGGGATCGCACCGAAGAGCAGTGGCACGAGGTGCTGCCGTTCTTCGAGGAAACGAGCGTCGCCGATTGGATCCTCAAGCAGGCCCGTGCAGACATCGTCGCCGAGCTGCAGGAACAGGGATACTGGCAGCTGCTGGTTTCCTACGGCATCACGCGGCGCGACGAGGAGGGTCGCAATGTAGCTATCAACTTCAGCGTGCAGCCGTTCCGCCAGGCGCACGTCGGCCGAATCGATTTCGTCGGCAACGACCACATTCCCACCGAAACGCTGCTCGGGACGATCGGCACACAGCCGCGCCGGTGGTTGCGCGGCGGCACGTTCACCACTCGGCAATGGCAGCAGGACCAGCGGTCGATCCTGGCGATGTATCGGCAGATGGGTTTTCTGCAGGCGCGCGTGACCTCTTCCAGCGTGTCGTTCGACCCGGAGCTCCAGGGGTTGCGGGTCGCGGCAACCATCGACGAGGGTGGGCGCACGCTGGCCCGCGAGGTCGCGATTGACCTCGACCAAGACATCACGGCTGTGGGCGTCGACACCGCAGGCTGGATCGATCAGCTGCAGCTCCGCTCCGGCGGCGCCTACAACCCCGACGCCATTCGACAGGACGAGACCCGCCTCCGCGTATTGCTCGCTAACGAGGGCTTTCGCCGCGCCCTGGTGACCTCCGAAATCGACGAAGGTCAAGATCCCTACGTCGTCGACGTGCGCTTCTCGTTGTACCCGGGTCCGCGAACCCGAGTGGGCCGTGTTCTGATCTCGGGCAACCGCCGTGTCAAGGAACACGTCATCCGACGCGAGCTGCTGTTCGTATCGGGCTCGCCGCTGACCCAGGAAGCGGTCATCCGCAGCCAGAGCCGCCTCTACCAACTGGGACTCTTTTCGCGCGTTTCGATCGCAACGGCACAGCCCGATTCGACCGCGTCGGACCCTGCCGTGGTCGTCCGCGTCGAAGAAGGGTCGGGCCAGAGGCTGTCTTGGGGTCTCGGCTACTCCACCGAGGAACAGATTCGCGGCCTGGTGGTTGTCAGGCAAGACAATCTGTGGGGTCGCAACCACCGCGCGACGGCCAGCGTGCGCGCCTCGTTCAAGGAGCAGCGAGTTCGCTTCATCTACACGGAGCCATGGCTCCTGGGCCGCCGCGTCGAAGGATCGGTGGTCAGCTACTTCGAGAGTCTCGACCAGGAAGGCTTCAAGCTGCAGAACTACGGGATCTCGCTCCAGGGGGTCGTGCGCCATTCGCAAACGTTCACCAGCATCGCCCGCTACTCGTTTCGCGATCAGCAAGCTTTCGACATCCTCATCGACCCCGAGTTCATCGAACCGGAGGATCAAGACGCGGTCGTGGGCAGCTTTATCTACTCGATGTTGAACGACACCCGACCGAATCCCATCGACCCGAGCGGCGGCACCTACCACACGCTCGATACCGAGCTCGCGTCGCGCGCGCTGGCCAGCGAGACCGACTTCTTCAAGATGTTCGGGCGTTCCTACTGGTATTGGAATCTCGGGAGCGATGCGGTGCTCGTCGCCGCGGCGCGCGCCGGATTCGCAGTGTCCTATCGCGACTCCATCGTGCCGTTGCCGGAGCGTTTCTTCGCCGGCGGCTCGACCACGTTGCGCGGCTTCGGCCGCAATCAGGCTGGGCCAAAGGACCCGAACGGCAACCCGCTGGGCGGCAATGTGTTGTTGATTGGCAACCTCGAGCTGCGCTTTCCCGTGCGCGGCAATTTGGGCGCCGCGCTTTTCCTGGACGTAGGTAACGTTTTCGCCAACTTCGACTCGATTTCCAAGCAGGAGATCCGTGAAGACATCGGGTTCGGCATTCGTTACGAGACGCCGATCGGGCCGCTGCGGCTCGACGTGGCGCGCCTGCTGGACGCGCGTACCGGCGAGGATACGACCAAGCTCCACTTCGCAATCGGCCAGGCATTCTGATGCAGCGGCCCTGCGGCGCGATGCCTGACCTGATCTGCGTGGCGCTGCTGTGCCTCGTGCCGGTCGCCCCGACGCGGGCGAGCACGCCAACGGAGGGCGCCGTCGCGAACCCGACCGCCCAACAGCTCATCGACCGGATCGTCGCCGTCGTCGACGGAGAGGTCATCACGCGGGCGCAACTGCGGCAGGCTACCAAGTTGAGCTCTACCGATCTCGGAAAGCTCGCCCTTTGTGGGAACGTCACGGCGTCGGTTGGCGACAGCGAAGATGAAGCCGCTGCGACGTCGACAAACGGCGACGCTGACGGCGCCCTCGAGCGCCGCATGCTCGACTGCATGATCGACAACATGCTCGTCGACCGATACGTGCGTCGCTTCCCTCAATTCGCCGCCTTCGGCGGCGAGGTCGAGCGGGAATTCGCCGACCTGGTGGCGCTGTTTCCATCGGCGCAGGCCTTCGAGCAGGAGGTGGAACGGCAAGGGATGACGGCGGCCGAAGTGCGCTACGATCTGGAACGCCGGTATCTGATCATCAACTACGTTGATGCTCGCTACCGCAGCACCGTGGATATCCGCGAAACCGACTCGCGGCGCTACTATGAGGAAGTCTTGCGGCCGGAGATGGAGCAAGTCGGCGAACCGTTGCCGCCGTTCGAGAGCGTCGAGCACCTCATACGGCCGATCTTGATCGAGAACGAGGTCAACCGCAGGGTTGGCGATTGGCTCGCCGATTTGCGGCGCCGCGCCGACATTGTCGTCTACGTCTGGTAGTTCGGGAGTGACTGCAGCCACGCGCAAGAAACCCACTAAAGCGGAGATTGCCGCGCGCGACGCCGCCGTCGCCGAAGCGGGAGGTGCGGCACCGCCGCAGACCGCCGGTGCGGGCTTCGCTTCTCTCGTTGGCCACGAAGGTCCGGTGCAAGCGCTGCACCGCGCCGTCACCCGCAACCGCCTGCCGCACGCCATCCTGCTGCACGGGCCGTCGGGCGTCGGCAAGGCGACCTGCGCCGGCATCCTGGCGCAGGCACTCAACTGCGAGATCTCTGATTTCAAGGACGCGTGCGGCTCGTGCGTATCGTGCCGCAAGGTATCTCGTGGTCTGCACCCCGATGTGCTGTGGGTGGAGCCGCTGACCGGGAAGATCCGCATTGCACAGGTGGCGGTACGCAGCAGCTCGCGAACCGCCGGGCCCGAGCCACCGCATGAGCCCATCGTCAGCTGGATCGGATACAGGCCCTACGAAGGTACTCGGCGAGTCGTAGTCATCGACGACGCCGACGCCATGACTACACAATCGCAAAACGCGCTGCTCAAGACGCTCGAGGAACCACCGGGCTCGTTGCTGCTGCTGCTCGTCACGGCCAGGCCGGGCTCGCTGCTGTCGACGATACGCTCGCGCTGTCAGCCATTGCGCTTCCAGCCGCTTCCACTCAACCTGCTGAGAGCCCATCTCGAGGAAGCCGAGGGATTGCCGAGCGATGAGGCGCGGCTGCGCGCGGCGCTGGCGCCGGGCAGCGTCGGCAGGGCGATGAGCCTGGATATCGAGGAATACACGGCCCTGCGCGACGTCGCCGAGTCCGCTCTCGAAGACACCGTGCAAGGCGGTGCGGCATTGCTCGCCGCCGCCGAAACTCTCCTCGCCGCCGGCGTCGGCGAGCGCAAGATCGAGCAGGCGTCGTCGGCGATCGGCGCGGTGCGCGACATCCTGCGCGATCTGTTGGTGCTGAACGCCGGCAACGACGTGAACCTGGTGGTCAACCTCGACCGTGCTTCCGAGTGGGCTCCGTGGGCCGATACGCTGGATCCGGAGTCGATTGTCACGGCCATCGACGCCGTGCAACGCGCCGAGGACAAGCTGCACGGCGCCCTGCAGCCCAACGCTCGCCTGACGGTCGAGGAAGTGCTCATCGGCGCCGGCGCCGCGATGCGCCGCGGCGCGGTGGCCTGATGAGCGACACGATCGCGGCTCCGCCCATCGCCATCACGATGGGCGATCCAGCGGGTGTCGGTCCCGAGGTGACGCTGCGTGCCTGCGCCGCGCTTGGCGGCGATAGCAACCCTACGTTCCCCGTTCTTGCGGTGATCGGCGACCCCGCATACCTGACGACGCTGGCAGACGATCTCGGCCTCGACCTGGATCTGCGCACGATTGCCTGCGGCACGGTAGAGGTCGGACTGAGGCTCGGGAACCCACGCCTCTCCGATGCCCGGATCGCGCTCGATTGCATTGTCGAGGCGACTCGTCTGGCGGCCGATGGCCGCATCGCGGCCCTGGTTACCGCACCGGTCAGCAAACGTGGAATCGCCGAGATCGAACCCTCCTTCCGCGGCCACACCGAGTTCCTGGCCGCCCGCGTCGGAGGCGGCGAGCCGCTCATGGTGTTCGGCAACATCGAGCCGGCGGTGGCCCTGTTGACCACGCACCTGCCGTTGGCGTCGGCGTTGGCATCGGTGCGAAGGCCGGTCATCGTGGCGGCATTGCAGCGCCTCGATACAGGCTGGCGCCGCTGGTTTGGTGCCGCGCCGCGCATCGCGGTTGCCGGACTCAATCCCCACGCCGGCGAGCACGGCCTTCTCGGAACCGAAGAGGGGGCCGAGATCGGTCCGGCCATCGTCGAGGCGCGCGCCGACGGCACCGATGTCCACGGTCCGTTTCCGGCCGACAGCATCTTCCGGCGCACCGAGTACGACGTGATCCTGGCGCTGTACCACGACCAGGGAACGATCATGGCCAAGCGCGCCGAGAGGCCGTCGGTGAATTTGACACTGGGGCTCCCCTACCCCCGAACCTCACCGGATCACGGCGTCGCCTACGACATCGCCGGCAGCGGCACCGCCGACGCAGCGGCCATGGAAGCCGCCATACGCCTAGCTGCCAAAATGGCGGCAAACCGGTAGTGTCCTGAGTCAGAAGCTCGTTCACAGCAACGGGCGATCGTCTCGAGGATTCTGTCGTGCGCACCGCTGAGCGTGAGACGTTCTCCCAGCGGGGAAATTGCGGATCTTTTCGGTTCCGAGGGTTTTTCCCCTGAGCCGTCCGTGGGTGGTATAGGCCCTCTCAGGTCCTTCCGCTACCCTGAAACCGCGAGGGGAAATTATGGATCCCTTCGGGTTCTCTTTGAAACCTCGCGGTTGCAGGTGCCCCACGGATCCCCCCGAGAGGGCCTATACCACCCACGGACGGCGCGAGGTCGGTGTACGACCGTCGACCGGATCGGCCGGTGACTGCTATGACAACGCGATGTGCGAGCTTCTTCGCGACGCTCGAGTGCGAGCTCCTGAACCGCCAGCGGTTCAGGAGCCAGGCTGAGGCTCGCATAGCCGTCTTCGAGTTCATCGAGGGCTTTTACAATCCCCACCGCCGTCACTCAGCCCTCGACTACGAGTCGCCTGTAAATTACGAGAGGAGGTGGGATCAGGTCGCTTGAAATGGGGACGGTCAATTGTCCACCAAAGCGGGGCAACTCCAGGTAGTCCGTGCTCCCTGGATCCGAGGCCGAAGTCAGGCGCCGGGAGCGGGTGGTATAGGCCCGGTTCGGGGGGACCTGTGGGGGACCCCATCAGCCGAGCGGATTACAAAAAAACCCGAAGGGGTCCGCAATTTACCCGCTCGGTTGAAGGGGCACGGGAGGACCGGAGAGAGCCTATACCACCCGCTCCCGGCTCAGGGGAAGAACCCTCGAAACCGGAAGGGCCCGCGATGTCCCCTCGCGTTTGCAGGGTAGCGGAAGGACCTGAGGGACCCCCCGCCCCCGCTCCCCCGCTGGCGAAAACGCTACGAGCAAGCCGTGTCATCGTCGCCGCAATTCCTGCTGGATATCGCGCTCCACCGCGTCGCGCTTTTTCTGCTCGCGCTTGTCGTAGGAGCGCTTGCCCTTGCCCACGGCGAGCTCGACCTTGGCCCAGCCGCCGCGGAAATAGATCCTCAGCGGCACCAAAGTAAACCCGCGCTCGACGATCTTGCTGCGCAACTTGTCGATTTCGCGGCGGTTCAGCAATAGCTTGCGCGGACGCTCGGGGTCGTGCTGGTTATGGGGCCCGGCCGGCCCGTACGGACCAATGTGACAGTTACGCAGAACGACGTTGGCGCCCTCGATGCTGGCGTAAGCGTCTTTGAGGTTGGCGCGGCCCTCGCGCAGCGCCTTGACCTCGGAGCCCAGCAGCGACATGCCGGCCTCCAGCTTGTCGATGATCTCGTAGTCGTAGCGCGCCTTGCGGTTGACGGTAACGACCTTCTCGTTGTCGCTCATGGCTGTTTGGTCGCGGCGTGCTCCGCCGCTGCGCCGGTGCCCGACAGGTTTCTGTTAAGCAGGATGCTGAAGAACTCCCGGGAGCTCTTCAGCACCCTGTCAAATGCGGACGATGTGCGCGTCGTCGTGCCCTGCGGTGACGTTGCGCGTATCGACGATCAGCTTGGATGCCTCGACGATCGCCGGCCAATCGAAGGCGGTGTGATCGGTGCAGACAACAACGCAATCGTAGTCGGCGCATTGCTCCGGGCCGCCATCTGTCGATTTCAACGGCTCATCGAAACCCTCGACGACCTCGGCAACGTGCGGATCGTTGAACTCGACCTCGGCGCCCCGCGCCGCCAACAGACGAATGATATCGAGCGCCGGGGATTCCCGTACGTCGTCGATATCGCGTTTGTAGGCGACGCCCAGCACCAGGATTCGGCTGCCGTTGACACTCTTCTTGTTCTCGTTGAGCGCGTCCGCCACCTTATGAACCACGTGTTCGGGCATGCCGGCGTTGATCTCGCTGGCAAGCTCCACGAGTCGGGCCTGGTAGTCGAGCATGCGGACCTTCCAGGTCAGGTAGTGCGGATCCACCGGAATGCAGTGTCCGCCGAGTCCGGGCCCCGGATAGAACGGCATGTAGCCGAACGGTTTGGTGGCGGCGGCATCGATTACGTCCCAGGTGTCGATTTCCAGGCGATCACACATCATCGCGACCTCGTTGACCAGCGCGATGTTCACCGAACGGAACGTGTTCTCGAGCAGCTTGACCATTTCCGCGGCGCGGCAAGAAGACACCAGGTGCACCGTGTCGACGATGGTCTCGTAAAACGCCGTGGCGACCTGGGAGCACGTCGGAGTGTACCCGCCGACGATCTTGGGCGTGTCGGTGAGACCGTATTCGGAGTTTCCCGGATCTATTCGTTCCGGAGAGAAGGCCAGAAAGAAGTCCTCGCCGGCAACGGCGCCGTTGGCCGACAGCCGCGGCAACAGGATTTCCTCGGTGGTACCGGGATACGTCGTGCTCTCCATGACCACAAGCATGCCGGCGTGGAAATGCTCGACGAGCTTGTCGGTCGCCGCCAGGATGTACGACACGTCGGGGTCGCGCGTCTTGCTCAGCGGCGTCGGCACGCAAATAACGACCGCGTCCAGCCCGGCGATGGCGCCCATGTCGGTGCTCGCCGACAGCCGCCCGGCCGAGACCTGCTCGCCGACCTCGGCGTCGCTGACATCGCCGATGTAGGAGGTACCGGCGTTGATCTCGCCAACCCGCTGTTCGTTGATATCCAGACCGGTAACCTTGAATCCGGCCTCCGCGAAGGCAACGGCGAGGGGCACACCGACGTAGCCCATTCCCATTACGCCGACATGTAGCGACCGTTCTTCGATTCGATCGAGCAGTTCTTGCAAGGCTCTACGGGATTTCGGGGTCCGGGATGGGACGGCGAAAAGGCACCTGCGGGGCGTCGTGAGTATACTTGCCGGGGATCCCCCCCCCCCAACACCACCATCACAGGTCTTGGTGCCAGCGGAAAGCACGTACCTAGGGTTGGGCTCCAACCTCGGAAATAGAACGGCCAATCTGTGCGCCGGCCTCGACGCCCTGGGCGGCGCCGGCCTGACGATCCGATCGGTGTCCTCTTTCTACCTGGCCGAACCCGAGGATTCCGCCCGCAACGATGACCCATGGTACGTGAACTCGGTCGTCGCGGTAGGGGACGCCACAGACGCCAGCGAGTTGCTGCAGCTGTGTCTGGAGATCGAACAACGACACGGTCGCGTGCGCGACAAGTCGGGCAGGCCCAGGCCACGACGCCTCGATGTCGATATCCTGATGTTCGGCGACGTCACGATCGACGAGCCGTCGTTGCGGGTGCCGCACCCGCGCATGCACGAGAGGCGTTTCGTGCTCGAGCCTCTCAGCGAAATCGCACCCGAAGCCCGGCACCCTATAGAGCAAGCAAGTGTCGCCGAGCTTCTCGAGCGGTTGCCGGCCGGCGATCGAGTTTGGCTTCTGGCCCCACCGCCGCTCCTGTCGACCGCGGGGACGACCTGATGCGGTGGAATTACATCGCCTTTGAAGGACCCATCGGCGTCGGCAAGACGAGCCTGGTGACCCTGTTGTCGGAGAAGCTGGGCGCGGTGCGAATCCTCGAGGACGTCTCGAACCCGTTCCTCGAGGCGTTCTACGATGAGGTCCCCGGCGCGGCGTTCCAGGCACAGCTGTTCTTCTTGCTGTCGCGCTATCGGCACCTCACGGAGGCCGCCCAAGGCGAGCTCTTTCAGCAGCTCACGCTCGCCGACCACACCTTCCAGAAGGATCGCATCTTCGCCCACCTGACCTTGAGCGACAGCGAGCTGATGCTGTACGAGAGAGTCTGGGCGTTGCTGGCACCGCAGGTGCCGAAGCCCGACATGGTCGTGTACCTGCAGGGCAGCACCGACGTGTTGATGCAGCGGGTACATCGACGCGACCGTGCCGAGGAATCCGGCATCTCCTACGCCTACCTCGAAGAGGTGAACCAAGCGTACGCGCACTACTTCTATCACTACACCGAAACACCGCTGCTGGTTATCAACACGTCGGAGATTGACTTCGTGGCAGACGAAACCGACTTCGACGATCTGATCGCCCAGATCGACTCCATGGAGGCGGGCACCCGCGTGTACGTCCCCCGACACACGCGCTGAGGAGTTTCTCCGGGCTAACATGCAAGCAGGTCGTGCTAGGATCCTGTTCTGGATCGCACCCGGCGGTTTCCCGGTCGGGTTCCTCTCCTCTCCTCTCCATCGTCAACTCGACTGTCGTGGTACGTCCGCTCACCACCTTGTTGCTCGTCTTCGCTGCGGCCGCTGTAGCCGTGCCGGGGGAGGCGTTTCCCCAGCAGGGACCGCTGCCGACAGCTCTTACGGCGCAGCGCCGGCAGCGCAACGTGAATGCAACGGCTGACAGCCAAACCGGAGCGGCGGCGCGAGGAGCCCGCACCGTGGCGGCGCTCACGATTGCCGGCGAGATCACACTCGACGGGCGGCTCGACGAGACCGTTTGGGGGCTGGCGGAAACCGCCACCGGCTTCACCCAGCGCGAGCCTCTTCAGGGCGAGCCAAGCACCGAGCGAACGCTGGTGTATTTCGTCTACACCGAACAAACGCTGTACATTGGTGTTCGCGCCCTCGACTCCGATCCGTCGGCGATCATCGCCACCGAGATGCAACGCGACGGAGACCAATCTTTCGGCGGCGGCCGCTTCGAAACCGACGATTCGGTCGCCATCCTGCTCGATACGTTTCACGATGGGCGCAATTCGTTCTATTTCGAGACGAATCCTTACGGAGCCCGCGCCGATGCCCTGATCACCGACGAGGGGCGCACCCGTAACTACGAGTGGGACGGCGTGTGGGACGCGGCGGCAACGCGCACCGACGAAGGCTGGTCGGCCGAGCTGGCGATTCCGTTCAATACGCTGCGCTTCAACTCCTCCAGCGATACCTGGGGCCTCAACGTTCGGCGCCTGATCCGCCGCAAAACCGAGGAGGTCAACTGGGCGCCCATCATGCGTGATGCCGACATGTTCCGCGCTTCGCTGTTCGGCCGGCTCACCAACATGCGGGTCGACAGCCCGGAACGCAACCTACGCATCAAGCCGTTCGGCACCGCCGATGCTTCCGAGGGATTCGACACGCCGGTGGGCGAGGTCGGATACAAGGGCGACGTCGGCCTCGACGTGCGCTGGGGCGTTACCGACAGCCTCACGTTCGACCTAACCATCAACACCGATTTCGCCCAGGTGGAGGCCGACGAGCAACAGGTGAACCTGACTCGCTTCTCGCTGTTCTTTCCCGAAAAACGCGAGTTTTTCCTCGAGAACGCCGGCATCTTCGAGTTCGGCCCATCGGCCGACCGCCGCGGCGGCGGCTTTCGGCCTCCGTTGTTGAAGGTCTTTCACTCACGGCGCATCGGCATCGGCCCCGACGGATCGACCACGCCTATTCTGGCCGGCGCCAAGCTCACCGGACGAGTCGGAGGCTGGAGCCTCGGTCTCCTCAATGTACAGTCCGACGAAGTGTTCCTCCCCGCCGACCCCGACGATGTGGATGACGAAGACGAGCTGGTGCCATCAACCAACTGGACGGTGGCCCGGCTCAAGCGCAACCTCGGCCAGCGCTCCAACGTCGGCATGATTTTTACCAATCGGCAGGCGAACGGCGACGATTACAACCGCGTGCTGGGCTTCGACGCCGACATCAACCCGAGCCAGAAGCTCAATTTCAACGGCTTTTTCACCGCCAGCGACAGCCCCGGCGACGATTCTGAAAACTGGGCCGCCGCTGTGGGCGCCGCTTGGCGGGGCCCGACTTGGCAATGGAGCGGTAGCGCGACCGAGATTCGCAAAAATTATGACCCGGAGGCCGGGTTCCTGCTGCGCAGCGGCATCAGGCGCTTCGACCCACAGGTTTCGTTCCAGCCGCGGCCGGACATCGGCTGGATACGCAATTTCCGGTTCCAGAGTCGAAACACGATCTTCATGCGCACCGACGGCACGCTCGAAACCTATGACGGCAATATGACCTACTTCGGGTTTACTACCCAGAGCGACGAATTCGTTTCGCTATCGATCAACCCGAAGCTCGAGCGCCTCTTCGAGCCCTTCGAAATTTTCGAAGGCGTGATCATCCCGCCGGGTGACTACACTTTCTACGATTGGGGAGCCTTCTTCAGGACCAACGACAGCCGGATGGTGTCGACGTTCTTGCGTTTCAACGCAGGCGAGTTTTTCGACGGCAACAGGCTGCAGGGCAACATCACGATCACCCTGCGGCCAAGCGGTTACTTCACCAGTGAGACCGAGTGGATGTACAACGACGTCGACCTGCCGGGCGGCTCTTTCGAGACCAACCTCGTGCGCCAGCGCTTCAACATCTCGTTTTCCCCCAACTTGTTCCTGAACTCGTTCATTCAGTACTCCGACGCCGACGAACTGGTGACGATGAACATCCGCTTCAACTGGATCTACCGGCCCGGCGCCGACCTGTTCATCGTCTACAATCAGAATCGGGTCAACAGGACGCTCGAGAACCGCGCCCTGATCCTGAAGTTCACGTATCTCTGGTCGTTATAGTCGTTACAATGGTGCAGGGTCTCTCCTCAGCTGCCCTTCACAGTTCAAAGATCCGCCGATAGTGTCCCGCTGAAGTGGCGGACGCTCCCCTGAGGAGAGGACGATGAGCGACCTGCAGCAGGATCTGAAACTGGCGTTGCGCTCGCTGCGCCGCAGCCCGCTGTTCACGACGGTGGCGCTTCTCACGCTGGCGCTCGGCATCGGCGCTAACACCGCGGTTTTTACGGTGGTCAACGGCGTCGCGCTGCGTCCCCTGCCCTACGAGAATCCCGAACGGCTGGTCTCGATCTGGACGCAGCAAACCGAGGGCGACGAAACTGACTCGTTCTCTCTGCCCGACTACTTGGACCTCGCAGAGCAAGCCTCGACACTGGCTTCCGCCGGCTTCTGGACCTGGTGGACCATGGACATCACCGACGGCGATGAACCGCTCAGCGTGCCGAGCGTCAGGGTATCGGCCAACATGCTCGACATTCTCGGCGTCGAGCCCGCCGAGGGTCGATTGTTCCGCCCCGAGGAAGCCGAGCCCGGCAACGATCACGTAGCGCTGGTGAGCCACGGCCTGTGGCAGGGCCACTACGGCAGTGATCCGAATCTGGTCGGCAGTCTGATCGAGATCGACCGCGAACCGCATACCGTGGTCGGCATCATGCCCGAAGGATTTCGTTTCCCGTACGTCGACCAATACGGCACCGGGTTTTAGACGCCGATCTCGTTGAATCCGGCGGAGGAAAGTCGCTTCTCGCGATGGATCAACGTCGTGGCCCGGCTCGAAGACGAAGCGTCCATCGAACAAGCGGGCGTCGAGCTCGATATCATTGCGGCGCGGCTCGCCCAGGAGTACGCCGAGTCCAACGCCGGTTGGACGATGCGGCTGAGCACGCTGTACGACGCCGCGGTCGACGACGACACGGAGACAGCTTTGTGGGTGCTGTACGCCGTGGTGGCGTTCGTGCTGCTGATCGCCTGTGCCAACCTCGCCAACCTGTTGCTGGCGCGGATGGAAACACGGCAGCACGAGATCGCCGTTCGCGCCGCCCTCGGCGCCGGCCGGACCCGGCTGCTGCGTGAGCTCTTGACCGAGGCGGAGCTGCTGGCCATCGGCGGCGGCGCTCTCGGCCTGGTGACGGCTATGTGGGGCATGAACGTGTTCCTGGCGCTCATTCCTGCGGATCTTCCGCGCCTCGACGAGATCGCCTTCGACGCTCGTGTGCTCGGGTTCGGCATCGCCGTGTCGCTGGTTACCGGGGTTCTCTTCGGCCTGCTTCCCGCGGTCCACGCCTCACGCAGCGACTTGCAGGACACACTGAAGGCTTCCTCGGCTCGCGCCGGCGGTGCACGGCAGCGGTTTCGCGCCGTTCTCGTGGTTGCCGAGATCGCCATTGCCCTGGTGCTGCTCGTGGGAGCGGGTTTGCTGCTGCGCAGCTTCAACATGCTGCTGAGCGAGAACATGGGATTCGACCCGCAGCGAGTGTTGACGTTTCAGCTGTCGCCCAACTCGGCGTACCCGGATGCGGCCGGCCGCCACGGCTTCTTCCGCGACGTCTCGCAGGGCCTCACATCGCTGCCCGGTGTCGAGGTCGCGGGCGCCAACACGGCGCCGCCGCTCAGCGGCGTCGACTGGACATCGACGTTCGCGATTGAAGGCACTCCACCTGTTGCAACCGGCCAGGAGCCTTCGGCGCAGTTCAACGTCGTTACCCCCGACTATTTTCGAGTCCTCGCCATTCCGGTTCTGCAGGGCCGCGTGTTCACCGAGGACGACGACGGGCAACGGCCGCAAGTAGTGGTGATCAACGAGGCGTTCGCCAACCGCTACTGGCCTGATGAGACGCCCATCGGTCGCTCCATCGTGATCGGCGAGCGGCTGGGCGGCAACGATTCCTCAGAGAGCCCGGCATCCGAAGTGGTGGGCGTCGTCGGTAACACGCGCAAGCTCGGCATCGACCGGCAGCCACCACCCGCGTTTTACGTGCCCTACGGCCAGTCCGTGCCCTACTTCATGAACTTCGTCGTGCGCACCGAAGGCAACCCGACCCTCGTGGTAGATGCGGTGCGCACGTGGATATGGGAGGTCAACGACGGCGTAGCCATCGAGGACGCGGGCACGATGGCGGGGCTCATGGACACGTCGATTGCCCAGCCCCGCTTCAACATGATTCTGGTGGGCGTGTTCGCCGGCCTGGCTCTGGTACTCGCAACTCTCGGAATCTATGGAGTCGTCGCCTACTCCGCCGCCGAGAGAACCCGAGAGATCGGCCTCCGCATGGCGCTCGGCGCCGAGGCCCAAGACGTGTTCCGCCTGATCCTCGGCCAAGGCCTAGTCATGACCGGTATCGGCCTCGCCGTCGGCTTGGTAACAGCCGTCGCGGCGAGTCGATTGCTGTCCGGTCTGGTCTACGGCGTGGCCACCACGGATCCCGCAACATACGTAGTCGTCGCCCTGGCGTTGGCAACCACCGCATTGATCGCCGTGTGGATCCCAGCCCGCCGCGCCACCCGCGTCGACCCAGTCGTCGCCTTACGCCAAGATTGACGCGGCCGCGGCCATGAACGCCGCAGTGATGTCCTTGCCCCGGGCGAGGCCTGTGTAGCTCAACCATCCATAAGGAGGTGTGGAAATGAGAATCTCAAGCAGGTGCGCACTCGTCATCGCCTGGGTCATCGTCGTTCCGGCAATCGTGGGCGCACAGACTCAAGCCGTCGTCTCTGCGGAGACGTTCGAGGAGTGGATGTCTGAGCTTTCGAATTGGGGAAGATGGGGCGACGACGACCAACTCGGCACAGTCAATCTGATAACCCTGGAGAAGCGGGTAGAGGCAGCTCGCTTGGTGGTGAGCGGAATCTCGATCTCGCTCGCCCGGGACCTGGAGAAAGAAGAAGGGCTCCACAACCCGTCCCCCTTCAGGCACGAAATGGACTTTACAGGCCGCAAACCTTCGGGCGGGGAATACGCCATGGCCTGCACGCCTCTTCGGTGAAGTGGCTGAGAGACCGTGACGTGGCGGTTGTCGGATCGGATGCCGGATCCGATGTTTTGCCGTCGGGTGTCGACGGACAAGTCGGCCCCGTCCACAAGTTGCTGATCGTCGCCATGGGCACACCCATATTCGACGATCTCGACCTCGAAGAACTGAGCCGAGAAGCACAGCGGCAGGTCCGTTGGGAATTCTTGTTCACCGCAGCACCGCTGCGTGTGCAAGGAGGCACCGGCTCCCCACTCAATCCAATCGCCATCTTCTGAAGCAAGAAGAGAGCGGGGCAGCGAGGCGCCGAACATCCCGGGTGGCGCGTAAAGGATGTGGATGCAAGGCGAACTCTACCGGACAGCGGTGTCGCTACACCTACGCGCAACGCGGGCAGCGAGGCGCCGAGAGGTCGGGGGCGGGTGGAGGGAATCGAAAAAATCGGAGGCCGATCAAGCGCAACGCCGCAGACGCATTCTTTAACGCGCCCCCCGGCCCGGTTAGTTGAGTTTTTGGCGCAGCCCGTATCGCTTGATCATCTCGTTCAACGTCGTCGGCTTCACGTCGAGCAGCTTGGCGGCTTCCTTTTGGACCCAGGAGGTCTTGCGCAACGCGTCGACGATGAGCTGCTTTTGGAACTCCTGTACGACGTCCTTCATCGGCAGCCCTTCAGGCGGCACCGTCATGGACGGCGCCGCCGCGTCGAATCCCTCGGGCTCGATGTAATCGCGGATCAGGTCGACGCCTACGTCGCCGCTGGGCGGCGCCAGGACGACGGCACGCTCGATGGCGTTCTCGAGCTCACGTACGTTGCCCGGCCAGTCGTGCGCCTTTAACAGCTCGAGCGCCTCGTCGCTGATCTGGAGGTCTTCGCGGCTGTTCTCGCGCCCATACTTGTCGAGGAAATGCTGGGCCAGCAAGGGGATGTCGTCGGCCTTCTCCCGCAGCGGCGGCAGTGTGATCGTGATCACGTCGATACGGTAGTAGAGGTCCTCGCGGAAAGTCCCTTCGGCGACCTGCTTCTTCAGGTCGGCATTGGTGGCGGCGATGATGCGCACGTCCACCTTGACGTTTTCAACCGATCCGAGGCGCATGAACTCCCTCTCCTGGATCACGCGCAACAGCTTTGCCTGCACGTCGAGGCCGATGTTGCCGATCTCGTCGAAGAAAATCGAGCCGCCATCGGCCACCTCGAAAAGACCCTTCTTGCCGGCAACCGCGCCCGTGAAGGCGCCCTTCACGTGCCCAAACAGGTTGCTTTCCAGGAGATCCGACGGCATCGACCCCGAGTTCACCACCACGAACGGCTTGTCCGAGCGCGGGCTGTTGGCGTGAATCGCCTTGGCGATGAGCTCCTTACCAGTGCCGCTCTCGCCGGCGATCAAGATCGTCGAGCGCGACGGCGCTGTCTGTTCGACGAGCGCGTAGACCTCCTGCATGCGCCAGTTCTTGCCGACGATGTTCTCGAACCGGTACTTGTCCTTGAGCGCCTTGCGCAGGCTTTTGACCTCTTCTTCGAGCTGCCGCGTGCGAATCGCATTCTGTAGGACGACGAGGACCTCGTCGTTCTTGAACGGCTTGGTGATGTACTCGTAGGCGCCTTGTTTCATCGCCTCGACCGCCGATTCCACCGACGCGAAGGCGGTCACCATCACCACCGGCAGACCGACGTCGATTTGGCGCAGTTGCTGCATCGTCTCGATGCCGTCGATGCCGGGCATCATCAGGTCGACGATGGCGCAGTCGTAGAAGCGCTGGCGCGCGAATTCGGTGCCCTCCTCGCCGGAGCCCGCCACGTCGACGGCGTAGCCTTCGTCGCGCAGGAAATCCCCGAGAATCTCCTGCATGATGACCTCGTCATCGATGACGAGAATAGACGCGAGCTCTGACATCGCCTTCTTTAACCGCTCAACTGGCGCGTGGCGCCTGCTCTGCGGCAGCAACAGGCAGGGCTACCCGGAAGCAAGTGCCGCTGCCCGACTCACTTCGAACCGTGATCGTGCCGCGGTGCTCCTGGATGATGCCGTAGGTTACCGACAAGCCGAGCCCGGTTCCCCTGCCGGTTCCCTTGGTGGTGAAGAACGGGTCGTAGATCTTGTGGATCTGGTCCTTCGGAATCCCCGCGCCCGTGTCGGCGACCTCCAGAACGATCTCGCCGTTTTGTCTTGCCGTACGGATATTCAAGTTTCCGCCACTCGGCATGGAGTCGCGGGCGTTCAGCACCAGGTTCATCAGAACCTGCTGCAACTTGCCCGGATCTCCCCACGCCTGCGGTAGGGTCTCGTCGAGAACCGTCTCAACCCGAACCTTGCGTTTCGAGAGCGGCAGCTCGGCGAGGGTCAGCGTCTCGTTGACCACCGCGTTGATGTCGACGGGCTGCATCTCCGACGCCTGTTGACGCGAGAAGTTCAGCAAGTTGTTGACGATGCTCGAGGCGCGGAACGTCTGTTTCTCGATCTTCTCGAGGATCGGCCGCCGCGGATCGCTCTCCGGCAACTTGCGCTGCAACATCTGGACGTAGCTGGAAATACCGGCCAGCGGCGTGTTGACCTCGTGCGCCACACCCGCGGCCAGCAAACCAATCGAGGCCAGGCGATCTGACTGGCGAAGCTGCGACTCCAATTCCGTGGCGTCGGTAGCGTCGTCGACAATGACGACGGTGGCGAACTGCCCCCTATCACCGCGCAAAGGTGCGGCTGTCATGTTGACGACACGGTCGACGCCGTCGCGGCTGCGCAACCCCACACGATACGCCGATGCAATCGGCTCCCCGGCCTCCTCCACCCGCTCACGTGCCTGTTCGAGCGCCGACACGAAGCTCGAAGGGAACAGCTCGTCGACGTGACGGCGTATCGCCTCGTTCGCCTTGACTCCGTTGATGTCCTCGAGCGAATGGTTCCACGAGCGCACCCGGCCCTCGGGATCGAGCACCATCACCCCCACCTTGATGCTCTGCACGATGTTCTCGTTGAAGGTCTTGAGACGCTCGAGCTCCTCGGCCCGGGCGTGCGCCTGCCGGTACAGGAGAGCGTTGTCCAAAGCCAGCGCGGCGTGCGACGTCAGCATCTGCAGGACCTTCAGATCTTCCGACGACAGATAGTCTCCCGAGAGCGTGCGACCCAGCGCCAGCAGCCCCAGCACCTCTCCCTTGACGATCAGCGGCAGAAAATATGCCAGGTCCTCTTCGGCCAGGAGCTCACGGTCCTGGGGAAACTCCTCGAGGAGGCTCGACATGTCCTCGACGTAAATGAAATCGCGGTTCGTGAGCGCGGCCGACAGGAACTCGGAAAACGAAGACGACAGGCGCGGCCCATCGCCGAACGTGCTGTCCGCCGTCACCAGCCGCAGACGCGGGCCGTCTTCCTCACGCAGCAAGACGCCGATGCGCCCCACGACCACCATCCTGCGTACTCGCTGGACGAGCAATTCAACGACCTGTCCGAGATCGAGCTCGGTGTTGAGGTCGCGGGCGAAGTCGAGGATGCCGCGACGAGAGCGGTAGCGCTCTCGGTAGTAGATCTTGTCGAGACCGTCTTGGATCAAGTCACGTAACGGCGCGAAGGCAGTCGCCACGATCAAGGTGGCGATGAAGGCGCCGGCCCGCGCCAGCTGCAGATCGATGCCGGCCAGCAAGGTGCGGATGGCCCATTCGAAACCGACGTACGCGCCGAGCACGGCGAGCGCCGCCATCGAGTAGGCAAGAGCGCGCTTGAGAATCACTTCGACGTCCCACAGCCGGAAGCCGACGGCCGCGTAACCGAAGCAGCCCGGTATCAACGCAAACGGCAACACCGTCAAATCGAGATACGGATGCGTGACACCGAACACATAAAGCGGCACGTAGACGGCAACGAACGGAAACAGCCCGACAGCCATGCCGCCGACCAACCAGGTCAGGCGCCGGCGCTCGATCGGCGCGACGGTGATCTTGTAGCTGTGCGCGATCAGCAGAGCACCCAGCCCCAGCGCCGCAGCGATGTACAACAGATCGAGGCGGTTGAGAAAATCAACAGTGGCGTAGAACGTCGCCGGAGAGGGCCGCAGGGCCTCTCCGCCGAAGATCAAAGTGCCGTACGAGATGCTGTACGACAGAAACAGCAGCACTCCGGGCCCGAAGATGCCCGTCAACCAGGCGCCGTGATGCTCGACGAAGTGCGTCTTGGGCCGCGGAAACGTCAGCGCGAAGTACAGGAAGAGTCCGGGCAATGCATTGCGCGCCAGCTGGTCAACCCAATAGATCGTGTTGTTGAAGGGATCTCCATCGCGGGTTACCGAAAGCACGAGCACGGCGTAGAAGGCCGCCGCGAGCCAGAAGAAGCGCGCCGCCACGCCGGCAAGCTGACCGGCGGCGCCGGCCTCGACCTCACGGCGACGCATCAGCACGAATACGCCGGTAATCAACGAGGCAGCGCCGACGAGGCACAAGTAGAAGTAGGCGTAGTTGTCGACCGGCAGGCCGCCGACCTCGATGGGAATCTCGAACTGCTGCCCGCCACGGTCGATCAAGTAGGTGAGCTGGTTGCCGGGGATCTGGTTCCACAGGACGCTCTCGACGAAGTCCGGAACTTCTACTTGGACCGGCAGGTTGCCGATTTCCAACAGCTCGTCGCCAACCACGAGGCCGGCGCGCTCACCCGGGCCGCGCGGCACCAACGACTCGGCGATGAGCCGTAGCTCGCTCGGCAGCCACACCACACCGTCAGTCGACTCCTCGAAGGTCAAGCGGTTGACGAAGCTGACGACACCCAGAAACACCAGGACGCCGGTGAGCGCCACCAGGGCGACCAACCTGAGCGTGTCGATTCGTTGTTCTTTTGCCGTCATCTGGATTGCGCGCCGATCAAGCGTGTTCTTCCGCTACATTCCCCTGTCGGTAACCAATGATGTCCGCACTCTTAACAATAGCAAACCGCGTACCACCGCAGAAAGCGTCCTGGGTTTCCTTACATTTTCTTTGTTCAACACGTTTAGGAAATTCAGCTCAGCTCTTCATGTGGATCCGGAAACGTGGATCCAAAAATTTAGTCGCGATAATCCAAAAATTTGGGCAACACCTCGGCGCGAGGACTTCCCGTAATGCGCAAGCAAAGCTCCGACTGAACACAGGGGAACGCGAAGAGCGAGATGCCCTACGCCTAGAAACGAACGGCCAGTCCGCCGGTAACCAGCCGCGACAAGACCGGAGCATCGCCGATACCGAGATCAAAAATGCTGTCGTAGCTGTAACCGAGAACGTTCTGCACCTGGACCAATGCGGACCACTCGCTGGCCAGGGCGCCGAACGGCAGGGGCTGCCGCACACGAAGATCGAGGCGCTCGTACACGTTATGCATATTGCCGTCGCGGACCACGGGAACGCCTCTCTGCCAGCGATACGTGGCCTGCAAGCGCGTGTCGTAGCCGACGATGGTCTCGATGCTCGCCGCAAGCTCGTGGACGATATCAACGGCCGCCAGGTTGAGACCTACGTCCCCACTCACGAACCCGCGCTCGACCGCGACGTTCGCCGGCAAGTCGGCCCCGTCGCGCCGCCCGTACGCGTAGCTGAACAAACCTGAGACGCTGTTCGCCAGCGTCTGGCGCACGTCGAACTCGAAGCCCTGCGTAACGGCGTCGCCGATGTTAGTGACCACATAGTCGGTGGATCCGGACGGATTTGCGAGGTAGATGCCGATCAGCTCGTCCTGAACCTGGTCGTGATAGGCACGAGCCCGCAAATCTGTGGTCCGCGTGGAGCGCTGCACGCCGATATCGAGACGCAGCGTGCGCTCGGGGTCGATCCCATCAGGCGTCAGAACGTCCATGTAGCGGACAGCCAGCGGGTCGACCTGGAAGCGAAGCTCGGCGAGCCCCGGTGCCTCGGCGTCGTACGACACGCCGGTGGTCAGCCTGACCGATTCGATCGGCACGAAGGCGACCTGAACGCGCGGCGATATGACGGCGGCCTCTTCGAGGTAGTTGTAGTGCTCGAAGCGCACGCCCCAACCGACCTGCAAGGCGTCGTTGAAACGCCAATAATCTTCCGCGGCGACGCTGCCGACCCACATGCGGCGTCGGTCGTCGTTGATTCCCGGGATGGTCAGATCCTTGCCGGCGAAGCCGACCCCAAGGCGCAGCGTGTGGGAATCACTCATGAGGCGCGAGATCTCGCTGTGCGCCCTGACGACTCCACCGTCGGCCACTTGGCCGCGAAGAATCCAGTTTTGCTCGCCGCTGAACGAACCGAGAGAGACGTCGGTGGCGGTGCGGCCATCTTCGGCGGCACGACCACTGCCCGGCGCTACGGCCCAGAGGTTGAGCTCACCGCCGATTCGATCCCAAATCGACGCGTCGTCGTCGAGACTGCCGAGCCAGGTCGGGGCGCCGTTCGGCGGCAGTCCCGTGGCCTCGGTCTGGCGCAGAATGTCGCGCACGCGCGGCCGGAAGGCCCAGCCAAGATCGAGAGCGGCGCCGTCGGACAGCAGCGAAACTACCTGGCGCTCGGAGCGCAACTGCAGCTGGACCGGCGCGAGGCTCGGGATTGCGACCTCGGGAAGGACCGCGCTCACGAAACCGAAGCTGCGCGCCATGAGTGTGTAGACACCCGGCGCCAGCCCGGTGAAAGAAAAACGACCGCGGGTATCCGAGATCGCCATCGCCATCGGCGACTCGCTGCCGGGAACCGCAACGGCAATCAGCGCACCGAAAAGTGGCAACCCGGCTCCGTCATATACTGCACCGGTGAGCTCGCTCTGTTGCGAGCCTTCCCGCGCAGGGGTCGCCATCGCAGGCTGTGCGGCCAGTACCGACACCAGCACCACGAGAATCAGGTGGAAATAGCGGGTCTCTGAGCGACCCAAATGAGGGATGGAGATCATGTGCAGAGGCTGCCCCTTTGTTGGCATTCTACCATTCGCCGCAAAACAGGATCAACAGATACGAGCTCCCGGTGATGTCAGGCACTTAACGCCGATTCCGTGAAACGCTCCGTCGCTTGCCCTACTCATGGCTAACAGGCATTCTGCCGGCGTGAGCAAGCCCCGCCTATACCTGATCGACGTCAGTGGCCACATTTTCAGGGCTTTCTACGCCATTCCCGAGCTGACGACGTCGAAAGGGCTGCCTACGAACGCCACGCTCGGCTTCACCAACATGATCCGCAAGCTGATCCGCGAGCAGAAGCCCGACTACGTCGTCGCCGCCTTCGACCCACCGGGACCGACGCATCGCCACGCCGCCTTCGAGGGATACAAGGCGTCGCGCGACGAGACCCCGGAAGACCTGTTGACCCAGCTTCCCTACGTTCGGCGCGTATGCGAGGCGCTGCAGATTTCGATTATCGAGATTCCCGGCTACGAAGCCGACGACGTCATCGGCACCCTGACAAGCAAAGCGCGCGAAGCCGGCATCGAAGTGGTCATAGCGTCCGAAGACAAGGACCTACTGCAGCTCATCGATGACGGCGTCACGATGTTCGCCGAGCGCCAAGGCCGCGTCGTCTACGACCGGGCCCGCGTCGAGGACAAGTACGGAGTCCCGCCGGAGAGCATTCCCGATTTGCTCGCCCTCATGGGCGACAGCGTCGACGACATCCCGGGCGTCAAGGGAATCGGCGGCAAGGGCGCGCAAATGATCCTGCAGGAGTACGGAACCATCGAGGAGGCCATCGAGCACGCCGCCGAAATCACCAAGATGAAGTACGGCGAGAAACTCGAGGCGGGCGTCGAGATGGCGCGCCTGTCGAAGGAATTGGCGACGGTTCGCACGGACCTGCCGCTCGAGCTCGACCTGGATGCGTTCCGTGCCCGCGACCCCGACCGCAAGCTGGCCCGCGAGCTGTTCGCGGAGCTCGAGTTCCGGTCGATTCTGGAGGAGTTCACCGAAAGCGGCATCGACGATGTCGACTACCGGACCGTGGAGAACGTCGACGAGCTCGCCGAGGCTCTCGATCAGGCGCGCGCCGCCGGGCGCCTGTCGTTCGATCTCGAGACGACGAGCGAACAACCAGTGCGTGCTGATCTCGTCGGTGTGGCGTTGAGCTGGGAGCCCGGCCAGGGCGTGTACCTGCCGCTGGCGCACACGACCCTCGGCTCCGGCAACGCGATGACCGTCGACGAGGCGATCGACGAGCTCGGACCCGTGCTGACCGACCGGTCGCTCAAGCTCATCGGCCAGAACCTCAAATACGACCTGATCGTGCTGAAGCGCCATGGCCTCGAGGGCATCGAGCCATGGTTCGACACGATGATCGCCTCGTACCTGCTGCATCCGACGCGCACCAGGCACGGCCTCGATGGGCTGGCAATCGATTATCTCGGCATCAAGATGACGCCGTTCAAGGAGATCATCCCGAAGAAGGGTGCGACCTTCGACGAGGTGCCGATCGACGCCGCGACGACCTATGCCTCCGAAGACACGGACGTAGCGCTGCGGTTGAGCGAGATTTTCGAACCGGAGCTCGAGGCGATCAAAGTCGCCGAGCTGTACCGCGATGTCGAGCTGCCTCTCATGCATGTCCTCGCCGACATGGAGCTCAAAGGCGTGCGGATCGACTCCGACTACCTCGCCAAGATGGGGGTCGAAGTGGGCGCTCAGCTCGACGTGCTGCGGAGCGGTACCTACGAGGCAGCCGGCGAGGAGTTCAACATCAATTCTCCCAAGCAGCTCGCCGGCGTATTGTTCGACAAGCTGGAGCTACCGTCAGGCGGCCGCACCGCCAAGACGGGATCGCGCTCCACCAAGGCGGAGGTGCTCGAAAAACTGGCGCTGGAGTACCCGATCGCCGGTCAGGTCATCGAGTACCGCGAGCTCGCCAAGCTCAAGGGAACGTATATCGACGCGCTCCCGGCGCTTGTGAACCCGGATACGGGGCGCCTGCACGCATCGTTCAACCAGACGGTGGCGGCCACCGGGCGGCTGTCGAGCAGCGACCCGAATTTGCAGAACATCCCGGTGCGCTCGGAGCTCGGGCGCCAGATCCGCAGGGCCTTCATCCCCGCCGACGGCTGTACGTTGCTCGTCGCGGACTACTCCCAGATCGAGCTCCGCATCATGGCCCATTTGTCGGGCGACCCGCAGTTGCTTACCGCCTTCAAGGAAGGCGCCGACATCCACCGCGCCACGGCCTCGGACATCTTCAACGTCGAGCCCGAGGATGTCACCTCGCAGCAACGCGACAGGGCCAAGGTCATCAACTTCGGGATCATGTATGGAATGGGGCCACAACGTCTGGCGCGTGAATTCGAGATCTCCCTCAAGGAGGCGCGAGCGTTCATCGACAATTACTTCGACATCTACTCCGGAGTAGCCCGCTTTCTCGACGCCACCGTCGAGCAGGCCAAGACCGACGGTTACGTGACGACCCTGCTCGGGCGCATCCGCTATTTGCCGGAGCTGCATAGCCACCAGCGCTCGGTGCAATCGTTCGGCGAGCGCGTTGCGGTGAACACGCCGTTGCAAGGCACGGCCGCCGACATGATCAAGCGCGCCATGGTCAATCTTCACCGGCGGTTCGCGGATGAGGACCCCGACGCGGCGATCATCATTCAAGTGCACGACGAGCTGGTGCTCGAGGTTCCCGAAGACCGGGTCGAGGCATCTGCCGCTGCGGTCGTCGAGGAGATGGAGGGCGCCATCGAGCTCGACGTGCCGCTGGTCGTCAACGTCGGCGTCGGGCCGAACTGGATGGAGGCGAAGGCCTGACTCCTCACGCTATAATTCGACCTTGCTGACGCACGCCCTTCCGGCGCGCTTTTTCATTCGACACATTTCAAGAGCACCGAAATGCCCATCTACGAGTATGAGTGTCGTCGCTGCGGCCACCGCTTCGAGCTCATCCAGAAATTCTCCGACAAGCCGCGGCAGCGCTGCCCGGAGTGTTCCGGCAAGGTCGACCGTCTGATCAGCCCGCCGGCGATCCGCTTCAAGGGCACTGGTTGGTACGTCACCGACTACGCCGACAAGAACAAGGGCAAGCCCGCCGAATCCGAGGGCTCCGAGGCGGCGTCCAAGAAGACCGACAAGAAGACCGAGACCAAGAAAGAAAAGAAGGCCTCGTAGCTCCGGCATCGCCTGCGTCGGCGCCCCTTGCCCTCGGCTACAATACCCACGCGCCAGACCCATCACACTTTCACCACGGCCTGCTATGCACGACCTCGCCAAACTGCGCAAAGATCCCGAGACGGCGGCCGTGGGCCTGGCGCATCGCAACGTCGACTTCGATCTCTCCGACCTGCTGCGCCGTGACGAACGGCGCCGCGAGCTGATCCAACACGTCGACGGGCTCAAGTCGGCGCGCAACGAGGCCGGCAAGAAGATCGGCGAGCTCAAGAAGCGCGGCGAGAACGCCGACGAGATCATTGCCGAGATGGCGGCCGTCAGCGAGCAGGTCGAAGCGCTCGATGGTGAGCTCAGCGGGCTCGAAGAAGGAATGCACACCGACCTGCTGGGACTGCCCAACCTGCCGCACGACAGCGTTCCGGTGGGCGGCGACGAGAGTGCCAACGTGGTCGAGCGCACTTGGGGTGAGCCGCGGGCGTTCGACTTCGAGGTTCTCGATCACGTGGACGTCGGCGAGAACCTCCGGATCGTGGATCTGGCGCGCGCCGCCAAGGTCACCGGCTCACGCTTTCCGACGCAGTTCGGCGCCGGCGCCCGGCTCGAGCGGGCGCTGGCGGCGTTCATGCTCGACCTGGCGCGCGATGAGGGCGGTTACCTGGAGGTGCTGACGCCGTTCATGGTGTCGCCGGAGTCGATGGAGGCCTCCGGGCAACTTCCCAAGTTCGCCGATGAAGCTTTCTATCTGGAGCGCGACGACTTCTATCTGATTCCGACGTCCGAGGTGCCGCTGGTGAACCTGCACCGTGGCGAGATACTGGCGGAAAGCGAGCTGCCGATCCGTTACTGCGCGTACACGCCGTGCTTTCGCCGCGAGGCCGGCTCGTACGGCAAGGACACGCGCGGCATGATCCGCGTCCACCAGTTCACCAAGGTCGAGTTGGTCGCCTACACGACCCCCGAGCAGTCATACGAGATGCTCGAAACCCTCACCGGTGACGCCGAACGCGTTCTGCAGCGTCTCGAGCTGCCGTATCAGGTTGTCAGCCTGGCGACCGGAGACCTCGGCTTCGCCGCCGCTAAGACCTATGACCTCGAGGTGTGGCTGCCGTCGCAAAACCGCTACCGCGAGATCTCGTCGTGCAGCAACTGCGAGGACTTCCAGGCACGCCGCGCCGAGATCCGCTACCGCCCCGAGGAGGGCAAGAAGCCACGTCTCGTGCATACGCTCAACGGTTCCGGCATCGCCATCGGCCGCACCATCGTTGCCCTGCTGGAGAACTACCAAGAGGCCGACGGCAGCGTCACGATCCCCGACGCGTTACGCCCGTATATGGGAGGCGCCGCGCGCATCGAGGCGCTGCAGCGACCGGGCAACTGAGGCGATCACGGTGGCGGGCGATCCTGTGTGCCAGGCAACGGGATACGTTCGGAGCGCTGGATTTCTCGCCGCATTTCGTTCACGCTGCCGAATCGAGGAGGAATCTCATGCACCATCGACGCCTGTCCTTCGCAACAGTGATCGTGTTCACGGCCGTAACACTCGTCGTGACAAACGCCCCGGTAACTTCCGCGCAGCGCCTCGACCCGCGCTTCGGCGTCGGCGATGTGTTCCCCGACCTGACGCTACCGTCGCTCGAGGACGGCACGCCGACGCGGCTGTCGGACTTTCGCGGCCGCAAGGTGATGCTGCATGTGTTCGCCTCCTGGTGAGCGGGCTGCAGCGTGCACGTGCCCGGGTGGCACGAAGCGACAAAGGAGTGGCAGGACGCCGGTGACCTCGAGATGGTCGGCATCATCCAGGAGCAGCATCCCGACCGCGCCCGTCTCTTCATGCAGTGGAAAGAAATGGACTGGCCGATCCTCGTGGATTCCCTGAATCTGCTCGAAACGACGGTCGTGCCGTTGACCTTGGCCATCGACGAGCACGGTGTGATCCGCAAGATTCAACCACCGCGTGACGATCTCGAGACCTTCCGTGCCGAGTTCGTCGATGCGGAGTTCGAGCCACCGGGAGACATGACGACCTCGCTTCCTCAGATGAGCCGACCGGCGACCGACGCCGTGTCGATGTATCTGTGGGAACGCGCTGCCGATCCCGACGCGCTGATCGCGGCGTTCGAACGCGCCGTCACCGCCGATCCAGGCCACGCCTACACGCTCTTTCGCACCGGCGTCGCCTACCGCTGGCGTTACGACTCGCCGAGCTCGAAGCTGGAGGACTTCCAGGAAGCCGTGCGTTACTGGGAGCGGGCTCTCGATGTCGATCCCAACAACTACATCTGGCGCCAGCGCATCCAACAGTACGGCCCGCGGCTGGAGAAGCCTTACCCGTTCTACGACTGGGTGCCGACGGCGCGCCAGGCAATCGCGGCGCGCGGCGAGACGCCGGCAGCGCTGGTTGTGGAACCCGGCGGCGCCGAGTTTGCGAGCCCGCAAAGCGCCTTCGCCGCTGATACCGAAGAAATCGATCCCCCCACTGTCGACGAGCGTATCTACCGCGACGACGGAGAGTTCGTCTCGGCCACGGCGACGATGGTCCCGAGCGTGATCGCAGCGGGCGGCAGCAGCCGGGCGCACGTCAGCTTCGTGCCCAACGAAGCCATCAAAGCGCACTGGAACAACGAGGTCGACGGCCTGGTGTTCTGGATCGACGTGCCCCCAGGATGGCAGGTCGACCGGCGCGCCGTGCGAGTGCCCAACCCGCCCGAGGTGGTGAGCCAGGAGACGCGCAAGATCGAGCTGGAGATCAAGGCGCCGGACGACGCGCGCGGCCGCGGCATCGCTTCTCCGCATACGCGCTCTACTACGTCTGTGAAGACGTCAACGGCGTGTGTTTGTACCGGCGCCAAGACGTCGCGTTGATACTCGACGTCGAACGCCTAGCGCAGATTGGCCTTCCGGCCGCGACACGAGCTCGAGCTCGTCTCGAGCCTCATGGCAGCGTCGAAAGAGCAGGTGTGCTGCGGGTTAACATCAGCCGGTCATGCCTGCATTCATCTGCGTTACCTGCGGCGTCCAGCATGCGGAGAGCGACACGCCGCCCGATCGCTGCGCCATCTGCGATGACGAACGTCAATACGTCAACTTCGCGGGGCAACAGTGGACGACGCTCGATGACATGAAGGCAAAATACGAGAACTACCTCAACGAGGTCGAGCCCGGCCTCACGATGATCGGTACCCGGCCGGGGTTCGGCATCGGCCAGCATGCCTTCTTGGTACACACGGGCAATGTCCTGTGGGATTGCTGCAGCTGCATCGATGACGCCACGGTGGCGGCCGTCGAAGCTCTGGGCGGAGTGTCGGCGATCGCCATCTCCCACCCCCACTTCTACGCCACCTGCGTAGAGTGGAGCCGCGCGCTCGGCGACGTTCCCGTCTTTCTGCACGCTGACGACAGAGATTGGGTCATGCGCCCGGACGCTTGCATCGTCCGCTGGGACGGAGAGGTGCACGAGCTCGCCGACGGCATCACCATCGTTCGCGGTGGCGGGCACTTCGCCGGTTGCTCGATGCTGCACTGGGCCGGCGGCGCTGACGGAAAGGGCGTCGTCCTCGGCAGCGACACGATCGCCGTCGGCTACGACCGCAAGTCGGCCATGTGGATGTACAGCTTCGTGAACTTCATCCCCCTGACGTCCGCGAAGGTTTGGGAAACCGTCGAGGCAATACGACCATTCGCCTACGACCGCCTGTATACCGCCTGGCCGTCCCGGGTCATCGGGGCAGGCGCCAAGGACGCCATCCAGGCCTCAGCGGAACGTTACGTCCGCGGCAAGCCTGACTGAGCCGGCCGGCGGTTGGCGCCCGGGGAGTTTTCAGCACCCTACTAGAGGCGCATTCGGTGTCAACACTGAACGGACGCCGAACGCACCCCGAAGTCCAAAGGGGTGCGTTCGTACGAAACTAAGTTTAGCTACTGACGTGCTCGATCGCGTCGATCACCAGGATCTTCACGCCGCCGCGCTCGGCATACTCGCCGGTAATCCGCACGGTGTGGCTGGCGTGGGCCCTGAGGTCGGCGTTGGGCGATTGCATACTGGCGCTCGAAGCGAGCCAGATCAGCTGCTCGGTGTCCGCTTCCAACAAAGCCAGCGGAATGCCGTTGTCGGCACAGGTCTGGGCGCACTCCCGATGGCCTGCGCCACTGGCGCCCATCTTGACGAAGCATGCCGAATCGATCACTTCACCGGTTACCGTGACCTTCTGTGTCGCCATCGTCGGCAACGCCATGGCGATCGCCGCGACAATCACGAAGATCGATACGTAGTGGGAACGCTTCACTCGACACCTCCCTGGAGAAAATTTTAGCGAAGGTCACATTATTGGCCTCGCGGCGCCAGTCTTCAAGGGGCGACCGTGCTCTGCATCACAGGCCTCGGACGCCCACTAGAAGGCAGATTCGGGGAGCGAGAGCTCGGTGATCGTCTGCCATGATATGTTTTGGGCCCATGCGAACCGGCTTCGTCGCTCTCGGCTGCGCTCTTCTGCTCGTGTGTACCGCCGCCCTGCGACCCGGCGACGCCGATGATCTGGCGCGCGCGCCGAACGGCCCCCTCCCGCCGCGCGTCGGCGACGGCCTTCAGGACACCCAGCGCGACACGGGCCGCCGTCGGTACGAACGCCTGTGCGCCAACTGCCACGGCGCCGATGGGCACGGCGGCGAGCTCGGGCCCGCGATCGTCGAGCGGCTCGCCCTGCGGTCCGACGAGCAGCTCGCGACGCTTGTCCGGGAAGGTCTGCCGGCAGCCGGTATGCCGCGCACCGCGGTAACCGCCCGTGATCTGCCGGAGCTCGTGGCGTTCCTCCGAACACTGCGGCCGCGGCGTGGAACCGGTCCGGCCCTCGTGAGTGTCGAGACGACCGACGGGCGTACGCTGCGCGGGCGGCGGCTCAATCACAGCTCCACGGACTTGCAGCTCCTGTCTGAGGATGACGACGGCGAGCGGCGGATCCACCTGCTGCGCGCGGCCGGCGAGCGCTACCGGCCGGTCACGTCACAGGCCGACTGGCCTACCTACAACGGGGACGTCCGCGGCAACCGCTACAGCGCGCTCGACCAGATCGACAAGGCCAACGTGTCGCGGCTGGCGCCGCAATGGCTCTTCACGCTGCCCGGCACCGGGCGTCTCGAGGTCACGCCCGTCGTCGTGGACGGCGTGATGTACGTGACGAGCGGCAACGAGTGCTATGCCCTCGACGCCGGTAGCGGACGCCAGCTGTGGCACTATCGGCGCCCCCGCACAGAAGGCCTGGCGGGCGACGCCGCCGCGGGAATCAATCGCGGCGTCGCGGTTGCGGGCAGCCGCCTGTTCATGGTCACCGACCACGCGCACGTCATCGCCCTCGATCGCTTTACCGGGGCCCTGCTGTGGGATACCGAGATGGCGGACTGGCGCCAGAACTACGGCGCCACCTCCGCGCCTCTGGTCGCCGGCGGCCTGGTCGTCTCGGGGATCTCCGGCGGCGACGAAGGAGTACGCGGGTTTCTGGCGGCGTTCGAGCCGACCACCGGCGAGGAGGTGTGGCGGTTCTGGACCGTGCCGAGGCGGGGCGAGCCAGGGTCGGAGACATGGATCGGCAACGACATCGATCACCCATGCGCGGCCACCTGGCTCACCGGAACGTACGACCCCGAGCTGGACATCATCTACTGGCCGACCGGCAACCCCTGCCCCGACTACGACGGCAGCCAGCGCCTGGGCGATAATCTGTACTCCGACTCCGTCGTCGCGCTCGACGCCCAGAGCGGCCAGCTGAAATGGTACTTCCAGTACACGCCGCACGACCTTTGGGACTGGGATGCACAGCAGCCGCCCGTACTGGTCGACCGGGAATGGGACGGCGAATCCCGCAAGCTGTTGCTGCACGCCAATCGGAACGGCTTCTTCTACGTGCTCGACCGGACCGACGGCGCCCTGCTGTTGGCGGAGCCTTTCGTGCAGAAACTGACCTGGGCAAGTGGGATCGGATCAGACGGGCGCCCGCTGCTCAATCCCGACCAGGAGCCGTCGGCGGAAGGCACGCTGGTCTGTCCCGCCGTGTCAGGGGCAACCAACTGGTTTTCCACGTCATTTCATCCGGAGACTGGACTGTATTACGTCCAGTCGATGGAGAACTGCACGATATTCACGAGGACACCCGAGGATTGGCAACCGGGCCGGTCCTACTACGGGGGTTCCACTCGGCGTCCCGACGAGCCGGGGCAGAAGATCCTCCGAGCCATCGATATCCGCACCGGCGAGATCAGATGGGAGTTGCCGCAAATCGGCCCAGCCAACTCCTGGGGCGGCACGCTCGCCACGGCAGGCGGCCTGGTGTTCTTCGGCGAGGATAGCGGTGCACTGATGGCGGCCGACGTGGACACCGGCCTGCCGCTCTGGAGCTTCCCGACCAGCGTCGTTTGGAAAGCCTCGCCGATGACCTACATGTTCGACCACGGCCAGTACATCGCGGTGGCGGCCGGGTCGAGCATCGTTTCGTTCGCGCTGGTCGACCCGGGGCCCTGAAGCTTCGCGCCGCACCTCCACTTCGCGCCGCACCTCTACCTCGCGGTCGCGCCAGCAATTTCACGCCGCACCTTCATCGATGGCGCCTCCACTTCGCGGTGGCGCCACCCTTCGTTAAGGCTGCGACGACGCGCTCCCGCGTGCCTCGTGTTGCACGGCCGTCCACGTGGCGCCGCGATACTCACCCATATCGAGCGTGCCCGACATCCGGTCGCCCTCGACCGTGCCGGAGAACGTGTAGCTGAGCGAATCACCCGAACCACCATGCGAGCTGCGGAGGCGGACGGTTTCTCCATCGATCGACCCGCTGAGCTCCCGTGTCACGAAGTCGCCCTGGTGGACACCTTCGAGCTCGTTATCGCGCTGACGCAGGTGCAGCGCATGACTCGACGTCGCGGCCGCGTACTCGATCTGCACGGTCCACGTGCCGTTAAGGTCAGCCGCGGGCGCGGCGGGCGCCGGGCTCGACGTCCTCTCGCGGTTGGCGAGCAACGCGTGCAGCTGGTCGGCGACGATTCGCTCGTCTCCGGGCGACATCATGTACGGGTTGATCGATACGCCGGTCTGCCCCGACTCGCGGTCACCGCGCGCCGCGACCTGCGCAACGCGGGGTTCCCCTTCGAAGAGCATCCCCGACGCCGATTCGCCGGAAAGACCGAAACGATCCCGATCCCAGAAAACCCGCAGCGACGGCGTGCAGTTCGAGAGCCCGCGCGGCTGGACGATGGTCGTCGCGACGCCGTCGATCGTCGAGACCCGGCTGCCGATGTGCTCGAGCCACGACGTCCATTGCTTCCATTCGGCTTCGTGATCGCGCCGCACCCACATCTCGACCGCCATCAGCATCCCGATCGCCTCTTCCTTGCCGACTTTCAAGCCGCGCGCGAAGCCGTGATGCGGTGCACTGTGGACCCAGGCGGCGCGGACCAGGTCCTTGCGGCCGAGCAGTAGGCCGGCGGCCTGTGGTCCACGCAGGCACTTCCCGCCGCTGTAGCCGACGAGCGTGGCGCCCTGTTCCAGGTGGACGTTCGGGATCGTCAGAAACTCGGCCGCGGCGTCGACGAGAATCGGCACCTGCCTGGCGCGGGCCAGCGGCACCATGGCCTGCAGGCTCAGCTCGCTGTCATCCGCCCTCCGGCCGGCGAGAAAATAGATCATCGCGGTGCGCGGGCCCAATGCGGCCTCCAGCTCCGCGAGCGTCTCGACCTCGATGACCCGAACGCCCACCGCCCGCACGGCTGCGTCGTACACGTTGCGCGAGTGCTTCGGGATGACGACCTCGTCCTTCGCAAAGCCCGTCAGGTACGGGATGCGGACGTGGAGGTCCGGATTGCCACCGGCCACGCAGGCAGCCGTCGCGTGCGTCAGCGCCGCGGCGCAGCCCGACGAAACCATGCCCCATTCCGCCTCGGTCAGGACGACCAGCCGCGCACCGATGGCGTCGGCCAGCTCATCCAGATGGACGTAGCTCTGCGCCGCGGCGTCCATCGCCGCTCGCACTTCCGGGAGCATCAGCGAACCGCTCAGGATCGTGAACGTGCCGCGCGCATTGACGAACGGCCGGACGCCGATCGATTGATAGATGTCGGCCCCGACGCGCAGCGCCGTGGCCCCGGCCGCCTGGGCGCGACCCCGAACGGCGGCCGCCAGCCCTCGCGGCCAACTTGAAGCCAGCGCCAGCAGGCCGCCGAGCATTCCGCCTGTTCCCAACAGCTGCCGCCGACTGATGAGCTTCTTTCCCATCGTCCTTCTCCATGCCGTGTTTGGGCGTGGTTCCGTCGCGCCCAACAATAGCGCCGCTATCTGCTGACCTCCAGAGGGCGATGCCGAATTAACCCTCGGGGGCTCAACCTCCGTAGCTGATCCGCCAGACGAGGTTGCCGCCGTCATCCGTAACGAGCACCGAGCCGTCCGCCAGTTGCAGCAGCCCGACCGGCCGGCCCCACACCTGCTTGTTGTCGTCGTCGTCGCGCACCTCGAATCCCGACAGAAAATCCTCGGGCGGCCCGCTGGGGATGCCGTTTTCAAACGGCACGCGAACCACCGAGTAGCCGGTAAACCGCGACCGGTTGATCGAGCCGTGCAGCGCGATGAGCGCGCTGTTGCGGTACTCCTCGGGAAACTGCTCTCCCTGATAGAAGATGATGCCCAGCGGCGCCGAGTGGGCCGGCAGCAGAACTTCGGGCGCGATCGCCTCGGCAACCAGGTCGGGACGTTGTGGGGTGACGGTCGGATCGACGTGCCGGCCGATATAGGAGTACGGCCAGCCGTAAAAGCCGCCGTCCTGCACCGACGTGATGTAGTCGGGTGGCACGTCGTCGCCGAGCTGGTCGCGCTCGTTGACTGAGGTCCACAGCACGTCGGTGCCGGGGTAGAAGGCCAGCCCCACAGGATTGCGCAGGCCACTGGCGAATATGCGGTGGGAGCCGCCACCGGGCGCGTACTCATTGACCGCGGCGCGGCGCTCGTCGCCGCCCGGGGTGGAGTTGGTCGCCGAGCCGATCGTTACGTACAGCTTGGTGCCGTCCGGGCTGAAGATCAGGTTGCGTGTCCAGTGGTTGTAGCCACGCGTTTGGCGTAATTCGATGCCGAGGCGGGCAGCCGTGTCGCGATCGACGGCCTGGTTGCTCGGCGGCAACTCGACGATCATCTCGGGCTCACCGGTCGCCTTGGTCTGGCCGTCTCGATACAGGAATCGGACGACTGCACTATTAGCGCCGATGTAGAGGTGCCCCTCGCGAAACGCCAGGCCGAACGGGCGGTCCATATCGGTGGCAAACATCTCGCGAAACTCGGCAACACCGTCATGGTTTGCGTCGCGCAGCACGATGATCTCGCCCTGACGGCTCTCGGCCAGAAACACGTCGCCGTTGGGCGCCAGCGCCATCCATCGAGGGTTCCTGAGCCCGTCGGCGAAAACGTTGACGGTGAACCCGGCCGGTAGCGTCAGCTCGTGGCCGGCCAGCCGCTCGACGACGCGCGGGGCCCTCCGGTACCACGGCGTATGCATCGGCGGCGGCAGCTGCGGGAGCTGCCAGAAAATGAGACCGATGATGATGGCGGTGCGTGTGAGCACGAGCCGATCCTAGCAGGCCGCGGTAACGGTGTGATGGGTCGGCTAGCGCGCGTCCCGGTAGGTCACGCCGCTCTTCATGACGAAGCTGACCGACTCGAGGGCCTCGATTTGTTCGAGAGGGTTCGTCGGCGTGGCGATGATATCCGCCGACATCCCGGGGGCGATCCCGGCGTGGCTCGCCTCGATGCCGAGCAGGCGGGCGCCGTTGATCGTCAGGGCGCGGAGGATGTCCACGGCCGGCACATCGGTGGCGGTCCAGGCGTCGAGGTTCTCGATCGCCGCCGTGCCGTGGGTGTGACCCGGCGCCTTCATGTAGATATCGGAGCCGAAGGCCATCGAAACGCCGATTGCGTGGGCCCGGCGCAGTCGATCGATCACCTGGGCGTAAAGGTCGACGTCGGGGTCATCGTCGAAGCCCTCCCAGGCCTTCATGATCGGTTCGGCCAGGTCGGTACCGACGAGCATTACACCCTCGTCACGAGCCCTGGTGAGCGCCTCGTCGCTCATCTCGAAGCCGTGCTCGATCGACGCGACCCCCGCCTCGATCGCGTGGCGGGCCCCCTGCTCGGTGTAGCTGTGCGCGGCCACCCGCACGCCCGCGGCGGCGGCTTCCGCGATAACGAAGCGGATGTCGTCGACCGAGTAGAGGTAGCGCTGGTCGTCGACGACGATCTTGATCCAGTTGGCTCCGTAGTGGAGGTTCTGGCGGATCGCCTTGCGAAGCTCGTCCCGCGTGTCGGCATAGATGTAGTCCTGCAAGCCGAGGTCGGGAAACTCGGGATCGACGGCGAACTGTCCTCCGAATCCGGCGATGATCTTGCCGGATATGAACATGGTCGGGCCGTCGACGACGCCGGCCTCGATGGCCGCCTTGAGCGCCGAGTCACCATAATTATCCGAGTTGCCCAGGTCGCGGACGGTCGTGAAGCCGGCTTGCAGCATCGACGCGGCGTTGGCGGCTCCCTCCAGAACGCGATACGCCGTCGGAACGTCGACGGTGTACGCCTTCAAGGACGTCACCGTCGTGTCGACCGCCGAGCACAGGTGAGTGTGCGAGTCGATCAGCCCGGGAAGCAGCGTCATGTCCGACAGATCGATCACCGTCGCGCCCTCCGGGATCGCGACGTCGGCACCGACGGCTGTAATCGTCGAGCCCGACACGAGAACCACCTGATCGGCGCTCGCCGTGCCGCTCGCCGGATCGACAATTCGTCCGGCCCGGATGGCCGTCACCTGGGCATGCGCCCACGCTGCGGGCAGGCACGACAGCAAGATGGCGATGGCAGCGATACGGGCGGCTTTCTGTAGCCTCGTTTTCTTCATGATCTCGCGATCCTGTTCCGGCTCCGCGACTCGGGTGAACGCCGCTGCGATCTCCCTAGCATCGACCAATACGTCGTTGCAGAGCGTCGCAAACTGGCACGTATTGCACCCGCGAGTCGTCCACGGGTTCCGGCTGCGTGAGGAGATGGCGGCTGAAAAATGCGTGCATGTCGGCAAAGAACTTGCGGGCCGCCTCCTCCTTCCCTTCGCTGGGAGTCGGCCCTAGCCCGCCATACCAGCCGAAAGCGTGTGGCTGACCCGGATAGATGACGGACTCAACTTCTTTTCCGGCTGCCTTCAGGTCCGGGATCAGGAACTCGTTGTGGATGTCGACGAACACCTCTTGCCTCTGATTGAGGCCGCCCACCGCGAGGAAGATAGGGCCACTTATCTTACGCAACTCCTCCTGGGCCGATCGTCGGATCTCTGGGGTGAGGAACTGGCGAGGATCCTCGAGCAGTCGCTGTCCAACCCGGGCCACATCAAGCATGTCGTTCAGGCCAGCGATGAGACCATCGTAGCCGGACCACAGCGGCGGCTCTTCTGCGGCGACGGCAGCAACCTCGTTCTCGGCGGCCACCTTCAGGGCCAAGTAACCTCCATAACTGACGCCGTACACGACCGCACTGTTCGGGTCCACTGCGGACATGCTCTTCACGTGGTCGACAATAGCCAGTTGGGGATCTCCCAGCGGCGGAGCGTCCCCCGGGAGACCCTGTTGGGCGAGAACCGTTACGTACCCTGCCGCCAGAAACCGGGTGAAGGTCGGGTTCGTCAGAGCCCTGATCTTCAATCGACTCATCTCACCAACAACGCCGTCCCTAGCCTCGCTCGCGGCGGGCGAGCTGATGATCACAACGGCCGGGAAAGGACCTTGGCCTGGGGGTCTGCGTAGTACGCCGATCGCAACCTGTCCATCGTGGGTCTCAGCAGAGAGTTCCTCGACCGGGCTGATCTCCTCAGAGATCGATGGCCTAGTGACAGGGGATTGCGCTGTGGCAAAGGACACGCCCCAGCACAGGATCAACAGGGCCAAGACAGCGAATCGCCCCGTACCGAGCGGTTCGAGGATTTCGTAATGACCGAGGTAGCGTAAGGAAAAAGGGCGTTTCTTCACTGGTAAAGTCCGGTTTGCCCAACCAACTCAACCAGGAGAAACGCCCTCATGGAATCGTATGTTGGCATCGACGCACACTGCAACGCGGGACTGGAGCTCGCCGCCATAGAGGCACGCAGTGGAGAACTGCTATGGCGGGACCGTTGTCGGCTCGATGGGGATCTGTTGCGAGAAGCGATCGGTCGGGCTCCCTGTCCATGTACGGTGGTATTCGAGCAGGGAGAGTTAGCCACGTGGCTGCACCTGGCGCTTTCGGGTTGCTGCAAGAACCTGATCGCTGCCGACCCCCGGCGCAACCGCTTGATCTCAACCTCGCCCGACAAGGACGATCCGTTCGATGCGCTGGCCTTGGCGCAGCTGGCCAGGGGGCGATATGTGCGGGAAGTCTATCAGCCACCTGTGGCGTTCTTGAACCTGCGGCTGCAGGTGCGCCACCACGATCGACTCAACCGCCACATCAGCGCCTTGAAGAACCAGGTCAAGGCCCTGTTCCGCTACCACGGGATTCCGGTAGTAGGCGCCGACGTCTATTCACCGGAGCACCGGCCCGCATTCCTGAAGTGTTTGCCCGAAGCCGCCCGGCCGCCGGGCGAAGACCTGCTGGGCATCCTCGATGTGGCCGCGGAGAAAAAGGACGCAGCGCTGCAGTTGCTAGTCCAACACGGGCGGCGGTTTCCACCCGTCAGACGGCTTATGACGGTTCCGGAGATCGGCAACGTCAGGGCAGCGACCTTCGCCGCGTATCTGGTCACCCCCACCCGCTTCCCCTCCCGCTCTCACATCTGGAGCTACTGCGGCTTTTCGGCCTCACCCGACGACGAAGCGGCTCACACATCGAGCCGGTACGCCTGCGACGAGGCTTCAACCGGCACCTGAAACGGGTCATCAAGAGCGCCGTCGAGCGAATGGTCTTGCGGCAGGCAGATCCTTTCGCCGCGGCGTATCACGTTCGACTCGAGCGCGGGACGTTACCGACCCGGGCCAAGCTGGCGATTGCGCGAAAGCTCATCGACGTGCTGTGTGCCCTTTGGAACAGCAAGGAGGACTACGATCCAGAACGTGTGAGAGTTGTCTAATTGCCCGGCGTCGACACGCGCGGTTTGCGCCTTGTCACATGCGCAGGTCCCACCGCCTGCGGCGGGACCTGCGCCGCGGGAAGCCTCAACAAAACCCTTAGACTTCGAGTCTCCGACCAAGGTTAGGCTCCGCGGCCCCGTAGTCCCAGACGCAACCATAGGCCTCGAGTCTCGGATAGGAGCATGGGCTGCTCGTTCAAGCCCCAACAATCCTGAAGTTGCTCGCGCCGCGACCCATGACGGTCGACCCCCCCAAACGACGAAGCCAAACCGGACCAACGCCCCAGGCCAACTTGAACATCTCTACCCCATCTTTAGGGAGAGTGCGTCTGTTGACCTTTTTCCTTATAGGAGGGTCTTGCCGACCACTGTGGGTAGTCCGTTCCGGGAAGCGTGGGCGGCTAGCCTATGTGCAATGGCAGTTACGTTGGATGTGTCCCGAAGTTTGTAGAAAATCGTCTGGCGTGGCTCCGAGCTTGGACGTTTGATGTTACCTGCTACGCGGCCAACTCCTCCTGTTGGTCGATGATCGCGGCGAGATGCCGGTACCCGTCGATGCGGCGCATGCGGATCTGCCCGAAGGCGATCAGCCCCCACAGCAGCGTCACCCCGGCCGCCTCGGTGCTGAACGATCCCTGGGTCTTGGTACGGCGACGGAACTCGCGGTTGAGGTTCTCCAGTGGGTTCGTCGTGCGCAGCGTCTTGCACATCGGTTTGGGGAACTCGTAGAAGGTCAGCAGCACCAGCCCCGCTTCCTCGAGGCTGCGCGCCACCGCCGGCACCAACCTCGACCACTTGCGCACGAAGTTGCTGTACGCGGCCCTCGCCTCGCTGCCGTTTGCCGCCTTCACGATGCGGTCCCAGTCTCGTTTCAGCTCGTCGTGGGCGTGTGACGGGCAATGCTTCAACAGATTCTTCCACTTGTGCTGAAGGCAGCGCTGCACCTTCGCTTCGGGCCACACCGTCGTCGCCTTGGCCAGCCCTTTGTGGCCGTCGGCGATGATCAGCCGGGGCGGCCGAAGACCTCTTTGCTCTAGGTCCTCGATCAGCCACTTCCAGTGACACCCGGCCTCCGAAGCGGCCCGACGCAACGCCACCAACACCTTGCGCCCATCTTCCGCCACTCCCAGCGCGGCGAAGATCGGCACCGACACGACCTGCCGCGCCAACCTCACCTTCAGGTGGAACCCGTCCAGGTACACGATCGGGTACGACTCACCGGTCAGATCGCGCTCGCACCACGTCCCGAACAGCTTCTTCAGCCGCCCCACCACCCTCGAGATCGCGCTCTTCGAGAGGTTCGCTTCACCCAGCAGCGGCGCGAGCGCCTTGCGGATCCGTCGGCTATTTGCACCCGCCAGGTACACCCCTAGAATCGCCTCGTCGACTTCCTCGGTGCGCCGTTGATACCGCGGCAGGATCGTGCTGCGGAACTCCCCGGTGCTGCCGTCCTCTCGCAGCAGCCGTCCCCGTGGTACCTCCAGATCCTGCGGCCCCTGCGCCATCGTGATCTGCCGCCGATACGTCCCGTGCCGATATCCTCGCCGCGAGCCGTTGCGCTCGTACGGCCCGCATCCCAACGCCTCGGCGAGCTCCTCCTCAAGCGTGATCGTAATCGCCTCCTGGATGCGGCTGTGCAGCAGCTCCTGGATGGCGCTACGGAACTCGATGACCGATACCTCTCCCGTGCTACCGTTGCTCATGGTGTGACCTCCTTGTTGTCGCCGTTTCCAGCGACTCGTTTTTCCTGCTCGGAGGTTACGCCATTTCTTTTTCTACAGGACTCGGGACGGATCCTCTACGTTCAACGGGGGGCACTGTCAACTCAACGAAGCTGTGGCGAGATCGGCCAGTCTCGGCCGCGCGACGCCCCGAGCGTGCGCAGCAGAACGCCCTGCGCCATAGCGGTCGGGCTGCTCGGACACGCCGTTCCCGTCCGTCTCATCAAGGTCGAGGGATCGAACAACACAGAGAAAGGGGCGGGGGATCTTGCGCCGCGGGCGGATCAGTACATGCGGATCCGTAGCACGCGCACTGGAGCGCTACCGACGCCCGGGCGGATGAAAACACCGACGACGCCCGAAGCGAAGCGACGAATCGAAAGCTCTATGTGAAACGTCTGCGCACCGTCCGGTGTCACGGGCATGCGGGTCGCGACCAGCTCCTGCCCTGTCGACTCGAAGTCGAGGACGAGTGCCGCGCCCTCATCGGCCGGGGCGACGACGACGTCGAGTGTGCGGTCGAAGGTGCCGAGTGGTGGTAGAAACAAGCTCGCGCCGGTCGCTGGGAGCATCAGACCAGGCCGCCGATCGGGGTCTTTGGACCATTCGGGGCCTAGGAAGTCGAAAGCCTTGTTGCCGTCCAAGCGCACGTCGAGGGGTACATCGGCAGCGGGGATACTTGGCGCCTCGAAGATCGCGAAGTCGGGGCCCTGGTTGCCACCGACGAAGGCGTCGATGGTGATGTATTCGACCCGTGTCAGCTCCTCGAGAATCGGATGACTGAGGAGCGTCTCCTGGACGACGATCCAGTCGTGCGCGCCGAGCGCATGAAGACCGCCGTCGAGCCATTCCTGCAGCGAGGGGACACGATTCAGGTCGAACCGTCGACGGTCCAGATCGAGCCACCACCGCTGGATGAGAAGGCGGTCACCGGTCGACGTGTTGTTCTCGAGCCATTCCTCGGCGATCCGGTAGGTCGGCGTCGCGAAGCGGCGGTCCAACTCCGTGGCGGTGTGCCAGACGACAGGCGACACGAGCATGAGCGCCACGATTGGACCTGCGGCCCAGGCGAACCGGGGGGCGGGGCGGGCGGCAGCATCAGCACGCCGGCCCAGGTACGCCGTCACCGCCACGAGCCCCGCCGCGGCCGCGATCGCGGCGAACGGCGCCGCCGGGTACACCCAGCGTGGAAACTGCGAAGGGCGACCGGAGACGAACCCGATGTAAACAAGCGGATACACCGCGAACAGCCACCAGCGCCATCTGCCCGCGGCGAGGTGATAGGCTATGGTGGCGGCGCCGAGAATGAGCAGCGGCCAGCCGACGACGCGGTTGGCGAGGATCCAGACGTGGAACGCGGCCGGGTTGTCGCGGGCTGCCCAGTGCCCCGGGCCGGTGATCGCCACCTGAGCGGAGAGCTGGTAGACAAGTCTCGGTAGGTCGGTGACGACGAAATGGTTCGAGATCAGCGCCGCGGCGATGAACCCGCTTGCACTGAGAACGAAGGCCCGGCCACGGCGCGCCGCGTCTTCTGTGCTCACTGCGGCGAGCAGCACGGGTACGAGCGCGAATACGCCGGTGTATTTGACGCCAGCGGCCAGCCCGGCGAGAGCGCCCGCCAACGCCGGTGCGTAACCCGCATGGCCGCGCCGATGCACGCCGAGGGCGACATAGACGGCGGCGACGATGAACATTGTCTGGGCCGCGTCATTGCGCACCTGACGGCCTAGCTGGATCGAGAGAGGCGCGATCGCGAGCAAGCCAGCCGCGCGCCCACAGCCCGGTCGTGGCTCCGGCCAGCCGCCGGCCCAACAGCCCGACAAGGACGACGGTGGCGACGCTTTCGGCGGCGCTCACCAACCGCCCGGTCGCAAAAAAGACTTCGCGCGGCATCCTGGCAAACGTTTCGGCCAGGCCATCCATCAGTCCGTGCAAATAGGCAAGGAGGTAGCTGCCCGTCAGCAGCCAGTAGTGAATGCCGGGATAGTGCTCGACCGTGTTGTGGTTGATCTGACCGGTGCGGAAGAAATAGAGAACGCTCGAGTTGAGCCGACTCGCGTCGATACCAGGCGCCACGTGACCGAGGTCTTGGGTGATTGCCGCCAACCGCACAACGGTGGCAAGCAAGGCCACGGCCGACAGCCAGAGCCAGAAGCTGTTGGCGGAAGCCCAGACGCGCAGGTCCGCGACGACCTGCGCGCGGCCACGGGAATGAACGGCGCCGGCCCAGCGTCCGGCCGCTAGGAGGGCCACGAGGATGACCAGGCACACGAACGCCGAGGGGAGCACGGCCGCATCGTAGCCGCCGACCCTCAGAAGTAACGCGGCGGCGGCGATCAGCCGCGCCACGTGGAGCGCTCGCTGGACTGCGGTTGGCGGCTTCATGCGAGCACTACGATATCCTTTCACGCTCATGAAAGCATTCGTCACAACGCAATCGTGAGCGCGACGCCGCGCCAGTCCTCCACCTCGTTTGCCCAGGGAGTTACGGCCACCTATACCGGGAGACCGTCGCCGCCGTTCCTCTTGCTGGAAGTAGTCGACCCGAGGGCACCAGCCTGATCTGGCAGGGTGCTAACCAACGTCGTTGCGCAGCACCTCGAGCGGCGGCCGATTGCAGATGCCGCGGCTGCTGATCATGCAGACCGCCAGTGTCGCGAGCACAACCAGTGCCGCGGCGATCACCAGCACACCGAGTGGCGCGACGAAGGCGACCTCGAAAAGGTAGCGGGCCAGCAGCCACGCGGCGACGATCGACAGAGACAATCCGGTCAGCGCCGCGAAGGCGCCGAGAAACAAGTACTCGGCCCGCAGGATGCGGTTGATCTGGGCGCGCGACGCCCCGAGTGTGCGCAGCAGAACGCCCTCACGAACCCGCTGCAGACGGCTCGTGACCACCGCGGCAATGAGCACGATGATTCCGGTGGCCACGGTGAACAGCGCCATGAAACGGATCACGAAAGAGATCTCGTCGAGGACATTCTCGACCGTTTGCATCACGAAGTTCAAGTCGATGATGGCGACGTTGGGGAACTCGCGCACCAGCCGCCGCTGGATCGCGGCGGATTCGTTTGGCGTGTTGGTGCTCGAAACGATGACGTGAAACTGCGGCGCTGCCTCGAGCGCCCCCTCGGGAAAGACGACCAAGAAATTGGGCGGCTCCTGTTCCCAGTCGACGCGGCGGATACTGGCCACGACGGTGTTGAGCGGAATCCCCTGGACGTCGAAGACGAGCTCGTCACCGACATCGACGCCGAGATTTTCGGCCACCTGGCGATCGATCGAGATGGGCACGGGGTCGACGTCGGATTCGACGCGGCCGATCCATTCGCCCTCGACGACCCGCTCGGAGCCGCGGAGATCGCGCCGGTAGGTAGCCGAGTAGTCCCAGCGCGCCGCCCAGGACCGCCTCTCCTCGGCGGTGACGGAAGCGCCTTCGACGTGCGATATGCGCATCGGAATGACCGGAAAACTCCGCTCGACAGGCAGGTTCTCGGTTTCGAAGGCGGCCCGCACGCCGTCGATTTGGTCGACCTGGATATCCCAAACGATCAGGTCGAGCTCGTTCTCGTCGATCACCGCGCCGACCCCCGCCACCAACGACGCCTGGATCAGGATCAGCGTCAGGATCAAGAAGGTTCCCAAGCCGAGCGACAGTATCAACAGCGAGGTCTGGTTGCGCGGCCGATACAAGTTAGCAAGTCCCTGCCGTGTCTCGTACGCCAGCCCCGCGGTGGGCAGAGCACGGGCCAACCGCATGATCAGTTGCGCGACGATGAACAACAGCGCGAATACGCCCAGCATGCCGCCGAAGAGGGTGGCGCCGATGCGTGGTGAGGGGCTGGTGAGCATCAGATACGCGACGCACGCGGCTACGATCAACGCCGCCAGCAACCAGCGACGGGGGTCCTTACGCGCCGCGGCGCTCTCTTCCCCCAGCGCCCGGAGGGCAAGCAGCGGGCTGACGTCACGCACCGCCAGCAACGGAAACGAGCCGAAAAGCAGGGCCACGCAAGTGCCCATGGCGACACCCTCGAGAATTGCCAGCGGCGCGATGAAAAAGGGAATCTCGGTGGGCAGGAAGCTGGCCAGGACGCGCGGCAGGGCCATTTGCACGGCGACGCCGGCAACCGCCCCGAACCCGGCTCCGACAAGGACGAGAACCATGATTTGGATGACGAAAATGCTCACCGCGCTGCGAGCCTTGGCGCCGAGGCAACGCAACACCGCCACCGTCTCGAGCTTGCCGGTGACGTACAGATGGATCGAGCTGGCTACCCCGACCGAGCCGAGCAGCAGCGCGCCGATGCCCACCAAGGTCAAGAACGCGTTGAGGTTCGACAGCGCGGTGCCAACGTTCTCCTTGCGCCGCTCTACCGTATCGGCGCGCAGTCGCAGGTCGCGAAGGCGCGGCCGGAGCTCTTCAACCAGCACCTCGGGGTCGAGCAGCGGATCGTCGAAGGCGATGTGCGCCGTGTACCCGGCACGACTGCCGAGCTGAATCAGCTCGGTTGCGGCGAGCTGTGCCATGGGAATGTAGACGCGCGGGCTGATCAGAGCCCGGGTCGGGATCTCGCCGGCCACGTTCAACAACCGACCGGCGATCCGGAACGTCGTTTGCCCGAGTCGCACCCCGTCGCCGACCTGGATCTCGAACTGCAGCATCAGGCCGTCGTCGACCAGGGCCTCGCGACCGTTGCGAAACGTGGCGGCGGCCTCGACCGGATCCGTCTCGAGCTCGCCGTAGTAGGGGAACCCTCCTTCGAGGGCGCGTACCGATACCAGCCGCGACGTGTCGGGCGTCGGGAAGTAGGCCATCGAGGCGAATTCGATCTGCCGCGACTGCAGGGGCGACAGCGATCGCAGCAGCTCCTCGGCCTCGTCGGAGAAGGCCCGCTGGCTATCGATGCGAAGGTCGGCACCGAGCAACGTCTTGGCTCGATCCTCGATCGCCGCGTTCAGGTTGGCCTGGAAGCTACCGATCGCGACGAGCGCCGCCACGCCGGCAACGATCGACGAGACGTACAGCAGGAGCCGCCGCCGGCTGCCGCGGCTGTCGCGCCAGGCCATCCGCCAGGCCCACCGTGAAGCGATGCCATGCATATCAGCGTCCGCCGCCTTCGGCGTCACCTGCCACCCGGCCACCACGCAACCGGATAACGCGCTCGGCCTTGCCGGCGAGCTCGAGATCGTGGGTTACCAACAGCAACGTCGTGCCGGCCTTGCGGTTGAGGTCGAAGAGCAGCTCGGCCACCAGGTCGCTGGTCTCGACGTCGAGGTTGCCGGTGGGCTCGTCGGCGAACAGCATCTTGGGCTGGTTGATGAAGGCGCGCGCCAGCGACACGCGCTGTTGCTCGCCGCCGGAGAGCTGTCCCGGATAGTGATCGAGGCGGTCGCCGAGACCCGTTACTTCCAGCAACTCGCCGGCGCGGCGCTCCGCGCTGTTGGTGCCGTGCAGCTCGGCCGGCACCATGACGTTCTCCAGCGCCGTGAGCGTCGGGATGAGCTGGAACATCTGGAAGACGAAACCGACGTGCTGATTGCGAATTTCGGCGAGCTGGTCCTCGGACTGCTCGTCGAGTGCGATCCCGGCCAGCCGAACGGACCCCGAGGTCGGACGGTCGAGCCCCGCGCACAGGCCGAGCAGCGTTGTCTTGCCGCTGCCCGAGGGGCCGACCAAAGCACAGCTGGCGCCCTCCTTGAGCGTAAAGCTCACATCCTCGAGCACGGTGAGCTCACCCCCGGCGCTCGGGTAGCGCTTGGTCAGGTTGTCGACTTGCAAGACGGAACCTTGGCTCATGGCGCCTCTATAGTATGGGCGTCAGGGAGGTGATGCTGTCCGCGGCCGACTTGGCAGGGTGCTGTGTGTCGCGGCAATAACGAAACCGATGGACCGAACCGACCACAATCGAAGGCTTCAGCCTGGCGGGGTGCTGACGGCGATCGTCGTCGGCAGCTTGGCAACCGCGGCAATCGTAGCCGGGCCTGTGGGGGCGTCGATCGGGAACAGCAGCCCGCCGTTCGCCACCGCCGAGCTGCAGAGAGAAGCCAAGACGATTCTCTTTCTCGGCGACAGCCTGACGGCAGGCTACGGGCTACCTGTCGAGGAGTCTTTCCCCAACCTGATCGGCCGGCGTCTCGAGCGCGAAGGGTTACCGTTCGAGGTGCTCAACGCGGGTGTCCCCGGCGATACCTCGGCCGGCGGCTCGCGTCGCATTGACTGGCTGCTGCGGCGTCGCATCGATGTTCTGGTGCTCGAGCTCGGCGCCAACGACATGCTCCGCGGCCTGCCGCTCGGGCTGACCCGCGACAACCTGCAGGCAATCATCGACAAGACGCGGGCGAAGTACCCGGAGGTCGAGATCGTCGTCGTCGGAATGCTGGCGCCACCCAACCTCGGTCCCGAATACACTGCGGAGTTTCGCGACCTGTTTCCGGAGCTGGCGCGGGCCAACGACGCCGCGCTGCTTCCCTTCTTGCTGGAGGGCGTTGCGGCGCGCCCGGAGCTCAACCTCGCCGACGGCATCCATCCCAACGCCGAGGGCCACCGGATCGTCGCCGAGCAGGTGTGGGCGATCCTCGCGCCGTTCCTCGAATAGCCGCTGGCCGGCAGGTTGATTGCCGCCCCGAAGCGGCGGTACGGCCGCAGTCCCCGATACCCACGGCGAAGGAAGGCGAAACATGGTCAGGCGATTCTCGATTTTCTTGTTGGCTCTGGTCGTTGCGACACACATCGTCGGCCCCGCCATCGCGCAGCAGGCGACACCGGCATCGCTCGAAGGCATCGACGCCTTCGTCGAGGGTGTGATGGTCGAATGGAACGTTCCCGGCCTGGGGGTCGCCGTCGTCGAGGACGGCCAGGTGATCCTCGCCAGAGGTTACGGCTACCGAAACGTCGAGGAGCAACTTTCGGCGACCGCGGACACGCTGTTCGCCATCGGCTCCAACAGCAAATCGTTTACCGCCGCCATCCTCGGCACGCTGGTGGAGGAGGGCAAGCTCGACTGGGACGAGCCGGTGCAGACCTACCTACCCGACTTCAGGCTCTACGATCCGATCGCCAGCGAGGAGATGACACCGCGCGACCTGGTGACCCACCGCTCCGGGCTGCCGCGGCACGACGGGGTCTGGTACGGCGCCGATTGGACGCGCCGCGAGATGGTCGAACGCCTGCGTTACCTGGAACCGAGCCAGGAGTTCCGCGCCGTCTGGCAGTACCAAAATCTCATGTTCATGACCGCTGGCTATCTCGCCGGCCAGGTCGCGGGAACGAGCTGGGAGGAGCTGGTGCGCGACCGGTTCTTCATGCCGCTCGACATGACGCGATCGAACTTTTCCGTGGAAGCGTCGCAACGCGACGAGGACCACGCGCTGCCGTACGAGAAGCGCGACGAAGGGGTCATCACCGTTCCCTTTCGCAACATCGACGAGATCGGCCCGGCCGGCTCGATCAACTCGAGCGTCGGAGAGATGATCCGCTACGTCCAGATGCACATCGACGGCGGCAAGGCCGGCGAGGCACAGATTACCTCGGAGAACACTTCCCGACAGATGCAAACGCCGCAAATGGTGGTACCCGGGGAGATCCAATACGACGAGATCGGCCACTCAAGTTACGGGCTCGGCCTCATGATCACGACGTATCAAGGCAAGAAGCTCGTCATCCATGGCGGTGGGATCGACGGCTTCATATCGCAGATGTCGCGGATGCCACGCCAGAAGACCGGCGTCGTCGTACTAACCAATCTGGGCGGCAACAATCCGGTGCCGAACATAGTGACGCGGTATGTATACGACCGCCTGCTGGGGCTCGATCCGGTCGATTGGTCGGGGCGCATCAAAGAAGAGCGGGCAAAGGCCGAGGCCGCGGAGGCCGGGGAAGAGGGCGACGACAAGCCGCGCCAGGGCACTTCGTACACGCACGAGCTCGACGAGTATGCCGGCACCTACGAACATCCGGCCTACGGCAAGCTTCAGGTAGAAGTCACCGACGGCAGCCTCACTGCAACCTTCAACGGCATCGAAGCGACACTAGGCCACTACCACTACGACATCTTCCAGGTCGAGGACACGCCGGGGAACCCGTTCGGGGAAGCGTTGGTGAGCTTCTTCTACGACGAGACGGATCGATCGCGTCGCGGTATCGCTGGAACGCAACGTCGACGACATCGTCTTCACCCGCGTCGTAGACGAGTCGAATGAGGGCGGCGCCGGCTAGCTCAAATGCGGCGCACGAAGTACGTGTAGCTCACCCAGTCCCAGCCGGCGGCGTGATCTTCCTCGATCGCGACGATCTCGCCGCCGTTGGCGCGCAGTAGCTCGACGACCTCGGGTCGGGGTATCGCGAACATGGCGAACGGCTCCGGGGCGGTGTCGGATTGCGGTAACCGCTCGACGATCCGCTCCCATGTGGGCATGAGGCTGCCGCGCTCGCGGCGCACCTCGAGGCGCCGCCGAATGGCCGCCGCGTGAAGAGTGGCGCCCGGCGTTGCCGGTGCCGCGTCAGCGCCACTGACTTCGATGCGGCAACGGGCGCTTTGCGCACCTTGGTGCGCGAACCAGGCCAGCCACTCGTGCACCACGTCGAACACACACTCATACCGACCGGGCTCCGGTGGCGACTTGATGGCGATCTTGACCTCGACCTCACCGCCGGGGTCCAGAGCGCCAGGGAGCGCCACGCGACCGTCGTCCTGGACCAGGATCCGGCCGTCCTCGCTGAACCAGTGGTTGCCGACGTCGAAGCTACCGATCTGTGCGTGCTTCAACGTGCCGTCCCCGGCCCACCACGTGCCTTGCGATGGCCCGTCGCCGGCGTCGTACGGCCGCCAGCGAATGTCGCTGTCGTTCCTGACCGCCACCCGCACCGTAGCCTCCGTACCCGGAGCCATCGTCGACGGCGGGTCCACCAGAGCCAGCGTCGCCCGGTACCCCTCGGGTGGCAGCGGCAACAGCTCGGGAGCTCCCTGCTGCTGCGGCCGCCTCGCCGACGGAAGGTTGAACACGACCACGCCGCCGCACTTCACGACGCGAAGAAACTCGGCAATGTAGTGGCGTGAGGCGTCGGAGTGAATGTGCTGCAGCGTGATCTGCGAGTTGACGAAATCAAACGAGGCGTCCGCCAATACCGAAAGATCGGCTGCCTGATTGAGCAGGAACTCCACGCGATCCAGGTTGAGGCTCAGCTCGTGGGCAACGCCGACCATGGTCGGCGACACGTCGACGCCGACGACGCTCTCGAAGTAGCCCGCCAAACCGTGCGCCAGACGCCCCACCCCGCAACCGAAATCCAGCGCCTTGCCGCCTTGCGGGTGGGCATCGTGGCGCGCCAGACGCTCGAAGAGGGTGTCGACGAACGCACCGCCCCCGGCAAAGAACTCGTCGACGTCCCAGCGCCGCCCGCTTTGATCTTCGCGTGTGAGGATGGCCCACAGCGGATCGCTCCGCGCATGGTCCTCCCAGTTGTTGGCCAGTCCATGATCGAAGTGTGGTTGACGGGGCATTCGGGTCGGGGCGTCGCGGTGGACGGAAATCTGCTCGCCGGCTCAGCGGTGGTGATCGGGAATCCTTTTGCGAGAAGGATACCTCCCGTCAAGAACAGCGTGGTGTCCGAGGGGCGGTCTTGGCCGGCGCGTCATCTTCTATCCGCATCCATTGCGGCGGCGGATCCGCATAAATACTACTTTTGTAGTTGTTTAATAACTATAATCGTAGTAATACTAGTGCTGGCCCGTTCCTGGAACCCGGAGGCACACACCATGGCGACGGACGTCGACGTATTCGAGACACACATCCAACGAGCCATGCCGATCAGCAGAGTCCTGCGGCTGTTGGTGGGGCTCGCCGTGGTTTTCTTGGTCTTGCAGATCTTCAGCACCGCTCCTGCGGGCTGGATTCTCAGGTCGGTCGCCGCGGCGCTGGCATTCGTGCCGTTTTACGCCGGGGTGCACCATCTCGTCGGAACCTACGCACCGCGCGATTGAATCGTTGGATCGGCGCGCTGGTCGCGGTCACACCGGTGGCGCTGGTGTTCTTCATGGGGCCGAGTTGGGGGCGGGTCGGGGCGCTCCTGTTCGTCGCCGTCTCCCTGGTGCTGACCGCCATACTCGGCGATCCCGGCTGCGAGGTCATGGTGATTCCCGGGCTCTTCTTCCGCCGGCGCACGCATCTGGCCTGTATCACCTTCACGCCATTGGATTGGGCCGAAGGGAAAGCTACGAATTGGTTGCGGAGCTGATCCGGACCCCTCGACGTGTCACGTCGCGAGCGAGAGCAACGGCTACACCTTTGACGAACCGATGGCGGCTCAAGTACTGGCAAGCTCCGCAAGACGCTCGACAAGGCCGGCCGCCGGAGCCGCGGAGTCGACGGCCGCGGAGTCGACGGCCGCGGAGTCGACGGCTGGTCGGGCGCTGAGCAAACGCGCCAGAATGCCGGTTACATTGGCCACCGCGAAGCTCATTCCTTTGAGGTTTTCCTCAGGCGGCACGCCATCGATCGGCCGTGGAAACCCGGACGCGAATACATCCGGTGAGCCCGCATAGAGGCGCAGGGCATGGCGCGGACAAACCCAGTCGAGGCGCACGCCGATGGTTTCGGGGAGGCTTCCGGGCAGCCATACGTGGCCCTGGGATTCGGCGGCCGAGACCACCACCGCACCGCGCTCCCCGGCGCGCTTCACCGCATCGCGCAGGATTTCCTCGTGCTCCGGCTTCTCGGTGCCGAGGCTCAGGTTGATTAGCTGGACGTCGCGTTGCGCGGCCCAATCGATCGCCTCAACCAGAATCGGGGCGGGGACCGACAGCGAACGATCGAAAACCCTCACCGCCAACAGCTCGACGTCCGGAGCCTTCTCGAGGATAGCGGCGCTTACTGCAGTTCCGTGTCCGAGCCGGTCGACGTAGTCACCATGCGGCGTCTGATCGACCCCAATGCCGACGCCGCCGACGACGCCATGGATGTGATCATGATCGGCATGCACGCCGCTGTCGATCACCGCCACCCGCACGCCGCGACCGGTGGCTGCGGCAAGCTCGGGATGGTCGAGTTGGACGAGCCGTGCGCCCGCGGCCTCCGATGCAGAAGCGCTCATTGCGCTTCGCCGACGAACAGGCGCGGAAACGCCCCGCCGGCGTCCCACAGCTGGCTCGGCACGCCTTCCTCGACGATCCGTGCGTCATCGAGAACGATCACCCGATCGGCCTGGCGGGCCATGTCCAGTCGGTGCGAAATCAGGATCGTCGTTCGACCCCGCATGATGGCCTCGTAGCCGGCGATCACCTGCTGCTCGGATACGGGATCGAGGGAGGCCGTGGCTTCATCGAGGAGAAGCACCGCCGGGTCGGCGAGAAACGCCCGCGCCACCGCGATGCGCTGGCGCTCGCCGGCCGACACGGCCATTCCCCTCTCCCCGACTTCGGTGTCGAAACCTTCGGGAAGTTGATCGATGAAGGAGTCGAGACCGGCCGAGTGGGCCGCGGCAGCAACCTCGTCGTCGTTTGCCTCGGGACGTCCATAGCGCACATTCTCGGCGATCGTAGCGTGGAAGACGAACGGCTCCTGCTCGACCACGACGACGTGGCGCCGCAGGGCGGCGAGCGGCAGGCGCCGCAGGTCGTGCCCGTCGAGCGAGATGGCGCCGGCATCCGGATCGAGGTGGCGCAGCAACAGGTCGACGATCGTCGACTTGCCGGCGCCGCTCGGCCCGACGACGGCCAAGGTAGATCCGGCCGGCACGTGGAATGAAACATCGTCGAGCACGGTGCCGCGGTCGAACGCGAAGCTGACGTCGTCGAAGCGTATGCTCCCCGCTACCTCGGTGAGCGCCACCGCGTCGGGCGCTTCGACGATCTCCACCTCCGCGTCGAGGATCTCGTGAACGCGCCGCAGCGACACGCGCGCCGTCGCCAGGTTGGTGTACAACCCCATCAGCCCTTGCACGGGGGCCAGCAAGCGCATCTGGTAGGCCATGAAGGTGACGAGCGTGCCCAGCGTTATCGCGCCGTTGATCACCCGGCTGCCGCCGTACAGGAACACCGCCGCGGTTCCCGCCGAGATGAGGAGCCCGGGCAATCCTCCCGCCATGTAGCCGAGCCATCGCATACGCATGAGGGCATCGATGAAGTCGTCGTTCTTGGCGCGGAAACGATCGGCCTCCCGCTCCTGGGCGTTGCTCGTGACAATGAGCTTTATGCCCTGGATCGTTTCGATCAGGAAGTTGCCGATGTCGGCGCTGCGCTCGCGCAGAACCTGGATCCGCCCCTCGAGCCGTCTTCGATAGTGCACGAGGGCCCACAAGCTCAGCGGCATCACCGCCACGCCGACGAAAAACAACCGCCAGTCGAGCATCAGCAGGATGGCCACCGTGCCGATGAGAAACAGCACGTTGCCGACCCATGCCAGGGCCATCTCGGCGGCGATCCGTTGGATCTCGCCGATGTCGTTGTTGATGCGCGACACGATGTCGCCGAGCTTGGTGCGCGCGTAGAAGCGCGGCGAGAGCGCCTGCAGGTGCCGGTACAAAGCCAGGCGCATGTCGAACAGGATCTCCGCCGACACCCGCGTGTAACGCAGGCCGCTGATGACGTTGAGCACGAAGCTCAGCAATGTGACGCCGGCGAACAGCTCGACGATACGCACCAACACCGTCATGTCGCGGCCCAACATCGCGTCGTCGACGAGCGCCTTCGACAGGTACGGCAGGTACAGCGACAGGCCGGTGCTCACCAGGCTGACGGCCAGAACGAGAGTCAGTCGCCGCCAATACGGGACAATGAAGCGTCCAGCCCAGCGGAGCTCGCGGTCGGCCATTCCCATGCGCGGCACCCCCGAGAGTTCTTCAGCACCCTGTTACGGGCTCGGTCAGTCTTGCGGCGGCAGGACCAACAGGTTCGACGTCGTGTCGGCGTCGAGCTCCAAGCGCCGGACGAACCGATACGTCGAAGCGTCGTAGGCGTCGATCGTGTTGCCGGCGTTGTAGACGTAGAGCTGCTCGCCGTTGGAGCTGACCGCCAGAGACATGCGGGGCCGGCCGGCGAAAGCTTGCTTGCCCGCGACGCGGCGGTTCACGAGATCGAAGGTCCAGAACTCGTGCTTGCCGATACCCGAGGAGTGAAGACCATAGGCCTTCGTACGGTCCGGCGCGATGGAGAAGCCGACGGGCTCGTTCGGCCCGAGCAGAAATAAATCGACGTCGCGCGCCGCCAGGTTGACGCGGGCGATTCCCATCATGCGTCGCCCCTGTACCGGGTCGGTCATGCGAAACAATCCGGTAAAGAAGCCCTCTTCCTCGTACAAGCTGGCGTTGAGCGGCGGCGTGAAGCGCCCGAGGCCGGGCTCCAGCGGTTGCGAGATCTCCCACTTGTCGACCTCTGTGAAGTCTTCGGTCTCGAGGACCAAGATGTCGCGGGAGAAGAAGTACACGTTGCTGCCGTCGGGAGAGAAGATCATCGCGGCGCCGCGGCGCGGGCGTTCATCGGGCCACGGAATCTCGCGCATGACCTCGTGGTTTTGCAGATCGTATTGCACCAGCTTCGACTCGCTGACCTCGAAGCGATCGGTGCGGTTGACGTACTCCTGCACGGTCATCAGCGCATAGGTCTCGTCGGGATGTACCACGAGCCCGTTGATCCTCACCCTCACATCGCCCTCGGTCAGCGTGAACGAGTCGATCGACTGTCGGGCTTCGATGTCGAGCACCTCGATGTGCTCGGCCTGGACCTCCAGCACATAAAGTCTCTTGCGGTCGTACGACAGCAATAAATTGCGTGGAATGCCCGTGGTCGTCGCGATCTTGGCGACCACTTGCAGCGTCGCCTCGTCGATGACGTGCACCGAGTCGTCGTACGCCGCCACGAAGATCGTCGCGTTGCCACCGCTCTGCTGTTCGGCTGCCGGGGCGGCGGGAACCAACGGAGCGATCATCAGGGCGACAATCGCCACCATCAGGACGGCCGCGCCACGGCCACAGCGCTTACCGGTCGACGCGTGGCGGCGCCAAGACGGGTGCAACGATGCTTCAGGATGCCTTGTGCTTTGCCGGGTCACGGAGTCGCCTACGGGAAGATCAGGTCCAACTTGCGCCAGTCCTTCTGCGCCGCCGCACAATTATCGGTCCAATCCTCGGCGTGGTTGAGCTGGTCGGGCACTTGCGCCGGCCAGAAACAACCGAGGTGACAATCGAACAGATCGCGCTCGACCGGCTGGCAGAGTCCCGCGGTACCGCCGGTTCTGTCGGCTTCCCAGCCCGGCGAGAACACCAGTGAGCAGCCCAGCGGGATGTGCGGCTGCTGCGGCTGCTGCGGTGCTCCCCCCCCACCCTGGCCGTAGCCTTCGGGAACGCCGCTCAGCGCCACCACGTCGTGTTGCGCAGCGACGTATTCCTCCATGCGATCGGCTTTCTGATTGATCGGCTTTACGTGCTTCATGTTTGCACCTGTCCGTTGAAACGGGCGAGAAACGCAGGATTGCGGGTCGCGAGCTCGCCGTAAATTTGCAAGCAGGTGTCGGTCCAACCCCGAATCCACTCACAATAATGCAAGTTGGGACCGGTGGTGGTGCCGTAACGCGTGTGGGCCTCATGGTAGCAGCCGCCCGCACACAGCGGCCGGGCCCAGCAGGTGTGGCAATCGGTTTTGTTGGAGATGTGGTGCTTGTCGAAGAAGTCCGCCTGGCGCTCGCGGTCGATGCCCTCGGTAACCGATCCCAGAGTGTGTTCTTCGGAACCGGCGAAGCGGTGGCAGAGCGCCACGTCGCCGTCCGTCGAGACACCCATGAGCCCCAGCCCGGCGCCACACGGGTACGCCTTGCTGAACCCCTTGTGGATCTCCTCGAGCGTATCTTTGACGTTCGAAAAGCCGTGGTGGCGATTCTCCACGGCGGCTTCGAGAAAGTCCCACGCCAGGGCGCGAAACTGATCCAACATGTCGTCGAAGCCATCGTCCTCGATGGCGTAGTCTCGCCCGTTCGCCGTGGTCACCGGCGCGAACCCGACCTCCCAGAAGCCGATCTCCTCGGTGAGATGCGTGAAGATCCGCTTCACATCGAGGGTCTGCTTGGTGAGCGTCACCCGGGCGCCGATAGGTCGACTCGTGTGGCGTTTGAGCAGCGCGCGAACCTTGGGTATGAGAACGTCGTAGCTGCCCGAGCCGCTCTTGAAGACGCGGAACTCGTCCTGCATCTCCTTGGGACCGTCGATCGACACGGTGACGCCGATGTCGTTGTCGGCCAACCATTCGACGATCTCGGGACGCAGCAACGTGGCGTTGGTCGTGAGGCTGAACTCGACGCGCTTGCCGACCTCGTCGCCGCGCCGCCGCGCGTACTCGACCGTCTCCTGAAGAACCGGGAAGTTGAGCAACGTCTCGCCACCGAAGAACGTCAAGTGCACGACCTCGTTGTCGGTCGATTGGCGCAGCATGAACTCGACGCTTTCACGCGCCGTCTCGCTGCTCATGAACTTGGATTGCGCGCCGTTTTCGGTGTCGACGATCTTGTCCTCGCCGTATTCGTAGCAGTACGTACAACTCAAGTTGCACTTGTTGGTGACGTTCAAGACCATCGTCGAGAGCGGAAAGCTTTCCGGCGGCACGGCCTTCGGGATCGGTTCCTGCAGGACGTCTCGGTCACCGATGGCGCGAAGCTGCAGCAGCTCGCCGATGGTCGAGCCGACATCCTCGGCCGGGAACCTATCCGCCAGCGAGTCGACGATCTGCGACGGTGTCTTCGCACCGCCCGACAGTTGCCCGATCACGGCGTCAGCCATCTCGTCGAGCGCGAACACCGCGGCGCTCGGCACCAGATATGCGAAACTCCGCCCGGCCGCCTCGAACTTGTGGAACTCGCGCAGCGCCAGTGTGCTCATCGACCCTCCAAACCGCCGGTCGCCCACGGCTCCCAGCGCATATAAAGCGGCACGGTGACCAACAGGTGCGCCCGGGCCCGCAACTCCTCTGCACCGGCCGCGCCCGTCGCGTCATTCGGAATGAACGTTCCCACCACCCAGACGTCGCCGATGTTGTTGCGCTCGCCGCTGCGGTTAGGATTCGGCCCGTCTTCGGCGGGGGTGAACAACCCGCCGTCATCGATGCCGCCGACGAAAGCCAGGTCGTCGTCGTCGAGCACGGCAGCGTATTCCTCGAGGCTCCAAACGACGGCGACGGCGCCGAGCTCCAGATCATCGTCGGTCCCGGCCTCGCCGTCGGCACCGTTGCTGCGGGCGATCGCCTCGAACTGTTGAAAGCCCTTGGGGAACACAACGCCGCCGACGCGTGCCATGCCGGCGAGCGGCGTTATCTGGATGGCGTGGACTTTGTCGTACACGGTCAGCGCATCGCGATGCGAGGTGCCGGCAACGAAGAGGTCGCGGCCGCCGACGTCGGCATCGGTTGCGGCGCTCACCCTCACGGTAATGGCGCCGGCGCCGGCGCTGACCACCTCGGTCACCACGATGCCGCCACCGAAATCGAGGTCACCGGCGGCAATCGAAGCCGGCAGGTTGGCGCCGTAAATGGTGATCTCCAGAAGCGATTCGCCGCGGCGGATGATCGACGGAAAAACGCCGGCGACCAAAGGATCCGCGGTGACGCGCCGCAACGTCACATCGAGACCGGTTTCGTCGTAACCACCCGTGTACCACCGGCCTGACACCTCGCGCCGATCGCGATCAACCATCATGACCTCACGCAGCCCGATCTCGTCGCCGTTCTCATAGGAACGTCCGCGCCATTGGAAGCCAGTGTACACGATCGACCGCCCTTGCCGCCGCACCTGCTGGCCGGTGCGGGCGTACGTGTATACGGCCTCGGTGGTGAACTCGTCTTCGGCGGGCGGATCGGCGGTAATCGTGAGGTGTCCGTAAATCGGTCCCTTGCCCGGCTCGTAGCCGCTCACGGCCCAAGTGCCGGCGATCCTTGGTTGGCGCATGTTTGCCGACCATGACGCCCACGCGTCGGTGTCCAATGGGAAAGCCCGCGACAGGTGCGCCACGGCCTTGTCCATCGGATGGCGATTGTCGGGAGGGCTGCCGTCGGGACCCGGCTCGGTGCTCCGTGGGCCGGAGCGGATGAACGCCTGAAAATCGACGAGCGGGTAATAGTAACGATGCGTCGCCATCAGCAGGTTCCACTCCTGCTCGGTGCGCCGCTGTATGAGCACCCTCCCGAACGAGTGACACTGAATACAGGTGGTTTCGGTTTCCTCGTCGGCCGTGTAGCGATAGTCGATGAGCCGGCGTTCGACCTCGAAGGCGCCCGGCGCAGCCTCCTCGGGGGCCAACCCCTGGGTGTTTGCCAGATACTTGACGATCTCGCGGGCGTCGGCCGGATCGAGCTCGACGTCCTGCAGCAACACCATGCGACGCACCGACTGCTGCCAACCCTCGGGCGCCTTGCGAAGGTAGGAAACCCGTGTCATGTAGCCGTCGTCGTTCATGGCGTGACAACGAACACAATTCGTGACGAGCGTGGCGTTGTCTATGGGGAAGCCGTCTGCGGCGTCGAACTGGGTATCCTCCTCCTCCGTTTCCGTCGCCTGCTGCGCCTCGGCCTGCGGCCGGGCAGGCGACTCGAGCGCCACGGCGATTCCGGCGACGACGAGGCACGATAGGGCGATACCGACGACGGCGAAGAAAACACGGACCTTCATGAGCACGGCTTCTAGCACGCTCTGACGCGGGAAACAACGACCCACCGGCAGTGCTCAGTCCCGTGAAATCGTGTTCACGAGCACCTCGCGGGCCAGCAACACCGAAAGAGCACCCAGGAAATCGGGCAGGATCACCGGCGGGCAGCGGCGATTGTAGGCCTCGAACAGATCGGGTACCTGGTCGTAACCGGCGGCGAGGTCGACCAGTTCGGCAAGGTCGACGCTCCGCAGGAAGCGCACCGCCGGCAAGCTCGGGGTCTGCAACTGCGTCTGCAACACAACCTGATTGGCGCGAATCGCCGGCCGTTGCACGCGTTCGAGCCGCTCCCCATCGACCAAACGAATGGCGGCAGTGTGCTTGAGTGTCTCGAAGGCGGCGAGAACCGCCGGATCGCGGCGCAACTCATCGATGTCGAGATCGGCATCGCCTGCGGGATCCTGTGACGCGGCGTCCGCCGCGTCGGCGCGACCGGTCCAGAACGGGTGGCCGTGATCGGCCGCCGCAGATTCGAAGAAACGTACCGACTGCTGCCTGCAAGCCTCCCAGACGGCGCGCTCGCGGCTTTCGTACAGCTCGCGGGCCGGCGCCTCTAGGTCGGGATTGGAAACGCACGTGTTGGCAACGATCGCCGCCATCCAGCCCGACGCCAACGCCTTCTTGACGCCGTACGAGGACAGCGGATCGAGGCACGAGGCCGCGTCGCCGACCAGCAAGAAGCCGGGGCCGGTAAAGTGCTTCGCCGAGTGCAACGAGGCGTCACACCCGAACGGCTGCTCGACCGCATCCGCGCCTTCAAGCAGCGCATTGATGTGGGGCGCCTTGCTCAGCTCGGCGCGATAGACGGACTCGATTTGGCGGCCGGACGCCGATTCGTCGCGCCTCAGCCCGGTTACCCGAGGATCCACCATCGGCGTGAAATAACGGATGTCGGGCGACACCGGAATCGACCACACCCAGCCATCCTCGTAACTCTCGACGAGCGTATGGCTTTCCTCGTCGAGGCCCCAGCCGCCGGCCTTGCGCCACACGCCGACCAGCGCAACGGTCGTTGAGCCCTTTTCGTAGACGCGCAGGCCGTGGCGCGCAATGACCCCGGCTCTGCCGGAGCAATCCAGCACCATCCGCGCCCGAATGCGGCGCGACTCTCCCTCCTCGTCGAATGAGATGCACGCCAGCCCATCGGCGCTCGGCCATGTCACCTCACGCACCTGAGCGTTGCGGCGCACGCGAGCTCCTTCTTCCTCCGCCGCCTCGAGCAGCAGCCGGTCGAAATCGCGGTGCACCACTTGGTAGCCGGTTAGCCCGTCGGCGAACGTCTCCGAACGTGCCTCGCCGCCCCACCAAACGGTGTTTCCGGTGCTCGGAAAAAATCCGGCCGCATCGACCTGCCGCAGCACGCCGGCGGTCTCGAATAATTTACGGCAGCTCGGCGGCAGCGACACCGCCAACGTGTGGCGCGGCGGCGAACGGGTGAGCACGATGACGCTACGCGTCCAGCGCGACAGCAAGCGGGCTGCCGCCGATCCCGCCGGCCCGCCGCCGATGATGGCGACGTCGCAATCCGCGGGCAAGGATTCGCTATCCGGCATTTCTCAACGGGTCGCGGCTAGAGCTCGACGCTCGGGGCAACGCGCTCCGCCTCCTCCATCTGGAAGAAAGGCTCCCCGGCGAAGTTGAACCAGCCGGCCACCAGGACGCCGGGGAATTGCTCGATGCCCTGGTTGTAGTCGGCAACGTTGGCGTTGTAGATGCGGCGCGCCGCGGCGATTTGATCTTCCGTTTCGCTGATCGCCTCTTGCAGCTCGAGGAAGTTCTGGCTGGCCTTCAGGTCCGGATACGCCTCGGATAAGGCGAACAGCTTGCGCAACGCGCCGGTGATCATGTTCTCGGCCTGCATCTGTTGCTCCGCAGTGCTGGCGTCGATGCCGGCCTGCCGGGCTTTGATTACGGCATCCAGAGTCTCGCGCTCGTGGCCGGCGTAACCCTTGACGGTCTTAACGAGGTTGGGAATCAGGTCGTAACGACGCTTCAACTGCACGTCGATGCCGCTGTATCCGTTGCGCACCGTGACGCGACGGCGTACGAACGCGTTGTACGTGATCATCAGCCAGACGCCGAGGATCCCCGCGAGACCGAGGACCACAGCAGCCGTGATGCCCATAGAAACCCCCTCTGGCAAGCCGTAGCCTGCTAATCGTTAGTACTTGGCGATCCCGCGCAAGCCAGCATCTACCTTAGTTCGAAAACTCTCCACCCCGTTGATCCAGGGCTGCAAGCGCTCCTCGAAGCCGGCGCCGTCGCGATTCAGCCGGATTCCCTTCGCACCATCCAGAAAATCGAAGTCGCTGACCAACAGTGCCTGCTCCGGATAGAAATCGAGCTGCATTCCAGAGAGGTCCTCCGAGAACTTCATAACGATCTCCTGAACCGCCGGGGAAAGGAACTTCCGCGCCTCAAGCTCATCTGCGGGAAGGCAGTAGACATCGGCGGCCTTGTTCAGCGCGCCGTACTCCAGGCGAATGGACTTTGTCAGTTCGTCGTCGCTGCCGGCTTCGGTAATTCGTAAGCGAATCCGCGACTCCGGCATCTGAACGAAGATGCCGTGCCGCTCGTGAGGGATTCGTTCCTCCTTGGTTTCCATCCTTTTCTTGGAGGCGTTGTATGTCGTTCGCACCTCTACATCGACCCAGTAGAACGCGAACATCATGAACGCCCGACCCTTTTCGACCTGCCCAGCGCCCACCGTCTCGCCGGCCGCACCCAACCGTCCCCAAATTCGCGCCGTGATCGCCTGGTCTTCGTCGCCGCGCCGGAAGAAAGAGTAGTGCCGGCGCAGATCCTTCCACACGGCGCGGCCGTGCAGTTGAGAAAACGACCAGCCGCGCGGAATTGCATAAACGGCAAAACTGATGTCTTCGTCGATTGATAGCGGCCACCACACGACGATGGAGATCACCAGAAACACGAATGCAGTGCCCAACAGGAGCGCCGATATCCAGGCCTGAACGCCGACGTCGGCGGGGAACTCGAAGTACAACAGCAGCGCAAAGATCGCCAGCGGCAATGCGGTTCCCAAGCCGAACAGCTTGGCGATCTGCCCAACACGCGACACGTGCCTGTACAACCGCAGCCGGTCGCGCAAGCTCCGCAGCTCTGATTCGCGGCGATCGACCTCCTCCGGATCGATCGACCACTCGAAAGGCTGGTCTGAGATCGTCGGGTCGTGCAATCCGCTCAGGATCGCCTGCAACTCCTTGGCCAGCGCTCTGTCTTTCCGCATATCACCCTTATTGTTCCGATCCGCCGGATTCCATGCGACCCCGATCGTCCCATGGATCGGCGTCACGTGGCGTTCGGACCCACGCCACCACAAAATGCAACGAACTCCTGACTCAGGACACTGGTCGCCGCGGTACAATCTCCGGCGCGGGAGGGATGGCCGAGTCTGGCTTAAGGCGGCGGTCTTGAAAACCGCTGACCGCGTTCGCGGTCCGAAGGTTCGAATCCTTCTCCCTCCGCCTCGCTTGCAGCATCCCGTTGAGAGATGCAGGCTCGCGGAGGGGTGCTAGAGTGGACGAATAGGGCGGCCTGCTAAGCCGTTGCACTGGGTAACTGGTGCCGTGGGTTCGAATCCCACCCCCTCCGCCATTCTGCTTCGCCGCCGCTGTCATGAGCGGGAGGAGCCCCCGTGGAATTCCAGTTCTGTCCGAACTGCATGGCGTACAAGCGCATGCGCCCCGTGTCGGCGCGGGAAGAACAAGTCTCCGCTGGGGTGATCGCGGCGATCATGCTCGCTTGGCTGCTGAGCCGCAATTCGATCCACTGGACGTCGTGGGTACTCGCCGCCATTGTCTTTCCGATGAGCGCCTACTTCGCCTGGCCGCGCAAAAACCGCCTACGTTGCGAGGGTTGCCACAACATATCCCCCGTCGGCGACCCGATCTAACAGAGTGCGAACAACTCCGGGAGTACCGCGCATGGGGTTCTTCAGCACCCTGTCAATACATCACGGGCCTGATGTAACCTGCCTTTACTCATGAGCAATATCCCCAGCCAAGCCGCACCGCCGATCGACTCATCGGAGTCGGCCCGCAGCGACCGGCAGCGCGCTATCCGATCTGCCGCGGACGTGCTCGCAAGCGACGAAGCAGATGCACCGGACGACGCAGAGCGCTGTCCGTCGTGTGACACTCGGGCCGCGTGGCAGGTAAGCCGTCGGCACCGATTCAGTCCTTTCGGTTCGATACTACTGGCTGTCGTTGCCTTCTGGAGCGCCGTTTTTTCGTGGCTCTTCGGCCTCGGCTACGTGCCGGCCTCGACCCTGTTCGCGGCTGCGGTACTGATTTCGCTGGCGACTCGCAAGGCGGAAATTTGCGAGGCATGCGGCTATGTCCGCCGCCAACGCCGCTGAGCTGAGGGCGCGGGAAACGGCGCGTTCGCGGCGTTGCGCTTGCTCGGGCTCCTCGACGTATGACAAATACGTCTCCGGGGCCCTCGCGGCGCGCGCCTTGCGCCCGCGCCGTTTCCCGCACCCTCAGCGCTAGACAGCTAGGAAGCGTGGTGTTCGCCGCGTTGCCTGTGCTCGGGCTCCTCGACGTATGACAAATACGTCTCCGGGGCCCTCGCGGCGCGCGCCTTGCGCCCGCGCCGTTTCCCGCACCCTCAGCGCTAGACAGCTAGGAAGCGTGGTGTTCGCCGCGTTGCCTGTGCTCGGGCTCCTCGACGTATGACAAATACGTCTCCGGGGCCCTCGCGGCGCGCGCCTTGCGCCCGCGCCGTTTCCCGCACCCTCAGCGCTAGACAGCTAGGAAGCGTGGTGTTCGCCGCGTTGCCTGTGCTCGGGCTCCTCGACGTATGACAAATACGTCTCCGGGGCCCTCGCGGCGCGCGCCTTGCGCCCGCGCCGTTTCCCGCACCCTCAGCGCTAGACAGCTAGGAAGCGTGGTGTTCGCCGCGTTGCCTGTGCTCGGGCTCCTCGACGTATGACAAATACGTCTCCGGGGCCCTCGCGGCGCGCGCCTTGCGCCCGCGCCGTTTCCCGCACCCTCAGCGCTAGACAGCTAGGAAGCGTGGTGTTCGCCGCGTTGCCTGTGCTCGGGCTCCTCGACGTATGACAAATACGTCTCCGGGGCCCTCGCGGCGCGCGCCTTGCGCCCGCGCCGTTTCCCGCACCCTCAGCGCTAGACAGCTAGGAAGCGTGGTGTTCGCCGCGTTGCCTGTGCTCGGGCTCCTCGACGTATGACAAATACGCCTCCGGGGCCCTCGGGGTGCCGGCTGGCAGGCATATGGGGGCTGGGCTACCATCTTGTTTCGGCAGCTCTTGCGGCTGCAGGGAGGCGCCGCCGGCCAATCCCTTTCCCCGGCTCGCGGCCACTTAATTCGTTTTTTCGCGACTTACCTGAACGAGGTTCCAAATGGCCGATTCTTCTGAGGTGCGCGTACGCTTCGCGCCCAGCCCCACCGGCGAGCTTCACGTCGGCGGCGCCCGCACGGCGCTGTTCAACTGGTTGTATTCAAAAAATCACGGAGGCGCGTTCATCCTGCGGATCGAGGACACCGACGAGGAGCGCTCCAGCGAAGAGTTGGTGCAGGGAATCTTCGACGCTCTGAGCTGGCTGGGGCTCGACTGGGACGAAGGCCCGCTGCACCAGTCCGAACGCCTCGATTTGTACCGCGACTACGTGTCGCTGCTGATGAACTCCGGCCACGCTTACTACTGCTTCTGCAGCGCCGAGGAGATCGAAGCCAAGCGCCAAGAGGCTCAGGAGCAGGGAGAGGGCTGGCGCTACGACGGCACGTGCCGCGACCTACCGGCCGATGAGGTTCAAGCCAAACTCGACGACGATGCCCCGAAGGTGGTTCGTTTCAAGGTGCCTACCGAGGGCACGACGGTCGTCAAAGACCAGGTTCACGGCGACGTCAGCTTCGAGCGCGAGAACCTCGAGGACTTCGTGTTGTTGCGCTCCGACGAGAAGCCGACGTATCACCTGTCGAACGTGGTCGACGACATCGAGATGGGCATCACCCACGTCATCCGCGGCGCTGATCACCTGCCCAACACGCCGAAGCAAATCCTGGTGTATGAGGCCCTCGACGCGAAGCTACCGGTTTTCGCCCACCCGCCGCTCATCCTCGGCTCGGACAAGAAGCGCCTGTCGAAGCGGCACGGGGCGACGTCGGTGACGCATTTCCGCGACAAGGGCTACTTGCCCGGAGCCGTTGTCAACTATCTGGCGCTGCTGGGCTGGTCGCCGGGAGACGACCGCGAGATCTTCACGCTCCACGAGCTGACCAAAGAGTTCAGCCTCGAGCGAGTGAACTCGACAAACGCCGTTTTCGACGCCGAGAAGCTCGCCTGGCTCAACGGCAAATACATCTCCGAGGTCCCGGCCGGCGAATTGCTCAATTCCGTCCGCGACGCGCTGAAGAACCGCGGCTGTTGGCAGGAAGAGCTCGATATGGAGCGGCGCGACTACATCTTCGCGCTCATCGACCTGTGGCAGTCGCGCTCTCGCACGATCAACGAGCTGGCCGACAACATCGCGCCGTTTCTCACCGAGGCGTTCCCGTATCTGCCGGATGCCGTCAACAGCTACATCAAGGGCAAGGAGCTACTTAGCCCCCTGCAGGCTGTGCGCGAGGCGCTCGACCAGGTCGATCCGTGGAGCCAGGAGGAGCTCGAGGCGACGCTCCGACAACTGGCGGAAAGCCTCGAGATGGATGCCGCCAACTTGATTCACGCCAGCCGCGTTGCGGTAATCGGCAAGGCCGCCTCGCCGGGTATCTTCGAGGTCCTCGAGCTCATGGGGCGCGATAGCACGCGCGTGCGCCTCGACCGGATGATCCGCTATCTGGGCAAGGTCCAGGCCGCCCAGGCAACCACCGCTAAGACCGCCAGCTGAACCCAAGCTGTGACGCGCGCGCGAGCGCTAGGGGGCGTGAGGACAAGGCGCGCGCAGCGAGGCCCGACTGAGTAGTACTTGTCCATACTTCGAAGGAGGCCGAGCAAGCGCAACGCAGTCATCGCGCCCCCTAGCGCTCGCGCTCAGAAGTTGAAGGAGAACTTCGCGCGTAGCCGAACCGGGATGCTGTTGCGGAACTCCCCGAAGGCGGGATCGGCGACGTTGGCTATTACCTGGCGCGGATTGTCGTGGCTCGTGATGTTCGTTACCTTCACGCCGCCGACCACGAAAACGCCGCCCACCGTGAAGCTCTTCGTCGCCTGCAGGTCGAGCAAGAAGAAGTTCGGAAAGCGCTCAGTGTTGGGCTCGCCGAAGTACGACTGGTCTTCAGCCAACAAGCTATAGGGAAAGCCCGTCCTCCACTCGAACACCGGGGCGAGCTGAACGCCGGCCGGCAGGTTGATCGTCGCCCACACCAGCACACGGTGGGGTACATCGAGGGCTCGCTGCGCCCGGCGGTTTTCCCGAATGATGGGGTCCGGGGCGTCGCCGGACATGATCGTGAAGTCGTTCAGGTCGCTGAAGCTGGAAGAACGTACGTACGACACTACCAACTCACCGCCGGACGTAATCCGCTTGGCGGCGGTGATCTCGAGGCTCCAGGAGGTCGACTCGCCGGCATTCGACAGCAACAGCGCGCCCGCCTCGATGTTCGGATTCTGTGTGAAGAACGGCAAGGGATCGTCGTCTTCCACGACGACACCGGGGGGCTCGACGCGTTCGGCAATGATGTTGTTCCTGCCGCTGCGATGCGAAAACTTGGTGCGAAGAAGCCACCCCGACTCGAGCCGATGGCTGAAGTCGCCGGTGAACAAGAGCGTGCGGGGTGCCGAGAGATCTTCGTCGCGCACCGCGACGAGGGGCACCAAGGTTGCGCTGCCGTCTTCTGAGAACGTCGTCTCCAGGCGAGTCGGCAGATCTTGCCAGAGAATCTCTCCCAAGTAGACGCGGCGATACAAGATTCCGGCGCCCACCTTCAGCAGTGTGCGCCGGTCACCCGCGGGATCCCATGCGGCGCCGATCCGCGGCCCGATACGAACCGCTGTCTCGGTAAACGAGTCCCCCGAAAGACGCACGCCGATGTCGAACCAGAATCTGTCGCTGTGGGTCCAGCGGTCTTGGAAGTAACCGGCCCACTCATACTTTTTGTACAACAGGTCCGGCGAGTCGGTGAAACCGACTCTCTGCAGCAATCGGCCGTCCACGCCCCGCACCAGAATCGTGTCGTTGGAGAACTGGCCGCTCATGGCGAGACGATGAAAATCGGCGCCGATCTGGACCAGGTGCGAGTTATCGGTGTTGCCGCGCCCCGGATGACGCGAGTAGTTCACCTGAATCTGCGTGTGTGTCGTCTGCCGGTCCTCAGCGTGAAACTGGTTGCCGCCGAACCCGTCGGTCAGGACTTCGTACGGCGCCGCCCCCTGCGGCTCCGAGCGAATACCTATGCGGTTGTACTGGATCATGGTCTCGAGCGACCGGTTGCTGTTGGCTCGATACGTGTGCTTGGCGAACAGCGCCTCGGCATCGCGCTCGACGTTGAAGGTCGCCTCCGGTGGTGTAAGCCCGTCGAGGCCGACGAACTGGTCGTACTGCGGAAACGCCAGGCCCGAAACCGTGAGGCTATGCTGGTCGTTGGGTCGCCAATCCACCTGCGCCGTGGCGTCCCACCCCTGCACCTTGATGTGATCCTGCGCCGGATCGCCCGGCACGTCCTGCACGTCGACGCGATCGAAGTGATACTCGCCGGAAAGGGCCATGTACGTTTCCCCCGGCTTGATCGGACCGGAAACCCGCAGGCGGGGAGAGGCATTGCCGATGCCCTGAATCGTGCCGTCCCTGAACCGCGGCCTCGGAAAGAAGCTGGCGACCCCCCACTCCCAGCTCTCGCCACCGGGCAGCGTACTGATGTCGACGACGCCACCCACCGTGTCGCCGTACTGTGCTGGCGCCACACCGATATACAGGTCGACGCGATCGACGGATTCGAGCGGTAGGCGAACCCGATACTCGCCCGAGTACGGATCCATCAGGTCGATGCCGTTGAAGAGCATCACTGAATCGGTCGCCAACGTTCCGTCGATCGCTAGCTGGCCGCTGTCGGAGCGAATCACCGTGGGCATCAGCGGGAGCACCTTCAGGACCTGCTCCGGGGGCCGGCAAGGGCAGCCGGGTGATCGTCGTTCCTGGTACGATGCGCAGCCCTCCGGTCGACTCCGGGTCGACCAGATCGGCGTCTTCAACCGGCGGCGCCTGGGCCTGCACGATGACGTTGATATTCGTACCCCGCAGGTTCAGCACCAGCGTTGTCTCGACACGCGTTCCGGCCGTCACGGTAACGTCGAGATCGCTGCCGGCGTCCACACCGGTGAGCTCGATCGCCAGTCGGTAGCGCCCCGGCGGCGTGTCGCGAAACACGAAGCGGGCGTCGTCGTCGGCAACCAGCTCGCGGATGGTGTTTTGCGGAAACGGCCCTTCCAGCCGCATCGCGATCCGGGGAAGCGGCGTGCCGTCGAAGTCCACGACCTGGCCAGCCACCTCGCCCAAACGAGCCTGCGCCGCCGCGCCTTCGGCCCGCAATAGCCCGGCGGCGACGAACAAAACGCACAGCAGGCACAGCTCGATACGCGGGTTGCCCGTATCGAATGGGACTTGTGGGGTGCGCACACGCAGATGATGGCGAAAATCGAGCCCTGGCGCCACACAGGGGCGCATTTCCGTGTGATTGCGACCGTGCTTTGGGCAGCCTAGCAGGCCGTGGTGGAAGTGTGATGGGTCTGGCGCGTGGGTCTTGCGGGCGAGGCCAAGGCGGGCCAACGACGGCGATGCTTGCCTGCTAGACTTCCGATTCCCGGCTGGGACGTCGTCCAATAGGCAGGACATGCGGCTCTGGACCGTAGAATCGGGGTTCGAATCCCTGCGTCCCAGCCAATTTCTTGGTCTTCGTCTGCCAACTCTCCATCTGTCAACAAGCTAAGGCGATCACCAGGTCAAGTTGACAATACCGCCGGGAGCGTTCGCGGCTAGGCAATCATCACGCGGCGCGGGAATTGGCCGTTGTTTTCCCACGTCGTTTTCTTCGCCTCGAGATCGGCTTGTACTGGCTGGACCTTGCCGTTGATGTCGATCGCCCGGGATGTGGTGGTGTGCTCCCCGGCCGTCGCTCCCTCCCACCGGTAGGTAAAGAGCTGCCACGAATACCTCGTGTTGCGCTCATCGAGAATGGCACGGTTCCACGGCCCGTCGTCGATTCGCACCTCAATTCTGTCGAGCGGCGTGCCGTCGCTGAGTGCGAAGCCATGGATCGTGTGATGGGCCGGGCCGCGCGTCACGCGGGATATGACCGACTTCAGCTTGATGCGGGTAATCGACGTCTCGGTGGCCTTGAAGTTGTCACCGACCGCTTCGTCACGCAGCGTCACGTACTCCCTGGCCATGAACTTGCCCATGAACCGGTCGCTCTGCACGTGCATCTGCTCCAACCACTTCACCTGCGCGACGCCATACCAACCGGGGACGATCAGCCGCAGCGGCGCCCCCTGGTTGACCGTCAGCGGCTCGCCGTTGAGCTCGTAGGCGAGCATCGTGTCGTCGCTCAGGGCGTCTTCGAGCGACAAGCTGCGGGCGAATTGCTGCTCCACATCCCAGCTCCTGCCGCGCACCGTGATCGTCTCCTCGCCGCGGTCGGCACCGAAGAAAACGACCTCCCGTCCGCCGGGCTCCACGCCGATGTCCTCCAACAGCGCCTTCAGGCTGGTGCCGCCCCACAGGCCGTTGCTGACCAAGCCGTGGAAGCGGCGCCCGCTGTTGCCCGAGCACTCGTAGGCGCAGGCCAATTCGATTCGCGGTCGGCGCCGGATATCGGCCATTGAGACCTCCTGAGGACGCGAAACGAGCCCGCTGATCTCGAGCTGGTGGCTCGAAGCGTTGACCTCCGGCTGGCCGTAATGCTGGATCGTGAAGAACTCGTCCGCCGGCGTGAAAAAGTCGTTGATATTGCGGATGTCGACGAATCGAACGATCGGGGAGGGATTCGTGTTGTACTCGTCGGGCATGTCCGTGAACGGGACGAGGGTTTCCTCCTGGGCCAACAACGCAAGCGCCCATTCCGGGGCGCCGAACGTCGCCGCCCCGGCGATCACTGCGCCTCCTCTGACCACCTCTCGCCGCGTCATCTTGTTCGCCATCGTCGATCTCCTTTGATTACGCGATCTCGTGCAGGAATCGTTTTGCCTCCTGCAAGCCCGGGAACGCGTCACGACCCTCCCAGACCTCGGTCAGTTTCCGGTACTGCTCGGCGGCGCGTTTGCGGTCACCCGTGCGTACATAGGCGCGGGCGAGACCCAGCAGCGATCGCGGCCGGTTGGGCATCCGCAGCAGGGACATCTCGAGTTTCTCTATCGCCTCTTCCGGCCGGTCGAGCTCGAGCAGGATCTCGCCGTAGAGCTCGTACGCCGGCTTCACGGGATTCGCTGCGCCGTTCGGGGCGCGCATCGGGCGCATGATCTCGACGGCTTCGTCCATCAGCTCGATCGCCTGTTCGGCCTCGCCCTTCGCGGCGTGGATGGAAGCCATGACTTCCCGGTACATGATGCGCGTCGTCGGCGCGCCGCCACCGGCACCACCCCCGGACTCCACGAGCTTCTTCAGCGCCGCCGCCGCCTTCTCGGCGATGACGAGGTCGGCCGTTCTTACCGCGCTCAGTCCGGTTGCCAAGAGCTCGGGGGCCGAGGACTCTTCGGTGATCGGCGCCGTTTTCCATTCTTCGGTTTCGACGATGTAGCGGGCTTTGAGGAGGGGAAGACTGCGCGCGGCGCGGGCGGCGCCGGCGGCCTCTTCGTTCACCATTGTCAAGCGGTCGATCCACTCGCTCGCCTTGGCGTAGTCGCCACGCTGTAGATCGCCGTACTGGCCCCAGTCGAGGGCATGGACCGTGGCCGAGACGCTGTCACCCGGCATCCATAGCTCTCTCGCGGCTTCGTATGCCGACTGGTTGTGATCGCCCACGTAATTCCACATGCCGTGTTGGATGAAGATGTGGGTCGGCATGTGACGAGCATGGGAGACCAACGGTGCGATCTCTGCGAACGCCAGCGCGGCCGGCAGCGCGAGCGGCGCGTGGATCGGGTCATCGAACGAGTGGATCGTGTAGTGCGCCGCGCCGGGGTGCTTTCGGTTTCTGTTGAATACATCGAGCGCGATCGTGCCTGCTCTCACCTCCAACCTGAGACTCTGGTCACCGCGCGCCCGCGCCGCACTCAGCATTGACACGGCATAAAACGTCGCGATCTCGTCGTCGTCCGGGTACTGCTCACGGAGCTCGCCCATCGCCTCCATGTAACCGACGCGCCGATCGCGCCAGTCGCCATCGCCCCAGAGAATCTCGACCGCGTTCAGCAGACCCTTCTCGCGATCGGTTGGGGCCTTGGCGAGGCGCTCGGCACGCGTCGGCGCTAGCCGCGCCAGCACCGCCCGCGGCGATTCCACGTCCGCCTCGCCCATCAGCGGATGGTTGTAGCAGAGCGTCTCGCCCCAGTAGGCCATCGCGAAGTTCGGGTCCAGCTCTTGCGCTGCTTGGAACTGCCCGATCGCCTGCTGCCAGCCGAAGCTGTGCAAGATCGAGACGCCGCGCAGGAAGTGCTGTTGCACTTCCCCCGTCGCGGAGGTGGGGAAGTCGATGACTCCAACACTCTCGAACTGGGCGTGCGCCGGTGCACCCCCGGCCACCACCACACCAAGGATCGCGAGAACGGCTATGCGGAGCTTCATGAAAGATCTCCTTTCGGTCGAGGCGCTGAAGAGGATACTACCAACTTGAGCGAAACTCACGGTGGAACGCGTGACCCGTAGGACAGGATAACCCTGGTATTCGGGCGCTCGCCGGGCGTTGAGCCGCGGCTAGCGCTCGACGATCGCGATACCTTCGATCTCGATCAACGCTCTGTCAGCGTAGAGGGAAGGGATACCGATCAGCGTGGCCGCCGGAAAATCGTCGTTCGGAAAACCGTGCATGCTGCGCGCCGGGCCGAGGACGCGCGCGTCCCCCGGCAGGTAGTTCGCGAAGTAGAAGTTCACCTTCACCAGGTCTGCAACGCTGGCGCCGGCCGCTTCCAGACGGCTCCGCAAGTTCTCGTAGGCTTGCCCGGCCTGCGTCTCGAGGTCGTCAGCCCGCCGGCCGACTTGACCGGAGACATAGATGGTCTTCGTCGCGCCGCTCTCCGTGGTCACCACCTGGGTGAACCCACCGGCGGGGTCGATGAATGCCCGCTCGACCCGCCCGCCTTCCGCCCCGTCCTCCACGACGACGGCGACCGCGTCGACCTCGACCTTGAAACGATCCGCGGCGAGGGCTTGAACCCCGATCAACGTGCTCGAAGGGAGGTTCTCGCCACCGAGGGCGGCGGTGCGTACCTCGCCGAACACGCGTCGGTCCTCGGGCTCGTAGTCGGCTATGTAAGTGTTGGTCTTCACGACGTCCGCGAGGCTTGCACCAACGGATTCCAGGTTCCGGGCCAGCGCCTCGAAAACCGATGCGGATTGCGCCGCGAGGTCGTCGCCTTGGCCGACCTGCCCGGAGACCCAGATCGTTTTGACGCCCCCGCTGCTCACCGCGACCACCCGGCTGAATCCCGACGACGGTCCGACGAACTCCCGCTCTAACACGGCACCCCCGGCGGCAGGATCCTCGACGACGGCGATGGCTTCGATCTCGACCTGTAGTTGCTCGGCGAACAGCGACTGCACGCCAACCATCGTGCTGGCGGGCCAGCGGCCTTCCACGAAGGTTCGCCGCCGGGCCGCGGCGACAACCCCGTAGGTTTCCGGCTCGAAGTCCTTTACGTAGATCCGAATCTTCACCACGTCGGCGGGCGTTGCGCCGGCGCTCTCGAGCCGTCTCACCACGCCGGCGAAGGCGCTGTCGACGTGGGCCGCAAAATCGTCGCCCCGACCTACCTGCCCGGAGACATAGATGGTTTTCACACCCTGGCTCGTCGACGTGACGACCTGCGTGAAACTGCCGGCCGGGTCAATGAACTCCTTACTCAACCGCGCGGCTTGTGGTTCGGTAATCGCGCCCGCCGCCTCGGGTAAAACGGTTACGGGCACGTACCCATTCGTCCAGCAACACTGATCACCCCCACTGCTATCGTTGGCAGCCCAGTTGTCCACCCGGACCCGCAGCACATAGTCGCCAGGTTCGCCGAACGTCGCGGTTGTAGTCGCTTCGCCGGTGCCCTCCTCCAGCACGACCTCCCGCTCCTCGAACACGACCGCACCCGGAGGGCCCTGATGTTTGAACCACAGCAGCCGCACCGCGACGCCATCCCTGTTCGCGATGTCGTCTGCAGACCGTTCCGAGACCTCAGACGCCCATACCGTCAGAGTCAGCGGGCCCCCCGCCGTCGCGACCCGTGGCTCCGTCAGACTTACGCCCGTCGCGTGCTGACCCTCCACTCCCCCGGCTTCAAGCCGTACCAGCGGTGGTACGGACCCCATCGCTCGGGGCCCGTAGTCGAGCTGAAGGGCCTCGACTCCCACCCTTGCCGGAACCGAATAGGTCACGCCGTTGCTACGGATGGTCCAGACAACCCGCTGCTCTCGATCTGCATAGGACGCCGGCACAGTCACCGTGAAGATACCCCTGTCCCGACGTGGGTCGACCGGGAAGTGGGTTGGCTGGTTCCCATCGAAGCCGGCTGGTTCGATGAAGTTGTCCGGCCCAAGGGGAATGTCGAGCGTCTCCTCCATATTCAAATTGAAGTAACCGAACGAGAAAGTGTACGTGCCGTCCGGGTTCGCGTACCAGCCTTCAAAAAACGGCGCTACCGGCTCGCCGCTGGGTGGCCGCGGCGCCAGGGGAAGCCTCTGCACCTGCTGGGCCTCGAGGAGTGCCACGTTGAGCACCGAAAGAGCAAAGACGAGACTGCCCCAGAGCAAGCGACTCTTCATCGTCTTCCTCGTCAGTTTCTGCCGTCGGTGCCTTGGGCGGCCGCTTCTTTCTTCCGTTCCCTCTCGGTAACCACTCGCTCGTAGCCGTCTTCGTCAAGGTGGGTTACGGCGAGCCAAGCGTGTGACATCTCGTCCGTCGTACGGCTGCCGCGCGCGTACCACACTTCCGGATCGGGAGTCAGTGGGTTGGCCTCCGAGTTGTCGTACCAGGCGGTGAGAACCAGGACAGTGCCCGTCGGCAACACGGGAGCCGTATCGTCCTCATAGATGTAGCTGTGGTGCCATCTCGCGTTGAAGTTGGTCACCATACTGAGGAGCTCCTGGGAGCCGTCGGGATAAATCGCCCGCATGGACATCGCATGGAGGTGCACATGCCCGTGCGGCTGGAAGCTGTCAATGCGAACCGGATGATTCCAGCGGTGGAAGCCTTGGGTCATAGCGGTCCCACCCGGCGCCAGGGCGATGTCACCCTGCAGCGGATAAAGGCGCAGATTCTGCATGAAATCCGCCTCATATCCGTCCGGATAGAACCACAGGCCGAGCTCGAGTTGATCATCTTCAACAGCAATGCCCGTTGGGTAGTAATGGGCGTCCCATTCGATCATTGCGTTCGCCGGCAGCAGACGGGCAGCATCTGTCGGGAGGATCTCGCCGATCTTGCCCATGGCATATTCCGAAAGGCTCCCGGTACGGACCCACTCGCCTTCCTCGTTTCGCGTCAACAGTCTAGGTATGGCGTGGTGCACCGCTTGACGGCCGGCGGGGAAGGAGGGGCGGGTTTCAAAGGCCCGAATCAGTCGATCCTCGGTGAGCCCCGTCTCCACCCGCGGACGCCACCACAAGTCGCCCCCCTCAGCCGGCACCGAAAAGGGCTTCGACTTGATCACGTGATCCGGTTTGCCCAACCGGTCTTCGAGCTGCCACTTCTTGCAGTCCGGCCATTCCACAGGGGGTGGCATGTCCGCCGGGTCGCCCTCCGCGGTTCCCGTATCCACCCACGCAACGATGGTCCCGATCTCCTGCTCGCTGAGCCTCCAGTCATTCTTGATCGCCTGGATCCCGACACCCGTATCGAGGTGATACGGAGGCATTTCCCTGGCGGCTACCTTGTCCTTGATCTGCCGCGCAAAGTGCCTGACCTGTTGATAGTTGAGCAGCGACATCGGCCCGACCGAGCCCGGCCGATGGCAGATCTGGCAGTTCTCCTGCAGGATCGGCGCAACGTCCCGCGTGAACGTGACGGCGTCCGCGCCACCCGATGCCCCGTCATGCGACTGCTGCATCGAGAACGCTTCGCCGTGGAAAGCCAGCAGGGCAAGGACCGCCAGCACAAGCGCCCCCGGCCGTAGAAGTTGATGACTCGAGGATGCGGACTTATTTCCCATAATAAAGCCTCCTGACAGCAAAGGCTGTCGCCGTACTTTGCCACCGACCTGATTCAGGCTAGGCGCAGAGCACCGCAAGCGTCAAGGAATCTCTGTTCGATTCTTGTCGTTCCGCCTTACGGGCAAGCCAGACCGTTAGGTTGACAACGCGCTAACGGCTAGACGGTAGCGGGATCGAGTCCGAGGTTCGTCGCGCGGATTCGCTCGGCCTGGAGCGGCAGAGCCGGGATCTCGGCAAGCATGAGGCGGATGAATTCCTCTTGGTTCTCCAGAGCGAACGCACGGTTATGGCGGCGCTCGAAACCAATCGTCGAGCTCGGCCTTCCACTGAGGCCTCGCCCACAAACGGAGCCGGAGAAGGCCCCAGGCATCACCTCCAGATGGTCCGGCAGGCCACGGAGCCGTGTGGCGCTCTCGAAGAGAGCCTCGGCCCCTTCTTCCGCCGACGTCGCGAGCTCCGTCCGTCCCATGTCGCCCACCATGAGCGTGTGGCCGGTGAGCACGAACCACGCCTCGTCGCCTCTGCTGTGATCTGTCACGACCAGGGAAATGTGCTCTGGCGTATGCCCCGGTGTGTGGAGAACCTCGGCCTGGGTGTTGCCCAGGTCCAAGACTTCGCCGTCCTCCACGCCCCGGAACGAATAGCTGGCCTCGGTGCCTGCGAAGAGCACGTACTCCGCTCCGACCGCCTTTGCGAGCTCGCGCCCGCTCGAGATGTGATCGGCGTGCATGTGCGTTTCGATCACGCAGCGGATGGGCAAGTTCCCCGCCGCCGACTCCTTCACGTAGCGATCGATGTCCCCGATAGGATCAACAACGGCGCCGATTCCCTTCGTCGGGCAACCGAACAAGTACGACGCGGCCACCACCGGCTCTTTGTCCAAATATTGACGGAAAAGCATCGTCGAATCTTAGCGCGCCGGCGGCGGAAACTCGAAGGGTCGTTTCGGCGCGTTGACCCTCCGCACAGGTGAGGTGATACTCGTTTCAATGGGCGTCAAGGTTTATACGAGCCGTTACTGAATGCCGTGCGAGCAAGCGAAGGAGTTCCTTCGCCGGCACGACGTCGCCTTCGAGGAGATCCGCATCGAAGATTTCGACGATCCGATGGGTGAGCTGCGCGCCGTCACCGGCGGGCCGGCCGCGACCCCGACCGTCGTCGTCGACGGCGAGACGATCGTCGGCTTCGACGCTGATTGGCTGCGCGAGCGACTGGCAATCGACTGAAACCGAAACACCTCGCGGCGCCAACTAGCTTGTAAGATCTCCGCAGGCCGCCGCTTGCACCCTACGCAACAAGGACTCCGAGATGTTTCGACGACGAAGTTCGATCGCCGCGCTTGCCCTGCTGGTACCGGTCCTGATTTTTGTCGCGGCCGGATGCCAAGGGGACACTCCCGCTCCCCCCGCCGCACAAAGGGCAGACGCCGCCGAGGGACCACTTTCTTCCCGCAAGACCTGGGCAGAGATCGGCACCGACAACCCCCTCTACGAGCCGTGGGCGCGCGTGCTCGAGGACTACGTCGACGGTGAGGGCCTGGTCGACTATGAAGGACTCACCGGCCCCGGCCGCGCCGACCTGCAAGCGTTCATCGAAGCCATCGGCAACGTCGACCCCGACAGCCTGGTAAGCGACAACGAGAAGATGGCCTTCTGGATGAATGCCTACAACGCTGTCGTCGTGTGGCAGGTCGTCGAGCATTACCCGCTCGACAGCGTCCGCGATCTGGATCGGCTGTTCGGCCTGGTCGCCGACTTCTTCAAGCAGGAATACCGCGTCGCCGGAGAGGAGCGCACGCTCGACAACATCGAGCACGATATTCTGCGCGCCGAATATCCGGACGCGCGCCTTCATTGGACCCTCGTGTGCGGCGCTTTCGGCTGCCCGCGCTTGTTGCGCCGGCCCTATGTCGCAGGAGACCTCGATCCGCTGATGACCGAGCTGTCGTTCGAGTTCCTGAGCGATCCGCGCGCCCTGCAGATTGACGGCAGCACGCTGTACATGTCGAGCTACTTCAACTGGTACGGCGACGATTTCGAGGCCGAGACGGGCGACCTCGTCGAGTGGGCGCTACAATACGCCCCTGCCGACAAGGGCGCCTGGATCCGCGACAACCGCGATTCGCTGCGCGTGCGCTTCATGGACTACGACTGGACGCTCAACGATCAGTCCAAGGGGCCGCGCAGCGCCCGCCCGATCGAACGCTAGCGCGCGTGCGGTTCAGTACTCCGAAGGGTACAGCATGCGGATCCAGCGGTCCCGGTGGGTGCGCGGGTGCGGTTCGAGCTCGACTCTGATGACCCGGTCTTCGGCGTCGACCCAGAACTTGCGCATCGAGCCGCTGGCTTCGACTCTCCACGCGCTCACCGTGCGCGCGCCCATCTCGACGCCCTCTTCGTAGGCTTCGAACTCGATGGTCATCTTGTCGAAATAACGCGAGATGCTGCGCAGCGCGTCGCGCTCGCGTTGCACCCATCCGCTCATGTCCATCAGCCCGGCCGGCATCGTGCCCACCCCCGCCGGCTTGAAGAACAGGAACTCACGCTTGTTGACCTGCTCCTCCCAGACAACCGGAATCACGATGCTCAACAGCCCCGGGTTGGCGAACGTGATGTCGCCGTCGGCGCAGCGCTGCGGCCTGCCGATCGCCGCCGGCTGGCCCATGCAGCGCAGGCCCGAGGGCAGAAACGCGTACAGACCGGTTCGGCCCTCGAGGTCGAGATTCTTGTTCGTGACGATGTTGATCGGAAAGCGCCACTCGCGGCCTTCGATGCGCACGGCCTTGGTGTAGCGCTCGCCGTCGAACGTGAAGATCGTCGTCCGCGTGTCGCTCTCCGCGCGCCGTTCGCCGGCGACTTCGTGATGCTCGCTCATCACTACCCGCAGCGGGAACCCGAAGGCGTTGAGCGTCAGGACGGCCTCGACGCGGACTGTCTGCAGGCGCCCGGAGGGGCCGCCGAACATGTCACGAATCAGCTCGACGCGCTCGTGCTCGAGATTGAAGATGAACCTCAGATCCTCGCCTTCATCGTCGACGCCTTCGAAGCGAATGCGCCACATGCCGCTCTCCCCCGGGCGCAGCGCGTCGTCGGGCTCGAGGATGTAACGGCGCTCCTCCCCGAGCTGATACCCGAACGCCTCGCTGTACTGTGCCCCTATCGCCGGTGCGGACGGAGGCGCGAAGCCACCGGTGACCAGCGACCAGATGACCAGAATCAGGATCGACGTCGGGCGGGCGAGAAACATGCGGCTTAGATTGCCTCTCGGCTATTCAGGTGAAAGCCTCAGCTCCGCATACAGACTACAATGGTCGCAGCCCTCGTTTCACAGCCTGGTGGAAGCGCCTGCCCCACATGCCCCTGAAATATTGCTGCGAGCAAGAAACCGAGAAGAATCTGGCGAAGCACCGCGACATCGCCACCTGCGACGAGTGCGGCCGTCTGCTGCTCGCCTACGCCAACGGCGACACCTACGACCGCACCGTCGAGGAACTCGTATCGAAAGGCGCGAGCTTCGATACCGGCGAGCACAACTCGCTCAGGGTAGTAGCCAAGCGTCGTTAGAGGCGAGCGCGTAAAGCGACCATAAACCTCGGGATGGTTTCCCAAACGTCACCCACAACCGGATGAACCACCGGGTTCGGGCGCTGCTCGTTGAGCCTCATCAGGGGCGCGTCGGGATCGACGTTGAAGGCGAGAATGACAGTCTCGTCGTCGATCCAGTCGACGTGTTGCGGGGAGCCTGAAACCGCCAGCGCTACCAACACCTTGGGGCTTACGCGCACGCCGGTCTGTCCGATCTGGCGATCCATCGGCAACACTTCGAGATCTTGGGTGACCTTGCGCGTCGCACCGATCATCGCGTTGGGCAGCCCGAGCTCGTCGGCCAGGATGCTCAAGAGCGGCTCGGCGAGCTCCTCGAGACCCTCCCGACCCCCGGCGCCATAGCCGAAATCAACGATGTACTCGGCCGCCCGCAGCGTTAACTCTCCACCGCCCAGGCGACTCATTAGAGCCGCCGCCGGATCGGATTCGAGGTCATAGTGGAGCCGCGGTTGGTAGGCAAACACTTCGGTCGCACCGCGGGAGGTCGCGGTGCCCGGCAGATCGATTGCGGCGACGCCGGCAAACGTAACGATGCGCAAGCCGCCTGTTTTCGGCACCGTCGCGACGGCGCGAGCCGCACCGTCGAGAATGGAAGTGCCGAGTCGGATCTCCGGTCCACCGTTGCTCACCTGCTCAACGCCGAACCAGGGCCAGCTCCTGTCTACGGTGGGCGGTCCTTGGCCGCCGAAGTAGGCGAACAGCGTGCGCGCCCATTCCGACCCGAGTAGCCACTCCGGCTGCCCGCGGTACATGCCCCAGAACTCCTCGAGCCACTCGATGTGACCTCGGTAGCCGAGCCGATCGATGTGAGCGTGCTCGAGCACATAAATGCGCCGTGGTTCGACATCGGCGATCACCTTGCCCACGCCCGCCGCGAGGGCCTCGGGACCCGTCACCGGCAACACCACGTCCAGCGGCAAGTCGACGCCGGCCGCCAGGCGAGCCGCCGATTCCAGGGCCGTCTGGGTGGACGATTCCATGTCGGTGGAAGTCACAGGCGCGCAGACGAACAGGCAGACGGGAGACGGGTCTCCCGGCTGCTGGCCGAAGCCGGCCGGATCGCCGTCGTAGGGATCGGCCTCGGAGCTCGATACCGCATCGGCGAGCCCGGACGTGCGCAACAACACAGCGGCGGCATCCTCCGGCGTGCGGGCGATCTGAACCGCAGGGCCGCCGCCGGCAATGGCGCGAGGTACGTGGACAACGCGCAAAGCACCGGCGTCCGAATCACGGGCATCGAGCCTGTCGATTGCTGCCGCTGACGCCGCCAGGAAACCACCGACCCGGTACTCGGCCTCGATGTGCTCGGCAGGCGCCGCCGTCGCGATGACGCAGGGCACCGGCACATCGATGTGGTGACCTTGCCAACCGCTCGCGCCGACGTGCAACACCGCCTCCGGCACCGGACTCCAGCGCACTTCCATGACGTCGGCGAGAAACTCACGGCCCAGCGCGCCGGCGAGTGCGGGGCCGACGATACCTTGCGAGGTGTCTGAAGCGGCGGCGCCGCAAAACACGATGTCGGCCGGCTTGTCCTGCAGCCACCCTCCGACGATGCGCGCCACCCGGGCGGGGTCTTGCACCGGTACCGCCTCGCCACCCTCCAGCACGAGCGCTTCGTCGGCTCCCATCGCCAACGCCTGGCGAAGTACCTCGGTGCCGGTGGCCCCAGCCAGCGCATAAGCGGCCACCCTTACCCGTGCCGGATCTCGGCGCTTGAGATCGAGCGCCATCTGCAGCGACCGCACGTCGACCTGGTCGATTGCGTGCAGCGATTCCTCAAACGACTCGTGGCCGACCCGCGGCCGCGGGGCGACCGAGGGCACCGGCTTGATGAGTACCGCGATGCGCACATCGTCGGCCAGCGGCGGCAACTCCGGTTGCGGGCGGCGCGCCGCCGGCATGGCCCCCCACGCCTCGGCGATGGCGCCGGCATCGTCGAGAGCCAGGAACCCGAGCTGCACATCCGGCGGGTAACGGCCGTCCTGCAAATACGCATAGGCGGCTGTGAACAAACGCTCGAGGATGTCGATGCGCACGCCGCACCGGCGAAATGCCAGGCGCGAGGCGCGCTCGAGGCGCTCGCGGTACACCTCGTCCATGTCGTGGGCGGCCAGCCATTCGAGGCGATACAGCACAGCGTCCATCACCTTGATGAGGCCGCAAATCTCGGCCAGCCGGAAGAAGCAGGGCTGCAGATTGACGTTCGACCAGATGAGCTGACCGAACGCCGCGTCGGCGTCCTGCAGCCGCGACATCAGGCGCTGCTTGACGTCCTCCAGCTGGCGGCGCAGATCGGGATGCGCACCGGCCGTGTCCACTTCCGCGGCGTCGGTATCTTTCTGAGCCGCCGCCCACGCCGGCAGCACGCGCTGCGCCAGGTCGCGCAACAACAGGTAGCGCTGAACTTCGTTGGTACCTTCGTAGATGTTGAGTACCCGCGCATCGCGGCGCGTCTTCTCGATGCGATGGCGGTGTGTCAGGCCGTCGAGCCCACGCAATCGCTCCATCCACTCGATGCCGTCGTGCAGCGCCTCGCTGCCGTAGTACTTGCCGATCGCCGACTCCATGCGCACGTTCTTGGTTAGTGGATGGTCGAACAGGCCGATCAGCTCGTTGGCAACGGCGGCGGTAGCGATGAGCTCCTCGGTAAGGCGTCCCATCCAGTAGCTCTGCAGCGCGGTCGCCGGCGCTCCCTGCTGCGAGTGGGCGCCGGGTCGGGTCTCGCTGAAGAACGCCACCGCGTCCTCGAGCATTTCCTGGATGCCGGAGCGCGCCGTCACCGCCAAGCCGGTACGCCCGGTATTCAGCGTTTCGAGGGCGTTGACCTGGCCGCGGCCGCGGAAACCGATGATGCACTCGCGCGGCACCCGCACTTCGGTGAGCGACAATTCGTTGGTGGGCGAGCCACGCTGGCCGAGCTTCTCTTCGTCGGCGCCGACCACCATGCCCTCGGCGTGGCGGTCGACCATGAAACCGGTAACACCCTCCGGCTCGGTTGTGGCGTACAGCGCGAAGCAATGGGCGAAGCGCCCGTTGGTGATCCACATCTTGACGCCGTTGAGCTCCCAGTACTCGTACCAGAGTTCACCGGCCTCGTTCTCGCGAATCTGCGCGATATCGGTGAACGCGACGTCGCGATCACCGTGGCGATAGGTGCGCCACTTGCTCGGCAGCTCCCGGCTGTCGTAGTCGAAGCCGTCGTGGTTGATCTCTGCAGCTTCGGCGTCTTCTGAGAAGCGATAAAACATCTTGTGGCGATCGAAGGCGAACTCGACCCGGTCGGCGTCGAGGAGGTTGCGCCGTTCGCTCTCGGCCTCATCGTCGAGCCAGAAGTACAGGACCCCGTCGTCGTCGCGATGGACGCGCCGCCGCTCGCGTCGCGCCGACGTCTTCACGCCGCCCGAGTCGGACCCTGCAGTCGGCTCGGTGAGCGCGAAGGCCGAGATATAGCCGGCCGAGATCATCTTCAAGAACAGCTCGTGCGCCCGCTCGCGGCGCGGGTACTCGATGAGCCGGTCTTCGACGCCTGCGAGGATCTCGTCGATACGCTCGCGGGCTTGCAGAAGCTTGTCGGCAAAGCCGTCGAGGTCGCGCTGCTCGCCGGCCTGGCCGGCGGCGAAGAAAGCCCGCAGGAAGCCGCCGCCGATGTACTTGAGCACGCTCGACTTGACGATGCGCGCCGTGACCAGCTCCATCAGCACCAAGTAGTCACGGTGCAGCCCCTCGAGATCGGGACGCGCCATGCCGGCGATCAGCTTGTCGAGGCCGTCGTGGATCTCACCGAGCAGCGTGGGGTCGGCCTTGACCCTCTCGAGCTCGGCGCGGGCGCGTGGCAGGTCTTGTTTGAGACCGAGGAGCATCGGCGTCGTGCCGATACTCGTATTGGCCATTATTGCCAGCGACAGCGCCGCGTCGCCGTAGCGCCCCATCATCTCGCAGACGATGTAGTAGAACGCCTTCAGTACCCCTTCGCCGCCGAGCGACGCCGGGATCAGCATGCGCAAGAAGCCCTCTTCGATCAGATAGTCGAGGGCCTCGCGCGGCACGATGTGCAGCTTCTCGATATATCGGTTGTACGTCAGCCCGTCGAAGCGTGGCTCCACGTAGCGCCGTCGCTGCTCCGCCTCGACTTTGTCGCGGAAGGCGCGTAGCTCCGGGTCGTTCCACAGGATCTCAGGCACGTAGCGGAGCCGCTCGCCGTCGAAGCTTTCGACCAGCCACTCTCCGGAGTCGGCGCCGTGATCGGACTCGAGCACGGCGCGATAAGGCTCGGCGTCGGCGATGTCGGCGGCGGGCTCGAAATCGCCGTGGATGATCGCCTCGTCTCCGACTTCGAGAGTTTCAGCGAGCAAGTGAGCGTCGTCGATGACCCCCGGAACGGCGGCGCAGAACTGGTCGTTGAGAAGGTTGGTAGCTTCCCGCGTCGCCTGGGCGGCCAAACCGGACTCGAGACGCCAGCCGGTGCGTAACAGGCAAACCTTGACGGCCAACGCCGACGCAACCACGCCGCCGGCTTGAAAGCACAGGAGCTCAGCCATCGGTTCGTCGACCGCCGCGGCTTCCGCCACGCTGCCGGCCCACGTGTCGATCTTTGCGCAGGCAGCCTCCCAGCGTGGCACCGCACCGGCCAAAAGACCCTCGTCGCGCAAGGCGCCGAGCCACGCCGCCTCGCCCCGCGACAGCGGGACCAAAGAGTTGCCCTGCCGTACTGCTGCAAGCCGGCGCCGGCCGATCTCGACACGCAGCGCGTCGTCGTGGGCCAGCAAGAAGCGAAACGGACTGCTGTCGCGGTAGTACTTGGCAATGCAGTCGTCTTCGGAGAATGCCGTGCCGCCGAACACCTGGCCGCAGTTGTAGCCCAACGACCCTCGATGCGGACCGAAGGCATCGGCGGCGAGGACCTTGCGCACCGCGGCACCAATCCACGGGTCGCCGGCCGGCCCCGGATCGATGATACTGAGCGACTCCACCAGAATGCGCTGCGCTTCCATCTCGGCCATGAGTCGCTTCACGGCGCCGAACTTCGCGATCGTGTCCCGGCCGGCCTCGTCCTGGAAAGAATCGGGAAACTGAACGCGAGTGGCAGCGTGCTCACGGGCGCGCTGCGTCAGGTAGGTAGCCGCGCCCCGCACGATCGCCAGATGATCGAGCACGCCGATTCGCAGAAGATCGGCAAACGGCGCGCCGACGGCCGGTGCCGTAAACGCAGAGCCTTCGTCGATCGGAGGAACATCGAAGAGGTGTTCCGGCGGCACAACGCAACCGTCGAAGATCACCCGTCGCACGCCGGCGCCGACCAGCCCGATGCAGCCCACGTCCTCGAGCTTCACTCCCGGGTCATCGACCGGTACGAGGTAGCCGCGATTGCCCCGCACCACGAGCAACCAGTCGGCCAACGCCGTAGCAACCAACGGTGCTACGCCGTGGAGCTCGATGCCCGCTTCGGCTGCCACAGCCGCAACGCCCTCCGCCGCATCGCCCGAGGCGATCGGCTGATTGCTGATGGCAGCCTGCGATACGACAGCCGCCAGCTGCCGTCCGGCGCGCAGGTCGTCGATCAGCGTCGGATCGGCTGCCGCAACGCCGTCGAGCAGATCACAGGCAAGCAGATGCTGGGCGGCCACTGCCGCCAATGACGGATCGCGCCCCGCGAGCTCCTCGAGCAAGACGTCTCGTTGTCCGTAGCGGGGCGTCACCGGCGTGGCGCGGTTTGCCGGACCCGACCAGGTTTCGCCATCGCGCCCCGCCACGACTGCCGTTGTGAGCTGTTCGGCAAGCCAGTCGCGAAGCTCGGTGCTGATCGGCAACCCCTTCTCGAGCCGGCTCACAACGGCAGAGTCGACGTGCGCGTCGCACCAGTCACCAATCGCTTCGCGCTGTGTTTCGAATGCCAACGGCCGGCATTCGACGGCGGGCCAACCGGCGATCCACGACCACGCCGCGCTCGCTTCGGAAGGCAACCCATGCTCCGCGGCGAGCTGCTCGAAACCGGCAGCTTCACGCAGATCGCATAGCAAGACGAGAAGTCCCTCGACATGGTGCTCTCGAAGTTGCTTGCCCACCACGTCCGACCAGAAATAGCGCTTGGCAGCGGCGTGGCGCGCCAATTCCTCCACCCTTTCGGCGGCGTCTGCCCACACCGCCGCCGCACCGTCGCGCGCCGCGCGCAGCGATTCCAGCGCCTCCGTCTGCCACAGCGCCCGCGCGGCCTTGAAGCGCCGCGCCGCCGCGGCCAGCAACTCCTCGAGGTAGTAGCGCTCGCCTTGCTCCAGCGCCGGCGGTGAATCGCCGAGCGCCTGTGAGTAGCCGTCCAGCGCCGCGGTAAAGCGACGCAGCTCGGCCTCGACGCCGGTCAGAAGCGCCGCCTGTTCGGAGCTCGTCGGCCGGTCGGACGCTCCCGACCAGTACGCATCCCAGTAGCTCGGCAGCCGTCGCAAGCGTGCCACCGGCTCGGTCCGCGTCAGCAAGTAGTTGCGCAGCTCGGCATGGGTCGGCGTATAGGTCTCGTAGATCAGCCGCTGCTGCGTTGCCCGACTCCAGTGCACGTCGGGGGTGGCGCGCCAGCAGGTCTCGCACTTGACACAGTTGTCGAAGTTGACGACCACGCCGGGCATGCCGCGCGGATTCCGCTCGACCTCGTAGACCTTGGCAGGGCAGACGTTCCACAGCGGCGAGTCAACCAGCTCGCCGCGCGACGCAAGATTCTTCGGCCACAGCACTTTGATGTGCGAGTGCTGCCCCTCGCGATAGCGAATCGTGGCGAGCTTGTGCTCGTAGGGCGTCCTGATCTCGACGGCGTCGTCATCGAGGCGTATGCGGCGGCGATTGTCATCGAGCAACCGGGCGACGAGCTGCTCGCGAAACGCCGACAGATCCTTCTTTAGTACGACGTACTGGAACCACTCGATCGAAGACTGAGCCAGCAAAGCGAGGGTTCCCGCCGCCAAAGAGACGACGTACAGCACCGCATCCCACACGGAAAACTGGTCGATCAAGCGACCCAAGGCGCGCGGCAACTTGGTATCGAGCGGCTCGTCGTCGTTCGTGTAAACGTCGGCAAAGGCGCCGCCCAACGCCGGACCGAAGCGTTTCCAATACCACCGGGCGACCAGCGGCAAACGACCGGGCACCTCAGCGCCCGCCAGGACCCGGTATGTCACACGAAACTCGCCGCCGCCCGGCGTTGCGGCCGTGGCGACACCCGTCGCCTCGTCCCCGCCGATGGATGTGCGGCGGCTCGGCAATAAGGCTGAAACGGTGTTGAACAGCCAGCGCACCGGCGTACCGATACCGAAGCCCTCCCAGGCGGCCCGGCCGATGCCGAGGGCCCTGGAGTTTGCCCGCAAGTCGGCAAGCACGCGCTTGAAGTTCTTGGTCAGTACCAGCCGGCGCTTGATTCGCACCGCCTCCCACCAGCGACGCGGCGCAGAGATGCCGGGACGCGACACGATGAACGCCACGCTGTTGGCGAGATCGACCTGCTGATCGAAAAAGAAACGGGTGCGCTCGATGTAGCCGGGCCAGTCGGCGAGGCGCTCGACGTTGCGGTAGTAGTGGGTTCGCTGCAGCGGCTTGACGTAGGTCTGCTCGAGCGCCGCGGCGCTGAACGGACTGTCGCCCAAGCCGCCGGCCCCACTGCCGCCCGGACCGCCGTTGTCGGCGGCGATCTTCTGCACGGCGTCGGCGAACAAGAGGCCCATGGCCGTCGCCGGGCCGGTGAAGTTGGGGTACGGAAAGTCGAGGCCGATGCCGCTGGCGGCACCGCCGATTGCCAGGCCGTCGTCGATCAGACGCGGGATCTCGCGCCAGCCGCCACCGCGGATGATCTTCGCGCCGTAGGAAGTTACCTCGCCGCCGTCAATCCAGCGCTCGATCTCCGGCAACCCTTTGAACCACTCCATCAGCAAGTTGTGGTCGCCGTCGAAGTTCTCCGCCAGGTTGTCGACGGGCAGCACGTATCCCAGCGACAAGCTGTCGCGATTCGTGTACACGAAGCCGCCCATGTTGAGGCGCACGGTGCGGCCGCGGCGTGTGCCGTTGCGCAGCAGTATCTCGTAGGCGCCGCCGCAGCCGGCCGGCAGCCCGAAACGCTCCTCGATGATCTCGGGCGACAGCGAAACGACTTCCTTCACGCCCTGCAGGAAGTGCGGGCCGCTCTCGGATGCCCCCTGGCCGGCGTCCGGACCGACGCGCTCGTAGCCCTCCTGCGTCACCAGGTGCGAGGCGTCGCCCTCGGCCAGGAACACGACATCGGCATAGGCCGGGCCGCGCTCGGTGTGCACGCCGATGACGCGGCCCTGGTGGCGGATCAGGCTCTGGACCGTGGTTTCGCACAGCAACACGACGCCGTGCTCGCGGGCAAGCTCAGCGAGATACCGGTCAAAAACCGGCCGCAGAACCGTGTAGCAGGAGCGGAACACCTTCGGGTCGCGCAGTGCCGCGCCCAACATCGAGTGGCCGTTGTAGGAGTAGAAGCCACGCTCGACGAGCGGGCGCTCAACGGGACCGTTTTCGATCGCCTCGCGGCCGAAGGCCTCCGGTGCCTCGATGTTCTCGGCAAAGTAGACGGCGCCGGACCAGTTCTCGGCTCCCGGATACACCGCGGCCTCACAGACGAGTACCGAGAACCCGGCGCGGCCGAGTGCGGTTGCAGCGGTGATACCGGCAGGGCCACCGCCTACAACGATGACGTCAAAGCGGTTCTGCTCCAAAATGAAGGACTCCAGCCATTATGAGAAACGCGCGTCCAAATCGCCCCGGAGGGTATGAAGTGCCGCTCGAATATGAAGGTGGGGCCTCGCCGGCCGGGCGTTCAAGTCTGTTTTCCATAAGGATATCGGGCCGCCACCCGGGGCGGTAGCCAACGACCTGTTTGCGGCGCCCGTACCCCCTTGCGCGAGCCTCCAGCGCCACGCAGACTCGTGCCGGAGCAACAATCGAACACCCGGGAGACCATCTCGATGCCACTCAGAATCCTCATCAGCCTGTTCATCGCGGTGCTGATTACTACCAGCGGCGGAGCGGCCACCCAGCAGGGCCGTGTGCTGCTCATCAACGCCACGATCGTCGACGGCCTCAACAGTCGCCCGTTCATCGGCCACGTGGTGATCCAGAACGGGCGCATCATCAGCGTCGAGGAAGGCAGGCACATGGAACCGGGTGACAATCCGAACGTCATCGACCTCGACGGTCTCGTGCTGGCGCCTGGATTCATCGATATTCACAACCACTCGGACCGCGCCATCACCCGGCAACCTCAGGCCGAGGCACTGATCTCCCAGGGGCTCACCACCATCGTCGGCGGCGCCGACGGCGGCTCCCAGTGGCCGGTCGGTGAGTACTTGCGCCAGGTCGAGGCGGCGCAGCCGGCGGTCAACGTGGCCACCTTGGTCGGCCACGGCACGGTGCGCCGTCAGGTCATGGGCGACGACTTCAAGCGCGAGGCCACAGCGGAGGAAGTGGCGCAGATGGCCGAGCTCATCCGCACCGGCATCGAGGAGGGCGCGTTCGGCCTGTCGAGCGGCCTGGAATACGACCCCGGATTCTACTCGAACACCGAAGAGCTGATCGCACTGGCCGAGGTAGCCGCGGGCTTCGACGGCTTCTACATGTCTCATATGCGCGACGAGGAAGAGAACATCATGGACGCCATCAACGAAGTCATTCGGATCGGGTTCGAAGGCGGCCTGCCGGTGCAGATCTCACACGTCAAGATGGGCAACGCCAGCGTTTGGGATCGAGCCGATGAGGCACTCGACAAGCTCGCCGCAGCGCGTGAACGCGGCCTTGACATCACGGCCGATTGGTATCCCTACCCGGCCTGGGCTTCGTCGCTGTCCATCGTCGTGAGCTCGCGCCGCTTCAGCGATCCGGAAGCCGTTGCCGAAGGGCTCGCGGCCCTCGGCGGCGCCAACCGGATTCAGGTAACGCGCTACGAACCCGACCCGTCAGTAGAAGGATTGCGGCTCGACGAGATCGCCGAGCTCAAGGACAAGACGCCGGTCGAGATGTATATCGAGATGATGGAGGCCGGCGGCGGCGGCGTGATCGGCCACACCATGAAGCTCGAAGACGTCAACCGGTTCGCGGCCAGTCCGTTGGTCATGGTGTGCAGCGATGGCGGTATCGGCAGCGCCCATCCGCGCGGCGCCGGCACCTTCCCCCGCGTCTTGGGGCGCTACGTCCGCGACGAGCAGGTGATGTCGCTGGAGCTTGCCGTCCACAAGATGACCTCCATGCCGGCGCGGCGCCTCGGGCTCGAGCAACGCGGCGTGGTTCGGCGCAGTGCGATTGCCGACCTCGTGGCATTCGACCCCGAAACGGTCGGTGATCGCAGCACGTTCGAGGATCCCGAGCTGTTGTCGACCGGGATTGAGTACGTCTGGGTCGGCGGTGAGCTGGTGTGGCATGACGGCGCGCCAACCGGGGCACGGCCGGGGCAGGTTTTGCGAAAACGCCAGAACGTCCGCCGGTAAGGGATGTGGAGCCCCGAACTAGGGCCTGTTAACACTTGGCCTAGTGCAGAGGCAGCTCGCCGTCCACCTGATCGAGCGACGCCATGTCGAGGAGCGAGAGCATCAGGCGGCCGCGGTCGGGCACATCGCCAGCCTCGAGAAGCGCCTGCTTTTCGGCAGGTCCGAATGGGCAAGACATCGCCAACGAGTTGATCAGGTTCTCGTCGGTGGCCTCCTCGAGCATCTCCCAATCGGTGTCGAGATCCCGCGACTCGAAGTACACACGCAGCGAAGCGTAGAGCCGCTCTCGATCGATGGCGTCGTCGGCTTGTTCGGTCAGATCCGAGCGATATTTGTCCCAGCGCGGCACTACCTGGCGATACGGTGAGTCGGTACCGAGCTCTGCCTCGACGTCGAAGCGGCTGACCCCGGTCAGGATGATCAGTATGCGGCCGTCGTCGGTTTCGCTGAAGGAGCTGATGCGCCCGGCACAGCCTGTGGGAAAGATGTCGGGGCGATGGTCGAACGATTCAGGATCGCGCGGCTGCACCATGCCGATGAGACGATCGCCGGCCAGCGCATCTTCGGTCATCTGCAAGTAGCGCGGCTCGAAGATGTTAAGGGAAAGACGGCAGCGCGGCAGTAGGAGGGCACCGGACAACGGAAAAACCGGAAGCACCCCCGGCAAGCTCTCGAATGTCGGTTCGAACGGTCGCGGTCCACTATTCGTCAGGTGCATCATAGCCGAAGAAGCGGTTGAAATCGTTGCCGAATCGCGGATTCACGACGTTGTTGAAGATCGATCCGAAGGTGTAGTTGAAGCCCATCCTGAAGCTGTAGCGCGAATTGGTTGCCAAAGCCCGGCGTTGGAGAAGAATCTCCTCGTCGGTCTGGCCGCCGGCGGCGATAAAACGCTGGTCGTAGATGGCCGCCCAATTGCCCTCCACGTCTAAGTTCAGGCCTCTAATGATGCGGAACTGCAGTCGGCCTTGGAAAACCAAGCGCCACTGGCTCAGATCGTTGAAGTACTGCGCCGCATCCATTCCGACCTCCAGCTCACCCCAGGGCTGCACCGCGTCGAGATTCACCAACAGTGAGTGGTCGAAGAGGGTCTCTTCCGTCAATCCGAAGATCGTTTCTTCAATGTACTGATTGTAGCTGCCGCCAACTTGATACGTGATCGTGAACGACCGGCGCGATGATTCCGAATAGGGAAAGATGTTGTATTCGATACCCGGGGCGATGCTGGCAACCAGGTCGGTGTTGACGAACGTCGCGTGCATTGCCGAGACATCGAACGACGCTCCCCAGTGCCCGCCGAGGCTCTTTACCGTCTGGTGGCTGAAGAACCAGATGCGGTTGAGCGAAAACGATTCCGTGCCATCGTCGAAGATGAACTTGCGGTCGTCGTAGAACAGGTTGGCGCTGAAACGCAGCTTCCATTCCTCGGTGGTGCGGTTGGCCGAAGCGTTGAACCTGACGCTGCGGTTGGAGCGCCGGTCCTCGCCGCCGATCCGGCCGTTGAGGCCGAAGCGAAACACCCAGAAATTCCACGGATCGTCGGCGGGGTCCACCACCAGGAACCGCCGTTCCATGGACTCGACTGCCGCGCGGATCTCGATGTCGTTGATCAGCGGCGTCTTGACCAGATAGTGGAGTATGCCGACACGGAGCATTTGCGCGACGCCGGCGCGCGTTTCGTCCTCGGTATCCGTGCTGCTCGACGTGTACGTGAAGCTGTGATCGTCGCCTTCGAACTGCCGCAGGCCGATGAAGGCAAAAGTGAATTCTTCCCCTGCCCCGGCGGGTTGCGTGGTCACCAACACGTGGATCTGCGCGTCCTGGCGATCGCGCACGTAGTTGATGAACGTGATCTCGCGCCGCAGGTAGTCCAGGTCGCAATTGCGACGCTCGCAATCGAGGAACACGAGCAATCCGGTGGGTCCCTGCTGCTCCTCTTCCTGCGGGAGCTGCGATGCCTGAGCGTCGCCGCCGGCGGACGTCTGCTGCTCTTGCTGGGCCGCCTGACTGCCCGACAATTGTTGCTGCCGTGCCGGAGCGCGGTCGAGGCCTTTGGCCAGCGCCGACACCACACCGCGATTGATGAGCTGGTCCCACGAAATGTCCAAACCACGGGCCGTGGGTGCGGCGCGAACCTGCTGCGCATCCGCAGGCACCGCCGCAACGGCAAGCGCGCAGAACGCGAGAGCGGCGCAAACGATCGATCTCATCTCGACGAGCCTGTAGGCAGACAAGAAAAGCAGAACAGACCAGGGGGATCGGCAGCCCTGCAGACCGGGGAAGGCTCGCCGGACGGAAGTGTGGCACGGCATCCCGCCGGGGGCTAGTACACTCTTGCGGCGATGGCACATACCGACGCGAGAAAGCTCGGGCTGATCGGGCTCGGCAGCTTCGGCTGCCTGGTGGCCGAACACCTGCTCGATCACTTCGATATCGTCGCTGCCGACAAGCTCGACCGCTCGGCGACCGCCGGGTATCTCGGCATCGGATGGGGTGCGATCCAAGAGGCCGCGTCCTGCCCTTATGTCATCGTCGCTGTCCCCGTACAGGAGCTCTCGGCAGCGCTCAACGCGATGCGCGACCACGTCCGGCCCGGCGCCCTCATTGTCGACGTGGGCTCGGTGAAGCTGGTGCCAGTAGAGCAGATGCTGCGCATACTGCCCGACGAAGTCGAGATTCTCGGCACCCATCCGATGTTCGGCCCGCAAAGCGCCGGCGATGGACTGGAAGGACATCGCATCGTGCTGTGTCCCGTGCGCACCGAGCGGCTCGACAAGGTCCGTGCCTTTCTCGAGGAGCTCAGCCTCGAGGTCATCGTGCGCGACGCCGAGACCCACGACCGTGACATCGCCGAAACACAGGCGCTGGCCCAGTTCGTCGGCCGCGCCCTGGCACAGCTCGAGAAAAGCAACTCGCCGATTCGCACGCCCGGCTACAACCTGTTCCGCGAGGTCGCAGAAACCGTGGGCGAGGATACCTGGGAGCTGTTCACCGCCATCCAGAACCTCAACCCGCACGCCGCCGACATGCGCGCCGAGCTGATGCGCCATCTGCAGGACATTCAGTCACGGCTGGCCAGTGAGTCCTCGGTACCACGGATTGCGGACGACCCATCTGCCAGGGGCGTCGATGCAGCGGCCGCTGCGACCTCCGGCGACGACTGAACGGTGCTGCGCTCCGCAGAACACGGCCCCGTGCGTTTCTTTTCGCTGGCGCGCTCCCTGGCCGGTCGTTACTACTTGTCGGCCGGTGTCTATTTCGTTGATGGCCTGCTGATCGACAGCGGGCCGCCGAACGCACCCGTCGAGTTCGCCTCGATCATGGGCCAGGTCGACGCCGAGCAGATCGTGCTGACACACCACCACGAGGACCACACCGGCAACGCCATGTTCGCCTCGCGGCACATCGATCGCCCTCCCCTCGCCCACCCGTTGACGCTGCCGCTGGTGCGCAATCCGCGGAACGTGCCCCTCTATAGAAGGGTCGTGTGGGGCACACCCGAGCCGTTCGAGACCGAGCCGCTCGGGACCGAGCTCCACACTCACGAGTACTCGTTTCAGGTGCTGCACACCCCAGGGCACGCCCCCGATCACATCGCCCTGTACGAGCCCGATCAGCGCTGGCTGTTCGGCGGCGATCTGTTCCTTGCCACACGGCTCAAGTTGCTGCGCTCCGACGAGAACATCACCGAGATCATCCAATCACTCCGCACCCTCATGGAGCTGCCGGATTGCACGCTGTTCTGCCAGCATTCGGGAGTGCACGAGAGCCACCAGGACAGGCTCGGAAAGAAGCTCGACTTCCTGCTCGGCCTGCAGCAGCAGGTCGTAGTGATGCACGACGAGGGCCGCACCGTCGCCGAGATTGTCCACGAGCTGAAGATCGAAAAGCACTGGTGGAAACTCGCCAGCCGCAGCGAGTTTTGCGCCCGTAACCTGATCGAGCAGCTGCTGCGCGACGCAGGGCTGGAAGCAGCGTGAGCCGGCGCGCCGCGCCCGCCGACGATCACGCCACCGCGCCGTCCGGCGAGCACGCCACCGCGGCGGCAAATCAGCCAACCTCGCTGCCTCTCGAGCTGGCCGCAGAGCTCGTCGATTGGTACCGGGAGGCCGGTCGCGACTTGCCGTGGCGCCGCACCCGCGATCCCTACGCGATCCTGGTTTCGGAGATCATGCTGCAGCAAACGCGCGTCGAAACCGTGCTCGGGCGCTACGAGTCATTTCTCGAGCGGTTTCCGACGATCGCCGCGCTGGCCGCCGCCGAGGTCGGCGAGGTTCTCACCGAGTGGTCGGGCCTCGGCTACTACCGCCGGGCGCGATCACTGCACCAACTCGCTCGGGTCGTGGTTGCCGACCACGGCGGCCGGATCCCCGAAGATCTCGGCACGTTGCGTGCCCTGCCCGGGCTCGGCCCCTACACCGCTGCCGCGGTCGGCTCTATTTCGTTCGGCATCGCGGCGCTGTCGGTGGACGGCAACGTCGGTCGCGCCCTGTGCCGTATCGCCGGCATCGTCGACGATCCACGCCGCAGACCGGTGCGGCGGCAGCTCGAAGAGCTGGTCGCCGATGCCATGCAGAAACACGAGCCGGCCGATCTCAATCAGGCGATTATGGAGCTCGGCGCCCGCGTCTGCACGCCGCGCTCGCCCGCCTGCGACGAGTGTCCGGCGGCAAGCTGGTGCGCGGCCCACGCCCAGGGAATCGAGGAGCTGATCCCACCGATCGAGCGCGAAACCGTCCGCGCCGTCACCGAGCTCGCCGCGGTAATCGAGCACGACGGGCGGGTGCTGCTGCTGCGCGGCCAGCGGCCCACCCTCGTTCAGGACATGTGGGAGTTTCCGACGCTCGACTCGCGCATCGGTGCGTCGCGCGCCACCAAGTCGGCCTTCAGCCGCCATCTCGCCGATCTCGGTTGGCATATCGATCTCGGTGCCAAGTTGGGCGAGATCAAACACGGAATGACCAACCGGCGCATCGAGTGCCGAGTTTACGAGGGTCGGCTCGCCGATCAGCAGGAAGCGCGCAGCGACGGTTCGCGCCAGCCGCCAGAAAGAGGCAGCGAGATCACCGTACGGGAACCCGAGCTCAACAACACCGTCGCCACGGAATCCGGCTGGTTCCGGCCCCAAGAGGCCACCGAGCTTCCGTTGGCCGCCTCGGCGCGCAAGATTCTCACCGAAGTGCTCGGCGAGACCTTGAAGGCCTGAATTCACCGCCTCTCGGCAAGCTTGCCCCGGGCAAAGGGCCTCGTTAAAGTCTCTGAGTTCCCGGGCATTCAACTAGCTATGACCTCTGGCGGCCCTATCGTCTAGCCTGGCCCAGGACACCGCCCTCTCAAGGCGGAGACACGGGTTCAAATCCCGTTAGGGCTGCCTTTTCATTTTCCTGCCCCCGAATTCCCGGCAAAGCCGCGAAAACACTGGCCGGATAGGGTGTTCTAACTGCCTTCTCTTGCACAGGCACGCCGTTAGGGAACACCAATTCCTGCAAAGCCTTCCTGGGGGCCACTGCGGCATGTTTCCACGCCGTTCCGAGGTTCGGCAGAAGGTGTTCTAACTCGCTGATTAGGGTGTCGATATTCGGGTCGTCTGTGCCCGCCAGCACAAGGGCCTGCTGTACCTCCGAACGGCGAGCGGTGAGGGTTTCCGACTCTTGTTCGTAAACGGCTTGGTCGATGCGCTCGTCGTAGATGAAAGCTTTGAGTAGCTGACGCTCCTTGTCTGCCAACGTGTTGAGTTCCCGCGTCAACCGTCCGCGTTGCTCGGCTCCAAGTTCAGCGTCGCGCCGAAACACGTCCCGCACTACTTCTCGGAACAGCGGCAAGTAGCCCGCGCCTAGCGACAGCATGTCGAGGTGAGAGACGAAGGACGCATGCAGCACACCCCGTCTCACATTGGAGCCACGACACGTACGGCAGAAGTAGTAGGGGTAAGCAGCTCGCTTCCCGGTACACCAACCGCCCGTAAGGGGGCGTGCGCACTCCGCGCAGAATGCGAATCGGCGCAGGGGAAAATCCTCGTCCCTATCCCGTCGCCGTGGAGAGCCGCCAGTGCCAAGGCGCTGCTGCACGGCAGCAAACGTCCGGGCAGAAACCAGGGCAGGAAAGGCCGCAGGAACATCTACGCCCAGCTTCGCCACAACCACCCGACCGGAATAAACGGGATTCCGCAACATTCTGTGAAACGTCTGAGCTGCGACAGCGCGTCCGCTGCCTGTCGTAAACCCTTCGGTGATGAGTCGCTTGCGGACATCTTCAACGGCGGTCGTTCCCTTGGCGACCAACTCAAAGGCTGTGCGCACGAAGGGGGAGCGGTCGGGGTCGGGGACGAGGTTGCTGTTGCCGAGGTCATCCACGACGCGGACATAGCCAATGGGTGGGCGGGTCGTCCACAAGCCTTGTTCGGCTCTGGCCCTCAAACCCTCACGGGTACGCTGCGCTCGCACCTCATTGTCGAACTGAGCGAAGCTGGCGAGCATCGTTTCCATCAGGCGCCCTGCGGGATCTTCGCTGACCGGCTCGGTCACGGATCGAACCGTAACTCCGACCTGCTGGAGCTGCGTGCGGAGACTCAGGTGCTGATAGGTATCTCGCGCAAATCGATCGAACTTCCAAACCAACATGAGGTCAACCGGGCTGCTGCGGCAATAGGCGAGGAGTTCCCGGAGCTGGGTGCGGTCTGCGGTCTTGGCGGATTCGCCTTCTTCGAGAAACGCACGGACCAATTTCGATGCCTTCGCTCTCGCAGTAGGCGCAGATCGCCTGCTGCTGCGTCTCAAGGGAGGTGTTCTTCACCTGCTCCTTGGTCGAGACGCGGCAGTAGGCTACGGCCTTCACTGATAGGTGTCTCCCACGGTGCTCAACAGGATCTCCGCAAGCGCGGCGAGAGTATCACGGAGGTTGCGGACCTCATCATCGGTCATGTGGGCTTCAGGTGCTCCGCCTTTCTGGAGCAATGCGCGACACCGAGATAGAGCGACATGTCGGTCGTGCCCACCAGGCATCGAGGCAACCTTCGCCGAGTCAGGCTGCATCGGTCGTCTCGGCCCTGGGGCACGGCGGCGCGACTCATTGGGGCCTCCGAGGCATACCCGGCCATCGACAAGTGAAGCACAGCTCACCGTCAGCGTCGTCGGGTTGCAGCCCGCAGCCGCACGATGGGCAGTGACGAGCACCCCAACGTTTCAGGTGAGCGATCAACTCACCCTTGCGTTCCCGAATGGCAGTGAGTTGCTCGGGGCCAACTGCCTCCTTCGGTCGGTAGAGAATCCGATCACCGGCGGCGCGAAGCTCAATACCGTTGAGCCGGGCTTCGATCAGGATGTCCGCCGTGGTCATACCTCCCCCCAATCACCGCCACCGACAGCAGGCTCGCACTCGCGCATCTCTCGTAGGCGGGCCGCCTTCTCCCGTTGACAGGTCAGGCCGGTAACTCTGTTCGGGTGCCGCGTCGCCGACCCGGCACCAGGATGATCGTCGATAACAGCACCAGGATCGTGATCGAGGGGGAGTTCGGAGTCATCGCCAGGATCATCGGTAACGGCATCGCCAGGATCATCGGCAACGGCGGTGTCCGATACTTCCACTTCCGCCTCGTCGTGGTTCTCCTCGCTCACAGCGGCGGCGGAACCGAAACCTACGTCGGTGGTTTCGCCGCCGCCCGAGACTCCGATATCGGCGTCCACGCCAACGTTCTCGACGGTACTGCCGCTGTTGGAAGCATCTTCGTCGCGGGCGGTTTTGGTTTCGCCGCTGCTCCCTAGGAGCCGAAACTCGTACGTCGGGCGACCACCAGAAGGACCCGGCCCGCGCCAGTGCCACTCGCCAGCTCCGGCGGCTACCAGCCCCTCCAGGGCGGCCTTCGCTGTTCCTGTTAGGCGATATTTTCGAGGGCCTTTTCGCAACTCCCGCTCCGTGACAATGCCACCGCGACGGCTGATCCAATCGAGTAGTCCTCGTTGCTCACGTTGTTCTGCCGTCTCGGCGAACATGGCGTAGACGCGCTCAGCCTCATTCGCAAACCACTCGGCGAGCGCGATACCCGCACCGATCGACATGACATCAACTTCAGCGGCTAGCGGGTTGCGGACCAGCGCAATAATCAGCGCAAACCTCGCTGCATAGCCTTCCAGTTTGGAGAAAGCTGCCGCGAGAGCGTCTGTCTGTGCCTCGGCTTCACGTTTTGCGTGGGCGTTGTAGAAACAGACAAATGCTTCGCGAGCATCAGGGCAGAGCGGCAGCTCTACAGGGCGAGCCTCGTCGTCCTCGTCGCTCGGCTCGAAAGCCAAGTTACGCAGTTTTTCGAGAAGTCTCTCGAAGCCGATGCCTATCGCCGCGTCGATGTCCGCATCCGTCCACCGTTTTGGCTTCTCAGGCGGCATCACGAACAACAGCCGAGCCGCCAACCCGTTCGCAACGTGCTCGCCTCGGAGCGCGTCTCGCAGGACCTCGGGCTGAACCGTGCCGATGACCGAGACAGCAGCCCGGCGGATGCTCAGCGTTGGGCCGGATTTCCGGTCAACGAAGACGCTGCCTGCGCGTTGCATCTCCAACCACGCTTGGGCGTCGCCACCCTTCCCGCCTTTGTACTGCCCGAAACCGCGAATCCAACCGGCCAGCTCGTCACGATAGAGCAGCAAGCCGGTGAGCGACGTAGCCAGGCGCTCGACCAAGGCCTCGACGGTCACGTCGGAAACGAGCAGCCGTCCCGCTCGCGCCGGAGGCTGTGGCCGATCCCCACGTTCCGCCTTCGTCGTGTCTTGCCACTGCTGAAGCTGGCATTCGTATTCGTCGAAGCGTTCGCGTTCAGCCTCGATGTCCCGAGCCTCGCGGCGGCGCAACGGCCTAGTTACCTCCGCCAAAGCCGGAGACTTGAGCATGCCTGACCGCGCAATAATCACCGCCCAAAGGACCGCTGGTTCTGCCCAGGAGCGCTTGAGGCGAATGCGCCGCCGATTGCCGATGCAACCCGCGAGAACAGCCAGAGCCGCGATTGCGATGAACGACTCGTCACAACTAATCGCTGCGGCAACGTTGCGGACGTACCTTCGGAGGATTGGCGGAAGGATCCCGGTCGGAAACGATTCCCAAGAAGGCGGCGGCGGAACCGAAACCCCCCGGTCGTCCTCAAAGACGGAGTCGTCCGCCCCGTTTCCACCGCCCCCCGAGTGCTTTCCCTTGCGGCGTTTAAGACCTTCGACCGAGTCGATGAGATCATCGACCGGGAGGGACGGTGCGGCTTTTTGCAACTCGTCGAGCATCACCGCCCGCTCGGACGGGCCGAGGTCGATCAGCAGCGCCGGGCCATCCTGGAGCGCGAGCGCGCTTGCCATGCCCGGGTCGCTGACGTGCCGTTGCCGTAGTTCCGCGATCAGCGTTTCGAGTTCGGTTGTCGCCGCGTCGGCCACCCTAGACGCCATCACCACTACCCACTTCGTTCTCGTCAGCGGCTGTCGCGAACAGCTCCGCCTCGGGAATTCCGAACACGCCCACCAACCTGCGCCGCCAACCCGGATACGCGGCCTGGACGCCGCGCTCAATCGCCGAAATGTCCTGGGCCGCGATTTCCGTCAACGCGGCGAGTCTGGTTTGTGACCACCCCCGCCGAATTCGTTCATCTCGTATGCGGTTGCTCACGCTCCGCCCACCTCACCGTTTCTGTTGTGACGTTTAGGTCTTAAGGGTAGGGTGGTCGTAGTAACCTTGTAAACGTTTTGAATGGTCAGCAAGAGGTTACGTGAATGAATGAATTCGCAGAGAGCCGGAGCAGATCGTTTACGACCCTGTGGCAGGTAGCACCGGAGTACCGGGTCGTCGATGGCCACGTCTGTGCACTAGTCGAGGAGCAACCTGTTCAGCACAGTGCAGTTCACCCGGCTCAGAGTCGTCGCACCTACTTGCCCATGGCACGCCCTGAGCTTCCCGCTGAGTTCGCCAAGGCCGCCACGGGCAAAGAGTCAGACGTGTTGGCCTTCGTCGGCACGTACGGCCTACTCGGATATGAGCTGGAGGTTCTTGGAACGCGGCTAATCCAACTTGTTGGCGCACCCGAACCGGAACCTGACCCAAAGGGCGACGGTGATCCGCTGACGTGGATACTCGCGCACGCAAAGACGGTCCAGCTCGTCCTTAAGCTGCTCGGACTCTTGGATGTCGACGAGCATGCCCGGGGAAACGCAGCGTCGAGCTTTCTGGAAAGTCTCAAAGTGCAAGACGGCGACTACGAGACGATCAACTACCTTGCTGCACGTCGAGGCTGCTTCTACCCCACACAGCACATGCGACCGACAACTGCGGCGGAAGGGCATCGCGTTTTAGCACTCAACATCGTTGCGGACGTGTTGAATGAGAATTCCGCAGGCGGCGTGTCGCGGGAACTTCTAGTGGAACCGCAGGAGGACGGGCAACAAGGATTCACGGCAATGTTCACCTTTCGCAACCTCCTCGATTGCGTCTACTGGCACTTGGCTGACGCGGCCAGCGGTGGTTGGGTGCGGCGATGCGGTAATCCTGAGTGCGGGGCGTTCTTCGTAACAAAGAGCGCGAGGGTTAAGTATTGCCCACCGCCGATGGGCCACCTGGGGGTCAGCCCCTGCATGAATCGGTGCAAGCAGCGCAAGTACAAAGAGAACCTGAAGACGAAGCCCAGGGCGCGCCAGTGAGCAGATACCAGATGATGAGCGCGGCAGTGATGGTGCCAAAGAGAGATGAATCGAGGTAGATGATCCTCAACATCAGCATCAAGGGGATCGTGATCAACTACATGGCGGCGCGGCTGCGAGGGTTTACGGCTGTTGACCTCTTGATTGCATATCAGAGAGCGCTCAGACTCCGCTTGCAACGCCAACTCGTTGATGATCGCGGTGCTCTCCATCACCAAGATGCTGACGGTGCTCTCCAGGGTAACGAAGCTCTCGCCTCAGAAATCGTAATCGCCGCAAACCCCCGCCACTACTGAGTGCCCAGGGTGAGACTCGAACTGGATGTGTCCCGAAGTTTGTAGAAAATCGTCTGGCGTGGCTCCGAGCTTGGACGTTTGATGTTACCTGCTACGCGGCCAACTCCTCCTGTTGGTCGATGATCGCGGCGAGATGCCGGTACCCGTCGATGCGGCGCATGCGGATCTGCCCGAAGGCGATCAGCCCCCACAGCAGCGTCACCCCGGCCGCCTCGGTGCTGAACGATCCCTGGGTCTTGGTACGGCGACGGAACTCGCGGTTGAGGTTCTCCAGTGGGTTCGTCGTGCGCAGCGTCTTGCACATCGGTTTGGGGAACTCGTAGAAGGTCAGCAGCACCAGCCCCGCTTCCTCGAGGCTGCGCGCCACCGCCGGCACCAACCTCGACCACTTGCGCACGAAGTTGCTGTACGCGGCCCTCGCCTCGCTGCCGTTTGCCGCCTTCACGATGCGGTCCCAGTCTCGTTTCAGCTCGTCGTGGGCGTGTGACGGGCAATGCTTCAACAGATTCTTCCACTTGTGCTGAAGGCAGCGCTGCACCTTCGCTTCGGGCCACACCGTCGTCGCCTTGGCCAGCCCTTTGTGGCCGTCGGCGATGATCAGCCGGGGCGGCCGAAGACCTCTTTGCTCTAGGTCCTCGATCAGCCACTTCCAGTGACACCCGGCCTCCGAAGCGGCCCGACGCAACGCCACCAACACCTTGCGCCCATCTTCCGCCACTCCCAGCGCGGCGAAGATCGGCACCGACACGACCTGCCGCGCCAACCTCACCTTCAGGTGGAACCCGTCCAGGTACACGATCGGGTACGACTCACCGGTCAGATCGCGCTCGCACCACGTCCCGAACAGCTTCTTCAGCCGCCCCACCACCCTCGAGATCGCGCTCTTCGAGAGGTTCGCTTCACCCAGCAGCGGCGCGAGCGCCTTGCGGATCCGTCGGCTATTTGCACCCGCCAGGTACACCCCTAGAATCGCCTCGTCGACTTCCTCGGTGCGCCGTTGATACCGCGGCAGGATCGTGCTGCGGAACTCCCCGGTGCTGCCGTCCTCTCGCAGCAGCCGTCCCCGTGGTACCTCCAGATCCTGCGGCCCCTGCGCCATCGTGATCTGCCGCCGATACGTCCCGTGCCGATATCCTCGCCGCGAGCCGTTGCGCTCGTACGGCCCGCATCCCAACGCCTCGGCGAGCTCCTCCTCAAGCGTGATCGTAATCGCCTCCTGGATGCGGCTGTGCAGCAGCTCCTGGATGGCGCTACGGAACTCGATGACCGATACCTCTCCCGTGCTACCGTTGCTCATGGTGTGACCTCCTTGTTGTCGCCGTTTCCAGCGACTCGTTTTTCCTGCTCGGAGGTTACGCCATTTCTTTTTCTACAGGACTCGGGACGGATCCCCGCGATCTGTGGCGGGCGATCAATGTTCTCCAGGTTGAAGCGGGCCGCAGCGCCGACCTGACAGTCTTGAGCGCCGCCTCCGAGATGGTTCACCTCGACTACGTGGCGACGCTCGCGGTGTTGATCGCGGCGATCTTGATGGCCGCCACGACAACGTTCGGGGCCCTCAGGCCTCACGATCGGCGGAGGGCCTTCGTTCGGCTCATGCGCACCGGAATCTTCGTGACGATCTTGGTGGCGGCGGTGCTCATGGTCATGCCGTGGAGCTTGCTCACCGGTCCACACGAGCGAGTCACCTACGAAGCCAGTGCCCGAAATCCGGTGACCGGCGCCGACGAAGAGAACCCCCAGCGATGGATCGATCTCGATGGCAGCCGCGTTGATCTATTCGGGAAAAGCGCCTACATCATCGCCCAGACCGATACCGAGGCTTATATCTACTTTCCCGAGTTGCGGTATCAGCGCAGGGTAGCGCTGAGATTCCTCGGCCGGGGTGGCGGCGCGACACAGGACGCCATCTTTGTCGGCCCGGCCCCGACCTTCAGCCAGTGATGGACCGGCATGTCCGAAGTTCTGATCCCCACCCGAAAGTGCCAGGCGGAGTATCTCTTGGCTGACGAGGAGGTGGCATTGTGAATTGGCGTAGTCGTGTACTCATCGTGGTCTTGATGTTCGCGATTTTTCTGGTGATCCCGACGGCGGTGCAAGCCCAGGTGGAGGGCCGTGCCTGGCGCTCCTGGCTCCACAGGCTCAGTGGCCCGGGTACGCAGGGTGTCGCGGGCTCCCTTGCGTTCTGCCTCAATCGGGTCGATCGGACGGTCGACGTGCGAAAGCTGTGCCCCGATCACCCAGAGATGGTCGCCGAGGATGCTTCTGGCGACACCCTTCCTTTCCTGAAGCGAACGGGCTTCTACGTTCGAGGCACATACGCCCAGAGCCACGGCGAAGGGGAGCTGGCAAACGACGTCGAATTCACCCAAAAGTTCGTCGAGGGGGCGATCAAGTTCGGCCTCGACGGTCCACACAAGGACACGGCCGGGTTTTTGAGCAGGTTTCACCTCTCCTGCCGGTCTCGGCGTGGGAGGCCATTTCTTCTCGGGCCCGGGAGTCGACTTCGATCGGCTCTCGTTCGGGCTTGACCTGGCGTTGCGTGTGTACCTGTTCGACGTGAGCGAGGTTTGGTTTTACTTCGAAGGCGGAGGCAACGTCATGTACTTTACCGAGGCAATCACGCTAGCGGACTTCGGTGGCCCTGCGGACGACGTTGACGGCGGCGAGTTTGCCAGAGGTCATTTTCTTGGCTTCGGATTGCACTTCTAGAAGCTGGGCTCGAGACGCACCGATGCGGTCGAGGTTGCTCGCCCCGGTCGGAGCGAACGTGTTCCTGACCTATTCCGCCGGTGGTTTCCGCGCTGTTAGGTGAACCGGGCTTCGTTTGCCCGTCAGCGCGGAGGTTGGAAGTGACGAACGGTACGAGAGTCGGACGCTATCGGATCGTCGCCAAGCTGGACGAGGGTGGCGCCGGCACCGTGTATCGAGCGGTGGATACGCGGTTGGGCCGGATCGTCGCCCTCAAGTTTCTGCACGAGCGGTTCGCCGACAGCCAGAAATTGCGCTCGCGATTTCGCCGCGAAGGTTTGATCGGTGCGGCGCTCAGCCACCCGAACATCTGCACGATTTACGACGTCGACACGCACGAGGGGCGTCCGTTCATCGTCATGGAGCTCCTGCGCGGTCGGCCGCTCAGCGAATGCCTGGTCGACGGGCAGTTGTCGACTCCTCGCCTCCTGGAAGTCGCCGTACATCTGGCCGATGCCCTCGATAAGGCGCACGGGTGCGGCGTTGTGCATCGCGATCTGAAGCCGGCCAACGTATTCGTGACCGACGACGGATGCACCAAGCTCCTCGACTTCGGGTTAGCGAAGCCGGCTGCGATTGTCAGCCGCGTGAGCCCCGATCAGGTGACCGGCCCTGGAGCGGACGCGAGCGACGGCCGCGTCGTCGGGACGATCTGCTATATGTCGCCCGAGCAGGCGCGCGGCGAGGAGCTCGACGGCCGTTTGGACCTGTTTGCGCTCGGTATTCTCCTCTACGAGGCGGCGACCGGCGTGGTGCCGTTCGACGCGGAGACCTCGGCGATGGTCGTCGACCGCATCCTGCACGTGAATCCGATGTCGCCGCTGTACCTCAACCCGACGCTGCCGGCCGATCTGGTGCACGTCATCGCCAAGGCGCTCCGTAAGTCGCGGAGAGTCCGTTACCAGGTCGCCGGCGAGATCCTCGACGATCTCTTCGATCTGCGCGCCTACCCGGTAGCGGCTGTACGTGCGCCTTCTGCGCGCCGCGGCGGCAACGTGCTCGGCGTGGAAGGTCCGGCAGTGGAGGGGCAGGATGTCGGGCTGCTCACCGGCGGCTCAGTTCTCGAGAGAGCCAGGCGCGGGCCGTACTCCATTCCCTCTTCACCGTTGACTCGGACAGACCGAGAACTTCCGCAGTCTCTTGGATCGTAAGCCCGCCAAAGTACCGTAGCTCGATGACTCTCAGGCCCTTCGGGTCGAGCTCAGCGAGGGTCGCGAGGGCGTCATCCAAGGCGATCAGATCCACATCTCTGCTCCCGCCCGGCACGGCCTCATCGTTGAGGGTAACGTTGCGCACGCCTCCGCCACGCCGCGCCGCTTTGTGGGCCCGCGCGTGGTCCACGAGGATGCGGCGCATCATGCGGGTAGCGATGCCGAAGAAGTAGCTGCGGTTCTGCCACTCGACGCGAGTCTGGTCGACGAGACGCAGATACGCCTCGTTCACCAGTGCCGTCGGCTGCAGCGTGTGATTGGCTCGCTCGCGGCGAAGATGGGAGCGGGCCAACCTGCGCAGCTCGTCATAGACGAGCGGAAAAAGCTGTTTCTCGGCGGCCTCGTCGCCGCTGCCCCATTGGGCGAGCAACGCGGTTACGTCTGGCGGCGACTGTGTTGCCATGTTCGCACCCGTTGCGGTTCGTTGGACAGCTGCGATCCTAGCCCGGATATCTCAACGGTTCACGGCTTCTCGGGCGCGATGGCACGCGATCAGCGCGTTGTGCTTGCTTCGGCTGCTCTGGGTCGATAAGACGAGGCGATTCTTCATAGGTCGGCGATAAACCATGAACTGCCGCGCTACCATCGATCTCGCTTTCCTCTGAGTTCATCAGCCACGCGACGCCGGGCAGTTGCCGGCCGTCGGCGTAGACGGACAACGTGCACATGAACAACTCGCCCTCTGCCGTGAGGGGATGGGTCGCCGTCGTAGCCGCGATTGTCGTGATTTCGGGCTGCCGTGTCCAAGCACCGGACCTGCCTGAGCGAAGCTTCCAAGCACCGCCGGAGATCGGCGACGGGTGGCTGACGGCAGCGCCCGAAGACGTCGGGTTGGACGCAGCGCCGTTGCTCCGCCTCGCCGAGCGGTTGGATCGGGACGAGCACCTCAACGTGCACGCCGTTCTGGTGATCAAGGACGCACGGCTCGTGTACGAGCAGTACTTCGAGGGTGCCGATCAAGATTGGGGCTCGGACATCGGTCACGTTACGTTCGACCGCGGCACGTTGCACGACCTTCGCTCGATGAGCAAGAGCGTCACGTCGGCCCTGATCGGCATCGCCCAGGCGGAAGGACTGGTTCCCGACGTTCAGACGAGCCTCGCCGAGCTGTTCCCGGACCATCGCCTGGCTCCCGAGAAGGCCGCGATCACACTGCAGAGCATCTTGACCATGTCGGCGGGGTTCGATTGGGACGAGACCATTCCCTACACCGACCCACGCAACAGTGAGATCCAGATGATCCGCAGCCCCGACCCGCTTCTCTATGTGCTCGAGCAAGAGGTCGTGGACGCCCCGGGAACGACCTTCAACTACAGCGGTGGCTTGACGACCCTACTGGGAGGTCTGGTCGAACGGACCTCCGGGGAATCGCTCGCCGAGTACGCCCGCGGAGCACTCTTCGAGCCGCTGGGCATCACCGAATTTGAATGGCGGCGAAACTCCAACGGAATGCACGCCGCCGCGTCGGGACTGCGACTCACACCGCGGGACCTGGCGAAGTTCGGTTATCTGTATCTGAACAACGGAGAGTGGCAGGGCAGCCGGGTCCTGACCGGCGAGTGGGTCGAGGAATCGACACAGCCCTACAGCAAGCCGAACTGGACGGTGGGCTACGGGTATCAGTGGTGGATCCAACGTTTCGCCTCCGACGAGCGCGTCATCGACGTGCCGGTGGCGATCGGGCTCGGTGGGCAGCGGATTTTTGTGGTTCCGCAGCTTAAGCTTCTGGTCGTCATCACGGCGGGCAACTACAGCCCATCCGATCCGGCGCACTCGCTACTCGGCGAGCGGCTGCTCAGTGAGTATGTGTTTGCGGCCGCCGGCTTCGCCGGCGCCGCGTTCGTCAGCGGCTGATCGATGAGCACTGCCCGCCCTTGGAACCGCGAGGAGACAGTCGCTATGCATGCTTGGGTCAAGAGAATTCGGCCGCTTCTTTGCGGCGCTGCGCTCATTTTGCTGGTGTTGGTGGCGCAGCAGGCGGTTGGCCAGCAACAGGACCCGTCCGCCGACGAAGACGTCGACCACGCCGGTATTATTCGCTCCTGGACCGACGCGAATCGTGCCCGCGGGCGGAGGATCTACGACATCCATTGCTACGGATGCCACGGCTACGATGGCGAGGCCAGGCTGCCGGATGCTCGGGCGTTCAATCGCGACGAGCTGCGCGCCGGAAACGACCCGTACACCATGTGGCTGACCTTGACCGAAGGGTTCGGCCAGATGGTGCCGCAGACCCAGTACACGCCCGAAGAGCGCTACGACGTCGTCCACTTCATTCGCGAGGTCTTCATCAGGGGGCCGAACCGAGATCAGTACTTCGAGATCACCGACGAGTATCTGGACTCGTTGCCCAAGGGCACGCCCCGGGAAGATCTGATACCGCCCGACGGGCACCCGCGCGACTACGGACCGGTGCTCACCTAGCAGTTCAGGCGTGAGGTGAACCGGGCGATGACCTTCGATCTCGGCGAGGGCGTCTTCGCCTCGTACGACCTTCACCGCATGCGGCAGCATTACGTCTGGGATGGCTTTCTGAACCTGTCCCAAACCCAGCACATGCGCTACCGAGGCGAGCGTCAGCCTTTCCCCGACGGCGAGCCGCTGGAGGGTCTGCAGACCTACCACTGGGCGTACGGCGCCGACTTCGACGCGGCGCCGGAGAACTCGCTCATGCAGGGGCTGGAGAACAGCAAGTCGATGGGCCCGACGGATCCGGAGCTGATGCGTTACAACGGCCACTATCTCGACGGCCGCACCGCCACGCTTTCGTTCTCGGTGCGGGGCCGCGAGGTGCTGGAGCGGCCACGGGTGCATCGCCGGGGGGACTTCGTCGTGCTCGAGAACGTGATTCGCGTCGCCCCGGGTGAGACTGCTCTCCAACTTGTCGCCGGGGCATTCGACGGCGATCCGGGTACCGAGGGCGTCGTCGAGCTCGCCGGCGAGCTGTCGTCGTCGCTCGACAAGAACGGGTCGGCGAACAACACGATCGTCCTGGCCGGTGACGTGCCGGCGCCGGGGGATCCTTCAGGAATCGCCGACTTCGTCGCCGCCGCGGTGGCCGGCGATACCGACGAGCTACGTTGGGAAGTGACCTCGCAACATCGTCTTGGCCTGCACATCCCGGCCAGCAGCGAGCCGCTGGTCATCCGGGTCCTGCGCTTCGCCGGCAGCGGCGCCGAGGAATGGAGGCGCTTTCGCGACTACGCCGACCTCGTCGTCCAGAACGGGCTGATGACCGCTCCTGATCTGTCGTCGGTAAAGCAGGGTGGGGCGCCGCGCTGGACAACGACGATCGAGACCACGGGGATCCTCGACGTCAAGAACGCTCGCTATGACCCGATCGACTACCGCCGCACCGAGGGGATCAGTCCGTTCAGGATCAAGGATCGGCCACGGGTGTCGTTGCCGGCTGATCCCGCCTATGTCGTCGACGATCTGACGCTTCCGGATGACAACCCGTGGAACGCCTGGATGAGGATGTCGGCGCTCGATTTCTTTGACGACGGCCGTATCGCGGTCGCCACGCTGGGCGGCGACGTTTGGGTGGTCTCGGGCGTGAACGACACGCTGGAGGAGCTTCGCTGGCGGCGCTTCGCGACCGGCTTGTTCGAGCCCCTCGGCCTCCGTGTCATCGACGGACTCGTCTACGTGACGGTGCGAGACGGCATTCTTCGCCTCCACGACCTGAACGACGACGGAGAAGCCGACTACTACGAGGACTTCTACACCGACACCGACGTGTCCAACGGGTTTCACGCCTACAACTTCGATCTGCAGACCGACTCGGCGGGCAACCTCTACTTCACCAAGCCGGGCCGCTACACGGATTACTCGCTGCCCGGGGCGCTGATGAAGATCTCTCCCGATGGCGAGAATGTCGAGGTCATCGCCCGGGGCTTCCGCGTCCCGAACGGCATGGGCATCGATCCGCAGGACGACACCATCTATGTGAGCGGGCAGGAGGGACAGTGGGTTCCGGCGTCGAAGATCACCATCGTGCCTGTCGGCGAGGACGTTCAGCCATGGTTCGGCGTCTCGCAGACCAGGGAACAGGTCTTCGATACGTTCGTCCAGCCGATCGTCTGGATGCCGCGCGAGCTCGACAACTCAACAGGCGGACAGCTCGTCGTGCACGACGAGCGATTCGGGCCCCTGGACGGCAAGCTCATGCACGTGAGCTTCGGTAAGGGGTGGATCTACTACCACATGCAGGAAGAAGTGGCCGGCGTCACCCAGGGCTCGGTGGTCGCGCTTCCTTTCCAGTTTGACGCCGGCGTCCAGCGGCTGCGGGTGAATCCCGCCGACGGACAGGTCTACGTCGTCGGCCTCACGGGCTGGGACGCGGAAGCGACGGAACGCGACGGCAACCTCAGCCGCGTGCGCTACACCGGGAGGCCCGCCTATCTGCTCACCGAGACGTATATCCGCAACGACGGTATCGAGTTGGCGTTCAGCTTCGAGCTCGATGCGGAGAGCGCCGCGGCGGTGGCCAACTACACGGTGGAACGGTGGAATTATCACTGGACGTCGAACTACGGGTCGGCCCACTGGTCGCTCGACAATCCCGACGGCACCGGCAACGATTCGGTCCCCGTCCGCAGCGCCGTTGTCGCCGAAGACGGCCGTTCGGTGCTCTTGATGATCGACGACCTGCGGCCGGTAGATCAGATGATGATCCGCATGGACATTGCGGCGAGCAACGGGACGCCCTATAAAGAGGTGACGTATCTGACCGTCCACCGGGTGCCCGGATCGCAAGATATCCCTGAACGCTGAGCCTACGGAAGGTCTCGATCGGTATGGAACACAGAAAAAAGAGGTTGTTCGCGGCCAGCTTCACGACCCTCATCGTGGCCGGCGTGGGCTTCGCGATTCGCGGCGCGATTCTGGGCGATTGGGCGACCCAGTTCGGCTTCACCAAGACGGAGCTGGGAACGATTACCGGTGGCGGGCTGGTGGGCTTCGGCATCGTCATTCTGGCGGCGAGTGCGATCGCCGACAGGGTCGGATACGGAAAGCTCCTGGGCGTGGCGTTCTTTCTCCACCTGACCTCCGCTGTGGTGACGATCGCCGCCTCGGCGGTCTACGGCGACGGTGGCGGGGGCAACGCCTCCGCCTATTGGGTCCTGTACGTCGGCACGTTCCTGTTCGCGATCGCCAACGGTGTGTGCGAGGCGGTCATCAATCCTCTGGCGGCGACGTTGTATCCGAATGACAGGACGCACTATCTGAACGTCCTCCATGCCGGCTGGCCGGCGGGGCTGATCATCGGCGGCCTCATCGCCTACGGATTCGCGAGCGCCGACGCGCGTATAAGCCACGTACCTTGGGAGGTCCTCGTCGGCCTCTTCCTTGTCCCCACTTTGATCTACGGTCTGTTGCTGTATCGGGTGCAGTTCCCGGTATCCGAGGCTCGTGCCGCCGGTATCTCGTTCGCCGGAATGCTGCGGGAGTTCGCGGCCCCCGTCTTGCTTCTGCTGCTGTTGTTGCACGCCATGGTCGGCTACGTCGAGCTCGGCACCGATAGCTGGATCGTCAACATCATGCAGAATGTCATCGAGGGCCAGGCCTTCCTCTTGTTTATCTACACCTCCGCCTTGATGTTCGCGCTGCGCTTTTTCGCCGGCCCGATTACCCACCGCATCAACCCACTGGGTTTGCTGTTCGTCAGCTCGTTGCTCGCTTGTGCCGGCTTGATGATGCTGGGCTCGTCGAGCACCGGGTTCGCGATTATCGCGGCGGCGACCGTCTACGGCGTCGGCAAGACATTCCTCTGGCCGACCATGCTGGGTGTCATCTCCGAGCAGTTTCCGCGCGGTGGAGCCCTTACCCTGGGGGCCGTCGGGGCCGCGGGGATGCTGTCGGCCGGGCTTCTCGGTGGGCCCGGGATCGGCTACAAGCAGGATTACTTTGCGTCGCAATACCTCGAGCAGCGACATTCATTCGTCTACGAGGAATACCGGGCGTCGACCGAGCATGGATTCTTGATGTTTCCGAGGATCTCGGGATTGGACGGCGCCAAGGTCGGCGCCATCCTGGAGGCTCCACCGGCCGAGTTGACCGCCGTCGAGAACGAGTACCGGGGGGCGCTGCTGCGCGCTTCCATTCACGGTGGACAAGCGGCCTTGAGGTGGACGGCGTTGGTGCCGCTGATGATGGCGATCGGTTACCTGGGATTGATCCTCTATTTTCGTTCACGGGGCGGATACAAGGCGGTGCACCTAACAAGATGAGCCGACGCTGGAAACTGCACAACGCGATGTGGCCGGGCCTGGTGGGGAAGGAGCCGAGCACCGACCATGCGCCGATTTCGCTGGATCGGATGCTCGATCTCACCGAGCGGGCGGTGGCGCAGGGGCGCGGCTTCGATGGGGTGGATCTGTTCCTGTACGAGCCCCACCTGGACATCCGGGCTGACGATGGAATCATCCGTCGTCTCGCTGACGACATCGCCTCGCGGAACCTCGAGATCGGCTCGGTCGTGGCACCGATCTGGCCCGAGACCATCGGCGGTAGTGCGATGGGCGATCGAGCCTCGACGCGACGCTTTCTCGCCGCGGTGGACCGAGCGTGCGGCGTTGCGCGTGTGCTGCGCGAACATGGTGTGCGGCGCCGCGGTGTCGTGCGCATCGACTCGGCGGACAGCCTGGCGAACTGGGCCGTCGATCCGGCGGGCCATACGGCTCGCATCGCCGAGACCTTCCGCGAGGCCGGTCGCATCGCTGCGGGCCACGGCGAGCGGCTGGCCGCCGAGGGCGAAGTCTGCTGGGCAGGCATGCACTCGTGGCGCGACATGCTGGATCTTCTGGAAGCCGTCGGCATGCCTGATGTGGTCGGTTTCCAGGCCGATCTGGCACATACGTACCACTACTTGATGGGTACCAACGCGCCGCAGCACGCGCTGCTCGAGCCGCATTACTCCGAGGATGCCTTCTGGTCGGCCTACGCGACCATGACGTCTGCGTTGCGTCCGTGGACGCTCGACTTCCACATTGCGCAGACCGACGGCACGGTGTTCGGCAGCGGCAACCACGACAAGACAGGCCGGCATTGTCTTCCCGACGATGCCCGCGGCAAGCTCGACGTGCCCCGGTGCGCGGCGTACTGGTTGCTCGAAGCCGACGGTTCTCCGCGCGCCGAAATCGAGCACCTCTGTTGGGACGGCTGTATGTTCCCCAACGACGTGCTCGAAGATCAGGCGACCTGGGACGTCGTTCTGGACTTGATGGTCCGAACGCTGGATCATCTCGAATCGAATTCAGGTGGGCCCGACTCGACATAGTCGGCGCGAGGGAATCGATCAATGCGCATCGGGATGAATCTTCTGCTGTGGACGTCGCACTACGTTGACGATGTGCACGCACCGGTGTTGGGGAAACTCGCTACGCTGGGCTACGACGGCGCCGAGTTCTCGATCGGCAGCGGCAGCGTTGCGGAGTGCCGGGCGGTGGCGGCGCGCCTGCAGGATCTCGGACTGGCCGCTTCGGCGGTCTGTGCACCGGGTCCGGCCGAGAACCCCGCCAGCCCTGACGCGGCGGTCCGCCAACGTGCCGTCGATTGGTTGCGAGAGCGGGTCGATCTGACCCAGGCGCTGGGCGGTGACGTGCTGTGCGGCCCGAACCATTCGGCCTTCGCCCGGTTCACCCGGCGCGAACCCCAGGAGCGGGAGTACGGTTGGAGCGCCGACGTGCTGGCCGCGGTGGGCGACCACGCGGCTGCGGCTGATGTGACCCTGGCACTCGAGGCACTCAATCGCTTCGAGTGCTATCTGTGCAACACCGCCGAGCAACTGCGCGGCCTGGTCGATCGCGTCGGCCATCCGGCGGTGCGGTCGATGATCGATACCCACCATGCCAACATTGAGGAGAAGAGCTTTGCCGCCGCCGTGGCCACGCTCGGCGACACTCTCGCCCACGTGCACATCTCCGAGAACGATCGCGGCACACCCGGTAGCGGCCAGATCGACTTCGACGGGGTATTTGCTGCCTTGCGCGAGCACGGCTACGACGGCTGGCTGACCATCGAGTCGTTCAGTCGGACCGACGTGGATTTCGCCAACGCGATCAACGTGTGGCGCGAGTACTCGACCGTCGACGACGTGTGTGCCGGCGGCCTCGCCTTGATTCGCGAGAAACTCGCTCACCACAACGGCTGACCCACCCATGTCATGACAGAGCTGCCCTTCCGCTTCGGCAACGAGTGCTACACCTGGTTCATGAAGGACAACGGTGTGGCCCATGCCAACCGGCTGGATCACATGATCCGGATCACGGCCCAGGCTGGACTGAGGGGCATCGAGCCGATTCATTCCTGGATGGGCGATTTCGCCTGTTCCCAGCGGCTCGGGGACGCGCTCCGGGCGGCGCACATCGAGCTCGCCGCCGTGGCGCTGGTCCTCGAGTGGAATCATGAGGACGAGACCGAATCCGAGCGGACGCAGGCCGATGGGGTCATCGACCTTCTATGCGAGTTCCCCGGTGCGATGTTGTGCACCGTGCAACTGCCCACCGGTCGTGAGCAGCTGGAGTCGCGGCGGCTACGGCTTGCCGACCACGTCAACGCCGTCTCGCGGCGGGCGGCCGACCGCGGTGTGCCGTGCAGCTTCCACCCCAACTCGCCGCCGACCTCAATCAACCGGACGGCGCGCGACTACGAAGTGATCCTCGAGCGGCTCGATGCGGCCGTTACCGGTTGGACGCCCGACGTCGGCCACATCATCAACGGCAAAATGGACCCGCTCGCCACCATGAAACGCTGGCAGCCGCTCATCAACCATGTCCATTTCAAGGACTGGGACGGCAATCCGGAGTTCGCGCTGATGGGCGAGGGATGCGTCGATTTCGTCGGCATCAGCCGCTGGCTCGCCTCCTGGGACTACAGCGGCTGGATCATCCTCGAGGACGAAGCGGAGCAAGCCGTCGACGACCCGGACGGTGTGACGCTGCACGATGGCAAGTGGTTGACCGACACATTGATACCGCAGCTGGGAGTCTGATCAACATGCCGATGCTGGAGACCAACGATATCCGGATGTTCTACGACGAGATCGGCAGCGGCGACCCTCTGCTGTGCCTCATGGGCATCACGGCACCGGGCAGCGTCTGGGAGCGACACGTCGAGGCCTGGTCGCACGACTTCCGCTGCATCATGCCCGACAACCGCGGGGTCGGGCAGACCGACAAGCCCGAGGGGCCCTACAGCAGCCGCATGATGGCCGACGACACGGCTGGATTGCTCGATGCTCTGGAGCTCGAGCAAGTACGCGTAGTCGGCTGCTCGATGGGCAGCATCATCGCCCAGCAACTGGCGCTGCATCACCCGCGTCGCGTCCGCTCCATGGTCCTGATGTGTCCGTGGGCGCGCTGCGACCGCTACGTGACTCATGTGTTCGAGCACATGAAGCACGTCAAGGCCAACCTGTCGCCGGAGGACTTCATGAACTTCATCCAGCTACTCATTTTCGCCAAGCCGCACTGGGACGACGATGAGGCTTTCGGCGATCTGATGGAGGGACAGCGCGCCGCCGGCGAGGATCCCTCGCCGCAGCCGCTCGACGCGCTCGTCGCCCAGGCTGAGGCGTGCATCCAGCACGACGTTCTGGCGCAGCTGCCTCGCATCACCTGCCCGACGTTGGTGATCGGCGGCGAACGCGACATCTTCACGCCGCCCTGGATGGGGGAGGAGATCGCCGAGGCGATTCCCGGAGCCGAGCGCCACCTCTACGCCGACGCCGGTCACGCGTTCCACTGGGAGCGGATCGACGACTTCAATCCACGCGTCGGCCAGTGGTTCCTCGACCACTGAGCGGTCCGGTAGGCTCATCGCGTCCCGCTAGAGGCGCTCCAGCGCCGCGGGCAGCTCGTGCAGCGTCTCGATGCAGGCGTCGGCGAGCGCCAGGGCTTGGGGACCAGGGTTGGTATGGACGTTGGGTACGGCAACGACCTTGGCTCCTGCCGCCTTTCCCGACGCGATGCCGGCGCCGGAGTCTTCCACCACCGCGGTGGTATGCGCGCTCAACCCCATGCGCCGCAGGATGTCGAGGTACACGTCGGGGGCCGGCTTGCCGTGCTCCAGCTCGTCGCTCGAGATGAGGCATTCGAAGTACCGGCTCCAGCCGGCGCCGGACAGGCAGGCATCGATCAAGCGTTGCGGCGAACCGGAGGCGAGGCCGACGCGATAGTTGCCGGCGCAGGCTGCGATCCCCTCGTGGGCTCCGGCGAGGATCGGCACCTCGCCGTTTTCGTAGTAACCGGCCATGCGTGCAACGATCTCGTCGAAGACCTGTTCGGGTGAGAGCGCCGCGTCGAGCTTGTCGTGCAGCGTCGCAACCCACACGTCGGTGTGCACGCCGGCCATGGCGAGCTGGTCGCTCTCGGTCCAGGTTTTGCCGTGCGGTTCGAGTAGATCGACGCGCGCCTGAAACCACATCGGTTCGCTGTCGACGAGCAGCCCGTCCATGTCGAAGATGACCGCTTCGATCATCCAACACCCTCCGTTTGACTTCATGTGTGCCGCCACTATCCTATGCGGGGAATCGGCCGGATGTTGCCGCGTTGGGCCGCGACTCCCGCAGCCGTAGGCCACCGGGCGCGCCCGAGTCACCGGTACACCGGAGAGGTTCGTGATCGCTGCTTCCGCTCCACGCTTCGCCATCGGAGTCGACTACGGCACCAACAGCGTGCGCGCTCTGGTGGTTGACGTGGGCAGCGGCGCCGAGGTCGGCACCCACGTCTATGACTATCCGAGCGGCGACGCCGGCATCCTGCTCGACGCCGGGGATCCTCATCTAGCCCGACAAAACCCTGCCGACTACATCGAGGGTTTCTTCGTCTCGGTGCGCGAAGCGGTCACTGCGGCGGCGCAGGAACCGGATTTCGCGCCGCATCGGGTTGTCGGCATCGGTGTGGACACCACCGGTTCGACCCCCATCCCGGTCGACGCAAAGGGGGTCCCACTGGCGCTGCATGATGAGTTCGCCGCCGACCTGGCGGCGCACGCCTGGTTGTGGAAGGACCACACCTCGTGGGCCGAGGCGGCGGAGATTACCGCTGCCGCGGCGGAGCACCCGGATCAGTACCTGAGCACGTGCGGCGGCACCTACTCGAGCGAGTGGTACTGGGCCAAGATCCTGCACTGCAAGCGCAGTGCACCGGAAGTCTTCGCGGCCGCCGCGAGCTGGGTCGAGCTGGCCGACTTCATTCCCGCCTTCATTACCGGCAACACCGATCCGAAGACCATGGCCCGCGGCATCTGCGCCGCCGGCCACAAGGCGATGTTCAACGACGCCTGGGGCGGCTTGCCGGCGAGTGACTTTCTCGCCGCGCTCGACGCCGATCTTCCGGCGCTGCGCGAGCGCTATGCGCCCGAGGCCTTGCCGGCAGATCGCAAGGCCGGTGAGCTCAGCGCACACGTCGCCGAGAAAGTCGGCCTGCCTGCCGGTATCGCCGTGGCGGTGGGCGCATTCGACGCTCACATGGGAGGCGTCGGCGCCGGCATCCGGCCCGGTACGCTGGTGAAGATCATCGGCACCAGCACGTGCGACATGATGGTTGCACCGATGGGCCAGGAGTTGCCCGACATCCCCGGGCTGTGCGGCATCGTGCCGGGCTCGATCATCCCCGGAATGTATGGGCTCGAGGCCGGACAATCTGCGGTCGGCGACATTTTCAACTGGTTTGCCTCGCATCTGGTGCCGGCGGAGTATCTCGAGGACGGTGATGCCCACGCCGCGCTCACCAGCGCAGCGGGCAAGCTGCGGCCGGGCGAAAGCGGCTTGCTGGCGCTGGATTGGAACAACGGCAACCGCACCATCCTGGTCGACCCCATGCTCACCGGTCTTCTCGTCGGGCAAACGCTGCATACGACGGCGCCGGAGGTCTATCGCGCGCTGATCGAAGCTACCGCCTTCGGTGCCCTGACGATCATCAACCGTTTCGAGGAGTACGGGGTTGCGGTCGAGGAGGTCGTCAGCTGCGGTGGCATCGCCGAAAAGAACCCGTTCGTGATGCAGGTGTATGCCGACGTCTGCAACCGTCCGATCAAGATCAGTCGCTCGGCGCAGACCTGCGCCCTGGGCGCGGCCATTTTCGGTTCGGTTGCGGGTGGCGCCCACCAGGACGTAGAGACGGCGCAGAAGAAGATGACTGGTTGCAAGGACACGACCTATGAGCCGCGGACGGATGCCGCAGCCGTGTACGCTGACCTATACGTTCTCTACAAGTACCTTCACGATGCCTTCGGCGGTACCGAGACGGCGGTGGTCTCGGAGCCCGTCGGGCCGCAGACCAGGATGGCACGGGTCATGAAGGACCTCATCGACATCCGCGACCGCGTGCGCAGGGGGTAGCAGGCCATGCTCGAAGACCTCAAAGCCGAGGTGTGTGAGGCCAACCGCTCGTTGGTCGAGCACGGGCTGGTGACGTTGACGTGGGGCAATGTCAGCGGCATTTGTCCGCAGCGACGTCACATCGCCATCAAGCCGAGTGGCGTTGCGTACGCGCAGTTGTCACCGCACCACATAGTCATCGTCGACCTCGACGGCAACGTTGTCGACGGGGATCTGCTGCCGTCGTCGGACACGCCGACCCATGCGCTGCTCTACAAGCACTTCGAGGGCATCGGCGGGATCACCCACACGCACAGCCGCTACGCCACGGCGTTTGCACAAGCGCGGCGCGAGATTCCGTGTCTCGGCACGACGCATGCCGACCACTTCTACGGACCGGTGCCGCTGACGCGGGTGCTGCGGAAAGCGGAGGTCGAGAACAACTACGAGGCCAACACCGGCGAGGTGATCGTCGAACGGTTCGCGGCGCTGGACCCTCTCGAGGTTCCCGCCGTGCTGGTTGCCGGCCACGCGCCGTTTGCTTGGGGGCGCTCGGTGCAGGAGTCGATCGACAACGCCGTCGCTCTCGAGGCCGTCGCCGAGATGGCGCTGGTCACGCTCGGCCTGGATGCTGCCGGGCCGGAGCTCGAAGAGCACCTGCTGCAGAAGCACCACCGTCGCAAGCACGGTAGGGACGCCTACTACGGACAGAAATGATCTGCTCGCCACCAACCACAGCGCCTCCGTCGTTCGCGGGGCTGGGCCGCCGACGATGTGGGGGCGCCTATGATTGACCTCGGGCAGTACGAAGTGCCCGCCATCGTGCGAGATGATCGGAGACGCCTGGCCTCTAGCCCATCGCGCTCGCGCAGCCATGACCCGTTGAGATATCCGGGCTAGGGAATGAAGCAGGACGACCATCGGAGGGTAGCCGTGACGAATTCTGACGCCGAGTTTTCCGATCTCTACTGCTGGTACAACGGGATGATGCTCGGCTTTTTCCTCACCGGCATGGGCGCCGAGGCGATCGCTGAGCAGTACCCGCGCTTGCAGCGACGCGTAAACGAGTTTCTGGAGGAAGTCGGCTCGCTGCCGACTGCTCCTGCGGACCGCGAGGTGATGCTTTCGCACCAAGAGCGGATCGTCACGGAGATCGTCATGGCGTTGGATCTGTTTGCCCCCGATCTGCTTGTCCAATGCGCCCACCTGGGCATGGTTTCCATGCACTACGTCTTGCGGGCATCGTTCGAACGCGAAAATTCGACAGCATCGCCGGACGAGGTGGAGCTGACACAAGATCTCCAGGCCCAAGCCGAGGAGCGCCTCGAGAAGCTGGGGTTGCCTCTCGAGGCCCTCGATCGCTTCCTTCAGGCGATGGAATGGGACGGCGACACACTCCTGCTCCAGCCGCTCCACACTGCCTCGCTGGATTTCGTTCGCGAGCTCTTGGAGCCCGTCGGTGACGCCGGCAACACCGCATTCGTCGTCATGCCGTTCAGGCTCGAAGAGCGCTACGCGGGTTTCTACCTGCCGCTCCTCGAGCAACTTGGCTACCGAGGATTCCGGGCCTGGGGTGGGCTATCGGGCGAGGACTACCAGCCGTTGATGGTTGAACTGATCCGTTCGGCAGGGGCAACTCTCGTCGACGTAACGGGAGCCAATCCGAACGTCCTGTACGAGCTCGGCCTGGCGCACGGCATGGACAAGACGGTGTTCGTCATGGGCGACGATTCAGGCGACGAGCTTCCGGCGAACCTCCGGGACCTCGCGATCGCCCGCTACGATAGCTCGACAACAACTTGGCCCGACGCCGACGCCGCCGAGGAGGCGGCGCGGACGTTGAAGTTCATCGTCTCGGCCGCGGCTTCTCTCGATTCGGGCTGAGCTGCGCCCGAGCGCTTCGTCGGGGGTGACGGCGTCTCCCGATTCGACGTGACGATTTCCTTGACAGCTTTGCCGCGCTCGTGCCATCAATATCGACACGCCACCGCCTTGTTATGGGGACCAGGCGGCGCTAGCGCGCCGCCTGGTCTTCCTATTGTTGCCAGAAATCGTTGAAAGATCAGGGGGCCGACATGGCCATTCCCGAGAAGCTGTCCTCTCTCATTCAAGACATCGACAAGAGCTTTTGGAACGGCGACGCCAACCTGACCCTCCAGTTCGCAGACTTCGTACAGAAGTTGACCGAAGACCCCGACATGACGCTGGCCCAGCTTGGGCAGGCGTTCTCCGACAGCGATACGCCCGGGCTCGTCGTGTCGGGTATCTCATTCACCGTCGATGCCGGCGATGCATTGGGGTTTGGTGAGAGCGAGGGCGGATTTGACCTGACCCCCTAGAACGGGTCCAGATGTAATCTCATGATCTGGAGCCAGAATGGGAGGTCAGAATGCTGACGAAGAGGCACAGCGCAGAGCAGATCGTACGGAAGCTACGGGAGGCTGAAGTGGAGCTGGCCCGAGGCGCGACGGTCAAGGATGCCTGCCGCAAGCTGGCAATCACCGAGCATACCTACTACCGGTGGCGTCGAGAGTACGGGGGGCTGAAGTTGAACCAGGCGAAGCGTCTCAAACAGCTCGAGAAGGAGAACGCGCGGCTCAAGAAGATCGTGGCGGAAAAGGAGCTCGACCTGTCGATTCTCAAGGAGGTTGCGGAGGGAAACTTCTGAGCCCAGCACGGCGGCGTGAGGCACTCGTACGCGTGCGCCGAAAGCTGGGCGTTTCCGAGCGCCGGGCGTGCCGGGTGTTGAAGCAACCGCGCACAACGCAAAGGTATATGCCGAAGCCGGCGCCCGACGAACGAGTGCTGACCGAGAGGATCATTGAGCTGGCGGGCGCGTACGGTCGCTACGGGTATCGGAGGGTCACCGCGTTGTTACGAATGGAGGGTTGGTTGGTGAACCCGAAGCGGGTGCAGCGGATCTGGCGACGCGAGGGGCTGAAGGTGCCGAAGAAACAGCCGAAACAAGCTCGACTGTGGCTGAATGACGGTTCGTGCATTCGCCTACGGCCGGAACGCAGGGATCACGTCTGGGCCTACGATTTCGTGCACCACTGCACGCACGAAGGCAGGCCCTTCCGGCTGCTGACGATCGTCGATGAGTACACGCGGGAATGCCTGGCGATCGATGTGGAGCGAAGACTCAACTCCGAGAGCGTTTTGGAGCGGCTGGGAGAGTTGTTCGTGCAGCGGGCAATCCCGGAGCACATCAGATCGGACAACGGACCTGAGTTCACCGCCAAGACGGTGCGTGACTGGCTGTCACGTTTGGGCGTCGGGACGCTGTTTATCGAGCCGGGCTCGCCCTGGGAGAACGGCTACGTGGAGAGCTTCAACGGCAAGCTCCGAGATGAGCTGCTGAATGGAGAGATCTTCTACACGTTGAAGGAGGCAAAGGTTCTGATCGAAGGGTGGCGACAAAAGTTCAATCGCCTCAGACCCCACAGCTCACTGGGTTACCGGCCACCGGGGCCGGAAGCGACCTGGTTAAAACCGGCTGCGCTTCGCTCCGCCGGCTTCAACCAACTCTTGTCAGCGGCGAGTTACTGAGATAGAAAGTGGTACTAACCGTGGGGGCAGGTCAATCGACCTCCGGCACCGGAAGCGGTGTTGTTGAAACCGGCTGCGCTACGCTTCGCCGGCCTCAACAACCTCTTGTCAGCACCGTGTTACTGAGATAGAAGGTGGTACTAACCGCGGGGTCTGGTCAGACCTGATGGGCAGGAAAGCAGGCTGAGTTGGGCGTTCACGTAAGAGAGCGGCGCCCCGGCGTGTTCGAGGTAGACATCGTCTGGAAGGGCGAGCGCCTCCGAAAAATGGTCGGGCCGAAGGAGGTCGCGGAGGCTGTTGCCGTGGAGGTGCGCAAGCAGCTCTCCCTCGCTGACTTGATGGGCCACCAGGGACCGCTCGCAGCCGCTTTTAGCGCCGCGAAAGCGCAGCAGCCGGAGCCGGCCCCGACTGTCAGTGCGTATGCAGAGACGTGGAAGGCCGACAACGCGACGCGGCACGGTTGGAAGAAATCAACACTCCAGAACTACGAATCACTGCTCAAGCGCCACATCCTGCCAACCTGGCGAGACGTTCCGCTGGACGAAATCAGTCGCCGAGGCGTGAAGGATTGGCTCGCCCTGAAAGACCTGGCCCCCAAGACGATCGTCAATCTGCACCGTTGCCTGTCTTCAATCGTATCTGCGGCCGTTGATGACGAGATCCTCGAGACGAACCCGATCCTCCGCATGGGCCGCGTCTTGCCGAAGGTCAAAGTCGATCGCCCGAAGCCGAAGGCCTGGACGTTGGACGAGCTCGTCGCGCTGCTCGACACGGCGAGACAGGAAGACAGCGAGCATTACTCGCTGTACGTGCTGATGGCGAAAACCGGTGTCCGTATCGGAGAAGCCATCGCGCTCCGGTGGTCGGACGTTGATTTCAGCAATCATCAGCTCACGATCGACCGTAATTGGGTACGAGGCGAACTCACTTCAACAAAAGGTCGCCGCTACCGATCCATCGAACTGACGATCGATATCGCACCCGTCCACCCGCCAGTCGAAACGGTCCTGACCCGACTCGAGCGCCAGCGAAAGAAAGAGGCGATGCGTCGGGGTTGGGGCCGCCCTAGCAATTGGGTTCACCACAACTCGACGGGAGAGTGCCCGCTCGATCCCGACAACCTCCGGGCCCGCCACTGGAAGGCCCTCGTCAAGGAAGCCAGGGTCCCCGATTACGGGTTCCACGGTTTCCGACACACGTTCGCGACCCACTTGCTTCTTCGAGGTGACCCTATCTACCGCGTCAGTCGAATGCTCGGACACAGCTCCGTTTCAACTACGACGGATATCTACGGACACGTCGTCGCCGCATGATGGTGATCCTGCGACAGATAGGTGGCAGTTTGGCGCGAACTGCGCACTGCAAGTCTCCGCAAAGCCCCGGAACGCCCACCGTTAAAGGGCTCTCACGCACCCCAAATAAAACTCATAACCCGAAGGTCGCCAGTTCGAATCTGGCCCCCGCTACTCGTTGTAACCCGTGCCAGTAAAGGGATCCGGCCGAATCGGTCGAGTCCCTTTTTCTGTTGACCAGGGGAAAATGCCACGCCTATGCCACGGTTCGCGACGGCTCGACTTCACCGTCCCCCCGCCGGCACCCGCTGCTTCAACTCCTCGAACCAGTTGAGGACGAAGCTGATGTGGCGTGGGGCAGGTTTTTCTGGGCAAGATCAGCATGTGATCTCGGCCGCGTCGTAACCTCCCTGCCTTATCAGAAAGTCACGAAACGCCGAGCGCTCGTCGAGGAACCGTTCCTGCGTTGCATGCCGATACTCGTGGCAAGCGAGCTTCATGTCCCTGAGGTTGAACGTGTTCCGGAAAAAGTAGTCCCTAGAGGGGAGTCGCCCGGCGGCAATCTCGCCTTCCACACTCGCCGCCAGCCCGAAGAACAAGACACTCATCGTGACGAACAATGCTGCCGCAGCCACCGCGGGCAACCAATCCACTGACTCGCCACGACCTGCCCTTCCAGACCACCGGCTCTGTACCAGCGTCGCCAAGTGATACAGCGCCATGGCTGCCCCGGCTGCAACCAGGCCGCCGCGGAGTAGATCGGCAACGACTGACGGCTGCCGCCGCCAAGCGCGTTCAAGAAGATAGAAGAGCGCCAGTGACGTCAGCACCCAGCCGATAGCTCCGGCAAGCCGGTCCGTAACGTCGCTCTTCTGCCACGCACGCGTAGTGGCGTAGGCCACCAATGCGAAGCAACCGAGAAGCGCGAGAGCGACCACGGGGTCGGCGACGGCACGGATCGTCTGTACCTGCCCGATCAACACCGATCGGTACTCATAGTAGTTGGTCCAGCCCTTCATGAGCAGTAGGAAGGACCAGATCGAGGCTGCGGTGGCTCCCCACACTCCGAAGTAATAGACCTGACGGTGCTCTCTGCGCAACGCAGCAAGAGCCATGATGAGCGCCGCGACCAAGATGATTGATGACGGTGCCATGCCTCGGGACCCGAATGTCCGCTGCCCCAGCCACCAGACCACGTACGACGCCTGTATGTAGAGATGTGCTGCGATAACGAGTCCACTCGAAATCCAGAAAAGCCTCTCCTCGCGGGACGCCCCGCGTACGGCCATATAGGCGAGCGCCGTGAACCCGAGAATCGTCAACGGGTGGTAGACCAGCCAGCCGTGCCAAGGATGGATTAGAACAGCCAAAATCTCGGGATTCGTGAGATCCACGCTGCGGAAAGCCTGGTCGCCAAACGTGTAGGGCGAGCGCAGCAATGATCCGGTCATCCATCGATTCACGAATGCGATCTGCGCCATCGACACGGCCACGGGCACCGCCACGACGAACGCCGCGCCCCCGACCCTCGCGGGGCTCCGGTGCCGAGCCCAATCGCGCACCGTCAGTACGATGAGCGGCGCCGCCGCATAGAGGCCCAGATAGGACCTGATGGTGATCAGCAACGCCGCCAAGACTCCCGCGAGAGCGAAGTGCGAGACGTGCGGCTCCTCGGCCTCGAAGACCAACCAGGTCAGCGCGAACACACCCGCCATCCCCAACGATTCCGAGGCGTGCGTGTGCGAGTAGTAGCCGGCGTGGGTCCCGACAAAGGCGACGCCGGCACCGAAGAGAACGAGCGACCGACTGCCCGACGCCACGATCCACAACACACGGAGGAGCGCCGACCAAACCACGAGCGACGCCAACCAGCCGGTGACCAACGCACTCGAGCGTTGATCAACGAGAACGCTGAGGAGAAGATGGCCGGAGGCGAATACGAATCCGGTGCCATGCGCCCACATGTTCACCGGAACGCCGAGCGGCGAGACCGTGAACGTCTTGACGCTGGCGAAGTCGTGGGCCGCCGCGACACGCGCCCATTCCTCGTAGCGGCCAAAATCCGGACCACCTCCGGACACCACCAAGAGCAAGCCGGCGAATCCGATCAGGAGTGCGGTCTCGCGGCGTGTCACCGCGGGACCGGCACCGATGCCCGCCGAGTCGGACGGCCGAGCCATCGATCTAGAGGCTCGGTCCTTGCCGGGCTCACGTGCTCCGGGGCCATGTAGCCCGCTGTGCCCATCACCTGCCCGGCCACCGTGCCGAGTAGCGTCGGTGACTTCGAAGCTTCCGTGCCCGGCGACATCGCCGGAGCCATCTCCATCAACTTCGCCACCATGGCGTGGGCTCCGAGACCATGAATGTTCGGTTTCCCCTGAGCGTCAGAATGACCTCGTGTGTCGGTTCCCCTGGGGAGCCTTGGGTGGCGATGCGCCAGTTGCCGTGCTCTTGGCCTGCGCTTGCCACGCCAGCCAGAAGCAGAGCGCCAAGCGCACCTGCGTGGAAGTAATGACCTGCGGTTTTTCCGACCACGGTGGGTACTCCCTTCCAGAAGCGTGCGCGGTTAGCCTAGCCGGAATCACTCGATTCGATCAACGGGCTGAGCCCACGACACGTGAATCCCTAGTTCATCCTGACCTGACCCCCCCAAACGGATCCAGAGGTAATCTCACGATCCGGGTCGAAAAAGGGAGGTTAGAATGCCGGCGAAGAGGCACAGCGCAGAGCAGATCGTACGGAAGCTACGGGAGGCTGAGGTGGAGCTGGCCCGCGGCGCGACGGTCAAGGATGCCTGCCGCAAGCTAGCAATCACCGAGCACACCTACTACCGGTGGCGACGCGAGTACGGGGGGCTGAGGGTCGACGAGGCCAGGCGGCTGAAGCAACTTGAGAAGGAGAACGTCCGGCTCAAGAAGATTGTGGCGGAAAAGGAGCTGGATCTTTCGATCCTGAAGGAAGTTGCGGAGGGAAACTTCTGAGCCCGGCACGTCGCCGAGATGCGGTTGAGCATGTTCGGCGGAGGCTGGGCGTTTCCGAGCGACGAGCGTGCCGGGTGCTGAAACAGTCGCGCACGACGCAGCGGTACGTGCCACGGCAACCGGACGACGAGCAGGTGCTGACGGAGAGGATCGTGAACCTAGCCCGAGAGTATGGCCGCTACGGGTATCGGCGAGTGACGGCGCTACTGCGCATGGAGGGCTGGCTCGTGAACCACAAGCGGGTGCAACGGATCTGGCGGCGCGAGGGGCTGAAAGTACCGAAGAAACAGCCCAAGCGAGCACGGCTGTGGCTCAACGATGGCTCCTGCATCCGACTGCGCCCCGAGAACAAGGATCATGTCTGGGCGTATGACTTCGTCCACCACCGGACGCATGACGGTCGGGCTATGAGGCTGCTGACGATCGTCGACGAGTACACACGGGAGAGCCTTGCAATCGACGTGGCGCGGAAGCTCAACTCCGAGGACGTACTTCACCGACTAGGACGACTGTTCGTTCATCGAGGTATTCCAGCGCACATCAGGTCAGATAACGGACCGGAATTCACCGCCGAGGCGGTTCGCGACTGGCTGGGCCGGCTCGGCGTCGGCACGCTGTTCATCGAGCCGGGCTCCCCATGGGAGAACGGCTATGTGGAGAGCTTCAACGGCAAGCTCAGAGACGAGCTGCTGAACGGGGAGATCTTCTACACGCTGAAGGAGGCAAAGGTTCTGATCGAGAGATGGCGCCAGCAGTACAACCGCGTACGACCGCACAGCTCGCTGGGCTATCGACCTCCGGCACCGGAAGCGGTGTTGTTGAAACCGGCTGCGCTACGCTTCGCCGGCCTCAACAACATCTTGTCAGCACCGTGTTACTGAGATAGAAGGTGGTACTAACCGCGGGGTCTGGTCAAGGTCGCCTACGGTTTCATGGTCGACGTCAACGCGACCCCCAATGTTCAAATCGAGTTCATCTACAGCTACCGGCGCACCGCCGGCCTGCTGACCGTTCCGCCGGGCCTTCCCGAGGCCGGTCCGGTCGGAACCTTCGATATCGAAGGCAACGTGGACTACTTCCAGGGCGGCGTTCTGTACCAGTGGGGCCTGGCGAACCCGAAGATCAAACCGTTCGTGGTCGGCACGCTCGGCGCCGCTAGCATGCGCTCCCCGGATGCGGACACCAGCAACACGAGGTTCTCGTGGAGCGCCGGTATCGGCGCCAAGTTCATGTTCTCGCGCAACATCGGCGTCCGCACGGAGAATCGGATCTTCTCGACGAGCACGAACTTCGTCGGCCGCGGCGGGTGGTGCGATTGGTGGGGCTTCTGCTACACCTTCCTCACCAACCAGCGTCTCTACCAGTCGCAGTTGGCCGCCGGGTTGATCATCGCTTTCTGACCCGGATTCTTCACACGAAATCGCGTGAGGCCGGCGGCGCAATGCCGCCGGCCTTTTTGCGTCGCATCTGTGCCACACGGGAGGTGCCCGGCAATCCTCGTGGAGGGGGTTGTGCGCCTTCTGCATTCCGATACATTATTGGCCCTGTCCATCGCGCGGCGGCGGACGCGCGGCTGTGGGGCTCGAGCGGGTTGTCTTCCGAACCTGGGCCACCCGCTCGCTCCCTGACTCTGAACCGAGGGGAGTCCGATGGCTGGAATCAACATCGGCAAGATGGTCGTTGGGGGGGGGTCGTCGCCGGCCTCGTTATCAACGTCGGCGAAACAATTATTCACCTGTTCCTGCTCGCCGATCAGTCCGCGGCGTTGATGGAATCTATGCGCCTCGCGAGCGAACCGACGGGCGGGCAGATCGGCATGTATTGGCTGCTCGGATTCATCGTCGGAATGGCGATGATCAAGATCTACGTCGGCTTTCGGCCCCGTTTCGGCGCCGGAGTGGGAACGGCCATGAAGGCGGCCGGCGTGGTCTGGACGCTGAGCTCGCTCGTGCCGGCGCTGGGCAACTCCGCGTCCGGCCTGATGGGCCTCGGGGACTACTTGCCGTTCCTGATCGGGACATTGGTGGTGGTGGCCGCCGGCGGCGTGGCCGGCGCCGCGCTATACACCGAGGACGGTGACGCCGGCGCCGCGGCGCCGCCCGCACCTTCCGCTTCAGAAGAGGGTGGCGGCGGCGAGTAAACGCTGGCGCGGGTGGTAGCGTCGTAATGACATGACCACCACGCGCCGGATCCTGTGTTACGGGCGGTGCCGGATCATTGGGCCGCAAGGTAGTGGCGGGGCTCGTGGAAGGCGGCCACGACGTGCGAGCGATGAGCCGCAACGCCGCTGCAGCGATCCCCGAGGGCGCCGAGCTCGCGGTTGCCGACCTGTGTAACGGCGATGGTATCGATGCCGCCGTGCACGGCATGGATACGATCGTGCACTGTGCCTCGAGCCCGTTCCGCAAAACCGTGCAGATCGACGTGGAGGGCACGGTGATGCTGCTCGAGCGACTCGAGCGCGAGCCTGGCGCCGACAAGCATTTCTTCTACATTTCGATCGTCGGCGTCGACTGCATCCCGCTCGGCTACTACAAGGCCAAGTACGCCGCCGAGAAGGTGATCGGCAATGCCGAGGTTCCTTGGACGATCCTGCGCGCCACCCAGTTCCACGAGCTGCTCGACCTTTTCCTGACCGGCCTGTCGAAGCTTCCTGTCGTGCCGGCGCCGCGCGGCTTCAAATACCAGCTCGTCGACGCCGGCGAGGTTGCCGGGCACATGTCGAACTGATCAAAGCGGGACCGGCGCGACGCGTACATGACGTCGGCGGTCCGGAAACTCTGGAGATCGGCGACATCACGCGGCGCTGGCTCGCCGCCACCGGCAAGCGACGCCTCGTGGTGACGACGCCTATGCCGGGCAAGTTCGCCAAGGCCATGAGCGCCGGGCACAACCTGGCGCCGCGCAGCGATTTCGGCAAGAAGACGTTTGACGACTGGCTCGCCTCAACCTACGGCGACGAGTAGCCGCGGAAGGATGCGTGTTTGGTGCCCGCCCGTCGCAACGCTTGGTCACCGCAGCGGCACCACCCGTCGCTTCGTGCCGCCGCGCTCCGAGACCACCTGGAGGCTCATGCTCGGCGGGTTGCCGGTGGTACGGACGACGAACTCGGCGCTGCCTGTGGGGTCGACGTCGGGGCACCCGGGCCGCCGCCGTCGCGGCTTCCCTTGAGGTGGCCGATGTCGACGCGGCCGTTGCCCTCGACGAACTTGGCGTTGGTGAGCTCGGCGATGGCCCGCACCGGCACCGCGACCTCGGCCAACAGAGCCCTCTGCGTGATGTTGGTCGGCAGATAGCCGACGTTCTCGACGTCGACCCGCACCCGGAACGTGTTGTCCGCTTCGCTCGTCACCGTGACGTCGGTGATCTCGATCTGCGGCGCGATCTCGGCGAGCCACAGCATCCAGGGCACGTACAGCTCGACCTCCGACTGCAGCAGCTCGACCGGCGGATTCTGTGTCGTGAACTTCGAGTGCCAGCCGCCGATCTCCACCGCGCCGTATTCCGGATGATCGAACGGCGCCCAATCGGTGAAGTACGAGTGCTCGAGCTCTTCGTCGTGGAAGCGAAGCCGCTCGAGCTGGGTGATGGTGCCGTTCTCGTCGTAATCGCGACCGAAGCCGCCCCAGAACTCGGGAACGAAGCCGACCACGCCGAAATCCCAGAAGCCCCACGAGATCAACGTGCCATGGCGGTGGACTTCCGGATTCGTGTAGCTCGCCCGCGCCGGCTGCTCCGTGGTTTCTTCGTACTTGGCCGACTCTTCCATGATCAGGTCCTGGTCGGCGGCCGGGAAGGTGTCCCACGCAATGGTCGACGGCAGCCGGTACGCGAAGCCGCCCGACGTATGGCCGTGGAAGATGCCGGTGATGTTTCGGTGCGAGTTGAGAAAGGCGATGGTCGCCGCCGTTTCGGGCTCAGACAGGGGGTATGGTCCGGCGCCGTTTTGTTCGAACTCCAGCCCCCAGTTGCGGGGGAAGTTGCGGTTCATGTCGATGCCGCCGACGCCGTCTTCGTTGAGGCGGCCATCATTGTCGTCGTCGATGCCCTCACCCAAGACGTCGTAGAACCGCGTGCCTTCCGGCGGTGACGGGCCCTGCGCCCCACCGCGTCCGCCACCGCCACCGCGACCGGGCGCCCGCAGCATCAGACGCGGGTCGTCGGGGCTGATGTACCAGGCGCCGTCGGGGTTCGGAATGCGCATCTGCGTGATGTGGCCGTCCTTGTCCAGGTCGTTGGGCGGATCTTCGTCGCGCAGGCCGTCGAGGTCGTTGTCGTAGGGCCGCGGCGTGCTCCGCAACGTCTGCGCCGTGGTCAGCGTGATGTCGGCGCCGTCGGGGTTGAACTTGGGCCGTACGTAGATGGCCCGCGTGTCCACCAGGCGGGTAACCTGCTCGTCGCTCCCGTAGTTGCTCAGCAGGTACCAGGCGAAATGCAGGGCTACCTCGCCGCCGGTGAGCTCGCCGGCGTGGATGTTGCCGTCGTAGTAGTAGCCGGGCTTGTCGGCGGCCGGGCCGGTGTTCTCGTTGGTGATCTCCAACACCATGAGCGGGCTGCGGCGCAGTGTCTCGCCGACCGAGTAGAGCTCGGTGAGCGACGGGAATTCTTGCGCCCAGGCGGCGAGCGAAGCGTTGGCCTCATCTGCCGTGTGGAATTTGTTGAATCGCGGTGTCGAGGGATCCTCGGGGCCGGGCACACCGGGGCGGGTACGGGCGACACGCGCGGCGCGAGCGGCTTCTGTCGAGGCGGGCACCGGAGCCTGGGGTTCGGCATTCGGGTTGCTCTCGGCACCGCCGCCGCAGGCGATTGCCGTCAGTAGCACCGCTGCGAGGGCGCACCACGCGGCGGTTCGTTGCGCCCGCGTCGTCGACACCTGGTGCCGCGCCAGTTTCTGCACAGAAGCGAGTTTCTTCCGGTCCCTCATGAGTCGGTCTCCCATTTCTTTCGCCAATAGCGCGCCAACCCCAGCCACGACATTTCGGGGGCGCCACCCTGCTGATACAGCAAAACGTGGTCGGGTGACAACTCTTGTTTGAGCCACTCAACCACGCCGCTGGTGAATTCGTCGATGGATTTTTCCTGGTCGGCTCCGGTTTCGAGATCGTTGCGCACCTGCTGAGCCCAGTCGTGTAGGCCGCTACGGAACTCGGCCAGATGGTCGTCGACGCCCTCCGCCGGCCCGAAGTGGGTCACGAAGAGGCGCCCGGGCATCCAGGCCTCGATCTTCTGGAGGCTCCCCTCCCAACGCTCGAGATCGATGTCGGGGGGCGGCGTGACCGGTAGTACCAGCGGCATGTTGCCGATGCGGATGCCAGCCGTGTCACCGACGAACGCCGTGCCGCTAGAGGTGTCGAGATAGCTGACGTGGTGGGAGGCGTGCCCCGGCGTGTAGGCGACCTCGAGGCGTCGGCCGGCGACGTCGAGCGTTTCGCCGCCGGAGAGCGCTACCATGTTGTCTTCGGGGACGGCGAGAAACTCGCCCCACATGGCGTTCATCTGATCGCCGTACAACAGCTCGGCGCTGGCCAAGAGCCGCGACGGGTCGATCATGTGACGCGCGCCGCGCTCGTGCACGCACACCTTGATGCGCGGGTTCCGTTTCACGATGGTGCCCGTGGCGCCGGCGTGATCCAAGTGAATGTGGGTCAGCAGAACGGTTTCGAGGTCATCGATCGAGATCCCGGCTCGCCCCAGGCCCTCTTCGAGCTTGGCTAGGGACACCGTCGGTCCCGGGTCGATGATCGCCGGGCCGTCGCCTTCCAACAGGGCGCAGGCGATGAACTGCGGCTTGCCGAGGTACTCGACGTCGATGATCCGGGTGTCGATGGCAGCCTCGCTCATGGTGCGGAATATTACCCAAAACACATCTGGGTGCCCAATTTCCGGTACACATGGGCGAAGCGCAGGAAACTGGTTGCACTCCGAGCATCAAAACAAGAGACTGGCCGCGGCAATCAAGCTGCACGGGCCAGTGGAGGGCTAGGGAATGGCGAGTGACGCAGCGACGCCGCCGCCGGCCGTTATCGATATCGACATCGATGAGGTGCGCGACGCCATCCGCGACGAGTACCAGGTGGTGGCAGAGCATCCGAACCAAGGCTTTCACTTTCACACCGGGCGCCGTCTCGCCGGCATCGTCGGCTATCGGGACGAGTGGCTCGAGGGGATTCCCGAGGCGTCGATCGAGTGCTTCGCCGGCACCGGCAACCCGTTTGCCATGGGCGAGCTGCATCCCGGCGAGTGCGTTGTCGACGTGGGCTCCGGTGCCGGCATCGATTCGCTGATTGCCGCCAAGATGGTCGGGCCGAAGGGCTCGGTGGTCGGCGTCGACATGACGCCGGCGATGCTCGACAAGGCGAGTGGCGCTGCGGCCGAGGCCGGCTTCAATCAGGTCGAGTTCAGGGAAGGCTACATGGAGGAGCTACCCGTTCCCGATGGCTGGGCCGACGTGGTGATTTCCAACGGCGTGTTCAACTTGACGCCGCGCAAGCCCACGGCGCTCGCCGAGTGGTTTCGCGTGCTCATGCCGGGCGGCCGGCTGCAGATCGGCGACATCATGGTCGAGAAAGAGGTTTCTGCCGAGGCTGAGCAAAAGATCGACCTGTGGACCGGCTGAATCGCCGGTGCTCTGCTGGAAGCGAAGCTCGAGGCTATGGTCGCAGGCGCCGGTTTTCAGGACTTTGAAATCACCTGGAAGGCCGAGGTCTTCGACGGCGCGCCGCAGGCGTCCAGCGCCGGCAAGTTCGGCACTCACGGGATCAACTTCAAGGCCCGCAGGGGCTAGCCGGGCAGTGCCTGATACAAAGTGAACGAGCACTTCTTCAGCAGCGAGCTCGATCGCGCCGCTGCGTTGCGGCGCGATGAGGGCTGGGTGCACGAGCAGCTCGGCGCGCCGAGCACGTTGTTCGTACCGGTGTGGCGGCAGAAGAGCTTTGTCGATCGGGTCGAGCGCGAGGCTGACGCCGAGCTGCGGCGCAGCGGGCACCCCGATTCGGTCGAGCCGCCGGACAGGCCGCTGCGGGCGTCGTTCCTCTCTGCCGAGGACGCGGCGCAGCTGCTCGACGGGCACCGCCGCGCCATCTTGCTGGGTCACGTCCCGATGTCGGCACGCGCCGCACAGACGAGTGGCTCGTCCGGAGCCACGGTCCACAACGCGGGAACCGGATCCAAGCGCGCGGCGCTGACGTACTTCGCTCTGGACTTGTCCGACCTCGACGACCCGAAATCGCACCGGGTGCTCGAGGGACGCGGCGATTTTGTCGGGTTGCAGAGGGTCGGTGCGCTTCTGGAAGGATTCTCCGCCGGACTGCTGGCTTTCGCCCGCGGCATGGTGCACTGGCATCAGCAGCATGCGTTCTGCGGCAAGTGCGGCAGCCGCACGGCCATGGAAGAAGCCGGGTACCTGCGCCGTTGCACGAGCAAGGAGTGCGACCGGCTCCACTTTCCGCGCACCGATCCGGCCGTCATCGTGCTGGTTACCCATGGCGATCGCGCCTTGCTCGGCCGCCAGGCTAAATGGGACCAGACCTGGTACTCGGTGCTCGCCGGGTTTGTCGAGCCGGGTGAGAGCCTCGAGCAGGCGGTGCGCCGCGAGGTCAAGGAAGAAGCCGGAATCGACGTGGGCGAAGTGCGCTACGACTCGTCGCAGCCGTGGCCCTTTCCTTCGTCGCTCATGATCGGCTTCACCGCCGACGCCACCAACGACCACATCAAGATCGGCGACGACGAGCTCGACGATGCCCGCTGGTTCACCCGCGACGAGATCGCTGCGGCGCTCGAGGCCGGTGAATTGCGCTTGTCGCCGCGCACATCGATATCGAGACACTTGATCGAAACCTGGCGGCAGTCGTAGCGGCCGTCCGGCGCCCGACTCGCCCGGCGCCGGTTGTCGGGATAGCTTCTACCCAAAGCGGTGTTGCACTACTCGACCGATCAGGAAAGGTCATGCCAAAGGAATTTCCCCGCAGCTTCGTTTCCGATGCCGCCGACCTCGGCAACTGGGACGACATCGAGCCCCTCTTCAAACAGCTCCTCGAGCGAGAGATCGATTCGCGGGCCGACCTCGAGCAATGGCTGCTCGACAACAGCGAGCTCAGCGCCTGCATCTCGGAGGAGCGCTCCGAGCGCTACATCCAGATGACCTGTGATACCGCCGACTCGGAAAAGGAGCAGGCCTATTTGCACTTTCTCGAGAACATCGCGCCGCGCTGCAAGCCCTACGGCGACGCGCTCAATCGCAAGTTCGGCGACAGCGAGCATCGCGCCACGCTCGACGCCGCGCGTTACGGCGTGCTCGGGCGCGCCATCGACGCAGAGCTCGAGTTGTACCGCGAGGAGAACATCCCGCTGCAAACCGAGGTTGCCAAGCTGGCGCAGGAGTACCAAAAGATCATCGGCGCGATGACGGTGGAGTTCCGCGGCGAGGAGCGCACGATGCCGCAGATGGCCAAGTACGTGGAGGAGCCCGACCGCTCGCTGCGCCAGGAGGCTTGGGAGCTGTCGTCGGCGCGACGCCTGCAGGACCGCGAGGCCATCGACGACATCTTCGACAGGCAAATCGGGCTGCGACAGCAAATCGCCAGCAACGCCGATTTCGACGACTACCGCGGCTACTCCTTCAAGGCGATGCAGCGCTTCGACTACACGATCGAGGATTCCGAGCGCTTCCAGGAGTCGGTACGGGAGGTCGTAGTGCCCCTGTATCGGGGGCTGGCGGTGGAGCGTCTCAAGCTGCTGCAGGCCGGCGAGGGTGACGAGTCCGAGCGCGACACCGCCGAGATCGACGTTCTACGGCCCTGGGACATGGAAGTCGACCCGCTCGGCCGCGAGCCGCTGCGGCCCTTCGATACCAGCGAGCAGCTCGAAAGCGGCGTGCAGCAGATCTTCTCCCGGCTCGATCCCGAGCTCGAAGCACTCTTCGCCAGCATGCGCGCCGAGGGCGATCTGGATCTGGACTCGCGCAAGGGCAAGGCCCCGGGCGGCTACATGTCGACGCGCGATGAGCGGCGGCGCCCGTTCATCTTTATGAACGCCGCCGGCGTGCACCGCGACGTGGAAACGCTGCTGCACGAGGCCGGCCACGCCTTTCACGCCTTCGCGACGCAGCAGGAACCGCTCGTCGAGTACCGGCACTCGCCCATCGAGTTCGCCGAAGTAGCCTCGATGACCATGGAGCTGTTCGCCGACAATGAGCTCGATGTTTTCTACTCCGAGGCCGATGCGGCGCGTGCCAAGCGCAAGCATCTCGAGAGCATTATCAGGATCCTCCCGTGGATCGCGCAGATCGACGCCTTCCAGCACCGGCTGTACGCCGACCCGGCACACAGCCGCGACGAGCGCGCGGCCCTCTGGTTGGAGCTCGACGACGCGTTCGGCCCGCCGGTGGACTGGAGCAGCCACGAGGAGAATCGCGCCAGCGATTGGCAGCGCCAGCTGCACCTGTTCGTGCACCCGTTCTATTACATCGAGTACGGCATTGCGCAGCTCGGCGCCTTGCAGCTCTGGCTGCGCTTCAAACAAGGTCAGGGAGAGGCGCTCGCCGGCTACCGCACGGCGCTGGCGCTTGGCGGCTCGCGACCGTTGCCCGAGCTTTTCGCGGCCGCAGGGGCGCGGTTCGATTTCAGCGCCGACACCATCAAGCCGTTGATTGACGCCGTGCAGGAGGAGCTGGCCGAGCTTCCTGCCTGACCCACGGCCGCGGCGGCGTAGCCCTCCACACCTTGCAGCGGTGGGTACGCTTCAAGCAAGATCAGCGGCATGAGGCGCCGCGAGATCCTGGTCGTCATTGTGCTGTTGATCGCCGGCCTTATCGCCTGGGGGATGCTGCGCAGCGCCAGCACCACGGATCCGCAGGAATCGGCCGACCTGCCGCAGGTGCAGGGTCCCGAGGCTGAGCCGCAATCGCCGGCCGAAGAGATGATGGCGCTCGTGCCGTCGCATCTGGCAGCCGATTTTGACATCGAGTTCCCCAACAACGCCGGGGTGCTGGCGATCGCCGGTAACCCGGGCGAGACCTTCTACACGGTGACCGAGAATGACCGGGCAACAGTATTGAACCGCCTTGCCGACGGCACCGACGTGGCCCTTTGGTCTACCGACGCGAGGGGCCGAATTCTCGAGATCGTCGGATCGGTAGGCGCCGAACTGCTGCTCCGCTTCACCGATGAACCGTACACCAGCCGCGCCGACGGCTGGCACCCGGGCAGCTTTCTCGCTCTCGACATGTTCTCGCCCGGCATGGGGCCGTATCCATCGCACCTCAAGGCCGAGGACGTCGACGCGATCCGCGAGATACTGGAGCGCTAGGCCCGGAGTGCAGCGCGGGCCGCGCCGACACCGAGGATCTACCGCTACGGTAACTCGGCGGCAAGCAGGCTCGCCAGAGCCGGATGGTCGGCGGCGATCCGCAAGGCGCGGAACAGGCTCCCGGGCCCCGGGCCGCCCTGTCCCCGTCCCTCACCTCCGATGCCGGCCTCCTCGAGGTAGGGGTTCTGGTACTCTCAAACGATCCGGCCGTCGGCGCCGATCTCGCGCAGCTTGCCGCCCTCGCCGGCGCAGATCAGCGTATTGCCGTTGGGCAGGCGCTGGGCGCCGGAGATGATTGGCGCATACATGTCGGTTGGCACCGGGTCGGTGTACGACCAGGCGGGCGCGGCCGGTCCCGTCGGGACGCCGGGCTCCATGATGTAGTTGCCGTCGGCATCGAACGGCGGGGCGATTTCGTCGACCGAAGACCACGGCTCCTCGGCTCTCCCGTTGCCGTTGTTGAACACGAGAATGTTGCCGCCGCCGGCGCGGTCGCGGGGGATGACCTGGGCGTTGTGTTGCACGAACAGCGTGCGATCTCCGCTGGTGCCGGCGCCGTAAGCCTCGGGGTTGCCCCAGCGGTACAACAAGTCGCCGCCCTTGCCACACGCTTGCCGCCGACGTGTCCCGCAGCCTCTTCGGTGGTCGTGCTGTGGTCGATGATCCAGACCTCGCTGAACGAACGGACGCTCAAAATGATCTCGTCGCGATCGGCGTCATAGCCGATGCCGTTGGTGTGGAGCCAGTCGCGGGCAATCTCCGGGCGGTCGTCGGCGTCGGAGCCGCCACCCAAATAGCCGAGGGCGCGAAGTCGCTCGACCTCCTCGGGCTCTGCCAGCTGGCGTCGCTCGCGGTGCGGAGCCGCGGCGTTGATGTCGATGAGCTCGGGATGCTCGGCGACGACGCCGTAATTGGACTCGCCGCGATCGAAGTCCTGCACCAGGTGGTCCCAAACGTGCCATTCCCACACAATGTTGCCGCCGTTCGGGTACACGGGCTCGACTTCGATGACGAAATCCGGCCAGATGTGGCTTCTTCCTCGAAGCGCACCGGGCTTATGCCCGCTTCGATCGCTTCGTCGAAAGTCTTGCGCTCCCAGACGATCAACAGGACGTTGCCGTTGGGCAGCGGCGCGATGTCATGGTGATGGCGGTACTCCTCGGTGGAGTACTTGAACTCCCACACCACCGTGCCGTCCCAGGCGATCTCCTGAATGATGCCGCCCTCGCCTCCGGCGGTGAACTCACCGATCGGCTCCGGCTCGCGCACCTCGCAGATGATATTGCCGTTGTCGAGCATGTACACAGACCCGCCGTTGTACTCGGTTTCCCAGGTGTGGACGGCCTCGCCCTCCATGTGTGGCCGCGCAGATCGCCGGAGCCCTGGCCGCCAGCATGACGGTTCACCATCTGGCGGGGCAGGCGTTCGCGCCGGCGCCGGGCGCGGGCGCCGGGGCGGTCCAGGTGCTGGTTGCCGAGATCCTGATGACCTTCGCGCTTGTCCTCGTGATCTTGAACGTCGCTACCGCAAAGGCCACCGAAGGCAACTCGTACTACGGCCTGGCGATCGGCTTCACGGTTACCGCCAGCGCCTTCGCCGTAGGCCCGATTTCGGGCGGCGCCTTTAATCCGGCGGTGGGTACGGGGCCGATTCTGGCCAACGTGTTCATCGGCGCCGGTGGCATCGAGAACCTCTGGTACTACTGGGTCGGACCGTTAGTCGGCGCAGCTTTGGCGGCGCAGATTTTCAGGATGCAGAACCCGGGCGACTGACGCCGGCACGCCTCCGAGGAATGCTTTCGCGGCAGGGAATCCTCTGTCTGTGCTCGTAGGTGCTAGGGCACGAGGCAGTAGTCAATCAAGATTCCGCCAACGATCGTGAGCGGAATCACGGCGATACCGATCTCCAGGTTCACGGGATCCGTGATGAAGCCCCAAAGCATGTTGAGCGCCTTGAACATGTCATCTCCTCTTGGTTCTGGGGGTTACAACCGGAAACGCGGAGGCGACGACGAAATCGGCTCACGCGGCGGGGGGCCGCGGGCCTTCTGCTCACTTGTTAAGGATGTAAAACCTAGCCGCTGGCCCCCTCGCGGCGTTGCCACTCACCGGCAACCCCTCCTAAAGTCTCTGGATCGCAACCCGGAGGACTTCAGATGTATCTGCCGAAGCCAGCGCGTCGTATCGCTGCGCCTAGTGTGAACAACAAAACACTTGTTGCCTACTTCTTGCCGGCAGTCGCGGTGGCGTTGTTGCTCGCCTCGGGTTCGGCGAGTGCGGCCAGTGGCGTTGCTAACCTGGGTTCCTATGGGACTCCAGGTTTGGCCGCACTCGCCATTGAAACCGGCGCCTGGGCTGGCGCGATGGAAAGGATCGCTCCAGCCCACGCCGTTTCCCCGGCGCCCGTCGTTTCCTTGTCCCGCGTCGCTCAGGGCATCGATCTCGACGCGGTGCTCGCCGGCGTCCACTACCGACAAATCGGCCCCACCCGGCAGTCGGGGCGCTTCGTCAGCTTTGCGGTCGATCCACGCAATCGGGACGTTTTCTATGCCGCCACGGCTTCGGGTGGCCTGTGGAAGACCGGCGACGGCGGCATAACCTTCGAGTCGATCTTCAACCAGCCCGACGTGTTCTCGATCGGCGCGGTAACCGTGGCCCCCAGCAATCCCGACACCGTCTGGGTGGGCACCGGCGAAGGCAACAACTCGCGCAGCTCGTACTACGGCAACGGTATCTACAAGAGCACCGACGCCGGCCGCACGTGGACGAACATGGGCCTGCCCGAGGCCGGCCACTTCGCTCGCATCGTGGTGCACCCGACTAACGCGAACATCGTGTACGCCGCAGCGCTCGGCTGGCTCTACAAGGACAACCCAGAGCGCGGCCTCTACAAGAGCACCGACGGCGGCCGCACCTGGGAGGTGGTTCTCACCGGCTTCGTGCCGGCAGACCGCGGCCTCGACAACGAGACGGAGCGTCACGTCGGCGTTGTCGAGGTGGTGATGCATCCGGAAGATCCGGACACGCTGTATGCCGCCACGTACGACAAGGTGCGCAAGCCGTGGACCTTCAACCCGGGTGGCCCGGGCAGCCGGATCTGGAAGACCACCAACGGCGGCAACAACTGGACCATGCTCGAGGGCGGCCTGCCGCTCGGCTTGATCGGCCGCATCGGTTTGGCGATCTCCGCCGCCGTACCCGAAACGATCTTCGCGGTCATCGAAGACGTCAACGTTGATAGCGCGAGCGAAGACGAGGCTTACCAGGCGCTGCTCGACGGTCGCCCGGCGCCGGACCGCGCCAACATCGACCGCATCTGGCGCAGCCGCGACGGCGGCGACTCCTGGGAGGCCGTATCGCCCAACGGGCAGAACGTCGGGGGCGGCCCGCCGTACTACTACGGCCGCATTATCTCCGACCCCGGCAACGCCGATAGCCTCTTCATGCTGTCGTCGCGCTCGCTCAAGTCGATCGACGGCGGCCGCGAGTGGGTGCGGGCGTGGACCGGCATCGGCGGCGACGACCACGCCTTGTGGATTGATCCCGACAACTCCAACTACATGTTGATGGGTTACGACCACGGCATGGGTATATCGCGCGACGGCGGCGAGAACTGGTATCACCCCGACAACCTGCCGCTGGCCCAGTTCTACGCCGTGGGCATCGATATGGTGTATCCATACAACGTCTACGGCGGTTTGCAGGACAACGGCAGCCACCGCGGCCCGTCGACCAAGCGCGGCGGCGGTCCGATCGTGTTCGAAGACTGGGAGCGCGTCGGCCGTGGCGACGGCATGTACAACGAGATCGACTGGTCCAACAACCGCTACCTCTACAACGAGTTCCAGTTCGGCCGGATCGTCCGCCTCGATTTGCTGACCAACGAGAGCCGCAGCATTCGCTACTCGCGCCCGCAAGGCGAGGAGCAGCTACGCTGGAACTGGAACGCGCCGATCGTCGTATCGCGTCACGACAACAACGTGATCTACCACGCCGGCAACGTGGTGTTGCACTCGTCGTTCCGCGGGGAGAGTTGGGAGGAAATTTCCCCCGACCTGACCACCAACGATCCGGCGAAGATCCGCGGTATCGGCAACATCCAGTACTGCACGATCACGGCGCTCGACGAGTCGTCGATCGTCGCCGGCTTGCTGTGGGCCGGCACCGACGACGGCAACGTTTGGGTGACCAGGGACGCCGGCGCCAACTGGACGCAGGTCAACCAGAACATCCCGAACACACCGGGCTACTGGGTGAGCCGCGTCGAGCCGAGCCACCTCGATCCGGGCACGGCGTACGTGACCTTCACCGGTTACCGGCGCGACGACTTTCGGCCGTTCGTGTACAAGACGACCGACTACGGTGAGACCTGGACGGATATTTCCGCCGGTCTGCCGAACGAGCCGGTGAACGTCGTCCGGCAGTCGTACCAGAACCCGAACTTGTTGTTCGTGGGCACCGAGATGGGCGTGTACGCGTCGATCGACGGCGGCAACTCGTGGCGCTCTATGCGAGGAGATATGCCGACGCAGCCGGTGCACGACATGAAGATCCACCCACGCGAAAACGACCTCGTGGTGGCGACGCACGGCACGGGCATCTACATCACCGACATCTCGTGGATGCATGAGCTAACGGCCGAGAGCCTGAGCCAGCCGGTGCACCTGTTCCGCGCCGAGCCCAAGGTTCGCTGGCACGTTACCGACCGACGTGCCACGTCGGCGCAGAACTTCCTCGGTGAGAGCGAGCCCAACGGCAACACGATCAACTACATGCTGGCGAGCCCGGCTGCCGAGCCGCCGACCATCCGCATCTACGACGGCGACCGCCTGGTGCGCACGCTCGCCGGCAGCAACGAGGCCGGCCTCAACTCGGTGATCTGGGATCAGGACTTCGGCCGCGAGCGCATGGCGGATGAAACGCCGCCGCCGCCCGATGAAGATCGCGGTGGTCGGGACGACGAGGAGGACCCCAACCGCCCGCCGAACCAGGTGTACTTACCCGCCCCCGAGGGCCTCTACCGCGCCGTGCTGACAGTGGATGGTGAGGAGTTCACGGTCAGGGTGCGCGTGGTCGACGACCACTGGTGGGATAGGCAGTTTTAGCAGCGGTGCTTTGCCGTTGTCTTTGTGCCTCCGAGGTCGCAGGATGGGTGCAACCAAAGGCCCACGAACCTCGGAGGACACCCATGCTGCGTTCGTCGCGATCTGCAACTAGCGTTGAGACCTTCTTGCTGCTCACGTTCGGCTGCGCCGTCGCTGTGGGCTGTGCCGGCGCCCCGGCTGGCAGCGGCGCGGGAGCTGATGCCCCACCGGCGGCAGTCAGCACCGACTACAATGACCTCATCGCGCTGTTCGAAGAGTGGCGTGAGTTCCAACGCCCGCCGTGGGTCGACGGGGCTCCCGATTACTCGGCCGCGGCGATGGCGGCGCAGCATGCCGAGTTGCCCGCATACCAGACGCGGCTCGTCGCCATCGATCCCAGCGGTTGGCCGGTAGAGCAGCAGATCGACCACGTACTGGTGGGTGCCGAGATGAACGGCCTCGACTTCGATCATCGGGTGCGGCGGCCGTGGGCCGAAAATCCAGCGTTCTACGTGACCATCTTCGCGGCGCGGAGCGACGTGCCGGCGCACGAGGGGCCGGTGATCGACGGATGGGTCGACTTGTGGACCTACGACTACCCGCTGGCGGACGGGGATGGCGTCATCATGGCCGAGCGCATCGGTTCGATCCCGAGGTTGCTGGGCGCGGCGCGGCAAAACCTCACCGGCAACG
>CBDCBL010000006.1:0-202500 GCA_965214245.1 Acidobacteriota bacterium
AACCCGGTCCTCGTCATAGACCGGCGGGGACGACGCTCCGCCCGTTTCGGGCGGAGCGATCACCAGGACGTTGCGCTGCATGTCGTGCAGTGTGAGATCGCCGTTGAACAGGCTCCCGGTCTAGTAGTAGTAGGCGGGCACCTCCACCCCTACGAGAAGCAGCGGACCGGGATTCAGGCGCTCGGTTTCGTTGACCGCGGCTACGTAACGTTCGATGCCATGATCCTCGATCGTCGGCGTCGAGCGGCGTGCTTCGAAGAAGGGGCGCAGAAACGGCGGCGCGTAGCGGAACTCGTATCCCAGATTTTCCGTGAGGACGATCACATCGAGCCCGGCGTCGGCGGCCCGCCGGGACAATGAGTTCACCGTGTCGGAGCCGCTGCCTCGCACGGGTGTGGGCGTGCACCACGGCCACCAGCGGTCGGGTGCGTCGGGGTAGATGCCGCCGCGTAGGCCGCTACCGGGCCTCGGTGGCGCCTGTTCGATCGTTGCGGGCGGCACCTGTTCGATCGCTGCCGGCGGCGCCTGTTCGCGGGCCGCACTCTGCCCCCACCCCGTGGCAGCAGACAGACCGGCTGCGAGCATCGTCGCGCCGCATCGGGCGCCGAGCTGCTTGGCCGAGCACGTCACGTTTTTACCCTCCGATGTCGATTGCTGGCGGGTCCTGCGAAGCTTCCGGTGCCGACTCCCTGTTGCCGACGAGCTCGTCGTACAAACCGCTGCAAGCGCCACAACATCGCCTCGACGCTGAAGCGCGAAAAGCCCGTCTCGTCTGTGCTCATGATCCAAGATCTGGCGGCCTCTCCAAACTCTTTTCCGCGCGGCGGCGTCGCGCAACAGCGAGGCGAGCGCCGCGGCCAGAGCCCCGGGGTCGTCCGGTATCACCAACAGCCCCGTCTCGCCGTCCCTCACGACGTCGGGGATCCCACACACGTTGCTCGCCACCACCGGCAGCCCGGCGGCCTGCGCCATGACGAGGGCTCGTCCCATGCCTTCATTGCGCGACGGTTGGGCGTAGACGTCGAGGGTTTGCAGAAACTCCTCTACTGGTTGCGCCGTGCCCAGGAAACGTACGCGCGGCCGCGGCACCGCTGGCGATCGCCAGATCGAGCAACTCCTGGTGCTGGCGGCCGTCGCCCCACACGTGGACCTCGAAGTCCGGAAGATCGGCGAATCGCTCATCCTGTGCCAGCATGCCGGCGGCGCGTACGAGCGTATCGACGCCCTTGACGTGCTCGAGGGCGGGCTACGACACCGACGCGCAGTTTCGCCCCAGCATCCGCCGCTTGTCGCGGCACGATGCTTTCGGCGTCGACGCCGCTGGGAATGACCACCCACTTGTCGAGTCGACCGATGCCGGCCTCAGCGGACTCGATCTTCTCGCCTTCGCTGATCGCCACGAGCCGGTGTGTGATCGGTGCCGTTACCCGTTCGGCGGCGAGTAGATAGATCCGATTCGTCAGGCCCCTGGCGTAGCCGTACAGCACGTGGCCGTGCGGCGTGTGCACGATATGGGGCGTGCCCCGCCAACCAAGCGGCCCAGCGGCCGAGGATTCCCCCGCCTTCGCCGAGTGGGTGTGGAGGATCTGCGGGACGCTCGCGGCGCAGGAGCCGATAGATGTGCAGCAGGGCGCGTGTGTCGGCAAGCGGTGAAGGATCGCGGCGCAGGCTGGGAATCTCGATCACCGGAGTCCTCCCGGCCGCCGTTATCGGCCAGCTCCGCTGTCAACCCCGGGCCCGCAGCCAGAATTGTCTGCCACCCGTGTTCGGCCAGGTGCCGGCAAGTCAGCAACGTGTTCTCGGCTGAGCCACCGGGGTCGAGTCGGGTGATGATGTGCAGGATTTTCAGGGCAGATCCTCCAGGTGGGGACGCAAAGCGTCCGCCGAAGCATCCCAGCTGAAGCGCGCGGCGAATTCGGGGCCCCGCCGCGCCCATCCTGCTCGACTTCGAGTCGACAGGGCAGGAGCTGGTCGCGACCCGCATGCCCGTGACACCGGACGGTGCGCAGACGTTTCACATAGAGCTTTCGATTCGTCGCTTCGCTTCGGGCGTCGTCGGTGTTTTCATCCGCCCGGGCGTCGGTAGCGCTCCAGTGCGCGTGCTACGGATCCGCATGTACTGATCCGCCCGCGGCGCAAGATCCCCCGCCCCTTTCTCTGTGTTGTTCGATCCCTCGACCTTGATGAGACGGACGGGAACGGCGTGTCCGAGCAGCCCGACCGCTATGGCGCAGGGCGTTCTGCTGCGCACGCTCGGGGCGTCGCGCGGCCGAGACTGGCCGATCTCGCCACAGCTTCGTTGAGTTGACAGTGCCCCCCGTTGAACGTAGAGGATCCGTCCCGAGTCCTGTAGAAAAAGAAATGGCGTAACCTCCGAGCAGGAAAAACGAGTCGCTGGAAACGGCGACAACAAGGAGGTCACACCATGAGCAACGGTAGCACGGGAGAGGTATCGGTCATCGAGTTCCGTAGCGCCATCCAGGAGCTGCTGCACAGCCGCATCCAGGAGGCGATTACGATCACGCTTGAGGAGGAGCTCGCCGAGGCGTTGGGATGCGGGCCGTACGAGCGCAACGGCTCGCGGCGAGGATATCGGCACGGGACGTATCGGCGGCAGATCACGATGGCGCAGGGGCCGCAGGATCTGGAGGTACCACGGGGACGGCTGCTGCGAGAGGACGGCAGCACCGGGGAGTTCCGCAGCACGATCCTGCCGCGGTATCAACGGCGCACCGAGGAAGTCGACGAGGCGATTCTAGGGGTGTACCTGGCGGGTGCAAATAGCCGACGGATCCGCAAGGCGCTCGCGCCGCTGCTGGGTGAAGCGAACCTCTCGAAGAGCGCGATCTCGAGGGTGGTGGGGCGGCTGAAGAAGCTGTTCGGGACGTGGTGCGAGCGCGATCTGACCGGTGAGTCGTACCCGATCGTGTACCTGGACGGGTTCCACCTGAAGGTGAGGTTGGCGCGGCAGGTCGTGTCGGTGCCGATCTTCGCCGCGCTGGGAGTGGCGGAAGATGGGCGCAAGGTGTTGGTGGCGTTGCGTCGGGCCGCTTTGGAGGCCGGGTGTCACTGGAAGTGGCTGATCGAGGACCTAGAGCAACGAGGTCTTCGGCCGCCCCGGCTGATCATCGCCGACGGCCACAAAGGGCTGGCCAAGACGACGACGGTGTGGCCCGAAGCGAAGGTGCAGCGCTGCCTTCAGCACAAGTGGAAGAATCTGTTGAAGCATTGCCCGTCACACGCCCACGACGAGCTGAAACGAGACTGGGACCGCATCGTGAAGGCGGCAAACGGCAGCGAGGCGAGGGCCGCGTACAGCAACTTCGTGCGCAAGTGGTCGAGGTTGGTGCCGGCGGTGGCGCGCAGCCTCGAGGAAGCGGGGCTGGTGCTGCTGACCTTCTACGAGTTCCCCAAACCGATGTGCAAGACGCTGCGCACGACGAACCCACTGGAGAACCTCAACCGCGAGTTCCGTCGCCGTACCAAGACCCAGGGATCGTTCAGCACCGAGGCGGCCGGGGTGACGCTGCTGTGGGGGCTGATCGCCTTCGGGCAGATCCGCATGCGCCGCATCGACGGGTACCGGCATCTCGCCGCGATCATCGACCAACAGGAGGAGTTGGCCGCGTAGCAGGTAACATCAAACGTCCAAGCTCGGAGCCACGCCAGACGATTTTCTACAAACTTCGGGACACATCCTCGCACAGCGCTCGATTTGCAGTGCTGTAGATCGACTTGCGCATTGATGTTGGTGTGCTTCCCACGCTGCTAGCTAAACCCTAGAACTGGATAATCCCAAAACGGGTTTTCAGTGCCGCTTCCTCAACGGGTGGCGTGAGCAACGCGGCGATCCCTTGAACCCGAGTGCCGTCGTGAGCCTCTCCGTACGAGGCGGGGCGTACGGGCGCGTTACCTGCGCGGCGCGGTTGGCGCGGAGCGGTAGGTCGCCCCTCTCTATTCGGACCGGGGGAGCCGCCGCCACCACCGGAGCACTGAGTAGCCGGAGCGTCGCAGGAAGCCCGGCCGCCGGAGTTCGCGGAGCGTAGGCTGCGACTGGCTCCCCACCGGTAACAGAAGGTCTCGGTGATGTTCCGCCCGGCCGCCCTTTGGGCGTGTACGCGACGCGTATCTCCAGCCACCGGGAGGCCTCACCGCGAAGCAGCCGGTCACCTTTTTGATCCAACTCCGCCCAAATCCTGTCGAACGCCACGTGCCCTTGCACCACTAAGTCTGCCGACGCCTGTGGAGCTAGGTTGAACCTTGCCGTCTTGCCGGGGATCCAGCTACCGAACCCGGCTTGGGCCTGTCCGAAGGAACCGCCGGCAAGTTCTTTCCGGCCTGCGGCGTCGCCGCCGGGCTCCACGCTCGCAGAAACCGTTACGTCCCGCGCCCACCCCCACCGGCGTTGATAACCGTAGTCGCAACCTTCAGGTCGGTCATGCCCGAGCCCGGCATCACGGTCGGTGTGGCTACAGCACCTCTTTGCGCCGATTCTGCAGAATCATTCTCCTGGCACAATCGACGATAGGTGCATCGACTGGGACGTCACGCGCCGTCCGCCTGTTTTCGACTAGGGACGCTTCCAAATGGGTTATGCCATTATATGCGCATAATCGCATCGGAAGCCTCTACTTTGGTATGCTTAATGCTGTCTTTTGCTATCCAACTTTGTGGAGAGACAAGTTGTCTCCCCTTGGCGCAACCTCCCCCACGTCGAACCGCGCCATTCGTGTCGCCGTCCGGCGCCGCGATCAGCGTTACCGGCATGAGGACGCGATCTCATTGAGAGTGTTCAGCATCGGATCCGATGGTGGGTTTACGGAGTACGAGCGGTTGCCGTTCGAGCTTGATCATGAAGAAGCCGTGCTCGAGGAGTGGCTGGAGGCCAACCCCGACGGCATTCTGGAAGAGAGCCCGATCCTGATCATCGGGCGGCAGGTCCGAACCGACATCGGCGGATTCATCGACCTGCTCGGGGTGGACCGCACGGGGAGCGTGGTCGTCGTCGAGTTGAAGCGAGACCGCACGCCGCGGGACGTGGTCGCGCAGGCGCTCGAATACGCGGCCTTCGCCGCGCGGCTGGACGTTGACGCGCTCGATGGCATCCTCCGCGTGTATCACAACGACGGCTCGCTCAGCCTCGCCGACCACCATCGGGAGTACTTCGGGCTCGACGAGGACGAGGCCGTTGCGTTTAACAAGGATCAGTGCATCGCGATCATCGGGCAGCGGGTGACGCCGGATATCAGGCAGACTGCATTGTTTCTGGGATCCAAAGGGATCCGCGTCACCTGTATCGAGTTCACCTTCTTTCAGGCTGACGGGGGCCGTCGCCTGTTGTCTCAAGAGATTGTCGTCGGTAAAGAACACGCGGCGCCACGCCGCGTGGTTTCAGGCACTCTACCTGTCGTTTCCGAAGCCGAGTTCCTGGAGTCCTGTGATGAGCATGGGAAGGCCGTCTTTTCCAGGATTCTCGACCTGGCTCGGCACAAGTCGCTTTCCATCCACTGGGGAACCAAGGGCTTCTCCGTGGGTGTCGACGTCGATGGAACCCGGGTTGTTGTCTGCTACATCTACCCGCCCGACTCCGTATTCAAGCAGACGTTCCGCACCGCATTGCGTGACGTCGGAGGCGTCGAGAGGAAGACTGCGACCCCCGTCGAGGTCATCGAGTCTCTCCGGAAACAGGCTGACGCGACGGAACTGTTCAGGTCGGCAGGCCGAGAGCTCAAATGTCACGTCAACCGCGCGTTCACGGCCACCGAAATAGACGCGCTGGTTGCATGGTGCGAATCCGTCGAGCACGCGGTCGTCAAGCATGGGCCGACAGGCAGGTAGGCGCGGTAGAGCGGCGTCGGCCGAAATCAGCTGCCGAGGTAGGCGACGAGGCTCTGGTTGTCGAGCGGTCGGCCGGCGAGCCAGACGCCGAGCTGCCGGAGGGCGTTGGCGTAGGGCGGCGCGGGTGTTCGGGGCGGTGGCCTGCGCGATGAGGAGGTCCGGCCGTCCACCTACCCGAGCGGTGCCGGTCTGTGATTAGGTGCGCCGCCGCGGCCCGTGGACGGCCCTCCGGGCGCCCACGAGTCCGTTGGAGCCGATCCGAGCACCACCGCCGCCGCTGCCCAACGCCCGTACCGGCCCCCGTGCGGCCCCTCGACACCAGCGAGCCGCTGCTCGGCAGCAGCCTGATCGCCACCTTCGCGGGCCCGCGACGCCTGGGAGGCCTTGCTGGCGATTCGCCGATGCCGCCGGCGGACAATGGGCGGGCGACACCGGTCGGGCATGGCGCGCGTGCGAGCACGTCAACGCCGATGCCGGCGACGAAAGCGGCGAGAGAGAGAAACTGCTCGCGGATCTGCAACAGGTGTTCCGGGAGGCCGGCGACCCGTCGGCGCTGGCGACATCGAGCATCCTTGATGCCTTGTACGATATGGAGGGGCGACCGTGGAGTGAATGGAAACGCGGCAAGCCGCTGTCGCCACGCGGGCTGTCCGACTTGCTCAAGCCCTTCAAGGTGAAGCCTCAAGATGTGCGTTTGGGTGGCCGCGTCTTGAAGGGCTACAAGCGTGACCCCCTGGAACGGGTGTGGCGTGCCTACTTTCCGAGGGAAAGGGGGTCTCAATCCGCAACACCGCGACAAGTCAATGAAATCAACGACTTACGGGAATCTCTATCCGCTACAAACCCAACTGCCGTAGCGGATACGAATGGCCGTAAGTCATTGGAAACAAAGGCTTGTCGCGGTGTTGCGGATACGACACCCTCTTTCTATGAGGAACGGCAAGAACGGGCCGCGATCATGGAGTATGACGCTGGCATGACACGCGAGCAAGTGGAGGCACATGTCGATGACCGACGTGGTCGCTCGATCGTCTGAAACGGTTTCAGAGAGCCAAGAGGAGACGAGCACCGTCGCGGATGACGCCGGGAAGCATCGCCTCGAGAAGTGGCGGCGAGAGGCTCAACGGCTGAGGGCAGCGCGATTTGCTGTAGACGACGACGGACAGCTCGTACTCGCGAAGGAGAACCGCGAGGCCCTTGTCGATCTCTCGGAGACCACCGGACTCCCGGCGGGACCCGGGAGCGCCCACCTTGTGGAGCAGGTGGCGGGCTGCCTGGCACACCAACTTGGCGATCCTGTCGAGGCGGCGAACCGGGCCGCTGCGCTCATGCGGGCAGTCGAGCCGCAGGACGCCGTCGAAGGCATGCTCGCAGCGCAACTCGTGGCAACGCACCACGCGGGGGGGCATGGAGATGCTGTCGCGGGCGTTACACCCCGATCAGCCAACTGAGATCGCTAACTCATGCGCATACCGAGCCGAGAGATTACTCAAGCGGTCGGCCGAGTTGATTGAGGTACTTGCCAAGTACAGAGGCCGCATCACAGAACAGAAGGTGACCGTCGAGCACGTCACCTTCGCGGATGGCGGCCAGGCGATCGTTGGAGCGATCACAAAGAGTGGTTGACCCGGGGGGGTGGCCGGAGTTTTCCGAAAACGACCCCATGGACGGACCCAAACGATGCGGAGCTCGGACGAGGAACGGCACGCCTTGCCGTCGAGTATCCGGCCCCGTGAACTTGCGCTGCTACTATCATGGCGGCGCCCCAGGCACGGGTGCGCAGCCAGGCAACCAGAACGCACTAAAGCACGGGCGCTACACAGCCGAGGCGATCAAACAGCGCGTGCTCGAACGTCAGCTTCTCACGGCCCTTAACGATGGAATTGCAGAGGTTCTGGATCGCATCGACGATTCCTCCTAGTTGAGCGGCCGGGACCGGTCTTTTCGCTGCTGCCCCGTTGGCGCATGGGCGGGTCTCAGCGGAGGGCAAGTCAACGAACACGGTATTTGCAGGGAACCCACCCCGGCTACGGTACGATTCCAGAGGCCGCAGCTCGGTGCATATCCTCAGGCGTGTATCCTGGAGCAGCGCCACATCGTAGCCGGATCCCTATGAGTATTCGCATCGGCGCGTCGCGGAGGCCGGTGTTCCAGCTCACCACGTGCAACTCTGTCACAGCTCATCCTTTGCGCGTCGCCGTGGCAGCCGCGATTCGAGCCGGGCGGCGCGGTGCGGCCGTGCGTCGTCGCTGCTGAAGGTGCTACGAGGACAGATCGACCGTCGCGACGACGCCATATAGGGTCCCGGCGTGCGAGCGCCACGAGCTCATCGTTGGTGAGTGCTAGCAGGTCGGGGTCGGACTCGCCGAGCTAATCGGCAGCAGTCCACACCGACGCACCGGCCGACGCATGCAGCGCCGCGTACTCCACCAGGTGCTCCAGGCGGCACGCCTCGCCCATGATCTCGTCGCCGCGTTCCTCGTGTCGGACGCGGGCGGTGCGGCAGACTGCATTGTTTCTGGGATCCAAAAGTGGGACCTGGTGATCTGCGACGAGGCCCACAAGATGAGCGGACATTACTTCGGCAGCGAGCTCAAGCTCACGAAGCGTTATAAGTTCGGGCAGCAGGTCGCCGAGCACTGCCGCAACTTCCTGCTGATGACGGCGACGCCCCACAACGGCAAGGACGAGGATTTCCACGTCTTCCTCGCCTTGCTCGACGGCGACCGATTCCAGGGCAAGTACCGCGACGGCGTGCACACTGCGGACCCGTCGGATCTCATGCGCCGCTTGGTCAAGGAGGACCTGCGCTCGTCCGGAACCCACAGACGGCCGACCGGGTGCGCCTCCTGCTCGAGGATCTGACCCGGCGTTACAGCGCCGATACCCGCCGTTTCGCCGTTCGCGCCGATCGCTCCGAGGAGACGCTGGAGGCGCTGCGCGCTCTCGGCTACATCCGGTGATTCAAGGTTTTTTCTCACTTTCGAAGTTGCTAATGTGGACCTTTAGGGAATCAGGGGTTCGCGTCTTCTAGGTCCTCTGGGAACGGGTCTGTAGCGCACAGATAAGGAGGGACGATGCGTTTTCGTCAGCATGTCTCGGTGGTATCCAGCGCGGCGTTGATCGCGGTGCTGGCAAGCGCCGTGCCGGCCGTCGCTCAGGTGGCATGGACCGATCAACAGCTGACTCGGTTTGCGGACGTCGTCGCTCACGGTGACGTCATCAGCGTCGAGCCCCGATGGGACTACGAGGCCGGTGCGATCTACACGCACGTGACCATCGAGTTGCGCGATGTGATGAAGGGCGCCGGGCGGCGTGGTGAGCTCCTGGAAATCAAGCAGCTCGGCGGGGAGATCGGTGGCCTCGTCCTGGGAATCGGCGGCCAAGCCGCCTTTGTGCGGGGCGAGGAGACGGTGGTCTTTCTCGAAACCCGCCCGCGCGACGGCACCTTGTACACGTCAGCCCTGTGGCAGGGGAAATTCATGGTCGAGCGTTCGACCGACAACCCCGATGGCATGGCCGTGCGTTCCGGGATGGGATCGCTGGGAGCGCCCGGGGCCCGCAGCTCGTACGTCGTCGATTCCAGATTGCTGCGGTCCTGGAAGGAAGAGGTTCGCGCCTGGGGCTCCGCACGCGCGCGGGCGCCGGGCGACGAGGGGTTCGACCCGTTCGACATGCCGGCGCTGCCCACAATGCCAGCGTTCACCGATTGGTTCGATGACACCGTCATCGGGGGCCTCGACGAGGACGACGATGACGACTTGGAATCGGGCTCTGGTGAATTCACGTTCCTGCACCCCGACCAGCCGCGCTGGAATGGTGGAACGGTAAACTCGACGTGGCACAAGAAGGGGGAGAAGCTGACGCCGGGCAAGGGCCACGCCGAGGTCGCGGCGGCCGCCGCCGGGTGGAAGAACAAAAAGAGCTCGATTGCCATCATCGCCACGAAGGGCAAGGTCACCAAGAAGAAGGGTTGTGCGAGCAAGTTCATCGACGACACGAAGATCCTGGTGTCGTTCAAGGACCGCTGCAAGGAGATGTCCAACACCGGCAGCACGCTGGCGATCGGCGGAGGCTGGTGGTTCCCTGGCGCGCCCTTTTCGACCTTCGTGCACGGCTTCGTGATCACCAACAGTGATAACTCGGGCCTCAAGGCGTTCTTTGTGGCCAATCTCTGCTTCCAGGCGATCATCCTTCACGAGTATGGCCATGCCATCGGGATCGGCCACAGCCCCAAGAAGAAAGCCATCATGTTTCCGACGACAAGATCCGGCTGTGCGAGCATCAAACCGAAGATCACCAGAGACGACAAGAAAGCGATCAAGAAGCTGTACCCGAAGCCGTTCAAGTAAGCCTTCGAAGTAGTCGAAGAGGGGCCGGCAGCTGGGCTGCCGACTTCGGAGGTGAAAGGTTTTTCGTGAGCCCCGCGACATGATCACCGGATCGCTGAGTGCCAACCCCTTCCGTGACAAGGGTCGGCTGATCGCCCGTCGCCGAGCACTGCCGCAACTTCCTGCTGATGACGGCGACGCCCCACAACGGCAAGGACGAGGATTTCCACGTCTTCCTCGCCTTGCTCGACGGCGACCGATTCCAGGGCAAGTACCGCGACGGCGTGCACACTGCGGACCCGTCGGATCTCATGCGCCGCTTGGTCAAGGAGGACCTGCGCCGGTTCGATGGCACGCCGCTGTTTCCGGAGCGGTGCTCCTACACGGTGAGCTACGAACTGTCCGGACCCGAGGCCCACCTTTACGCTGAGGTTACCGATTACGTCCGCCAGGAGATGAACCGCGCTGAGCGCTTCGCTCAAGAAGGCGAGGGTAAGCGGAAGGTCAACGTCGGCTTCGCCCTCATGATGCTGCAACGCCGGCTGGCGTCATCTCCCGAGGCGATCTTCCGCTCGATCAAGCGACGCAAGGAGCGTCTCGAGTCGCGCCTGCGACAGGAGCGTCTGGTGTTGCGAGGCGGCAGCGAGTTGAACCGATTCGAGGATGACCTGACCCCCCAAAACGGATCCAGAGGTAATCTCACGATCCGGGTCGAAAAAGGGAGGTTAGAATGCCGGCGAAGAGGCACAGCGCAGAGCAGATCGTACGGAAGCTACGGGAGGCTGAGGTGGAGCTGGCCCGAGGCGCGACGGTCAAGGATGCCTGCCGCAAGCTAGCAATCACCGAGCACACCTACTATCGGTGGCGACGCGAGTACGGGGGGCTGAGGGTCGACCAGGCCAGGCGGCTGAAGCAACTCGAGAAGGAGAACGTCCGGCTCAAGAAGATTGTGGCGGAAAAGGAGCTGGATCTTTCGATCCTGAAGGAAGTTGCGGAGGGAAACTTCTGAGCCCGGCACGTCGCCGAGATGCGGTTGAGCATGTTCGGTGGAGGCTGGGCGTTTCCGAGCGACGAGCGTGCCGGGTGCTGAAACGGTCGCGCACGACGCAGCGGTACGTGCCACGGCAACCGGACGACGAGCAGGTGCTGACGGAGAGGATCGTGAACCTAGCCCGAGAGTATGGCCGCTACGGGTATCGGCGAGTGACGGCGCTACTGCGCATGGAGGGCTGGCTCGTGAACCACAAGCGGGTGCAACGGATCTGGCGGCGCGAGGGGCTGAAAGTACCGAAGAAACAGCCCAAGCGAGCACGGCTGTGGCTCAACGATGGCTCCTGCATCCGACTGCGCCCCGAGAACAAGGATCATGTCTGGGCGTATGACTTCGTCCACCACCGGACGCATGACGGTCGGGCTATGAGGCTGCTGACGATCGTCGACGAGTACACACGGGAGAGCCTTGCAATCGACGTGGCGCGGAAGCTCAACTCCGAGGACGTACTTCACCGACTAGGACGACTGTTCGTTCATCGAGGTATTCCAGCGCACATCAGGTCAGATAACGGACCGAAATTCACCGCCGAGGCGGTTCGCGACTGGCTGGGCCGGCTCGGCGTCGGCACGCTGTTCATCGAGCCGGGCTCCCCATGGGAGAACGGCTATGTGGAGAGCTTCAACGGCAAGCTCAGAGACGAGCTGCTGAACGGGGAGATCTTCTACACGCTGAAGGAGGCAAAGGTTCTGATCGAGAGATGGCGCCAGCAGTACAACCGCGTACGACCGCACAGCTCGCTGGGCTATCGACCTCCGGCACCGGAAGCGGTGTTGTTGAAACCGGCTACGCTACGCTTCGCTGGCCTCAACAACCTCTTGTCAGCACCGTGTTACTGAGATAGAAGGTGGTACTAACCGCGGGGTCTGGTCAACTCCCCGCGCCAGCTCCACCTCTGCCTCTCTGAGCTTGGCGATGATCTGCTCGACCGTGTAGCGCTTCCGTGCCATTTATCCCCCTTCTCGAACCCGTCTGAGAGATGACCTGACCCCCCAAAACGGATCCAGAGGTAATCTCACGATCCGGGTCGAAAAAGGGAGGTTAGAATGCCGGCGAAGAGGCACAGCGCAGAGCAGATGGTACGGAAGCTACGGGAGGCTGAGGTGGAGCTGGCCCGAGGCGCGACGGTCAAGGATGCCTGCCGCAAGCTAGCAATCACCGAGCACACCTACTACCGGTGGCGACGCGAGTACGGGGGGCTGAGGGTCGACCAGGCCAGGCGGCTGAAGCAACTTGAGAAGGAGAACGTCCGGCTCAAGAAGATTGTGGCGGAAAAGGAGCTGGATCTTTCGATCCTGAAGGAAGTTGCGGAGGGAAACTTCTAAGCCCGGCACGTCGCCGAGATGCGGTTGAGCATGTTCGGCGGAGGCTGGGCGTTTCCGAGCGACGAGCGTGCCGGGTGCTGAAACAGTCGCGCACGACGCAGCGGTACGTGCCACGGCAACCGGACGACGAGCAGGTGCTGACGGAGAGGATCGTGAACCTAGCCCGAGAGTATGGCCGCTACGGGTATCGGCGAGTGACGGCGCTACTGCGCATGGAGGGCTGGCTCGTGAACCACAAGCGGGTGCAACGGATCTGGCGGCGCGAGGGGCTGAAAGTACCGAAGAAACAGCCCAAGCGAGCACGGCTGTGGCTCAACGATGGCTCCTGCATCCGACTGCGCCCCGAGAACAAGGATCATGTCTGGGCGTATGACTTCGTCCACCACCGGACGCATGACGGTCGGGCTATGAGGCTGCTGACGATCGTCGACGAGTACACACGGGAGAGCCTTGCAATCGACGTGGCGCGGAAGCTCAACTCCGAGGACGTACTTCACCGACTAGGACGACTGTTCGTTCATCGAGGTATTCCAGCGCACATCAGGTCAGATAACGGACCGGAATTCACCGCCGAGGCGGTTCGCGACTGGCTGGGCCGGCTCGGCGTCGGCACGCTGTTCATCGAGCCGGGCTCCCCATGGGAGAACGGCTATGTGGAGAGCTTCAACGGCAAGCTCAGAGACGAGCTGCTGAACGGGGAGATCTTCTACACGCTGAAGGAGGCAAAGGTTCTGATCGAGAGATGGCGCCAGCAGTACAACCGCGTACGACCGCACAGCTCGCTGGGCTATCGACCTCCGGCACCGGAAGCGGTGTTGTTGAAACCGGCTACGCTACGCTTCGCCGGCCTCAACAACCTCTTGTCAGCACCGTGTTACTGAGATAGAAGGTGGTACTAACCGCGGGGTCTGGTCACCGGCATGAACATGGGGATACACGGCATGAATATGGGGATCCACGCGCTATGGGTACACTTATCCCGAGGTTCGTACGGATCGCCTGTGTCTCCTCGCCTCCGATAAGACCGCAGCTAGCGGCAGAATTTTAGAATCGGATTGCAACACACTTCAATCCCAATCTCCAACTTCGCGTAAAAACACCTACGCTCCGTTCAACGCTGCGCACGGTCCCCGAAGCCGGCCTACGACCGCCGTATCACCACGCGTGTCGTATGTACCGGGCGGTCAGATATATCGCCACGAGGATAGCCGAGATGCCAGCGAACGTCGGAATCGGCAGGAACAAGGCCAGAATACCCGTTGCGTAGCTGACAATCGCCAGGAGGAGGACAGCGGCGGCGACGCTCCAGGTACCGCAACGGCGTGCTTCCACCGCGTCGCGGAAGAGTGGCTCGCCGACCCCGAAGACTACCGGAAAGGCGAGTACAACCATACCGATGCGCAACACCCAGGGGCTCGGCCACGGAGCACGGAACGCCAGGCTGGCGGCGAGCAAGCCGATGATCGGCAGGGTAAACAGCCAGACCCAGAAGAGGCGACCCTGCTCTTCGGATTTGCGAAAGGCTCGTGGGAGGGGCGCGGCGATCAGGATTTGGTCGCCTCGATCGCCGCGAACCGCTCGAGTATTTCGGTTTCCTGCTCGCCGGTGAGGTACTCGTCGGCGACCAGGAAGAGGATCTGATCCTCTTTCAAGAGGTGTTCGCGAACCAGGTGCACGATGTAGAGCCCGTAGCCTCTCAACATTTGCCCGGCAAAGCGCGCCTTGCGTCCCGGCTCGGCCTCGCGACACTCGTGGAGCGCATCTTTGAACTTGCCGCTCATGATCTTGAGGTCTTCATGATCGGCGATGCGCGCGTCGAGATGAAGGTGCTCGGATGCCAGGAACTCCTTCAGGTAGGGGAACAGGCCTTCCTCTTCTTTGCGGTGGTGCACGCTCAACTCGCTGTCGATAAATCGAGCCACGGACTCGATCCGGTCCAGCACTTCGGAGACGGGACCGCGGTCGCCGATCTGGCGCAGGGCGCTCGACAGCGCTTCGAGCCGGGCCTCGATTTCACGGTGCTCGGCGCGCAGCATCTGCGTTGGGCTGAGCGGGATGGGGTGCGGGTCAGAACTCGAGTACGTCGACATTGACCTGAGGGCTGCGGGCCGAAACGGAATCTTGTCTTGCAGCGAACAAGAAACCTGAAAGCATCGTCAAGTATAGTCGGCGGGCCGCATCCCGGCAATCGACGGCGCTTGAAGGCGGGTCGCCCCGGGGATAGCGTGTCGTTGGTACCCCCCGGAGGCGTCGAGAAACTGGAGCTTCGATGGCCCTGTGGCGAGTCGAGCAGGCAGCGGAATACCTCGGAATCCGCCCCAAAACCCTGTATGAGTGGGTGCGACTCGGCCGCGTTCCGTATCGCAAGATCGGCTTCAACGTGCGTTTCGATCCTGGTGAAATCGAGGCGTGGGCGGCCGGGCAATCACGTGCTGCGGAGCCAGCTCCTGCTGAAGATCGCAAGCGTCCCGCGTCCACCGCGCAGAAAACCAGGGAGAAGGGCGGCGCCGACTCGAAGGAACTCGCCGAGCTCAGAGACCTGGCCTCGGATGCTGCCCGAGCGCTGCGACAGCTGGAGCGCGACGTTGGCGCCAGTTTGAGCTACCCGCAACGGCAGAAACTCGCCCAGCTCGCCGAACGTCTCGAGAGCGCCGCGAAGCCGGCACGCTAACGGCGCGCTGTGACGGCTCTGTTCGTTTACGGCGAGCTCGGCCAGCCGCCCGTGCTCGTCGAGATCCTCGACCGAGCGCGTCAGGCAAAGGGCGTCTGCAGGGCTCGGATCAGTATTGAGGCTGACAGCGTCGGGGCGGGGAGCGCGTTGGCTATACGTTGTCGAGCTTGGCGATGATCTCGCGCATGTGCCACTCGACGACTTCGTCGTAGTAGCCTTTGATTGAGTCCATCGTGTCCTGCCGTTCCTCCGGACCGCTCGCCTGCCGGTAGGCTTCGATGGAATGCCGGAGCTCGTTGCCGAGGCTCTCCACGTCCGACACGATTTCAGGCCGGTTGTGGACCGACCACTCATGAAATTCCTGCCAGCGCGTAATGTAGTTACGCAGCTTCATGGAGATCCCTAGTCTGAGGGGAAATATACCACTGCGCGAGAAAAGTAAAAACGTGAACGGGAGGGCTTTGATTAGCGTTGTCGCGCTCTGTGTCTTGTTGACTGCTTGTAGGTTCGAGTTGGCGGCCGACCCCGGCTCCATCACGCCGACCGCCGACGAAGTTCGGTTGCTGCTCGCCGACGATCGGGTTCGGCAGGCTCTCAGCAGGGCCGAGGAGCTGGCAGAACGCTATCGCGATCCGCAGAGTGAGTTAGCGCTGGCGTGGGCGCTTTGGCGTAACGGCGAGGTACGGGCCGCCGAAACGCACTTCCGGCGTGCCGTTGATGAGGGCCTCGACGAGGGCGTCACCGGGCTGGCCGCGATCCGGGCCAGTTCGGGAGATTGGGAGGCGGCGGAGCGACTGGCGGCCACTTCTTCGGCTGCGTCGGTGACCTTCAGTGTCGTTCACGCGGTGCTCGCCGGTCTGGCCTGGTCGCGTCACGATGCGGCCGCGACGGCGCGAGCGCTGCTGGCCTGGAGCGCCAGCGAGCCCGGTACGTCGCGTGGCCGGGCTGCCGCGGCGATGGCGTCGGCCGTGGCGCGCTTGCAAGGTCCGGTTCGACAATGGCGGGGTGAGGCCAGTGAGCTACCGCTGGTGCGAACCTCGGCGGGTGACTACGCAGTGGAGGCATATATCGGCGGCGAAAGGGTCGTGTTGTTGGTTAGTCTGACGTTTCGCCAAAGCGTATTGGCGCCGCCGAGCGCGGATGCCGCCGGACTCGTAGTGGATGGTGAGCCGGGGGCTGCCGATGACGCAGGACGTGTCGCCACCGATCGGTGGCCGGCAATTCTCTCGCCTCGGCAGGCCGCCGTGCCGCAGATCGATTTCGGCTCCGTGTCGTTGCGCAACGTCGTGGTCGCCGTGGCCGATCCTCCGGAAGGCGTTGACGGCGTGTTGGCCATGGACTTGCTCGGTGGCGCCCGGTGGACGCTCGACACGGCCGCAGATCGGATCGTGCTGATCCCGCCCGATCAGGCGAGCACGTTCGACTCACGCCGTACCGACGGGGCAGTCGCGCTTGCCTGGATGAACGCACGAGTGATTGCCGACGGGTTGGCCGTTCAGCTGCTGCTGTTTCCGCGCGTGCAGGATCAGCGCATGGCCGCCGGCCTCGATTTGTCGGCCGACTCGCGACTCGATTCCGACGTCCTCCCGGTTACTGCCGGTAGCGGTGTCGCGAGGACACGCGTGGCGCTCGGCGGCTGGCAAGGCGACGTCCTGTGGCGCCCATCGTCGTTGATCGGCTGGGCCGCTGACGGTGGTATTGCACCGCCGGCGGTTTTAGGCCGGAACCTCATCGACGGGTGGACGCTCCATTGGTTTCCCGCCTCGCAGCAGCTGCGCATCGATACAATGGCGCCATGAATCGGGCGACATCGCTTTCGCAGGAACTGCTGCACAAGATCGTTCTCGAGGGTTGGCCGCGCGATCAGACGGTGCGCGCCATCATGGCGGACTTCGTCGATGTCGCACGTCGGCTCACCGACAGCGACTACGGCAGCATCTATATCTTGCAACAGGAGGACGACGAGATCCGCGTCGTCTCGGGGCACGAGGAGGGGGACCTCGTCGACGATCTGCCCAACCTTCTGGAACATGACAAGGAGTCCCCCGGGATCATCACCTGGGTGTATCAGAACAACGAGTCCTACGTAACCAACGACGTCGCCAACGACCCGTACTACTTCCCGGCATTCAAGGGCTCGCAGGCCAATCTCGTGGTGCCGATCCGTTTGCAGGGCAAGCCCATCGGCGTTCTGTCCGTCGAGTCCGTGCATCGGGGCCACTACACCGGCGAGCATCAGAGGGGGCTCGAAGACCTGTCCGAGGCAGTCTCGGTGTTTGTCTCCCGCCAGTGGTTGTCGGAGTTTTCGCGGCGTCGCGGCTACAACGTCGAGATCGTCGGCATCTCGGATGCCATTCGCGAGATCGAGGCGCTGATCAAGCGCGTCGCGCCGACACGCGAACCTGTGCTGCTTACCGGTGAAAGCGGCGTCGGCAAGGAGCTCCTGGCCCACGCCATCCACTATTTCTCGAAACGCCGCGACCAGGAAATGCTGATCGTCAACTGCGGTGCGTTCGCCGAGGACTTATTGACTTCGGAGCTCTTCGGTCATGTGCGCGGTGCCTTCACGGGAGCGCACCGCGACAAGGCGGGCAAGTTCGAGCTCGCCGACGGCGGCACCTTGTTTCTTGATGAAGTCGAGTCGATGAGCCCACGGCTTCAGGTGATGCTGTTGCGCACCTTGGAACACGGCGAGGTGCAGAAGGTCGGCGAGGATCGGGGCGCCCGCCGCATCGACGTGCGCATCATTGCGGCAAGCAACCAGGATCTGGCGGAGCTCGTCGAGCAGGGGGATTTCCGCGAAGACCTGTTGTTTCGTTTGAACGTGTTCGACGTGCCGCTGCCCGCACTTCGCGATCGGGTCGAAGACATTCCGTTGCTTGCCGAGCATTTCGCCCGTGCGTTCCGGATCGACAACGGCGGCGGGCCGGAGAAGTTCTCGAAGCGTGTTCTCGAGGCAATGGTGGGCTACAACTGGCCGGGGAACGTTCGCGAGTTGCGCAACGCGGTGCATCGCGCTGCTGTGCTCGCCAGCGGCGATGTGATTCGCCTGGGCGACCTGCATCCGATGTTTGCTGAAGCTGCAGCGGGTCGACGGGCCGACGACGCCTTGCCGGCCGCGCGGCCGGCGACATTTGCGGCCGCTCCCGATGATGACCCGAGTCTCGAAGCGTGCATTGCCGCGCATATCCGGCGCGTGTTGGTCGCCGCCGGAGGCAACAAGTCGCGGGCCGCTGAGCTGTTGGGGATTCCGCGCACCTCGCTGTACCACAAGCTGCGCAAGTACCGCATAGAAGCCGAAGTCGAAGAGGATGACGACGGGTCAACCCGTTGAGAAGTAGGGTTGAGGTCGCCCCCCGGTGCGCCGTTATGCAGTCGATGACCGCATAACGTCGTCGGTATATCGACGTTTGACGTCAACATGCGGGCGCCGATGTGCTACCTGTCACTCGTCGGCGCCGGGACGATAGTCGTAACCCCGAATGTACAAAAGGGAAACCCCTGTGCGGGCGGGTCGTTTTGAAACCGATCCGGTTCGGCGACAAAGTTTGGCACCGTCCTTGCTCTATATACCCGATACAGGACGAGCGCCTATCGGGCTGGCTCGCCACCTGGGATGACCGTTGGACGGAAGGGGAGAAAACCAGGGGACCCCTCGCTCGATGTCCCAGGCCGGTGAACTGGCCCGGTGGGCGCTCGTTTCGCGACCCGTTGAGAAATGCAGACTCTAGCGCTGCGCCGGGACTCCGCTACAATAGCTGTTCATGTCCGAGTCTCGCCCTTTCTTCGTTGCTGGAGAGTGGTGTGCCCGCGCCGACTCTGAGCCCGTCGTTGCGCCTTGGGATGGAGCTCGAATCGCGGACGTATCGCAAGCCGACGGCGACGCCGCGAGCGCGGCGATCGACGCCGCTTCCAGTGCCTTTCGTTCGGTCGGTAGGCGGGCGTCCTCCCGGCAGCGCGGTGAGTGGCTCGAGTTCTTGCGCGCCGCGGTGCGAGAGCGTCGCGACGAGATCGCCACCACGATGGCGCAGGAGATGGGAAAGCCTCTCAAGTTCGCCCGCGTCGAGGTAGATCGATGCCTGTACACGTTGCGCGAGGGCGAGGAAGAGGCTCGTCGACTTACCGGCGAGTACTTGCCGCTTGATGTGATCGCTGGTACCGATGAGTACTGGGGTATCGTTCGGCGGGTGCCCGTCGGGCCGGTCCTCGGGATCGTTCCGTTCAACTTCCCTTGCAACTTGCTTGCCCACAAGTTGGCGCCGGCGTTGGCGGCGGGCTGTCCGATCGTCATCAAGCCGTCGCCTAAGGCTCCGCTGACTCCGCTATTGATGGCGGCGGCCGTTGAAGACGCGGGCATTCCTTCCGGGATGGTTTCCGTGCTTCCGTGCAGCGACGAAGTGGCGGGCGAGCTCGTCGCTGACGAGCGCTTCGAGCTTCTCTCGTTTACCGGCAGCCCTGCAGTGGGCTGGTACCTCAAGTCGATCGCCGGGAAGAAGAGGGTGCATCTCGAACTCGGCAACAACTCGGGTGTGGTTATCCATGAAGACTGCCCCGACGTCGAGTGGGCGGCGAGGCGCTGCGCGTTGGGGGCTTTCGCCCAGGGTGGGCAATCCTGCATCTCCGTGCAACGAGTGTTCGTGCACCGGCCGTTGTACGACGACTTCGTTGGCAAATTGGCAGCCGCAGCCGGCGAGCTGATCGTCGGTGACCCTCTCGAGGAGGCCACCGACGTCGGTCCGTTGGTTGACGAGGCCAGCGCGATACGCGTTGAGGAATGGATCGAGGAAGCACGGGCAGCCGGTGCGGACGTTGTGTGCGGTGGGGGTCGTGATGGCTCGGTCGTATCCCCAACCGTGCTCACCAATGTAGTCGCTGAGGCGCGGATCCAACGCCAGGAGGTCTTCGGACCGGTGCTCACCGTCACGCCGTACGACGATTTCGAAGCCGCTCTGGGTGCCGTGAACGATACGTCGCTGGGGCTGCAGGCCGGCGTCTTTACCCGTGATTTGGGACGGATTCGGTTGGCTTGGGACAACCTCGAAGTCGGCGCGGTGTGCATCAATGACTATCCGACGTTCCGCGTCGACAACATGCCCTACGGCGGCGTAAAGGACTCGGGTCTCGGGCGCGAGGGCGTGCGCTACGCGCTCGAGGCTTATACGGAGCCTCGCCTACTCATCATCAACGGCGGCCCCAGACGCATGCCGAGCGTCGACCCTAGGGCGCGCGTCCATCCCGACGCCCGACTTGCTGATGGCGTGACTGTCGATGCCGGCGCTACCGTGGAAGCCGGCGTTACGATCGGCGCCGGGTCTCACATCGGTTCCAGCGCCGTGCTGTATTCTGGCACCGAGGTGGGTGATCAGGTGACGGTGGGGGTGGGCGCGGTGCTGGGGGGTACGCCGCAAGATCTGAAGTTCGCCGGCGGCGAGAGCGGCGTCAGGATCGGCGATCGCACGGTTGTTCGCGAATACGTCACCGTGCATCGATGTGTGGAGCCCGGCGGCGTTACCTTGGTAGGCTCCGATTGTCTGCTTATGGCCACGTCGCACGTGGCTCATGAGTGCGTCCTCGGCGATGCGGTGATCGTGGCGAATGGGGTGATGTTGGCGGGACACGTGTCGGTGGGCGGCGGCGTTTTCTTATCGGGAAACGTCGTCGTGCACCAGTTCACGCGCCTCGGTCGGTTGGCGATGATCGGGGGCGGTAGCGCCGTACGCCAGGATGTGGTGCCTTTTTGCGTGGCCGACGGTCACCCGGCGCGTCCTTTGGGGCTCAATACTGTCGGGTTGCAGCGCGCCGGCTTCAGCACCGCCACGGTGCGGGAACTGAAGCGGGCCTATCGGATCCTGTTCGCGAGAGGGACCCAGCTGCCCGACCGGCTCGATCGGTTGGCGGAGTTGGCCGCGTCGGCCGACGACGGTTCCGAAGAAGTCGCCGAGATGCGTGCTTTCGTAAAGGCGTCGGAGCGCGGCGTCGCGAGGCCGCGCGAGCGCGTCCGATGACTGCGTTGCGTTTGCTCGGCCTCCTTCGAAGTACGGACAAGTACTACTCAGTCGGCCTCGCTCCGCGCGCCTTGTCCTCGCACGCTCTCGCGCTCGCGCGCGGCGTATCTAGTAGGCAAGCATAGACTAGAATTCCCAGCTCATCATGACGGCGATGCGCCGCATCGGGAATGTATCCGTAAAACTCTGGTCCGGAATATCGAGCGCCACCTGGGCGAATCGAACGTCGCCACGAACCGCCATGTTCGGCTTCAGATAGAAGCGCACGCCGCCGCCGAACTGCATGTACGGAGCGGTCTCGACCTTGGGACGCGGATTGATTCCCAGCGTTTCGAGAACTTCAGCGGTTCGGCTGGGAAGGCTGGTGCTGGCCCGTAGGTAGCCGACACCCAGCGCGATGTACGGCACGAACTTGGAGGTTCGCGCGCCCGCCTGGATGATTAAGCTGCTCTGGCCCTGAACGACGCGGCCGCCGGGGCCGAAAGTCGTGGCTCCCTCGACCTCGAAGCCCACCGCCGCCTTGGCGCCGAAGAAGTAGGCGAACGCGCCGCCGACCTGGAAGGTGCTGGAGCCCGAGAATACCGAGCCGCCAAACACAGAGACGACCGGTCCGCCGGCAGGATCTCGCAACGGCGGAGCTGGCGGAGCGCTTTGTTGTTCTTGCTGCTGCGACAGGGCCTTCGTGGCGGGCAACCGCGCGGCAAACGGCGCCGCGATGCCCGCGAAGCCCGTGTACGAGAGCGGTGACGCCGCGGCGGTGGCCGGCGCCAGCCCCGTCAACACGATCGCGACCACGAGTACGTCGAGGACGCGAATCAAGCGCAACGCAGTCATGGCGCGCCAGTGCGCTCGCGCCGCCGTGACCCGCTGAGAAATGCGGACTAGACGGGCTAGAACCGCGGTGCGGTGCGTCGTCGATGATGCGTTTGGGTGGGTGTGTGGGCTCGAGGGTCGCATCTAGAAAATCGCCGCAATTCCGGTGGGGAAGTCGGCAACCCGGTTGATGAGCTCGATCACCTCGCCACCTTGCAGCCCGGCGGGAAGGGTCGCCTCGAGGATGACAAGCTGCGACGGTGTGTCGACGTTGATGGCTAACGGCTCGAGGGTCACCAGCAAGCGGGCGCCGGACAGATCGGCGGGAAATACCAGGCCTGCGGGGGGGGCCACGAGGAAGTCCTCTCCAGGAACATCCGGGAACGGTCCGTCGGCGCTGTGAGGATTGGTCAAGTCCGCCGCGTCCGGCAGCCTGAAACGCCCCATGCCCACCGGAGTGTCATTGATGATCATGAATTGCTCGTAGATGAAGATCTGGTTGAGCGGTGGCAGTAGCAGCCCCGGTTCGTCGTTGACAATCGCCCAAGTGCCCGAACCCTCGTTGGTGTCGGGGCCGTCGGTGGGTGTGAACACGGTATAGCTGCCCGCGGATTCCCGGAGCAGCAACGGTGCCGGAACGTTGAGCTCGGCCACGCCGTCAAAAAACGGTCCCTGCAAGATGGCACTGTTTCTGGGGCTGGCACCCGGACCCTGAGGCTCGATCGTAATCAAGATGCTGACGGCATTGTTGAGGTTCTGGTCTGCTGTGAAGCGCTCGATAACGTTCCCCGCGCGATCGGTGGGTAGGCCGTCGCTGTTGACCAGGAAAGCGCCGAGGGCGACGATCTCGCCGCGGTCCAGATTTATCCAGGCGGCGAACACGTCCTCGTCGTCCGGTAATTCTTGGAGACTGGTGAAGCCGAGGGCCACACCCCGGACGTTTCCCAACGAGACGGGCAACGGGCGGAACTGCGTTGGAGTATCGCCGCACGCCGGCAACACCAGAAGCGCCGCGGAGGCGATCAGGAAACGCCGCATCATGCGCCGGCGTCGCTCCGTTCGAGGATCTTGAGCATCAAGTCGTACATCGCTTCACGGTCGGTAAGACCCTTGCCCATGCCGGTCTTCCAGGCGTCCAACACATGCTCGTCGGACGTTCCTCTTTCGCGCAGCCACACGCGGCAGTCTTCCCAGGTCGGCAGCCACACGAAGTTCTCGAACATTTCGTCCTGGCCCCCCGCCATCACTTCGAACGTGTTCGCGCTGTTAATCAAGAAAATCCCGGCCTGGAACGGCGAGCCGGCACGCACCACGCCGTTGATGTCGAACACGTAATGGCCGGGCTGCGGGCCCCAGGTGAGCCCGGCTGCGCGCAGCCGCATGGCGTTGTCGATCTCGGATTCCTTGAAGCGCACTATCGTTCTCTCACGGCCCGACCCTACTGAAATTCTACCGTTTCAGGCTCCTCTACGCTCGGCGTACGCGGCTGAGTCGTAGACTCCGGGGTTGACGCAATTCGGCGCCTGCTCGGCCTTGAGCATGGCAACGGCATTGGTGGCAGCCATCGACGCCATCTTGTCGCGCGTGCCGCGGGATGCGCTACCGAGGTGCGGCAGCAGAACGGCGTTGTCGAGCTCGGCAAGCCCGTCCACCATCTCCGGCTCGCGCTCATAGACATCGAGACCGGCGCCGGCGATCTGACCGCTGCGCAAAGCCTCGACCAAGGCCGACTCGTCGATGATCGGCCCTCGAGCCGCGTTGATGACGTAGGCGGTCGGTTTCATGCGCCCGAACTCGTCTGTACTGAGAAGGTGACGCGTTTCGTCCGACAGCAGCGTGTGGACCGTTACGAAATCGCTCGTTTCGAGAAGGTCGTCGAGCTCCGCCCACTCCGCCTGTTCGTCGGCCTCGATGATGTCGCGAGCGTAAGGATCGTGGGCCAGCACCTGCATGTCAAAGCCGAGCGCCCGGCGCGCGACGGCCTGTCCGATGCGGCCGAAGCCGATGATGCCGAGGACTTTTCGGCGACCATCGCCACCGGGAGAAGCGTCCTCACCCAGCAGCAGGTTCGGACTCCAGAGCTTGTAGTGGCCGCCGCGCATGTATCTGTCTCCGGACGCAACGTTCCGCGAGGCCGCCAGCAGCAAGGTCCAGGCCAAATCGGCGGTCGTGTCGGTGAGAACGCCGGGAGTGTTGCTAACCGGAATGCCGAGCTCGGTGGCCACCGCGACGTCGATGTTGTCGTAGCCGACGGCGAATTGGGCGATGCCGCGCAGCGACGGATTGGCCTCCATGACCTCGCGGCCGATGGGCTCGGTCAGCAGGGACAACAGGACGTCGGCCCACTGTGCTCCCGCAACCACGTCCTCGACGACAGGACCTTCGTTCTCTTCCCCGGGCCAGACGCGCACTTCGGCTCCGGCTTCGGTCAGAATGTCGAGGCCGGCATCGCGAATGCGCCGCGTCACGAACACTTTTCCTAGACTCACAACCGCCTCCCTTCAAGAAGCTTCCGCGTACGCGTCCCGCAGAGGGCCGTCGCAGCTCAGGTGCTGGGAACTCCTTGTGCCACGAACTCGGCGAATCCGTCGGCGTCCGTGACCGCTGCTCCCAACCGCGTCAGGCCTTCGCGCAAGGTTTCCATATCGGCGGCGGTGCTCAGCCGCAGATAGTGTTCGCCGTCGCTTCCCAGGCGGCAGAAGGATGGTCGATCCATCGTGGCCACGCCGTAGCGGTAGAGGACGAACATTTGCAGCAACGTCGATGGGCTCGACCGACGCTGTTGCTCGGGCGCCAGGCTCCGGAACGCCTCGACGGCGCCGAGAGACTCGCAAGCCTCGGCAACATTCGGAAATACGTAGAACGCTCCCTTGGGCATGACGCACGAGATGCCCGGAATCTCGTTGAGCGTCTCGACGACGACTTTACGTCGTTCGTCGAACGCTCGCACCATCTTGTCCACAGCAACTGCGGTGTCAGGATTTTGCAGTGCCTCACGGCCGGCTTCCTGAATGAATGGCGGCGTGCACGAAATGATGTTGATATTGAAGTTCTTGAAAACCTCGGCTTCTTCGATGCTCGGCAGCACGACGAACCCGAGGCGCCAACCCGTCATCGCGAACGACTTGGAGTGTCCCGAAGCGATCAGGGTGCGTTCTTCCATCCCCGGTTGGCTGGCAATGCTGGCGTGCGCGAGTCCGTCGAAAACGATGTGCTCGTAGATCTCGTCGGAGTACACACGAACATCCGGGTGTGCCTTTTCCTTGATCACCCCCGCCATTTCGGCCAACGCGTCCGCCTCGATAACTCCACCCGTCGGATTGGCCGGCGAGTTCAGGATGATGACCTTGGTCTTATCGCTAACCAGCGCCGCCAGATCATCCGCGGTCATGGCGAAACCCTCCGACTCGCGCAAGCGCATCGGGACCGGTTTGGCGTTGACAAACGTGACCCACGACTCGTACACGGGGAACCCGGGGCTGGGATAGACGACCTCGTCGCCGGGATTGGCGTAGGCCAGCATCGTGTAGGGAATCGACGGCTTGCCGCCCGGATGCACGACAACACGACGAAAGTCGACATCGAGACCGCGTGTCTTGCTGACGTGCTCGCCAATGGCGCGGCGCAGTCCTTCGAGGCCCGCCGGATGGCAATAGTGGCCATTGCCGGCGTCGATCTGCTGCTTGGCAACCGAGGCTACGTTGTCCGGAGCATCGAAATCAGGCTCACCCAGATTGAGGCGGATCACGTCCTGACCACCGGCCTCGACCGTGGCGATGTGATCGGCGAGCTTGAAGGCGTTTTCCGTGCCCAAGCGCTGTAAACGGTCGGCGAACACGAGCTACCTCTCTGTACGGTCTCGCGGAGATCTACAATACCAAGGAAACTGCCAAAGAAAGCCGCAGGTCGGGCCGCAGCGGCCATTGAAGCCTAACACCGTTCCTCTTCCTACGCGGAGGCTAGCGTGCTGAAGAGCTCCCGGGCCTGTGCCCCGGAAGACCAATGCGCGGCATCCCGGAGCTCTTCAGCACGCTGCTAGGCGAGTACCTCATCGTGGCGCGTCACCGGGGCGTGCCCCTTGGTGGATCCAGACTCGGAACAACTCGATCTGCTCCGGTGCCAGCAGGTTCTGGCTCGGCATTTGCTGCCCATGTTCTGCCGAGCCCCTCAGCTTCTGAAGGAGCAAACTCTCCTCCGCAACTCCTGGAACCACCGCCGGTCCATTATAGCTGTCACCTGCCATCAACGCTTCGTAGCTGCCGACGCTGAGCCCGGCGGCCGCGCCGTGACACGGGACGCATTCAGAAAACAATATCGGCTCGATCTGCGACGAAAAGCTGACGCAGTTGTCCCCCTCATCAACCCCGGTTGCACCGCCCCAACAAGTACCGCACGCATCGAGCCGAGCCGTCCCGGCGAGTCGACCGCTGCAGTCGGGGCGGTCGCTTCTCAAGAATTCTCTGCTCAGGATCAGAAAATTCCCAACGTCGATCGTGTCCGGCGCCTGGCCGTTACCCCCCATCTCGTTGATCATCAGATCGGACAGTCCATCCCGGTCGAAATCTGCCACCGCTGCACTGTAAGCCAGCATGTCTCCGCTATCGCGAGGTTCGCGCCCGGCCGCGCCGAGCAAATGGGTAATCTGGATGTTCCTCGAATCCGGCATATCGAGTAGATCGACCAGAGCCGGCCAGCGTTGGCTGTTGCCCCAGAAAATGTAGACGGTGCCGGCCTGGTAGCGTTCCCGCGGAGTCGCGTTCGGCGCCGCGATTGCCAGTTCCGAGTAACCATCGCCGTCGAAGTCAGCTTGAACCGCAGTATCGCCCAGGATGACTCCGCGGACTGGTCCGAGGAATACCGTGACGTACAGCAGTTCCGGTGGCTCGTTGACCTGTACCTGCCGGAACTGCTTCAGATCCGCCGTCGAATAGATGACGTATGCGATCCCGGCGGTCGGTCGTTCATCCGTCGGACTCCCGGACATGTCCCCCAAGAAAAGGTCGAGACGACCGTCTCCGTCATAGTCGCCGCCCGCAACCATCTCCTCACCGAGGGTACTGTTGACTCGCGTCTCGAGCGTGCCCCCTTGAACCAATGTGATGAGATGGTCGGCGTCATCGAGTTGGATGGTGTATCCGGCCGCCCACGTATCCCCGACAAGATTCTCATCCCAAACGATGTAGACGCGGCCATTGTCTGCTCCGCCTCCGCCGTGCGCGCTCCCGCGCGGCGCTCCGTCAGCGAGAAACGCCCCGCCGCCGCGTATGAGAGCAGCTGCCCCCAGCACCTCGGCGCGCCTGTTGCCGTCGAGATCTCTGACTTCCACGGTCGCACCGAAGTGATATTCCGCAGAGCTCCCGCTCGGGGGCTCTATCTTGGCGATATGTCCTGCCGCCGAGGTGGAGCCGAAGTCCGCAAGATCGATGGTTGCACTCGCCGCAAGGTGCGCTCCCCCACGAACGACGTACATGGCTCCTCGATGTTGCTCGCCCGCGTCGCCTTCCTGATCTGCGCCCAACACGATATCGTCGACGCCATCGCCGGTGACGTCCCCGGTTCGCACGAACATCCCCAGGCGGCCCAGCTCGGACGGACCCACCAGGGTGAAGAGCGCAATACCATCCGGCGGTGCTCCCAAGTCCAAGACGCCACCAGATTGCAGCACGCCGCGTAGGGCGGCGCCCCCGACAACCACGGTGAGCGCCCCCGCGCCAATCCTGTCGGGGGCCGTCGCACGGTAGTTCTGCCCCGCGATCACCAGATCTCCCAAGCCATCCCCGGTCACGTCTGCGATCCGCAGCTCGTTTCCCGTGGCTTCCGAAGGCGCCTCACCGATGATCGTCAAGACTTCCGACGGGGAAGCTGCGAGATCGATCTCCCCTCCGATCAACCCATCCCCGAAGAAAAAGATAAACCTGTCCCGCCATGAAACGCCCCTGTGGGCTGGCCTGAAAAGCGGCCATCATGTAGTCGGGATTCCCGTCACCATCGGTGTCGAGTCCGGCCGCGACGGGAACGCCGAACGAACCATTCCCCTCAGGGGAGCCCCAAACCCTCTCGACGCCCGCCACGCCAACAAGCTCAGCGATATCCGTTGTCACCTGCTCGAATGGTTGACCGGCACATTTCACCGCCGACAAAGCTCCAAGCAACACAACAGCCAGAGCTGGACCACGGACCGCCGTTCTCTCCCTCATATCGATTCTGCTCCTCTCTGCTCCTCGAAAGAGTGAGCTACCGTGTGGCGATAGCTACTGGATGTAGCCGAGCGCCCGCAAGCGATCGAGCACACCCGGATCGTAGCGGACGTTCTGACCGTGCCCGTCACTGGTGAACCGACTCCACGTTTCCTGATTGGTTTCCCGGAGTTTGTTCATACCCGCGGTGTATTGGTAACGGAGCCAGAGATCCGGCCAGTAGCGCAGGAGCCGGTCGAGCTCCTGCGGGTCATCGCGGTACGCATACACCCTCAGGCGCAGCGACTCGGGAATGATTTTGCGCCGCGGCCAGAATGCGCGTGACGCGATCAGGTGCAGATCGCGATAGAAGAACGATCCGAAGACGCGCAGGCCCTTGTTGTCTCCCGGATGTGCCCGGTCCAGGGCCATTGGTTCCTCGGAAACGACCACGCGATCGCGCCAATAGATCGAATCAGGAGCCTCGATCAGTCCGACTAGAGAATCCCCTTGCATCACGATCTCGCCCGGCTGGATACCCGCGAGCTCCAAGATCGTCGGCATCACATCCATCAGCTGTACCGCCTGATCGAAGTGTTGACCTCCCCGGAACCGCTTCGGATACACGAGCATGAGTGGGACGTGGGTTACCTGTCGCGTGCCCGGCGGACGGTGATCCCAGACTCCATGTTCGCCGAAGTGCTCGCCGTGGTCTGAGAGCAACACGAGTGCGGTGTCGTCGAAGAGGTCCGCTCTGCGGAGTCGGTCGACGAACCCCTCGAGCGCAGCGTCGTTGCGCCGGATCTCGCCGTCGTACAGCGCCTCACGTCCCCACTTTGTCGGTTGCTTGATCCGCTCCGGGTCGAAAAGGGGATTGAACTCGAGCGCGTCGGTGCCCGATTCGCCTAATGCGGCCCATTCGTCATACGGTGGCCGCGCGTCGTACGGTCCGTGTGGGTCCAAAACGTGGAGGTACAGTAAAGAGATTCCGATCCTCGTGACGATCGATCCAACGCCACACGGAATCGGCGGACAGAAGATCTTCTGGTCGCTCGCCGGTTGTTTCTCCATCGAACGCAACCTCGAAGCCTTGATGTAGCCCCGCGTACGGGCCGGCGCTGCCGTTTTGGACGAAGCTCGCGGTCACGAACCCCTTGCTTCTGAGGACCTCGGCCAGCGTGACGTATGCCGGATCCAGCATGTCCGTGAAGTTCCAAACACCGGTTGCCGTGGGTAACAATGAAGTCATCATCGACGGAACCGACGGGCGCGTTTTCGTCGCCTGCGCTTGCGCGTTCGAAAAAGCAATCCCGTGCTCCGACAGCAGACGCTTTTTGAACGGCGTCGTCTCCCTGCGGTAGCCGTACACAGACAGATGATCGGCGCGCATCGTGTCTTCCAGGATCATGATCACGCGCAACGGTTCAACAGGGTCGCCGGAGACGATTGGATTGCTCCAGAGTGCGACGCTGCCCGGGACGCCGTCGACGAAAAGCCGCAACTTCGCCTCGCGTCCGGCCCATTCGGACAGGTCGTATCGCGCGTCGTGCCACCGTGTCGAATCTTCGACTACCTCGGAGTGGAGCATGACTGCCTCCTCGGCGACCTCCAATTCGACCGCAAATTCGACGGCCGAAGCGGACCCCACAATGCCGCTACCGAAGTCGAGGCGGGCGCCGTCGGTGGGCAGTCGAACGGAGTATTCGAGAACTTGCCGGGGCAGCATGTAAAGGGCTTGCCTGACTTCGGCTGCGATGGTCTCCTGAACGACACCGCGCGGCTGCCGCAGGTAGTTGCTACGGTTCGAAACGAAGCGGATGAAGTCGATGTCCACTTCGTCGCCGACGACGTCCGAGGGCTGCAACATAAGCGATCGAATCCGGTCGCCTTCTTCGAGTCTTTGGCGCAGGACGTTGCGCGCGTTGATGAAATAGGTATGGAAAGTAGAATCCGCAATCAGCGGCGTTCTGATGCTCTGCCACCAGGTCAACTCGCTCGGCGGACCCTTCGACCAGGCCAGCCGCAGATTCTTCCCCGACCGGCTGCGCACGCGAATGGCGATTTCTCCGATGTCGTCCTTGGATATCGCGAGGGAATCGACGCTGTACAGATAGTCCTCCACCGTTTCCACGCTTGCCGTCAAGACACCATCACTGTGTTCGATGTGGATTTCCCTGAGTGCCGAGATCAATCCAGCGCCGTCGCTGAACTCATACGAGAAGACAACGTCGGAACTCTTGTCCGCTTCGTTGAGAGTTGGCTGCTCGAGCACCCGCGCCCGGCCCAGCATGTCGTCGAGCCGATAGAACACGCCTGTCGTCGGGGCGATAGAACACGCCTGTCGTCGGGGCGAGGGGAATCGAATCAAGCACCCGCCGCTGGTAGTCGGGGCCGGAGATGTCGCGCAACCGCTCGCCCGCCTGCGACGAGCCGATCGATGCCGGCGGAGAAGATCGACCCGTCGATATGCCGCCCGTTGATAACGCTGAACGCGAGGCTGGTGAGCAGGCCGACGACAACGATGAGAGTAAATAGTCGTAGCGAGCGCTTCAGCACTGACAGCCTCCAATAGTCGAGATTGACGACACAGGCGGTACGGTACATCCGCGCGCCACGCCGGGGGAAGCCGCCCCGACAAAGATAAGCGGCTCACGAGCGTTGGAACGCCCGTGAGCCGCAAGAACAGGCCTTCGTCCCCCCAGGGAAGAGGCGTTGGCGGGGGAAAACGCCTTACCGCCCCGAAGGTTTACAGCCTGTCATTGAACTGATTTTCGGGACTTCAATGCCAGCCAGTTACTCTATCCAAGTTCTTTTGAACATGTCAACTCCAGCGCGACGTCGTCGACGGATCAGGCCGGCGGTACGACCCCGATCCCGAAGCGGAACACCAGAATCCCGCCGAAATAGGCCGTTATGAGCAGCGATCCGAGGCCGATCGAGGCCAAGGTCCAGTACAGCCCGGCGTAACGCTCGGGGAAGGAACCCGGCTGCCGGGCGCGCCACACGGAGCAGGCGCCGAAGCTCGCCAGCGTTGTGAGGCCGAGGTAACGGTGCAGCTCGACGGTTTCGGAAGCCTGCCCGGCCACACTGAGCTCCGATGCGGTCGCGTAACCCGAAACCGCCGACAGGGCGGCGGCCATCGTGCCGAGCAGGAGCGTCCACCACGAGACGACCCGAAGGCCCCGATCCTCGACGATGGCGGCCAGCATATCGAAGCCGACCGAGACGACCAGGAGGGCGATGGCGAAGTCGACGATGATGGCATGCGGCACCATGATGGGCCCATGCTACCTGAAGTCACGGTGACGCCGTAGCGGGCCTGCATCAGGCCGTGGTCGAAGTGTGATGGGTCTGCCAACGCCACCAAAGGGTGCAGCCGCGGCGTTGCCGCTCCTTGACGATGCGTTACAGTGCCGCCCATGGTCGGTGTGGGCGCAGGGGTCATCGCAATCGCCGCGGCGATGGTTGTCGTCGTCGTGGTCAACGCTGTGTACGCTTGGAAGCGCGGACCCGGTGCTGGAGGCGGCCGCTGATGGGGGCATGGATCGGCGACCACAGCTTGGCGCTCGCCGCCCTGCTTGTCTATCTGCTGCTGATCATCGGATACGCGTGGCAAGGCCACCGTGCGACCCACGGTACCGCCGACTTCTACGTGGGTGGCCGCGCCATGGGCGGTGTTGCTCTCGGCCTTTCGTTCTACGCTACATTCTTCTCGACGAACAGCTTCGTCGGCTTCGCCGGCGAATCGTACGACATTGGCTTCTCGTGGCTCGCCATGGGGCTGATTCTGCTGATCATGGCGACCGCCTCGTGGCACTTGGTGGCACCGCGGCTGCGCCGCGCCACCGAGCAACACGGCGCGCTTACCGTTGCCGAGTACCTCGGCGCCCATTACGCCTCCAAAGCGGTTCGCGTAGCCGCCGCCGGCGTCATCCTGGTCTCGTCGATCACCTACATGACGGCGGTGTTCAAGGGCATCGGCGGAACGTTGCAAGCTTACCTGGACATTCCCTACGAGGCCGGAGTTGCCGTTGTCTTCGTGATCGTCGTTTTCTACACGGTGTTCGGCGGATTTATCTCCGTGGTCCACACCGATGCCGTGCAAGGGGCGCTGATGCTGGTGGGAAGCGCCTATCTACTGTTCTGCGTCGTCCGTGCGGGAGGAGGGTGGACAAGCCTGATTGAACGGGTCGCGGCGACACCGGGCACGGCCCCGGACGGGCGGCCGCTCGGCGAGGCTCTTGTGGCGAGCACCGGAACCATGCCATGGGCGGTGCTGGTCGGTGTGGCGTTCGCCGGCGGCGCCAAGTTCCTCGTCGAGCCGCGGCAGGTGTCGCGTTTTTTCGCATTGCGTGACGAGACCGCGTTGCGGCGGGCCATGATCGTGGCGCCGGCGGCTATCGGGCTTTCTTACCTGTGCCTCTTGCCGCTGGGAGCGCTGGCCCGCGGAATACTCGATGAAGGAGCGGTTGCCGAAACCGACGCCATCGTCCCGGCCCTGTTGACCAACCCCGACATCATCGGTGGGCTTGCCGCCGCGGTGATTTTGACGGCTTTGCTGGGCGCTGCGATGTCGTCGATCGACTCGGTGTTGCTGGTGCTCGCCGGAGCGTTGCAGCGTGACTTCGTCGAAGTCTTCTGGGGGGGGTTCGATGACATGCGCTCGTTGCGCTTCACCCGATTCCAGGTGGTGGTCTTCGCTTCGGTCACGGCCGTGGTGGCGTTGCGGCCGCCGGGCGACATCCTGTCGCTGACGATCTTCTCCGGCAGTCTGTACGCGGCGTGCTTCGGTGCCCCGTTGCTTGCTGCTTTGTTCGGTTGGCGCGGCAACGCCTCCGCCGCCTTATCGTCGATGGCCGTAGGCGGGGCCGTGGTCGTGTTGTGGGGATCGGTTACAGCGGCCCTCCCCGCCCTCCAACAGATCCATCAGGTTTTCCCGTCGGTCGTCGCGTCCGCTGCGGTATTCGCCGTCGTCGGCTCGTCCCTACGCCCTCGCCCGTAACCACCACACTTGCTAACGCTAGCTTTCCGCCGCTGCCGACATCAACTCGTCGGCCGTGTAGGGGTCGGGTACCTTGAAGACGCACAGCGCCTGTCCCGAGCTCACCGCCGCCGTTACGTACGCGTAGTCGACGTTGATTCCCGATTCGGCGAGCCGCACGGCGACCTGGCCGAGTGCCCCGGGTTCGTTGGGCACCTCGACGCCCAGGACGTCCACTGTCGAGAACGGAAGATCGACGACCCGCAATGATTCAGTTGCCGCTTCGACGTTGTCGACGATCATGCGAACGACCCCGTATTCCGCCGCCTCCGAGGTGGTCATCGCCTGTATGTTGACACCCTGCTGTTGCAGCGTGTCGCAGAGCGTGGCCAGGCGTCCGGGGACGTTCTCGAGGAACACCGTAATCTGCTTGAGGACGGACATTTCGGGTTCTCCTCGCTAGCAGGCCGTGGCCTGCTACCTTAGCCGCGCAAGTCGCTGGGCGGCTGCTTCCAATGTTTCCCTTCTCTTGCAAAAGGCGAAGCGCACCCATTGGGAGTCTCCTCCTGTTTCGCTGTAGAACGAAGATCCGGGTACCACGGCGATGCCGATTTCCGATACCAAGTGATCGGCGAACTCGACGTCGTCGGCGAAACCAAAGGCGCTGATGTCGGTCATCACGTAGTAGGCGCCATCGGGGACGCGAAGGCCAAAACCCGCGTCCTGCAATGCCTCGCACAAGAGGTCGCGACGAGCGCGATAGCTGGCCGCGAGGTCGTCGTAGTAGCCGTCGGGCAGGGCCAGCGCCGTAGCTCCTGTCGCCTGCAGAGGCGCCGCCGCGCCGACGGTGAGGAAATCGTGAACCTTGCGAATTGACTCGGTAATCCGTGGTTCGGCAACTGTCCAACCGACCCGCCACCCGGTTACCGAGTACGTCTTCGACATGCCGTTGATGACCACGGTGCGATCGCGCATTCCGTCGAACGTGATCATCGAGCGGTGGGCCAAGGGACGATCCTCATCGCCGTAGATGATGTGCTCGTAAATCTCGTCGGTCACGGCGATTGCGTCGAAGCGGTGGCACAAGTCGGCGATGATCTGCAGTTCGTCGTCGGAGAACACCTTGCCGGTGGGGTTGTTGGGCGTGTTGATGACGATCGCCTTCGTCTTGTCGCTGAACGCCGCCTCGAGTTTCTCCGGGTCGAACAACCAATCCGGCGGCTCGAGCGGCACGAACCGCGGCGTGGCACCCGACAGAATGGCATCGGGGCCGTAGTTCTCGTAAAAAGGCTCGAACACCACGACCTCGTCGCCGCCCGGATTGATGAGCGCCATTAACGTCGCCATCATCGCCTCCGTGGCGCCGCACGTGACGGTCAGCTCGCGTTCCGGGTCGATTTCCAGCCCGTCGTGTCGCAACAACTTGGCGGCGAGGGCGTCGCGCATGCTCTTGGCGCCCCAGGTAATCGCGTACTGGTTAACCTCCCCATTGATCGCGTCCACCGCTGCCTGTTTGATGATCTCGGGGGCGGGAAAATCGGGGAAGCCCTGGGCCAGATTGATCGCGCCATGAACCATCGCCTTGCGCGTCATCTCGCGAATCACCGATTCGGTGAAGAGCTCTACTTTCCTGGCGAGAACCGGTCGGGTCGCAGTCGCTGACGGTTGTTCGTTCACTCAGATGCCCCTTGACGCTAACAGTGCCACTGTGCCGCGGTGCGCGCCAGTTCGCGCTCGTCGGTTCGCGTCAGCCGCGAGTCGCGAACGACCTCGTCGCCGCCGACCACGACGTGCGACACCGCACTGCGGGCGGCCATCGCGTTGACGGTGTTGTGGAGCAGGGCCTCGTGATCGAGCCCATGGTGCGGCAGTAGCGACAGGTCGAAGGTATCGAGGACAACGAAATCGGCCCAATTGCCGGCTTCCAGTGTGCCGATCGGCAGCCCCAACGCACGGCCGCCGTTGACCGTGCCCATTTCGAAGCAGTAGTTGGCGGTGGTGGCTCGACGGTTGCTCGCAACTACGTTCATGCGCCGCCGCGACACGCGCTGCAACCATTCGACGAAGCGCATCTCTTGCCACACGTTGACTTGGTGGTTGGCGCCGGGGCCGTCGCAGCCGAGCGCCACCGTCATCCCGGCCTCGACCATCGCCGGAATGTCCGTCACGCCGTCGCCGAGGGCCATGTTGCTGATCGGGTTGTAAGCACATTTCGCTCCGGCCTCACCGAGGGCGGCGATCTCCTCGGCGTCGAGCCAGACGCCGTGCACCACGCACAAGTTCTCCGATACCACGCCGAGCTCTCGGAGAACGCGGCCCGGACTGGTGCCGTAGTTTTGACGGGCGTAGTCGAGATCGTGCTCCTCCTCGGCGATGTGAATCTGGAAAGGCTTGCCGGCCGCCGCGGCGTAGGCTGCGGCCGCCTGAATACCCTCGGCCGTTGCGCCGTGCAACGAGTGCGCGGCGATACCCACTGTAACCAGCGGGTCCCCGGCCATTTCGTCGGCCAGCTCTTGGGTAGCCGAAATCGCCTCGTCCGCCGGTTCGAAGAACCTTCTCTGTCCCGGGCGATCGGCTCGATCGTACAAACAGCGAAGCAGGTGAATGCGGATTCCCACGTCGCGCGCCGCGGCGATCACGATATTGGCGTTTCGGTTGCGGCGCGGCTTGCAGTCCTCGGTATCCGGCGCGTTGTGCAGGTAGAAGAACTCGCCCACCGTGGTAACGCCGTTCTTCAGCATTTCGGCGAACACCAGGCGCGATGCGAGGGCCAGGCCCGCTTCGTCGAGCGACAGCGACAGTGGGTACATGTAGTTGTCGACCCAGTCGCGAAAGTCGCGAGCCGCATCGGCACGCCCGCGCAGAAGTACCTGGAACGCGTGGCTGTGGGTGTTTACCGCGCCGGGGAGAATGGCGCCGGTGTACTCCCGGGTTGCCGCCGGATCGGTCTCCTCCAGCTCGGCAGCCGGTCCGATATCGGCAACCCGCCCGGCATCGTCAACGAGAAACGCGACGTCGGGACGGAACCGCCCCGCGTGAAACACGAGGTCGGCCTCGACGCGACGCATTAATCGGCGCTGAGGGTGCTGAGCTGCTCGCCGGCGGTCTTCACAGTAACGGTGTTGGTGCTTCCCGGTCCGCCTACCGGGAACCCGGCCGTGATCACGAGGAGGTCTCCCTTCTTGATCAACCCGGCCGCTTCAGCGCGGCGCTCGGCTTCCAGGAGCATCGACTCATGGGTGAGCGGTTCCTCGCCGAAGATCGGCACCACGCCCCACAGGATGGTCATGCGTCCGACGGCTTCGCGATGGGTTCCGATCGCCACGATCGGTTGCGGCGGCCGGCACGCGCCGATCTTGGCTGCGGTGCTCCCGGTGCGCGTCGGGACGACCAACGCCGTCGCATCGAGGTGACGGGCCAGCATGCAGGCGGCCGCTGCGACTGCGTCGGGAACCAGGTGCCGGCGATCCACCGGCAGCGTCATGTAGTACCCGGGCTCGAAGATCTTGGTTTCGGTTGCCACGCTGATCTTTGCCATCACCTCGACGGTTTCCACCGGGTAGTTTCCGATGGCCGTTTCCTCCGACAGCATCACGGCGTCGGTACCGTCGTAGAGGGCATTGGCAACGTCGCTGGTCTCGGCGCGCGCCGGGCGGGGCGAGTCGACCATCGACAGCAGCATCTGCGTCGCCGTGATCACCGGCTTGGCGGCGTTGTTGGCGGCGCGGATTACGCGCTTTTGCACCTGGGGCACGTCCCACAGCGGGATCTCAACGGCCAAGTCGCCGCGCGCCACCATGACCGCGTCTACCGCGTCGATGATCTCGTTGAGGTTGTCGATGGCCTCATGCTTTTCGATCTTGGCGATGATCGGCACGTGATTGCCGTGCTCCTCCATGAGCTCCCGGGCCAGTTCGACGTCCTCGCGCGAACGAACGAACGACAGGGCGACGAAGTCGACCCCCATGTCGAGGCCGGCCAGGAGGGCTTCCTTGTCGTAGTCGGTAACAGCCGGCAACGACAACGAGCGGGTCGGCAGGTTCACTCCCTTGTGAGAAGTGAGTTGCCCCCCGACCATGACCTCACAGACGATGCCGCGGTCCTCGATGCGCAGGACGCGCAACCTCACCGTGCCGTCGGCGAGCAGGATCGGGTCACCAGGCTCGACTTCCTGGTCGAGCGTCAGGTGGTTGACGGAAACCTGGTGGACGTCGCCGTCGCCGCCGTCGGTGGTGAGCAGGAATTCCTGCCCTGCTTTCAACTCGATGGGGCCCGAAGGAATCTCGCCGACGCGCACCTTGGGACCCGGCAGGTCCTGCATGATGCCGATCGGGTAGCCGGTCTCTTGAGCCAGCTCGCGGATCATCGCCACCCGTTGTCGGTGCCAATCGATGGTTTGATGCGAGAAGTTCAGGCGTGCGACGTCCATCCCGGCGTCGAAAAGCGCACGAATTTGCTCCCGTGTCTCAGTCGCCGGACCCAGGGTACAAACGATTTTCGTGCGGCGGTATGGTTGCTGCGACCTGCTGATGATGACCTCTCCTGGTTCGACGCTCGCTGAGGAGCGTAGCGATCTGTCGTCGTGATTGCTAGCATCCGCCGTGCCGGCTGTGTCAGCTTTCCCCTCCTTGCCACCGAACTCCTGTGTACGCCGCCTCTTCCTTCGTTGGGAAACTTCGATTTTTGCTGACGATGCCGACGAGCGTCTGCCGCAGGAATTCCGCTGGGGCCTGCGGCGGCTCGACGGACTCATTCGAGACGAATTCGGCGGCGTCCCGCCGGAGGGGGGATTGCCGCGATTGGCGGCACAGCTCGTGGGTCGCAGCGAGCGCTTCTACCAAGCCCCCGAGATGAGGTCGGTCGAGTTCGACGGGCACCGGCTGCGCTTTGATTCACCTTTCCCTGCCGATGAGCCCGAGGTGAATCGGGTATCGGCTCGCCTGTTCGAGTCAACTCGCGCGAACGGTCGAGCGGTGGTCGTGATTCCGCAGTGGAACGCGGACAGCGAGTCGCTGGTCAAGGCCTGCCGAATTCTCAATCTTTGTGGCCTTGACGGCCCTCCGCCTCACGTTGCCGTACCACGAGGAGCGGCGGCCGCACGGCATGCTCCGCGCCGACGCGATGGTGGGTCCCGAGCTGGGACTGACCCTGCGATCGATCCGCCGCGCGGTCATCGAAACGCGGCAACTGGTTGGTTGGCTGCTCGACCGGGGCTACAGGAGGGTCGGGTTGTTCGGCACGAGCTTGGGCTCGTGCGTCGGGTTCTTGGCGTTGAGCCACGATTCCCATGTCAGCGCCGCGGTTTTCAACCACGTCGCCGGTGACTTCGCCGACGTCGTGTGGTCCGGGCTCGCCACAAAGCACGTCGTTCAGGAGAGCCTCGACCCGCATGTCGATCTCGCCACGTTGCGGCGCTGTTGGGCGCCCATATCGCCGTCCAACTTCGCAGCTCGGTTGACCGACGCCCGACCGGCGTTGATGCTGATCTCCGGCGCCTACGACCCGATCTTTCTGCCGCAGCACTCGCAAGCGTTGGTCGACGCCTTGCATCGATCTGAAGTCGATTTTCGGCGGATCGTGTTGCCCTGCGGTCACTATACGCTCGGCAAGCTGCCGTTCTACTTTGTCGACGCCTACCTAGTTACCAGCTTCCTCCGCCGCCACCTGTCGGCGTGAGGGCGCCACCATGGGGCGGTGGGAGTGGCAGTGACGGGGGTCGGGGGCGCGCGGGGCGCGTGATTGACGATGCATGTCGTATTTCTCATCCACTCGTCTCGTTGGTTGTCCGCGCTACAAACGGCGACATGCGAGCCCCCGCTTACCCGACCCCCGTCACTGCCACTCCCCTCGATCCGGTAAGGATCTTTCCGACGTGGGCAAGACGCACGTGGGTAGCGAGAACTGTGTCCCTGTGCACCGAGTCCGTCCGGCGGGCCACCTCTCGGCAAACTTGACGTAACGATGGGAGCTCCGGACAGGCGATTCCGTCGTGCTAGTTGTCCGATTTGCGAAGCAACAGGTCGGCGGGTGACGGGTATTGGGTAAGCGGGGGGCTCGCATGTCGCCGTAGGTGCTATGGGCAACCAACGAGACGAGTGGATGAGAACGCGACGTGCACCGTCAATCACGCGCCCCCGATGCCCGTCACCCGCCGATCGCTCCACCCCAGAAACTCCCCGTCCTGCGCGACGACTCCACCGGCCTCGAGCGGATGGCATCGCCGTCCTCGGGCCTTCTGCGATTCGACCCGGTCTCGCATGCCACGATATGCAACGAACTTGGGACTCAGGACACTAGAAGCGAATCGACAACCCACCCGAGAACTCGACGTTGTGGCTGCGCGTAGTTTCCGCGATGCCGAGCGCGGCAATGAACGCGTCGTCTAGCTGGGTAACGTCGAGGGGCGTTATGTGGTCCTTGATGTCGACCCGAATCCCGAGTGAGCCGAATGCGGCCTTCAAGCCGCCGCCGAAAACATAGCCGATCGTCGTCTCGCTGAGCTGGGTGCCGATGTCGAGCCGTATGTTGTGGATTCCCAGACCACCGCCGATGAACGGCGAGACCGGGCCGGGGAGAATCAGGAGTTGGATCTCGGCTTCCGCGTAGATCAGCCGGGCGTCGAGAGAGCCGACGTTGGTGATGTTGATGCCGCTGGGACTGACCAGCAGGCTGCCTTCGATGGCGAACGGGAAGGCGCTCCAGCCGACACGGCCGCCGTATATCGGGGCATTCTCGAAGCCCTCCGTCAGATCGTTCGAGCGAATCTGAAGCACATCGGTCAACGAGTCGCCGATCATGGCGCCGAGAACGAACGTCAGCTCGGGGCCGGCGTTGGCGGGCGCCGGCGCGAACAGCATCAATGAGGTGATGATTAGAGTTCCGATGGCGAGTCGCCGGATGTGCATCGATCTCTCCAATCGCAGATTGGCAGGGTGCTGAGCACCCTGTTATAGGGGGAACTCACGTGCAGAAGCCGCCAGAGGCAACTCAAGTTGACCGATTGTAGAATGTTTTGAGAGCTAGGGCCTGGAATTATTCGATTACTTGGTGCAGTGTTTGTAGCGCACTAGCTATGGTCAACGCAGTCCAGGAGCATCTATTCATGGCCATACGCTGGCGCCCGTCGTAAGGGAGGCCCTTCGACCGTTATCCGGCATAGGGCCGAAGTGTCCCTGAACGATGGGGGAGGCAAGCAAGGGGAGGTGAGCCATGATGCAGGCCACAAGTCTGGCCAAGTCTGGACTACTGGATATTTTGTGTCGTCCTCCGCAGGGATCTGATCGCGATGCCGCGCTGGCGGCCGCCGCAAGCGCGTGTTTGCCGGTTCCGGGAGCGCGCCGTGCGTGGGCGACGTTGCGGGCGCAGACGGTCGAAGCTCCGGCGGGCGTGCATCCCGAGCGTTACCCGTACGGTGTCGAGGTGCCGGTAGACCTCGCCGGACGAATTTGCGGCACCGTGGGTTTGGAAACGGTGGAGCCCACCAACGGAGCGGCGCACGAGCGAGCCACCGCGGTGGCTGACCTGCTGGCGACCTGAGAAGCGCGCCGCTGCCTGAGGGAGGCCTCGCCTTCGCAAGTCATGGTCGGCTGCAGTGCCGAGATCCGTTACGTCGAGCTTCTGGCGCGTCGCTACGCAGCTCTCGATGAACCCGTCCTGATTCAGGGCGAGACCGGCGTGGGCAAGGAGCTCATTGCGCAAACGCTGCACTGCCTGAGTTCACGTAGCGACCGCGCGCTATGGCCGATTAACTGCGCCGCGGTGCCCGACGAATTGATCGTCAGCGAATTGTTCGGTCACCGGCGCGGCGCGTTCACCGGTGTGGTTCGTGATCAGCGCGGCCGGTTCGAAATGGCCGACGGCGCCACGTTGTTCCTGGACGAGATCGGTGAGATGGGTCCGACCCTGCAGGCTGCTTTGCTGCGCGTCTTGGAATACGGTGAGATCCAACAACTCGGTGACGAGGGCCGGATGCGGCGCATCAACGTACGCGTCATCGCAGCCAGCAATCGAGACTTGGCGACCGAAGTGGCCGGCGGACGCTTCCGCAGCGATCTGTACTACAGGCTCACACCCCTGACGATCGACATTCCGCCGCTGCGTGAACGGCCGGAGGACATTCCGGTGCTCGCCCGCTACTTCGTCTCGGTTCTGGAAGAGCAGTGGGGGCACTCTCTCGAGATCGTCTTGAGTGCGCTCAACCACCTGATCGAGTATCCGGTTCCCGGTAACGCCCGAGAACTCCGCAATCTGGTGCTGCGGGCGGCGGCAACGAGCTGCGAGGGTCGGATCGGCGACATTCCGCTTCCACAGCTCGCCAGGCCTTTTCACACTGCCACGTCGCGCAGCGCCAAGAGCAATGGGAACGGCACCAGGCGAGCCAGCAAGGGTGCGCGTCGTTCCGCCGCCGGGTCGAACGGCAGCCGCCACAAGCCCGCGAACGGCGACCGCGATCGGGACGTCGAGGGCATCGATCCACAGGCTCTCTTGGCCTCTCTTCGCGACACCCCCGGTTGGTTGCGCGGCAATGGCGGCAACGGCAACGCCGTCGCCAGGTCCAACGGCGATGGCGCGGCTGTGCATACCTCGGTGGGAAGCAACGGATCGGGCAGCGGCCCGGCGGCCGTTTCGGGCGGACCGCGCCACGATTCGCTGAGTCTCGACCTGACAACGCGGCACATCTACGACGTGTCCTGGCGATGGCCAAGGGCAACGTGAGCCGCGCGGCCCGCATGTTGCAAATTCCGCGGACGACGCTGCAGTCGAAGCTACGCCGCTACGGCGTCAGCTAAAGCGGCGAGCGGGCGCGAGGGTGCGTGAGGACTGCGTTGCGCTTGTTTCGGGTGCTCGACGTACGATCAAGTACACCTCCGCGCCCGAATCGGCGCGCGCCTTGTCCTTACACCCCCTCGCGCCCGCTCGGGACGTATCTCCTCGAAGTCCGGATCCGGGCTCGGGCTAGTGGCTACCGGACCCGGTTTGTCGCGGTGCGGTGGCCACGGCCACACCGCCGGGGATCTCTCCTTCGAACAGCCCTGTCCAGGCGTTCAATACCACTCCGTCGGCATCCAAAACGAGGGTCTGGGGCACGTAGACCGGTCTGATCTGAGCGTCGAGGCTGCGGCGATCGATCACGACCTCAACCGGAAACTCGACGCCATACGCGGCGACGAAGTCTCGCGTGTCCTGTAACGGATCGAGTGACAATCCGACGATCTGTGCGCCGCCGTTGGACGCTGCCGTCTCGGCGTAGAAGTCGTTCCAGGCCGACATCGTTTGCTGGCATGTCGGACAGGTGGTGGTGAACAGAAACACGATCGTCGGCGGTTGCTGCAGTTGCTCGGTAAATGGCCCGGTGGTGTCTTCGAAATCCCGGGTCTCCAGTCCGCCCAGTATCGTGCCCGCCGGAAGGGGACCCGGCAGCGCCTGGGCGCCCTGCGGCGGGCCCGGCGCAGGGTCGGCTGTCGACAGCCGCTTGTACGACAAGATCCCGATTTCCGCGGCAATTCCGACTACCCCCAAGCAGTATGACGATCCGCGCGGCACGCGATATCCAGGCGGGGCGGCCCGCTGTCGTGCTCTTGGGATGCGCTGGGTCGAAGCTCGGAGTTCATCAGCCTATTCTAACAAGGTGGGGAAGGGCCGGAACCTGAAGGTTCTAACGCGCCAAACGCTTGCTAGCCCTTCCGTGGATACCGGCTTCAGACGGCGGCACGCGGGCCGGCGGGTGCAAGGGGGAAGACCCACCGGCCGGCGCGCGCTACCGCAGCCACAAACGGACGAGCCCTAGTCGGCGCCGAGCGCCACGGTCATTTGGAGCGTGATGTCGCCGTCCTCACAGATGAAGGTGACGGAATTGCCCTGCGCATAATAGCCGACGCATCCGCCATCATACTCGCATTCGTGGTAGCACTCTTCGCCGCAGTCCGTGCCGCCGGCATAGGCCGGGGTTGCCACCAGAAGGGCGCCGATTCCCAACACGATGACGGTCGAGATCGCGATGCCCACCTCCAGCCAGCTCCGGCTCCGTGTTCCCTTGCTCATCTTCTTCTCCTTGTATGTTTGCGAAGCGTTGAATTCCTCTTCAAGGTCGTTGCTCGAGGGCCTGATCATCAGTTTTCCGACGTTCCTGCTGATTGCGGTCCCCACACCGAAATCGCTTCCATGTCCCCCTCGGCCCACGTGCCATCGGCAAGCGGCGAGGCGGTGCTGATTCTCTTGTCGCGTACTTCTGTCCACTGGAAGACGCCGTCCGCGGAGTACAACGAAACGTGCGTGATCTTCTCTCGGTCCGGTCCGGAGACCAGGTAGGTGAGCACCAGCCGCTCGCCTTGCGGATCAACAGCCATCGACGAGACGACGCTGGCGGAGCCCCGTGCACCCCGGGCTTCCATGCGGGCGGCGAACGCCGCGCGCTCCTGGGCGACAAGCTCACGAAAACCGGGATGGTCGACGGGCCATTCGTTGATCTGGTTGAAGTCCCGATCGAATACCTTCACCTGGAGCGACTCCTGGTCCAGGAAGTACAGGCGGCCTGCGGCATCGATGGCGATGAATGCGCCCTGGGGCGACCGGTGCCGCGTTCCTTTCTCGAGGAAGGACTCTTCGCTCGTCAGGTCGTTGCTGAAACGGGTAATGAGCGCCGTCCCGCGACCCGGATACGCCAGGACGCGACCTTCCGGGTCGACCAGGACCGCCGATACGATCGGCAGGTTGACCGAGGTCAGATAGGTACCGTCCGCCATGTACTTGCTGATGCGGTTGCCGCGGACATCGGCGACGAAGACGTTCCCCTCAACGTCTGCGGCGACGCTGCGCGGCTTGAGCAGCTCACCCGGACCGGTACCCTTCGACCCATATACAGCAGCAGCCCGATTATATTTGTGTCCAGGAGCGGAGATCAGGCGCAAGACGCGCTGGTTGCCGTCGTCGACCACATACAGCGTTCCGTCGAGGCTGGTGGAGACGCGCGGCTGGTACAAGACTCCCGGAACGCCTTCGACTTCCTCGAACTGGGCGAGAGGGATCTCCTGCCCCGCGTTCTCAGCAGCGGTCGCGCCTCCGGGCGCGGCAGAAAGCAGCAGCGCGGCGACGAGCCACAATGCTGCTCCCGAAACCACAAGTATGTGGCCGCCGGGTGAAACGATGGGTTTGATGATTCGTGACACGAGCTTCTCCTTTGGCTGCGGTTTGCTCTGCCTCCTAGAAGAGCAAGCTCCGTGCCACCGTCGCCGTCAGGGGCCGAAACCCGCCCGAGCAAAGGCTCAGGGAGGATTCGGGGTGCGGTTGCCGAGCTTCCAACGACGCAGATCTGGACTTGACCCGATTTCGTGGACACCTTACGACGTACACGGGAGGTGTTCAGGATGCCAAGGACAAGAGGGCCGTACCCGGCGGAGTTTCGGCGGCGGATCATAGAAGTGGCACGAGCTGGGCGGAGCGTCGCCGAGCTGGCCAAGGAGTTCGAGCCGTCGTACTGGACGATTCGCCAGTGGATCAAGCAGGCTGACCGCGACGAAGGCCGCAGCGCCGAAGGGCTCAGCACTGCTGAGCGCGAGGAGCTGGGGCGGCTGCGGAAAGAGAACCGCCAGCTGAAGCAAGAGCGGGAGATCCTTTCAAAAGCCGCGGCCTGGTTCGCTCGGGAGACCGACTCGGTACCGCCGAAGTCTTCGAGTTCGTGAGCGGTCACCAGGCGAAGTATCCGATTGCCACGATGTGCCGTGTGCTGGAGGTCTCCACCAGCGGGTACTACGCGTGGCGCCGGCGGGAACCGTCGGCTCGATCGCGGGCGGACGCAAAGCTGCAGGCACGGATCGAAGCGATCCACAGGGAGAGCCGAGGCACCTACGGTCGCCCTCGGATCCACGCCGATCTGCGAGCCGACGGTGTGGGTGTTGGCGGCAAGCGTGTGGGGCGCTTGATGCGACGTGCAGGCCTGCAAGGCGTCAGCCGTAGGCGACGCGTTCGGACAACGCGGCGAAATCGGGAAGCCCGCCCAGTTCCGGACCTGGTCGAGCGCAAGTTCAGAGCCGACCGCCCCGACAGGCTTTGGGTGGCGGACATAACCTACATCCCAACGTGGGCAGGGTTCTTGTACTTGTCGGTCGTCGTGGACGTCTTCAGCCGTCGCGTTGTCGGTTGGTCAATGGCGACCCATCTGCGCACCGAGCTCGTGCTCGAGGCGCTGAACATGGCGATCTCGCAACGACGGCCCCAACAGGTGATTCATCACAGTGACCAAGGTACGCAGTACACGTCGATCGCCTTCGGTCAGCGCTGCCAGGAGGTCGGGGTGCGACCGTCGACCGGATCAGCCGGTGACTGCTACGACAACGCGATGTGCGAGAGCTTCTTCGCCACCCTCGAGTGCGAGCTCCTGAACCGCCGGCGGTTCAGGTCCCAGGCGGAAGCCCGCATGGCCGTCTTCGAGTTCATCGAGGGCTTCTACAACCCGCGTCGCAGACACTCACCCCTGGACTACGACTCGCCCATGGGGTACGAAAGGAGGCACGCTCAGATCGCTTGAAATGTGAGCGGGAAACCGTCCACCAAAGCGCGGCAACTCCAATCCGGCGCCAGCGGACAGAAAAAAGGAGAAGGTGCCGACATTTCGGCACCTTCTCCGCTCTTGTCGTTCAGCCGGGTTTCAGCAGGTTGCTACTACTCGCTCGTCACGCTCCGGGCTTCAGGCCCAGCGCCGCGGCCACTTCGGCGTGCTTGTCGGCCGCTTCTTGCTGCAGCACACGCCGCGGACCACTCTTCAGCCTGGCGAGCAGAATGAGCGATTCCAGCGGGCGCTCGAGAGCCAACAGGGCGTTGGCCTCGTACCATTGCGCCTGGCGTGAAATGAAGGCGTCTTCGAAATCATGGAGGGGGCTCAGCGTGTCCATCGCAGCGGCATGCTGGCCTGAGAAGAACTGCGCCATGCCGAGAAACAGCCTGGCGTCACCATCGTCGCTGTCGAGAGCGATCAAGAGCTCGGCGGCTTCAGCCGCCCGGTCCTGCTCGATCAGCTGTCGAGCCTGGGCGATCATCCCACGCTCGCCTTGCGAGGTCAGCTCAACACGAGGGGTCTTTAGGAAGTCGAGGAACTCGTTGGTTGCCAGCGCTGCGAAGCCTGCCGGGCGTTCTTGCACGACCGTTTCAACAGACGTCACAGGCGCGCTCAGCGCCCACATACCGACCAAGGTGACCAAGGCGACCGATGCGGCCAACCGCAACCCCTGCAACGCCCAGCCCGTCGGCAGGGTTGTGACGCCGGCCGGTTGCGGGATCGGCATCGCGTGTTCTTGTTCCGCAGCGAAGCGGAGGGTCTCGAGCGCCTCCTCGCGGTGGGCTCTGAGGGTGACGAGTACCTGGAGGGCCGCTGTGCTCTGCGGGCAACGCTCCAATCTATCGAGCAGATCGGCGAGGCGATCCGGTTCGGCGTCCCCGTGCACCAGCGCTAGAAGCTCTTCAGAGTTCAACAACATCGTATTTGTCATGGTTTTTCGGGTTTTTACGAAGGTCGCACGCCTTCGCCCTCATTGTGCTGATAACGGGCTCAGTATGCCTTTTCCGACAGTAATTTCCGCAGGCTGTCGAGGGCGGATTGAAGACGGCTGTGTAGCGTCGATATCGGCGCTCCGGTCAGTTCCGCGGCCTCCCTGAGCTTCAGCGGCGGTTCGCGCAAGACGAGCAATTCAACCGCTTCACGCTGGTGTTTCGGCAGCGTTTGAAGCTCGGCGAGCATGCGGCGAAGTTTCTCCCTTTCAAGAGCGGTCTCTTCGCGCGAAACGAGGCGTGCTTCCTGGTTGGGGGCCACTGGAGCTAAACGTGGGCCGGGCTCGTCGGCCTCGGCAAAGCCGGTCAGTCGGCTGCGGGCACGTACCCGGTCGATGGCGCAGTGGCTGACGCTACGTGTCAGATAACGTCCGGCCGAGTCGGCATCGTGCAGGTTTCCCGGGCCGGTCAAAACCCGCGAAATCGCTTCCTGTACCGCGTCCTCGGCATCATGTAGGTTCGCGGTGATCCGCAAAGCCATGCGCACCCATATATCGCGGTTCCGCTCCACAGCGGCAGCGACCAACTCGGCTCGATGCAACTTGTCTACGCTCGGGGTTCCTGCCACTGACATGGGCGTGCTAGAGCACCCTCCTCGGCTGCGAGAGGTGAGACAGTTTCATATCGTGGATTATACCTACCATCGACTGCTCATAGGCAGTGTTTCATAGGCACATTTGTGCCACATGAGACATGCGGCCGCAAAGACAAAAACGTCGTGAACCGCGAGGGACGCCGGGCGGGCGGTGGTCCGCCCGCCGATCAGCCGGCCGTCGGGAGGCCGGCGATCGAGTCGACGTCGTGATCGACGACCACCGGATCCGGACCGGGTTCGGGCTCGGCGAGCTGATAGTAGCCGCGCTTGACGCGGACGAAGTCGTCGTACGACGAGAGGATCGAGGAAATGGTGACGTTGGGGTTCTTGGCGCGGATATCGGCGCCCAGGGCGATCACGCGGTCGGTGATGTCGGCGACTCGAAGGGGACCGCCGACCTCGGTGAGGACACGCTTGCAGGTGGCGACGATGGTGTCCGGGCGTTGGATACCCGAGCGCCGGGGACGCCCCGGCTCGTGCCCGGGAGCGCGCTCGGCGGCGGACTCCGCCATGATACGAGCACGCCGCACCTGCCGCGACAGGTGGCTCAGTGACTTGGCCAGGCTCTTCGATACTTCTACGGCGGCGTCGACCTGTTCCTCGAGATCAGCGAACCGCGACGCAAAGCGACGGTTGACCGCCGCTTTCTGCCGCTGTGCCTGGCGGCGACCACCGGAGCGGCGTCCGAGGTTCTCCATCTTGATCTGACGGAAGGTGTTCACCGCCTGGGGCGGAAACTTTCGCATCTTTCCCACTATCTGCGAGGGAATGCGGTCGGGATGGTCCTTGAGGTATTTCGACAAGCTCGCCAGACTAATTCCTGTTTTCTCGGACATCTCCGTGAGCGTATACAGACGCTGATGGGCCTGCTCCCACGGATCGTCACCGGCCGCGATGGCGTGGATCATCCGCAGACCGATGCCTGGAACCATGGGGTGCCCAGGAGAGCCCAAGTAGGGAATTTGAGCGCGGTGCTCGGACAGCAGGCGTTCGAGCTCCTCGGCCTCGAGCTCGGTGTGCGCGCAAACCGCCTCCGTGCCGATGATGAGCTCGGGATCGCTCTCGAAGTGCCGATAGAGCTGGAGGATGCGAGCGACGTCGTTGTCGCCCAATGCGTTGCTGTCGAGGCCCGTGTACTTGATGACACGGAGTATGGGGGCCAGTTCGAGCTTAGGGTGCTCTCCGTGGAACTCGAGTGCTGTCATTTTCTTTGGAAAAGGCGCACGAAAAGCTGCCAGCAGGTCACTCGTTGCGAGCGATTCGGAGACTCAGCGAGGCGCCGATCCGGAGCGTTTTTTACCTACTCTCGGGAACGGCAGGGAATCTAGAAGAGGTGCTGAAAACGAACAAAGTGAGAATAGAAGGGGCCCCCAGGGGTGTCAAGTTCATCGGATTTTCACCGTCACGGCGGCTACGGTTCGTCTTTCGACCCGTACGCTTCGATGCAGTCGATTAATTGAGGTCGGATGGTCTCCCGGAAGGCGGGCGGAAACGGCAGCCAGACGGCGACCATCTCGCGCTCCGGAGGGACCGGTTCGAGGCGGACACGCCCGGTGAAAAACTCCTCACCCGCATCGCTCCGACGCAGCTCGGCGTAGGCCTCGGGCCCGAGGTGGGCAGCCCAGAGCCGATCGGCCTCGCGGAGGACGTCGCGCAGAACCAGGGCGGTATCCGGCAGGACGCGGCAGAGCGCGTATTCGAGGCGGTGACCGCCCAGCGCGGTCCTGTGGATGGTCGGGTTGCGTTGCGACGCTGGAGCGCTCACGGAGGATCAGTACACCGTCTGTGTGCCGCACACAACCTGGCCATACCCGCTTATCTCGGGCTCGGGAGCTCGATTACGCGGGCGTTGGGAGCCTGTTGGCCGAACACCTCGGCGACGCGCTGATGGCAGGTGAATGCGAGTACTTGGTTTCCCTGCGCCGCGTACGTCCCCAGCAGCCCTGCCGTGGCCGCCGCCCGTTCATCGTCGAAGTTGACCAAGATGTCGTCGGCGACCAGCGGTAGAGCCACCGATTCGTCGGCATAGACCGCGGCGAGCGCCAGCCGCATCGAGAGGTACAGCTGTTCCTTCGTGCCGCGCGAGAGTGCGGCCGGCCCCTTGCGCTTGCCGCTCTTCGCTTCCTGAACGGCGAGATCGATCTCGCCCAGAGGTGCCATGACGCGGTCATAGGCGCCCCGGGTCATGGCGCCGAAATACTCCGAAGCGAGGCGTAGCACATCGGGCTGTCGTTCTTCTTCGTAGACCTTCTTGGCCCGGTCGAAGAGCGCTGCTGCGGCCGTGTATGCGGTCCACGCCGTGACCGCTTGCAACAGCGATGTCCGGGCTTGCTCACGTTCGAGCATCAGCTCTCCGAGCTCGACGTCCTGCTCGACGTGGGACATTCGCTCGGCGACCCCGCCGAGTTGCTCGTTGATACCGTCGCGCTGTGCTCGAACGGCGGCGACAGCACCCTCGGCCTCGTCGACGAGGCGCTGGATCTGATCAGGGTCCAGCCCCTCGAGTCGGGCCCGCAGCGCCTCCGGGCGTTCCTCGCCCGCCCCGGCGCACAGTGCAGCGCGTGCCTGGGCGTACTGCTGCATCTCCTTGCGTAGGCGCAGTTGATGGTCCTCGGCGGAGTCGAGATCGGCCTGCAGAGTTCCGAGATGTCCCAGCAGAGGCTCGACGGCTTCCAGTAAGTGCTCGCCGAGTGGCACGGGCTCGCGCCCGAGATCGACGAGCAGGGCGTTTATGCGCCCGCCTGCCACGGAGAGCTCATTCTGGGCCTTCTCGTCGCTTTCAGCTGCGGCCTCCTGTTGGCGCGTCACCTCTTGTGCCTCGCGTACGCGGTCGAGCAGGTCGAGCGCTCCGTCGACTGTGAGGTTCTTATCGAGCGACTGCTTCGTCAGCCACCCTTCCCAATCCTTCTGTTTTTCCTTGAGCTGCTCCTCGGCTTGCACGTGTTGCGACCACAGAGTTTCCTCGCGTTCCGCCGACGCAAGGCGCTCGTCGTCGAGCTGGTGTTGGCCGCGATACCGCAACCAAGTGGCGACGACACCGGCCACGAAGCCGAGTCCCGCCACGCCGGGCACAACGAGCAGGCGCACCGACGCGGGCACGGAAACGCTCAGCAAAGTGAGGACGGCGGCCACTACCCAGGTGAGCATGACGACCTCCTTGCTGATCGTCGTGCTGCGGCTGACGATCGACTCGAAGGCGTCGTGCGCCTCGGCGGCCCGTCCGGCGATGCTCTCGATCTCCGTTTCATGTTCGCGGATGTTGCCGCCGAATGAGCGTGCTGCCTCGCGCTGCTCGAGGCTCGCTTCGGTTTCGAGTATTCGCTCTACGTCCCAGCCGGTGCCGAGGTCCTTGAGGTGCGATTGGAGAACGGCCTTGGCTGAGTCTGCCTCGGCCCGGTGCTTGTCAGCGGCGGCGCGCAACTCACGCAACCGCGGGGCGGTGGCGAGCAGGCCACGAACCCGTCCGGCTTCGGCGAGGACGGCGCTTTGCTCCGAGCCTAGAAGCTCGACCGCTTCCGCTGAATCCGCCTTTTCCAGCGGCACGCCGAGCGCCTCCAACGACGATTCCGCCGCCAGCAACTCCTCGTAGTCGCCCCAAGCACTACGCGCCCGCCGGGCGGCGTCGAGGCGACGTTGCTGTTTGTCGAGCGCCTCGTCGAGCTCCTCGAGTCGTTGACGCAAGCGGGCGTTTTGTTCCAGCAGGTTGCCGTGTTCCTCGGGCAGTTGCTGCAATGGCTCGAGGTCTTGGCGCAGCTGCTGAATCCGCGTCATCAGCTGCGTCACTTCCTGATGTTTGCCACGTGGCTTGAAGAGCTTGCCGCGCTCCACGTCGAGGCGGTCGCGAAAACCAATGGGATCGCTACCGGCGGCGGCCATACCGGCACTGTAGATGTGCGCGGCGATTTCCTCGGTGCGTATTGTTTCGATCTTCTGCAGCTCCGCCAATCCGAACGCAAAGACGTTTTCGTACAGCTCGCGCGTGGTTCCCGAAAGAAGTCTTGCCAACGTCGTCTCGGGAAGCGGCTTACCGTTGGCGCCGCTGATTTGCAACGCGCCTCGCGAGCTCTTGTCGGTGGTGCGGCTGATTCGATACACCTTGCCGTCGGCGTCGACCTCGAGAAAGCCACCGTGCTTGCCGCCGCGCAGGGGCGAGTACCGCTCGGGATGGCCTCGTTTCCTGAAGCCGTACAGAACCGCCCGAACGAAGGTCATAAGAGTAGTTTTGCCGCCTTCGTTAGGCGCCACGAACACGTTGAGCCCCGGGTCGAGCTCTTCAAGCGTCAGGTCTCGCCAGATCCCGAAGCCGTCGATATGCAGGTGGCGGAAGATCATGAATCCGCCTCCTCGTCGGGAAGCAAGCCGTCGATCGCCAGGACCTCGGCGCGGCGTATCAAGCGCGGCCAGTCGATCGTGTCCCAGGGATCGAAGCCCAGCAATGCCGCCAGCCGCGGCTCATCGAGGAGCTTGGCCATGCCGTCCTGGATCGCCGTGGTGACCTCGTTCCGAGGTGACAGCTCGAGGTTGCTGCCGACATCGGCGTGTCGGGGATCCGGAGGATGAGCTCGAGCCTCTTCCGCCAGCCGCAGCAGGTCGCCCAGGAGGTCCTGTTGCTTGCGCATCTCTTCGATGTCGCGCAGCGGGCGCGTCGCGAGGTCGATTCGCTGCAACCAGACCGCACCGGGCTGCGGCGACGGCGCGTGCTCGGCCCGTAGAGCCTCGAGCAAATCGGCGGCAACGGTGGGCCGCCGCAGCTGGTGATGCAGGGCGCCATGGCTGCCGAGAGACCAGAGCACGACGTGCAGCCGATCCGGAGCCTCACCGGCGATCTCGGAACTGATCGCGGCGAAGCTGTCCATGACTTCGTCGATGCTCCTCAGGTCCTCGATCGATGTCCGCGCTCGTTGCCAGCGGATCCTCTCGGTCCACACCGGTTTCAGGTTGACGCGACCATCCGCCGACACCTCTACCACCGTCGCGCCGCGCGGGCCACCTTCCTTCATGTGGAGCCCCTGGATGTTCCCCGGGTAGTGCACGATCGGTTTTTCGGCGCGCAACGTCTCGCGCTTGTGCACGTGGCCCAGCGCCCAGTAGTCGAACCGACTTTGTTCGAGCTCGGCGAGCGAGCATGGGGCGTAGGCGCCATGCCCCGGGCGGTCGCCGACGTTGGTATGCAGAACGGCAATCGAGAAGGGTCCCTCGGGGTTTGACGGAAACTTGGCGGCCAAGTTGTCGCGGACTTCCGACGAGCCATAGGAAACGCCGTACACGTGGGCCAGCACTTCTTCCCCGCGGACGAGCGGCACGGCCTGCACCTCGGTATCGAAAAAGTGGACCGAGGGCGGGTACTCGATGCTGGCGACAGCGGCGCCGAGCGGGTCGTGGTTGCCGGCGGCAATCAGCGCCGGGATGCCTGCGTCGTGGAGCTGTTGCAGCCGATCACGCAGTTGGATCTGGGCCCGCAAGTTGCGATCGGCGGCGTCGAATACATCGCCCGCGATCACGACGGCCGCGACACGCCGTTCGATCGCCGTCGATACGATGCGGTCGAGCGCCGAGATGGGTGCTTCGCGCAACCGCGCACCGAGCTCCGGAGGAAAGTCGGTCAGCCCTTGGAACGGTGCCCCGAGATGAAGGTCGGCACAGTGGAGGAACGTAAACGCCTGCATCAGGTCGTCAACTGCGCTGGGGTTAGCACCCTCCTAGGAGGCCACGGCCTGCTAGGAGTCTTTGCTTTTTTGCTGTAGCTGCGAAGGTTTGGGCCCATGGCGCTTGCGCGCGCGCGCGGCCTCTTCCTTGCTCGAGCGGGATTTGCCGTGCGTTTGTCGCCAGATCTTCCCGCGTCGGGTCTTTCGATCGCCTTTGCCCACGAAAGTCTCCAGATTTGTCTGCCTCGATTCCGTTCAGGAACTCCGAGAGGGTCGCACGCTACTTACGGGCCGGGCAAGTCGCGGAGCTGAAGCAAACCGGTCGGCCAGGATGCCGAGCACGTCCTCGAGCCGGACGCCTTCCGATCGGCAGGCGACCAGCGAATGGTACAAAAGATCGGCCGCTTCTTCCGCCACCCGACGGGGCTCGGCGTCGGCGCAGGCGACGGATAGCTCCGCGGCTTCCTCGCCGAGCTTCTTGAGGCGCAGGTTGCGGTTGCGCAGGAGCTTGACGGTGTAGCTGGAACTATTGTCCGCTGTGCCTTCTTGTTCTGCCGCAAGGCCGGCGCGAGCGTCGATTACCGCGGCCAGCCGGGGCAGGGTGGGCAACGCATCGAAGCAGCTGTGCGCCCCCGTGTGACACGTCGGGCCCAGCGGCCTAACCAGCGCCACCACGGCGTCTCCGTCGCAGTCGCGGTGCAAGGAGTCGAGCGCGAGCATGTTGCCGCTCGTTTCTCCCTTGCGCCACAGAACGGCGCGGCTGCGCGAATAGAAATGCAGGTTCCCGGAGCTGAGGCTGTGCTCGAGGGCCTCCCGGTTGGCGTAGCCGAGCATGAGTACTTCACCCGTGTCGGCGTGTTGTGCCACCACCGGGAGCAATCCGCCGCCCTTGTCGAAATCCAGCTGCTCCCGTGTCGCAGTGTCGATGATCATGATCGTTCCCTCGGTAACGCGGCGCCGGCGATTCGCCGCAAGGCAACCGCCAATGCACGATTGGTGGAGATGCCGCTGTCGCTCATCTGCGTGGCCTTTCCGGACCAGTCGGTATACACGCCGCCAGCTTCTTCTATTACAGGGGCCAGTGCGGTTGCATCCCAGCGTGCCAGCACCGAATCGAACATCGCCTCGGCGCGTCCTGTGGCGACCAGGGCGTGGCCGTAGCAATCGCCCCAGGTTCGCACCATGGCTACCTTCTCGCCGAGTTGTTGCCAACCATCGGCGTGGCCGCGCGACCCCATTTCTTCCGCCCGGGTGCACAGCACCAAGGCGTCTGTGGCTTCGCTCACTTCCGAAACCCGAGCGCGCGCGTCGTTCCACCAGCAACCTTCTCCGCGCGCCGCCCCAACCGTTTCCTGTAGCGCCGGAAAGTGGATGACGCCAACGACCGCAGTGTCGCCTTCTTCGACGGCGACCAACACACCGTAAAGGGGCACGCCATGAATGAACGACAAGGTCCCGTCGATCGGATCGAGGATCCAACGCCGGGACGCATCGGCGCGCGCCACGCCGAGTTCCTCGCCGATAATGCCGTCGTCGGGAAAACGTCGCTCGATCATCTCGCGGGCCGCGGCCTCGGCAGCGCGGTCGGCGACGGTGACCGGCGAACCGTCACTCTTGAGCTCCACGTCGAGGGTGGTCTGGAAGTGATCCAGGGTGGCCGTCCCGGCGCACCGTGCGACCTCCAGGGCGACGTCAAGCAGATCGGCGAACGACGCCCCCCTCACGCCGCCCGCTCCAGTGGTCGAATGGGCACGCCGGCGGCCGCCAGGCGACGCTTGACGTCTCCTATCGTGGTCACGCCGTCGTGGAAGATGCCGGCGGCCAAAGCGGCGTCGGCGAGTCCTTCTTCGAACGCGGCACGGAAATGATCGGCGGTGCCGGCGCCGCCGCTGGCGATCACGGGAACGCCGACCGCGTCGACAACCGTCTTGGTGAGCTCCAGGTCGAAGCCGCAACGGGCGCCGTCGCGATGAATGGCGGTGAGCAAGATTTCGCCGGCGCCGAGCCCGGCGCACCGGCGTGCCCATTCGACACCCTCGAGGTCGGTGGCCGTGCGTCCGCCATGCGTGTACACGCGGAAGCGGACCGGCGCCTCTCCCTCGTCCCTGGCGTCGATGCTGGCGACGATGCATTGGCTGCCGAAGCGCGCCGCGGATTCGGTGAGCAGCGCCGGGTCCTTCACAGCCGCCGTGTTGATGCTTACCTTGTCGGCGCCGGCGCGCAGCACACGGGCGATGTCATCGACCGAGTCGATGCCGCCGCCTACTGTGAGGGGTACGAAGAGCCTCTCGGCAGCCCGACGCACGGTATCGAGCATCGTTCGGCGACCTTCATGGGATGCGGAGATGTCGAGAAACACGACTTCATCGGCTCCACCCTCTTGATAACGAGCGGCCAGCGCCACCGGGTCTCCCACCGAACGCAAGCCTTCGAACTGCACGCCCTTGACCACTTTTCCGTGATCGACGTCGAGACAAACGACAACTCTCTTGCGCAGCATCCTGTCAGTCCTCGCCGCGCTCGAGCTCGACCGCGCCCTTGGTGCTGAACACGGCCTCGGAGGGCGCCAGCGCCTGCCGGTAAGCCATGCCGAGCGCCTTGAACGCGGCCTCTACGATGTGATGTCGATCGGTTCCTCGCATAACGCGTACGTGAAGCGTTACTCGCGCTTCGGCGGCCAGGGAACGCATGAAGTGATCGTAGTGCGAGTCGGGCAAGGGGCCTTCGTAGAAGCTCCGACCGCCGGCGTCGAGCACCACCTCGACGAGCGCGTCGTCCATCGGAATCGTCGAGTTGCCGTAGCGGCTACACTCGTCGGGAGTCGCATCGGCGAGCGCCGTGCCGAGCGTGATCGCCACGTCTTCGACGAGGTGGTGCGTCAGATCTCCGGTGGCACGAACCTCCAGATCGAAGCCGCCGTAGCGTGCCAGTGTGTCGAGCATGTGATCGAGGAACGAGTCCGTCGTGTCAACGTGCGACTTTCCCGAGCCGGGTCGGACGGCCACGCTCACTTGGGTTTCACGAGTTTGTCTGCGAACGGTGCTCATGCGCTGAACTCCTCGGCGACGGCGACGGGATCGAAGGCGCCGGTGTAGAGGGCCATTCCGATGACGGCGCCGCTCACACCAGCGGCATCGAGGTCGTGGAGATCCTGCAGCGACGAAATGCCACCCGCGGCGGTTATGGGACGGTCGGCGCCGCGCACGACTCCGCGAAACCAGTCCGCATCGACACCTTCGACACGGCCCTCGCGGCCGACATCGGTTACGAGCAGACCCGCCACCGGAAGTGCACTCATGCGCTGGAGGAAGTCATCGATGCGAATGCCGGTGTCCTTTTTCCAGCCGTGCGACAGCACACGTCCGCCGCGAACGTCGGCGGCTACGACGATCTTGCCCGGATTCTCTGCACCGGCTCGGCGCAGCCACTCCTCATCGTTGACCGCCCGCGTCCCCACGATGACTCGCGCCGCCCCCGCTTCCAACCAGCGCTCGATATCAGCTCGATGACGAATCCCTCCTCCGACTTGGACCGGGATCCGAGAGAGCTCGACGATTTCCATTACCTGCGCCGTGTTCGAACCGGTGCCGAGCGCCGCGTCGAGGTCGACCACATGCAGCGCCGCATATCCCTTTTCCTCCCATTGCATGGCGACAGCAGCCGGGTCGGGAAGGCTGATACGCAGAGTCGACGGGCGCCCGCCGATCAATTGCACGCAGCGGCCCTGGCGGATGTCGACGGCGGCGTAAGCGATCATGCTCGGTCTCCTGTGTCGCGTACTTCGTCGAGAAAATTGCGGATCATTCGCAAGCCGTCGTCGGCACTCTTCTCGGGGTGGAACTGCACCCCCCAGGTACGCTTGTAGCGCAGTGCGGCGGCGAACCGGTCGGTGCCGTAGTTTGTGTAGGCGATCACCGAATCCTTCGTCTCGGGCTCGGCGACATAGCTGTTGGCGTAGTACGCGAGCGGCCGTCGGAGCCCGGCGAACAGCGGGTCGCAGGGGCGCCCATCGGGGTCGCCGTTGACGACGTCGACCGAGTTCCAGCCCATCTGCGGTAGCGGCTCGGCGTCGAGGCGGCGCACGCGTCCGGCGATGACGCCCAAGCCGCGCCCCGGTGATTCATCGCTTGCCTCGAACAAGAGCTGTAGCCCGAGGCAAATTCCCAGGCAGGGGAAACCGCCTTCGATAGTCTCGACGAGGCTCCGCCGGGCAGCCGCGAGCCCCGCGGCCGCGGCGCCGAATGCGCCGACACCGGGCAGAACCAAGGCGTCCGCGTCGAGGATCCGCGCGGGGTTGCTTTCCACTCCTACCGTCGCGCCGCCGGCTTCGAGCGCCTTGCCCAGCGAATGGAGGTTGCCGGTTCCGTAGTCAAACAGCGAAACGCGCATTGCCGATCAACTCCTTGCAAGCTGCGAGGAAACGCTCCATCAGCGGCCACGGGCCCACGGTTACACGGACGCAATCTCCGGCTTGCGGCAGCGCGGCGAAGGGGCGCACGCCGATGCCGGAGGCGCCCAGCGCCCGGGCAACACCGACGGCGTCGCCCCAGGGGGCCGCCACCAGCAGAAAGTTGGCGGCCGACGGCCAGCTGTGGACGTCCAACTGTGTGAGCTCGGCAGCCAGGCGCTCCCGATTCCGCCGTACCTCGTCGATCGTGTCGACGACCCACTCTTGGTCGTGCCGCAGAGCGGCGCCGGCAGCGGTTTCGGCGAGCAAGCCGACCTTGTAGGGGCCCCGCGATTTCTCGATCGCCGTAATGGCGGCGGTTGGCCCAACGGCGAAGCCGACTCGGAGTCCGGCAAGCCCGAAAGCCTTCGACAGGGTGCGCAGGACCACGACGTTATCGGAGCGCGATGCCCACGCGGCGAGCGGGTCGTCGTCGAACTCTGCGTAGGCTTCATCGACGATGATCAAACCGGGAAACTCGTCCGCCAACCTCTCGACCGACCGTCGATCGAAGGAGTTGCCAGTGGGATTGTTCGGCCGGCACATGTACATCGCGCTCGCCCCGGTGGCCAACAGCGTGTCCGGCTGCAGCTCAAAATCCGGTCCCAGGGAAACTGCTCGGGGAACAACGCCGTTCATGCGGGCGAAGCGCGCGACCATCGAAAACGTCGGTTCCGGAAACGCCAGAACGGAATCAGGGGCGCAGAAAGCGCGGATCGTCGAATCGATGAGGTCGTCGGACCCGCAGCCCGTGGTGACGCAGTGCACGGGTACGCCCAGGTAACGGGCGAACTCTTCCTTCAGCGGGTCGGCGTACACCGACGGGTAGCGACCCAGGGCGGTCGATTCCAGGAGGCCGAGCGCCTCCACGGCCGCCGGCGGTGTGCCGAACAAATTGGTGTTGTCCGAGAGGTCCAGCTCGCAAGGGCGGCGGCCGGGATCGTAGGCTTCGATCTCGTCGTACTCGGGGCGGGGCCGCAGCGGAGTATCGGGGCGGACGGGCGCGGCGCAATCGGTTGTTGCGTCGGCGCGAGCACGGGCGGCGATGGCGTGACCGCCAAGGCCCTCGGCTTCGGCCAGCGTTGCGGTGATCGCGACGAGGCCGGCGGCGCCGGCGGCGTCGACCTGCTGATAGCTGCTCCAGCGCACGAAGGCGTCGGTCGACAAACCCGACTGCGACCGTGCTCGCCCACCGGTTGGCAGGACGTGGTTCGTGCCGCTGGCGTAGTCGCCGAACACCACCGAGCTGTGCGGCCCCAGAAAAACGGCGCCCGCCGCCCGCACGCGTTGCAGCGCGGCGTTCGGCTTCTCAACCAGCAACAAGAGGTGCTCGGGCGCGAAGCGCGTCGCGAATTCGAGCGCTTCCGTGAGGTTGTCGACCTGCAGCACCGCGCCATGGGCCGCCAGCGCCTGGCGCACGATGGCGCCCCGCGGTTGCCTGTCGATCAGCTCGTCGAGAGCGTCGATCAGCCTCTGCATCGCCGCGGCGCCGACGACGGCGGCGACGACAACGGCGTCGGGATCGTGTTCCGCCTGTGCCATGAGCTCGATGGCCATCAGTTCGGCGTCGGCGTGGTCGTCGGCGATCACCAAGAGCTCGGAGGGTCCGGCCAGGCAGTCACTCGAGATGGTGCCGGCGAGCTGTCGCTTCGCCTCGGTCACGAAGACGTTGCCGGGACCGACCACCTTGTCGACGCGAGGAACCGACTCGGTGCCGTGGGCCACCGCGGCAACCGCCGTGGCGCCGCCGATGCTGAACACCCGGTCGGCGCCCGCCACCTCGCAGGCGGCGAGCACGGCAGGCGAGGCGACGCCGTCGGGTCCGGGCGGGGAGCAGACGGCGATCTCGGAAACGCCGGCCACCTTGGCGGGCACGACGCTCATCAGTACGCTGCTCGGGTACACGGCGCGGCCGCCGGGCGCATAAGCGGCAACGCGCTCGAGTGGCTCGGGGCGCCAGCCGAGCCGGACACCGCGGCGGATCTCCACCTCACGGGCTCGGGGTCGCTGCATCTCGTGAAACCGGATAATCGATTGGCGCGCCCACTCGAGCGCCGCGATGAGCTCGGGCGATTGGGTTTCAAGCGCCCGGCGTACGGCGCGCCGGGGAACTTCGATCTCTTCCAGCTCAATGGCGTCGGTCCGCGCCGTGATCTCGCGAACGGCCGCGTCGCCCCGAGCCGCGACGTCTGCCACGATGTCGGCGACGGCAGCCTGTGTGGCCGCGTCACACAGGAACACCCGCTCGAGCAGCGAGCTGCGCTGCGCCGGTGACAACGAGGCCATCGACCCCGAGAAGAACAACTCGACCGAGCGACTCATGGCATCAACCGTTCGATCTTCGTCACCAGGATACCGGTGGCGCCAATGGCCTTGAGAGCGGCGATGACGGAGAACACCGCCGAGCTGTCGACGACCGCATGGGCGGCCACCCAGTCGCCCGAATCGATCACGTCCACCACCGTAGGACCCGAAATCCCGGGCAGCAGCTCGCCCACTTCATCGAGGCGCTGGCGCGGCACGTTGGCCATCAGGTAGCGCTTGTTGCGCGCCTGTAGAACCGACTCGAGGGCGGCGACCAGCTCTCTGATTTTTCGTGCCGTCGCTTGGCGGCGGTCATCGGCGGCTGGTGCCACGAGCACCGCGCACGACTCGAGGACGGTGGTTATTTCCCGTAGCCCGTTTACCTCGAGCGTCGACCCGGTGGATACGAGATCCACGATGATGTCGGCGACGCCCAAATGCGGTGCAATTTCGGCAGCTCCCGACACCGGCACGACGGTGATCGCGATGCCGGCATCACGAAAGAATCTCTCGGTGAGGTTGGGGAACGTCGTGGCTACCCGTGCTCCGGGCTCGAGGTCGACGATGTCATTGATTCCGTCCTTGTGTGCAGCAACGGCAAGCCGGCAAGCTCCGTAGTCGAGATCGAGAAGGATGTCGAGCTCGCGCCCCGACTCGGCGACCATGTCCCGACCGGTGATGCCGACGTCGGCGGCACCGTCGGCGACAAACTCGGGTATGTCGCGCGACCGCACGAGCAGGGCGCGGAATCCATTGCCCAGAGATGCATGTAAAGCTCGCTCGCCGCGATCCTCGAGGGGGAGACCGGCACGGCGCAGGAGCGCCACGGCGCCGTCGGCGAGACGTCCCTTGTTCGGTATGGCGATCTTGATCATGTTCGTACCCCATAAAAAAAGGCGACCCGTTCGTGAGAACGGGTCGCCGGAAAGCCGGTGCGCTTGGTTCGCTACATGGACACAGCACACCGCCGCGACCCGTTGGGGCCGTGATGGTGATGATGATGTCCTGCGTACCAGGTGCTCATATTGCGACTATGCTACGTCGGGGCTTCAAGAACAGCAAGTCGCCCGTTGGTCGCCTGTGTCCGGCGCGCATGAAACCGTCGGCTGAGGCACACCTTATTAGAACCCGAACCATCTTCACCGATTGCGAGGTGCTGGACATGCTCGGACTCGTTGTGCTGCTCGGCCTTGCCCTGGTCGTCGTCTTCATCGTCATCGGGATTTACAACCGCTTGATCCGCTTGCGGGTGCGCACCCGAGATGCCTGGAGCTCGATCGACGTGCAGCTCAAACGTCGCTATGACCTGATTCCCAACCTGGTCGAGACGGTCAAGGGCTACGCCAAGCATGAGCGGGAAACGCTCGATGCGGTGATCAAGGCGCGGCGTGCCGGCATCGACGCCGGGACGGTCGCGGAGCAGGCGCAGGCCGAAAACATGATTACCGGCGCGCTGCGCCAGCTGTTCGCTCTTTCGGAGGCTTATCCGGACCTCAAGGCCAACACCAACTTCTCGCAGCTGCAGGAGGAGCTTTCTTCAACCGAGAACAAGATCGCTTTCTCGCGCCAGCACTACAACGACACCGTCAGCCAGTACAATTCGACGCTGCAGACGTTCCCGACCAACATCGTCGGCAACTCATTCGGTTTCGAGCGTCGCGACTTCTTCGAGATGGAAGACGAGGCCCAGCGAGAGGCGCCGCAAGTGAGCTTCTGATGTCGCTGCCGAGGCGTCAGGCCGCTTCAAAGGCGAAGCGTTGCACGTCGATGTCGAAATGAACCGCCATGCCGTAGCCGTTGGTCGTGTCGGCGCAGCGCACGACTTTGCCCCGCAGGATGGTGGGCTCGAGTGCCGGGTGACGGGGTCGAATCGCAACGACCGCGCGGGAACCCACCGGCAGGTCCAGGTCGATGTAGGCGTAGAGTCCCGACGCGCTCACGTCATGGGTGGTTCCGTAGGCGTGAATCAGCGCGAGCTCCGGATCGTAGCCGTAGACCTCGATGCCGAGCTGCAGCTCTCGCCGCTCGGCGCTACGCCGTTCCGGGGAAGATTCGCTCTCGACCCCCGTGGCTGGTTCCGGTGCGATAGCGGGCAACTGGCGAAAGAACGGTCCTTCGTCGATGTAGGTTCCCTCCTGACCTGACCCCCCAAAACGGATCCAGAGGTAATCTCACGATCTGGGTCGAAAAAGGGAGGTTAGAATGCCGGCGAAGAGGCACAGCGCAGAGCAGATCGTACGGAAGCTACGGGAGGCTGAGGTGGAGCTGGCCCGCGGCGCGACGGTCAAGGATGCCTACCGCAAGCTAGCAATCACCGAGCACACCTACTACCGGTGGCGACGCGAGTACGGGGGGCTGAGGGTCGACGAGGCCAGGCGGCTGAAGCAACTCGAGAAGGAGAACGTCCGGCTCAAGAAGATTGTGGCGGAAAAGGAGCTGGATCTTTCGATCCTGAAGGAAGTTGCGGAGGGAAACTTCTGAGCCCGGCACGTCGCCGAGATGCGGTTGAGCATGTTCGGCGGAGGCTGGGCGTTTCCGAGCGACGAGCGTGCCGGGTGCTGAAACAGTCGCGCACGACGCAGCGGTACGTGCCACGGCAACCGGACGACGAGCAGGTGCTGACGGAGAGGATCGTGAATCTAGCCCGAGAGTATGGCCGCTACGGGTATCGGCGAGTGACGGCGCTACTGCGCATGGAGGGCTGGCTCGTGAACCACAAGCGGGTGCAACGGATCTGGCGGCGCGAGGGGCTGAAAGTACCGAAGAAACAGCCCAAGCGAGCACGGCTGTGGCTCAACGATGGCTCCTGCATCCGACTGCGCCCCGAGAACAAGGATCATGTCTGGGCGTATGACTTCGTCCACCACCGGACGCATGACGGTCGGGCTATGAGGCTGCTGACGATCGTCGACGAGTACACACGGGAGAGCCTTGCAATCGACGTGGCGCGGAAGCTCAACTCCGAGGACGTACTTCACCGACTAGGACGACTGTTCGTTCATCGAGGTATTCCAGCGCACATCAGGTCAGATAACGGACCGGAATTCACCGCCGAGGCGGTTCGCGACTGGCTGGGCCGGCTCGGCGTCGGCACGCTGTTCATCGAGCCGGGCTCCCCATGGGAGAACGGCTATGTGGAGAGCTTCAACGGCAAGCTCAGAGACGAGCTGCTGAACGGGGAGATCTTCTACACGCTGAAGGAGGCAAAGGTTCTGATCGAGAGATGGCGCCAGCAGTACAACCGCGTACGATCGCACAGCTCGCTGGGCTATCGACCACCGGCACCGGAAGCGGTGTTGTTGAAACCGGCTACGCTACGCTTCGCCGGCCTCAACAACCTCTTGTCAGCACCGTGTTACTGAGATAGAAGGTGGTACTAACCGCGGGGTCTGGTCATGCCTCCCTTCAATAAGTGGATCAATAACGGGGTGCGGTCGGATTTTTCGAACACGCTTCGGGCTCGTATATGCCGGAACAACTTCGATTTAGTCATTGAAGAATCTTTATGGTCAGTGAAGTTCAGTAAAAGTCACTTAAATGTATGAACAATTGACGATGTAGGCCAAAGAATAGTGAACCAATCCGACGTCACATACCACGATCTGATCGCCCGCAACCGGCGTAACAGCGCCCTGCTGGTGGTGGCGTCCGTCGTGATTCTCGTCGGTCTCCTGGGGGCGGCGCTGGCAGGCGGTGATCCGACCGCCGCGATCGGCTTCGGCGCCATCGCCATGGTGTTCGCCGTCGTCATGGCCCTGTCGAGCTACTACAGCGGCGCCAGCATGATCTTGCGGATGAGCGGGGCGAAGCTCATCGATCACAAGGACGACCCGGAGCTTCACAATGTTGTCGAGGAGATGGCGATCGCCGCGGGAGTGCCGCCGCCGCCCGTCTATCTGATCGAGGACACGGCCCTCAACGCGTTCGCCACCGGTCGCGATCCGGAACACTCGGCGCTGGCGATTACCCGAGGTCTGCAGGAGACGCTGAGCCGCGACGAGCTCCAGGCGGTCATGGCGCACGAGATGTCGCACGTGCGCCACTACGACATCCGGCTGGCGATGCTGTTGGCAACGCTTGTTGGCGTGGTCGTCCTGATCGTCGACTTCTTCCACCGGGGTGTCTTCTGGGGCGGCATGGGTCGGCGGGGCAGGGGAAAGGGCGGCGGCGACAATCCTGCCGCGGCGATCATTATCGTGCTGGCACTGCTGCTGTCGGTCTTGGCGCCGCTGATCGCCAAGGTCATCCAGCTGGCTGCCTCGCGACAGCGTGAGTACTTGGCCGACGCCGGTGCCGTCGAGCTGACCCGAAATCCCGCTGCGATGGCCTCCGCATTACGGCGGCTCGGCGGGGACAAAGAGGTTCTCGAGGTAGCGAACCGAGCCACCGCTCACCTCTACATCGTGCAGCCGATCAAGAAGTGGGAAGCGCGCTCCAAGGGCATGTTCGCGACACACCCGCGGCTCGAGGATCGGATAGCCCGAATCGAGCAGTTGTCGGTCTAGCGGCTAACCGGCAAAAGTCGTTGATTTTTCCGGCTTTTCTGACCACCCTACTGTCGGAGGGGTGCGGTTGCGCTGGATGAAGCGGTGTCGCCGGAACGCCTGTGAGGAGTGTCAATGCCCAGCATTCTTGTTGCCGCCGGAATGGCGCTGATTGTTGCGAGCGGAACCCTGATGGGTCAGCCACAGCAAATGCCGTTGGCGCCGGCGGCCGCTAAAGGGCTAACGGTGACCCCCGCGTTCGAGGGTTGGTACGAGAACCCCGACGGTACGTACACCCTGTCATTCGGCTATTACAACCGCAATCGGGAGGAAGTCCTGGAGATCCCGCTCGGCGAGAACAACTTCATCGAACCTGCCGCGTTTGACGGCAATCAGCCGACGCATTTCCAGCCTCGCCAACACTGGGGCGTTTTCACCGTCAAGGTGCCCGCAGACTTCGGCAACCGAAAGGTCTATTGGACGCTCAAGATTCGCGGCGAGACGCTGTCGATTCCAGGCAACCTGAAGGTCGAGTGGGAGATCGACGCTCTGGTAGGCGAGGCGGGTTCGGGGAATACGCCTCCCGTGCTCAAGTTCGACGCCGCCGGGCCCGAAGGCGCCGGTCCTGCGGGGATTACGTCGGGGCCGCTAACGGCTACCGTCGGCCAGCCGTTGATAGTGACCGTTTGGGCCAGCGATGACGGCCGGCCGAATACGAGCGTCGCCGGCGGCGGCCGCCAAGATGTTCCCGTCAGCCTGACCTGGTTCAAGTACCAGGGGCCGGGAGACGTGGCCTTCAGCGAGGAGACCGCCCGAATCCCGGTGACCGGCGGCCAGATGACCACCACGGCGACATTCAGCGAGCCGGGTAACTATGTGATCCACGTGCGTGCCAACGACGCGTCGGGGGTGGCGAGCGCCGGCCACGCGCAGTGCTGCTGGACAAATGGTTTCGTAAAAGTAGCGGTTAATCAATGAACGAGAGGGAGCGCCTCATGACAGGCAAGAGGATCCACCGTCGCATCGTCGGCGGAGGGGGCGCCGTTGGGCTGGCGCTCGTTGCGCTGCTGGTGCTTCAAGGTCAAGCGATTTCCGATGAGCAGTCGCAGGTTCAGGCGTCGATCGACGCTACGGCGGCCATCGCTGACTCCGGCGAAGACGAGGTGACCTAGGCCAAGCACGTTGCGCCGATTCTTCAGGAGAAGTGTCAGATTTGCCATCAGCCGAACTCCGTCGCGCCGATGCCGCTTCTTACCTATGACGACGCGTTCCTGTTCGCCGCCAACATCAAACAGAAAGTGAGCGAGCGGATCATGCCGCCCTGGCACATCAATCGCTCGGTTGGCATCCAGGAGTTCAAGAACGACCGTGGCCTCACCGACGAACAGATCGAGACAATCGTGGCGTGGGTCGACGCCGGCGCGCCGATGGGCGATCCGGCCGACATGCCGCCGCCGAAGGAATTTCCCGATCCGAACCGCTGGCAACTGAGCGACAGGTTCGGCGAGCCCGACTTGATCGTGAAGTCGGAGCCGTACACGTTGGCGGCCAAGACGCAGGACAAGTGGTTCCGCCCGGTCGTCGAGACGGGGCTCACCGAGCCGCGCTGGGTACGGGCGATCGAGATGAAGCCCTCGTATCCCGACGGGCGCCGCATCGTGCATCACGTCCTTACCTATCTGCAGCAGCAGGAGGAAGGAATAACGAACCTTGCCAGCACAGCCGGTGAGCGCCGCAGCGCCGGTTTGTTCATGGAATGGGCCGTCGGCAAGGTAGGCGAGATCTTCCCGGAGGGAGCCGGCAAGCTGATGCTGCCGGACTCACAGATTCGCTGGGAGGTCCACATGCACGCGATCGGCGAGGAAATCGCCGACAACCAGGTCGAGCTCGGCGTTTGGTTCTATCCGAAGGGATACGAGCCGACGAACCGTACGATCCTGCAGATGTTCGACGTGCGCGGCGACACGGGAATCGACATTCCGCCCGGCGTGATTGCGGTGACGCAGGCTTACCATACGCTCAACGCCCCGGCCCGTTTGGAGAACTTCCAGCCGCACATGCACATGCGCGGCAAAGCCATGAAGATGGAGGCCATCTATCCGGATGGCAGGACCGAGGTTCTGAGCTTGGCCGATAACTTCCAGTGGAACTGGCACATCAACTACGTCTACGCCGACGATGCGGCGCCGGTGCTGCCCAAGGGCACGACGCTGGTGTTTACCGCCTGGCACGACAATACGGCCGACAATCCCAACAACCCCGACCCCGAACAGTGGGTCGGATGGGGTGACCGCACCGTCGATGAGATGGCCCACACCTGGATCGACGTGACCTATCTCGAGCAAGAGCAGTACGACGAGATCATGGCCAAGCGGAAGGCGGCTGAAGAGGAGAGACAAGGGCAGCAGCAACAGAACCGTTAAGGCCCGCCGGCGAGCGCCGCTGCAACGATCTCGGGGTCCGCCGACAGGTCAGTCGGGGGCATCCACCGACATGTGCGGCGGACCGTCGTCCGGGAGCTTGTAGACGATGTAGCCGTAGCCGATTTCCACGTGGATGCGATTGGTTTCGTCGACTGCCGCTTGGGCCGCGGCGTCGAAGTCCTCCCAGGACTTGGCTTCGATGGCGCGCATCATGGGTTGCAGAAAGGCCGCATCGTAGGCGTCGATGGTGTCGATCCACTTGGGCCGGGTCGTCTTGCCGATGCCGAACAGCTTGCGTACCTTGCGCAGCTGATAGCGCGCCAGATCCCAGTTGCCTCCCTTGGCGGCGTGATACGACCAGCCGAAACGGTCGGCGATGATCGGCATCAAGCTGCCGAGGCCCGGCATCAGCGCGCCGATCTGATCGAGCGTCAGCTCGGTGTGTTTGGTGCGCGCCACCGGCTCATCAGACGTCGGTTCGCAACTGCCGGATTGATCTTTCTTCTGGCTGGCCATGGGTCTTGTCGAACCGGAACCCTAACAGGGTTTCCTCCGACTACCACAGAGGTTAGATTATGCGCTGGCTAGTGAGGATCGGCGTCGACGTGGCTGGCGGCGGCGATGTGGGTAGGCTACCCGTTCAAGAGAGAACAACATGAGTTCTAGCGACCAACGTGAGCACGCCCGGTACCCCAAGAAATTGGCGGTGGACGTGCATGTCTTCGTACTGCCGGCGTCACCAAACAACGCCGGCTACGAGGCCCAGGGGCGGACGGTCGACATCGGCCGCGGCGGTGTGCTGATGGTGCTCGACAAGGAAGTCCCCGAGGGTGTCCAGGTGCGCCTGCGATTCTGGGACCTGCCACCGGGCGTCAAACTATGGCCGCTGATGGTTTCGGGCACGATCGTGCGCCTGGAACCGGGTGAGAATCCGGGCCAGGACAACATGATCGGCGCCGGCAGCGTGCTGGCCATCGAGTTTACGGAGCCGTTCAAAGAGCTGGACGTTCCCCAGCGTTGAGAAGCGCAGTCATGAGATGCGATGCGCCGGCGTGGCCGAGCGCCGGCCTTTTTCTGTGTGTGTTGGGGTTGGCGAGCGTTGCCGTCGTCGATACTTCTGAGTCGGCAGCTACGGGTCAACAGCGTGCCGGGACCGAAAGCCTGGTTCCCTCGACAGCCGACGAGTTGCCCCACGTCCTGATCGTCGCTACCGGCGGCACCATTGCCAGTCGCGCGAGCTCGCCCGAGCAACTATCGGGTTACGGGATCGCCGACACCGGCGCGGATCTGGTGGCCGCCGTGCCGGCAATATCCGACGTTGCCCAGGTCAGCTTGTACCAGTACAGCAACAAACCGTCGCTCAGCATCGGTCCGGAAGATTGGCTGAGAATCTCACAGTTCATCAACAAAGCTCTGGGCCCCGCCGGTTACGGCGAGCACGGCGAGATCGACGGTGTCGTCGTGACACACGGCACCGACGCCCTCGAGGAAACGGCCTACTTCCTCAACCTGACCGTGCGCTCGGAGAAGCCGGTGATCATGGTCGGTGCGATGCGTCCGGCGTCGGCGATTTCCGCCGACGGTCCGCTCAACTTGCTGAGCGCCGTGCGCGTCGCGGCGGCGCCCGAGTCTCGCGGTCGGGGAACGCTCGTCGTGCTCAACCAGGAGATCAACGCGGCGCGCGACGTCACCAAGACCAACACAGGAATGGTGCAGACGTTCGTTTCCCGCAGCTACGGGTTGCTCGGTGTCATCAACAACACGACGCTTCAGTACTATCGGCGCACGGAACGAATGCACACGTACGAATCGGAGTTCGACGTGATGGGCCTGACGCCCGAAGATCTGCCCCGCGTCGACATTCTCTACACGTACAACGGTGCCGACGGCGCTGCCGTCGATGCGTTCGTGGGGGCCGGGGCGCGCGGCATCGTGACGGCAGGAGCGGGCGGCGGAGGAACGACGCGTGGACAGAGCGTGGCCTTGCGTCGGGCGCGGGAAGCCGGTGTAATCGTGGCGCGATCAAGCCGCACCGGCTCGGGGAGTGCCGGCGATAGCGCCGGCGACAACAGCGTCGGCGCCGACGATCTGATCGCGCAGAAGGCGCGCATCCTGCTGATGCTGGCGTTAACGGTGACCGACGAGAGCGCCGCGATTCAGAGGATGTTCAACACCTACTGAGTCAGCGGCCCAGCACCGCGTCGGACCGCCGGTGCCGCCGGCGATTTTCATCGGCAGCGCGATCACGCCGAACCCGGATTCCGGGAGTCCGTCGACGTTTGTCAGGTTCTCCAGGTTGAAGATGTTGTTCGGGGCGAGCACTCGATGCGCCTCGAAGATGGTGCTCGTGCCGGGATCGATGCTCGCCGAGTCGATGCCGACGCCTGCGACCTGACGCTGCGCCAGAACCTGCGCCGCCGCCTCGGAGATACCGGGGAAGTGCAGCGTGGTCACGTCGTCGGGTGTCTCGGTGCCATAGTAGGCGTTCCAGTCGGGCCAGCGGTTCGCCCAGCCGGTGCGGACGATCACGATCGCTCCCGAGGGAATCGCGCCGTTGCGTTCCTCCCACGCCGAGATGTCTTCGGTATCGAGCCTCGCGTCGGCGTCGACGCTCGCCTTGTCGCTCATGTCGATGACGATGCCGACTGCGAACAAGCGCTCCACCGGGATCTCCGCGTTGGTCCAGCCGTTCTCGCCGAAGTGAATCGGTGCGTCGATATGCGTGCCGAGGTGCTCCGGTGAGCTGAAGGCCGCCGCCGCATACCAGAGCCCCTGCTCGTTGACTCCCCAGTCGAGCCGCTCATGACTGAAGGGCGAGCCGGTGGGCCAATAGATACTGTCGGGGCTCAGCGAATGCGTCAGATCGACCAGCTGCACATCCCCCGATGCGAGCAGATCGACGGTCGCGACGGCCATATCGGCGGCGCTCGGCGCCGCGTCGGCATCCGAAGCACCGCGGGAGCCGCAGGCGAGAGCGGAGACCGACAGGAACAACAAAGCAAGTAAGGTGGTGGGCGTCGCCCGTGAGGGCGTGACGCGACTTGGCAGCTCATGCATGGTTCGTCTCCCGGCCGGGCGGCGTCAAATTGTGGATGGCAATGAGGGTGCACCATGGCGCAATACATCGCCACTGTGACAACGGGGCTCGAGGCGGTCGGCGCCGAGGAGCTCGAAACGTCGTTCGGGATCGACTCGGCGAACGTGCTCTCCGGGGCCGTTCTCTTCGAGGGTCCGGATCCGCCCTCCGCGGCGGCGCTCGAGCTGATCGGCAGGCTCAACCGTTGGTCGCGTGGCCTCGACCGCATCGGTTTGCTGGTCGCCGCGGGCAACGCCAAGAGCGTCGACGAATGCTACGAGCTGGTCATCGATGTCGACTACACACCATTGATTGCCGCCGCGCAGAGCTTCGCGGTCCGCCCCGCACGTCGCGGCACCCACGACTTCCAATCGCCCGACATCGGCCGGGCCGTCGGGCAGGCGGTAATCGATGCCTACCGGCGGGCCGCAGGCGTGGGGCTCGCGGTGTCGCTGCGCGAGCCAGAGGTCATTCTTCGGGCCGAGCTCATCGACGATTCGTTCCGTGCGTGGGTCGACACCACCGGTGACCTGCCGCTGTACCGGCGGGGTTACCGCCGCCAGCTGCATCCGGCATCGCTGCGCGCCAGCCTGGCCCACTCGATGCTGCGCCTGTCCGGCTGGCGCGGCGAGCCGCTGCTCGATCCAATGGCCGGCATCGGAACCATTCCCATCGAGGCTGCGCTGTACGCCGCCGGGCTTTCCACTACCCATCTGCGGACCGGTGGCTTCGCCTTCGAGAACTTCGCATGGGCCGATGCTCCGGACAAGAACGCCACCGCGTCGGCGGACTTGTCGGTCGGCGGGGTGGGGCGGGCATACAGCGCTCCGTTGATTCCCGACCCCACGGCTACCGACATCTTGGGTCTCGAGCTGTACTCACGGCACGTCGACGGAGCGAGGCTGAACCTGGCCGCTGCTGGTGCCCCTCCAGGGGTCAGAATCGAGCGGGGGAACGCCGAGCGTTTGGACGATCTCGTGCCCGTCGGTCGCTACATGATCGCGGTCGTCAATCCACCGTTCGGCCGGCGGGTCGGTTCGACGACGCAACTCGTCACGCTATATCGAAGGTTCGCCGCCGCCGCGGCGCGGGCGCGCGTTGTGCGCATCGTGTCGCTGGCCGAGCGGGCCGAGTTGCTGAGCGACGCGCTATCGGGCGCCGGCTACCGAGTTGTGCGCGAGCTTGCCGTGCTCTACGGTGAGCTGCCCGCTCACGTCATTATCGCGGAGCTCGAACCATGAAATCTTCCATCGTCGTCACGATGGGCGCCTTGCTGGCGCTTTCCCTGCCGGGCGCACCGTGGAGTTCGTTGCCACAAGCCGAGCGAGTTCGAGTGCGTGTCGAAACCGAGCTTGGTGCCTTCGAGGTGGAGCTCGAGGCGGCTCGCGCGCCGGGGACCGTCGCCAACTTCTTGCGCTACGTCGACGCGGGCCTCTACGACGGTGGGCGCTTGCACCGCACCGTGACGCTGGACAACCAGGTCCGCGACGACGTCTTGATCGAGGTGATCCAGGCGGGGCCGAATCCGGACAAGGGCGAACGATTCGACCCCGTTGCGCTCGAACGCACCCGCGACACCGGCCTCCGGCACCTCGACGGCACCATCTCCATGGCACGCGGCGGCCCCGACACCGCCACCGGCGACTTCTTCATTTGTCTCGGCGCCCAGCCGTCGCTCGACTTCGGCGGCGCGCGCAACGACGACGGGCAGGGCTTCGCGGCCTTCGGGCAGGTGGTTTCGGGGATGGACGTGGTGCGCCGTATTCATCGAGCGCCGGCTGACGAACGTGAGCGGTTGCGACCGTCCATCGCCATCGTGCGGATCGGTCGGGTCGATTAGCTCGCAGTGTTTACCAGCTCGCGGCTGCGCGAACTTCTGACTCAGGACACTAGTCCTCCACCAGCTCGACTTTGTCCGGCGTATTCGGGACGACGCACAGGAACTCGAACGGCGCTTCGAGGACCTCGTACCAGTGGGGAGTGCCGGCTGGAATGAACACCGTGTCGTCGGCTTTTACCTCATACTGTTCGCCGGCGATGCCGATGCGGGCTCGGCCGCACAGCACATACTGCTCGTGCTCCACCGCGTTGGTGTGCGCCGGCATGCCACCCTCCTCGGCCATGATGATCTTGCGCATCACGAAGTTCGGCGCGCCTTCGTCGGGTCCGAGGAGCACCTGCATCCGCGTCTCACGGGCTCCGTTGAGGGTTTCGGCTTCTACCTGGTCGGACGACCTGACGGTTCCCTCACTCATGTCAATCCCTCCTTTGGGCTAGCGGGGTTTCTTCGCACCCTGCTACGTCTCCGATGATTCGCTTTTCAGCGGCACGTTCGAACGATGACCGAGCAGCTGTTCGGCGTCGGACGGCATTGTGCGTATGTACAGGTCGCGCTTGGCATAGGGAATCTCGACGCCCTGGCGGTCGAACTCCTGCTTGACCTTTTCGGTGATCTCGTCCCCGACGGTGCGCCGCCGCCGCGCGTCGCCGATCCACACACGCAATTGCAGGTCGACGGAGGACTGGCCGAAGTTGCGAATAATGACCTGGGGCTCGGGCGATGCCTGCACCCCGGCGACATTCAGGGCCACTTCGCGGACGATCTTCTTGGCGAGCTCCGAGTCGGCGTCGTAGGCGATGCCGATAGGAATTCGCAGCCGGATGTCGTCGCCCGACGCCGTGTAGTTGACGATGTCGCGACGCATGATCTCGTTGTTCGGGATGACGAAGGTCAGATTGTCGGAATTGCGGATCTTGGTGGCGCGCAGCCCGATTTCGATAACATCGCCCCACGTAGCCGTGCCCTGTGGCGCCGTCCATAGCTCGATACGATCGCCGACGTGGAATGGTCGGTCCATGATCAACAAGACGCCGGCGATCAAGTTGGAGAGCGTATCCTTGGCGGCGAAGCCGATGGCCACTCCCAAAACGCTGGCGCCGGCGACGAACGGCATGATCTCGACGCCCAAGCGGCTCAGCGCCATCACCGCGCCGCCGGCAATCACGAAAAAACGGATGACCTTGTTGAGCAGCGGCAACGCCGTGTCGTCGAGCGTCGTCTCCGTCTTGGGGACGACCTCTTCTTCGATCACCCGCAGGATCTTGGCGATGGAATCGGAAAGCGGGATCGACAGGGCGACGATCCACACGGCAACGACGAAGTTTGCCAGGTTGGGAAGATCCCAGATGAAGCTCACGCGCCACCCGATCCATCCCCATATGGAGATCGACGCAGAGCGCTGCAGGAGCTCGACAATATGGTCGTCGATGTTCGACGCGGTCCGGGCGGCGAAGTGGCCGAGCACCCGCTTGATGACGGCGCGGGTGACGACGAACACGACGATACCGAGGACGATCTGCCCGGCCGTTTGCAGAAGACGCGGCGCAGCATAGCTTTGCGCGTTGGCCAGCCACCGGTCGATGTCGGCGCGAGTGATCTGAATATCCAGCCAGTCCATAGCGTGGAACACTAGCAGACGGCCTGCTAGCGGTCCGCGACTAGCTTGTCCGAAATCTCGGGAACCTCACAGCGCCATGATCGAGCACACCGACCTGCGTAGAGCCGAACGCCATCTGCGGCGCGCCGACCCGTCGATGGCCTCGGTCGTCAAGCGGGTCGGTCCATGTGGTTTGATCGACGCGCAACGCAAGGCTTCGTTCGCGGCGCTGGCGCGCGCCATCGTGTTTCAGCAACTTTCCGGCAAGGCCGCAACGACGATCTACAAACGGGTTCTCCGGGTGCTGGGCCGCCGCCAGCCGAATCCGAAGTCGATTCTGGCGGCTGCACCGGACGAATTGCGCGGGGCCGGCCTGTCCGGTCAGAAGTTCTCGTATCTTCAAGATCTTGCCGAGAAGGTAGACAGCGGCGAGTTGTCGCTGCGTCGCCTGCGCTACCTCGACAACGAAGAGGTAAGCACCGAGCTCACCCGAGTGAAGGGAGTCGGCCCATGGACCGCCGATATGTATTTGATCTTTCATCTGGGTCGCCTCGACGTTCTGCCGGTCGGGGACCTCGGTGTGCGCTCGGGGACGCAAGCGATCTACGAGCTCGAGGAGCTTCCCGATGCCGACACCTTGCGGCGCATCGCCGAGCCGTGGCGACCCTATCGCTCGGTCGCGAGTTGGTATCTGTGGCGGGTTCTCGACGGCAACGCGGACCTCGCATGAGCGACGATTGGGGATCGCTTCATGAAGCCGTTGCCCGGTGCAGGTTGTGCCCGCGGCTCGTGGCGCATCGCGAGAAGACGGCACGCGACAAGCGCGCCGCGTTTGCCGATGAGGAGTATTGGGGTCGAGGCGTGCCGGGTTTCGGCGATCGACGAGCCCGTCTGCTGATCGTCGGCCTGGCGCCGGCGGCGCACGGCGCCAACCGCACCGGCCGCATATTCACCGGCGACCGGTCGGGAGACTGGCTGTACCGCGCCCTGCACCGCGCCGGGTTCGCCAACCAGGCCGCATCGACGGATCGAGAAGACGGTCTCCGGTTGCGCGATGCCTACATCACCGCCGCCGTTCGCTGCGCGCCGCCGGCTAACCGGCCGCACCCGGCCGAGCGTGAAAACTGCCGCGTATTTCTCGAGCGTGAGCTCGACCTGCTACTCGCCGACGATCCGGGGATTCGGGTCATCGTGCCGCTCGGCCAGTTTGCCTACGACCAGGTCCTAAGGGTGTTCCGCCAGCGAGGACATCCGGTGCCGTCACCGAAGCCGCGTTTCGCACACGGGCTGGAGCTGCCGCTCGGGAATGTCGACGCCGGTGGTTGCCTGCGTCTCGTGGCCAGCTTTCACCCGAGCCAGCAGAACACGTTCACCGGCAAGCTCACCGAGCCGATGTTGGACGCCGTCTTCGCCCGGGCCCGTCTGCTCGTGAGCGACTAACTGGTGGAGCGACAGCCCGTGGCATCCGTTTTGTCGAGACAAACGTCCGATTTTTCACCCGGACTTGCCTGTTGAAACCGAACGGGCCCGGGAGTCAAACTGTATAGGACAAGGCTTTTAACAGGGTGCTGAGAAACCCCCTGGAGCTTTTCAGCCCCCTGCTAAACCCGGAGGAAACATGCTGATCCGCAAGCGACGCGGTTGGGAGATCCCGGAACGCGAAGTGACGCCGGAGAGCGTCTGGATGAACCGGCGCGAGCTTCTGCGCTCGATGGGATTCGCCGCCACCGGCCTGGGAACGCTGCTGGCCGGGCGTGCCGTGGCCGATACCGGCGTGATGGGCGCGGCGCCTGCCGGCCAGCGGGTCCGTGGGGTCGACGCGGCCGTCAAGTTCCCCGACTGGCCGGCCGCCGATCTGTATCCGGCGGATGCCAGCTCCATTTTCACCGAGGACAACGCGGGGCGCTCGATTACGCCTCCCAACGTGGCGCTGGCCTACAACAACTTCTATGAATTCCGCACCCCTAAGGACGGCGTGTGGAAGCTTGTCGACCGCTTCGAGACCCGACCCTGGGAGGTTGAAGTCACCGGGCTGGTCGACAATCCACAAACCTTCGACGTCGACGATTTGATCCGCAGCATGCCGATTGAAGAGCGGGTGTACCGCTTTCGCTGCGTCGAGGCCTGGGCGTCGGCGATGCCGTGGACCGGGTTCCCGTTTCGGCACCTCATCGAGAAGGTCCAGCCGCAGAGCCGGGCCCGCTACATCAGTATGCAGACGGCGCTGAAGCCCGACCAGATGGTGGGCGTGGGCGAACAGCCCTGGTACCCGTGGCCGTATGAGGAAGGACTGACCATCGAAGAGGCGATGAACGACCTGTGCCTGCTGGCCACCGGGGCCTACGGCAAGCCGATGCCGAAGCAGAATGGTGCGCCGATTCGCTTGATCGTGCCGTGGAAGTTCGGCTTCAAGAACATCAAGTCGATCGTCAGAATCGAGTTCACCGCGGAGCAGCCCGAGACGCTGTGGAGCAAGGTGGCGCCGAACGAGTACGGCTTTTGGGCCAACATCAACCCGGCGGTTCCCCATCCGCGCTGGTCGCAGGCGACCGAACGCGTGATCCCGGGAATCGACCGTGTTGCCACCCGCATCTTCAACGGTTACGGCGAGTGGGTTGCCGAGATGTACGACGGCCTGGAGTCGGAATACGGGGAGTGGCTGTATCGGTAGTGCGCCGCGTCACACTAGCCGGAGATCTGGCGAGGCCGTTCTCGGCGTGCTCGACGGGGGCACCCTGCCTGAACCGACAACGCTCGCTCAGCGGGCGTTGAGGAGTTCCTCGAGTTCGTGTGTCGGAGCCTGGCAGGCGAAGTTCTGACAGAGATAGAACGTCACTCGGTCGTCCATCACCGTCTTACCTTCCAGCACGGGGACCTCGGTGGTGATCGCGCCGTCGGCGTTCGGGTCGAAGGCCACCACCAGGTCGTGGGGGCGGAACTGCTTCCGAATTGCCCGCAGCGCATCGGTTACTTCGGGCGCACCTGAGGGGCCGGCGATGACGATCTCGCGCCCCGGATGAACGAAGTAGTCGAGGGCCGCAAGCATCTGCGAGAAGCCGGTTGGTACCTGATCCAATCGCGCCTGAAAGGCGCGCAGCACATCGACGGCGCGACGCCCGTAGCGCTCCTCTCCGGTCAGCGTTTGGAGCCGCAGGAGGGCGCCGGCCGCCACCGCGTTGCCCGACGGCGTGGCGCCGTCGTGACCGGGCTTCATACGCACGATGAGCCGTTCGTGGTCTCTCCCGGTAAAGAAGAGCTCGCCGGCTTCTTCGTCGGAGAAGAGCTCGATCAGCCCGTCGGCCAGCTTCCGCGCCGCCCGCAGCCAGTCGATCTCGAAGGTGGCTTCATACAGCTCGGACAGACCCCACACCAGGTTGGCGTAGTCGTCGAGGTAGGCGAGCAGCTTGCTGCTCCCGTCCCGGTAGGTGTGCAGCAGTCGATCGTTCTCCAACATGCGGCCGAGCAGGAAGCCGGCGGCCAGCCGCGCGGAATCGAGGAACCGTTGCTCGCCGAGCACGCGGTAGCCCCGTGCCATCGCCGCGAGCATGAGGCCGTTCCAGTCGGTCAGCACCTTGTCGTCGAGCCCGGGGTGGATGCGTTGTTCACGCTCGGCCAGCAGGATGGCCCGTGATTTCGCCAGAGACTCCGTGAGCGTTGACCCGTCCATCTGCAGCGCACTGGCGATCTCGGCAACCGAGGCGCGCAGGTTCAGAATGTTGCTGCCCTCCCAGTTGCCCTCGGCGCTGACGTCGTAGACGTCGCAGAAGATGTCGGCATCATCGCCGAGCAGATCGGCGATCTGCTCGCGGGTCCAGACGTAGAATTTGCCTTCCACACCTTCGCTGTCGGCGTCGAGTGTCGAAAAGTAGCCACCTTCCTCGGATTGCATGTCGCGTACGACCCAATCGAGGGTTTCCGTGGCGACGCGGCGGTATTCGTCGTTGCCGGTGAGCTGGAAGGCTTCGAGGTAGGCGATCCCCAGCAACGCGTTGTCATAGAGCATCTTCTCGAAGTGCGGCACCAGCCACCGGTCGTCGGTGGAATAGCGATGGAATCCGCCGCCGAGTTGGTCGTACATGCCACCGTAGGCCATACGGTCGAGTGTCAAGGTCGCCATGCCCCGTGCCTCGGGGTCGCCATGCTGTGCGGCGTAGCGCAACAGCAGGCCGACGGTCATCGAATGTGGAAACTTCGGGGCGCCCGAGAAGCCTCCGTATCGTGGGTCGAAGCGCTGCTTGGCGCCTGCCACGGCCTTGTGGATGGGAGCGGCGCTCAGCAGCTCGAGGGAGCCTGTGAGCTGTGCCGCGGCCGCGCCGCGGCGCAGGTGCTCGGCGATGTCCTCTGCGCTAGCATCCACCGCCTCGCGCTGCGATGTGAAGGCAAGCGACACGTCCCGCAGTACGCTTCGAAAACCGGGCATGCCGAGGCGATTGTCCGGTGGGAAGTACGTGCCGCCGAAGAACGGTTCAAGCTCCGGCGTGAGGAACACCGTCAGCGGCCAGCCACCATGCCCCGTCATCATCTGCACCGCGGTCATGTAGATGTCGTCGATGTCGGGGCGTTCTTCGCGGTCTACCTTGATGCACACGAAGCTTTCGTTCATGAGCCCTGCGATCTCGTTGTTCTCGAACGACTCGCGCTCCATGACGTGGCACCAGTGGCAGGCCGCGTACCCGATGCTTAGCAAGATCGGCTTGTCCTCGCGGCGCGACCGTTGCAGCGCCGCGTCGCCCCAGGGGTACCACTCGACCGGATTGTGGGCGTGCTGCCGCAAATAGGGGCTGGTTTCGTCCGCCAGCCGGTTGGTGGGACGGGAATCAGTCAATTGTGATCGGCCTTGCTCCGGCGCTGCGGCCCCGGAAGTTTTTCAGCACCCGGGAAGCACGCGCAGCAGCCTGTGGGTAACTTGATGTTCGGAAATGTCGGCGGAAGTCCGTTTCTTCAGGTGCGAGCTGCGTTGTTGCAGCCGACAACGCTGTCTATCGCAATAAGCTTATACAAGGAAAGTTTGGGAGGCCAAGCGGATGTCGATCGATCCCCATGGTGACCTGACTGCGGGTGTGGGGCGAATTCTGATCGTCGACGACGAGCCCTATATCCGGGAGATTCTCTCCCGCTGGCTCATCGACGAGGGCTACGAGTGCGAGCAGGCCGCCGACGCTGCGGAGGCACTGGAGACCCTGTCGATACAAGACTTTGCATTGATGATCAGCGACATTCGCATGCCAGGACGCTCGGGACTGGAGCTGCTCAACGAAGCCACGGCTCGCTATTCCGACCTCGCGATCATCATGCTGACCGCCGTCGACCACCGGGAAACGGCGATTCGTACGCTGGAAGCCGGCGCCTACGGCTACGTGATCAAGCCATTCGACAGCCGCAACGAGCTGCTGATTACACGTCGTGAATGCGCTGGAGCGTCGGCGGCTCACGCTCATCAGCATGAACTACCAGACGCGCCTCGAGGCGGAGGTCGAAGAGCGCACCCGGGAGCTGCGCCGCCGCGAAGAGGAGGTGGCGTTGCGCCTGGTGAGCGCTGCCGAGCATCGCGACGCTGAAACCGGCGCTCACATCCGCAGAATCGGCCTGTACTCGGAGATTCTGGCGCGGGCACGCGGTTGGGACGCGGCTGCGGTGGAGGAGATCCGATTGGCGGCCCCGATGCACGACGTCGGCAAGATCGGCATCCCCGACCACATCTTGTTGAAGCCCGGCACGCTAACGCAAAAGGAATTCAGGATCATCGAGCGGCACACCACAATGGGAGCCGAGATCCTCGCCGGCTCGCGCTTGCCGTTGCTGCAGCTCGCTCGTGAGATTGCGCTCACGCACCACGAGCGCTGGGATGGGGCCGGTTATCCGGTAGGGCTGTCGGGTTACGAAATCCCCGAGGCAGGCCGCATCGTGGCTGTTGCGGACGTCTACGATGCGCTCGTGCACACGCGGATCTACCGTCCGGCGCTTTTGGAGCAGCAAGCGCTCGACATCATGCGCCGCGCCGCGACGAACAATTCGACGCCGACGTGTTCGACACGTTCGAGATGGTTCTTCCGCAGCTCCGAGCGATTCGCCAGCAGTTGAGCCAGGGAGAGGAAGCGGTACCCCTTGCCGCCGTTTCGGGGAGCGTCTAGCCGGAAAAGCATACGGAAAAATACGTACCTGCGCGTTAGTAAAGCTAGGGTGGGAAGTGTCCGGCGTTCCATGCGCCGGTGCACTGCGTGGGCTACCTCGCCGGCAGGAACCCGTTCTCAGGGGAAGACGCCGGCGGAACGCGACAGGATGGCAATGCCGAAGGCGCAGAAGCCCCTCGACACTGAGCTGCTCGAGGGCGACCCGTATCCGCAATTAAGCGATGTTCTCCGCGACGCGGCGGACGATTTTTTTGCCGACGTCGTAGATTCGCTTTCCGACGCGGTAATCGTTGCCGACGTCGGGACGTTGCAGATCGAATACACCAACCAAGCCCTCGAATTGGCGCTCGCCTACCAGCCGGGCGACTTGATCGGTCGCGAGATCGTCGGGCTTTACCCCGACGACGAGGGCGGCGTCGCCTTTCGCCAGGCCGTTCACGAGGCGGTTCACGACGGGCGCCCGGGATTCCGCAGCGAGCAGGTCTTCAAGAAGAAGACCGGCGAGCGTACCTGGACCCAGATGACAACGAGGTTGGTCCCGGAGGGCGCGCCGGGAAAGCTCGTCTGCGTGTTGCGCGACATCACGGAGCGCAAGCTTTGAGAAGATGCGTTGGTACAAAGTCACGCGCGCCTGGAGCTCCTCAACAGCATTTTGAGCAGCGTCAAGCTGGGCATGTCGGTCGACGGCGTGATCGAGCTGACGTTGAGGCGTCTCAGCGACTACTTCCAGGGTCTCCGGGTGACGTATTCGAAGGTTGACCGGACCGGCAAGCTCGTGGCAACCCACTCCGTGCATCCCGAAGGCATGCCGACACTGGTCGCCGGCTCGGCAAACCTGAACGAGGCCCCGGAGTACCTAAGATCGCTGCGCAACGGCGAGCCGGTGGTGATCTCCGACGTCGAGCAGGATCCCGAGGCGGCGCAGCATCGCGCGGCCCTGGGCAACGGGGCGCGAGCCATACTTCATGTTCCGATGGAGCACACCAACGGGTTGGTGGCGCTTCTGTGCCTTGATTCCCCGGTTTCGTTGAGCTGGAGCATGCACGCCATCACCACCGTTACCGAAGTGGCGGCGCACCTTTCGTTTGTCCTCAAGGACGCCGAGGCCGAGAAGACGCGTACGGAGCTGGAAGAGCAACTCCGGCAAGCGCAGAAGATGGAGGCCGTTGGCCAGCTCGCCGGTGGCGTGGCACACGACTTCAACAACATCCTCACGGGAATCACCGACTATGTGGAGTTGGTGCTGGCGCAGGTCGACGACGCTGGGGCGCGCAGTGACCTCAAGCAAATCCAGCAGTTCTCAGACCGCGCGGCCGGGTTGACACACCAACTGCTGGCGTTCAGCCGGCGACAACCCTTGCAGATGTCGGCCGTCAACCTCAACGACTTGGTCAAGGCCGCGACGGGAATGATCGAGCGGCTGATCGGTGAAGACGTCGAGCTGCGCTTCGTGCCCGGTGACGACCTGGTCTCGGTGCGTACGGACTCCGGCCAGATCGAACAGGTCCTGATGAACCTCGCCGTGAACTCGCGCGACGCGATGCCCGGCGGCGGGCGACTGATCATCGAGACGCTCAACGTGTCGCTCGACCGCGCCTTCGAACCGTTCTTCACCACCAAGGAGCTAGGCAAGGGAACGGGCCTCGGGTTATCGACCGTGTACGGCATCGTGAAGCAGCACGACGGCAACATTTGGATTTACAGCGAGCCCGGCCGCGGCGCTTGCTTCAAGATCTACCTTCCCACGCTCGACTCCAGTTCCGACGAAGCGGCGGCAGGTCTCGTCACCGAGGTCGTTCCGCGTGGCGACGAGACCATCCTTCTCGTGGAGGACGAACCGCGGGTGCGCGACGCCGTGCAGAGGGCTCTGGAGAGCTACGGCTACCGAGTGTGGTCGGCAACTCATCCCGAGGAGGCCCGCGGGGTTTTCGATCAGAACGAAGACAGTATCGACATGCTGTTGACCGATGTCGTGATGCCCGGGTACGACGGCAAGCAGCTGTACGAGAGGCTTTGCCGGAGCCGGCCGGAGCTCCCGGTCCTGTACATGTCGGGGTATACGGATCGCGCCATCCTCGACAACGGTGTTCTCGACCCGGGAATTCCCTTCATTCAAAAGCCGTTCTCGTCGGCGCAGCTGGTGCGCAAGGTGCGCGCCGTGCTCGACCGCGAGATCGGTTAGCCCGGGCGAGCCCGGCCCCGCCGACGAGGGTGCGCATTGCAGCGAGCCCGCTGCAACGGTAGCTTGAAAGATGTCCCCCTTTCTTGACCGACGGTGTAGGAACGAGCCATGCGCGCGCGCATCATCGTTTTCATCCTGGCGACGCTGTGCGTCGGCTCGAGCCTCGCCTGGAGCCAGCAACAGCCCGTCGATTTCAGCGCCGAGGTGGAGCTCGTCCTTCTCCACGTTGCGGTGGTGGACCCGCAAGGGCGTTACATTCCGCCGCTCAGCGTGGAGGATTTCAGAATCTTCGACGACGACCTCGAGCAGGAGATCGAGCTATTCCTGGCGCCCACCGATGCGCCGGTCGATATCGCGCTCGTGCTCGACTCGAGCGCCAGCATGGCGCCCGTGGAGAGAACGACGCGCCGCGCCGCGCTCGCGTTCATGCGCCGGCTGGATATCGATGACTGTATTTTCGCACTACCGTTCCGCGATGTCGTCGGGCCGGGCCAGTGGGGACGTTCCGCAGATCCGCAGCTGCACGGTTTCATCAATCGCATCCGCCCCGGCGGCGGCACGTCGCTGTACGATGCCTTGTTGGAAGGGCTCTCGGCGCTCGAGCTGCCGCCCGGACAGGCCCTGGTCGAGCTGGCGAACGAGGCCCGGGCGGAACACGACGGGGAAGAGGACCCCGAAGACGCAACCGCTGACTCGGAGAGCGGCCCCACATCGCCTGCCGTCGGACAAGGTGGCGCCGCCGGAACCAGCTCTGACCCGCTGAACCTGCCGCCTCCGCGAGTGCGCTCGTTGCGCAGTCAGGTCGGCGCCGTTATTCGCGATCTCGCCCAGGGCGACACACCGGCAATCCCGCTCGACTCGCGTACGCCGGCCCCGATTCGCGGCTGCGGTGAGCCTCTGCCGCCCGGCGCCGTCATCGACCATACGAACACCCGGCGCAAGGCGCTGGTGGTGCTCAGCGATGGAGCCGACCTCGACAGCACCGCGACGTTTTACGATGCGCTGGGGGCAGCGCGAGCCGCCAGCGTGCCCGTCTTTCCCGTGGCTTTTTGGTACGCCAACGACGACCCTGCCCTCAAGAGTCGCCTCGGCGAGCTCGCTCGAGCCACTGGCGGCCGGCTGATCGAGAATTCGACTCCGGACCGCCTAGCGGAAGCCTACGACGATGTGGTGGCGCTACTGCGGTCGTTTTACCTGGTCGGCTACGACCCGGGACCGGGCGCCGAAGCCGAAGGCGCCCCGGTGAGTGGTCGCGCCCGTTGGCACGACGTGCGCGTCGAGCTGCGCCGGCCTAACTTTGAGACGCTGGTGCGGCCCGGCTACTACCGCTAGCGACGAGGGTGCGGAGAAGCGCGCGCGTTTTTTGATTCCCCGCCACCCGCCCCCGACCTGTCGCTGCCTACGGCAGCTCCCGGCCCGCTATGCGCGTAGGTGTCGGGAGGAGCCTGCCCAAACCGGCACCCCTGTGTTCCTGTGGGAAATGGGGCGAGAGTGACGCGGAACGCGGCGCTCGGTTGGGGGAGGGCGGTGGGCATTCAAACAAACCCGCCGCGTCGCCCGGGCTAGACACGGAACCCCTTGGGGAGGGCGGCTTCGAGGGCGTCGAGGGAGTTTTCGATGGGATCGAGGGCGGGGAGCTCCGCGTCCCCCGGCAGCGGGTCTTTCAACCCCGAGGAAGTGACTACGGCGACGGCGCTCCCGGCGCTCTCGGCGGCGTGGCAGGCGCCCCAAACGGAGAGGACCGACGAAGCTTCGGCAAACACACCGCATGAACGCGCCAGCCGCTCGCGCAGGGGCAGAATTTCCGCCTCGGGCATCTTGAGGAACTCTCCGCCGGTGGCTTCGACGGCTCGCTGTGCCTGCTTGGTGAGCCATTGTGAGCCGACGTTGTAGGCCACCGACGTCTCTTCCTCGGGTGCTACGCCAACCAGTCGCGGCAGGCGATCGGTACGGCCCGATGCGCGGAGCTCTTCGAACCCTTGATGTAGCCCGGCCAGCAGATCGCCGAGCGCCAGCGGCGCGGCCACGACGTCGGGGATGCCCGTTTGCTCGGCGATCTCGTAGGCGAGCGTCTTGTAGGCCGACATGCCGGCCGGGTTCGAGCCGCTGGGCGGTACGTCCACGTTGGTCAACGGAAACCAGCCCCACTCGCGCGCCGCGGCTTCGACCAATCTCCAACGTGTCGCCGAATCGGCGACGGAGACTAGCGCTGCACCCAGCGAGAGAATGTAGCGGTGGGGCGGGGCCGGTATGTCGGGTGTCGTCAGCACCACGCAACGGAGCCCGGCCCGGGCGGCGTATGCGGCGGCGGAGATGCCGCCGTTGCCGGTTGACGCGGCCGCGACCACGGCGACGCCTGCCTCCAGCGCGCGCGTCATCGCCAATGCCATGAATCGATCCTTGTGGCTGAGCGTGGGATTGAGGCTCTCGTCCTTCGCCCACAGCCGTAGCCGCGGAGGCCGATCCTCGAGCGCGTCGAGCGGGATCACCGGCGTGTCGCCCTCGCCGAGCGTCACACGACGGTCCGGGTCTGTGGTCGGCAAGTCCGCGGTGAAGCGCCAGATGCCACGGGCTCCCGGCGGCGATCTCACTACTCGGCGCGCAGCGCTTCGACCGGCTCGAGACCAGCGGCGCGACGCGCCGGCAGGATGCCGGACAACAGGCCGGTCACCAGGCTTACGGCGAGCGCTGCGGCGACGAGCTCGGCAGGCGTGTGAATCGGCAGTCCGGGGACCAAGGCGCGAATGAGCGCCGCGATCCCCATGCCGGCGGCAAGTCCGGCGGCGCCGCCGAGCGTGGAGAGCGCCGCGGCTTCGACGAGAAAAACCAGCAAGACCTGTCCGGGTGTAGCGCCCAGGGCACGCAGCAGGCCGATCTCATCGGTGCGCTCGCCGACCGCGATCCACATGATGGTGAGGATTCCGATGGCCCCTACCACCAGGGAGATCCCGGCGATCGCGGCGATGCCGATCGTGATCACGTTCATCACATTGCCGAACACTTCGAGCATGTCGGTTTGCGTCGTCAGCGTGAAGTCCTCCGTATCGTCGTGGCGGGAGATCAACAGCTCGCGCGCGTCTTCGGCGACGCGTTCCGACAAACCGGCGTGGGAGAACAAGATGTCGATCTCGATCAACTCATCGAGGTTGAACATGCGCATCGCGGTGGCAACGGGAACCCACGCGACGTCGTCGATATCAAACCCCATCAAGGTGCCCTTGGGAGCCTGAATGCCGATGACGCGCAATCGCTGGTCGGCGACGCGGACGAATTTACCGAGCGCGTTCTCGTTGCCGAACAGCTCGCGCTTGAGCTTAGGGCCGAGCACCACGACGGACGCACCACGCCGCGGGTCACCGGGCGGCAGAAACGAGCCCTGTCGGACTTCGAACTTGAACACCTCGGGCATTACCGAGGTCGTGCCGTACACCGAGACGCTGCGACCGCGTCCGTTCGCCTCGACGCGCGCCTGTCCCATCACGACAGGCACCACTTCCTCGACGCCGGCGATCCGGCGCAGTGCTTCGGCGTCCTCGAGTGTCAGCTTGTGCGTCGTTCCGCCCAGAATTCCCGGGATTCCAATGGTCTCCGTCTTGCCGGGGTTGATCGCCATGAAGTTCGTGCCGAACTGGGTGAACTGGTCGAGCATGTATCGCCGCGTTCCCTCGCCGATCGAAGTCAGCAGGATCACCGCGGCGATGCCGATGCTGATGCCGAGCATCGACAGGGCCGAACGCATCCGGTAGCTGGAAAGGGCGCCGACAGCGAGCTTGGCAAGATCGCGCAGGGTCATCGGTCGATCATCTCTTGGCCAGTGCAAGCACGGGGTCGAGCTGGGTCGCTCGCCGGGCCGGCAGGACGCCGAAAATCGTGCCGATACCCACGGAAATCAGCAGGGCGGCGGCGACGGCCCAATCCGGTGGGCTTGCCGGAACGACGGGGTAAGCACGCACGACGGCGCCGATGACCATCCAGCCTGCGGCAAGGCCGAGCAAGCCTCCGGTTGTCGAAAGCAGGATGGCCTCGGTGAGAAATGCAGCGAGAATCTGTCGATTCCGTGCGCCCAGGGCCTTCAGCAGGCCGATCTCGCTCCTTCTTTCCGATACTGACACCAGCATGACGTTCATGATGCCGATGCCGGCCACGGTCAGTGAAATCGCGGCAATTCCCGCGAGCCCCAGCGTGAGGACACCGAGAATCGAAGAGAACGTCGTGATCACCGCGTCCTGGGTGACGAGCGTGACGTCTTCCTCGTCGTGCCGGTCGATGATGACCTCGATGACCCGCTCCTGTGCGATGTCCAGATCCGCGGTCGACGGCACTTTGATGAGGATGCGGAAGAGCGAGGCACGATTGAAGATCCTCATGCCAGTGGCGACGGGAACGACAGCGGTGTCATCGAAGTCGATACCGAGTCGCACGCCCTGTCGCTCGAGGACGCCGATCACGCGCATGCGGAAATCACCGATGCGGATGATCTTGCCGATCGGGTCCTCGCCGATGAATAGTTCGTCGGCGAGCTTCGGGCCGAGCACGGCTACCGACGTGCCGCGATCCCAGTCGCCCTGAGGCAGGAACCGACCACCTCTCATCTCGAGTCCACGCACTTCGAGGAATTCATGGGTGGTGCCCAGAACTGGTACCTGTCGCGTTCGTTGGCCATAGGAAACGGTTTCCGGGCCCATGGAAACGGGAGCCAGCAGCCGCGCCTGCGGGACTCTGCGGCGCAGGGCCTCGGCGTCGTCGATGGTCAGATCGTTCGGCACGCCGCCGAATCCGGGAATCATACCGGTGGTTTCCGTGCGACCCGGCAGCACGATGAGGAGATTGGTGCCCAGCGAGGCGAACTGATCGATAACGTAACGACGCGCTCCCTCGCCCAGTGCCGTGAGCATGATCACCGCGGCCACGCCGATCCCGACGCCCAGTATGCTGAGGCCGGTGCGCAGTCCGTGGCCTGATATCGAGCCGGTTGCGAAGCGCAGAAGGTCGCGAAAGCTCATGGTCTCATTGTCGGAGCTGTTGCGGCGATCCCGAGCGTCGGCGGCAGCTCGTTGCCGACAACTCGGTCGGCGATGCGGCCGTCGAACATCTGCAACACACGGTCGGCGCGGCGCCCGACGTCCGGATTATGGGTCACCACGACGAGGGTCAATCCGGCGTCGTTCATCCGGTCGAGAAGCTCGAGAACCTGTGTTCCCGAGGCACTGTCGAGGTTTCCGGTGGGCTCGTCGGCGAGCAGGATCTTCGGCCCCATCACCGTTGCCCGGGCAATCGCTACCCGTTGGCGCTCGCCGCCGGACAGCTGGTCGGGACGGTGATCGGCGCGATCTGCCATGCCCACCGCATCCAACGCTGTTTCCACCCGTTTCCGGCGTTCGGCACGGGGAACGCCGGCGAACACCATCGGCAACTCGACGTTGCCGTGGGCGTCAAGCCGGGGGACGAGGTGATAGGACTGAAAGACGAACCCGATCTTGTTGCGACGCACGTCGGAGAGTGCATTCTCGCTCAGCGTTTCGACTTCCATGCCGTCCAGGCGGTAGGAACCTGCCGTGGGTCGGTCCAGACACCCGACGATGTTGAGCAAGGTGGATTTTCCCGACCCTGAGGGGCCCATTACGGCGATGTGCTCACCCGTCTGGATGGTTTCGTCCACGTCGACGAGCGCGTAGACCGGTCTGCCGCCGACATCGAAGGTGCGGCAGATGCCCTCGAGCTCGATCAAGGACTGGAGGCGCTACCGTCGTCGGCGACGGCCATGGCGCCGGGCTGGACATCCGCGAGATCGAGCGAGGTGACGATCGTCTCACCGTCCGATAGCCCACCGGTGATCTCGACGTAGTCCCAGTTGCGCAAGCCGACGCTCACGTCACGGGTGACCAAAAATCCACCTTCGACGAGCATGACCGAGTCCCCCGCCATGAGCGTGCGCGTCGGAATCCGCAGGACGTCGTCGCGAGTATCGAGAATGATCTCGACATCCGCAGAGGTGCCCGGCAGCAGCGAGGAGGCGAACTCCGCGTCCTCGAGCTCGACTTCAACTTCGACGGTTCTGTTCTGGGCCTCGATGTCGAGGACGTAGGGCGCTACCCGTACGACGTGTCCGGAGAACACTTGGTCCGGGAAAGGGTCGATCGTCACCTTCACCTGCTGCCCGGAGTGAATGCGCGCCGAGTCGACTTCGTCCATCGGCGCGCTGATGTAGATCGATGTCGGATCGATCAGGTCGACGACGGCCGGTATCGGCATGGCGGGAGGAGACGGCGTGATCCACTCACCGAACTCGGTGTTGATCTCGGCGATGATGCCGTCGAACGGCGCCACCAGCTTCACCTTGGCGAGCTCCGTCGTTGCCACGTCTACGGCCGCCCTCGCTACATCGATCCCGACCTGGGCTGCCGCGCAGGCCGCGGCGGTTGTCTCCGCCGTGCTCTGCAGGCGGTCGAGCAGGTTCTCCGAGATGATCTGCCGCTCCGCCAGCGATTGATTGCGTTGCAGCTCACGTGCTGCCTGCGCGGCCGCCAGACAGGCCTGTTCACGCTGCGCGTCGATGGCCTCAAGCTCCCTCCGGCTCAGCTCGAGGCGAGCCTGTTGGCTGGAGTCGTCGAGCTGCAGCAGCAAATCTCCCCGACTGGCGGGCTCGCCTTCGCGAAGCGGAATCGCCACCACGCGGCCGCCGACTTCGGTCGACAGATTGGCGCGGCGACGGGCGCGCACGGTTCCACCCTTGGAGTTCGTGACCGTCGATTCAACCGTGCCTCGGTTGACTGCGATCGTGCTCACGACGACGGGTTGGGGGGCGAAATAGGTCGTCCGCAGGATGTACCCCGCAGCCACCAGAAGCGCGACAACGAAGACGCGAATCAGCCACTTGCGCATGCCCCGATTTTACCATTGGGGTGTGATTCACGTATGCGGAGGATCGTCCCGATCCAATGAGTGACTGCTTCAGTCTGTAGTCTTGGGCTCCGGCTCATCGAGCACACCGAGGCGGTGCACCATCGCGACGAACGTCGTGTACTTGAGGCCGAGAGCCTTGGCGGTTCGCGTCATCACTCCACCGTTCTCGGCGAGTGCGCGGCAGATCAGGTCGCGCTTGAAGTCGCGGATCGACGCGTCGAAATCCGGCATCGGATCGGGCGCCCGTGCCGGCCGCAGCGGCGCAACACCTTGTGTGGCGTTGACAGCGCCGTGCCCCGATGCAGCGAGCTGCAACCGCAGCGCCGACCCGCATTCGGGACATGCCAACCCGCTGGCGTCGACGGCCGCAATCGACGTGCCCGTCGGCGTCGGGGCGAGCTCGCCTACACCAGGCTCGCGTACACCAGGCTCGCTCCACGACCGCGGCAAGGTGTTTTCCGCCACCAAGTGGCCCGCAGACTCTATTGCACGAACAGGGGAGCGGGATTGGCTGTAACCGTCGGCCATGATCTCATCACTCCGGAGCGCGGGGAGCGTTTCGGAAGAACACCGTTCTTACCGGATATAGACGGTGCACCCGGGGGAAAAGTTGCATGGATCGCTCGATTTTGGGCGATCCGTGGATCCGAGGTAATCCCGCGATGGGCCCGAGCCGGAGGCTCGAATCGTCCAGCAGAGCCTTCCGCACGCCGCTACGTGCTGTTTGCGAAGTTTTTCGCGAAGGTTTCCGGAGATGGAGCGCCGACGTCCGGAAAGGTTGTTAGGGAGCCACCCTGCCTGCCGCGAGCCCGGGAGCAGTCCTGCAGTGGCGCGGAAACACCTGCTTTACCGGTGGGGTAGGATCCTGAACATCCGTTGCTTACGCGGGAGAACATCTCGGGCCGCGCCTGGGCGGTCACCGCACTGGAGGAGCTTCTCTGTGAAGGTTCTGGTCACCGGTGGGTGTGGCTTTCTCGGCTCCCACGTGTGCGAGTATCTACACGAGCTCGGTTGGGATGTGATTTTGACCAGACCCCGCGGTTAGTACCACCTTCTATCTCAGTAACACGGTGCTGACAAGAGGTTGTTGAGGCCGGCGAAGCGTAGCGTAGCCGGTTTCAACAACACCGCTTCCGGTGCCGGAGGTCGATAGCCCAGCGAGCTGTGCGGTCGTACGCGGTTGTACTGCTGGCGCCATCTCTCGATCAGAACCTTTGCCTCCTTCAGCGTGTAGAAGATCTCCCCGTTCAGCAGCTCGTCTCTGAGCTTGCCGTTGAAGCTCTCCACATAGCCGTTCTCCCATGGGGAGCCCGGCTCGATGAACAGCGTGCCGACGCCGAGCCGGCCCAGCCAGTCGCGAACCGCCTCGGCGGTGAATTCCGGTCCGTTATCTGACCTGATGTGCGCTGGAATACCTCGATGAACGAACAGTCGTCCTAGTCGGTGAAGTACGTCCTCGGAGTTGAGCTTCCGCGCCACGTCGATTGCAAGGCTCTCCCGTGTGTACTCGTCGACGATCGTCAGCAGCCTCATAGCCCGACCGTCATGCGTCCGGTGGTGGACGAAGTCATACGCCCAGACATGATCCTTGTTCTCGGGGCGCAGTCGGATGCAGGAGCCATCGTTGAGCCACAGCCGTGCTCGCTTGGGCTGTTTCTTCGGTACTTTCAGCCCCTCGCGCCGCCAGATCCGTTGCACCCGCTTGTGGTTCACGAGCCAGCCCTCCATGCGCAGTAGCGCCGTCACTCGCCGATACCCGTAGCGGCCATACTCTCGGGCTAGGTTCACGATCCTCTCCGTCAGCACCTGCTCGTCGTCCGGTTGCCGTGGCACGTACCGCTGCGTCGTGCGCGACTGTTTCAGCACCCGGCACGCTCGTCGCTCGGAAACGCCCAGCCTCCGCCGAACATGCTCAACCGCATCTCGGCGACGTGCCGGGCTCAGAAGTTTCCCTCCGCAACTTCCTTCAGGATCGAAAGATCCAGCTCCTTTTCCGCCACAATCTTCTTGAGCCGGACGTTCTCCTTCTCAAGTTGCTTCAGCCGCCTGGCCTCGTCGACCCTCAGCCCCCCGTACTCGCGTCGCCACCGGTAGTAGGTGTGCTCGGTGATTGCTAGCTTGCGGCAGGCATCCTTGACCGTCGCGCCTCGGGCCAGCTCCACCTCAGCCTCCCGTAGCTTCCGTACGATCTGCTCTGCGCTGTGCCTCTTCGCCGGCATTCTAACCTCCCTTTTTCGACCCAGATCGTGAGATTACCTCTGAATCCGTTTTGGGGGGTCAGGTCATCCTCGAATCGGTTCAACTCGCTGCCGCCTCGCAACACCAGACGCTCCTGTCGCAGGCGCGACTCGAGACGCTCCTTGCGTCGCTTGATCGAGCGGAAGATCGCCTCGGGAGATGACGCCAGCCGGCGTTGCAGCATCATGAGGGCGAAGCCGACGTTGACCTTCCGCTTACCCTCGCCTTCTTGAGCGAAGCGCTCAGCGCGGTTCATCTCCTGGCGGACGTAATCGGTAACCTCAGCGTAAAGGTGGGCCTCGGGTCCGGACAGTTCGTAGCTCACCGTGTAGGAGCACCGCTCCGGAAACAGCGGCGTGCCATCGAACCGGCGCAGGTCCTCCTTGACCAAGCGGCGCATGAGATCCGACGGGTCCGCAGTGTGCACGCCGTCGCGGTACTTGCCCTGGAATCGGTCGCCGTCGAGCAAGGCGAGGAAGACGTGGAAATCCTCGTCCTTGCCGTTGTGGGGCGTCGCCGTCATCAGCAGGAAGTTGCGGCAGTGCTCGGCGACGGGCGATCAGCCGACCCTTGTCACGGAAGGGGTTGGCACTCAGCGATCCGGTGATCATGTCGCGGGGCTCACGAAAAACCTTTCACCTCCGAAGTCGGCAGCCCAGCTGCCGGCCCCTCTTCGACTACTTCGAAGGCTTACTTGAACGGCTTCGGGTACAGCTTCTTGATCGCTTTCTTGTCGTCTCTGGTGATCTTCGGTTTGATGCTCGCACAGCCGGATCTTGTCGTCGGAAACATGATGGCTTTCTTCTTGGGGCTGTGGCCGATCCCGATGGCATGGCCATACTCGTGAAGGATGATCGCCTGGAAGCAGAGATTGGCCACAAAGAACGCCTTGAGGCCCGAGTTATCACTGTTGGTGATCACGAAGCCGTGCACGAAGGTCGAAAAGGGCGCGCCAGGGAACCACCAGCCTCCGCCGATCGCCAGCGTGCTGCCGGTGTTGGACATCTCCTTGCAGCGGTCCTTGAACGACACCAGGATCTTCGTGTCGTCGATGAACTTGCTCGCACAACCCTTCTTCTTGGTGACCTTGCCCTTCGTGGCGATGATGGCAATCGAGCTCTTTTTGTTCTTCCACCCGGCGGCGGCCGCCGCGACCTCGGCGTGGCCCTTGCCCGGCGTCAGCTTCTCCCCCTTCTTGTGCCACGTCGAGTTTACCGTTCCACCATTCCAGCGCGGCTGGTCGGGGTGCAGGAACGTGAATTCACCAGAGCCCGATTCCAAGTCGTCATCGTCGTCCTCGTCGAGGCCCCCGATGACGGTGTCATCGAACCAATCGGTGAACGCTGGCATTGTGGGCAGCGCCGGCATGTCGAACGGGTCGAACCCCTCGTCGCCCGGCGCCCGCGCGCGTGCGGAGCCCCAGGCGCGAACCTCTTCCTTCCAGGACCGCAGCAATCTGGAATCGACGACGTACGAGCTGCGGGCCCCGGGCGCTCCCAGCGATCCCATCCCGGAACGCACGGCCATGCCATCGGGGTTGTCGGTCGAACGCTCGACCATGAATTTCCCCTGCCACAGGGCTGACGTGTACAAGGTGCCGTCGCGCGGGCGGGTTTCGAGAAAGACCACCGTCTCCTCGCCCCGCACAAAGGCGGCTTGGCCGCCGATTCCCAGGACGAGGCCACCGATCTCCCCGCCGAGCTGCTTGATTTCCAGGAGCTCACCACGCCGCCCGGCGCCCTTCATCACATCGCGCAACTCGATGGTCACGTGCGTGTAGATCGCACCGGCCTCGTAGTCCCATCGGGGCTCGACGCTGATGACGTCACCGTGAGCGACGACGTCCGCAAACCGGGTCAGCTGTTGATCGGTCCATGCCACCTGAGCGACGGCCGGCACGGCGCTTGCCAGCACCGCGATCAACGCCGCGCTGGATACCACCGAGACATGCTGACGAAAACGCATCGTCCCTCCTTATCTGTGCGCTACAGACCCGTTCCCAGAGGACCTAGAAGACGCGAACCCCTGATTCCCTAAAGGTCCACATTAGCAACTTCGAAAGTGAGAAAAAACCTTGAATCACCGGATGTAGCCGAGAGCGCGCAGCGCCTCCAGCGTCTCCTCGGAGCGATCGGCGCGAACGGCGAAACGGCGGGTATCGGCGCTGTAACGCCGGGTCAGATCCTCGAGCAGGAGGCGCACCCGGTCGGCCGTCTGTGGGTTCCGGACGAGCGCAGGTCCTCCTTGACCAAGCGGCGCATGAGATCCGACGGGTCCGCAGTGTGCACGCCGTCGCGGTACTTGCCCTGGAATCGGTCGCCGTCGAGCAAGGCGAGGAAGACGTGGAAATCCTCGTCCTTGCCGTTGTGGGGCGTCGCCGTCATCAGCAGGAAGTTGCGGCAGTGCTCGGCGACCTGCTGCCCGAACTTAAAACGCTTCGTGAGCTTGAGCTCGCTGCCGAAGTAATGTCCGCTCATCTTGTGGGCCTCGTCGCAGATCACCAGGTCCCACTTTTGGATCCCAGAAACAATGCAGTCTGCCGCACCGCCCGCGTCCGACACGAGGAACGCGGCGACGAGATCATGGGCGAGGCGTGCCGCCTGGAGCACCTGGTGGAGTACGCGGCGCTGCATGCGTCGGCCGGTGCGTCGGTGTGGACTGCTGCCGATTAGCTCGGCGAGTCCGACCCCGACCTGCTAGCACTCACCAACGATGAGCTCGTGGCGCTCGCACGCCGGGACCCTATATGGCGTCGTCGCGACGGTCGATCTGTCCTCGTAGCACCTTCAGCAGCGACGACGCACGGCCGCACCGCGCCGCCCGGCTCGAATCGCGGCTGCCACGGCGACGCGCAAAGGATGAGCTGTGACAGAGTTGCACGTGGTGAGCTGGAACACCGGCCTCCGCGACGCGCCGATGCGAATACTCATAGGGATCCGGCTACGATGTGGCGCTGCTCCAGGATACACGCCTGAGGATATGCACCGAGCTGCGGCCTCTGGAATCGTACCGTAGCCGGGGTGGGTTCCCTGCAAATACCGTGTTCGTTGACTTGCCCTCCGCTGAGACCCGCCCATGCGCCAACGGGGCAGCAGCGAAAAGACCGGTCCCGGCCGCTCAACTAGGAGGAATCGTCGATGCGATCCAGAACCTCTGCAATTCCATCGTTAAGGGCCGTGAGAAGCTGACGTTCGAGCACGCGCTGTTTGATCGCCTCGGCTGTGTAGCGCCCGTGCTTTAGTGCGTTCTGGTTGCCTGGCTGCGCACCCGTGCCTGGGGCGCCGCCATGATAGTAGCAGCGCAAGTTCACGGGGCCGGATACTCGACGGCAAGGCGTGCCGTTCCTCGTCCGAGCTCCGCATCGTTTGGGTCCGTCCATGGGGTCGTTTTCGGAAAACTCCGGCCACCCCCCCGGGTCAACCACTCTTTGTGATCGCTCCAACGATCGCCTGGCCGCCATCCGCGAAGGTGACGTGCTCGACGGTCACCTTCTGTTCTGTGATGCGGCCTCTGTACTTGGCAAGTACCTCAATCAACTCGGCCGACCGCTTGAGTAATCTCTCGGCTCGGTATGCGCATGAGTTAGCGATCTCAGTTGGCTGATCGGGGTGTAACGCCCGCGACAGCATCTCCATGCCCCCCCGCGTGGTGCGTTGCCACGAGTTGCGCTGCGAGCATGCCTTCGACGGCGTCCTGCGGCTCGACTGCCCGCATGAGCGCAGCGGCCCGGTTCGCCGCCTCGACAGGATCGCCAAGTTGGTGTGCCAGGCAGCCCGCCACCTGCTCCACAAGGTGGGCGCTCCCGGGTCCCGCCGGGAGTCCGGTGGTCTCCGAGAGATCGACAAGGGCCTCGCGGTTCTCCTTCGCGAGTACGAGCTGTCCGTCGTCGTCTACAGCAAATCGCGCTGCCCTCAGCCGTTGAGCCTCTCGCCGCCACTTCTCGAGGCGATGCTTCCCGGCGTCATCCGCGACGGTGCTCGTCTCCTCTTGGCTCTCTGAAACCGTTTCAGACGATCGAGCGACCACGTCGGTCATCGACATGTGCCTCCACTTGCTCGCGTGTCATGCCAGCGTCATACTCCATGATCGCGGCCCGTTCTTGCCGTTCCTCATAGAAAGAGGGTGTCGTATCCGCAACACCGCGACAAGCCTTTGTTTCCAATGACTTACGGCCATTCGTATCCGCTACGGCAGTTGGGTTTGTAGCGGATAGAGATTCCCGTAAGTCGTTGATTTCATTGACTTGTCGCGGTGTTGCGGATTGAGACCCCCTTTCCCTCGGAAAGTAGGCACGCCACACCCGTTCCAGGGGGTCACGCTTGTAGCCCTTCAAGACGCGGCCACCCAAACGCACATCTTGAGGCTTCACCTTGAAGGGCTTGAGCAAGTCGGACAGCCCGCGTGGCGACAGCGGCTTGCCGCGTTTCCATTCACTCCACGGTCGCCCCTCCATATCGTACAAGGCATCAAGGATGCTCGATGTCGCCAGCGCCGACGGGTCGCCGGCCTCCCGGAACACCTGTTGCAGATCCGCGAGCAGTTTCTCTCTCTCGCCGCTTTCGTCGCCGGCATCGGCGTTGACGTGCTCGCACGCGCGCCATGCCCGACCGGTGTCGCCCGCCCATTGTCCGCCGGCGGCATCGGCGAATCGCCAGCAAGGCCTCCCAGGCGTCGCGGGCCCGCGAAGGTGGCGATCAGGCTGCTGCCGAGCAGCGGCTCGCTGGTGTCGAGGGGCCGCACGGGGGCCGGTACGGGCGTTGGGCAGCGGCGGCGGTGGTGCTCGGATCGGCTCCAACGGACTCGTGGGCGCCCGGAGGGCCGTCCACGGGCCGCGGCGGCGCACCTAATCACAGACCGGCACCGCTCGGGTAGGTGGACGGCCGGACCTCCTCATCGCGCAGGCCACCGCCCCGAACACCCGCGCCGCCCTACGCCAACGCCCTCCGGCAGCTCGGCGTCTGGCTCGCCGGCCGACCGCTCGACAACCAGAGCCTCGTCGCCTACCTCGGCAGCTGATTTCGGCCGACGCCGCTCTACCGCGCCTACCTGCCTGTCGGCCCATGCTTGACGACCGCGTGCTCGACGGATTCGCACCATGCAACCAGCGCGTCTATTTCGGTGGCCGTGAACGCGCGGTTGACGTGACATTTGAGCTCTCGGCCTGCCGACCTGAACAGTTCCGTCGCGTCAGCCTGTTTCCGGAGAGACTCGATGACCTCGACGGGGGTCGCAGTCTTCCTCTCGACGCCTCCGACGTCACGCAATGCGGTGCGGAACGTCTGCTTGAATACGGAGTCGGGCGGGTAGATGTAGCAGACAACAACCCGGGTTCCATCGACGTCGACACCCACGGAGAAGCCCTTGGTTCCCCAGTGGATGGAAAGCGACTTGTGCCGAGCCAGGTCGAGAATCCTGGAAAAGACGGCCTTCCCATGCTCATCACAGGACTCCAGGAACTCGGCTTCGGAAACGACAGGTAGAGTGCCTGAAACCACGCGGCGTGGCGCCGCGTGTTCTTTACCGACGACAATCTCTTGAGACAACAGGCGACGGCCCCCGTCAGCCTGAAAGAAGGTGAACTCGATACAGGTGACGCGGATCCCTTTGGATCCCAGAAACAATGCAGTCTGCCTGATATCCGGCGTCACCCGCTGCCCGATGATCGCGATGCACTGATCCTTGTTAAACGCAACGGCCTCGTCCTCGTCGAGCCCGAAGTACTCCCGATGGTGGTCGGCGAGGCTGAGCGAGCCGTCGTTGTGATACACGCGGAGGATGCCATCGAGCGCGTCAACGTCCAGCCGCGCGGCGAAGGCCGCGTATTCGAGCGCCTGCGCGACCACGTCCCGCGGCGTGCGGTCTCGCTTCAACTCGACGACGACCACGCTCCCCGTGCGGTCCACCCCGAGCAGGTCGATGAATCCGCCGATGTCGGTTCGGACCTGCCGCCCGATGATCAGGATCGGGCTCTCTTCCAGAATGCCGTCGGGGTTGGCCTCCAGCCACTCCTCGAGCACGGCTTCTTCATGATCAAGCTCGAACGGCAACCGCTCGTACTCCGTAAACCCACCATCGGATCCGATGCTGAACACTCTCAATGAGATCGCGTCCTCATGCCGGTAACGCTGATCGCGGCGCCGGACGGCGACACGAATGGCGCGGTTCGACGTGGGGGAGGTTGCGCCAAGGGGAGACAACTTGTCTCTCCACAAAGTTGGATAGCAAAAGACAGCATTAAGCATACCAAAGTAGAGGCTTCCGATGCGATTATGCGCATATAATGGCATAACCCATTTGGAAGCGTCCCTAGTCGAAAACAGGCGGACGGCGCGTGACGTCCCAGTCGATGCACCTATCGTCGATTGTGCCAGGAGAATGATTCTGCAGAATCGGCGCAAAGAGGTGCTGTAGCCACACCGACCGTGATGCCGGGCTCGGGCATGACCGACCTGAAGGTTGCGACTACGGTTATCAACGCCGGTGGGGGGTGGGCGCGGGACGTAACGGTTTCTGCGAGCGTGGAGCCCGGCGGCGACGCCGCAGGCCGGAAAGAACTTGCCGGCGGTTCCTTCGGACAGGCCCAAGCCGGGTTCGGTAGCTGGATCCCCGGCAAGACGGCAAGGTTCAACCTAGCTCCACAGGCGTCGGCAGACTTAGTGGTGCAAGGGCACGTGGCGTTCGACAGGATTTGGGCGGAGTTGGATCAAAAAGGTGACCGGCTGCTTCGCGGTGAGGCCTCCCGGTGGCTGGAGATACGCGTCGCGTACACGCCCAAAGGGCGGCCGGCGGAACATCACCGAGACCTTCTGTTACCGGTGGGGAGCCAGTCGCAGCCTACGCTCCGCGAACTCCGGCGGCCGGGCTTCCTGCGACGCTCCGGCTACTCAGTGCTCCGGTGGTGGCGGCGGCTCCCCCGGTCCGAATAGAGAGGGGCGACCTACCGCTCCGCGCCAACCGCGCCGCGCAGGTAACGCGCCCGTACGCCCCGCCTCGTACGGAGAGGCTCACGACGGCACTCGGGTTCAAGGGATCGCCGCGTTGCTCACGCCACCCGTTGAGGAAGCGGCACTGAAAACCCGTTTTGGGATTATCCAGTTCTAGGGTTTAGCTAGCAGCGTGGGAAGCACACCAACATCAATGCGCAAGTCGATCTACAGCACTGCAAATCGAGCGCTGTGCGAGGATGTGTCCCGAAGTTTGTAGAAAATCGTCTGGCGTGGCTCCGAGCTTGGACGTTTGATGTTACCTGCTACGCGGCCAACTCCTCCTGTTGGTCGATGATCGCGGCGAGATGCCGGTACCCGTCGATGCGGCGCATGCGGATCTGCCCGAACGCGATCAGCCCCCACAGCAGCGTCACCCCGGCCGCCTCGGTGCTGAACGATCCCTGGGTCTTGGTACGGCGACGGAACTCGCGGTTGAGGTTCTCCAGTGGGTTCGTCGTGCGCAGCGTCTTGCACATCGGTTTGGGGAACTCGTAGAAGGTCAGCAGCACCAGCCCCGCTTCCTCGAGGCTGCGCGCCACCGCCGGCACCAACCTCGACCACTTGCGCACGAAGTTGCTGTACGCGGCCCTCGCCTCGCTGCCGTTTGCCGCCTTCACGATGCGGTCCCAGTCTCGTTTCAGCTCGTCGTGGGCGTGTGACGGGCAATGCTTCAACAGATTCTTCCACTTGTGCTGAAGGCAGCGCTGCACCTTCGCTTCGGGCCACACCGTCGTCGCCTTGGCCAGCCCTTTGTGGCCGTCGGCGATGATCAGCCGGGGCGGCCGAAGACCTCTTTGCTCTAGGTCCTCGATCAGCCACTTCCAGTGACACCCGGCCTCCGAAGCGGCCCGACGCAACGCCACCAACACCTTGCGCCCATCTTCCGCCACTCCCAGCGCGGCGAAGATCGGCACCGACACGACCTGCCGCGCCAACCTCACCTTCAGGTGGAACCCGTCCAGGTACACGATCGGGTACGACTCACCGGTCAGATCGCGCTCGCACCACGTCCCGAACAGCTTCTTCAGCCGCCCCACCACCCTCGAGATCGCGCTCTTCGAGAGGTTCGCTTCACCCAGCAGCGGCGCGAGCGCCTTGCGGATCTTCCGTCGGCTATTTGCACCCGCCAGGTACACCCCTAGAATCGCCTCGTCGACTTCCTCGGTGCGCCGTTGATACCGCGGCAGGATCGTGTGCTGCGGAACTCCCCGGTGCTGCCGTCCTCTCGCAGCAGCCGTCCCCGTGGTACCTCCAGATCCTGCGGCCCCTGCGCCATCGTGATCTGCCGCCGATACGTCCCGTGCCGATATCCTCGCCGCGAGCCGTTGCGCTCGTACGGCCCGCATCCCAACGCCTCGGCGAGCTCCTCCTCAAGCGTGATCGTAATCGCCTCCTGGATGCGGCTGTGCAGCAGCTCCTGGATGGCGCTACGGAACTCGATGACCGATACCTCTCCCGTGCTACCGTTGCTCATGGTGTGACCTCCTTGTTGTCGCCGTTTCCAGCGACTCGTTTTTCCTGCTCGGAGGTTACGCCATTTCTTTTTCTACAGGACTCGGGACGGATCCTCTACGTTCAACGGGGGGCACTGTCAACTCAACGAAGCTGTGGCGAGATCGGCCAGTCTCGGCCGCGCGACGCCCCGAGCGTGCGCAGCAGAACGCCCTGCGCCATAGCGGTCGGGCTGCTCGGACACGCCGTTCCCGTCCGTCTCATCAAGGTCGAGGGATCGAACAACACAGAGAAAGGGGCGGGGGATCTTGCGCCGCGGGCGGATCAGTACATGCGGATCCGTAGCACGCGCACTGGAGCGCTACCGACGCCCGGGCGGATGAAAACACCGACGACGCCCGAAGCGAAGCGACGAATCGAAAGCTCTATGTGAAACGTCTGCGCACCGTCCGGTGTCACGGGCATGCGGGTCGCGACCAGCTCCTGCCCTGTCGACTCGAAGTCGAGCAGGATGGGCGCGGCGGGCCCCGAATTCGCCGCGCGCTTCAGCTGGGATGCTTCGGCGGACGCTTTGCGTCCCCACCTGGAGGATCTGCCCTGAAAATCCTGCACATCATCACCCGACTCGACCCCGGTGGCTCAGCCGAGAACACGTTGCTGACTTGCCGGCACCTGGCCGAACACGGGTGGCAGACAATTCTGGCTGCGGGCCCGGGGTTGACAGCGGAGCTGGCCGATAACGGCGGCCGGGAGACTCCGGTGATCGAGATTCCCAGCCTGCGCCGCGATCCTTCACCGCTTGCCGACACACGCGCCCTGCTGCACATCTATCGGCTCCTGCGCCGCGAGCGTCCGCAGATCCTCCACACCCACTCGGCGAAGGCGGGAATCCTCGGCCGCTGGGCCGCTTGGTTGGCGGGCACGCCCCATATCGTGCACACGCCGCACGGCCACGTGCTGTACGGCTACGCCAGGGGCCTGACGAATCGGATCTATCTACTCGCCGCCGAACGGGTAACGGCACCGATCACACACCGGCTCGTGGCGATCAGCGAAGGCGAGAAGATCGAGTCCGCTGAGGCCGGCATCGGTCGACTCGACAAGTGGGTGGTCATTCCCAGCGGCGTCGACGCCGAAAGCATCGTGCCGCGACAAGCGGCGGATGCTGGGGCGAAACTGCGCGTCGGTGTCGTAGCCCGCCTCGAGCACGTCAAGGGCGTCGATACGCTCGTACGCGCCGCCGGCATGCTGGCACAGGATGAGCGATTCGCCGATCTTCCGGACTTCGAGGTCCACGTGTGGGGCGACGGCCGCCAGCACCAGGAGTTGCTCGATCTGGCGATCGCCAGCGGTGCCGCGGCGCGCGTACGTTTCCTGGGCACGGCGCAACCAGTAGAGGAGTTTCTGCAAACCCTCGACGTCTACGCCCAACCGTCGCGCAATGAAGGCATGGGACGAGCCCTCGTCATGGCGCAGGCCGCCGGGCTGCCGGTGGTGGCGAGCAACGTGTGTGGGATCCCCGACGTCGTGAGGGACGGCGAGACGGGGCTGTTGGTGATACCGGACGACCCCGGGGCTCTGGCCGCGGCGCTCGCCTCGCTGTTGCGCGACGCCGCCGCGCGAAAAGAGTTTGGAGAGGCCGCCAGATCTTGGATCATGAGCACAGACGAGACGGGCTTTTCGCGCTTCAGCGTCGAGGCGATGTTGTGGCGCTTGCAGCGGTTGTACGACGAGCTCGTCGGCAACAGGGAGTCGGCACCGGAAGCTTCGCAGGACCCGCCAGCAATCGACATCGGAGGGTAAAAACGTGACGTGCTCGGCCAAGCAGCTCGGCGCCCGATGCGGCGCGACGATGCTCGCAGCCGGTCTGTCTGCTGCCACGGGGTGGGGGCAGAGTGCGGCCCGCGAACAGGCGCCGCCGGCAGCGATCGAACAGGTGCCGCCCGCAACGATCGAACAGGCGCCACCGAGGCCCGGTAGCGGCCTACGCGGCGGCATCTACCCCGACGCACCCGACCGCTGGTGGCCGTGGTGCACGCCCACACCCGTGCGAGCAGCGGCTCCGACACGGTGAACTCATTGTCCCGGCGGGCCGCCGACGCCGGGCTCGATGTGATCGTCCTCACGGAAAATCTGGGATACGAGTTCCGCTACGCGCCGCCGTTTCTGCGCCCCTTCTTCGAAGCACGCCGCTCGACGCCGACGATCGAGGATCATGGCATCGAACGTTACGTAGCCGCGGTCAACGAAACCGAGCGCCTGAATCCCGGTCCGCTGCTTCTCGTAGGGGTGGAGGTACCCGCCTACTACTACTAGACCGGGAGCCTGTTCAACGGCGATCTCACACTGCACGACATGCAGCGCAACGTCCTGGTGATCGCTCCGCCCGAAACGGGCGGAGCGTCGTCCCCGCCGGTCTATGACGAGGACCGGGTTCGCGATTTCCTCGAGGGGCTCCCCGCGGTCGGCAACAAGAGCCATCGTCATTACGGCCCGGGAAGTCTATTGCTCCTGTTGCCCGGAATCGATCGCGTTTCGCTGGCGGCACGCTCCCTCGTGCGCCGCGGATTGTTTCGCGCCCGGTCGTATCGACCTCGCTACCGATTGAGCAGCAGCGCCGGCCGCTACGTGCGGCTGGAACCCGTCCACAAGCGGTTCGCGACGTGGTTTCAGGTTGCCGTGTTGTCGGCAGGCATCGTGTTGCTGTACCTCAACTTCCCCTACTCCGTAGCGTCCCTGTAACCCTACGACGCGGCGGCAGGCCATCAGCCGTTCGAAAGGTTGTTTCAGCACGCACGCGACGAAGGCGCGCATTCCTTTTGGTCAATGCCCGACGCGGTCGACTACCACGAATTGAAGTTCGGCCCGATCGCCGTCAAGCTGTCGACCCATCCATACCCCGAAGTACTGACGGAAACCAGCGGCTACACCGGGTTTGGTGGGGTCTACGCCGACACCATCAGCACTACCGATCCTGGAGGTCGCTGGGATCAGGCCATCGCGTCGTACCAGCGCGGCGAGCGGGATGGCTTCCCGGTGCTGGTCGGCGAGTCCGCGTTCCATTTTCCAGGCCGCGGGAGAAAGAAGCTCGACGACATCGTCACCGTGTTGCTGGTCGATACCATCAGCCACGCGGCAGCGTTCGACGCGCTTGTGGGCGGGCGATCCTACTCGGCGCGACGCGACGCCGCGGCCCCGGACCTTCGCCTCACGGAGTTCGATGCCGCGCGCGCCGGCGGACCCGCCACCGGCAGCCTGGCGGCGCGCTCCGGAGAAACCCTGGAGCTCGATGCCGCCGAGCTGAAAATCGCCTTGCGTGTCGACGACGCGGACAGAATCGGCGTGCCCGTGGAGGTCAATGTGATCCGACAGGGAGTGCTGCATCGGCAGTTCAGCGGCACGACGCCCGTTCAACTGCAATGGCTCGAGACCATAGAGCCCGACGAGTCGAGTGTGTTCTTTCGGGTGATGGTTCGCGGCCCACAGCCGTCGTACGTCGTATCGAACCCGATCTTCGTGAGGCGCTAGCAGGCCGTGGTGAAAGTGTGATGGGTCTGGTTGAGGCGAGGAGGGGGCAGATGCAAGGCGCTGTGACGACCGCGATGCTTGACGTATCGTGGAGGAGCAGCAACGCCGCAGATGCCCCCTCCTCGCCTCAACCCTCCGGGCGCGCGTGCGTCTTGCAGCCGATGGCCGCGTCGCGCCTCCTCGACGATACGTCAAGCATCGCCTGCGTCGGCGCTCCTTGCCCTCGACTACAATACCCACGCGCCAGACCCATCACACTTTCACCACGGCCTGCTAGGGTCCATGACCACGCTTGCCGCGCATCAGCCGCAGTACCTTCCCTGGCTCGGTTTCTTCGACAAGCTGGCGCAGGCCGACGTGTTCGTCCTCCTCGACAACGTCCAGTTCAAGAAGAACGAGTGGCAAAACCGCAATCGCATCAAGTCGGCGAACGGCGTGCAGTGGATCACGGTGCCGGTGGGCCACCGCTTCGGTCAAACCATCGCCGAGGTCGAGGTCAGGGAGAACGAGCCCTGGCGCCGCAAGCATCTGCGGGCGCTCGAGTCGAGCTACGCCTGGGCGGCCGCTTTCGACGACCTCATGCCGCTGCTGACCGAGGTGCTCGAGCGACCGTGGTCGCGCCTGGCGCCGCTCAACATCGAGCTGATTCAGAAGCTGGCCGGGCGGCTGGGAATCGACACGGAGCTGCGGCTCGGGTCGGAGCTGGAAGCCCGGGACGACCCGACACTGCGCCTCGTCGATCTGTGCACGCGGCTAGAGGCCGACACCTACCTGTCGGGTGCGGGCGGCGACTACCTGAATGTGCCGGCCTTTGCCGACGCCGGCATCGACCTGCAGGTGCAGCGCTTTACGCATCCCGAGTACGAGCAGCTCTACGGTGCCTTCGAGCCCCATCTCTCGGTTATCGACCTGTTGATGAATTGCGGTGACGACAGCTTTTCGATCATTGAATCCGGTAGACTGATGGACCCATGAGGATCCTGGCTCTGGGGTGCCATCCCGACGATATCGAGTTCGGTTGCGGCGGCGCGCTGAAGAAATACGCGGAGGCCGAACACGAGGTCTACATGATGGTCATGACCGAAGGCCACGCGGGCGGCGACAACGATGTGCGCAAGCTCGAGCAGGAAGCCGCGGCCGAGATCCTCGGGTGCAAGCAACTCTTCTGGGGCGGGTACCGGGACACCGAGCTACCGCTGAATCGTGATCTGATTCAGGGCATCGAGGCCGTCATCGACGAGCTGCAGCCGGAGTTCATCTTCGTGCACTACGGTGACGACACACCCCAGGATCACCGCACGCTCAACAAGGCCACCGTCACGGCGACGCGCTACACACGCAACGTGCTCTTCTACGAGGGCCCGACCACACAGGACTTCAGCCCCACGGTGTTCGTCGGCATTGACGAGACCATCGCCAACAAGATCGAGGCGCTGCAGGCACACGCTTCGCAGGTGCGAAAGACGAACATCGGCGACCTGAACATCATCGAGCTCGCCGATGCTGCGGCGCTGTTTCGCGGCACCCAAGCACGTATCAGGTACGCCGAGGGCTTCGTACCCTTGCGCCTGTTCATCAACGTCGCCCACGGAGAGTAGCTTTGCCGGATACGCGGCAGGCCGGAGCTCAGGCGTCGGAACCCGTGGTCGGACCCATTCCTCATTCACAGCCGACTCTGGGCCCCGCGGAGATGGCCGCCGTGCAGGCGTCGCTCGAAGCCGGTTGGTTGGCACAAGGCCCCGGCGTCGCCCGACTGGAGGCCGAGACCGGCGGCCACCTCGGACTTCGGGACCACAGCGGCGTTGCAGTGAGCTCGGGAACCGCGGCGCTCTACGCGGCGCTACGGGCGCTGAACGTAGGGGAGGGCAAAGAGGTGCTCGTACCGGCGTACGCCTGTGCCAGCTTCCACCAGGCTGTCCGCTACACGGGCGCGACGTCGCGATTCGTTGACTGTGATCCGGCTACGCTCAACCCCGACCCGGACGACGCCCGCGCCAAGCTCAGCGCCCGCACGGCGGCGTGCATCGTGCCCCACTTGTTCGGCCTGCCCGCCGACATCCACGGCTTCCTCGATCTCGGCCCACCGGTGATCGAGGACTGCGCGCAGACGCTCGGCGTGCATCTGGGCGACCAGTTGGTGGGCAGCCTCGGGTCACTCACCGTGTGCTCGTTCTACGCCACCAAGCTCGTCGCCGGCGGCGAAGGCGGAATGGTGCTGTCGCGCAACGCGGACGCACTCGCTGTCGTCGCCGAGTTGCGCGATTGCGAGGCTCCCGGCGGCCATTCCGACGCATTCAACTTCAAGATGACCGACCTGCACGCCGCCGTGGCCCGTGTACAGCTCACGCGCCTGCCGGAGTTCGTCTCCCGCCGCCGGGAGCTGGCGGCGCGCTACAACGCGGCTCTCGATCAGGCGCCGCTGCGGCTGCCCGCTGAGGCAAACGACCGCGAGCACGCCTGGTTCCGATACGTCGTCATGGTCGAGTCCACGAACCTCGACGCTCTCCTCGAGAGCGGCAAGCGACACGGTGTGATCTGCGGCCGTCCCGTTGGACGCCCCTCGTTGCCGGCGTGGAAAATACTCTGGACGACCTACCTGGCTGCCGGGAGGCCTGGCGAGACGCGTGCTCGATTCCCCTCTATCCGGCATTGACTGACGAAAGCGCCACCCTGGTGATCGAGCGCTTCACGGCCGCGCTGGGGGAATGCCGTGGATAGAATCCGCTGGCTCATCAACCTCGCGCTCATCGCTTCCGTGATCGCACTGCTGCTGCCCGGCGTCAGCACGCTGTTCTTCGAGGCCGGTTACCGCTGGTTCTACGTATTGTTGCTCAGCTTTTGCGTTTCGGCGCTAGCGGTACCGGCGGTCCGGGTCCTCGCTCTGCGCGCTGGGGCGCTCGATGAGCCCGATGGTGCTGAAGGCCGAAAGATCCACGATCAACCAACGGCGTTGCTCGGCGGCCTGGCGGTTTGGCTCGGCGTGGTCGGAGCCTTGCTCGCCAACGGCGTGTGGCCTGCCGGTCTGGCACCGGTTCTCGCCACGGCAACGTTGCTGATGGTGTTCTCGGCGGCCGACGACATCCGGCCGATCGGCTCGCGGCCGAAGATCTCGGTGTTCCTGATCAGCGCGGGACTCGCCGTCGCCGCCGGCGCCAGCGCCAGTGTTTTTTCGCCGTCGCCCCTCGGCATGGCGCTCAACGTGTTGCTGAGCTTCGTGTGGATCGTCGGGATCTTCAACGCCCTCAACTTCCTCGACGGGATGGACGGCCTAGCGCCTGGGATATCCATAGTCATCGCCGTGTTCATTGGTGTGGTCGCTTTCGAAACCGAGCAGCCAGCGATAGGCTGGGCAGCAGCGGCCATCGCTGGTGCCTGCCTCGGCTTTCTGCCGTACAACTTTCGACCGGGCCGCCGTGCCGTGATCTTCCTGGGCGACGCGGGAAGCAACTTCCTCGGCTTCATGCTGGCAAGCCTCGCCCTGTTGGGCTATTGGGCCGACGCCGACCCACTGGTGGCGATCAGCAACCCGATCTTGATCTTCTCTGTGCTTATCTACGACATGACCTACATAACGATCGCCCGTGTCGCTTCGGGCAAGGTGCGTTCGTTCTTCGAGTGGATCGATTACACCGGGCAAGACCACCTGCACCACCGCATCGCGGCGGTGCTCGATAGTCGTCCCAAGGCAGTGGTCTTCATTCTGCTGATGAATGCATCGCTCGGGATCGCCGCCCTCGGCTTGCGCGCCGCCGAGCGAGGAACGGCATTTCTACTACTTTTGCAGACGTTCTTGATCTTGGTGCTCGTGACGTTGCTCGAGCGGCGTGGCAAGAGCCTCCTGGCAGGCTGAAGCGCTGACGATGGCGGAAACTCCGACTAGCCCGCGGCCGGTTCTGGTCGTGGACTTCGACGGCACCATCGCGCACTGGACACCGCAAGGCTACCCGGCCATCGGCAAGCCCATCGACGGCGCGCAGCGCTTTCTGCGGCTGCTCCGCGGGCGAAGGCTGGAAGATCATCATCTACAGCTGCCGCAACGGCGCGGAGGAAGAGGCCGCGATGGCCGCTTGGCTCGACAAGAACGATATCCCCTACGACGAGATCAATCGCAACTCCGACTACCTTTGGGCCGACGGCAAGCCGGTCGGTGATGTGTATCTCGACGATCGCGGCCTGCGTTTCGACGGCCGCTGGGACCGGGCCTACGAGCAAGTGCAGGAGGTTATCCACGCGGCGGGACCCAACCGGTTGACCGACGAGGATGAGTGACACCTTTCCGGCACCCGTCAAGACCACGCAGCGCAGCTAGTGTGCCGAGTCAATAGTGACGCGGCACACCAGGAGGCCGTGGCAAAACTCTGACGGCTCTTACCAGGGGCGGCTAACGCTCGGTGGTCAAGAAGACGTCGAATTTGATGTCGAGCTCGTCGACCACCTTCACGACACCGCCGATCGACACCGGTTTGATGCCGTAATCGCGTTGTTTGATCGCGAATTCCCCGGTTACCCGCACCCCTTCGGCAACCGGTCCGAGCCTCACCGAAACTTCGATCGCTCGGCTGCGACCGTGCACCGAGAGCGTCCCCCGTAGACGCAGTTCCCGATCACTGCGCCGCTTGACACCGGTGGTGCTGACGAAGGTCATCGTCGGGTACGTCTCGGCGTCGAGTTGTTCGGTACCGAGCATCTGGTCGCGAATCTCGAGCGTCTGCTCCTCATTCGGGCCATCCGGGTCGACGGCAGCCAAACGTCGCGCCGGCGCTGAGTCGATCTCGAGTGTCGGCGTTCTCACCGTCACCGAAACCTTGGTCTGTTCCGGGCGAGCGGGATCGTACTCAACCTCAGCGCTCCAGTCTTTCACCAGGATGCCGTGCTCGTGCCCCAGAAAGCGCAACAAGCCGGCCTTGTGCAGCACTGCAACGATGGTCGACCGGTCGTAGTCGACGCGCTGCTGTCGGACAGCCTCCGCCGCAGCTACAACCGCCGGCCCCGCCGGCCCGGATGCGAGACCGGCTGCCAGGAAGACGACCGTCACGCCGCGGACGCACCTCATGTCAGCAGCATCGTCTCGACGACCATTCCAGGGCCGAAGCCGACTGCGACGCACGGCCTGTCGGCACCCTGCCGGCGCAGTCGTTCGAGGATGAACAGCAAGGTGGCCGACGACATGTTGCCGTACTCCGAGAGCACCTCGCGCGACGCGCCCATCATGGCGTTGTCGAGTCCCACGGCATCACCGAACGCGGTCAAGACCCGCGGCCCACCGGGGTGCACGGCCCAAGTTGCGATCTCACCGATCGATAACCCTTGGGCCTTCAGCCAATCGTCCAGCCACTCCTTGAGATGGCCGCGGATCAGGTTGGGCACTCGAGGCGAGAGGGTCATGTGAAAACCGTGGTCGCCGATTTTCCACGTCATGGCGTCTTTGGAGTCGGGCATGAGCAACGTGCCGTTGGCTGTCGCCGTCCAACAGTCCCCGTTCGTGTCGGCCAACCCCGAATCCTCGGCGCTCAATCCGACGACCGCCGCTGCGCCGTCGGCGAACAACGCGTTGGCAACGATCTTCTCCGAATCCCAGCCGTAGAAGAAATGCAGCGTGCAGAGCTCAACAGCAGATACCAACACCCGAGCCCGCGGGTCGGCGTCGAGAAAAGAACGCCCTACGCGTAGCCCGTTGAGCGCCCCGTGGCACCCCATGAAGCCGACGTGGGTGCGCTGCACGGTAGCCGATAAGCCGAGCTCCTTGACCAACGCCGCGTCGATGCCCGGGGCGTGGAAACCGGTGCAAGAAACCGTGACCGAGTGGCTGATGGTCCCAGGGTCGACGCCTGCGTCGGCGATCGCCCGCATCGCCGCCGTAACGGCCAGCGGCGGTGCTTCCGCTTCGTAGCGCTCCATGCGCTGCAACGTGGTGGGACCACCGTCGGTGCTGTCGTGGATTTTCGGATAGAAACTCTGCCGCGCGAAAGGATCACCGTTGGCGCTCTCGAGCAGCACGCTGTGTCGTTTGTCGACACCGGCGCGCCGGTACAATGCCGGGATCAGCCGCAGCTTGCTGGCGCTCTCGCAACAAAGCGACTTGCTCACTTCGGCCGCCTCTGCCTGCGTGATCGAATGCTCGGGTACAGCGGTGCCGATACCGGCGATGCGCAAGCTCATGATCGGGCCATGTCGACGGTGGGTCCGGCTCCGGAAACACGGCGCACGACAGGGGCCCCGAGCGACGGGTAGAGGGCCAGGAGGCGCAACGCCAGGCGCACGGCTTGCGGATGGCGCAGCGCACCACTTAACAGAGTACAGAATCGCTGTGAGCCCCGCATCTCGGCGGCGTGCAGCTGCTGCCACTGGTCGGCCAGCTGCGGTTGCCAGCTCGCCGCCGCACGGGTGACGAGCGGTGCGAGGAGTTCTGCCGAGGTAAGCGCACACCCGACGCCCTCACCGGTGAACGGTTCGACGTAGCCGGCCGCGTCGCCGACCCCGAACAGACGCTCGTGTGCTACTCGACGTGGCCGGCTGCGCAACGCCTTCGTCCCCTTCCAGTCGGCGTCTTCCAGTCCATCCAAGGGCTCGAATCCCGCCTGCGCAACGATGTGGCCGACCAGTTCGGCCGGTGGCCGATCCCGCAAACCCGATGCGTCGAGCGCGGCGGCGACATTGAGGCGCCCGTCCTCAAGTCTCACCAGACCCACATAGCCGTCTCGGCCCACCGCCATGTAGATGGCACCTGCCAGGATCGAGCGACCGCCCGCGACGCTGGCGCTGACACCGATTCGCGTCGCGCCCCGCGGCTGCGGTGCATCGCCGAGGCCGCTGCGAAGCAGCCCACCGGCCAGCCCATCAGCCGCCACCACGACCGCAGCGCTCGAAACAATTGTCCGCTCGGTCGAGCTCAGGACGAGCCGCCGACACTCTTCGGATACATCCCCCAGCGTCGCCGCGAATCCGGGGAGGAAATCGACACCCGCGGCAATGGCGCGCCGAACCAGCTCCGCGTCGAGCCCGGCACGCGACAGCGACGCGCCGCCGGGCAGGTCCAGGGTGGCGCGTATTCCCCACCCAGCGAGATGGAATCGCCGCAATTCGATCGCCCCGAGGCTCGGGACTACGTCACCGAGGCCCAGGTCATTGAGCCGCTCGAGGGACGCCGGACTCAGGCATCCGCCGCAAACTTTGTAACGTGGAAACTCCTGGCGATCGATGAGAAGAACGCGGAGCCCGTGAAGCGCCACCTGCCGCGCCAGTACGGCCCCTGCGGGTCCGGCTCCAACAACGGCGACGTCCCACCGGCGGGCGGCGGCGCCCGTCAACGTGCGCTCGACCTTCATGCCTGAGTCCACGTCATGCTGAAGCGTTGCGGCCAGCAGCGGCGCGTCGTGACCCCTTCCAACCCGGCGCGGGCGGCCAACCCCAGCGCCTCGGCAGGTGTGAACGCGGCACGTACCGAGAGAGGCCCGTCGACTCGCGCTACATCGGACCTCGTCAGCAGCCGCACGCCCAGCCAGGCAAGTGCGTAGCCCGATCTGCTGCGGACCAGATCCTGGATCACGACCAGCCGCCTCGCCGCGGCATCCATGCGCGTCAACAGACCTACCGCGTCGGCGTCCCCCAGATGATGCAGGAACAAGGTCGTGTAGATGACGTCGAAGTCGTCCGGCAGATCGTCTTGCAGCACGTCCAGCGTGAAGAACTCGCCGGCGAATTCCGCCCGGGCGACGCGTTCGCGCGCCTTCCGGATGGCCACTGGGCTGGTGTCGCACCCGGCGATCTCCAGATCGACATCGGCGCCTCGAGCTTTGCGCGTCAACGCCGCCGCAACGTCGCCGCCACCGCACGCGACGTCCAGGACCCGCAGCCTGCCGTGGTGCTTGCGGGCGAGACCCTCGATCTCGCGCCACACGTGCCCGGCGCTAAGAGACAGTCGGTTGATGAGCTGTAGAGCATCGAGCGCCCGTCGGTGCCGCGATTCGTCGAGGTTCGGCGAGTCCATGATCTCGGGCTGTCGGCTGCGCGTCGACACGTCGAGAAGAAGCGTCACGTCAGTTCCGCTGCGCCGGCGTGGGCTCGGAGGCCAAGTGGAAACGGGGACACCTGTCCAGTATAGAAGGGTGCGAACCGTAGCTCACGGCTTGCAGCCGTGGTCCGAAGCCGCCTAGCGCTAGGGAAACTCGCGCAGCAGTCCGATTTCCTCCGGCAGGACCCTTCGCGAAAGCCGTCGGAACACCACCATCCCGCCAACCTCGGCCCTCTGGTAGTCCACTCCCAGTTCAGTAAGGCGCGCTTCGAGCACGGCGATCTGGGGTCCGGATACCGCGCGCTGTAGAGCACGAAGAACGGTCTTGCGGATGCTCGTACCACCTCCGTGTAGGCGGGGCGCCGGTCGTTCATTGCGTCGATGATCGTTGGCGAAACAACGACCCTTTCCAACGAGTAAAAAAGCGTGCTGTAGGCACCCTGGTAGTCGGAGAAGCCGTGTGTTTCACCCTCGGCCTCAAGCCACGCCGCCAGTGCTGCCGGATCGGGTCGTGGGCCGGCGATCCTGGCGCGTGCCACACCGTAGCCGTTGACGCCAACCACCGCGACGAGCAGCAGCAACGCTACCCGGCGTCGACGGCGAGCCAGGTCACGCAGGAAGGCAGCGCCGAGCAACGCAGTGGCGGTGTACATGGCCAGCGCGTGGCGTGGCTTCGCCTCGGCGAAGACGAACAAGTATGTCAGCAGGAACCCGATGACGAACAGCGCCAGCACGTTTTGGGCGCGCACGACTGTATCACGGCGGTGCAACGCGTGGAACCAGCCACGGTGCATCGCCCACACCAACGAAGCGGCGAGCAGGAGCACGTTGGCGGGCCCCATCAGCTCCACCAGCGTGATCGGCAGGCTGGCGATGAGGCCGGGGACAAGAGAGAGCCGTTCGATGAATCCGTTGAAGATCACCGCGGCCAGGTCGGGAGACGACAGCGTTGTCCCTGCCTCGACGTGGAGGCCACGAGCGCCGAGGCGCAGGAAGGTAGCGCCCCGGTTCTGCAGGTTGTACATGATCGCCGGAAACACGCCGGCGACCAGTCCGCCGAGAAAGTAAACAAAACGACGCGACGCGAAGATGCTTCGGTCGACGCAGAAGAACGTCAGGGGGATTGCGGCGGAGTAGCCGAGTGTTATCGGGTGAATCCACAGGCCGAATCCCGCCATGAATCCGATCGCCGGAAACAGCCAACCCGCGGCGTTGGTGTTGCCCGGCGAGGGCACCTGGGCGGCGTGACGTTCGGCGAGCTCCATCAGCAGAAGGAGTATGGCCACACCGACGCACAATCTCTCGACCAGTCCGGAAGTGGTCATCGAGTGGAGCAGGACGGCGAAGGGCGGTATGGCGGTGAGCAGCAATGCGACCAACGCCCCGGCGCCGTCGGTAACGCGGCGCGCCACGGTAACCATTCCGACCATCCAGATCACGGCCAGGGCAACGTCGACCAAGTTGTAGGCGATCGCCGATGGACCGATGAAGGCGAACAAAGCGGCGCCGAGGTAGGAGGCAGCAGTGCCTGCGTAGTGCGCCTCCCAGATGAACAGGGGAAATTCGTTGAGCAGATAGATCTGCTTGGCGATCAGCCCCATCACGGCATGATCAGCGTGGTTCATACCGCCGCTGACCGCGACGTCGAGGCGCAGCGTCAGTCCGACTGCAATGACGGCTCCGACCGCCGCCGTTTTGCTCCGCAGGATCTCGTATTGCGATCCAACGTCGTCAACTGACAGGATGAGTCCGCCGGCCGCAATCGACTCTTTTCCCAACAATCTCATACTGCGCAGTGTCCCATAACCGCTCCGCATCTCACGCTTCGAAAGACCACAAGGCAATCGCCATCGTGGTCGTCGCCTACAACCACGTGAACTCGCTGGCCCGAGTGCTCGATCGCATCCCGGAATCGATCTGGGAACGGGTGGCGGAAGTGGTCGTGCTCGACGACGCCAGCGACGACGAGACATTTCTCGTGGGCAGGGGATATCAAGTCGATCGCTCCGTTCACAAGCTGACCATCATCCGCAACGAAGAGAACCTCGGATACGGCGGCAACCAGAAGAAGGGCTACCGATACTGCGTCGACAAGGGCTACGACATCGCCGTGCTTCTGCACGGTGACGGTCAGTACGCGCCGGAGGTGATGTGGGATCTGATCGAGCCGGTCGACCGGGGTCAGGCAGATCTGGTGATGGGCTCGCGCATGCTGAAGAAGGGAGAGGCCCGGGGCGGAGGAATGCCGCTCTACAAGCTCTTGGGTAAAAAGGTCCTCACCTTTGTCGAGAACATGCTGCTCGGGTCGGAACTGAGCGAGTTTCATTCGGGCTACAGGGTCTACAACCTGCACGCGCTCGAAAGGATTCCGTTCGAGCGGTGCACCAATGACTTCCACTTCGACACCGAGGTCATCGTACAGTTGTGGGAGGCTGGCTCGCGCATCGAGGAGAAGCCGATTCCCACCTACTACGGCGACGAGATCAGCTACGTCAACAGCATCAATTATGGTCGGAACGTCATCGCGACGGTGGCCAAATACTGGTTGTGGCGGCGCGGCATCCTCGAACTCGACAACATTAGCTACGAGCCGCGAAAGAAACTGTACAGCGAGAAGTCCGGTCGTTTCAGCAGTCACCGGTTGATTGCCGATCTCTGCCCCCGCGGCCTCGCGCTCGATATCGGTTGCGGAGAACAGGGCGTGATCGGTGGGCACCTTATTCAGCGGGGGTGCAGGGTCGTGGGAGTCGACATCGGTGCGAGGGCGCCAGAGGGATTCGACGCCTACTACAGCTACGATCTCAACCGCGGGTTGCCGGACGATATCGATTTGTCTGCGTTCGACAGCATCATTCTGGCCGATGTGCTCGAACACTTGGTCGATCCCGAGCGCCTTGTCATCGAGTTGCACGAACGCGTCAGCCCACGGGCAGCGGTGATTGGCAGCACCGGCAACGTGGCCAACTTTTACGTGCGTTTCGCCCTGCTGTTCGGCTACTTCCCCTACGCGCGAAAGGGGATCCTCGACAGCACGCACCTGCGCTTCTACACCGTGGGTTCGTTCAAGAAGCTTTGGCGACGGAACGGCTTCGACGTCGAAAGTAGCAAGTACACCGTGTTTCCCTTCGAGAACTTGCTTCCCGGCTGGCTGAGCGTGCCGATTTCCTGGCTTTACAAGGTCTTGATGGCCGTTCTCCCCGGTCTTTTCGCCTACCAAACAATCGTCGTCGCGCGTCGCACGGGGAGCGCGGGCCTCACCGCGACGGACACCTGACGACGCCTGCCGATCAGGCCGTCCGATGAGGAGGGCGGCACAGACGTACATCTCCGCACATCAGCGCCCACTTCTGCGCACGATTTCCTCTTGACAATCTGGGCGCTAATCCGTAGAGTGGAGCATCTGAGCTTGTTCATACGCAGCTTTGAACAGCCCCTCGCGTGCCGGTCTACCCTCTGCGGGAGACGGCGAGGGAGACAAGCAGAACCCGGTTTCGCGAAGGAGAAGGCAAATGCAGGAAACTCGACCGACGATCATGACCCTCGACGAGGTCGCTAGTTACCTTCGTCTTCATAAGTCCACCGTGTATCGGATGGCCCGCGAAGGCAAGCTACCCGGCAACAAGGTGGCGGGTCAGTGGCGTTTCAAGAAGGAACGCCTGGTGGACTGGTTCGAGAGGCAGGACGACTTACTATAGAACCATCGGGGTTCCCGAATTCTTGACGCACCGCCGCCCGGCGGTGCGTTTTTTTTGTCGGGGGGTAGGGTCGGGACGCGGCCATCCAATGACGGTATGGAGAAACCGCGAACCCTGCCTGCCATCCCCGATCCGAACGCGTCTACCAAGCCCGTGGTGGTCGCAGCCACCGATCGGCCGGCGATGATCTCGCTGCAGGAACGCCTGCTGGAGCGCGCCATCGAGGCCGGCGCCAGCGATCTCCACATCGAGCCGTATCATCCCGACAAGGTCCGGTTGCGTATCCGCGTCGACGGCTGGCTGCACGAGCTCGACCCGCTGCCGCGCTGGATGCACGAGGGCCTTGCGGCGCGCTTCAAGATCCTCACCGAGATGGACGTGACCGAGCGCCGTCGCCCACAGGACGGTCGATCGACGTTCACCGTCGCGGGCGTTTCCGTAGATCTGCGCGCCGCGACGCTCGCCACCCAACACGGCGAGAAGATCGTCATTCGGCTGCTCCCGCGCCGCCGTGAGCCGCTCGACCTCGAGGAGCTTGGGCTCGGGCTCGACGGCCTGCGACGCGTTCGCACTTTCATCAACCAGCCCCCACGGCTTGATCCTTACGGCCGGCCCTACCGGCGCCGGCAAGACCACCACCCTCTATGCCCTGGCGCGGCGCATCGACGCGATCGGGCGTAATTTGGTCACGCTCGAGGATCCCATCGAGTACTTGCTGCCCGACGCGGTGCAAGTCCCCGTGCGCAGCGCCATCGGCGTCGATTTCGCCACCGCTCTGCGCGCCGTCCTGCGTCAGGATCCGGACGTCATCCTGATCGGTGAGATCCGCGACGAGGAAACCGCCCGCATCGCCGTGCGCTCGGCGACCACTGGACATCTGGTGATGTCTTCCGTGCACACCAATCGAGCCAGTGAGTCGGCGTGTCGACTCCTCGAGCTCGGCGTTCCCGGCTATCTGGTTGCCGGAGCGCTCATCGGAGTCATCTCGCAGCGTCTCGTGCGGCGACTCTGTCCGCGATGCCGTGCCCCATACGAACCTCCGGCCGCAATCAACCGGCGGATCGCCTTGCCGTCGACCGGGTCGGCGAAGCCCTATTTTGTCAACGTCGGGTGCTCGGCGTGCCGGGCGGGCTTCAGCGGCCGCGTCGGGCTGTTCGAGGTGCTGTCGCTCGAACCCGAACTGCGACGCTATCTGGCCATCGGCCGAGACGGCCCGGCGCTCGAGGAGAAAGCCCGGCGGACAGGCGCGCTGCTCACGCTGCACGCCTCGGCGATGGCCGCCTTGCGGTCGGGACAAACGTCGCCCGAAGAGGTCGCGCGCGTGCTGCCCTACGAAGAAGGTGTCGGTGAACCGGAGTAGAGAGTGTCGTGCAACTCGCTGTCAGCCGCCAAGATCTCCTCCTCGGTGCGCTCGGCAAGGCGATGCGGAAACACCGGCCGGGCGCTGGTCTCGTGGAGATAGTAGTCGGGGCCGACGAGAAACCGCCGGCGCACCGGGCGGTAGTAGACAACCGCGACCCTGACCTCCGGGGCGTTCCGCCGTGCCTTGTGTCGCAGGTAACGAAGCACCTCGTGGATGGTTCGCCCCGTGTCGAAGAGGTCGTCGACGAGCAACAACTGATCATCCGCTTCGACTTCGTCGAGGACGTGCTCGAAGCCCTTGATGTCGAAGCCGTCGCCGTACAGCACGCCTTCGAGCGACTGCGTGCGAATGGCGGTGTGGTAGGGGTCGTGTCCCTTCCAGCGAAAGAACTCTTGGATCACGATCCCGGGCGGGGCACCGCCACGCCACAATCCGACAAGGAAATCGGGGCGATAGCCGTCGTCCCAGATGCGCCGAGCCAAACGAAAGCAGTCGACGAGGTAGCTGTTCGGGTCGATGAGCAACCGTTCTTCGGCGTCGGTCATGACGATACGGAACCTGGTGGAAGCTTGGGAATTCGCAGCTTGTGGGCGTTGCGCCGGCGCAGGTCTTCGACCCGAGCCGCCAACTCCTCACTCCCCTGCCCTCCAACCAGGTACCGATCGAGCTCCTCGTAAGAGAACCCCAGCTCGCCCTCATCGGTCTGCCCCTCCCACATTCCGGCCGTCGGAGGCTTCTCGACGATCGACTCGGGCACGCCGAGGTGACTCGCCAGCTCACGCACTTCGTGCTTCACCAGGTGCCCGAGTGGCGACAGGTCCACACCGCCGTCGCCGTGCTTGGTGAAGTAGCCGAGCGTCAGCTCCGTCCGGTTGCCGGTGCCCGCCACCAGGTAGCGACGGCGCCCGGCGAAGTAGTAGAGCGTGGCCATTCGCAAGCGCGGCTTGATGTTGCTGAGCGGCAGGCTCTTGCCGTTCGCGTCGCTGAGGTCCTCGTCCAGCGTAGCGGCGAATGTATCGAACACGGGTTCGAGGGCGACCTCGCGATGCTGGAGCTGGAACTTTTCGACGGCCAACAACGCATCATCCCGGTCGCGCCGATCCGAATGGATCGGCATGATGACCGCCAGATGATCGTCACGAAAGGCGCGACTCGCCAGCACCGCCACGGTGCAGGAGTCGACGCCGCCGGAGAGACCGAAAACGAGTCCCCGGCATCCCGCCGCCTCGACTTCTGCGCGCAGCCATTCGACGAGGCGCTCGGACAGTTCCTCGAGCTTCACTTTTACCTCTGTGCGGGGCGGAGAAAGCCAGGATCTTAGGGGAGCCACCGGCATGGGGTCAAACAGCGCAACGTGCCGCGCGGCGGCGCGCCTCCGGCAGAAGAGCAACACACGTTGTCGCACATAAAAGCACTTGAAAGCTCAGAATGCGTGGCTAATCAGGTTTGCTTTGTGGGAATAAACAGATCTGTTACACTGCTCCACAGCTTTGCAGATTATTGATCAGTAGCCCACAACTTCTCACACTCTCCGGACTGAGCGAATGGCGGACTCTGAGAAATCCACTGTCGAGACACGCCCGACGATCATGACCCTAGAGGAGGTCGCCAAGTACCTCCGCGTCCACAAATCCACCGTCTACCGGATGGCGCGCGAAGGAACGATTCCTTCTACGAAGGTCGCCAATCAATGGCGCTTCAAGAAGGCCCGGATTGACGAGTGGTTGCTCGAGAGAGAGCGCGAAGGCGGCCTCGACTTCGAGTAATCGCGAGCTAGGTGCTGATCAGACTGCGTACCTCTTCGTACGTCACAACCCTGTACTTATCGCGCAGCAAGCTCACCAACGACTCGAACAAACTGCTGCGCCGCTGGTTGAGCAGATCGTTGTACAGCGCCTCGCGCTCGGTGTTGAACTGCCCCCAATCGGGCTGGACGTGGGCTGTGACGCTGATTAGCGCGTGGCCCTGGTCAACCCTTACGGGTCCACCGGTCTGGCCGTCGCTCAATTCGAATGCCGCCAACACCAACCCCGACTGCCGCCCCAATTCCGGCACGACGCCGCTGCGCGGGATCAGCTCCGTGGACTGAATTCGCAATCCCCGCTCGCGAGCAACGGTCTCGAAAGCCTCACCCTGCTCGAGACGCTCGCCGAGGTCCGCGGCGATCTCGGCGGCGCGCTCTTCGGACAGCTGCCTGACCAGGTCGGCGCGAACGGCGTCCTGGACCTCGTCGAACACCGGGTCATGGGCCTCGACGATCTCATCGACCTGAAAAACGACGTAGCCTTCGGCGAAGCGAATCGGCTCCGACACCCTGCCCCGTCCGGTGGCGAATACCTGGCGGGTGAACTCGGGCGAAGAAACGTCGGAGAGACCGAGAGCCTGATCGAAAAGACCGCCCTCCCGGATCTCGAGGCCGAACTGCTCGGCTAGATCTTGCAGCGGGATGCGCCGCAGTACGGCCATCCGCATCTCTTCGGCGCGCTGGTCGGCAAGCTCCTCAGCACGTTCCCAAGCAATCGTTTGCTCGAGCTGCGCTCGGACTTCGTCGAAGGGACGCACCTGCTCGGGCCGTTGCCCCTCGAGCCGGATGATGTGAATACCGAACGACGTCTCCACCAGGTCGGAAGTGCCGCCGACCTCCAGCCCGAAGGCGGCTGCCTCGAATTCGGGAGCCATGCGGCCGCGGCCGAACCAGCCGAGGTCACCGCCGGCGCTCGCCGACACCGCATCGTCGGAGTTCGTGGTCGCGAGCTCGGCAAAGTCGGCGCCGGCGAGGATCTCGTCGAGCACTGCCTGCGCCGCGGCTCGCGTCTCGGCGACCCTCTCATCGTCGGGGTCGGGCGGCAAGCGGAACAGAACGTGGCGGGCGCGTACCTGCTCGGGAACAGTGAACTCGTCCACGCTCTCGTCGAACGCCGCGCGCAGCACGTCCTCGGGGAGCTCAACCGTGTTGCGGATGTCTTCCGTGGCGATGACCACGTAGCTGACAGCACGCCGTTCCGGCAGGCGATAGTCGCTGACATTGGCTTCGAACAACGTTCTTGCCACCCCGTCCGCTACCAAGCTCGCCACTTCCTGCTCCAACCCGGTGGCCTGGACGACGAAGAAGTTGAACTGAACCTGCTCGTTACGGCGCTGGTACTCGTCTTCGACCTCGCGATCAATGACGGTGACACCATTGCTCAGCAACTCGGTGAATTTCTGATACAGGATCTCGTCGGCAACGTCCTGTTCGAAGTCTTCGGTCTCGATGCCGTTGTTGCGCAGTAGCTGCACGTAGCGATCGCGCCCGATGAAGACACCGTCCTCCACGAAGGTGGGATACCGCTGGATGCGCTCGGAGATCTCTCGGTCGCTCACCGAAAATCCCTGGTCGCGAGCGGCGACGAGGATCAGCCGCTCGCGGATGAGCGACTCGAGCACGATCTGCTCGATCTGGATCTGCTGGAGGAAGTCATCCGGCAAGCTGCCGCCGCTCATCTCACGGTAATAGGCGGTTTGCTGCTGCAAGGCGACGCGATACTCGTCCAGATAAATGGGGTCGCCGCCGACCCGGACCACGACGTTGTCGGGGCCGGGTGCCATGCCAGGTATGAAAGCAATGAACGCGATGATGACGAGCCACAGCACCGGGTACAGCCGGCGGGCGTTGCGGCGCATTGTGTCGAGCACTAATGACCTACTTTCGCACTATTCAAGAACACCAAGACCAGCGGGAGCTGCACCGAAGGGTGCGACCCTAACAGGGTGCTGAGAGACCCCCGGGAGAATCTTCCAGCACCCTGGTAATGGTAGCCGCGGGACGCGCCTCACCACAACCATATCGAGGCGCGCCGAACCCCGCCTGAAGACCGCTAAAGCCCCTTGTTCTCAGCGTATCTGCTGTTTCCGTCGCCGCGAGGGGCATGCTAGACTCCGGGAGCGATCGTGCCGTGCATGACCGTTGTTTCATGTGCAAGCCTGGCCCCTGACTCCCGGCTTACCGGCACTCCCTGGGTGTGCGGAATTGTGCGGCGCGCACGGTTCCGCCCTGATCAAGACCCGATGAAATGGCTCGTTTCTCACCATTATCCTTTTTTTCCAACGACATAGCCATCGATCTCGGTACCTCGAACACGCTGGTGTTTACCGCCGGCCAAGGCATCGTTCTCTCGGAACCGTCGATCGTCGCGATCAACAAGCTCACGAACAAAATCGAGGCCGTCGGCGCCGAAGCCAAGGAAATGTTGGGACGCACGCCGGGGCACATCGTCGCGGTGCGCCCCTTGAAAGACGGCGTCATCGCCGATTTCGACGTTACCGAGCGGATGATCTCGTACTTCATCCGGCGCGCCAGCAACCGCCGCGTGTGGGTGCGGCCGCGCATCGTCATCGGCGTCCCGAGCGGCATTACCCAGGTCGAAGAACGCGCCGTCAAGGACACCGCATATCGCGCCAAGGCAACGGAAGTCTATCTGATAGAGGAGGCGATGGCGGCGGCGATCGGTGCCGGCTTGCCGATCACCGAGCCTTCCGGAAACATGGTGGTCGACATCGGCGGCGGCACCACCGATGTGGCCGTCATCTCGATGGCCGGCATCGTGTATTCGCGCTCGATCCGTGTCGGCGGAACGTCGATGGATGACGCGATCATCAACTACATCAAGCGCAACCACAATCTGCTCCTCGGCGAGCGCACGGCCGAGGCAATCAAGATCAACATCGGCTCGGCGTTTCCGCTCGACGAGGAAATGACGATGGACATCAAGGGTCGCGACCGCGTCGAAGGCAAGCCGAAGACGATCACGATCACCGATCGAGAGATTCGCGACGCGCTCAGCGAGGTGACGTCGTCGATCGTCGAATCGGTGCGTATGGCGTTGGAACGCACGCCACCGGAGCTATCCGCCGACTTCATCGACAAAGGGTTGATCCTCACCGGAGGAGGCGCGCTGCTGCGCAACCTCGACGTCCGACTTCGGGAGGAAACCGGTATTCCCGTGTCGATCTCCGAAGATCCGCTGTCTTCGGTGGTGCTCGGTGTAGGCCGGATCCTGGATGACATAGATCTTCTGCGGCGTGTTTGTCTGCCGTAGGCAGAGCGGGGCAATGTAACACTAATAGCTGAGAGCGCGATTACGACGACATGGAGACGATCGGCCGTCACGCCAGCTCGGTAGCCTTGCTCGTGGTGCTGTTGTTCAGCTTCTTCGTCATGATGTCGTATCAGGTGAACCGGGCCGACACGGTTTCCACGGTCGAGAGCACCGTCCAAACAGTGATCTCGCCGGCGCACCGTCTGGTTTCCGCCATCTGGCTGGGGATTTCCGGCGGCTGGTCCAACTACGTGGGCTTGATAGGCCGCGCCTCTGTAGCGACCACCTTGGAGGAACGCGTCGCGGTACTCGAACGTCGCAACGCTTCCCTCGAGGAGGCGGTGCGCGAGAACACGCGCCTGCGCCAGCTGCTCGGTTTGCAGGCACGACTCGATTGGCCGTCGATCGCGGCGCGCACCATCGGCCGCGACACGACCCACGCCTACGAAACGATCACGGTCAACCGCGGGATGCGCGATGGCGTTGCCGTGGACTCCCCGGTGCTGGCGCGCAACGGCGTCGTTGTCGGAAGAGTCGTCGACGTGACACCGTGGACGTCGATCGTGCAGTTGATCACCGACCCGAAGAGCGCGATCGGCGCCAAAGTCGTGCGCACGGGAGCGCCCGGCGTGGTGCACGGGGCCAGCGGGCCGACCCTCGAGCTCGGCTACGTGTCTAGCCTTGCCGACGTCGAAAGCGGCGATCTCGTCGTCACCTCGGGTGACGACTTGATTTACCCCGCCGGTCTCGAGATCGGCCGCGTGTCGCGCGTCGTCGAAGGCGCTCCGGTACCCGGGCTGCCGCGTCTGCCGACGCTGGCGCGTGCCGAAACCGCGCTGTTTCTCGATATCGAGTTGCAACCTCTGGTCGAGGTCCGTCGCGTTGATTACGTCCTTCTTCTCGAGCCCCGGCCGAACGGTGAATGAGCGAGCTGCGCTGGGTGGGCCTCCTATTCAGCCTGGGCTTGCTGCAGATTCTGCTGCCGCAGGTATGGTCACCGCTGGGCCTCGTCGACTGGTTGCTGATCGCCGTCGTGCATCAAGCGCTGCGCTCCGGCTTGCGGCGCTCGGTTTTGCTCGGTACCGGCGCCGGGCTCATCCAGGATGGGCTCTCCGGGGGGATCATCGGCCTGCACGCGTTCTCCAAGACCGCGGTGGCCGCCATCATCACCGGCTTCGGAAGCTTCATCGTGGTGCGCGGGCCGCTGTACCAGGGCATCGTGTCGGGGGGAGCAGCGTTGGGCGACGGCCTCATCGTGGCGGCTTGGTTGGCGATGCTTGGGCGCCCGCAGTCGCTCAGTCCGCTCGAGCTACTGCTCCGGGTACTGGCAACCGGAGGCATGGCAGCAGTCGTTCTGTGGTCGGCGCGCTGGTGGGAACGCCGCATGAAGCGCCGCCGCATGACGATGGGGCACGGGGGTAGGAAATGAGTAGCGTCGGACCGTGGAGACCGGATTCCGACGGCACCAGCTCGGGATCACGACCCCAGCCGCGTTGGGCCCGGTCCCGTCCCTCGCGCCCCGGCCCGGCGTCGGAAAACACGCTCGAGAGCCCGATCGTGCGCAGCCGCTTATCGGGTCGCATCCGTGTCGCCGAGGGGCTGTCGATTCTGCTGGTCACACTGCTCCTGTTCGGCTTCTGGCGATTGCAGGTTGTGCACGCCGAGCACTACCGCGAGCTCGCCGAAAACAACATGCGGCGCAACATCGTGGTACGGGCACCGCGTGGCCTGATGACGGATCGGCATGGAACTCTGCTGGCAGCGAACCGGCCCGCCTTCAACGTGGCGATCATTCGGGAGAACGTCGTGGATCTGGACGCCACGATGGAGTGGGTGGCGCTCGTACTCGGGCAGACCGCCGATGAGCTGAGAGCCCATCTGGATCGGCAGCGTAACCGGCCTGTGTTCCAACCGATCGTGGTTGCCGACGACATCGAGCCGCAACTCGTCGCCGCGATCGAGGCGCGATCGCGTGAGTTTCCGGGCGTGATCATCGAACCGGAGCACAAGCGCTACTACCCGGAGGGCACGCTCGCGGCCCACCTGCTGGGACACGTCGGCGAGATCAGCCGCGAGCAACTCGATTCCTGGGATCGCGAGCGCTTCCGCATGGGTGACATCATCGGCAGGAACGGCGTCGAGCGGGTACACAACGATGCCCTGTCCGGCTGGGCCGGCGCTGAGGCGCTGATCGTCAACAACACCGGACGTACGGTGCGGGTGCTCAGTCAGACGGCTCCCGAACCGGGCATGACGCTGACGCTCACGCTCGACCTCAGGCTCCAACGCCACGTCGAGAGACTCCTCGAGGACAAGAAGGGCGCGGTCGCGGTGCTCGACGTGAAAACCGGTGGGGTGTTGGCTCTGGCTTCGGCACCGACCTTCGACCCGAATTTCTTCGCCGGCCGTTTCACACAGAACGAATGGGACGCACTGCTCAACGACCCTGCCAAACCGCTGCAGAACCGAGCGCTGCAAAGCGCCTATCCACCGGGATCGATCTTCAAACTGATCATGGCGGTCGCCGGCCTCGAGGAAGGAGTGATTACCGAGGACACGACTATGTTTTGCCGCGGCGGCGGCACCTACTTCGGCCAGTTCCGCGCCTGCAACGTCCCCGGCGGACACGGCACCGTCAATTTGAGAAGCGCGATCGGGCGCTCCTGCAACGTGTATTTCTACGAGGTCGGGGCCAAGATAGGGCGCGAGAAGATCCTCGAGGTGGCGCAACGTTTCGGTCTCGGTGAGCGAACGGGCATCGATTTGCTGGATGAACGGCGCGGCACCCTGCCAACCGATGCGTGGCTGGGCCAGGACCGGAACCATCCCAATGGCGTCTGGTATCCCGGCGAGACGATCGGCCTGTCGATAGGCCAGGGGCCCATCGACACGACCCCGCTACAGCTCGCCCACATGGTGGCGACGCTCGCCGGCGGCCTCGACATCACCCCCCATATCGTGATGCGTGAGCAGGATGCCTCCGGGCGCCTACGGCCTACCCAGCATGAGGTTCCGCGCACCAACGTGAACCTGAGTCCCTACCACCAGCAGTTGATCCTCGACGGGATGTGGGCGGTGGTCAACAACAACGGCTCGGGATGGCGCGCTCGCGACCCTAACTTGCCCATCGGCGGCAAGACCGGGACGGCACAGGTCGCATCGTTCGACGTGGCCGGTCCGGAAGCAGATCGACCGGAACACCTGCGCAACCACGCGTGGTTCGTCGGGCTCGCCCCGGCCGCCGACCCGGAGGTGGCGATCGCGGTGTTCGTCGAGCATGGCGGTGGGGGCGGGGCGGTAGCCGCGCCGCTGGGCGGAGCAATACTGAGCGCCTACTTCGCCGACCGGGAGATCTCACAATGATCCTGTTCGACCGGCGCACGTTGGGAGCATTCGACTACCTGCTGATCTTCGACCTGGCACTGTTGATGGGGTTCGGCGTGCTGCTCATCGCCTCGGCGAGCTCCGACGGTGAGTACCGGAAGCAAGTGGTTTGGGCGACAGTCGCCATCGTGCTCGCCTTCGCCGTCGCTCTGCTCGATTACCGCAAGATCGCCGATCGGGCCTACGAGCTGTGGGCGATCATGATGATTCTGCTCGTCGGCATGCTCATGTTCGCGCCGCTCACTGCGAACGCTCGCAGTTGGATGCGCATCGGCGGCGTCGGGATCCAGCCGTCCGAGGTAGCCAAGATCATCGTGATCCTGGCCATCGCCCGCTATTTCGCCGAACGCGATCCGCGACCGTTCGGGGCACGCGGCCTGGTGATGCCGGTGCTGTTGGCTGCGGTGCCGTTCGTCCTGGTAGCGCTACAGCCGGACCTGGGAACCGCCAGCACGTATCTACCCATTCTCGCCGGCATCGCGTGGGTGGCGGGAATCAAATACGGAACGGCGGCGCGCCTCACCGCGGTTGCCGCCGGCTTCGCGCCGCTCGGTTATTTCCTTCTCGAAGACTATCAACGGGCGCGACTGTTCACGTTCATGGATCCCGACGCCGATCCGCTGGGGGCGGGCTACCAGATCGTGCAGTCGAAGATCGCCGTCGGCTCGGGCGGCCTGACGGGGACGGGCCTGTTTTCCGGCAGCCAGAGCCAGCTGCAATTCCTTCCGGCGCAACACACCGACCTGGTATTCGCCGTGCTCGGTGAAGAGCTCGGGTTCCTCGGCGTGGCGGCCGCCCTGGGCCTCTACCTGCTGCTCTTGTTGCGGGTGCTGCAAACGGCGCGAATGGCCCGAGATCGGGTCGGGACGTACATTGCCGCCGGCGTGGCAACGCTGCTGCTCTACCACTTGACGGTCAACGTCAGCATGGTCATCGGATTCGCTCCGCTTACCGGTATCCCGCTGCCATTGCTGTCCTACGGGGGATCTTCGGCCCTGGCGACGGGCTTAGCCATAGGCCTCGTGGTGTCCGTGCGTACGCGGCGTTTCCTGAACTAGTGGCCGGCCTGCGCTATACTAAGAAGCTACGAGATTCTGGATTGACGCCTCGACGCGTTCTCGCCACTTTGATCGGCCGGCGCCGGGCGTGCAGCAATCCGAAAGGTATTTGTTGGATCAATCGACTTTCAAAGTGTTTGTATGCTCTTGTCTGCGACGCCATGAAGCGTTGGTGTGTCGCGGCAATCCTTCCCACGACACCGTGCCGAGAGGCCCCCGACAGTGGCCGTGTGCCTCTCGTCCTGCCTCGAAATCGAATTCTCGAGGAACCTCCCGGCATAGGGTCAAGGCGCCTGGTCGGCGCGGCGAGACGTCGAGAAACTCCGTCTCCCCCGGCCTCGAGCGCTCGGAGAGCTCTGTATGGCCCGCAAAGAAATCATCACCAATTCCAGCGAGGATGAAACACGTCTCGCCATCCTCGAAGACGGACAGTTAATCGAGGTTTTTCTCGAGCGCGCTCAGTCGCGCGGGCTGGTCGGCAACATCTACAAGGGACGGGTGAGCCGCGTGCTCCCCGGAATGCAGTCTGCCTTTGTCGACATCGGCCTCGAACGTGACGGCTTCCTCTACGTCTCCGACGTGCTCGCCGAAATCGAGGAGTTCTCCTCGTGGCTCGAGGGCGATGGCAACGGTGACGACAAAGGCGGAGCCGAACACAAGCCGGGCAAGCGTCGCAGCCGCCGAGCCCGCGAGTCGCAGCGCATCGACGAGTTGCTGACGAGGGGCGACGAGATCCTCGTTCAGATCTCGAAGGCGCCGCTCGGTACCAAGGGCGCCCGCATCACCACACACATCTCGCTGCCCGGCCGCTTTCTCGTCTACATGCCGACCGTCGACCACGCCGGCGTGTCGCGCAAGGTCGACGATCGCAGCGAGCGCAACCGCCTGCGCAAGATCGTCCAGAACATCCGCCCGCAGAACACCGGCGGCCTGATTGCCCGCACGGCCGGCATCGGCCAGAACCAGCAGGACTTTCAGGACGACATGATGTTCCTGATCGAGGCCTGGGAAGAGATCAAACGCCGTTCCGAGACGGCGACGGCCCCGAAGTTGATTCACCGAGATCTGTCGGTTCTGTTGCGCTTGCTGCGCGACGTCTTTGCCGAGGACTTCGACCGTGTGGTCGTGGACAACGAGAAGGAATACGAACAGGCCGTCCGCTTCGTCAGCCAACTGCAGCCAACGATGGTCGACAAGATCGAGTTCTACCAGAAAAAGGGGCCGATCTTCGACTTCTACAAGGTGCAGCAGCAGATCGACAAGGCCCTCGAGTCCAAGGTCTGGCTCAAGTCGGGCGGCTACCTGGTCATCGACCAGGCCGAGGCCTTGGTGGCCATCGACATCAACACCGGCAAGTACGTCGGCAAGCGGCGCCTCGAGGACACCGTCGTGAAGACCAATCTCGAGTCCGTCAAAGAGATCTGCCGGCAGCTCCGCCTGCGCGACCTCGGCGGCATCATCGTCATCGACTTCATCGACATGGAGGAGAAGGCGAACGAGCAAAAGGTGATGCACGCCCTCATCGAGGAGCTCAAGAAGGACCGCGCCAAGACCCAGGTCCTGCAGATGTCGGAGTTCGGCCTCATTCAGATGACTCGCCAGCGGGTCAAGCAAAGCCTCGAGCGCATCATGCTGCAGCCGTGCCCCTACTGCGCCGGCCGCGGCCAGGTGAAGTCGCTCGACACGATTTGCATCGAGATCCTGCGCGAGGTGAAGCGGCTCAAGAAGAACCTCAACGGCAACGGCATCGTGATCCGCACCAGCCCAGCGGTGGCGACGGCGCTCGAGCATGCCGAGCGCTCGTTGCTGCGGCAGATTCGGTCGGAGATTGATGCGCCGGTTAGTTTGGTGCCGGATGGGCATTTGCACCAGGAGCAATTCGAGGTGGTCAGCCTCTAACTGCGCCTTTGGTTTCGAGGCTTTTTCCCGTAAGCCGGGAGCGGGTGGTATAGGCCCTCTCGGGTCCTCCCGAGAGGGCCTATACCACCCGCTCCCGGCGCGGGACATCGGCTTCGGATCCGAGGAGCACTCACTAATCTTGGGCGGCGAATCCCACCCATTCCTCGCCTACTGCTCCAACGTACCCAGGTCAGCACCCCGAACCGGCGCCAACCCGTATCTGTGGGAAAAGTGGGCAGGGAAGGCGCGGAACGCGACTTCCGGAGGGGGTGGGAGGCTGGGTATTAAAACAAATCGGAGCGTTCCCAGAGGCTAGAAATGATGAAGGGGCTGGCATCCTCGTAATCTTCGGTTAGCGCGGACCACGAGGGTGCGCCAGAGCGAAACACAACGTGTTTAGGCGTTGTCAGCCGAGGAGGCCAAGCCCCATGAGCAGGATCTTGTACTGCGGTATGGATGTGCACAAGGACACCGTGATGGTGGCGGTGTTGCCGGAGGGAGCGAAGGAACCGACCAAGGTCGTGCAGCTGATGCACTCCGAGCGGAAGCTGAAGCGTTGGTTCGGGAGCCTGGCGCAAGACGGCGAGATCCGCGCCTGCTATGAGGCATCGGGTGCCAGGTACGTGCTGCAACGGCAGATGAGTGAGTGGGGCCATGCGTGCGAGATCATTGCGCCGTCGCTGATCCCGAGACGGCCGGGAGATCGCTGCAAGCACGATCGTCACGATGCGACGATGCTGGCGCGGATGTACCGGGCCGGGGAGCTGACCCCGATCCGAGTGCCGGACGCAGCGCAAGAGAGGGTGTGGGACCTGGTGCGGTGCCGGCAGGTGATGCAGCGGGAGATCCTCCGATCGCGGCAGTACCTGAACTGGTTTCTGACACGTCGAGGGCTGGTGTATCGGGAAGGCACTCGGTGGCGGACGCGCAAGCACGAGCGTTGGCTACGCAGCCTCGTGAGCGAGGGGATCCTCGAGGATGCGGACGCCGAGATATTCAACACCTACCTGGCTCTGATGAACTTCAAGATCCAGTCACGCGACGAGCTCGATGAGAAAATCCAGAGCATCGCGCTGACGCCGTTTCTCGGCTGCGCTGCTTCCGTGGCATCGACACCCTCGCGGCCATGGTGCTGGTCACCGAGATCGGCGACTTCCGGCGCTTCCAACGTCCCGGCCAGCTGATGGCGTACCTCGGGCTCATACCCTCCGAGCACTCCTCCGGGTCCCGAGAGCGAAAGGGTCCCATCACCAAGGGCGGCACAACAGCTTCTGCCGGCACGTGCTGGTGCAGGCTGCCTGGCACTGTCGGTATCGCCCCCATGTCTCCAAGGTCCTGGCTACCCGCCAGAAAGCACAGCCCCATGAGGTGATCGCGCATGCCTGGAAATCCCAGCTGCGCCTCTATCGGCTCTATCACCGACTCGCCTACAAAAAACCCCACCAGGTGGCCGTCGTTGCCATGGCTCGCGAGATGGTCGGCTTCATCTGGGCCGTAATGCAGGACCTCGAGCCAGCTGCCGAGCAACGCGCTGCCTGAAACCTCAACAACCAACCATGATCTGGAGGTCGCCCGAGGAACGCGATAGGAGAAAACGCTCGCTGCGAGTATGCGGTACGGGCCTCAGCCCCAACCCGCGTCAGCTAGAAACGAGCCGTCTCCCGACGTATCCGATTCCATGCCGCGCTGGGCTCACGCCTAATCGGCGAATATCAGTAGGATCATCGTCGTCAAACCTCGGGCGTCCTTCCGTATCCCAAGGAGCCTCTATCGACGAACTCTTCCCACCGTCGTCGCCAACTTGACACGCCCCTTCATATCACTCGACGCGCATGGCATTGACCGGATCGACTCGAGCCGCACCGCGAGCTGGGACGTAGGTAGCCAGCAGCGCGATGCCGACCAAGACGACGGCAACGGTCGCGAAGGTCGCCGGGTCAGTGGCCTCGATCTCGTACAGCCAGCTCGACAGTAGGCGCGTCGTACCGACAGCCCCGAGTACGCCGACGATCACACCGCCGGCGCTCATGACCATGCCTTGCCGGACGACCATTTTGAGCACGTCGGTCCGTTGCGCGCCCAGCGCCATACGAACACCGATCTCATGGGTGCGCTGCGCCACCGCGTAGGAGACGACGCCGTAGATTCCGACGACCGACAAGACGAGGGCCAGGGTCGCGAAGATCCCGAGTGCCCGCATCCAAAAGCGTTCTGCCGGGACCATACCGTATAGGCGGGCCTGCATGGTCTGGATCTCGACGAGCACTCCGGGGTCCATGTCCGCGACGATCCTGCGCACATCGGCTGCCACAGACATGGGCTCGAGAGTCGTTCTCAGGACCAGTTCCTTGCCGTTGTGCAATTTGTAGGCAACCCATTCCCGCCAGTACTCTGTTGGGTGCTGCGTATGCGGTACATAGATATAGCGCGTTCGCGCATGCCTGGGATTCCACTCCGTGGTATCGCCCACGATGCCCACGATCTCGCGAGATGGTGGCCGGAGGAAGTTCCTGTGCTCGCCAGTCGTTCGGCTCGAGCAGGGGCGTCTGCAGAAACCTACCGATGGGATCTTCATCGGGAAAATATTGACGCGCGATGCGCTCGGTGATAATCGCGACCCAGGGCGAGCTCTCGGTGTCGCCCTCCGTGAAGGAGCGGCCCTTCAACAGCGGAACCCCCATCGCCCGGAAATAACCGGGACTTGTCTCCCGGTACAGCGCCCAAGGAGGTCGCTCACCGGGAGGCGGGACGGGGCGTCCCAGGATGCTGAACATAAACCCCGCGCCGCCGTAACCAACACTGGCTATCTCGGCAGCTTCAACGCCGGGTAACACACGGAGCCGCTCGAGGAGCTCTCCATAGAAGAGGTCCACCTCCGCGGAGACCACGAAGACGTCTTGCGGGCTTTCCCCCTTCTGGCTCATGTAGCGGTCACCCTGTAAGTCGACAGTGGCCGTCAAGAGATGCTCGGGATTGAAGCCCCGATCGAGGGCCACGAGCCGAACGAGGCTGTTGATCATCAGAGCCGCTCCGACCAGCAGCACGAAGGTGAGCGCAATCTGGGATCCAACTAGCAGATTGCGGATGCGCAGGCCCGATCCCCCGACAGAGCCCCTCCCCCCTTGCTTGAGGGTTCCGACCAGATCGGGGTTGGAGGCCCGCAGCGCCGGGGCCATCCCGAAGAGAATCGCGGTCAACAGCGACAGTCCTAACGTGAAGCCTAGAACTATACCGTCGACGCGGATCTCTTCGGCGGGCAGGTACCAATACGGAGCGAGAATGACGAAGAGCCTCGTGCCCACCTGCGCCATCACTACCCCCAGCGCGCCACCCGCCAACGCCAGCACGACGCTCTCGGTGAGAAGCTGCCGCATCAAGCGAAGCCGCCCTGCGCCTAATGCTGCCCGGGTCGTGATCTCATGGTGCCGCGTGGCGGCGCGGCCCATGAGCAGGCTGGCGACGTTACTGCAGGCGATCAGAAGGAGGAGAACGGCGGCAGCCAAGAGGAGGTAGAGATGGCTCGTAAACTGCCCAGACGTGTACTCGTGTAGCGGCTCGACCCGCACCCGCCATCCGCTTTCGTCGGATACCCACGACTGATCGAGTCTACGGGCGATCCCATCGAGCTGCGTTTGGGCACCCTCGATACTCACTCCGGGTTTGAGGCGCCCGATCGACTCCAGCCACCGTTGACCAGCCCCCCAATCGGTAAAAGACTCCCAAACGTCGGCCTCGTTCCAGGAAAAGATCCGGAAGCCCGGTGGCATGATCCCGACGATGGGCGAGTCTCCCAACTTTTCGCCGATAATGTTCGGATCGCCGCGGAAGAGCCGTTGCCAGAAGCCATGGCTGATGATGATGGCGCTGTAGTCTCCCCCCGGGGGGGCATCCTTCGCCACGAAGTTGCGGCCCAGGATCGGGGCCACACCGAGCATGCGAAAGAGACCGGGGCTGACGGCCTGAAAGCCAACCCTTTCGGGCCCGACGGTCCCGGGGATGTCCGAAGCCGTCTCTACCTCCACGTAAGAGGCGACCGACTCGAGGTGCTCAAAAGCTGAGTTGTGTTCTTTCCACTCGAGGTAGGTCGCGAACCTCGGAGGTTTTCCAACATCAGGTTGGTCTGGACTGTTTTCGGAGATGTACACCAGCCGGTCGGGATCTGCGAAGGGGAGCGGCCGGAGCAGAATCGGGTTGATGGCACTGAAGATCGTGCTGGTGGCCCCGATTCCGAGCGCCAGCGAAAGCACCACGACCGCCGTGAACGCGGGGCTCTTGCGAAGCGTGCGAACGGCGTAGCGGAGATCCTTCAGTAGCGTGTCGATCATCGGTGTCCTCCCCTTGGCATCGCCCGTGGTAGGTGGTCGCGAGCCCGCGCCGCCGGCGCCCGGGAACCGTGCGAGGAGGAAGCGCCCTGAAAGCCCGGCCACGGCGAGGACATACCAGGCCCAGCGCGGCCACGTCAGGAGCGCACCGGGCCGCTTTGAGCGCGTACCGCGCCGCTTTAGGCGTGTGTATTCCTCTTGAAGATCTCCGAGCAAGCCGTCGCAGGCGTTTCGATCGCGCATCGACAAACGGAGCAACGCTTCGGCGAGCCGGTCGCCGGGCGCTGCTGCTGCTGCTGCTGCTGCTGTGGAGGGCTCACTTGCCCTCCTTTAGGAGCGATTCGTGTCCGCGCCAGAGATCCATCAGGGGTCGGCCCGAGGCCCGCAAGGCCTCGCGGCCGGAGTTGGTCAGGCCGACGTAGCGCTTTGCGCGGCCGCCGCGCTCCGGGCTCGGATCGCCCATGCGGGTGTCGAGGTAGCCCTTTTGAATGAGCCGCTCGAGGGTGATGTAGAGAGCGCTGCGGCTGACCTTGCGCTTCGCCGTGGCGTCCAATTCGTCGCGGATCGACATGCCGTAGGCGTCGTCCTGCAGGCGTAGGATCGCCAGCAGGACCATGTGTTCGAACTCGCCGGGGTAGGTGGTTTTGTTCATGGGTTCATTATGTAGACGAAATATTCAGCCCAATATATGAGTCGCTTGTCCATATTGCAAGGGAAATTGTGCGACCGGCGCTTCAGCTCGATAACGCGCGCACCACAGCGGCCACGAACGCGTCCTCTTCACCGGGCAGGATCGTCCGCACATCGAGCACGACCCGGTCTTCGACAATCCGGCCGATTACCGGCGGGTCGGTGGCGCGCAGGCGGCCGATCAGCTCGTCCGGGCCGTATTCGAAATCGAGTGCCAAGCCAAACGACTGCAGCCCGCGCTCGGGAGCGGCGCCTCCCCCTACCCTGGAGCTGACCTCGATGACTTCGACCGAAGCATCGACGGCGGCGATGGCGATGTGGTCGGCGAGGTCACGGGCGCGCTTTTCGAGATCCTCGGCGGGGGTTCGCAACATCCGCACTGCCGGGATGCTGTCGAGGTCGCCCGTGATATAGGCCGCCAGCGTGGCCTCCAGCGCCAGCGTCGTCGCCTTGTCGAGCCGCAGGGCACGGTACAGGGCATTGGAGCGGACGCGGGCGACGAGATCGGGCTTACCGACGATGAAGCCGGCTTGCGGGCCACCTAGCAACTTGTCGCCGGAAAAGGTCACCAGGTCGACGCCGGTGGCCAGGCGATCGGCGACGATGGGCTCGTCGCCGATACCGATGCTGCGAAGGTCGATGAGGCAGCCGCTGCCGAGGTCCTCGATCACCGGGATCGAATGCTCGCGGCCGAGCTCGACGAGCCCGGCGAGGTCGGCTTCCTCGGTGAAGCCGACGACGCGGTAGTTGCTCGGGTGCACGCTCATGAGCGCCGCCGTGTCGGAACCGATGGCGGCCTCGAAGTCGGCGAGACGGGTTCGGTTCGTGGTGCCGACCTCGCGCAACACCGCCTGCGCCTTGGTCATCACATCGGGAATCCGAAAGGATCCGCCGATCTCAACCAGCTGGCCGCGCGACACGATGACTTCCTTGCCTTCGGCAAGCGTGTTCAGCATCAGCAGCACGGCGGCGGCATTGTTGTTGACCACGGCGACGGCGACGCTCGGCAACAGCTGCCCGACGAGGTGCTCGAGCGCCTCGGCTCGCTGCCCCCGACCGCCGGTGGCGAGGTCGAGCTCGAGATTGAGGTAGTGCTGCGTCAACTCGGCCGATCGCTCCGCCGCCAGCGCCGGCCACGGCGAGCGCCCGAGGTTGGTGTGCACGACGACGCCGGTGGCGTTGATGACGTGTCGGAGGTGCGGGGCGGCAAGCTCCGCCGCGGTGGCGGCAACCCCGGTGGCGATGCCGGTGAGGCGCTCGTCGAAGGCAGAGGCATCGAGCTCGCCGGCGAGGACACCGGCGCGGATTTTCTCCAGATACGCGTTGACGGCCCGGGCGAGAAACTCGCGCCCGACGCCGCCCTCGTCAGCGAGCAGGGCGACATCGGGAGTTTCGAGGACGCTGTCGACCGACGGTAGCCGACGGAGCAGCTCCGCCGACGCTTGTTTGCCCTCGGTGCCCTTGCTACGCTGCGGCGCCATGGTCGATCGTCCGGAACCCGCGCCGACGCCGCTGTCTCCTGAAGACGCTGCGTTGCTCGAGACGTTGCCCGAGGAGCTGGCGCGTGCGCTCTTCCCTGAGCGGGACGACGGTCCGTTCACGATTACCGTGACCTATCCCGAGCTCGCCGACGATGTGCTCGACGCCGCCACGCAAATTGAAGGAAGGGCAACCGCGCATTCGATTGAAGAGTCGAGTGTCGAGGGGCAGCCGGCGCGGCGTCGTACGACGTTCACGCTGCGGCAATTAGAAGAGTTCCACGAACTTTACCATCTGGTTGAAAGGGCGGTCGGGGCCGACCGGTTGGAGGTGTTGCTCAACGGTCGTGCAGTACCGTTTACGGGCGAGCTTTGGCTGCCGCTGATCTGGGAGCTCAGAAAGTAGACAGCCCTGGGGGCACGTGGTAGAAAACTCGTTAGTTTCCGGGCATTCCGTTCCCCGCTGAGAGCTGCTCGAAGAGGACCCACCATGGCCGCGTACATTCCCATTGCGCTCTTTGTCGTCATGGCCGCCGTCTTCGCCGCCGTCGGCCTCATTGCGGGCAGCCTGATCCGCCCCTACGGTCGCGATCAGGAAGGCAAGCTGGAACCCTACGAGTGCGGTGTCGAGCCCGTTCGTGACGCCCGCCAGCGCTTCTCCGTACGCTTCTACATCGTCGCCATGTTGTTCTTGATCTTCGATGTCGAGACCGTGTTCATGTTCCCCTGGGCGGTGCAATACAGGCAGCTGGCGCTCTTCGGCTTCCTCGAGATGGCCATCTTCATCGCGATTCTGATTTTCGGCTATGTGTACGCCTGGAAGCGGGGGGCGCTCGAATGGGCCTAGTCGAGCACAAATTCGAAGAGAACATCCTCACCACTACGGTTGATGGCGTTATCAACTGGGCTCGGCGATCGGCGATTTGGCCGATGACGTTCGGGCTCGCCTGCTGCGCGATCGAGATGATCGTCACGACCTGCTCGCGCTTCGACATGGCGCGCTACGGCGCCGAGGTTTTCCGTGCCACGCCGCGGCAGGCCGACCTGATGATCGTGGCCGGCACGGTGACTTTGAAGATGGCTCCGATTATCAAGCGCCTGTACGACCAGATGCCGGATCCGAAGTGGGTCATTTCGATGGGCTCGTGCTCCACTTGCGGGGGCCCCTACCCGACCTACAGCGTCCTTCAAGGCGTCGACAGAATCGTCCCGGTAGATGTTTCCGTTCCCGGATGTCCGCCGCGCCCCGAGGCGCTGCTATACGGGGTTCTGCGGCTCCAGGACAAGATCGACGAGATGCACGTGCTGCGCAAGTAGCACCGACACCCGGCTGCGGCCGGTAGCAGCACCCGGAACAACACATGGCTGACGATAAAACCGAGAACGAAGCCGACGCTCCGCAAGCGGAGGGCGCCGAGGCAGCGGCGGCTGGAACCGACACACAAGGGGCCGCGGAAGAGGAGGAGCAGGCTGCTCCGCCGCCGCAGCCCAATCCCGTGGTTTCTGCACTGTTGGCCGAGTTCCCGGGAGCCACCTCTGAGGGCGACGATACCGTCGGCGACCCCATCGTTCGCGTTGATTCCGGCAGTCTTCTCGACGTCATGGCATGGCTGCGCGATAACGAAGCAACCGAGTTCGACTACTTAGCCAGTCTGACCGCGGTCGACTGGACCGAGCGGGCGCCGCGCTTCGACATCGTGTATCACCTCTATTCGATCGCCAGGAACCACCGGATTACCGTGAAGGTGGGCTGCGACGACGGCGAGGGGGTACCCACCATGTCGGAGCTTTGGGGCACCGCGAACTGGCACGAGCGCGAAGCCTACGACCTCTACGGCGTGGAGTTTCTCGGCCATCCCGCGCTCGAGCGGATCTTCTTGCCCGAGGACTGGGAAGGCTTCCCGTTACGCAAGGATTATCCGCTCGAAGGTCCCAATTTAGAGCTGCTGACGCGCCAACACGCGGCGTTCCGCGGCGGGCGATTCGACCGGATTCGCGGCGACTACGAAATGACCGAGCAGGAGCGCACACTGGCCGCCACCGGGATCGTAGGTCCCTTGTGGACGCCGAAACCCGAAGCATCCGAAACCCCAGATCCTGAAGCCCCCGACAATGAAGAGTAGCGAAACGCAACAAGGCTCCGGCAACACACCGAACGCATAAAGCAATGTTACAAACACGCGAGATGGAACTGAACATGGGCCCGCAGCACCCGTCGACCCACGGTGTGCTCCGGCTCATCCTCTATCTCGACGGCGAGACAATCGTCGATTGCAAGCCGGTGATCGGCTACTTGCACCGCGGCACCGAAAAGCTGTGCGAGACCCGCAACTACTACCAAAACGTGCCGTTTACCGATCGCACGGACTATCTGGCGGCGCCCAACAACAACCTCGGCTACGTCGAGTGCGTCGAGAAGCTCGGCGGCTACGAGGTTTCCGAGCGCGCCCAATACGTGCGTACCGCCATTTGCGAGCTGTCGCGCATCGCCAGCCATCTGTTCTGGCTCGGCACGCACGCGCTCGATATCGGCGCCCAGACCATGCTGATGTGGACGATGCGCGAGCGCGAGGTGGTCCTGGATTTTTTCGAGGCGGCGCTCGGTGACCGCCTTACAACGACGGCGTTCCGCCCCGGCGGCCTGCGCCGCGACCTGCCGGAAGGCTGGGTCGACGCGGTGCTCGGTTTTTGCGAGACCTTCCCCGATCGCATCGACGAGTACGAAGCGCTGCTGACCAATAACCGGATCTGGATCGATCGCACCGTCGGCGTCGGCATCATCAGCGCCGAAGACGCTATCGACATGGGGTTGTCGGGACCGCTGCTGCGCGGCTCCGGCGTCGATTACGACATCCGCAAGGCGATGCCCTACGCCGCCTACGACAAGGTCGAGTTCAAGACGGCGGTAAGCCAAGATTGCGATTCGTACGGCCGGTACCAAATACGTCTGATCGAGATGCGCGAGGCGGTGAAAATCATCCAGCAGTGCCTCGACGCCCTTCCGGAGGGCCCGATCACCGGCAAGGTGCCGCGCATGCTCAAGCCCGAGGCCGGGTCCGAGGTCTATCACGCCATCGAGGGCCCACGCGGCGAAGTCGGCTACTACATGATTTCCGATGGCTCCGACAAGCCGTACAAATGCAAGATCCGGGCCCCGTCGTTCGTCAACTTGGCGGCCATCACCCAAATGGTGAAGGGACTGCTCGTAGCTGACGTGGTGACCGTAATCGGCAGTATCGACATCGTGCTCGGAGACGTGGATCGATGAACAACACGCCGCTGACCGATTACGTCATCATCCCGGTGATCCTGATTCTGGCGATCCTGGCTGTCTTCCCGCTGCTCGTCGGTTACTTGGTGTACGTCGAGCGCAAGGTACTGGCGTTCATCCAGAGCCGCCTCGGGCCGATGCGAGTCGGACCCTGGGGCCTGCTGCAGCCCATCGCCGACGCCGTAAAGTTACTGACTAAAGAAGACATCGCGCCGCGAAACGCCGACGTGTTCGTCTTCAAGATCGCTCCGATCATTCTCCTCGTGGTCGGCTTCACGGGGCTCGCGTTTCTGCCGATGGGCGAGGGCTTTGAGTTGTTCGGCTACGACGTCAGCCTGGCCATCGTTGACGTCAACATCGGCGTGTTGGCATTGCTGGCGGTGATGAGCCTGTCGACCTACTCGATCGTGCTGGGCGGCTGGGCCAGCAATTCGAAGTATCCCCTCCTGGGCGCCTTGCGCTCGGCGGCGCAGATGGTCTCGTACGAGGTCGCCCTCACCTTCACCATCCTCGCCACACTGATGATCGCCGGCACACTGTCGCTGAGCGGCATCATCGAGGCGCAGCGGCAGTCGGGCCTCTGGTACATCTTCGTGCAGCCCGTCGGCTTTGTCCTGTTCATCATCGCGATGGTGGCCGAGACAAACCGCCTGCCGTTCGATCTTCCGGAGGCCGAGAGCGAGCTGGTGGCCGGATATTTCACCGAGTATTCGGGCTTTCGCTGGTCGTTCTTCATGCTCGGCGAGTACGCCGCGATGGTGGTGATGAGCGGGCTTCTCGTAACGCTTTATTTGGGCGGCTGGATGGCGCCGTTCCCGAACATCGAAGCCTTTTGGTTTCTGCACGTCATTCCCGGATTCGTTTGGTTCTCGCTGAAGGTAGGCTTCTTCATCTATTTCTTCATTTGGCTCCGGGGCACGTATCCGCGGTATCGCTACGACCAGTTGATGGGCCTCGGCTGGAAAGTGTTCATCCCGGTGTCGATCGCCAACCTGTTCGTCACCGGCCTGTTGATGATCATCTTCGACACGATGGCCGCGTGATCGCACCGGGGGCAGGAGAGAACTGACATGCCAGCTCCGCAGAAAAGCTTGGCGGCAACGGCGCTACTGACGGACCTGCTCACAGGGCTGTGGACGACCCTGCGCTACACATTCAAGCCCAACGTCACGGTGCGGTATCCGCTGGAACGCACGGCGCTGCACCCGAACTACCGCGGCATTCTGCGCGTCGACGATGACCTGTGCATCGCCTGCTTCCTGTGCGAGAAGATCTGCCCGGACAACTGCATCGTTCTCGAGGGAGAAAAAGGCCTCGGCAAGGGTTCGAAGTACGCATCGTTCTTCTACATCGACCACGCACGCTGTCTGTTTTGCGGGCTCTGCGAAGAGGTTTGCCCGGTGGATTCGATCTATCACAGCAACGAGTTCGAGGGCGCGACGTACAACCGCGCCGACCTCGTGCACGACTTGGCGATCCTCCACAAGGGACACGCCATCGTCCACTACGAGCGCTAAGTGCTAGAGCAAGTAGCCTTCTACATCATCTCGGCGATCATCCTCGGCGGCGCCATTGCCATGGTTTCCAGTCGCCGACTGGTGCGCTCGGTGATCTGGATGGTGGTGTCCTTTATCGGCGTGGGGTGCCTCTTCCTGCTGTTGCAGGCGGAGTTCATTTTCGCCGTCCAGATTCTGGTGTACGCCGGCGGCATCGTGGTGTTGTTTCTGTTCGTGATCATGCTGGTCAATCTCGGCGACTTCGAACAGGTCGAATATCTACACCACCAATGGCTGCCGGCGCTGCTGCTGGTGATGCTCATTTTGGCCGAGGTCGGCTTCCTGCTCTGGGCCGGCGCGCTGGGCACGCCGACGCCGGACGCGGCGCGCGTCGACGTGATGCTGCGCGGCATGGGCGGCAACATCGAAACCATCGGTCAGGTGCTCTACACCGAGTACTTGCTGCCCTTCGAGGTCGTGTCGGTGCTGTTGCTGGTGGCCATGATCGGCGCCATCTACCTGGCCAAGAAGCGAGTCTGAGATGGAAGGCATCGGACTGAACCATTACTTGCTGCTCTCGGCGATCTTGTTCGCCATCGGCACCGTCGGCGTTCTGGTGCGGCGCAACGTGATCCTCGTGCTGATGTCGCTCGAGCTCATGTTCAACGCTGCCAACATCAATCTGATCGCCGTATCGCGCTTCCAGCCCGATCTGACCGGCCAGATTTTCTCGATTTTCACAATCACCGTCGCGGCCGCAGAAGTCGCCATCGGCTTGGGTTTGGTGATCGCTCTGTTTCGCAACAAAGAGGCGATCAACGTTGACGAGTTCAATCTGCTGAAAGGCTAGTTCCGGAACGTGACCGACTATTTCTGGCTCATCCCGTTCATCCCACTGGTCGGCGTCGTGATCAACGGGCTGTTCGGGCGCCGCATCAAGAATGAGAAGGTCATCGGCGCCATCGCCTGCGCCACGATCCTGGCGGCGTTCGTGATTGCGGTCATCTCGGTGGCCGGGCTCGCCGAGCTTCCCGCCGAAGAGCGCCACGTCGAAGCCACGCTGTACGACTGGATCCCGGCCGGCATGGCGCACCTCTCGGACGATGCCCAAGAAGAAGCGGCGCCGTTGACCGTCCGCGTCGCATTCCTGCTCGACCCGCTGTCGGCGGTCATGATCCTGCTGGTCACCGGCGTCGGCTTCCTGATCCACGTGTACGCCACCGGTTACATGCACGGCGATGATGGATATTACCGGTTCTTCACCTACTTGAACCTCTTCGTCTTCTTCATGTTGATCCTGGTGCTCGGCAATTCCTACGGCCTGATGTTCATCGGCTGGGAGGGGGTCGGGCTGTGCTCGTATCTGTTGATCGGCTACTACATCGGCAAGCGATCTGCCGGGGATGCGGGCAAGAAGGCGTTCATCGTCAACCGCGTCGGCGACCTCGGCTTCATTCTCGGCATCTTGACGATCTTCTTCACCTTCGGATCGCTCGACTACCTGCAGGTGTTCGAGGGCGCCCACGAATTCGAGATGGGCGCGGGCGTCATCACCACGATCTGCCTGTTCCTGCTGATCGGCGCCGCGGGCAAGAGCGCCCAGATCCCTCTCTACGTATGGCTGCCCGACGCCATGGAAGGCCCGACGCCCGTTTCGGCGCTGATCCACGCCGCCACCATGGTCACCGCCGGCGTCTACATGATCGCCCGCTCCAGCGTGCTGTTCGCCTTGTCTCCGTTCGCCATGACGACGGTCGCGATTGTCGGCGCGGCCACGGCGCTGCTGGCGGCGAGCATCGCCCTGGTGCAAAACGACATCAAGCGCGTCCTGGCCTACTCGACGGTCAGCCAGCTCGGCTACATGGTCATGGCCTGCGGCGTCGGCGCCTTCTCGGCCGGCATCTTCCACCTGCTGACGCACGGCTTCTTTAAGGCGCTCTTGTTCCTCGGCGCCGGCTCGGTGATGCACGCGCTGCACGACGAGCTCGACATGTGGAAGATGGGCAACGTGAAGAAATACATGCCCACCACGCACTGGACGTTCCTGATCGGCTGCCTGGCGATTGCCGGAGTTCCGGGACTAGCCGGCTTCTTCTCCAAAGACGAGATCCTCTGGTACGCCTGGTCGGGACCCTACGGCCACCCACTGTTGTGGGCCGTCGGCACCCTGGTCGCCGGCATGACGGCCTTCTACATGTTTCGCATGTACTTCCTCGTGTTTCAGGGCGAATCGCGCCTGGATCCGGAGGTCGAGGCGCATGCCCACGAGAGCCCCAAGGCCATAACCGTACCGCTGATGATCCTGGCTGGTCTGGCAGTCGTCGGCGGTTATATGGGCATTCCGGCAGTGCTGCGTGTCGGCCCGCTGGCGGCGCTCCACGGCCGCTTCAGCATCTTCGACTGGCTGCACCCGTCGCTCGAAGGGGAACAAGCACACGCCGCCGTATCGGCGACGAGCGACTCGTTTCTTGCCTCGATCCAGCCCGCCGTCGGTCTACTGCAGGAGGCCGAGCTCGCCGCCGAGGCGGCGCACGGCACCGGCCTCGAGCTCGGCTTGATGCTGGCCTCGGTCGTCATCGCGTTGGCCGGCATCGGCTTTGCCTACCTGATCTACATCAAGGAGCCGCAGCGCGCCGAGGCGCTGCACGCGCGCTTCCCCGGCCCTTACCGCCTGTTGTGGAACAAATACTGGATCGATGAGCTGTACGACGCCCTCTTCGTGAACCGCACCAAGGACGCCGGCGACGCCTTTTGGATCATCGACGACGCGCTGGTAGATGGAATCGTTAACGGTGCCGCCGACGCGACGCGGCGCAGCGGCAGTACCAGCGTGTCTTTCGACGAGATGGTCGTCGACGGCGCGGTCAACACCATCGCCGATGAACTCGGCCGGAGCTCGGGCCTCTTCAGGTCGTGGCAAACCGGCTACGTACAAAACTACGCACTCATAATCGCGCTCGGGATCTTCGTCCTGGTGAGCGCGTATTTGATTTTCGTCCTTTAGGAGCCCGGGCCGATGAACATTTCGATGCTCACGGTAGTTGTTTTCCTGCCCCTCGTGGGGGCACTCGCGATCGCGTTCTTCGTCAACAAGACGAACGACAACGCCATCAAGTGGATCGCCAACGGCGTTGCCCTGGTCGATTTTCTGCTGTCGCTGGCGCTGTTGCGTGGTTTCGACGTCGCTTCGACCCAGCTCCAACACGTAACCAAGGCCCCGTGGATCCCGCAACTCGGGGTCGAATACTTCATCGGAATCGACGGCATCTCGCTGCTGCTGGTGATTCTCACGACCGGGCTCGGCTTTATCTCGGTGCTGTCGTCGTGGACGTACATCGAGAAGCGTCTCAAGGAGTACTACGTGGCGCTCCTGGTGCTGCAGACCGGCATCCTCGGCGTCTTCGTGGCCTTCGACTTCTTCCTGTTCTACGTCTTCTGGGAAGTCATGCTGGTGCCGATGTACTTCCTGATCGGCATCTGGGGCGGCGCCAATCGCCTCTACGCGGCCATCAAGTTCTTCCTGTACACGCTGTTCGGCTCGGTGGTGATGCTGTTGGGCATTATCGCGCTGTATCTGTGGAACGGTGCGGTCACCGGCACGTACACGTTCAACATCCTCGAGTTCTACAAGCTCGACTTGGCCGCCGACTTCCAGTGGTGGATCTTCCTCGCCTTCTTCCTGGGCTTCGCCATCAAGGTGCCGATGTTCCCGTTCCACACCTGGCTACCGGACGCTCACGTCCAGGCACCGACCGCCGGATCCGTCATTCTCGCCGGCGTGCTTCTGAAGATGGGAACCTACGGCTTCGTGCGTATCTCGCTGCCGATCCTACCCGACGCTTCACGCCAGTTCGTCCCGATGATCGTGGTGCTGTCGGTGATTGCGATCATCTACGGCGGCCTCGTGGCGCTGATGCAAAAAGACTGGAAGAGCCTCGTCGCGTACTCCTCCGTGTCGCACATGGGCTTCATCACGCTCGGCATCTTCATGCTCAATCCTCTTGGCCTGCAGGGGGGCATCTTTCAGATGCTGGCGCACGGCGTCGCCACCGGCGCACTCTTCTTGATCGTCGGCCTCATCTACGAGCGCACGCACACACGTGAGATCGCCCGCTTCTCGGGCCTCGCCCAGGTGATGCCGGTGTATGCCACGATGTTCGCGATCATCGCCTTCGCCTCGCTCGGTATGCCGACGCTCAACGGCTTCATCGGTGAGTTCCTGGTGCTCGCCAGCGCCTTCCAGGAGAACCCGCAATACGCCTACTTCGCGGTATGGGGCGTTGTCCTGGCGGCCGCCTATCTGCTGTGGCTATTCCAGCGGGTCATGCTGGGTGAGGTGAAAGACGACGAGATCGCCGGCCTCAAGGACCTCAATCTGCGTGAGACGGCAACGCTTTTGCCGCTGGTCATCATGGCGATTGTCATGGGTGTGTACCCGAAGCCCTTCCTCGAGATGATCGAGGCGCCGGTGAACGCGATCGTCGCCAGGGTACGCCCCGGTTACTTCGAGGGTACCGGCATCACGCCGCCACCGCTGCCGTCGACGCCGACCGAGAGCGCCGCCATCGAGATCACCGAGAACGGCGTCGTGCCGATCGCTGATCTCGACATCCTGCCGGCCGCAGGGAATGCGGTCAACGAGGCGTCGGAGAACGGGCTCGCCGATCCGCGGGCGAACGACGTTGCCGATCCGGAATCCGAGTCGGGAGCAACGAGCGGGACGGAGAACTAGGACATGCTCGACAGCATTCCCATCGGGTCCGCCGACCTCTGGGCCTTCGCCCCCGAGCTGATCATCACGATTGCCGCATCGATCGTGCTGCTCTGGGGCGCCTTCGATCGGCCCCGTGAGCGCCCCGCCCAGTTCGCCTGGCTGACGCTGATTTCGATCATCGCGGCGCTCGTCATGGTCTTGCGGCAAACCCCGACCGACGAAATCTTCTTCTCCGGACTGCTCGGCATGGACGCCTTCGGCGCCTTCTTCTCGGCGCTGTTCCTGATTACCGCCGGGCTTACCGTCGCCGCGTCGATTCGCTTTCTCGACGACCACGAAGCGCATCATCCCGAGTACTACTTCTTTCTGCTCACGGCCCTGCTCGGCATGATGGTGATGGCGCGCTCCACGGATTTCGTCTCGTTGTTCGTGGGATTGGAGCTGCAGGCACTGTCAGTGTACACGCTCGTTGGTTACCTCAAGGGCGATCCCAAGTCCAACGAGGCCGGCGTCAAGTACTTCATCCTGGGTGCCATGTCGTCGGCGGTCTTCCTGTACGCCATCTCGTTGCTCTACGCCGTGGCGGGCACCACCAACCTGGCCGGGGTCGGCGTAGCGATCGCCGCTGACGGCCTCGACAACAAGCTCACGGTTGCCGCCCTCGTCCTGATGGCCAGCGCCCTCGGCTTCAAGATCGCCGCGGTTCCCTTCCACGTATGGGCGCCCGACGCCTACTCCGGCGGCCCCACGACGGTATCCCTGTACATCACTGTTGCCTCCAAGGCGGCGGCCTTCGCCGTGCTGATGCGCATCTTCATCGTCGCCCTCGGGCCGCTGTGGGAATCGTGGGCAATGCTGTTGGCCGTACTGGCTACCGCAACGATGTTCATCGGCAACATCGCGGCTCTGACGCAAACGAACATCAAGCGCATGCTCGCCTACTCCAGCATCGCGCACGCCGGCAACGCCTTGATCGGCGTCGTGGCCGCGGCCACAAGCGACCCCGAGCTGCGCTCGTTCGCCATCGCCGCGACGCTCTTCTACTTACTCGCCTACACGTTCATGAACGTCGGCGCGTGGGCCGTAGTCTTGGTGCTGCGGCGCCAGGGATTGGCGGGCGAGAACCTGGAGGATTTCGCTGGGCTGGCAAGTCGGTCCTATGGCGCGTTTTTCGCCATGCTGATCTTCGTGCTGTCGCTCGGCGGCATTCCGCCGCTCGCCGGCTTCCTCGGCAAGTGGTACGTGTTTGCCGCGGCGATCAACTCGGGCTGGACCTGGCTGGCGGTCGTCGGCGCCGTGAACACGGCGATCTCGATCTTCTACTACATCCGCATCGTCGTTGTCATGGCGATCCAGGAGGCCCCGGACGACACCGAGATCGTCCAGTCGATGCCGCTCACGGCAACCCTGGTGGCCGCCACGGTGATGACGATCTTGGTCGGCATCTGGGCGTCGCCGTTCCTCGACTGGGCCAGTAACGCCTCACTGCTGTTGCAGTAGAGCTCTCGGACGTCGCGGCGCCTGGCATCTGCGCCCTTGGCGGCGTAACCAGACCCATCGCACTTCCACCACGGCCTGCTAGTGCCGCATCACTAGTTTTGCCCGGCTTGATTCGACAGGTTGCGGGCCGCAAGCTTGCACCAGGATGAGTCGGGAACCAGACGAAAATGGCGAAGGCGATCGGGCGTCGCTGATGACTGCGACTCGCCAGTATGCACACTACGCCACCGCCGGGATCATGTTTCCGGTGTCGATCGCCCTGGGATTCGGCTTCGGTTATCTATTGGATCAATGGGCAGGAACAACGCCGTTGCTCGCCCTGCTCGGCATGGCCCTCGGGATCGCGGCGGCAATTCGCAATCTCCTTCGAGTGGCGGCTAGGGATGAGGATGTTTGACGACGATCAAGTCGACGCCCCGGGGCACGCCGCGCCAGCCGTCGAAGAGGCGGAGACGACCGACGAGACCCCCGAAGACTTCGACTTCGACGCCCTCGTCAGACGCCTGCGCCGCAACGCAATGGGCGCGCTCGTCGGGCTCGCGGTGATTGCCGCCCTTGTCTGGCAGGAGGTCATGGCGGTGGCCGGATTGGTCCTTGGCGGCGGCCTCGTATTGGCCAATTTCCTGTTCCTGGAGAGTCTCGTCGGGCGGATCCTAGGGTCCGGAAATCGGGCGCCTAGCCGCCTCCAGATGGCTGTTTTGCTCTTTCGCACCGTGTTGCTGGCTCTCCTGCTCTATGGTATTTTCGTTTTGCTGGGAGTCCGCCCGATTCCGGTGGCCCTGGGCCTCTCGATTCTGGTTCTAGCCGTCCTCATTGAAGCCCTTTCACAGGTTTTCGCTGCTACGCCGCCGCGCGCCTGACCCGGAACAGATCTAATGGAACATGAGATCTCCGTGCTCACGGGATGGCTGCAGACGGCCGTTCATAATCTGACGGGATCGGACGTTCATCTCTCCGATCAGGGGGTCATCGCCTGGTTCATCGTCATTCTGAGCACTGGGATCTTCGTGCCGATGTCGCGCCGCTTCTCTGTCGACACGCCGGGTATCGCGCAGCAGATGCTGGAGATCGGCGTCGAGTCGATCAACGCGATGCTCGACGGCTTCATCGGCGAGGGCGGCCGCAAGTATTTCACGGTGATGGGCGGATTCGCCTTCTTCATCCTGGTGTCCAACCTGATTACCAACGTTCCTGGATTTCAGCCCCCCACCGGCAACCTGAATACCACCGTCGCGCTCGGCGTGATGTCGTTTCTCTTGTACAACCTTGTCGGTATCAGAGCTCAGGGGGCCGCGTACTTCAAACAGTTTCTTGGCGACCCGATCTACATGGCACCGTTGATGATCCCCATCGAGATTCTCAGTCACCTTTCCCGGCCGCTGTCGCTCTCGATCCGGTTGTTCGGCAACATATTCGCCGAACACACGCTGGCGGGTGTCTTCTTCGTTCTGTTGCCTTTCGGCCTGCCTCTTGTTTTCGCCCCGCTCGGGGTCTTCGTGGCGTTCATGCAAACGTTCGTTTTTGTAATGCTGTCAATGGTTTACATCGCCGGTGCACTCGAGCACGGGCACTGATTCGTAATGCGCGCCGGCACCACTCGGCCAGCGCGTTCCGAAAGGAGAACCGAATGTTGAGGAAGAAGGGACTCGTTGCCCTCTCTGCGTTGCTGTTGGTCCTGGTCGCCACGCCGGCGCTGGCCGGACAGGAAGAGGCCGCCCAGACGTCGCACCAGATGTGGATCGCACTGGCCGCTGCCTTCGGGATGGCGATCGCCTCAGCGGGCTGCGGCATGGGGCAGGGAATGGCGGTTTCGGCGGCTTGCCAGGGTATCTCCCGCAACCCGAGCGCCGGCGGACAGATCAGTGGCGCGTTGATCGTCGGTCTGGTCTTGATCGAGTCGCTGGCGATTTACACGCTGCTGATTGGGTTGATCCTAATATTCGTCCGCTGGACGCCTGCGGCTGCGTAAGGGCAAACGGCAAAGCTCGCGTGTAGGACCGCCGCTTGGCGGAACGCGGGTGGGCGGGTTCGAAAACATTGGTGGGTGGCGGGTCTTCAAACTAATCGGAGCGTTCCCCGCCACGCCGCCCTTACCTACGACGAGCCCGCCGCGTCCTACGCGACCACGTTAACCCCAGATCCTGGCCTGATTCGTTTGGTCTCCCGAGGTTGCAGGACGTGCGAGCACAAGGCGCGCGAACGAGGGCCGACTGAGTCGTACTCATGTACGGTGAAGGAGGCCCGAGCGAGTGCAACGCCGTAATCGCGCGTCCTGCGACCTCGCCGCCGTTGACTACGCCTCTGCCGTTTCTTGCAGCTCCTGCAGCGCCAAAAAAAACGACAGACTCTCGAGCTCCAGCTTCAGGTCCACGCTATTGCAACGAAAACCCTCTGGAACCGTGGGCCGCATTGGGGCGAAGTTGAGAATGGCCCGCACGTTCGCGTTCACCAGGCAGTCGACCACACTTTGGGCGTTTTCCGCGGGCACGGCGACGATAGCCACATCGACGCCGTCGCTGACGACGCGATTGAGCTCGTCGAGGTGGTGGATCGGTACGCCGCCGCGCGTCTCCCGCCCCACCTTCTGCGGATCGATGTCGAGCAAGGCGACCACCTTCAGGCCACCGCCGCGGAAGCCGGGGTAGTCGGCCAAGGCGTTGCCCAGGTTGCCGGCGCCGCCGATGACAACCCGCAGCGTGCGGTCGAGCCCGAGAATTCGTTCGACCTCGGCGCGCAGTTCTTCGACCCCGTAGCCGACACCGCGCACACCGAATTCGCCGAACGCCGCCAAGTCGCGGCGCACCTGCGCCGAGGTCACGCGCAGGTGCTCGGCCATCGCCCGGCTCGAAACCGTCTCGATACCCTCTTCCTCGAGCTCGGTCAAGAAGCGTAGGTACAACGACAGCCGGCTGGCCGTGAGGTCTGAAACTCGGGACCTAGACATCGCACGAGAATAGAAGAACTCACCCGGCGACGCGAGGGCGTGTTAGCTTGTCGAGCGTCATGATTGACCTCTTACGGGCCCTGCGGCCTTATCAATGGGTTAAGAACCTCCTCGTATTCGCGGCGCTGGTGTTTTCCCAGCAGCTCGGCGATATCGAGAAGGTGAGGCTGGCGGCGATCGCGTTCGCCGTGTTCTGCGCCGCCGCGTCGACCGTGTACCTGGTCAACGACATCCTCGATCGGGAGCGCGACCGGCAACATCCGGACAAGGCAAACCGTCCGATCGCGGCCGGCCGCGTCGGCGTCGGCACCGCCGCCGCGCTGGCGTTGATCCTCGCCGTCGCAGCACTGGCTGGTGCCTGGGCAGTGAATCGACAGCTGGCGACCGTCATCGGCGGCTACCTGCTGCTGCAGTTGGTGTACAACGGCGTCCTCAAGCAGGTCGCCATCGTCGACGCGCTGTGTGTCGCGACGGGGTTCCTGTTGCGCGCCATAGCCGGCGCGGTGGCGATCGACGAACCCATGTCGTCGTGGCTGCTGATCTGCACGACGTTCGGTGCGGTGTTTATCTCCTTCGCCAAACGGCGGCACGAGTACAGCACGTTACGTGAGGACGCGGCGGGGCACCGTGAGAGCCTGTCGGGCTACAGCGATCTCCTGCTGGATCAGTTCCTGGTGATCTCCGCCGCGGGTACGCTGCTGTCGTACGCCCTGTACACGACGGACGCGGAAACGGTGGCCAAGTTCGGCAGCGGCCGACTTATCTTGACGTTGCCGTTCGTGATGTACGGGCTGTTCCGCTACATGGCGCTGGTAAGCGAGGACCGGGCGGCAGGCGACCCGTCTGTGGCGCTCGTGCGCGACAAACCGCTTGTGGCAACCGTTGTCCTTTGGGGCATGGTCGTCGTCGCGCTCTTGTATTGGCGGTAGTCGGCCACATCTCGGTCGCGACAACCGAAGAGAATGTGAGGCGGTTGCGGTAAAATACACGAGCAGTCGATCTTCTCCCGCCCCATCGACTGTTTCGATCCAGCGGTAACCTGCCAAAGACAATCGAGTTTTCCATGACCACCGAAACGCATCCCGTAGAGCGCCTGCAACGGCCGCGCCACACCGGCCGGGCGGTCGTCGCCGTGGTATCGACAACCCCTGAGACCGTTCTCGACGACTATCAGCGCGTTGTCGAGCTCGCCGACATCGCCGGATCCATGGACCCGAAGGCCGAAACGCTGCTCAAGCTGAACTTGTCGTGGACGAAGTACTTTCCGGCCTGCTCATCGCAGCCGTGGCAGCTGGAAGGGCTCTTGCGCGGCATGCTTCGCGCCGGCTTCGATCGGCAGCGCCTGGTGGCGGTCGAAAACAAGACGGTCGTCACCGACCCGATGAAGGGGGCCAAGCTCAATAGCTGGTTGCCGATCCTCGAGGCCTACGGCGTGCCGTATCAGCCCCTCACCGAGGTCGAGTGGATCGTCTACGACTTCGGCGACGAGCTGCTCAAGCTGAATCACATCTTCCCCGAGGGCATCGAGGTGCCGAAGCCCTACGTGGGCAGACAGATCGTTCACTTGCCGACAGTCAAGACACACGGCCACTCAATCATGACCGGCGCCGTGAAGAACGCCTTCGGCGGCTTGTTGAAGGAAGTTCGTCACTACGCCCACAAGTATATTCACGAGGTGCTCGTCGACCTGCTGATCATGGAGCGGCACCTTCATCCAGCAACCTTCGCGGTCATGGACGGGGCGGTGTGCGGCGACGGCGCCGGGCCGCGGACGATGGTTCCTTATATTGGCAACCGTATCCTGGCTTCGGCCGATTCGGTGGCAATCGATGCGATCTCCGCCAAGCTCATGGGCTTTGATCCGATGGAGATTCCGTTCTTGAGAATGGCGCACGAGCGCGGTCTCGGCGTTGCGGACCTCAAAGACATCGAGATCGTCGGCGAGGACATCGCCGGCGTGAACTACGGCTTCACGAGCAAGAAGTCGTTCGTGATCTGGGGCGATCAGATGCTTCGCTTGGGCGCGCTGAGGCGACTCGAACGCCTTCTACTTCACTCGCCACTGGTCGTGTGGGCGCCGTTCGCATCGAACGTCTACCACGACTACGTGTGGTACCCGACGATTGGCCGCAGCCGTATCCGCGGCTTCGAACGAACGGAGTGGGGTAAGTTTCTCGAGGCACGATACCGGCGGGGTCGTCCCGAGCCACCCGACGACATGCGGGGGAACCCGAACTGAGCACCAAGGGATACCGAATCGACTACGACAACCTCGACGTCGCCGACCTGGTTTCGCAAATCGCCGGGCGCGCCCGCCGGGCCGAGGCCGAGCCGGAGATCGAAACCGACCTCGAGGCCCGCATTCGGGTCCGCCTGCGGGCAGCCATCGATCTCGATGACGAACGCCTCTATGAACTGCAGGACTCGCTGAGCCTGACGGGCGACTGGAACGTAACCCCACAGGATCTCGTGGGATCGAGAAGGGGCGGCGGCATTGGCGCTCTGCTGGGGATCTTTCGGCGGTTGGTCCGACCGTGCCTCAAGCTGTTCGCCAACTTCGACAAACCGCTCTTCAAACAGTTCAAGATCAACCTGGGGGTCGCCGAAGCGCTCGACGAGCTGCTCCACCGCACCGCGGAGCTCGAGGGGCAAGTCCAAGACGTGTCCCGGCGACTCGAGGCTCTCGAGGCCCGTCACAGCGTGCCCACTGCAGCCGACGACACCGAGTCGGCCTGACACCGGCGCGTACGATGCGGCTCGCCTTCGTAGTCCAACGGTACGGTTTGGAAATCCGCGGTGGCGCGGAGCTTCACTGCCGATTGATTGCAGAACTGCTTGCCCCGCGTCACGAAGTGGAGATCGTCACTACCTGTGCTGAAGACTACCTGACGTGGGCCAACGTCTACCCTCACGGCCTCGACGAGGTGAACGGCATACCCGTATGGCGATTCCCGGTAAGGCGGCCGCGCGACCTGCGCCGTTTCGGACACCTCCAGGACAAGGTGTTCCTGCGCAAGCATAGCGACAAACTGGCGCGCAGCTGGCTGACGGAGCAGGGGCCTTACAGTCCGGCGTTGCGCAACTGGATCGCTGAGTATCGCGACCGCTACGACTTCTGGATCTGCTTCTCCTATCGCTACTGGACGACCTATCACGCCATGCACGCGGCCGCAGATCGAGCCATCCTCGTGCCCACCGCCGAGCCCGATCCGGCGATCGACGTGCCACTTTTCCACCCCGTGTTCCGCGGTGCGCGCGCCATCGTGTTCAACTCACATGAAGAGCGCGAGATGATACTCGACCGCAGCAACGCGCACGACACCCCCGGTGACGTCGTCGGCGTAGGGATTCAAGAACCTCCGGCGACCAGGCCCGGCGGCGGCAGCTTAGGCCGGAATATCGACGCCCAACGTTTTCGGCACGAATATGGCATCGAAGAACCGTTTGCGCTGTATGTAGGCCGGATCGACGCCAACAAAGGCTGCCAGCAGCTCTTCGATTTCTACATTCGAGCCGCCGAACGGTTCGCCGAGGACGGCGCTTCGCCGCCACTCCTGGTTCTTATCGGGCACCCGGTGCTGCCGATTCCGGACCATCCGATGATCCGGCACATCGGTACCGTCGATGAGCGACAGAAGTTCGACGCTCTCGCCGCCACGTCTCTACTGGTGATGCCGTCCTTTTACGAGAGCCTGTCGATGGTCTTGAACGAAGCCTGGGCACTGGCCAAGCCCGTCCTCGTGAACGGCCATTGCGCCGTGCTTCGTGGCCAGGTGGAGCGCAGTAATGGCGGCCTGTACTACAAGGACGGCGGCGAGTTCGCCGAGGCCCTGCACCTGCTGATGACCGATCGGCGACTCGCTGAAGTCTGCGGCGAGCGTGGCCGTGCCTATTTCGACGACAACTACCAGTGGCCGGTGATCAAGCAGAAATACGAGCGCTTGCTGGCAGCGCTGTCATGAGAGCCACGCGCCCGCTGGCGATCCACCAGTTATCGGTATCGGCAACCTACGGCGACGCCATCGGTGGAGAGATCTTTACGATCCGCGACGCGCTGCGCCGCGCCGGCTACGAGTCGGAAGTGTTCGTTGAACTTGTAAGTTCGCGCATGGCGAGCGAAGTGCACCCATACCGCGAGTACCGCGAGCACAGCGATCCGAGCAACGTAGCACTGTTGCATTTCTCGATCGGATCCAAGGTATCGGCCCTGGCGCGCGAGATCGATGACCGGCTCGTGCTCATCTATCACAACATCACGCCCGCCGAATACTTCGCACCCTACGCCCTCCTCATCGCCCGCGATTGCCAGCGCGGCCGGGTGGAGCTCGCCACGCTGACGGAGCGCAGCTCACTGGCCCTCGGCGATTCCGAGTACAACCGCCAGGAGCTCGAAGAGTTGGGCTTCGACCCGACCGGTGTGCTGCCGCTGATCATCGACATGTCGCGACTCGACGGGCCCGCGGATCCCATGGTGCGGCAGAGGTTCGCGGACGGGCGCACGAACTTGCTGTTTGTCGGCCGTTGTGCGCCGAACAAACGCATCGAGGATCTGCTGCGCGCATTTGCCTACTACCGCTCCTTCATCGACCACCCCAGTCGCCTCATCATTGTGGGCGACTACCGCAGCTTCGTGCTCTACTTCGACGCTCTGCAACAGCTGTGCGCCGATCTGAAGCTCGACGAGGTGTACTTCACCGGGCATGTATCGCAGGCGGAGCTCAACGCTTTCTATGAAATCGCCGACTGCTTCGTTTGCACGTCGGAGCATGAGGGGTTCTGTGTGCCGATCTTCGAGGCCATGCACCGGCAACTGCCCGTAGTGGCATACTCGGCGGCGGCGATTCCCTACTCCACCGGGCGCGGCGTGCTCTTGCTGAACGACAAGGACCCGGCTCTACTCGCCGAAACCGTGCATCAGGTGCTCACCGATGACGGCTTGCAGCGGCGCCTCCTGGAGCGGCAACGGGCGGCCCTGGCGACGCTCGATCATGAGCGGCTCGTCGAGGAGCTCATGCGCCAGCTGCAGCAAGCGGGCCTGACGTAGCAGGCCGTGGTGAAAGTGTGATGGGTCTGGTTGAGAGTGCAAATTAGCCAGCTGTTGGCCGCCGCCCACGAGGGCGATGCGACGGGGGACGCCGCGCGGGCCCTGGCGACCCGGCTCACGGCGGAGGGCCACGACGCCGGTGTCTTCGCGCTCCACATCGATGAACCGTTGCGTGGCGCTGTCGGGCGCATCGACGAGCTCCCGGATGCCGGGCCCGATGACGCCACGATCCTGCACTTCAACATACCTTCGTCGCTCAGCGAGGTGCTCGGCAACCGTGCGGGCCGCCGCATGATCTGCTACCACAACCTGACACCGCCGCAATTGCTGCTGCCACATTGCCCCGATATCGCGCGGCTGACGGCTCTGGGTCGCCAACAACTGCAGGATCTCGCCGCCGCCGGCACGGTAGACCTGGCAATCGGCGTGTCCGAATACAACACACACGACCTGCGCGAGACCGGGTTCTCCTCGACCGCTACCGTACCGCTACCGATCGACCTCGGGCGTCTCGAGGGTCCAACGAACCCCGTGCTCGAGGCTGAACTGGCTGCGAATCCACTACCCACGTTCATCACCGTGGGGCGTGTCGCGCCCAACAAGCGCGTCGAGGACTTCATCAAGACGGCGGCCTACTACCTGCGCTACATAAGTCCTGAGGCTCGCTTCCTTATTATCGGCAGCACAGGCGGACTCGAACCTTATCTGGATGCGCTGATCGAGCTGCACGGCGATTTGAAGCTCGACGGGAGAGTCCGCTTCGTACAGCACGTCTCCTTGGCAGACCTGATCACCTACTACCGCCACGCCACCGCCTATGTGTGTACCAGCGCCCACGAAGGCTTCTGCGCGCCGCTGTTGGAGGCCATGACCCTCGATGTACCGATCGTCGCGCGGCGCGCTGCGGCAATCCCGGAGACCCTCGGCAACGCCGGGATCATGGTTGATGCCGACGACCCCGCGGCGTGGGCCGAGATACTCCACGCACTGGTTGGAGACGATGAGCTTCGTGAGCGCTTGGTGGGGCTCGGCGCCGAGCGCGTACGCTACTTCGACAGCACGCGGGTCCTCAATCAGTGGGTCGCAATCGTGACACCCGGAGACCGGCAACACTCGTCTTCCGCGTCGGCGCCACTCGAAACGAAGTCAGAACAATGAGGATCGCCGCGGTCGTACAGCGCTACGGAACGGACATCGTCGGCGGCGCCGAAACGCTGTGCCGAGGCGTTGCCGAGGGGCTCGCGGGACGCGATCACGAGGTCGAGGTATGGACCACGTGTGCACGCTCGTACCGCACGTGGGCCAACGCCTATGCCGAGGCGGTCGAGCAAATCAACGGCGTCGCCGTGCGGCGATTTCGCGTCGACAGAGAACGCAACATGGAGGAGTTCAACGCCATGTCGGCGAGCCTGTTCGGCCGCCCCCACGATGGAAAGGACGAGCGCGCCTGGCTCGAGGCGCAGGGGCCGTTGTCCCCGCAACTGTTGCACCACATCCACACCTTGTCGCGGGACTTCGATCGGTTGCTGTTCTTCACCTACCTGTACTACCCCACCGTGCACGGTATTCACGTGACGCCGCGCAAGAGCGTGCTGGTGCCGACGGCGCACGATGAAGCGCCGATCTACCTGCAGATCTACGAGTCGGTATTCACCGAGCCGGCGGGGATCATTTTCAACACGCAGGGCGAGGCCGATTTCACGCGGAAGCGCTTCCCGCGGCTGGTGACGAACCACGAGGTCATCGGCGTCGGCATCGACCGGCTCGACGAGCTCGGAGGCACCGCCACCGGCCCCGATGGGCACGACGCGACAACCGCAGCGCCGGGCAAGAAAGCTCCGATGCTGCTGTACGCGGGGCGTATCGAGCCCGGCAAGGGTGTCGATCAGATGCTCGAGTACCTCATCCGCCTGCGCGACGAGTCCCCGAGAGAGTTCTCGGTGTGCTTGATGGGAGAAGTGGCAATGGATCTCCCGGCCTACGACTGGATCGAGGTTCTAGGCTACGTCTCGGAAGACGAGAAGATTCGGCGCTTTCGCGACGCCACGGTGCTGCTGGCGCCGTCGGCGCTGGAAAGCTTCGGCATCGTCGTCCTGGAGGCCATGGCTGCCGGTACGCCGGCGTTGGTCAACGCCGCCAGCGACGCCGCCGTCGAGCATTGCCGCAACGGCCACGGGGGCCTCTACTACGACGGCTACCCCCAGTTCAAAGAGGCTCTCGAACTGCTGCTCGACGACCCCAAACTGCGGGCCACGCTGGCAACAAAAGGGGCCAGCTACGTTCGTAAGAACTATAGCTGGCCCAGAATTATCGAGCGCTACGAGAACTTTCTCGCCGCGATCTAGTGCTGCGAAGCCACTGCGCTACTGCTGTTTCCCTTTGGCGCGCCGGATGCGCTCCTGCACGCGCTCGATCGAATCCTGCACGCGCGACGAGGCGGTAATCCGCTGCGAGTCTTGAAAAGCCCGCAGGGAGTCCTCGTTGCGCCCCAGCTTCTCGAATGACATGCCGAGGTCGTAGAGCAGGTTGCCCTGATTCACGCTGCCGGCCTGTAGCAGATTCTGCGCCTTCTGGTACTGCTGGACAGCAGCGCCCCAGTTCTCCCGGGCCATGTAGGCCTGGCCCAAGTTGTAGATGGCGGTGCCGTCGTTGGGACGATCGGCAATGACAACCTCGAACTGCTGCACCGCGTCGGCGAAGCGGTCGGATCCGAGGTAAGCAAGACCGAGCAGGTTGCGGATGTTGGTGTCTTGCGGGTACGCCCGGATGGCGCGCTCGGCTAGAACTACGGCCTCCACGTAGTTATTCCGTTCCAGATAGATCCGGGCGCCGAAATAAAGGCCGATGCGATTGGTGCGATCGATCTGCGAAGCCCTGTTGAGCTCTTCGAGCGCCTTGTCCAGATTGTCGAGCTCGAAGTATGCGCGCCCCAAGCGAGCGTGGATGTTGGCATCGCCCGAGCGCGCCGCGCCGGCGGCTTCGAGCTCGGTGATTGCGTTGCGCCAGTCGTCCTCGCCGTAGTAGGCCTGCCCCTTGGTGTTCGCCAGGTTGGCGCGCTGCTGCGATTCAGTGGCGTACTGACTGGCCTCGTCGGCAAGCGCGATCGCCTGCGGGAAGCGCGCCTCCAGCAGGTGGATCTGTGCCATCGAGCTCAACACCTGAAATCGCTCGGAATCCTCGGCAACGAGCTCACGGGCCACCTCGAGCTGGTTGAGGGCCTCCTGCCGCTTGCTGGCACCACGCTGCGCCAGCGTCGCGCCGAGCAGCATGTGGCACCAGCCCCACGGAACGCCGGCGTCTTCATACTCGGCGCAAACCTCGCGGAACAGCGTCTCGGCCTGGGCGAGGTTGCCGGCCTCGTACGCTCGATAGGCCTGGATGTATTTCTCCTCTTGAGCCGACGCGACACCCGGCAGCGCGAAGCTAGCGGCGAGGGCCACGCCGACAATCGCTACCACGTAGCGTTTGGCTTTCATCGGACCACCTTTTCCCGTTCTTATGATTGTGGTTGCGGACGGATCACTGGATGAGCTGGAAGACTACGGTGACCGTCAGGATGACTTCAACCGGGCGACCGTTGTAGGTCGTCGGCGTATAGATCCACTGCCCGACGGCTTCCCTGGCGGCGTCGTCGAGCCCCAATCCGAGGCCCCGCAATGTCTCGACGTCCGTGACGTTGCCTTGCCTGTCGATGATCGCCTGCAGGATCACCGGGCCCTCGAGTCGGGCACGGCGCGCCAATTCCGGATAGTCGGGCGACACGTAGTGAATCCGCTCAGGTTCCTGGACCTCGCCGCCAACCCGCATCGGGCCGGTGTCGATGACCGGCGGACCGCCTGCGGGCATGCCCACAACGAAGTCCGTGTCGATCGGTTGGTCGGTGTCTTCGATGAACTCGACTTCCTCGGCCACGATCGGCTCCGGCTCCTCCGGGGTCGGGTCGGGAATCGGAACACGCGAAGTCGACTTCTTGATGATCTTCTTCTTGGGCTGCTCCTTCGGCGGTTGCGGCGGCTTGTAGCGTTTGATCACGACAGCCGTACGCTCCTCCGCTTCGAAGGACGCGCCACCCATGGACGGGAACACCGCAATGAAAAGCAGGAAGTGAAAGACGAGCGCCGCCATCCACGCGACCTTGATCGACTGCCTGTCATCCGACGCCTCCGCCGCAACCATCGCGAAAGTCTCATCCCAAAAAAGCTGTTCTGTCTCGTGCTCGTTGCGGGAGAAAATTTGCGTCGCTTTGACGTCTTTCGGATCAGCCATTGTCGAGTCTCCCCTACCTCACATCACGTTTCCCCACGCGGCTTTCTCGGCCGCGGTGGGAATCGAGATGTTTTTGACATCACCCTGCTTGAGCTCGTCGAAGGCATCGACCATGCAACGGTACGGAGCCGTGGGCGCGGGGTCGATGATCACGAACTTGTTCGGGTTGCGGGCCAGTTTGGGCTGCAAGTACACGTTGATGTCGGCCAGGTCCATCAGCTGCTGGTCCACCGTGAAGGCGCATTGGTTGCCGGCCCTCTCGATGTGGATGTGAACCGCCTCTTCCTGAGTTTGATCCTGGCTGTCCGCCTCGTTGCGCGGCAGCTGGAACTCGAGCCCGCGCGTGACCGAGAACACCGACGTGATCATGAAGAAGACGATGAGCAAGAACGCGATGTCCGCCATCGATGAGGTCGGAATCTCGGGATTTTCCTTTTTCTTCTTGAGCTTCATGACTCAGGCTCCTAGCTGACGCCCTCTTGCCCCGTCAGCATCGCGATGTTTCGCACGCTGGCCTGGCGGAGCTGTTCCATCACCCGGTCGATGTGGAGGTATTCCACCTCACCATCGGCCTTGATCAGAAAGAACCTGAGGGAGTTCTTCGACATGATGAAGGCCGCCGAGGGCAGGATGTCCTGGGGGTTGATTATGCGGCTGTCTTCTTCGCCGTCCGAGAAATGGACGACGCCGTCTTTCTCGATGGCGATGACGGCGGCTTCTTTCGGCACCTCGACGCGCTCGAGGCTGCTCGGCAGATCGACCACCGTCCGGTCGACGGTCATGGTCGTGGTAACCATGAAGAAGACGATGAGCAAGAACGCGATATCCGCCATCGATGCCGTGGGGATGTACGACTCTGCTCGTTGCGGTGCGTTGAGTTTCATGGCTTATGCGCCAGGCTCGGACGGGGTCTCCATCTCGGCGTAGGTCTCGAGCAGCACGTTGGCGGCGGTCTCCATCTCGAGCACGTACTTGCCGACACGCGTCGTGAAGTAGTTGTAGGCGGCCAGGATCGGGATCGCGACGCCAAGGCCAGCGGCCGTGGTGATCAGCGCCTGCGAGATACCCTGGGCAACCAGACCCGGGTTGGACAGACCGGCGCGGGCGAGCGCGTCGAACGAGTTGATCATGCCCGACACGGTTCCGAGGAAGCCGAGGAGCGGCGCGATGTTGGAGATCGTGGCGAGCACGCCGAGGCCGCGCTCGAGGCGGGCCAGCTCGTGCGCCGAAGCGGTTTCGATCGTGCGCTCGATCTCGTCTTGCGGGCGACCGTACTTGAGCAGGCCAGCCTTCATGATGTTGGCGATCGGGCCCTGGTATTCCTCGCAAACGGTGACCGCTTCCTTGACGTTACGGCGCTTGATCAGAGCCGTACGGACGCGGTCGAGAAACTCTTGGGTGTTGATCTTGGAACGATAGAGTGCCCATGCGCGCTCGAAGATGAACACCACGCCGACGAGCGAGCAGAACAGAAGGGCGTGCATGACAGGGCCGCCCTTCGTATAGAAATCCATTACGGAACCGCCGGAAAGATCCACAGCCGTATACCTCCCTTTTTGCTCCTTAGGCCCCCAGCGGGGGAGCGATTGCTTTGCCGATCAGGTTCGCGAAACCTTTGTCAATGAGCCCGCGAGACTCCTGTTCCTGTGCCTTAATACCCTGAAAAAAGTCGAAAGGGCAAGGCTGTGTAGCACGGACCCAGAAAGGCTGTCAACGCGCAGTGTCCGATACCCGAAGGCAAGACGGATGCAATTAAGTATAGTTGCGGCCCCCGCGAGGGTCAACGTAGCCGGGAGCCGCCCCTCGCCGTGCCGCGTTTCGCCAGCCCTAGTAGGTCGTGGTGAAAGTGTGGTGGAACCTATCACACTCTCACCATGGCCTACTGGGCAAAATAACCGGGTCGGGTGCGTACCTTTAAATCGCCGTCCCGATCGCCTTTTACGCGCACTTCCAGTTCGCGCCACTCGCCCCCGCCTCCGGGTATCAGAGGTGTGTAGCTGATGCGATACTGCGAGCGGAGATCCTCTTCGATCGTCTGATAGATTTTTGCTGCATCGCCACGGCGCCCGAGCGAGAACAGCCGCCCGCCCGTTTTCTCGGCCATCTCATTGAGCACCCACCGTTCGCGTACGAAGCGCGGCGACAGCTCCACGGCAACCGGGTAGAGCGCAACGTCGGCGCGCTGCGCGGCAGCAATCGCTTCGCGAAGATTGCTGTCGCTACCCTGGTCGGCGCCGTCCGTCAACAAGACGAGCGCGCGGCGCCCGTCGACGCCCACGAAATTGCGTGATGCCGCGACGACCGAATCGTACAGTGCCGTGTGCCGCCCGGTGTCGATCAACGAGATGGCGTCGGCCAGTCGCGCCGTGTCGTTGGTGAACTCCTGGAAAACAACCGGCACGTCGGCGAAGCCGAGAACGAACGCCTTGTCGTTCGGATGGGCCAGCAGCCCCTCTACAAACGATCCGGCGGCATCGAGCGCGTTGCCGAGCTGCGCAAGCATGCTGCCGCTGTAATCGATCGCCAACCCGACGGCCAGGGGCAAATCGGCAACCCGCTCGACCGCGACCACCGTTTGAGCCACGCCGTTTTCGAACACCTCGAAAGCGTCGTTGCGCAAATCAACGGTTGCGTTGCCGCGGGCTTCGACACGAAGGTGAAGCTCGACCCATTCGACACGCGCCGAATAACCCCCGGTGGCGGCGGAACCCACGTTGACCACGTTGGTGCGCAGAATGTCACTGACCATCTGTCGGCCCGGGCCATAGGCACGTACCTCGATCTGGTGGTCGGCGGGCCGACCTGAATTCCATAGCAACTCGTACGGAGCTTCGGCATCGGAAAAGAGCAGTCGGCCGTCGATGAAAAAATCCACCGCGGTCACCGCCGATGGCTGATCGGCGACCACTTCGGCCTTGACGTTGACGCGCCCGACGACGTCGTCGGAGATCGTCGGCGAGATGATCTGCACGGCGAAGCGCTCGAGCTCACCGGTTGCCTGGAACAACGGGCGAAGCGCTGCTTTCCCGTCGGCGTTTTGCTCGGGATCGGTCTTGACCGTGACCTCTTGCTTGTGGGCGAAGAGCGAAGAAACCGCGGAGGTCAGGGCGGTAGCGGGGATCTGGGGACCGGCAACGACGAACACGCTCCACCCGAAGCCGAGCAGGGTCCAGGGTGCGCCCAAGCTGCCTCCCTCCGCTGCTTTCCGGAGGGAGCGCCGCTCGCGCGCCACCTCCGGAGCGTACGATTCGCCATGATCTCCGCGGGTCACTCCCGCGGAGCGGCTACAGCATATTCACTTTCGGCGTTGTTCCGCCAGTAGCCGTTGTACTGCCGCCCGGATTTTCGCGGCTTCTTCATGGCGACCCAGCTGCGTGTACACCTGGGCCAGGAGGTTGCGCGGCTCGATGTAGTCGCGCTCCAGCGAGATGGCTTTCTTGAACGAGTTTTTGGCGGCCTCGAAGTCGTTCAGGCGATACTGTGCGACCCCCCGGTGGTAGTAGAGGTAGGGGTTGCGCTTCTCGATGTCGACAGCCAGGTCGTACTCGTGCAGGGCGCCGACGAAGTCGCGCCGGCGCATTTTGAAGTTACCGAGATTGTGGTAAGTGGCGTCGGACTTGGGGTCGATCTCGAGCACCTTCAGGTAGGCCTCCTCGGCAAGATTGAGCTTCCCGAGGCGTGTGTACGCGACGCCGAGATTGTTGTACGCCAGGGTGAACGAGGGACGCACCTTCGTCGCCAGCTCGAACTTGTAGCGGATTATTTCCCAGTCGATTTCGTTGCCCTCGCGTTCCGCATCGCTGATCATCTCGAAACCGAGGTTGTTGTAATAGTGCGCCAGGGCGGTGATGTCGTCGATCATCTTGAATGTTCGATAATCGGCAGCGTGCCCGTCGTAGTCTACGAGCGTGTAGCCGCGCTCTGTGCGCACGCCGCCGGCGATGTGTCCGGAGTCGACGATGAGCGTGCCGTCGCGGCGCAGGTCGTTGACACGGTCGGAAGCGTCGACGTAGTAGGCGCTGAGTCCGAGCTGGCGCGCCAGCCCGATGAAGATCGACGTAAGCGCCAGGCAGTTGCCGTAGCCGCGCGCCACCGTCACATCGGGTGTCGCCGTGGCCACGGACTCATAGTACAAACCGAAGCCATCGTCCGACGTTATCGCCGCCATCAGACTTTGGGCCTTGTCGTAGTCGCTGCGCGAGCGGGCGGTCACTTCGCGCGCTTTGGCAACCATCTCCGGCGTCACCCGAAACGGCACGACGATGTCCTCGACCGCCATGCCAGGCGCCTGTTCTTGAGTCGCGATGACGAATCGCTCCGGCGAATAGGCAAGTTGATCGCGACTGACGCCGGCACAGCCGGCGGCGAGGGATACGACGAGCGCAACGGCACCTCCCACCGATATGGACCTGGCGGTGCGGTCAACATGTGGAAACACCATGACCACCTCCGTGAACCCAGGGGGAGCTGGGCCGTTGGCCGACGGATGCTTGGTGCTGAAGAACTCTCGGGGGTACCGTTACGGGCATCGCCGGGAGTTCTTCAACACCCTGTTACATTGTACCGCCTTGCAGCGCCGCGAGGACGTCCTTGATCAGCGGCAGCTGTGGATCGTCCTCCGGAGCGATCTCCACGTATTTCTCGAAAGCGGCGATTGCCGCCGCCATGTCACCGGCGTTGACCTGAGCGAAACCGAGCTGCGCGTAGGCGGAAAGGTACGCGGGGTCGACCTCGAGGGCACGGTTATAGTAGTGAATTGCCCGCTCCATCTCGCGCTGGCTGAAATAAAGCTCCGCGATGTTGTAGTTCACCGCAGGGTCGTCGGGCGTCGTCGACAAGACGGTTTCGAAATACGGGAGCGCCTGCTGGATCTTGCCGGCCTCAATGAGCAGCTCACCGAGATTGTTGTTGGCCATCGCGTTGTCGGGCTCCGCGTCGAGCAGCTTCTGATACGCTGCACGCGCCTTCTCGGCGTCACCCGTACCTCGGTAGGCGTTGCCGAGATTGCCGTAGACCAGGTAGTAATCGGGGTTGAGCGCCAGGAACTCCTCGTACTTGGCCGCCGCCGTGACGGGATCGTCGGCCTCCATCGCCGCATTTCCCTCAGTGAAAAGTTCCACGCCGGGCAACGATTCGTCGATTCTGCCGGTGCCGGCAAGATCGGCGATCGGCTCCAAACTAACCTCGATGTCGGCATTGGCCCGCTGGCTGCGCACGGCTGTGCTCATCTCGTGCCCGATGAAGCCCTCTTTCGTGAAAGTAAACGCCCAGACGGCGTTGGCCTTCAGCCCCATGATCGCCCACCGACCGTTGTCGTTCGTCGTGCCCGAGTACGTGCTCGGCACCACGTCCGGGTTGGAAGCGACAACGGCAACGCCCGCGATCGGGTTGCCTGCTTCGTCCGTGACCCTTCCCCGCATGCGCGCCGAGCCACGCTGCGCCAAGGCGGGAGCGACCGCAGTCAGCAAACCGAGAAGCACCACGATTGCCAAGAATCCGCTCTTCGAGAGACCACGCGCAACAGATGGTTCGTATGCCATCTTCCGATCCTCCAAATTTGATCCCTGGCGTCGGCGCGTCAGGGCGTTTTTTTCATGCCGCCGGGGGCGCGGGGACTAAGAGTGTGCTGAAGAACTCCCGGGGACTTCAGCACCCTGATTAACCCCCGCGGATTGAAATTGGTACCTCGTGAGTGACCTCGTGACCGCTGATCAGGTCCTTCACATGGATTTGGATCCTGTAGCTCTGGCCGGGCTCGAGCTGTTCGATCTGGGCCAGTGGAATCTCCTGCTGCACGGCGTAAAACGCAAGCGTCTGCGTCGGCAGTCGGGCGATGCTCTCGCTCGCTTCCGTCAGTACACGGTGATCGACCTCGAGCTGCGCCTGCTGCGTCGTAGAATCGATGGACGCTCCCTGAATGAAATACAGGACGGCGATCGAGTCGTTGCGGCCCACCAGATTGTCGAGATCCGTGCCAAGCAACAGGTTGCCGACCCTCGTGCCCTTGTAGACCGTGTTCACATCGATCGCATCGGTGCGTTGCTCTATCCCGTTGGCGATCAAGACGCTGAGAATCGACAGATCGGTAGCGCCACCGACGGTGAAGCTCGGCACGTCGAACTCGTAGCTGGTGGTGACGATATGCTCAGACGCGATATCCATCACACCCCAGGCCAGGCGGTAGCCACCGGGAACGAGCGTCATGCCGAACGAGTGAGTGCTGATCTCGTTGGCGTCGCCGTCGTCGGCCGGGACATTGAAGTCGATACCCGCTATCTCCCGGAAAGAGCGCTCACCGCGGGGCTGCGTCTTGTCTTTCTGATAGAGCACGCCGAACACTCGCAGCGCCGCGAGACCCGGGACGCCGGCGCTCTCGAAGGTCAAGCCAGGCTTGCCGACCTCGAAGTTGAAGATGGCGAAGGTATTTCCGTGCTGCGCAGGGACGTAACTCATGTCCTGCTTGAGCGTCAGGTCCTGGCGCGTCGTGCCGGTACCCATCAACTCGCGCAGGGCGAGCACGTGGGCCGACCACGGCGCTGGCGGCGCGCCCGGCTCGACGGCCGGGGGCATCGGGATGCCCGCCGGCGGTCCGGGCGCGGCGGCCGAAGTCGTCGGGACGCCCGCCGGCGGTCCGGGCGCGGCGGCCGAAGTCGTCGGGACGCCCGCCGACGGTCCGGGCGCGGCCGGGTTGGTTCGCCGTGCGTCGAAGTAGGCGTTTACCGCAACGCCGGCCAGGAAGGCATCTTCGGTCAGCTCGATGCCGCCGGTGCTGCTGCTATAGCTGCCCCGGTACCGGGCGAACGAAACCTCTTCCTTATCCTCGAGAAGCGGGTTCTGCGTCGAGTCGATCTCCCATTTGAGCGTCCCGCCGCCGCGCCTCTGTTCACGCTGCTCTGAGGCCAACGCCTCCGGGCCGTAGATCATGTAGAACTTGCCGCGGTCGGTCTCGTAGCCGGGATTTCCCTCGCCGGTGAAGCGGGCGTTTGCGTAGTTGACGCGCTGCATCCAGATGTCGCGGTACTCGTTGTCGGGTGTTCCCGGCGTCGGGTCGCGTCGCTCCCAGAAGGCGGTGATGAACGCTGGCTTCTCCTCATCGCCGCGAAGATCGCCCCAGTCGTCGCCTTCCTCGTCCGTCCAGATCAGGTCGACGATCTTGTCGAAGTCGTTGAAGATCTCGTCGTCGGACAGAGGTTCGGGGGCGCGCCCACCGCCACGGCGGATACCGCCGCCCTGCAGAACGTCGTCTCGCTGATGGAGGGCGAACAGGGGCGCGGCAACGGTCGCGAAAACCATCACAAGGGCCAGCGATATGCCGACTGTAGAACTCTTCCGCATCTCAGGATCGTCCGGGAAACACATCGAAAATGAATCGTCGCGGCGGGGCGCGTCGATGTGCGGTCCGTTGAGGACTTCTGACTATTGTCCCTTGCTGAGCACTTCGTCGAGCATGCGTCTGATCTCAGGTTGTTCCGGGTTGAGCTCCAGGGAAATGTGCAGGATCTCGCGCGCTTTCGGGATGTTGCCGTCGGCGTAGTACGCCGATGCCAGCGGATTGAGCACCTGCGTGGATTCTTCGCGCGACGCCCGGCGGGCGAGCTCGTAGTAGCGGATGGCGTCGTAGTGCTGGCCCATCTCGGAGCTTGCCCTACCGATCACCACCAGCTTGTTGAAATCGTTGGGATCCTCGACGAGCTTCGGCCGCAGCAGCTTCACGACCTCCGCCGGCTTGTTCACCTCCATCAGAAGTTCCATCTGCAGAGCGACGAACTGCTCGTCGTCGACACGCGCCAGCGCGCCGTTGAGCACCTCGATGGCCTCCTCGGTGCGTCCGAGCAAACGCAGCTGCTGAGCACGATCGAGAGAGAAGTAAGGATCTGTGGGCGGCGGCCCGTCAGACCTGTGGATGAAGGGCACTTCGTCATCCTCAATGGCCCCGCCTTCGACCACCACGTCGAAGGTCGAGGCACCGCGCAAGTCCTCCTCGACATCAACGGTCAGCTCATATACACCGGGCGCCACCCCGTCGAGCGGGATACGAATGGCATGGTGCACGGTGCCGAAATGATCGGCGGACGCCGGGTTGACGAACTCGCTCTTGTCGATCACCGTGCCGCCCTCGCCTTCGAGCCGGTAGCTGATCGTTGCCTGCTCGGCGTGGTTGGCCGGGAAATAGACCTGCTGGAACAAGGAAATCCCGTTCTCGACGCGGAACCTCCTGTCGAGCGCCGGGACCAAGGCGAAACCCCCGACTTGAAACGGATAGTGGGGGGAGTAGGCGTCGTAGGACTCTGCTTGATAGATGGCCCACAGCAGCACGGGCCGTGAGCTGCGCACCATCTTTGGCCACGGCTTCGGGACGGTGATCCGAGTTGCCTTGTGCCCGTACTCTCGCGAAACGTTGTTTTCGAGCAACACATCGAACTCGTACTCGCCGTCGACCACCGGCAGGCGATCGAGGTACACCAGCGCGCCGCCGCGCAGGCGACGCACCTGCTCCTCTTCAAGACTGGCCTGCAAGAGCTTGGACGGCTCCCCGTCGACACCTTGTACACCCGTGACCACCTGCTTGTCGGTGCCGATCAGTGAGCCGGCAACCTTGAACGTGATGTACCAGGCGTTTTCGTAGTTGTTGAGGTTCAAGCGCGACCCTTCCGTCATCACGCCATAGTGCAGGAAGGGAATACCGCTCGGGTCCAGCAAGACCACGGCATCGGCGTTGAAGGGCAGGCTTTCGAAGCGGACGTCGGCCTCGACGATGCCGGTGAGAATCGGATACGCCCAGTCCGCCGACGGCATGATCGTGGTCGGAATGCTCTCGATGTCGCCGATCATTATCTGCGACCGCATGGATGCGCGACCCAACATCAGGCCGCGATCTCCGGGAAGCAAGCTCAGGGAAACCTCTGCCAGCTCCACGTCGACCAACTTCAGGGTCTCGTAGGCCGCACCGATCTCGCCGTCAGCTGCGTGCACCGTAGTCCTGAAGGCCCCATCCCGAAGGCGCGCTTCCAGCCCACGCATGTACGACTCCCCGGAGGGGTTCAAGAGGGCTATCGGACCGTCGGCCAGCGGGCTGTACAGCCGGTATTCGCCGGTGCCTTTACGCTTGAAGAACACCAGGGAGAAGTAGGGTGGAATGCCGAGTTTCGGCTGGGCGTGAAACCACCAGACCTCCACCGGATAGGCCATTTGTGTGGAGGGCCACGAGGCGATGCTCATCGGCTCGCCGAGCAACAAGTACATGCGCCCACGGTCGGTCTGCCTCCCCTTGCGCGGCGTGTCGCGGCTAAAATGAAACTCGACGTACTCGAGCCGCTCCTGGTGCATCTCCTGGTACTCGTTCTGCGGTGTCCCGGGGCTCGGATCCCGAGCCAGCCAAAAGCGCCTGAGGAACTCCTCGTACTGCACGTCCGATTCGAGGCGCAGGAAAACGTCGAGCTCTGCCGACGTGATGATCACCCGATGCTCGTCGAGCCAGTCCCTGTACTTCTCGGGCAGATCGCTATCATCGATCTTCACCCACTCGTCGAGATTGGCGCGCTGCGGTCGCTGTGCGGCAGCCGGCGAAGCGCCGGCGGCCAACAGGGCGAGGATCGCGGCGAACGTGGCGCCATAGCGTACGAGCGAGCCGGCGATTCCGGATGGAGACAACGTTGCGGGCGGGACCTGGGAGGGCTGAGTCATGGCCGTTCGATCGGGAAAGCTAAACGTAGCAGGCCGTGGCTCAACCAGACCCATCACACTTTCACCACGACCCTGCTGGAACATGACTATTGTACACACGTCACGCTCAGGTTTCCCGTCTCGGGAGACAGCTGCGTTGCTTCGTTATGCTCGGGCGGGCACCAGATAAGGACGCCGGGAAGCAATATCGTAGACGACGTCTTCCCACGTCACCATGCGCCAGGCCTCGGCGTGACGTTCGATCTTTTCGACCAAACCCGCATGCAGCGCGTGGCCGGCACGGTAGGCGACCACGTGGCCCAGGATCGGCGCTCCCGCCAGCATCAGATCGCCGATGGCGTCGAGGATCTTGTGGCGCACGAACTCGTCCTCGAAGCGCAGCTGGTTGTTGAGGATCGAGTTGTTGCCAACGACGATGGCGTTCTCCATGGAACCACCGAGTGCGAATCCAGCGCGTCGCAGCGCTTCGACCTCGCGCAAGAATCCGAAGGTGCGCGCCGGAGCGATCTGCTCGGTGAAACACCGCGGCGTGACCACGAACGTCTGACGCTGCTCGCCGATGAGCGGGTGCTCGAAATCGATTGTGTAGGAGATCTTGAAGCGATCGGAAGGATAGATGGCGACAAACTTGTCGTCCTCTTCGATGCGAAGTGGTTCGAGGATCTTGATAAACTGTCGCGGCGCCTGCTGTACCCGAATACCTGCCTCATGCATGAGATAGATGAACGGAGCCGCAGAGCCGTCGAGGATGGGGACCTCCGCTCCCTCAACCTCGACGATCAGGTTGTCGATGCCCAGGCCGCCGGCGGCGGAGAGAATGTGTTCGACCGTGCCGATCGAGGCATCATTCTTCGACAGAGTCGTCGCCAGGTTGGAACGCTGCAGGTATTCCTGGCGGGCAGGGATTTCGGCACCGTCCTTGTCGAGGCGGCGAAACACGATGCCGCTGCCCGGCGGCGCCGGCCGCATCCGCATCGCGACGCGGACGCCACTGTGCAAGCCGATACCCGCACACTCAATGTCTTTCCGGAGCGTTTTCTGCGTCCAGGTCATGCGACCCCCGAAATTTGTTGCCCCCTTTACGAAGGTACGGATGAGCAAGAACGGTGCCAGTAGTCGTCGAATGCCGATAAGATCATTGTTTTCAGAAGTTTACGATAGTCCAAAGAAATGGGCCAGCACGCCAAAGTGTTGGATTTAGGCTTCACTTTGACGGCAAGGTGTCTCTTTTTTGCCACAGGCAGGTACTGATGCGCGTCGTCGTCGTGACCTCGGATGTGCCGTTCGTGGAGGGTGGCCACCGTGTCATCGCCCACGCTCTCGTGCAAGCTCTTCGTGATGCGGGACACCAGGCCGAGCTGGTCACTACCCCCCAGAACCGTTTCGGCCATCAGATCTCGGCGTACGTCGCGACCTGGCTGAGCGAAGTCCAGGTAGCCGGCGACGGCGGCCGCGTCGATCGCGTCATCAGCTTGCGTTACCCGTCCTACGTCGTGCGGCATCCCGACCAGGTGGTGTGGCTGAACCACCGTATGCGCGAGTACTACGACCTGTGGGAGGACTTCAAGGCCACCCTCACCCCGCGCCAAAAGCTGGTCGCGCGGGCTCGCCGCCAACCGCTTCACTTTTTGGACACCTACTTCCTACGCCGCCGAACCGTGTTCGCCCAGTCGGGCACCGTCCAGGAACGGCTGCGCCGCTGGGGCAAGATCCCGTCTCATGTACTGTACCCGCCGGCGCCGCCGCGGCCGTACCGCTGCGACGGCTACAACGATTCGATCCTGGTGGTTGGGCGCCTCGTCCCCCTCAAGCGTGTCGACCTGCTGTTGCGCGCCGCGGCGCTCGCCGGCGGCGATTGGCGGGTTCGCATCGCCGGCGAAGGACCGCAGAGGACCAGCCTCATCGCCCTGACGCGGGAACTGGGACTCGAAAAACGGGTGACTTTACTCGGCGGCCTCGATGAAGAGCGACTGGTGCGCGAGTACGCGACGTGCGGCGCGGTGTACTTCGGCCCCAAAGCCGAGGATTACGGGCTGGTCACGTTAGAAGCCTTCTCGTGCGCCAAGCCGGTGGTTACATGCACTGATTCGGGAGGTCCCGCCGAGCTCGTGGAAGACGGTGTGACCGGGTTCGTGGCCGACCCCGATCCCGAGGCCGTCGCGGTGGCGCTCACCCGAGTCGCCACCGAGCCACGGCGCGCTGAGGAGCTCGGTGCCGCGGCCGCCGAGGTGGCGGCACGGCACACCTGGCCCACCACCGTCGAAACGTTGCTGAACGCTTGAGAGGTCCGAACAAGCGCAACGGCAATAGACGTACACTTCTCGACGCCCTAGCGGCCGACGAGGATCTCCAGCGCGTGGGCGATCAACGGCTCGAGGATTTCGATGCCGTCGTTGACCCCGGACGGGCTTCCTGGAAAATTCACGATGAGGGTGCGATTGGCGACCCCCGCCCCGCCGCGTGACAACGCCGCCAGCGGTGTCTTCTCGAGGCCGCGGCTGCGCAGGAGCTCCGCCAACCCCGGGGCCTGCCGCTCGCACACGCTGCGCGTCGCCTCGGGGGTGATGTCCGTGGGCGACAATCCGGTGCCGCCGGTAGTGAGGATCAACTGCACGGAATCGTCGTCGATTCCCCGGCGGAGCGCCGCGGCGATAGCGTCACGATCGTCGGTAGCAACCTCGTGCGCGACAAGATCGAGTCCCCAAGCCTCGATGGCGGCCACGATCAGCGGGCCGCCGCAGTCCTCGCGGGTGCCGTTTGATACGCCCGTGCTGACGGTGAGCACCATGGCACCATAGGATTGATCGGCACCCGGCTGTGCGCCGAGCCGGTGTTCGTGGCTCACGCTCTCTCCGGAGGGTCTTCACGGCGCCAATCGCCGCTACGGCCACCCGACTTCGCCTCCAGCCTTACAGCGCCGATCTCCATGCCCCGCTCGAGTGCCTTGCACATGTCGTACAGCACCAGCAGGGCCACGGAAACGGCCGTCAGCGCTTCCATCTCGACCCCCGTCGGGCCGGTGCATGAGGCGCTCGACTCGACTCGCAGCCCGTCTTCCTCCGCTGTGATCTCCACGTCTACGTGGGTCAACGACAGCGGATGGCAAAGCGGAATGAGCTCTGCGGTCCGCTTGGCGGCCTGAATCCCGGCCAGCCGCGCGACCTCGACGACATTGCCCTTGGGGATGTCGCCGGCGACGACACGGTCGCGGGTAGTCGCGCTCATGTGCAGGCGGCCGGAGGCCACGGCGCGACGTTGCGTAGCCGGCTTTTCGCCGACGTCCACCATCTGCGGGCGACCGTGCTCGTCGAGATGCGAGAACTCCTCGTTTGCCATGCAACGCAGCGTAGCGCGGGCTACCGACCCACGTCGAGCGTCGGCGCGCCCGGGACGCGCTGCGGCACCCCCGGGAGTTCTTCAGCACCCTGCTAGCAGGCTAGAATTACGCTTCTCACCGACCGCGGATACCAGCATGTCGCAGCCCACCGATGCTCCTGACGAACAACTCGCTCTCTGGGACGCCGAAGCACTCGCGGCGCTCGAGAAACCGGCGAGCGAGTGGTCGAAACGTTGCGAGGCCGAGATCGCACGGGCCGGCGCTGGGTCCGTTGCCCCGGGTCGCGCCTCCGGGCTCAAGGAGCTGGCCGCCTTGGACACGCCGGCCGACTTGGACGGCTGGTCGCTCACCGACGAGCTCGGTTTTCCGGGCGAATATCCGCTGACGCGCGGCATCTACTCGAGCATGTACCGCGGGCGCCTGTGGACGATGCGACAGTACGCCGGCTTCGCCACCGCCGAGGAGACCAACAAGCGGTTTCGGTATTTGCTCGATCGAGGGCAAACTGGCCTGTCCGTGGCGTTCGACCTGCCGACCCAGATCGGTTACGACTCCGATCACGGCATGGCGCGCGGCGAAGTAGGCCGCGTCGGTGTGGCGATCGACTCCGTCCGCGACATGGAAGTTCTGTTCGAGGGCATCGACGTATCACAGGTCACCACGTCGATGACCATCAACGCCACGGCGGCGACATTGCTGTCACTCTATTGCGCGCTCGCCGAGCGGCGCGGCGTGCCCCTCGATCAGCTCGGCGGCACGGTGCAGAACGATGTTCTCAAGGAGTACATCGCCCGCGGCACCTACATCTATCCGCCACAACAATCGTTGCGACTGGTTACCGACACGTTCCGGTTCTGCGCCCGGCACGTGCCACGCTGGAACACCATCAGCATCTCCGGCTACCACATCCGCGAGGCCGGCTCGACAGCGGCACAAGAAGTGGCGTTCACACTGGGCAATGCCATCGCCTACACCGAGGCCGGCAGCAGCGCCGGACTCGAGGTCGACGACTTCGCGCCACGCCTGTCGTTTTTCTTCAACGCCCACAACCACCTGCTCGAGGAAGTCGCCAAGTTCCGCGCCGCCCGTCGCCTATGGGCCCGCATCATGAAGGAGCGTTTCGGCGCCACCAACCCGAAGGCGTGGCGCATGCGCTTCCACGCCCAGACCGCCGGATCGACGCTCACGGCCGAGCAGCCGCTCAACAACGTGGTGCGCGTGGCGGTGCAGGCGCTGGCGGCGGTGTTGGGTGGATGCCAGTCGCTGCACACAAACGGCATGGACGAGGCGCTGGCGCTGCCCACGGAAGATTCGGCGCGCACCGCACTTCGCACCCAACAACTGCTCGCCTTCGAGCACGGCGCCGGCGACGTCGCTGACCCGCTCGGCGGGTCCTTCACTATCGAGCGCCTGACCCGCGAGCTCGAAGAGGAGGCGATGGAGCTGATTCGCGAGATCGATGAGCTCGGTGGCATGGTGGCGGCGATCGAGACCGGCCACATACAGCGGCAAATCGAAAAAGCCGCCTATGCCGACCAATTGTCGGTGGAATCCGGCGAGCGCACGGTGGTCGGTGTGAACCGTTTCGAGGAAGACGAGCGGGGCGGCAGCGACATGGCGGTGCACGAGATCCCCGAGGGCCTCGAGGAACGCAAGGCCGAACAGCTGGAGGAGTTGCGCAAGAGCCGCGACGGCGCTGCGGCCGAGCGCCGCCTCGACGAGCTCGAGTCGGCGGCACGATCCGATGGAAACCTGGTGGAAGCAATCTTCGAGGCCGTCAAAGTCGAAGCGACGCTGGGCGAGGTAGCAGACCGGATGAGGGAGGTTTTCGGAGAGCACCAGGAAACTGGGTTTTCTTGTTAGCATTAATGGCTACTCGAGACTTGCAGCGTCAGGCGCGGGAGCGCCCCTGATGAGCACTCAAACCAGCGACAATCGGCAAAAAGAGCTCCGTAACCGTCGCCTGACGGTGATCGGGATGATCCTGTTGGTCGCGGTGTGCGTCGCGGCGATGGTGGTGCTCCAGCGTTCGCGCCTGGCTTTCGGCAACGCAACGTTGCAGGGCATCACGGCGCTCAACATCACCCTCATGCTGGTGTTGTTGTTCGTGCTCGGCCGCAACATCATCAAGCTCTACGTCGAGCGCCGACGGCAGAAGCTGGGCTCACAGTTCAGCACCCGCGTCGTGGTGACGTACATCGGCATGGCGCTGGTACCCACGGTGTTGCTGTTCATCGCCGCCTCTGGGCTGATCCGGAACGCCGTCGATACCTGGTTTTCCGACGACACGGCGCAGATCGTCGATCGCGCCCGCAACGTCGCCCGCGAGGCGCAGCTCGAGCGTGAGCGACAATTGGAGCACGTCGCCCGCGTGCTCGCCAACGACATCACCGAAGGCAAGATGACGACGCGCGACACGTGGGAGTTTCTGCGCGACGTTTTCCTCCGACCGCACTTGGCGGATCTCGAAGTTGATGCCTTCGTCGTGTACGGGGGCGACGCCCTGCTGCTCGACCCGGTCTTCGACGACGAGGGGATACACGCCGAGATCTTGGCGCGACCGCCGGCGCGTCCAACCTCCCCCGATGCCGTCGTCACCGAGCCCGACAGCATTGTGCAGGCCATCGAACCGCTGCCCGAAGGACACCTGCTCGAGGTGCCGCAGGCACAGCTTGCAATGGCGTTGCAGGGACAAAACTTCCGCTTCAACCGCGAGCTGCCCACCGGCGGCCGCCTGTTGCTGGCGGGCGTGCCGATTTACGGCGAGGACCCGGACAACCGCAACCAGCCCGTCGGCGCGTTCGTGGTCGGCCAGGTGCTCGACGAATCGCTCGCCGCCGAGGTCATCGCCATCGAGGGGCTGTACACCTCGTTTTCGGAGGGCCTCGACCTGAAAGGCCCGATCACCACGAACTACTTGCTCAGCTTCTTGCTGATGACGCTGCTGATCTTATTCTCGGCGCTGTGGGTGGGGCTGTATCTGGCCCGCGGCGTGACCGGGCCGATTCAGAAGCTCGCCGAAGGTACGCGCGCGGTGGCAGCCGGCGACCTGAGCTACCAGGTCGAGGTAGAGGCGCGCGACGAGCTCGGCACCCTGGTGGAGTCCTTCAACCAGATGACGCTCGACCTGCGCGCCGGCCAGCAAAAGCTCAAGCAGTCGCGCGACAGCTTGCAGAGCACGAACACCGAGCTCGATGAACGGCGCCGCTACATGGAGGCGGTGCTCGCCAACATTGCTACGGGCGTGATCTCGTTGAACGCCGAGGGCGACATCACGACCTTCAACCGAGCTGCCGAACGCATGCTGTCGATGGACGTCGCCGAAGCCGCCGGCAAACCGTTCGAAAGCGTGCTGAGCGGCGGGTCTTTGGACGACTTGCGCGAGCTGATGGGTCGCGCCAAGGCACGCCGCGCCCCGCTCCAAGAGGAGCTCTCGTTGAACGTCAACGGCGGCCGGCTCACCGTCACCGTTCACTGCTCGAGCCTGCGCGACAGCGCCGGCGCCTACATGGGAACCGTGGTCGTGCTCGACGACCTGACAGCGCTCATCACGGCGCAGAAAACCGCGGCCTGGCGCGAGGTGGCCCGCCGTATCGCTCACGAGATTCGTAATCCGCTGACGCCGATCCAGCTTTCGGCACAGCGCATTGCCCGTCGCTATCGGCGCGCTGCGGGCGCCGAAGGGCAGTTCGATGTGATCGAAGAAGGCACGCGGACGATCCTTCAGGAGGTCGACACTCTCAAGGGCCTGGTGAGCGAGTTCAGCCGCTACGCCCGCATGCCGACCGTCACCCTGCTTCCCGCCAACCTACACGAGATCGTGGAGAACAGCTTGCTGGCCTGCGCCAGCATGCACGAAGGTATCAACGTCGAGCGGGACTTTTCGGCCGACGTGCCCGTCATCACGGCGGATCATGACCAGCTCAAGCGTGCCTTCACAAACCTGTTCGACAACGCCGTCGAAGCGATGGAAGGCGAGGGCACGCTTCGCGTGTCGACATCGTTCGACCCGGAAATCGAGATGGTGCGCATCGAAGTGACTGACAGTGGCCCGGGTATCAAGGCCAACGACAAGGAGCGACTGTTTCTCCCCTACTTCTCGCGCAAGCGCGACGGCACCGGTCTCGGGCTTGCCATCGTCCACCAGATCGTCGCTGATCACGGCGGCTACGTTCGCGTCGCGGACAACCAGCCGGTCGGCACGGTCTTCACTATCGAGCTGCCGAGTTGAGCGACGCCCCCAGCATTCTTGTCGTCGATGACGAGCGCAACCTGCGCGCCACACTCAAGGGCGTTCTCGAAGACGAGGGATACGCCGTGAAGGCGGTTTCCAGCGGCGAAGAGGCTCTCAAGACGGCGAAACGCAACAAACCGGACCTCATTCTTCTCGACATCTGGCTGCCCGGAATGGACGGCCTCGAGGTCCTCGAGAAGCTGTCCTCTAATGATAACGACGCCGTCGTGGTGATGATCTCCGGCCACGGCAGCGTCGAGACCGCAGTTCGGGCGACCAAGCTGGGCGCCTTCGATTTCATCGAGAAGCCGCTGTCGCTCGACCGTGTACTGCTGGTCGTGGCCAACGGCATCAAGCACAAGATTCTGCAGGACGAGAACGTGCGGCTGCGTGCCGAGGTCAACGAACGCTGGGACATGATCGGCGAGTCCGACGCCATGGTCGCCCTGCGTGAGCAGATCAAGCGCGCCGCCCCAAGCAACGGGCGGGCGCTGATCTTCGGCGAGAACGGCACCGGCAAAGAGCTGGTGGCGCGGCGCATTCACGCGCTGTCGCGCCGCGCCGCGGCTCCATTCATCGAGGTCAACTGCGCCGCAATCCCCGACGAGCTGATCGAGAGCGAGCTGTTCGGCCACGTCGAGGGCGCCTTCACCGGTGCCGTGTCCGACAAGCGCGGTAAGTTCGACGCCGCCGACGGCGGCACGCTGTTCCTCGACGAGATCGGTGACATGAGCATGCGCACCCAGTCGAAGGTGCTTCGGGCATTGCAGGAACAGAGCTTTCAGCCGGTCGGCTCGACCGAGGACCACAACGTCGACGTTCGCGTGATCGCCGCCACCAACAAGAATCTTCAAGAGGAGATCGATGCGGGCCGCTTCCGCGAAGATCTCTACTACCGCATCAACGTCTTGCCGTTCCACGTACCGGCGTTGCGCGAGCGGCGCGATGACGTGCCGCTGCTCGCCGAGCATTTCCTGCGCGAGGCGGCGGCAGAGTATGGCGGCACCGCGAAGAGCCTGACACCCGAAGCCACCGCGCGACTGACTGCCTATCGTTGGCCCGGCAATGTACGGCAGCTCAAGAACATCTGTGAGCACCTCATGATCATGGTCGCCGGCGATACCATCACCGAGGCCGAGCTCGTGCCAACGTTGGATACGATGGGCCCGACCGACGGGCGCGACACCAGCGGCGACCTCGCGTTGCGCGAAGCCCGCGACCTGTTCGAGCGGCGCTTCATTCTCAACAAGCTGCGAGAGCACGGCGGCAACGTGAAGCGAACCGCGGAAGCGCTCAGCATCGAGCGCAGCCACCTGTACCGCAAGATGAAGAGCTACGGCATCGATCCGGCCGACGTGGCCAGCGGGCCACGGTGAACGTGCGATGGGTTACATCGCGAACGCCCGGTCGATGGCGTCCTCGACAACGCGATCGGGGTCGGGGTCCGGCCCGGGAGGCAGTGCCGCGCCGGCGCCGCGCAGCGAGGCCGAAGTCGCCAACCCGACGAGCTCCGTTTCGAGAACTTCGACGCCGTGCGCCGCGGCTGCTTCACGTACGTGGGCGAACGCGACGTGGACTGGCGTCCGTTCGGGATCTTCCACGTTCATCGATACTTGCACGAGATTTCGCGATCCCAACGTAACGCCCATCGCCTTGATGCCCGGCAATCCGCCGGAGGAAGCGCGGATCACCGCCGCCACTTGGCGGGCGATCTCGACGTCGGAGGAGTCCAGCACGACATTGTAGGCAACCAAGGGTCCGCGGGCGCCAATTACCGTGGCGCCGGCGGTCGGATGCGGCCTCGGGGGGCCGAAGTCCGGGCGCCAGTCAGGATCCGCGAGCTTGTCGGCCAGTCCCTCGAACTGTCCGCCGCGTATCGTCGAAAGGTTGTGACGGGGTTCGGCGGTAGCGGCCTCCTGATACAGCCATACCGGTAGGTCATGGCGCGACGCCACGCGTTCGCCGAGTTGGCGCGCCAGCTCGACGCACTCGTCCATCGAGCTGCCATGTTCCGGCAACGGGATAAAGGGACACACATCGACGGCGCCGACACGCGGGTGGACGCCGTGATGCAACCGCAGGTCAATCGAATTGACGGCTTGCGCGTAGAGCTCCTCGATGGATTCGAGCAAGGCGGTGGGCTCACCGACCACGGTGTAAACGGTGCGGTTGTGATCGATGTCGGGGTGAACATGGAGCAGCCGCACCTCATCACGGGCCACAAACACCTCCGCCAACGCATCCAGCACGTCGGCGCGGCGCCCTTCACTGACGTTGGGGATGCACTCGACAAGACTCATCGCCTATTGCTAGCATTCGAATGCCCACCTTGCCAGGGACTGGCGCCGTGAAATGCCCGAGTTGCGGCCTCGTGACGTTCGATCACTTGCCCGAATGTCCCCGCTGCAAGGAAACGTTCGCTCTCGTGCGACCACTGACTTCGGTTGCGGTTGGCGGCTCGCACCACCCCCTGCGGGATGAGCCCGAACTGAGGGGCAGACTTCGCGATCGGCTTCATCGCGCCCGTCTCGACCGGCGTAAGGAAACAGAGACCCCGATGGCCCCCGGGGTCGACGACCCCGGCGCACCAGATTGGTTCGAGCCCGCGCCGGACGAGGAACGCGGTCCTGTAGAAGCCGCCTCTTCGTCTTCCGCCGTGGGTAACCAGCGAATCAAGGAGAGCGAGATCGTGTACGAAGACGATCTATCGACCAGCGAAGAAAGCCGTCTCGGAACCACCACGGACCCTGAAGTTCATGCGGACGCCGGGGAAACCACCGAGGCGGCCGCCGGCGAGCCCGAGTTCACCGGCGAAGTGCCCGGCTTCACCGATTGGCGCGAGGAGCTACGCGAGCGCTTGAAGCGGATCCGTGCGCGTCGCGACGCGGAGCACGTCGCCGAGAGCGGCGCAGAGAACGGCGATGAGGTGCTCGAGGCCGACGCCGGGCTCGAAGTCGACGAAGCGCCGGAGGCCGCAGAGGGAGAGGGGGCCGTGGAGGAAGCGGTCCTCGAACCTGCAGAGAAGACCGTGGAAGAAGAGGTTCTCGAGGCCGAAACCGACGTCGACGAGAAGGATGTGCTCGAGGCTGAACAGGAAACCGACGAGGAGGAAGCGCTCGAGGCCGAGGAGGGGGCTTCCGGCGAAGAAGCTGGCGAGGACGAGCAACTCGAAACGGACGAGCAAGTAACCGTCGCAGCGGCGCAGACCGGCGGCCAGCTCCTGGAACAGCTCGTCGGTGATCGCGTCCGCGATCCCGACGGCATTACCGTCGATGCCGACGCGATCACGCTCGATGGCGCTGCGTTCGACAACATGGCCGAGGTCATCGACCTGGCCGAAATCTCGCGCGACACCTCCGATGACGACCACGGCACGACTGCCACCGAAGACCTCGACGACGTTGAGATCGCCGACGACGACGATGATGCCGAGCTCGATCTCGACATGGTCGACGAGGTGGCCGAGAGCATTCTCGACGAACTGAAGTTTCGCGACGACGAGGCGGCGGACGAAGCAGCCGTCCCCGATCCCGCCGAGCGTGGATGGAGGGGACACGAGGAACTGGTCGACGAGGTGACCGAGGCCGAAGAAGGCGAAACCGAAGAAGCCGTGGTGGAGGACCTTGAAAAAGCCGAAGCCGAAGAAGACCCGGCGGGGGACCTTGATGAGGCTGAACCCGAAGAAGACGCGGAGGAGGACCCTGAAGAGGCTGAAGCCGTAGAAGACCCGGCGGTGGACCGTGAAGGGACTGAAGCCGAGGAAGACTTACTCGCCGAGATCGAGATGGTCGAAACCGCGGCAGATCCCGACACCACCAAGGAGGCCGCTGAGACTTTCGACTTCGACGAGGCGGCAATCGACCTGCCGAGCGAGAGCGAGGGCAATAAGGTCGACCGGCCGAGTGAGAGCGAAGGCAATAAGGTCGACCGGCCGGCCGTGGTAATGCCGGATCTGCCGGAAAGGGGCGACACAGCGCCGCAGCTCGACCTTGTCGCGGGCACTGAGGCGGTGGTGCTTCCTACCCCGGAAATCGACGTTTCTCAGGGTGACGCGCCGGCCGATGCCCTGACCTGGGACGCTAACGCCATCCGCACCGACTTGCCCCCGAAGACCCGGTCGTCGGCAGGCCCGCTGGGTGAGCGGGCCGCGGCCGCCGTGTGCGACATGATGGTTCTGCTGGCGATCGCTGGGACCCTGGTGAGCTCGGCAGCGTCGGTCACCGGTGCCACCCTCAATCAGATCCTCAGCGATGCGGCCCTGCCGCTCGCCGGTGCCTGGTCGATCTTCGCGATCGGCTACTCGGTGTTCTTCGTAGGCAGCTGCGGGCAAACGATCGGCCGCATGGTCATGCACCTACGGGTCGTGCACGTCGACCAGTTCTCCGTGGGCTTCAAGGTGGCCGCCTTACGCCTGGCGGTCTGGCTCGCTGTCATCGCCACCCTGGGTATCGGCCTCCTGCCGGCAATCAAAGACCGCAAGAACCGAGCCCTGCACGACCGCCTGACCCAGACAAGGGTAGTGAAAGCTTAGCCGCTACACCTACGCGCAAAGCCACACCTTCCTCCACGCCATCACCCGAGACGGTGTTTCCCTAGTGCAGGAAATGACGCGTCCGCGTCAGGATCATCGCCAATCCCAACTTATTCGCCGCCTCGATCACCTCGTCGTCGCGCACTGATCCTCCGGGTTGAACGATCGCCGTGACGCCGGCCTTAGCCAGGGCTTCCGGACCGTCGGCGAACGGGAAGAAAGCGTCGGAAGCCGCGGCGCTGCCATCAACCTGGTGTCCTTGATCGTTTGCCTTCCACACGGCGAGGCGACTGGAATCGACCCGGCTCATCTGCCCGGCACCGACGCCGATCAACTGCCGGCCACGCGCCAGGATGATGGCGTTGGAGTGGATGTGGGGCACGACCCTCCAGGCGAACCGCAGCGCCTCCTCCTCTTCTTCGGTTGGCTGGCGCTCGGTAACACACTCCCACTGCTCTTCCGGAATCCCGGCGGCGGCGTCGCGATCCTGAACCAGCGCGCCGCCGGTGACGGTACGCAGGTCGCGAACCGCTTCGGCGGCCGATTCGGGAACCACGAGCAAGCGGAGGTTCTTCTTTTCCCTCAATACCTCGAGCGCGTCGGCGGCGTAACCGGGAGCCGCCACCACCTCCACGAACATCGTGACGATCTCATCGGCCGTCGCCTTGTCGACCGCTTGGTTGAGACCCAACACGCTGCCGAAGGCCGACACCGGATCGGTGGCGCGCGCCTGCACATAGGCCTCGACCAGTGTGTCGGCGCATGCGGCGCCGCACGCGTTGCCATGCTTGATCACCGCGACACCCGGAACGTCGAGACTCTGGGAGGTCCGCCAAGCCGCCTGCAGATCGAGAATGTTGTTGTACGACAGTTCCTTGCCGTGCAGTTGCTCGGCGCCGCTGAGCCCGCTTCGTCCGCAGGAGTCGGCGTAAAAGGCGGCCCCCTGGTGCGGGTTCTCCCCGTATCGCAGCCCCTGCACCAGCTCGTACGTGCCAGCCCACACCTTCGGGAAATCCTCGAGCTGCGGCGTCGTATCGAGCGCCGCTTCCGCACCCAAAGCGTTGATGTAGTTGCAGATCGACGCCTCATACGATGCCGTGTGGGCCACCGCGGCAGCGGCCCATTGCAGCCTCCGCCCAAGCGACAGGTCATCGGCACGAATGGCCTCGAGCACTTCCGCGTAGCTCGATGGATTCACGACTACCACAACGCCGGCGCAGTTCTTGATCGCCGCGCGCAGCAGGCTGACGCCACCGATGTCGATCTGCTCGAGCGCATCCTGCAGCAGGTGGTCGGGCTTCGCCACGGTGGCGGCAAAGGGATACAGGTTCACACACACCAGATCGATGGCGGTAGCGCCGTGCTCCTCGAGCTCCGCCATTTGGCCGGCGTCGGCGCGTCGCGCCAAGAGGCCGGCGAACACCTTCGGGTGCAAGGTCTTTACTCGACCGCCAAGCATCTCGGGTGATCCGGTATGCTCGGAGATCTGGGTTACTGGCAACCCCGCGCCTTCAATCGTGGCGCCGGTTCCTCCGGTGGAGAGAAGCTCGACGCCGAGCTCGTTGAGTCCGGCCGCGAACTCCGCCAAGCCGGTTTTGTCGTGCACTGACAGCAATGCAGTCTTGATGGTTCCCATGCGCTTGTTTGTTGCGGTAGATCTGCCGGATCACATCAAGCAGCGGCTGATCGATCTGATCGCCGAGCTACGGTCCTGCGATGCCGACGTACGTTGGGTTCGAACGGGTTCGATGCATCTGACCCTGAAGTTTCTAGGCGACGTCGAGCCGCGTGAGGTGGGCGCGATCGACGAGAGCCTGTATAGGGTCGCTGGTGCCGCAGCGCCGACGAGCGGCCGGCTCCGCAACCTCGGCAGGTTCCCACATCTTCGACGACCTCGCGTCCTCTGGATCGGCCTACAAACCGACGAGCAACTGACGGATCTACAACAAGCCGTCGAGGAGGCTCTCGACACCCTCGGTTTCGCCCCCGAGCAACGTCGTTACCACCCCCACATCACCCTGGGACGAGTGCGCGGCAGCCGCGGGCTGCCCAGCCCTGCGAGAAGCCATCGAGACCCGTGCCGACATCGACCTGGGCAAGGTCAAGATCGACAGTATCAAGCTGATCGAGAGGGATCCGTCCCGAGTCCTGTAGAAAAAGAAATGGCGTAACCTCCGAGCAGGAAAAACGAGTCGCTGGAAACGGCGACAACAAGGAGGTCACACCATGAGCAACGGTAGCACGGGAGAGGTATCGGTCATCGAGTTCCGTAGCGCCATCCAGGAGCTGCTGCACAGCCGCATCCAGGAGGCGATTACGATCACGCTTGAGGAGGAGCTCGCCGAGGCGTTGGGATGCGGGCCGTACGAGCGCAACGGCTCGCGGCGAGGATATCGGCACGGGACGTATCGGCGGCAGATCACGATGGCGCAGGGGCCGCAGGATCTGGAGGTACCACGGGGACGGCTGCTGCGAGAGGACGGCAGCACCGGGGAGTTCCGCAGCACGATCCTGCCGCGGTATCAACGGCGCACCGAGGAAGTCGACGAGGCGATTCTAGGGGTGTACCTGGCGGCTGCAAATAGCCGACGGATCCACAAGGCGCTCGCGCCGCTGCTGGGTGAAGCGAACCTCTCGAAGAGCGCGATCTCAAGGGTGGTGGGGCGGCTGAAGAAGCTGTTCGGGACGTGGTGCGAGCGCGATCTGACCGGTGAGTCGTACCCGATCGTGTACCTGGACGGGTTCCACCTGAAGGTGAGGTTGGCGCGGCAGGTCGTGTCGGTGCCGATCTTCGCCGCGCTGGGAGTGGCGGAAGATGGGCGCAAGGTGTTGGTGGCGTTGCGTCGGGCCGCTTCGGAGGCCGGGTGTCACTGGAAGTGGCTGATCGAGGACCTAGAGCAAAGAGGTCTTCGGCCGCCCCGGCTGATCATCGCCGACGGCCACAAAGGGCTGGCCAAGGCGACGACGGTGTGGCCCGAAGCGAAGGTGCAGCGCTGCCTTCAGCACAAGTGGAAGAATCTGTTGAAGCATTGCCCGTCACACGCCCACGACGAGCTGAAACGAGACTGGGACCGCATCGTGAAGGCGGCAAACGGCAGCGAGGCGAGGGCCGCGTACAGCAACTTCGTGCGCAAGTGGTCGAGGTTGGTGCCGGCGGTGGCGCGCAGCCTCGAGGAAGCGGGGCTGGTGCTGCTGACCTTCTACGAGTTCCCCAAACCGATGTGCAAGACGCTGCGCACGACGAACCCACTGGAGAACCTCAACCGCGAGTTCCGTCGCCGTACCAAGACCCAGGGATCGTTCAGCACCGAGGCGGCCGGGGTGACGCTGCTGTGGGGGCTGATCGCGTTCGGGCAGATCCGCATGCGCCGCATCGACGGGTACCGGCATCTCGCCGCGATCATCGACCAACAGGAGGAGTTGGCCGCGTAGCAGGTAACATCAAACGTCCAAGCTCGGAGCCACGCCAGACGATTTTCTACAAACTTCGGGACACATCCATCGAGAGCCAACTCGGCCGCGGCGGCGCACGGTACGCAGCGTTGAGTGAGTACGTCCTCGGAGGTGGTTAGCAGGGCAAAAGGGTCGCGCGTAGTCTGGGTTGCCCCGGGGGAGCGGGGACGTACCGTATGCTGCGCGACTCGCCTGTTAAGCTGCCGGGCGCCTCCCAACGCGGGTGCTGTAGCCCGCGTTGATCGAATCGAGCGATTCCGGCTAGGCTAGTCGCGCACGCTCCCCGGAACGGACTACTCACAGTGGTCGGCAAGACCCTCCTATAAGGAAAAAGGTCAACAGACGCACTCTCCCTAAAGATGGGGTAGAGATGTTCAAGTTGGCCTGGGGCGTTGGTCCGGTTTGGCTTCGTCGTTTGGGGGGGTCGACCGTCATGGGTCGCGGCGCGAGCAACTTCAGGATTGTTGGGGCTTGAACGAGCAGCCCATGCTCCTATCCGAGACTCGAGGCCTATGGTTGCGTCTGGGACTACGGGGCCGCGGAGCCTAACCTTGGTCGGAGACTCGAAGTCTAAGGGTTTTGTTGAGGCTTCCCGCGGCGCAGGTCCCGCCGCAGGCGGTGGGACCTGCGCATGTGACAAGGCGCAAACCGCGCGTGTCGACGCCGGGCAATTAGACAACTCTCACACGTTCTGGATCGTAGTCCTCCTTGCTGTTCCAAAGGGCACACAGCACGTCGATGAGCTTTCGCGCAATCGCCAGCTTGGCCCGGGTCGGTAACGTCCCGCGCTCGAGTCGAACGTGATACGCCGCGGCGAAAGGATCTGCCTGCCGCAAGACCATTCGCTCGACGGCGCTCTTGATGACCCGTTTCAGGTGCCGGTTGAAGCCTCGTCGCAGGCGTACCGGCTCGATGTGTGAGCCGCTTCGTCGTCGGGTGAGGCCGAAAAGCCGCAGTAGCTCCAGATGTGAGAGCGGGAGGGGAAGCGGGTGGGGGTGACCAGATACGCGGCGAAGGTCGCTGCCCTGACGTTGCCGATCTCCGGAACCGTCATAAGCCGTCTGACGGGTGGAAACCGCCGCCCGTGTTGGACTAGCAACTGCAGCGCTGCGTCCTTTTTCTCCGCGGCCACATCGAGGATGCCCAGCAGGTCTTCGCCCGGCGGCCGGGCGGCTTCGGGCAAACACTTCAGGAATGCGGGCCGGTGCTCCGGTGAATAGACGTCGGCGCCTACTACCGGAATCCCGTGGTAGCGGAACAGGGCCTTGACCTGGTTCTTCAAGGCGCTGATGTGGCGGTTGAGTCGATCGTGGTGGCGCACCTGCAGCCGCAGGTTCAAGAACGCCACAGGTGGCTGATAGACTTCCCGCACATATCGCCCCCTGGCCAGCTGCGCCAAGGCCAGCGCATCGAACGGATCGTCCTTGTCGGGCGAGGTTGAGATCAAGCGGTTGCGCCGGGGGTCGGCAGCGATCAGGTTCTTGCAGCAACCCGAAAGCGCCAGGTGCAGCCACGTGGCTAACTCTCCCTGCTCGAATACCACCGTACATGGACGGGGAGCCCGACCGATCGCTTCTCGCAACAGATCCCCATCGAGCCGACAACGGTCCCGCCATAGCAGTTCTCCACTGCGTGCCTCTATGGCGGCGAGCTCCAGTCCCGCGTTGCAGTGTGCGTCGATGCCAACATACGATTCCATGAGGGCGTTTCTCCTGGTTGAGTTGGTTGGGCAAACCGGACTTTACCAGTGAAGAAACGCCCTTTTTCCTTACGCTACCTCGGTAACTACGAGATCCTCGAACCGCTCGGTGCGGGCGGCATGGGCGAGGTGTATCGGGCGCGGGATACGAAGCTCGACCGTGATGTCGCCATCAAGGTTCTGCCCGAGGACTTCGCCACCGATCCCGAGCGACTGGCTCGCTTCGAGCGTGAAGCCAAGCTGCTCGCTTCGCTGAACCACGCCAACTGGACTTGACCCGATTTCGTGGACACCTTACGACGTACACGGGAGGTGTTCAGGATGCCAAGGACAAGAGGGCCGTACCCGGCGGAGTTTCGGCGGCGGATCATAGAAGTGGCACGAGCTGGGCGGAGCGTCGCCGAGCTGGCCAAGGAGTTCGAGCCGTCGTACTGGACGATTCGCCAGTGGATCAAGCAGGTTGACCGCGACGAAGGCCGCAGCGCCGAAGGGCTCAGCACTGCTGAGCGCGAGGAGCTGGGGCGGCTGCGGAAAGAGAACCGCCAGCTGAAGCAAGAGCGGGAGATCCTTTCAAAAGCCGCGGCCTGGTTCGCTCGGGAGACCGACTCGGTACCGCCGAAGTCTTCGAGTTCGTGAGCGGTCACCAGGCGAAGTATCCGATTGCCACGATGTGCCGTGTGCTGGAGGTCTCCTCCAGCGGGTACTACGCGTGGCGCCGGCGGGAACCGTCGGCTCGATCGCGGGCGGACGCAAAGCTGCAGGCACGGATCGAAGCGATCCACAGGGAGAGCCGAGGCACCTACGGTCGCCCTCGGATCCACGCCGATCTGCGAGCCGACGGTGTGGGTGTTGGCGGCAAGCGTGTGGGGCGCTTGATGCGACGTGCAGGCCTGCAGGGTGTCAGCCGTAGGCGACGCGTTCGGACAACGCGGCGAAATCGGGAAGCCCGCCCAGTTCCGGACCTGGTCGAGCGCAAGTTCAGAGCCGACCGCCCCGACAGGCTTTGGGTGGCGGACATAACCTACATCCCAACGTGGGCAGGGTTCTTGTACTTGTCGGTCGTCGTGGACGTCTTCAGCCGTCGCGTTGTCGGTTGGTCAATGGCGACCCATCTGCGCACCGAGCTCGTGCTCGAGGCGCTGAACATGGCGATCTCGCAACGACGGCCCCAACAGGTGATTCATCACAGTGACCAAGGTACGCAGTACACGTCGATCGCCTTCGGTCAGCGCTGCCAGGAGGTCGGGGTGCGACCGTCGACCGGATCAGCCGGTGACTGCTACGACAACGCGATGTGCGAGAGCTTCTTCGCCACCCTCGAGTGCGAGCTCCTGAACCGCCGGCGGTTCAGGTCCCAGGCGGAAGCCCGCATGACCGTCTTCGAGTTCATCGAGGGCTTCTACAACCCGCGTCGCAGACACTCACCCCTGGACTACGACTCGCCCATGGGGTACGAAAGGAGGTACGCTCAGATCGCTTAAATGTGAGCGGGAAACCGTCCACCAAAGCGCGGCAACTCCATGGCAGCCGCCACACGTACCGGCGTGATCATGGGGACTGCTGCCTACATGAGCCCCGAGCAGGCGTGAGGCAAGCCGGTCGACAAGCGCACTGACGTTTGGTCGTTTGGAGCATTGCTCTACGAGATGCTCAGCGGTTGGCGCACATTCGATGGCGAGACCGTGTCGGACACGATGGCAGCAATTCTCAAGGAGGAGCCCGACTGGAGCCAATTTGGCCGTTCCGTGCCGGGGGGTGTGCAACGGCTGATGAAACGGTGCCTGACGAAGAGCCCCCGCGACCGCCTCCACGATATCGCGGATGCTCGGCTGGTTATCGCTGATTCCCTGGCGGCTGAGCCAAGCGCAGATCTTGGCGAAGAGTCGGACAAGCCGACATCGAGAAGGTCGCGCGCGCGACTAACAGCGGTGTTCGGTGCGTTAGTGGTGGCGGCTTTGGCCGGATATCTGGCGGGCTCACGCGTGAGAAACGACGCTACCGAAGTGGGGTCGTCTCAACCCGTGTTTCATGGTGAGATCGACCTGTCCGGAAGTGTGGCGCTGGCGCTGGATACTGAGGCCACTGGCCTTGGTTATGACAGCACGCTTCTGGACCTGTCACCCGACGGCAAGAACCTCGTTTATGTCGGATCATCCGAGAGTACCAGTCAACTGTTCATTCGATCGCTGGACTCGTTCGAGGTGGAGGAGCTCGTAGGAACGGAGGGTGCGAAGCATCCTTTCTTCTCTCCTGATGGTCGATCCGTGGGCTTTCTGACCGACGACAGCGTCAAAGTTTTCTCACTGGCTAATGAAACGACGCTCACGCTCTGCGAGGCATCGAACCCGGTCGTGGCGACATGGACAGACGACGACCAAGTGTATTTCTCGTCCTCGGAAGCTCGGCGCCTCATGCGGGTAAGCGCAAGTGGAGGGACCTGGGTCGAGGTGGCGGAACCAAGGGCCGGTTTCGCGTATGGGCGCGTGCTACCCGGCGGTCACCACGTCCTGGTCACGTACCGCGAGCACGGCATCGGCGCCGACTACGCCGAGGTTCTTCTGATGGAGCTCGAAACCGGCAACTTCGAGACGCTGGTAACGAACGGGTACGACGCCCGCTACGTAGCGTCAGGACATCTTCTGTACGGTCGAGGAGGAAGCGTATCGGCCGTGGAGTTCGACTTGGAGAGCCTAGAGGTCGTAACGGATGCCGTTCCTGTAGTGTCGGGGGTGAGGATGCATGCGCTATACCCCTATATCCAGCTCGCCGCTTCAGCAACGGGAACGCTCGCCTATGTTCCGGGCGGCGATGCTGGCGTCGGCAGAGTGGCGTGGATAGATCGGCAGGGCAATGCCGATTTTCTGCCGATCCAACAGCGAGTTTACGGTGCCCTCAGTTTATCTGCCGACGATCGGCAAATCGCGATTCATGTCGCGGACAGCCGTGACTACGTGTTAATCTACGACATGGAGCGAGAGGAAGCAAAGACGGCTGAACACCGAGGGCAGCGTAGGATGGCCGAGCTGGTCTCCCGGAGGCGACTCGCTCGCCTACACCCGAGTAGGTGAGCCTTATCGGATTTTCGTACAGCGCCTCGGGACCGACAGTCCACCCTTACCCGTGGCCGAATCGGCAACGCGGCTGACGCCGGTGAGTTGGACCCCGGACGGCCAGTACGTCAGCTACTACGACTTCTCCGTAACACGGATCCGTTTTGCTCCCGTGCAGGGTACCGCAGACTCGACGCTGTCTCCGCTGCCGGAGTTTCAAGGCGCCCTCCCGGCCGTAGCCCCTGACGGGATCTGGCTTGCCTTATCAGTCTGTCGGTGTCCGCGTCCGTGCTTTGCAGGAAGGGGAGCGGGTCCACACGGTTTCCGATTTCGGGGGCACCCCACAATGGTGTCGATCCTGTGACGAGCTTGTATTCAGAAGCGGCAATGAATGGTTCAGCAGCACCGTACAGTTCGAACCCGACTTCACTTTTTCGCCACCAAGGAGGGTCTTCGAGACGGATTTCATCGACTCTCCTGGACCTGACTATGCGTTGTCGAAGGATGGCTAGCGCATCCTTAGTTGTCAAGAGACGCAATGATTTGCCGAAGACCAAGTTGCACGTGATCAGCAACTGACTTGACCGGTTGGCAGGACAAGACTCGACGAACGATTGACATGATCGCGTCCTGGGGGAACCCCATAACGGGCGCGACTCGCCGTTACGGCCCGCTAACTCGAGCTGCCGGATCGGCCTCGTCGTCCTCCCCCGACACCCACGCAATCCGCCGCACCCACTTCTCGCCGAGCGCCTCGTTGACTTTGCCGATCAGCTCGGCACTCATCTTTTCCAGCTCAGGGGCCCACGAAGAATCGGCGACCTCGACGGAGAGGACGCCGTCGTCGAAGCCGAGCGGCTTGGCTTTCTTGCTTACCGCCTCGCCCACGGCGCGCTCCCACGTACGCTGCAGGACGATCTGCCGGGCGTCGGGGTTCTCGAGCCATTCGGCAAGCAGGTTATGCAGTGCCGCACCTACGGGCTTGAAGCTCATTGGATAAGCATCGAGTCGCCGTACGAGTAGAAGAGGAATTCGTTGGCCACCGCGTACTCGTAGGCCTCCGCCAGACGCTCGCGGCCGGCGAGGGCGGCGACCATCAGGATGGGTGTCGATCGCGGCAGGTGGAAGTTGGTCAACATGGCATCCACCACGCGGAACTCGAAACCCGGATAAATGAACACATCGGCGCTCCCCTGCCCCGCGGCGTCCATGATGTCGCCATGCTCGCGGGCAGCGTGCTCCAGCGTGCGTACCACGGTGGTACCCACGCCGATCACCCGCCCGCCGGCGCGGCGAGCCACCTCAATGGCGCCGACGCACGCCGGCGGCAGAACATAGTCCTCGGCCTCCATAGTGTGATCAGCAACTTCCTCGACCCGCACGGGTTGGAACGTGCCGGGCCCGACGTTCAACGTCAAGGTCGTCGTCTCCACACCGGCGGCCCGCAACCCGGCGAGCAGCTCCTCGGTGAAGTGCAGACCGGCGGTGGGAGCCGCCACCGACCCGTCGGCAGTGGCATACACGGTTTGATAGCGGCTGCGGTCGAGCGTCGCGCGCACGTCGCCCCGCGCCCGCCGGATGTAAGGCGGCAACGGCATCTCGCCACGCGCCTTCAACAGCTCGATCACGTCGCAGTCGGCGGCGAAGGCCACCAGCCGCCGCGCGCCACCGGGGTCGTCGACGAGCGTCAGGTCGGTCTTCTGCGTGGCGCCCGCCTCGACGCCCGGAACATCCTCGAGAAGACGAAGTGTTTCTCCCTTCTTGATCCGGCTGCCGGGACGCAACAGCGCTTCCCAAACCGGCGGGGTTGCCGTCGGTCGTAGCAGCAGGATTTCCACCAATCCTCCGGTGGCGCGGTGCGCCCATAAACGCGCCGGGATGACCCGCGCATCGTTCATCACCAACAGGTCCTGCGGATTCAAGAACTCGACGAGGTCGCTGAACACGACGTCCTGAAGAGCGGGTTCGCCGTTGCGGGAGGCGACCAGCAAGCGGCTCCGGTCGCGTTGCGCCGCCGGCTCCTGGGCGACCAGCTCGGGCGGCAACAAGTAGTCGAATCGATCGATGTTCATCGTTTGGCGTGATGCGGTGCGGGATCCAGGGCCGGCGGCTGTAGGGCGCGCAGCCAGACCCACCACACTTCCACCACGGCCTCCTACGCGCGACTACCAGAGCGCTCCCTGGTCGGTCCGGGGTTGCGGTGCGTCGCCGCGCTTGATGCCGAAGCGGTCGTAGGCCATGTCGGTGGCGACGCGGCCGCGTGAGGTGCGCGCCAGGAACCCAAGCTGGATGAGATAGGGCTCATAGATGTCCTCGATGGCGTTCTTGTCCTCGCCGATCGATGCAGCGATGGTGTTCACGCCGACGGGACCGCCGTTGAAATTCTGCATCACCAGGAGCATCAGCTTGCGATCGACCTCATCGAATCCCATCTTGTCGACCTCCAGCCTCTGCAGCGCCGCGCGCGCCACCTCGGCGGTGATCTGCCCGTCGCCATCGACCTCTGCGAAGTCCCGCACGCGGCGCAGCAATCGATTGGCAATGCGCGGCGTGCCGCGCGAGCGCTGCGCGATCTCCAGCGCCCCGGCGTCGTCGGCGGGAACACCGAGGATCTTGGCCGAGTTACCGACGATCTTGGCGAGGTCCTCGGTGCCGTAGAAATCGAGGCGGAACACGATGCCGAAGCGGCCGCGCAGCGGCGAGGTGAGCAGCGCCGCGCGCGTTGTGGCGCCGACCAGGGTGAAGTGGGTGATCGGCAACTTGACCGAGCGGGCACTGGGCCCCTCGCCGATGACGATATCGATCTGGAACTCCTCCATCGCCGGATAGAGCACTTCTTCGATCGAGGCCGACATGCGATGAATCTCGTCGATGAACAACACGCCGTGGTCGTCGAGGTTGGTGAGAATGGCGGCGAGGTCGCCGACCTTCTCGATGACCGGCCCCGACGTGCCGCGCAGCGCGCTCTCCATCTCGTGGGCGATGATGTACGCCAGCGTCGTTTTGCCGAGCCCCGGCGGTCCGAACAGCAGCACATGGTCGAGTGGCTCGCCACGCTGGCGCGCCGCCTCTATGAACACCCGCAGGTTCTCGACCACCTTGGTTTGGCCGACGTAGTCATCGAGGGTCCGCGGCCGCAGGGTTACCTCGTAGCGCGACTCCTCGGATACGGCACTGGGGCTGACCAGTCGTTCGCTCATCGTTGGCAGTTAGTGTCCTGAGTCAGGAGTTCGTTGCATTTTGTGGTGGCGTGAGCGAGGCGACTTCAAGGAGCAGCGACGATCGCGATGCCTTGCCCATCGTGGAGGAGCTGCGACGCCGAAGGCGGCCGCTCCCGCCGCCACCCTCCGGGCAGGAGGGAGATGCAGGTGATCTCCGCGTCGTGGCTCATCGACGATGACTCCAGCATCGCCTTCTTCGCCACTCCTTGATCTCACCTGCATCTCCCTCCTGCAAAATGGAACGAACTCCTGACTCAGGACACTAGACTCGTTCACCCGGCCAACATTCGCAGCGTCTGCTTGAGCAACTCCTCGAACTCCTCGGCCGGGTCTTCTACTTTGTCGAGGGCGCGTTCGGCGTCGCGAGGACGATACCCGAGGTTCTCGAGCGCCGAAAGCACGTCCTGGCGCACGCCGCGCGGCCCGTCGCTCGCCGCAGCCGGAGCGAACTCGGCCACCTTGTCCTTCAACTCCAGCGCCATGCGCTCGGCCGTCTTCTTGCCGACGCCCGGGATGGTCGACAAGCGGACGATGTTCGCGTCCGCGATGGCGCCTATCAGTACGTCGGTCTCCATCCCGGAAAGAATCGTGACGGCCAGCTTCGGGCCGATGCCTGCCACCGAGATGAGCTGCTCGAACAGCCGTTGCTCGCTGGTATGTAGGAAGCCGTAAAGCCGCAGGGCGTCGTCGCGCACATGGGTGTAAATCCGCAGGGTAACCTCATCACCGAGCTCGCCGACGGCGTAAAACGAAGTCAGTGGCAAATAAACCTGGTAGCCCACGCCACCGGCGTCGATGATCACGTATTCCGGCGTCTTTTCGTGCAGTGTGCCGCGCAGCGCGCCGATCATCGGGCCTTCTCCAACTGTGCCGCGAAACGTCGCGTGTGCATGTGGCAGATCGCCAAAGCGAGCGCGTCCGCGGCATCCTGGAGCGGTATTTCAGGTAGTTGCAGCAGCGCCGTAACCATCTGCGCGACCTGGTGCTTGTCGGCCTGCCCGTATCCCACCACCGCTTTTTTGACCGCCCGGGCACTGTACTCGAACACCGGACAGGTGGATCCGGCGGCGACGATCACTACGCCGCGCACCTGGCCGAGCACCAACGCCGAGCGCACATTGACCGCCGCGAAGACTTCTTCGACGACGACCTCATCGGGCCGGTGAGTATCGACAAGCTCACGCAGGCCACTGTCGAGAATGCGCAGGCGATCGGGCAATGCTTGCTTTGCGGGCAACTTCAAGGCGCCGTGATCAACAACGCCGACGCTGCCGCCGACGGCATCCAGAACCGCATAACCGGTGACCCTGGAACCCGGATCGATCCCGAGGATGCGCACCGGCTCGGCCATCAGCAGGGCTAAGCCTCGGCGTCGATGTCGGCATTCGTGAACACGCCTTGCACGTCGTCGTGGTCCTCGAGCTTTTCCATCAAACTCAGACAACGCTGGGCGTCGCGCCCTTCGAGCTTGACGTACGAGCTCGGCAGCATCGCCAGCTCTTCGCTGGCGCGCACGATTCCGTGCTTGTCGAAAGCCTCATGGACCGCCGAGTAGTCCGCCGGCACCGTGGTCACCTCGTACGTGCCGTTGTCGGTGCCGACATCCTCGGCTCCGGCATCGAGGGCTACCGACAACAGGTCGTCCTCTCCGATGCTGCTCGCCTCGATCAGGAAGTACCCGACCTGCTTGAACATCCAGGCAACACAGTTGACCTCACCGAGGTGGCCACCGCTCTTTTCGAAGATCTTGCGGATCTCGGACACGGTGCGATTGCGGTTGTCGGTTGCGGTTTGAACCAGAACCGCCACGCCGCCCGGACCATAGCCCTCATAGGTGATTTCTTCGTACGTGACACCGGGAAGCTCACCGGTGCCTTTCTGAATGGCCCGCTTGATGTTGTCCGCGGGCATGTTGTGGCTCTTGGCAGTGGCCACTGCCGTACGCAATCGAGGATTCGAATCGGGATCGCCGCCCCCTTGCTTGGCGGCCACCGTGATTTCCTTGGTCAGACGAGAAAAGATCTTGCCCCGTGCCGCATCGGCGGCGCCCTTCTTGCGCTTGATCGTGCTCCACTTCGAATGGCCGGACATGCTTCTGCCTCCTGACGGCGGAATGCTATCACGCCATGACACTTTCGCCCTCGAAAGTAAAGATAAGGCGAAAACATATCGTGTCGCACGAAGAAGACCACAACAAGCGTCACCCTGCAGCCCCGCACACCGTTCCGCCACCAGGAACAGCAGCCTTCGGCGGCGGCGGAATCACGTTTTCGCCTCTCGGCTGCGGCAAGTGCCGCACCCGATTGCACCCTCCGATGGGCCTTTTTCCGCTCGCCGTATCCACCCGTGCCCAGGTATCTGCAGTAGGCAGCATTGCACCACGCAGAAAGGCCGGCAGCAAAGCCGCCGGCCTCTCAATCGCGCTCGAAGAAAAACTACTTCGGATAGAACTTCTTCAGCCCCTTCTTCTTGTCAAACTTGGTGATGACGCCGACCACCGGAGCATCCGCAGAGCGCAGCGCGCCGTCCGTCAAGCAGGCGTTGTCCAGAGTCGGGGTCATGATCGAATTCTTCTTGGCGTGGCCGAAGCCGATCGAGTGCCCGATCTCGTGAATCTGGACGCTTAGGTAGCAACTCGCGTCGCCGAACAAATCGTTCAGCGTCTTGTCGTCGGTATTGGTGATCACGAAACCGTGCAGCGCGGTGTGGGTCTTGCCACCGTGGGAGTCTTCCTCGCCGGCCTTGATGGCGAGCGTGTCCCACCACATGCCGCCGAACGCAAGCACGCTGCTCGAGTTGGCCTTCTCCTTGCACCGGTCGCCAAAGGACGCCAGCGTCGTGCCGTCGTTGGTGAATTTGCTGGCACATCCCTTTTTCTTCGAGACCTTGCCCACCTTGACTTCGTGCTTCATCGAACTCTTGCTGAATACCCAAGCGTCCGCGGCCTGCGTGGTCAGGTCGATGCCCTTGTCGGGGACGACCTTGTTCTTTTTTTCGCCCTTCTTCTCAACCGTTATCGGGTGGGCAGTACCGGACGTGACGTCGCGCCACCTGGGGTTAAACACCGAATTCAGGGGCGGCATCTTGGCGTCACCGTCGGCGTATCCGATGTCGTCGTCCGAGAGGGCACCGAGAAACGCACCCAACCAGTCCTCCAAGGTTTCAGCTTCGGGCGGCGTATAGTCGAAAAAATCCGCGGCTCACCGTGCGCTGATGAAGCGCCCGCCCGGGATGGAGCTCCAGGCACGGATCTGCTCCTTGTACACCTGGAAGAGGCGAGTTCCCGAAACCACCTGATCCGGCGTATTACCTGCGACCATGCCGGCAGAGTAGCTCTGCACCGCCATACCCCCGGGGTTTTTGGCGCTGCGTTCGATACTCCACTTGCCCTGCCAGTCGCCGTTCGTCTGCCAGGTGTCATCGCGCGGCCGACGCGCCAGGAACGTCATTACTTCCTCGCCCGGCGAATACACAGCGGAGTCGCCTACCGCGAGACCGAGGTTCCCTACCACTCCGCCGAGCTCCTTGATGACGATCCGGCTGCCGATGAGACGACCCTTGATGACTTCGTCGACCTGGAGCGTGATGTAGGTATAGATGGTGTCGACCTCGGAATCCCATGCCGACCTGACGTCTACGACCGTGCCGGTAACGATTACTTCGGAGTTCGCCGCCATATGCGGGTCTGAAAGCCGGATCTGCGCGTACGAGGGCGCAACGGCAAGCGTGGTAATGATCAGTGCGACGGAGCCTACAAGCAAATGCTGACGAAAACGCATTGCCTCTCCTCTGTATGCGCGTTACAGACACGTCCCCAGAGGACCCAGAAGACGCGGCCTCTGCTCCCGGTTCACACTAGCAATCTCGGCGAAAAAAAGGAAACTTGAAATTCGGGCCAACGGGCCACCGCCGATCACCGGATGTAGCCGAGCGCGCGCAGCGCCTCCAGTGTCTCCTCGGAGCGGTCGGCGCGGACGGAGAAACGGCGGGTATCGGCGCTGTAGCGCCGCGTCAGGTCCTCGAGCAGGAGGCGCATTCGGTCGGCGGTTCGCGAATTTCGGACGATGACGTTGCGCAGCTCGTGGGGGTCGTCGGCGAGGTCGTAGAGCTCGTCGTCGACCTCGGTCGAAAGGTGGTACTTCCAGGCGCGATCGAACAGCACGAACTTGTGCCCGGGTCCCCACCGGCGGGCGCGCTCCCGGAAGGTGCGTTGGGCGAACTCGTACTCGCGCCGGGTACCGACATCGAATACGTTGCGCCCCTCGAACTGGTCGGCGGCGGCTTGCTCGAGAGGCAGGCTCAGCGTCGCAGCCAGCGTCGGAACGACGTCGACCAGCGACACGAGCTCGTCGATCCGCGTGCCGTTGAGCGGGAATCCTGCCGGAAACTTGATCATCAGCGGCACCCGCAACACCTCGTCGTAGATGCGGCCGTGAGTCAGCTCTTCATGCTGGCCCAGGCCCTCGCCGTGATCGGAGGTGATGACGACCGTGGCATCGTCGTACCAGCCGCGCTCCCGCAACCCTCCGAGAAGGCGGGCCACCTCGGAATCGGTGAACGCGATCTCGCCGTCGTACATGTCGTTGATGTGCGCCAGCCTCCGAATTTCCCTCTCGGGCAGGCCGCGGTCGGTCAGGAACGCATGGACTTGCGTCGTATCCCAGAAGAGCTCGTCGTACGGCGGTGGCGGCTCGTACGGGTTGTGTGGATCGAAGTAGTGCACCCAGAGAAAGAAGGGCGCCTCAGCCTGCCCCGCGAGCCAACGGAGCGCGTTGTCGGTGGTTTCGTTGGCCGGCCGCTGCGAATCTCCCTTCTCCGGCTCGTCAAAGAAGTCCATCCCCGCGTCGAGCCCCGTCCGTGCCCGCACGGGCGAGGCGCTCACATAGCTCGCCGTCTGGTACCCGAGACCCTTCAGCATCTCGGCAAACAGCAGCACGGGCCGCGCCCCCGACGACTCGAGCAACGACCCGTTCATGACGACGCCGGTCTGCAGCGGATACAGCCCGGTGAACAGGGCAACGTGCGACGGCAGCGTCGTGCCCACGCTGCTGTAAGCCCGCTCGAAGAGCACCGATTCGGCTCCGAAGGCGTCCAGCGTCGGCGACGTGTCGCGCCCGTAGCCGTAGGAGCCGAGGTGGTCGGCACGCAGCGTATCGATCGTAATCAGCACCAACGGGCGCGCCGCGTACTCGATCACGGGCGGCGGCGCGACCTGCTCCGGCTCCGGAGCTGTGCGGCACGCCGCCATCGCCAAGAGCATCGCGGCGCCCGCCATCAGGGGCGCCGGTCGCCCCCCGCACACGGCTCCGGACGGAGGGCCTGGAGGCGCTCCCCGGCACTCCGGAGCGTACGAGCGTGTCATGTTCCCTCCTCCTTGGGCGAGTGCGTTCAATCGGGCGGATTCGTGCGCAGCAGCTGAACGTCGTCTCCTGATTCGTCGACGTCGTAGAGCTCGATGGCGTTCGGTCCCTGTACCAGCAGCTCAGCAGGTATGAGGGTCGAGAAAACCCATCGCTCATCCAACTCGTAGGAATCAACAAACGCGGCGATGCGGCCGTTTACCGCGACGGCGATCCGCACAGGCGCAGCCGCGCCAGAGACTTCGCCTTGGATCAACAAGGGCAAGAAGGTCGCTGCGGTGTCGACGTTGTCGAAGCGTCCGCGACCGCCAAAGCTCATGCGAATCGGGCTCTCGCGACCCGCGAGGAAGCGCGTGACCGGCTGCCCGACGAGCTGGGCGCCCGAAGTACCCGCGAAGACACCCTCCCACGCCCCCGAACCGAACACCTCGAGCTTGTGTTCCCAGGAGGCGAAGCTGGCCTCGATGGCGTCGTCGAAGGCAAGTTTCCGTATGTCGGTCAGGTTCCGCTGAATGAAGATCTTCTGATCACGGTCGGGAATATCAGTGGCGAGCGCAGAGCGCCCGTCGACCTCGTACGGCAGGTCGATGGATAGCTCTCGCGCGATCGTAGGCACGATGTCGACCGTCTCGATGTTGCGATCGCTGACGACTCCTTTGCGCTGGTTCGGGAGCTTGATGAAAAGTGGGACCAGCATGATGTCGGCGTAGTTGCCGGCTCGCAGTCCTCGCCTCGGCGCTCCCTCACGGAAGCTCGATCCGTGATCGCCCGTGATGACGATCATCGTGGCGTCGTAAGTTCCCAGCTCCTTGAGCCGGTCGATCAGCTTGCCGACGAGCTGGTCGACGAATCCCACCTGTAGCAGGTGCCGCTGTTGGACATAGTCTGCGAGAGCCTGGCCCCGCTCGGGAAAGAGCCCGATCGCTTGTATGCTAGGCGCGCGATATTGGCGCCCTGAAGGCAGGTATTGAAAGGGCGCGTGGGGAAGGAGGCTGTGCAGGAAGTACAGACGACCCTGTTTCTCCGGCTCGATGATCGCGAGAAAACGATCGAACTCGGATGACCGATCGTTCAGGATTTGTTCGCCACTCTCATTTCGAAACATCCTGCGGGTCGCGAAACTCCTCCAATCACCGACGATCGGCGGCAGCCGGTCGCTCATCCCGGGGGGAACGATGACGTGTAGGTAGACGATCGACAGATCCGCGAGCAGTGCCCCGAGCGATTCGCCGGGCGTTTCAAGGTCGTAGCTGCAGCTTTGCTCGGGGCACAGCTGCAAGAACCGGCCGAAGAGGGCGATCTCGTAGCGCTCGCTCAGCAGCGTGAAGAGGTTGTTGGGAAAGTACCGGCGGGTTGGCACCGCTCCGATCTCGACCGGGTAGGTTCCCGATACGATCGACGGTACTGCCCACGTCGTGCTCGCGGAGACCGTTGTGGCGTTGCGGAACCAATAGGCGTCGTCGGCCAGCGTCGCGAAGTTTGGGAACCGAACGCGGTCAATCCGGTAGCTCTCATCGAGCAAAGAGTTGAGAGGGAACTCGTCAAAGACGATAAAGACGATCGGGGGAGCGGTGTCAATGGTCGGGGCCTCGTATACGTCCGTGATCGGGATGACGGCGTTCCAGACGTCCTCGTTCAACACGAAGAGCGTTGGAACGACCAGAATGGCCGGCGCGAGCGCCACGAAGAACGAGCGGATCCAGTCGTACCTGTGACGAGCAGCGACGATTGCCAGCGAGGCGACGACAGCCATCGAGATCGCGCCGACAGCGCCGAGGAACTCGAGCCGCTTTATCCACGGCATGAACGTCGCCGTGAGCAAGAGGAAGATCGCCCCGTTGTGGACGGCGGTGGCGGCGCGCGCGTCGCACACCGACGCGAGAAGCTCAATCAGGATGATCGCCAGCGGCAGACCTATGCAGAGGACAGAAACGAGCCCTATCAGTGGTTGCAGGGAGGTGCTCCGGGCTACGAAGAACTCCGGGCTAGCCGCCAATACTTCGAAGACCGGGTAGGCGACACCGAGCGAGAAGAGTGCACCCAGCTCCAGGGACCGTGTCAGGTGTTTCATCGTCGTGATTCTACACGTTGCCTCGTGCTACGATCGCCGCTCGTGCGCACATCGTTGCTTCTTCACATGATCCTCGTTTTGGCCGTCGCAGCCAGTTGCGGTCCGGCCAGCCAACCGACAGACGGTGTCGTCGCACCGGGTGTCTCGACAGCCCGTATCGAGGTGTCGACCGGCGCCATGATCGAGCTCGCTTACGACTTGGAGATCCGCCCCGCCGCGCCGCGCTTCGAAAAGAACTATCGAGTGCTGGTCGCGTTTCTGAACGCGGAGGGGACGGTTGTGTGGCGCGACGACCACGCTCCGCCCGTGCCCTCCACAATCTGGCTCTCTGGCCGAACCGTTTCGTATTCGAGGCGTGTGTTCGTGCCCTTGGGAATTCGCGGGGGGACGGTAACCGTCGCTATGGCGCTGCAAGCGCGCGATGGTGAGCGCCTCGTCCTCGCTGCTGAGGATCTCGGGAGCCGACAGTATCGAGTCGCGAGCTTCACGGTCAATCTGGTTACCGACGCCCGCTGGATACCCGAGTTCGAGAGCGGCTTCCACCGCCTCGAGCAGAACAACAGGGGCACATGGCGATGGACGACCGGGGAGGCAACCCTGGCCTATCGCAATCCCGGGGACGGCTGCGTGCTGTACCTGATCTTGGCAGGGATTCCCGGCCGCTTCGAGGCGCCTCAGGCGGTCACGATAACCGTGCACGACCAGGTCGTTGACAGCTTCGAGATCGCCACGATAGGGCAGGTCACACGCCGAGTGGAACTCAGCCACGCGCTGGTGGGGACCGTCAATCCCCTCAGGGTAACGATCCACGTCGATCAGACTTACGTGCCCGCGTTAGTGGGGAGCGTAGACACGCGCGAGCTCGGGGTGCGGGTATTTTCCGCGACCATCGATCCGGAGACCGTCCGGCGCCGAGCCGCCGGCCTCGGCCACACTGAAAGAGACGAGCGCGGCGATATCTTCCAGTGGAGCCGGCGCCGCGCGCTGATCTTCGGTCCGTCAGAGGCAACGTACCTGGAGCTCCCGTTACGCCGTTCGCCGGGGCTGGCACAGACCGTGCGGGTTTTGTTGAACGGTAGTTTCGTAGACGAGGTTCTTCTCGACGACGACGCTTGGCGCCGGGCCGAATACGAGCTGCCGCCGCCTCCGGACGGTATCGTCAGAGTCGAGCTGCTCGTGAGCCCGGTGACGCGAGTCGAGGGAGATCCGCTGCCGCGCGGAGTGATGGTCGGCGACTACCGCTGGCGGTAGGGGCGCCGAAATGGGGCTCGAGAAGCACCCCACCCCTCCTCGAGACTAGGGTAGTATCAGCATTCGGGATCGATCATGAGTCGCTCCGGAAACCGCGGGCGCCGGTCGACCGAGACGATCAGGTCTCGGACAGAACTCAGCGACGCAACGGCCCCGCGGGGCACCTCGGAAGGACACTACCCAATGCGCCGGGCGCTACAACTCGTGCCCATCTTCCTGCTGGCCGGCGTTCAGGTGTTCGCCGCTGCGTGTTTCTTCTCGCCGCGGCCGAGGTCAGTCGTTCTCATCGTCATCGATACTCTCCGCCAGGATCATCTCGGCGTCTACGGGTACCCTCGTCCTACCTCGCCCAACATCGACCAGATGGCAGTCGACGCGGCCGTCTTCGACCGCGCCGTCTCGGCTTCGACCTGGACCCTACCCGCATTCGGCTCCATGTTCACGGGACATCTGCTGGCGCGTCACGGCGCGGGAGTGATGGTTCGGGACCCGGAGCTTCTGGAAACTGCGTCGGCCGGCTCAGCCGACAGCCGGGATCAGCTCCTGCGCCGGCTTCGAGACACTGTCCAGCAGGGCGAGCGGCGGTTCACCGTGCTCGACTCCAAATTGCCGACGCTGGCAGGTGTGCTGCGCGAGGCGGGGTATGCCACCGGAGCCGTTGTCAACAACGCCTTTCTCGATCCCCGATTCGGCTTGGCGCGAGGTTTTGATGCCTACCAGTATCACCCGCGCCAACCGGAACGCAGCGCCGAACGCACGGTCGAGATGGCGCTGGAGTGGGTGAAAGAAAAGGCGGGACATCCGATCTTTCTGCTGGTCCACTTCATGGACGTCCACATGCCCTACCGTCCGCCCGAATCCGTTAGCGGTCGCTTCACCGGCGGCTACGAAGAAAAGCTCGGCGCCGAACTGCCGCAAGTCCGGACAGTCCGTGAACGCATCGCCCAAGGCGACGAGGTAGCGCGCGGCCTTTACATCGCCACCTACGACGAGGAGATCGCCTACGTCGACGACCAGCTCGCCACCTTGTTCGCCGGGTTGCAGCAGCACGGCTATTGGGACGATACGCTCATGATCTTGACCTCTGATCATGGTGAGGCTCTCTTCGAGCACGGCCGCTGGGAACACGGCGGCTCCGTATTTTCCGAGGTGATCCGCATCCCTTTTCTGGTTCGCGGCCCCGGCGTCTGGCCTGGTCGAAACCCCGCGCCGATCTCGCTCACCGATCTCATGCCGACCGTGCTCGACGCGCTGGGCGTTGAGCTGGAGAATGAAATGTACGGTACCTCGATGTGGGCGAGCATTACCGGAGCGCCACCGCCGGAACGAGATCTGTTGATCGAGGGGACCCTGTACGGCGCCGAACAGAAAGCTATCGTCCGCTGGCCGTACAAGATGATCTACCAGACCGATCCGACAGCAACCCTGCTCTTCGACCTCGAGCGGGATCCCGACGAGTTGGTCGACCTATCGACGCTCGAGCCGGAGCTCGCGCAACAGCTCCGCGATAGTCTCGGGAGCATCTTGTTATCGGCTGCACGCGAGCGCAGCACGACGCAAGGTGTAGAGCTCGACCCCGCGATCATGGAGAACCTGCGTGCCCTGGGCTACTTAAGGTAGTCAGGACACTAGCGACCGCGTCGACCCACGAAACGCGCGAGTAGTCCGAGAAGAACCCATCAGCTGGCTAGTACCGGATGAAAGTGGCCATGAGGCGACTAGTATGCGGTCGCAGGCGCCCCATAAGAAAGGCTGCCCGATTCCTCAGGAATCGGGCAGCCTCGAAGGTTTCCCGGCGACGACCTACTCTCCCACGCAGTTGCCCACGCAGTACCATTGGCGCTGAGGAGCTTAACTGCCGTGTTCGGAATGGGAACGGGTGTGACCTCCTCGCTAAAGCCACCGAGAAAGAAGTAACTGAATAGTCCAGCCCGGATCCAATTGCAGAATCGCATGCGCGACCCCACGGTATGACCCGTTCATTGGTCTGAGCATCGCCGGACGAGCCGGCGGATTGAGCCCTTTTGTATTGCGTTGGTCCGACTTGCTGCATCGGGGTGGCGAAGTGACGCCTGGCGACTGCCTCCCACGGCGCTGATCCTTATGGATCACGCCAACGTCGCGCGGCGCCTCAACACCACTCGTGTGTCTGCCCATGGCGAATTTAAAGGCCAAGCCTCACGGGCGATTAGTACCGCTCGGCTGAATGCATTGCTGCACTTACACCTGCGGCCTATCAACCTGCTCGTCTCGCAGGGCCCTTCAGGGGACCGAAGCCCCAGGGAGACCTTGTCTTGGAGTGGGCTTCCCGCTTAGATGCCTTCAGCGGTTATCCTTTCCCGAGATCGCTACCCAGCGGTGCCCCTGGCGGGACAACTGGTACACGAGAGCTCGAGCCGCCCCGGTCCTCTCGTACTAGGGGCAGCGCTCCTCAAGTCTCCTACGCCCACAGCGGATAAGGACCGAACTGTCTCACGACGTTCTAAACCCAGCTCACGTACCGCTTTAATCGGCGAACAGCCGAACCCTTGGGACCTGCTTCAGCCCCAGGATGCGATGAGCCGACATCGAGGTGCCAAACCTCCCCGTCGATGTGAACTCTTGGGGGAGATAAGCCTGTTATCCCCGGCGTACCTTTTATTCGATGAGCGACGGCCCTTCCATTCGGAACCGCCGGATCACTAAGCCCTGGTTTCCCACCTGCTCGACTTGTCAGTCTCGCAGTCAAGCTCCCTTATGCCTTTACACTCTGCGGCTGATTTCCAAACAGCCTGAGGGAACCTTTGGGCGCCTCCGTTACTCTTTGGGAGGCAACCGCCCCAGTTAAACTACCCACCAAGCACTGTTCCCGATCCGGATTACGGACCTGGGTTAGAGTTTTCGAACATCGAGGGTGGTATCTCACGGTTGGCTCCACCGAGCCTAGCGGCCCGGTATCATAGCCTCCCACCTATTCTGCACACGACATACCAAAACCCAGTACTAAGCTGTAGTAAAGGTGCCGGGGTCTTTCTGTCCAGCTGCGGGTAGCCGGCATCTTCACCGGCACTTCAGTTTCGCCGAGCCACTGGCCGAGACAGCGCCCAGATCGTTACGCCATTCGTGCGGGTCGGAACTTACCCGACAAGGAATTTCGCTACCTTAGGACCGTTATAGTTACGGCCGCCGTTTACCGGGGCTTCAATTCTGAGCTTCGCTCACCCGAAGGATCGCTAACCCGTCCTCTTAACCTTCCGGCACCGGGCAGGCGTCAGACCCTATACGTCGACTTCGACTTTGCAGAGTCCTGTGTTTTTAGTAAACAGTCGCCTGGGCCTGGTTTCTGTGACCCCCTCACGCTTCGGACGCGAAGTCCTACACGCTAACGGGGCGCTCCTTCTCCCGAAGTTACGGAGCCAATTTGCCGAGTTCCTTAGCCAGTGTTATCTCGTTCGCCTTGGGATTCTCTCCCTGTCTACCTGTGTCGGTTTGCGGTACGGTCGCCTGAACAACTCCCTACGAGGTTTTTCTTGGCAGCGGGGGATCACTCACTTTGCGGTCCGAAGACCTCGGCATCACGTCTTACCGTTTGGAATGGGGGCCCGGATTTTCCTAGTCCCCCCGGCTACTCGCTTGCAACCTGCACTTCCAATCGCAGGCTGAGCTACCCTTCTGCGTCACCCCTTCGGTCAAACGTCATCCAGGCGGGGCAGGAATATTTGCCTGCTCCTCTTCGTCTACGACCTTCGTCCTCGACTAAGAGGCCGCCTAACCCTGAGCGGACTGACCTTCCTCAGGAAACCTTAGACTTACGGCGAGAGGGGTTCTCACCCTCTTTATCGCTACTCGTGCTGGC
>CBDCBL010000006.1:207500-223026 GCA_965214245.1 Acidobacteriota bacterium
AGGGCCTCGAGCTGCTCGGCCGCAGGCGCAAATTCAGTCACCGCACATTCCTACTTTCTAGCCCAAACCACGTACCCCAACGGGAACCTCGTCCGCTCGGATTCGAAGCTCGCAAACAGTGGGTTCAACAGATTCAACACAACCCGCGACCGCCCGTCAGCGTTGATCAGCTCCCATATTACCTGGGCTCGGTTCCCGTGGTGATGCACCTCTACGCCGCTGAATCTCCGAAACAGATACTGCAGCGAGTCCTGCGTGAAGCGGTAGTGATCTTCAGGATCGGGGTGATAGCGATACAAGAATCGCGTCGACAGCACGCACACACCCCCCGGCTTCATCACGGCGCGTAGCCTCTCGATTGCCGTCTGCGGGTCGTACAGGTGCTCGAGCACCTCGATGACCAAGACTGTATCGAACTCCGGCTCTCCTTCGAGCTCGTGCACGTCGGCACAAATGTCGGGCTGGCGCGAGGGATCGATGTCGAGGCGCACATAGCGCGTCGCCGGAATGTGCTGCTCGTAGGGTGCGCTCTTGGCGCCGACGTCGAGAACCACGCCCGGCTCGAGGCGCTGAAACTGCTTGATCAGCAATCGATCGAGTCTGATGCGATTGACCGAGCGGATCTTCAGCGTCGGGATTGCCGGCCACAGGGTGTCGCGAAAGAAACGGATCATCGCCGGCGTCGGCCTTCCTCGCCCTGGCCCGTAAGAGCCACGCGCCGGATCCACCAGAGTTTCACCATGGGCTGCTACGCACCGGTCTGCGGCAGGATCCGCACGACGCGATCTTCGATGCGCAGCCGCTGCTCGGCGAACAAACGCACGGCCTCCGGATAGATGCGGTGTTCCTGCTCGAGGATACGGGCCGCCAACGTGTCGCCGGTGTCGTCCGGCTCCACCGGCACCGCCGCCTGCAGAACGATCGGTCCCGCATCGACCTCGGACACCACGAAGTAAACCGTGCAGCCGGAAAACCGCACGCCGTACTCGACGGCCTTGCGCTGCCCCTGGAGCCCGGGAAACGACGGTAGAAGCGACGGATGAATGTTGAGGATCTGTTGGGGGTAGTGGGCCACGAATTCTTCCGACAACACGCGCATGAAACCGGCCAGGCAAATGAGCTGGGCACCGTGCCCGTCGAGCGCCTCGATCACCGCCGCCTCGAACGCCGCCTTGTTCGCGTATTCCGTATGGTCGACGGCGGCCGTGGAAATGCCGAACCCGGCCGCCGTTTGCAGGCCGGGCGCATCGGGGCGGTTCGACAGCACCAGGCAGATCTCGGCCGGAAAATCTGCAGCGTTGCAGGCCCGCGCGATCGACTCCATGTTGGAACCGCGACCCGAGATCAACACACCTACTTTGAGCTGTTCCGACAAATCGCTCACCCCGCCGGCTCGAAGCCGGGCAGCAGCTCCACGCCCTCGCCCTCGACCACCGCGCCGATCAGGAAGGCGCGCTCGCCAACCCTTCCCAGCTCCTCCAGCAGGGCATGGCTGCGCTCTGTCGAAACCGCCGCCACCATGCCCACACCCATGTTGAAGGTGCGCCACATCTCGTCTTCCGGAATGCCTCCCCAGTCCTGCAGCACCGTGAACACCGGAGGGATCTCCCAGGAATCGGGGTCGATCGTCACGCCACAACCCTCGGGCAGCATGCGCGGCACGTTCTCAAACAGGCCGCCGCCGGTGATGTGCGCCAGTCCGTTGATCTCGCCGCGCCCAATCGGCCCGCGCAGCGCAGCAACGTACTCTTTGTGGGGGCGCAACAGCTCTTCCCCCACCGTGCGGCCCCACTCCTCGACGTGGTCGTCGACGCTCATGCCGCGGCGCTCGAAGACGATTTTCCGAACCAGCGAGTAGCCGTTGGTATGCAACCCGTTCGAGGCCAGGCCGAGGAGTCGATCGCCGGGACGAATGGCGGAGCCGTCGAGCAAACTGCCGTCGCTGCGCCCAACGATGAATCCCGCCAGGTCGTACTCGCCTTCCTGATAGATGTCGGGCATCTCGGCGGTCTCGCCGCCGATCAGCGCCGCGCCCACGTCGCGGCAAGCGCTGGCAACCCCACGCAACACCGACTCGACCAGCTCTTCGTCCATCTTGCCGAGAGCCAGGTAGTCGAGGAAGAACAGCGGCAACGCCCCTTGGGTCAGGATGTCGTCGGCGCAATGCGCGACGATGTCGTAGCCAACGGCCTCGTGGCGCCCGGCCATGACAGCGACTTTGAGCTTGGTGCCGACGCCGTCGGCTGATGCCACTAACGTGGCGCTGCCATCGCCCACAGAGATCCTGAACCCGCCGCCGAAGCTGCCGATGTCGCTCAGCACATCTTCATTGAACGTGCTCCGCACGATGTCACGAATGCGGCGTTTGGCGCCGGCCGCGGCGTCGCGGTCGACGCCGGCGTCACTGTAGCTCAAGCTCGGTTTGCGGGCTTGTCCGGGCACTGGTGCTAACGATTAGCGGCCGTGCCGGCGCTCGCCGGCCCGGCGCCGACCGGCTCGAACGACGCCATCTGCTGCTCGAGCTCGCTGCCCAGCAGCGTGGGGTAATTCGCCGTGAAGCAGGCGCCGCAGTACGCCGTCTCGCCGTCCGGCAGGGAGCGCTTCAGCCCCTCGTGCGAGAGGTAGGCCAGCGAGTCGGCGCCGATCTCGGCGCGAATCTCCTCCACCGAGTGGTTCGCCGCCACCAGCTCTTCACGGTGTGGCGTGTCGATGCCGTAAAAGCAGGGCGAGACGTAGGGCGGCGACGAAACCCGGACGTGAACCTCGGCCGCCCCGGCGCTGCGCATCATCTCGACGATCTTGGCGCTCGTCGTGCCGCGCACGATCGAGTCGTCGATCAGCACGAGGCGCTTGTTCTCGATGATGCTGCGAATGGGGTTGAGCTTCACCTTTACCCCGAAGTGGCGAATCGACTGCTGCGGCTCGATAAACGTGCGGCCCACGTAGTGATTGCGGACCAATGCCGGCTCAAAGAGCAAGCCCGACTCGCCGGAGTAGCCTAACGCCGCGGCGACGCCGCCGTCGGGCACCGGCACCACCAGGTCGGCGTCGGCCGGCGCCTCCTGGGCGAGGACGGCGCCCATCCGCTTGCGGGCGTCCATGACGCCGGCGCCGAACAGCACGCTATCGGGTCGGGCGAAATACACATGCTCAAAAATGCAGCGCTGCTGCTTCTGCGGACTCCATGGCTTTAGCGAGCGATAGCCCGGCGCCTCGGCGCCGGGACCGCCGGCAATCGCCTCGAGAACGGCGTCGGACGCAACACCGTTATCCTGGATCTCCACGAGCTCCCCGGGCTCGATGTCGCGAATCAGCTCGGCACCGATCAGATCGAAAGCACAAGTTTCCGAGGCGAGCACCACGGCGCCATCGATGTGACCGATCGACAACGGCCGAAAACCATGCGGGTCGCGCGTGCCGATCAGCGTTTGGTTGGTGAGCAGGGTCATCGAGAAGGCACCCTCCACCTGGCCGAGCGCATCGGCCAGCGCGTCGACGACGTCATCGTGCTGGCTGCGGGCGAACAGGTGGAGCATGACCTCGGTGTCGCTGGTCGAATTGAAGATCGAGCCCTCCTGCTCGAGCTGCTCGCGGATGCGCTTGGCGTTAACCAGATTGCCGTTGTGCCCCAAGGCGATCGACCCGCGGCGCGACTCGATACGCACAGGCTGAGCGTTGGCGAGGTTACTCGCCCCGGCGGTCGAATAGCGCACGTGGCCGATGGCGGCGCGGCCCGGCAGACGGTCGAGATGCTCGGTATCGAACACCTCGGCAACCTGACCCATGCCGCGCTCCACGAACATGGCGCCGAGATTGGACGTGGCGATACCGCTGCTCTCTTGGCCGCGATGCTGCAGCGCGTAGAGGCCGAGATACGCGAGCCGGCCGGCTTCGCTATGACCCGTGATACCGAAGACCCCACAGCAATGGTTCAGGCTGTGCGCCATCCACCTGCCCCCGCGTTGTCGGCCGGCCCGATGCCGGGGTCGCAACCCGGCCTCATTCGTTGTCGCTCCGGCGCTCACTGCTACGTCGGTGCCCCGAACGCTTTTCCGTCCGATCATATGGCGTTGCGTCCCCGCGACGATCGGTACCCTCGCGCCGTTCCTCGCCGCGAGCCGCCGCGGCATCGTCGCGTCGGTCTCGACCCGAGCGGCGGTTGTCTTCGTCGCGGCGATCGTGGTCACGACGCTCGTCACGGCGGCGATTCGCCTGTCCCTCCTCCGCCGGCGCCTCGACGCGGACAAGGAAATCTTCGCTCTCCAGGTCGGCAAGCACATCGCGCGAAATCTTGACGAGCATAGAGTGGGCTGCGGTCTGATCTTCAGCCTCGATTTCGAAGTCGAGTACCTTGCCCTGCCGTACCGACGTAACGGAGTCGTAGCCCGCATCAGCGATTGCCTGCGCCACCGTCTCGCCGTGCGAGTCCGGAATGTCCGCCAGCAGGGTAACAATCACGCGTGCTTTCATTTGATGGTCCCCTCCCGTTGCAAAACTCGGGAATACACCGCCTCAACACCTTCGAGCGCCCTGTTCATGTCGAAGGCGGCGTCCAGCTCTTCCGGCGACAGATGCTGCATCACTTCGAGATCGGCCGCCAGCAGATCGCGCAAAGCCTCGCCGGTTTCCCAGCACGTCATCGCGGCCCGCTGCACGAGTCGATACGCCTCGGTGCGCACAACGCCGGCGCGCAGCAGCGTCTCGAGCACCTGGCTCGAGAACACCAGCCCGTTGGTGAGCTCGAGGTTGCGCTTCATGGCCTCGGGATACACGTCGAGGCCTTCGATGATCTTGTACAGCCGGTGCAGCATGAAGTCCACGAGAATGCAGGCATCGGCAACAGCGACGCGCTCGCCGGAGGAATGCGAGATATCACGCTCGTGCCACAGCGCCACATTCTCGAATCCGGTAACCGCGTAGGCGCGCACCAGCCGGGCCAGGCCGGCCAAATTCTCGCACTTGATCGGGTTGCGCTTGTGCGGCATCACCGACGAGCCCTTTTGTCCCTTGCCGAACGGCTCGGCGACCTCGAGCACCTCGGTGCGCTGCAAGCCGCGGATCTCCAACGCCACGTTCTCGATCGACGCGGCGACAACCGCCAGGTGCGAGAGGAACTCGGCGTGGCGGTCGCGCGGCACCACCTGCGACGACGCGGGCTCGACGTTCAAGCCCAGGCCCGCGCACACCAAGGGCTCGACCTCGGGACTTACGGTGCCGTACGACCCGACGGCGCCGGAGATCTGCCCGTAACGAATGATCTCGCGAGCTCGCTCGAGCCGCTCCACGGCGCGTCGGAACTCCTCGTAGTAGCGCAGGAACTTCAAACCGAACGTGATCGGCTCGGCATGGATACCGTGCGTGCGACCGACCATCGGCTGATGGCGAAACTCCACGGCGCGCCCCTCGAACAGCTCCATGAGCTCCTTGCACTTGGGAATCATCAGGTCGGTGGAACGTACGCAGCGCAGCGCCAGGGAAGTGTCGAGAATGTCGGACGACGTGAGCCCCATGTGGAGCACGCGCGCCGCCGGCCCGATCTGCTCCTCGATGGCCTCGAGAAAGGCGATGATGTCGTGTCCCGTGCGACGCTCGATCTCCGCCACCCGCTCGGCGTTGGGAGGCTCGGCCCGGCGCACCTCGGCCATCGTGTCTTCCGAGATTTGGCCAAGCTCGGCCATCGCCTCGGCGGCGGCAAGCTCCACTTCGAGCCACGTGGCGTATTGCGACGCCTCGTCCCAAAGCCGGCCCATTTCAGGGCGGGTATAGCGGCCGATCATCGCGGAATGCGCAGGTTATCAGTTGGTTGCCGAAAAGACGGTCCGAAACGCCGCCAAAACGATATTCTATCCCGGAGTCGGGGTGCCGCCAATCAGTCGACGGGCGTGAGTCGCGCGCCGCCGGGAAGCAGTAGTCCCTCGTCGAAACGCGCCGCGAGCTCGGCGGCCGTCGACCGTTGGGCGAGAATGTCTATCGCAATCGACTCATCGTCGAACAGTTTCTGCGCCAGCCCGCGAACTTGCTCCACGTCGACTGCGTCGATGCCGGCGAGGATTTCGTCCATGTTGAAGGCGCGGCCGAAGTAAATCTCCTGCTGTGCCAGCGAGCTCATGCGCCCAGCGGTGGTTTCGAGACCGAGCATCACGTTGCCCTTCAGGTTCTCCTTCATGCGCGACAGCTCCTCGCCGGGAACCGGAATCTCGCGCAACACCGAGAGCTCTTCGAGAATCAGCTCGAGCACCGTTGCCGCAGCGTCGCCACGGGTGCCGGCGTAAATCCAAAAGCAGCCGGCGTCGCTGTAGGTCTCGAGCGACGAGTACACGCTGTAGGCGAGCCCGTGCTCCTCGCGAATCCGCTGGAACAGGCGCGACGATACGCTGCCGCCGAGCACCGCATTGAGCAAGAAGGCGGCGTAGCGATCGTCGTCGGTCGCGGCAACGCTTGGGCAACCGACGGCGATGTGCACCTGCTCGAGCTCTTCTTTGCTCAGGATGCGGAAGTGCTGGTACGGGCGTGGCGGTTCCGACTCGAACGATCCGGATTGGTTTTCGAGCTCACCGAAGTAGTCCTCCACGTAGCCGGCGACGGCGTCGTGATCGAGGTTGCCGGAAGCGGCGATCACCACGTTAGCCGGTTCGTAGGCACGCCGGAAAAACAAGCTCAAGTCCTCGCGCGTCAACGACTCGACGGTCTCCCGCAGGCCCAGCACCGGAATGCCCAACGGGTGATCGAGCCAAAACGTGGCGCTGAACTCCTCCCACAACAGGTCTTCAGGGGAGTCCTCGACCGCAGCGAGCTCCTCGAGGATCACGTCCCGCTCACGCTCCATCTCCTTCTCGTCGAAGCGTGGATTCAGGACGATGTCGGAAACCAGATCGAAGGCATCGCGCACGTGCACGTCGAGCACGTTGGCGTAGTAGCAGGCGTGCTCCTTGGTAGTGAAGGCATCGAGCTGACCGCCCATCGCATCGATCTCGAAGGCGATTTCCTTGGCCGTGCGATTGTGCGTGCCCTTGAAGAGCATGTGCTCGATGAAATGAGAGATGCCCGCTTGGTCGGGCGCTTCGAAACGCGACCCCATCTTCACCCAGATCCCGAAGCTCGCCGAGCGCAGGCCGGGCAACTGCTGGGTAACCAGCGTGAGCCCGTTGTCGGCCTCACGACGCTCGGTAGTCGGTTCGCGTAGGCCGTGGTGAAACCCTGATGGGTCTGGATGGGACATGCATGGACTCCGCTGTCGGAGGGTTCGGGTTCCCGCCTGGCGGCTACGTATGCTGCTCGACGAACGCCCGCAAGGGTGCTTCGAGCGTCGGCTCGCCGAGCTCTTGCAGCTCGTAGCTCACGCGCAGCGCCGGGATGTCGAAGGATACCAGGCTACGTAGGTCGATAGGCGTGGCGATAAGCACCAGGTCGCACGGTGTCGCCTTGATCGTTGCCTCGAGGTCGGCAATCTGCTCGCTGCCGAAACCCATGGCCGGCAGCAGCGCCTCGGTTTGCGGGTACTTGGCGAACGTATCGGCGATGCTGCCGACGGCATGCGGCCGCGGATCGACGATCTCGCCGGCGCCAAACTTACGCGCCGCCATGATGCCGGCACCGTACGCCATCCCACCGTGGGTCAGCGTCGGACCGTCCTCGATCACCAGGACGCGCTTGCCGGAAATCTCGCCCGGATCACCGTCGATGAACTGCGGCGAGGCGCCATCGATGACCACGGCGCCGGGATTGATCGCCTGGATGTTGTCGCGCAGCTGCTGCGTGCCTTCCGGCGAAGCCGTGGTGATCTTGTTGATGACGAACACGTCGGCGCTGCGGAAGTCGGTTTCGCCCGGGTGGTAGGTCATCTCGTGACCTGGACGGGGTGCGGGTCGACCACGACGATCTCGAGGTCCGACTTGACCAGCGGGAAGTCGTTGTTGTCTCCGTCCCACACGATGATGTCGGCTTCCTTCTCCGCCTCGCGCAGAATGGCTTCGTAGTCGACGCCGGCATACACCACCACGTCGTTACGGATGTGCGGCTCGTACTCCTCGCGCTCCTCGATCGTCGTTTCGTGCGTGTCGAGATCTTCCAACGTCGCGAAGCGCTGCACGCGCTGCTTCACCAGGTCGCCGTACGGCATCGGGTGGCGGATAACGACGACGTTCTTGCCGAGAAACTTGAGCACCTCCACGACGCGGCGCGTCGTTTGACTCTTGCCGCTGCCGGTGCGGGCGGCGCAAATCGACACGACAGGCTTGGTCGACGACGCCTCTCCCGAATTCTTGCCCAGCAAACGGAAGTCGGGACCCGCCGCGTTGACCCGCGAAGCGATGTGCATCACGTACTCGTGCGGCACGTCGCTGTAGGCGAAAACCACCTGCTGGACATCACATGCTCGGCGATCAGATCTTCGAGCTCCTCCTCGGCACGGATGGAGATACCGTCGGGGTACAGCTCGCCGGCGAGCGCCGCGGGGTAAACGCGCCCCTCGATGTCGGGAATCTGCGTCGCCGTGAACGCCACTACGTTGTAGGCATTGTTGTCGCGGAAGTGGAGATTAAAGTTGTGGAAGTCGCGCCCGGCCACACCCATGATCAAGACGCGGATCGGGCCGTTGGCGGGTGAAGACGCGCTGGTCATGGTTTGTCCGAGTGTTTCGAGAAGTACAGAAAGGGCGGCGAGTGCGCGGCGACGTATCCATTATGCACGCGCTGCATAGCGCCGTCGAATCAACAGGAGGCGCGCAGGACGGATTGGGCAGCCCGCGCAGGACGGGGAGTTTGTGGGGTAGAGCGGTCGGCGGATGACGGGCATCGGGGGCGCTGGGGGGGCGCGTGATTGACGGTGCACGGGGACACTAGTAGAGCCGGACCACGGATCGATCGTCGGCCACCGCGAAACGCGCCTCGAGGGCAGCGTAGCCGCGGCCGCAAAAGCCCTCTGCAAGTACGTCGACGAGCAACGCTCCGGGCCCGTCGGGTGTGAGCTCGTAACGCATGCCGTTGCTGGCCGGTACGGCCTCGAGGCGGGCGCGAAATCCGCATGGCTCGCCACCCATCGCCGACGGCGCCTCGAACCCTGCAGGTGGCGACGGCGGCTTACCCTCCCAAACAACACCGTCGCCGGCGGCTGCCGGTAGCCGCAACCGCCGACGGGCGATCTCGCCGCCGAGCATGTCCAGCGCCGACTCGGCAAGCAACCGCGCCTGCGTACCCTCGTGCCGCAGCGCCGCCGTCTCGTAGGCAATGAACGATGCCGTGAGCAACGCCGCGACCAACACACCGACGGCGGCCGTAGCACCGACGACCAGCAGCAACGCGCTTCCCCTCTCGGACCTAATCCTGTATGTGTGCGCCACCCGCGACTCCTTCAACAGGGTGCTGAAGAACTTCCGAGGGTGCCGTTACAGGCACCCTGTCAACGGCACGAATCGATGCGTACCCACTCATTGGAGGTGACGACGCGTCCGCCAGCCGTTGTCCTCGTCGCCGTGACCTTGGCGAAGCAGGCCGATGGCAGGCGTATCTCGAAACTTCGCAGCCCACCGACAACGGGCTGTCACGCCTTGGCATCGCTGCGGCGCCGGAGCTCGCCCCCGTCTCCGCGTTCACGGACGCTGAACTCCCGCACCTCGAACGACAGCAACGCGCGCGGCTCGCCCCAGGCGTTGATCAAGGCGCTCTCGTTGGCAGCCCACGCGACCCGCACGACAAACCCACTCGCCTGCGGCGTGATTCCAGTCACGCGACCGGCGGGCAACGGCGCGCCCTGTGGACGACCCGCTTGGCCCACGCCGGCCACGCTGCCGGCGACTTCGAGGTTCGGTGCCGCCTCGAGCCGATACCCGAAACCGGCCAGGGTTTCGACGATTTCCAGCGGCGATCCCGCAGCTCGCAACAGCTGGACACCGTCGGCACCCAGCGCGCCGACGATGGGGACTCTTTGTGCATCGAGCTGGATCGCGGACGCATTCTCGAAGCCGCGCCGCGCGCCCCGGAGCTCGGCGGCCACCACGGCGGTCGCGACGGCCGCCGCCGCCTGGGCTCGAAAGCCAGCATACTGCCGCGCACCGGCCTCTGCCGTGGCGACAACGATCGACATGATCGCGCCGGCCAGCAGGCTCGTCACACCCAGGGCAACGGTCAGCTCGAGGAGCGAGAAACCGGCTAGCCCGAGCTCCGCAGCGGGTGGCGTAGCGAGCGAGGGCGAGGGCCGCGACGCCTTCATCGGCTGCGCACCAGGGTCGATGCCCGTGCAAGTCGACCACCGACGGCCGCGGATCGCCGGCCGGCCGCAACGCCGACGCTGTTGCAAGCCGCCTCGACCCAGAGCCAGCGGTGCCCCGACGCGTCGACTGTCTCGACGTGCCGCTGACACGGTGGCTCCAACTCGGTCGGTGGGCCGTCGTCACGGGTACCCGGCACGCCATCCGTACCGACCGTTCCAACGACCCTCCAACCGGCTGGATAGTCGGCGCTCCCGGTGGATGTATCAGCGATGGCCGCTGCCGCAGCCGTCGCGCGCCGGGCCGCCTCGGCGGCACCCGCGTACGCGATGGCTGCCCCGAGCGACTCGGCGATCACCAGGGTGGAAACTGCCAGTATTGCGAGGGCGACAACGACTTCCAACAAGGCGAAACCGCCCGGCTTAGCAGGGTGCTGAGGAAATCCCGGGGCTGCCGTTACGGGCCTCCGGAAATTCTTCAGCACCCTGCTCAGATTCCACATTCGCGCCTCCGCTCATAGGAAACGGACACACGGTGTGAAATTCCGACTGGGTGGGGTTTTTTGGCTGGGACAGACGTGTCCCCTTCGGCGCCCCCGCGCTTCCGTAGATTGGGAAGGGTCTTCCTGCGTCAGGCGCCCTCGAGCACCTGAACTCGACCGGTCACCTGATTGATGACCGCGCGAAACGAATCGCCGATCGCGTTGGTCAGGGTGATTTCGTCGTCCTGAGCCAAGCGGTCGTTGACGCTGCCGTCGGGATGAAATACCGCCCAGTCGGCGTTGCCCTGCCAGGAGAGCTCGATCGGGTCGCCGACAGGCGCCGTGAACGTCACTCCCATGGGCATGCCCACCGGTTGGGGCGTCATCTGCGCCGTCAACCCGTTGACCGGGTCACCGTCCCACAAGGTGTAGGTGCCGTTGACCACGTTGAACTGCACGCTGAAGCGCCGGTTGCGGCTGACTGCCCGCATACGCTGCAGCTGCATATCGGCCGCCAGCGTCTGCGTCGCCGTTCGCACCCGGTAGCGCTCCAACCAGTCCTGCATGGCCGGCATCCCTACCAACACTATCAAGCCCAGCAAACACAGGACGATGGTCAGCTCGATGAGAGAAAAGCCGCGCTCGTCTCGCGCCCCGCCGTTTTTCGGCAAGCGTGAAACTATCTGGTTAATCATGGGGAAATTCTCCCAATAAGAGGGGTGAGAATTCCACCCCTATTATAGAAACCTCCAATACCAGGCCATGAGCTCGGTCCCTCCCCAATCAACGATTACCGCGGCTAATGCCAAGAACGTGCCGAATGGCAGGGCGTAGTCCCATTCCTCGCCTTTGATCTTCATGACTGTCACGCCCACCACGCTGCCCACGAACGAGCCGATGAAAACCGTCAAGAGTGCTCCCTTCCAACCAACGAATGCGCCGATCATGGCAATCATCTTGACGTCGCCCATGCCCATGCCCTGTTGCTCACGCACCTTCAGGTAGACCCAGGCGACGACGTACAGCAGGCCGGCACCCACGACAGCGCCGATAACGGCGTCGCGCCATTCGATGCGCGGATCGACAAACGCCAGCGACACACCGACGAGAGTTCCCGGCAGCGTGACAGCGTTGGGCAACAGCTTGAAGTCGTAGTCCACCAGCGCCAGCACCAACATCGCGGACCCGAAGATCATGCTCGACAGGGCGGTCCAGCTCATGCCCCAGCGAAACAGCGCCGCGCCGAACAGCACGCCGACGGCGGCCTCGACCAGCGGATAGCGGCTCGAGATCGGCGCGCGGCAATAGGCGCACCGCCCCCGCAACAGCAGCCACGAGAACACCGGGATGTTGTGGTACCAGGCGATCTGCGTCTCGCACTCAGGGCAGAACGAGCGCGGCTTCGAAATGTTGACTCGACGCGGCAGCCGATAGATCACCACGTTGAGAAACGATCCGATGATCATGCCGAACCAGGCACCGAAGCCTGCCAGCCAGAAGCGCGGCAGCAGCTCGAAGAACTCCGCGTAGGTCATCGGCTCGCTTTGAGCCATGCCGACGAGTCCGGTCAACGCTCGGTGCGGGCGCGCTCGGCGCTGGGGTCGGACACCTCACCGGTAACCGGATCGTAGAGAAACGGCTCGTCGTTGGGATTCAGGGGGTCGCCCTGGTCGTTGAAGAACCCGATGGTGAGCAGCCCCACGTTACGGAGAATCGCCAGCGATGCAGGCTTGCGGCCCGCGCGGGCTTCGTACGCCACGATCGCGTCCTCGATAGCGCCGAGCATGATCTGCACGGCGAGGTCGTAGACGTGCTGCTCGGCGTAGGCCGCGGTCTGCGCGTCGCCCGCCGCCTCGGCCTCATTGAGGATCGCCTCCCACTGCTCCAGCGCCAGCACCAAGTTGCCTTGCTGCGCGATCGTGTGGGCTCGCAAGCGCTCGACAAACGCCGGCGCTCCCGGGATCCCCATCGCCAGCTGGAAGTAGCGCTCGGCCTGTTCGTACTCCTCGAGGTTGAGATAGGAGTACCAGCCGGCTTCGAACGGCAGGAGCCAGTTGTCGGGGTTGTGCTCGATTCCCTTGTCGATCAACTCGATGGCCAGCGCCGGATCCTTCATGTCCTGCGCCATCACCAGGGCGCCGGTGAGATAGGCGTCGATGAACTTCGGGTCGAGATCGGTGACCGTACTGTAGATGTGCCGCAAGTAGTTGCGTCCCTCTTCGGTGCGCCGATGCCCGTAGTACTGGATGCTCCACAGGTAGATGGTGTCGGCAAGCAGGATCTCGAACCCCAAGCTGGCGGCCGACAGGTACCGGCCGTTGGGCAGAAACAGCAACGGATACGCCGGCGGCCAGCCGCGGCGAATCTGGTCGGAGGCCCGTTGGGCCATCACCCAAACGGCGAAGCACCCGCCGATCACCAGCCACAGCGCCAGCAGGCTGGCGCCGCCACGCTGACCCTTGCCGTGGCCGCTCACTTGAGATCCCGGTGCCGGAAGATGATCACGGCGAGCACCAACATAGCCACCGTGTAGGCCACGCCGTAGAAGAAGGCGTTGACGAAGTAGAGCGGCGTGACGGCGAGGTCATGCACCACCTGCGAGCGAATATTGAACGTCTCCAGGTTGGGGACCACGTAGTACAGCAGGCCGATGGTCCTACCGACCGCTTCGCTCGGCAACCGCTCGGCCAGCGACGCGAAGCCCCACGACATGTGGCCGATCACCCACATGGAGAAGGTGAAAATCGCCGCCTCGATCGGTGGAGCAAACGACGAGAACACGATGGCGATGGCGGTTACCACAGACACCTCGAGGAAGCTCAGGGACAACGCCGGGATCAAGTGCGTCGGGAGGACGCCTCCTTTCCACCAAACCAGGCCGAAATAAAACGTCGACATCAACAAGATCGCCACCGTGAGCACGGCCATCAAGCCGAAATACTTGCCGACGATGAACAACCAGCGCGGCACCGGCTTGGCGAGAACGGCGTAGATCGTGCGCTTTTCGACCTCTTTGTGAACCAGGTTGATCCCTACGAAAATGGCGATCAGCGTGGCGAAGAATGCTTCGGCCGCCAGCCCCACGTCGGTCACGATTTTGAGCTCGCTGCCCACGGTGAGCCAGGCAAGAATCGTCGACGAGGCCATCAGCACTATGGCGAAAAGAAAGAACACCGCCAGGATGCGGTCGCGAATCGCTTCCTTGAACGTGTTGAGGGCGATCGAATAGGCAGCCGCCATCATCTGTCGTTCTCCGCTTTGACGGTGGCCACAAAATAGTCTTCGAGCGTCACCCGGTGCGGCGCCACACGGTACACGCTGCCGCCCACCTGGCGAACGGCGTCGGTCCAGCGATCGACTTCTTCCGAATCCCTCAGGCGGAAATAGTGCCGCTCGCCCTGTGACGTCACCGACTCATACCCGGCAAGCGCGTCCTGCGCGACGCCCTCGGCAGCGGCTTCCCAGTATTCGATCTTCTCCTCGAGCAAGTTGTCGAGAGTGTCCTCGAGACGCAGCCTGCCGTTTACCAGCAACCCGACCCGATCGCACAAGGCTTCGGCGTCGGCCAGGATGTGACTCGAAAAAAACACCGTGGCACCACGCGCCTTCACCGACATGATCAGGTCTTTGACTTCGCGGCGACCGATCGGGTCGAGCCCGGTCATGGGCTCGTCGAGGACCACCAAATCGGGATCGTTGATCAGCGACTGCGCCACGCCAAGGCGCTGCAACATGCCCTTGGAATACTGCCGTGTGAGCTTCTCGCCGTCGTCACCCAGGCCGACCAGCTCCAGCAGATCACCGCACTTGGTGCGCAGCTCCGAGCCCTGCAGACCGAACAACCGGCCGAAGTATTCGAGGAGCTCGCGACCCTTCAAGTGCGGATAGAAGTACGGCTGCTCGGGCAAATAGCCGAGGCGTCGGCGCGCCGCCAGTGTCGGGCCCGGATCACCGAACAGCTCGACCGAGCCGGCGTCGGGAAACAATAGCCCCAGCAAGCACTTGATCGATGTCGTCTTGCCGGCGCCGTTGGGACCCAGGAAACCGTAGATCTCGCCTTCCTCGACGGCGAGTGAAACACCCCTGAGCACCTGCTTTTTCTGCAGCCAGAAGCCAAACGGCAACGACTTCTCAAGCTCGTGAAACTTCAGGATCGCCATTTACCGCACACTACCAATTCGAGGGAACACCCACAAAAAGGCAAAGGGGCGAAGCCAGGTGAGCCGGGCTTCGCCCCAAGGGAACTGGCTAGTGCAAATTTACTGGCCAGTCGGAGCCTGTGTGAACTGACCGTCGGTCAGGACGATGTCCGGATCGTACGGGTCGTTGATCCACGGCACCGGCGCAGCCGGCAAGAGCGCGCCGTTGCTGCCGAGGCTGGTGATCGTGTAGGTGTCGGCGCCGGTCGTGTAAACGTACGCGGTGCCCCAACCGTCGTTAGCCGGCGTCACCTGCATATAACCGCTGGCCGATAGGTTCGCCAACGCGGCGGCGTAGTTACCCGTGTCGACACGCATCGTGCCGTTGGCCGTAGCAATGTTGCGCATGTCGGCCATGCTACGGCGCTGGCGGCCGCGATCCATGGCGTTCATCAGCGGCGGAACGGCGATCGCCGCGATAATGCCGATAATCGCGACAACGATAAGCAACTCGATAAGGGAGAAGCCCTCATCGTTGCGAAGCTTCAACGAAGCAAGCTTGCTGATCATGGCTGTCTGCCTCCCGGGGCCCTGCCCCTGGTAAAGCACCGGGTTGGTGTCCCGGTTGTTTGTGTGAGCGCCAAGTCCATCGGAAACCCTCAAAACCTGGTGCCGGGTTCAATTCCAAATTCTCTGCCCCTG
>CBDCBL010000007.1:0-521886 GCA_965214245.1 Acidobacteriota bacterium
CGGCGTCGGCACGCTGTTCATCGAGCCGGGCTCCCCATGGGAGAACGGCTATGTGGAGAGCTTCAACGGCAAGCTCAGAGACGAGCTGCTGAACGGGGAGATCTTCTACACGCTGAAGGAGGCAAAGGTTCTGATCGAGAGATGGCGCCAGCAGTACAACCGCGTACGACCGCACAGCTCGCTGGGCTATCGACCTCCGGCACCGGAAGCGGTGTTGTTGAAACCGGCTACGCTACGCTTCGCCGGCCTCAACAACCTCTTGTCAGCACCGTGTTACTGAGATAGAAGGTGGTACTAACCGCGGGGTCTGGTCAACTGCCTGCCGCCGTTCGGCAGCACCCGTAGAATCAAGCCATGCTGATCGTAGTACTTGCCCGGTTCGGAGACCGTCTTGACGAACGCCGCTGACAGCTTCTTGCCGCTTCGAGGCATATCCGTGTATCCCCCCTTCTATATCCCACACAGAAAGTGAGACTACCCGAAACGACGTGAAGCATCAAGGGACTATAACTGCCTGATTATCAAGAGGATATACGATCTTAGAGGAACTTCCCGAACCCTAATGAAACCATGTATCTGCGGATGGAGGGTCCGCACTTGCTCAGGCCTCCGTCGAGTCGAGGATCGACGCGATATTTGCCGACATGGACGGGCCCGGCTTGCCGGGTTGCGCGCTATCGGTGATGCGCGAAGGGGAGGTTGTCTACGAGCACGGCTACGGAATGGCCAACTTGGAGTACGGCATTCCCATCGCACCTCACTCGGTGTTTCACGTCGCCTCGGTATCGAAGCAGTTCACCGCGTTTTCGATTGCGATGCTGGAGGCGGAAGGGAAGCTCTCGCTCGACGACGACGTCCGGAAATATGTGCCGGAAGTGCCCGATCACGGCGCGCCGATCACCATCCGTCACTTGATTCACCACATCAGCGGTATTCGCGACCAATGGGACTTGCTGGCCATGTCTGGTTGGCGTTGGGAAGCCGACGTCGTCACCCAGAAGGACGTTCTCGAAGTCGTTTCGCTGCAGCGCGGCCTGAACTTCGAGCCGGGCGACGAGTATCTGTACTCGAACACCGGCTACACGTTGTTGGCCGTCATCGTTGAGCGGGTATCCGGGCAAAGCCTGCGTGAGTTCACCAGCGCCCGCATCTTCGAGCCGTTGGGAATGACGGCTACACACTTCCACGATGATCACGAAACGATCGTCATCAACCGGGCCTACGCGTACGCGCCCGACCGCAGCCCGGGAGCCGCCGCGGGTGGCTTCGATGGTGGGCTCGAGCAGAGCATCCCCGACTTCGATGTGGTCGGTGCGAGCAGTTTGTTCACGACCGTCGAAGACCTGGCTCGCTGGGACGCCAACTTCTACAGCGGCGAGGTCGGCGGCACGGAACTGATCGAACGCTTGCACACTCGTGGGGTGCTCAACGGTGGCGCCGAGATTCCGTACGCCTTTGCGCTTGCGCACGGCACGCACAATGGGCTCGCCACCGTCGGGCACGGCGGCGCCGACGCCGGTTATCGCAGCAACTTCTTGCGCTATCCCGAGAAAGAGCTGAGCGTGGCGGTGCTGTGCAACTTTTCGGCGTCGAACCCGGGAGGGCTGGCGCGACAAGTGGGGGAGGTTTATCTCGGCGACCAGATGGTGGAGGCCGACGGCAACGACAACGCCGACGTTGACGAGATTGAGGTGAGCGAGGTCGAGCTGCAGTCCTACGCCGGCATGTACTGGAACTCGAAGACAGACAGAGTCGCGCGCCTCGCCGTGCGCCAGGGGCAGCTCTACCAGATCACCAATCAGCGACGCCGGCTGCTTCCGGTTGCCCCGGGGCAGTTTGTCGTCGAGGGTGGCGGCCGGCTTATGATCTTCGAGAACCGTGGTCCCGATGGTGGGATAGTCCTCAAGGTGCCCGCCGACGCCGACGATCCGCAGATCTTGCAGCGTGTTCCGGCCGCCGATCTCGATGCTGCCGGCCTCGCCTCATACGCGGGCCGCTATCGCAGTGAGGAGCTCGGAACCGACTACATCGTTGTTGTCGAGAACCGCGGCCTCGTGATCAAACATCGCAAGCTCGACGACCGCCGCTTGAGGCCCACCTACGTCGACGGCTTCAACGCCGGCGGGCGGGTGCTGCGCTTCACGCGCGACGATGCGGGCGAGATCGACGGTTTCCGGTTGAGCACGGGACGCGTTTGGGGCGTGCGTTTCGACAGGGTCGCCCTCCCGATACGTTGAGCGATGCCTAACCGACGGACCAGCTCGAAGCGTCCGGCGATCGTTTCTCTGAGTTCGAACATGTGATCAGCGTTCCCCGTCGTTGTCGCCGCGCGCCACTCGATCCAGATGATGCCCAATCCGGAAGCCAATCGCTTCCACGAGCTTGGCCTCGCGCCGCGACGGCTCGGCGCGGCCCAGCAGCGTGCGTAAAGTGCGCAACACGGCTGCCGCCTCGCGCGCCCGATAGAAGTCGATCCGCTGCAGGCCGTCGTCGAGCGCCGCGTACATTGCTTCCAGTTCTTGCTGCGTCGCCGGCGGTGTGGCGCGGCACTTCTTGCCGCTGGCCGGTGGCACTTCCTGATCGGGAGAGCCAGCGGCGAGCAACAGCTCGTAGCAAATGATGAGGCAAGCCTGGGCCAGATTCAGGCTGTAGTGGCCGGGATCGGTGGGAATGCCGATGACCTCGTGGCAGAGGTCGAGGCTGTCGGTGGAAAGGCCCTTGTCCTCGCGGCCGAAGAGTATGGCCACCGGACCATCGTGGGCCCGTTCGACGACCGCGGGGGCGATGGCGCGCGGCCGCGCCGTGTTGCGCTCGGCGGCCCGGGCGCGTGCCGAAGTGCCGATCACATAGATGCTGTCGGCCACCGCCTCCGGCAGGGTTTCGAAAAACTCGGTCGTCTCGACGATGTCGCGGCTGCGGTGGGCGATGCCGTCGATGCGGCGAATGTCGAACGCGTCGGGCTTGACCAGCCGCAGGCGCGACAACCCCGTGTTCATCATCACGCGGATCACGCCGGCGATATTCACCACGTCTTTGGTCTGATCCAGGACAATAATGATTCTCGAGAGTGGCGTGTCGTCGACCCGTGGCGAGGCCGCGGCGACGTCGGTTGCCGCAGCGGTGCCCGTGGATGGCGAATCGGTCATTGCCGAGACCCGTATTCAACGAACTCGTGGAAGCCGAGCTCGGGGCTGAAATACGGATCGGGCCGGCCGACGACGCCGTTTTCATCGGCGGTGTAGCCGTCCACCGACAACACGAGATAAGCACGAAAGCGGGGCATCGTTCCTCCTGGGACAACCGTATTCGCGTGGCCGTCTCAGGAAAGCATAAACGGATTTGGCTTTTGCGTTGTTTGAGGCACCAAGCGGGCGTCGTGGCGGTGCCTCGCCGGGCGCCGGGGGCCAGTGAGTTTCACGGAGCGTTCTTGTACGATGCGCGGCGTGTACTCCGAGACCCATCCGCGCCCATCCAAGGTTCTGTTGCTCGGCCTGGTGACCGCCCTGCTGCTCGCCATCGTCGCGACTTGGCCAGCGCTGGGAGCCGGCTTCCAGACCGACGACTTCCGCTGGCTGTGGCAGGCACGCATCCACTCGGGCGCCGATCTGACGCGTGTGTTCACCGACACCGCCGGTTTCTACCGACCGTTCACCGCACTGGTGTGGTCGTTCGATCTGGCCCGTGCCGGCCATGACCCGCTGGCCTTCTCGATAACCAACCTCGGCCTGCATCTACTGGCCCTGGTGCTGTTTGCCGGCGTCGCACGGCGACTCTCACGAACGCCCGCTGCAGCGGCCGCCGCCGTAGTGTTGGCCGCACTCGGTCACCCGCACACCAACATGGCGTTGCTCTGGTTGAGCGGTCGCGGCGCTTTGCTCGGCGCGCGGCAGCCGCGCTGGCGACGCTGTGGCTGTGGGACCGGTGGTGCGCCGAGCAGGCTGGGGTCTTCGGTTACGCGGCTGCGCTGGTGACCTTCGTGGTGGCGCTCGGGTCATACGAGGCGGTCGCCGGGTTGCCGATCCTGATGGCGTTTTTCTTGTATCGCCGCCGCCCGTGGAACTGGATGGCCGGCCCACTGACACTATGGATCATGTATCTGGGGGTGCGCGTGGCGCTCGGGGCGCGCCAGCCGTGGGCGCCCGGTGGCGGGCTACGAGTACACGACTCGCGCGGTGCTGCCGAATTTACTCGAGTACACGGGCCGTGTCATCGCGACAGGCGTCGTGATTGCAGTGCTCTTGCTCGCAACCGCCGCAATGTGCGGCGCTCTGCGTGACGTGGTTCGTTCGATGAGCACAGCCGCGGGAGACGCGGCGCCCATCGGCCTGACCTGGTTTCTCGTCGGACTACTGCCGACACTGCCAGTGGCAAGCCGTTCCAGTCTATACGTTTACTTTGCCGCCTTCGGGGTGCATCTGATCGTTGGAGCGGCGCTCGCCGCCGGGCTCGCGATGCTCCACGACCGGCGCCGGCGCGCCGCATCTGCTTTCGCCGCGGTGTTGCTCGTCGTGATTCTCGGCGGTTGGCCCTTTTTCGCCTGGGACCGCAACAAGCGCGTCGTCGCTGGGGCCGGCCTGGCGATGCGGGCAGTCAGCGACATGCGACGCCTCGTCGCAATTCCGGCGATCGGCGAATGTCTGGTGCTCGTCGACGACGATGATCTCAACCCCAACCTCGACACGGCGTTCTCGAACCACCTGCCGTGGGTCGGCGCCTTCGTGTACGGCACGGCGCCGTCCGAACGCATCGTGTACAGCAGCCGGCTGGCGGTTGCCGTCGATGCGGGATGCCTAGACCCGGTATGGCTGTACTTGACGGAGGGCGGCTCTGACGTTGCCGCCGCCGCCGCGTTGCAGCTGGAGTCGGGCGGACGCCGAGCTGGTCGATGAGTATCGCCCTGCTGTCAGCGTCGGAGATGCGGCGTCGGGTGACTGCCGGCGAGCTGTCGCCCGTGGAGATCGTCGAGGCGTGCCTGGCGCGCATCGAGCAACACAACGGCACGATCAACGCAGTCGTTACGTTCAACGACAAGGCTGTCGACGAGGCCCGGGCACTGCAAGAGAGACTCGCTGCCGGCGATGACCCGGGTCCGCTGACCGGAGTCCCGGTGGGCATCAAGGACGTCACCGAAACGGCCGGCATGCGCACGACCTACGCTTCACCGATGTTCAAAGACTACGTGCCCGACACCGATGCGCTGGTGGTTCGCCGGTTCAAGGAGGCCGGCGCCATTATCCTCGGCAAGACGAACACCCCCGAGTTCGCAACCGGTGGGCACACGTTCAACGATGTATTCGGGGCGACCCGCAATCCCTGGGATACCGAGGTTTCGGCGGGCGGGTCCACGGGAGGAGGTGCCGCGGGGCTGGCGAGCGGCATGATCGCCCTGGCCCAGGGCACCGATCTCGGTGGCTCGTTGCGCATCCCGGCGTCGTTTTGCGGCGTCGTCGGCCTGCGGCCGTCGCCGGGGATGATCACCACCTGGCCTTCGGAATTCCTCTGGGACGACATGGAGGTCACGGGCGGCATGGGGCGCGCGGCGGAGGACGTCGCGTTGCTGTTCGCGGCCGTCGCCGGGGGGAGCAAGATCGCGCCGGTGCGCCAGTCGATCAAAGGCCGCAATTTTGTCGACGTTGTTCAGCAAGGGCAGCAGAGCGGCGTGAAGATTGCGGATTGTCCGGACATCGCCGGCATCGGCATCGACGAGGAAATCCAGGCCGTGTGTCGCGAGGCGGCCACGGAGTTGGGTCAGTCAGGAGCCTCCGTCGACGAAATCGAGCTCGACCTGTCGTACGGGTGGAGCGCCTTCCTGGCGCTGCGCGCCCTGTGGATGGTGGCGCGCCAGCACTCACGTCTCGACGTGCTCGACGAATTCGGCCCCAACCTCGCCGCCAACGTTCGCGCCGGCTTCGAGCTGAAGAGCGAGGAGCTCGCCCGCGCCCACCGCGATCGCGGGCGCATATGGGAGCAGTTCTACGAGTTTTTCCGGAGCTACGACTACCTGCTGACGCCGTGTATGGCGGTGCCGCCGTTTCCGGTGGAGCAGAACTACCCGGAAACCAGCAGCGGCAAGCACATGAAAACCCACATCGACTGGGTGGCCCTGACGTTCATCCTGAGCCTCACCGGATTGCCCATTGCCTCGGTGCCGGCCGGTCTCGACAGCGGTGGTCTGCCGGTAGGTCTGCAGGTAGTCGGCGGATCGCAGAGCGAGGAGCATGTGCTCGCCGTGGCGCAAGAAATCCAGCGCGCGCGACCGATCGGACTACCGCCGCTTCGCAGCTGATCCGAGCGGCGTCAGGACAGCCTTCGTGTGGGCTACACCGGCACCAGCTTCGGATAAGCTGGCTCCCAGACCAGTTCGTCCACCAGGTCGGCTACGTCGCCCTCGGCCTGTGCGAGGCCGTCGTCGAAGGCCTGCTGGGCAACGGCCTCGGCAATGTTGCGCGTGATGTTTCGCATGTCGGCGAGCGGCGGGTAGAGCTTGCCGGCTGCCAGGTCTTCCTCCGACACCTGATCGGCAAGCGACCTGCCGGCGGCGGTGAGCATCGAGTCCGTCACCTTTGTTGCCCTGGCGGCCAGCGCCCCGAGGCCGACCCCCGGGAAAATGTAGACGTTGTTGGCCTGGCTGACGTGGATCGTCCGTCCTTCGTATTGGATCGGTTCGAACGGGCTCCCGGTGGCGATCAGAGCGCGGCCTTCCGTCCACTCCACCAGATCGACAGGGAAAGCCTCGGTTTTGTCCGTGGGGTTCGACATCGGAAAGATCACGGGTCGCTCGCAGTGCTTGGCCATCTCGCGAATCATTCCTTCGGTAAACGTGCCGGGAACGCCGCTGATGCCGAGCAGCATGGTCGGCTTCATGGCTGCCACGAGTTGCTCGAGATCGATCTTCTCCTCGGGGATCAGGTCGTGCTCGGTGGCCAGCTCATGCGGCCAGGCGAATTCCTTCTTGTGCTCGTCGAGTCCCTCTCGTCCGGTGTGAATGAGGCCACGGCTGTCGAGGATCGCGATCGAACGCGTGATCTCGTCGGCGCTCTTGCCCTCACGCTCAAAGGCGCCGCGCAGTTGTTGGGCGATGCCGACGCCCGCCGCCCCACCGCCGAGGATGGCGATTTTTTGCTCGCTCAATTGGCCGCCCATGACGCGACACGCGGCCACCAGGCCGGCGATCGTGACCGCCGCGGTTCCCTGGATGTCGTCGTTAAACGACAACAGTTCGTCCCGATACTTGGCGAGCAAATCGAAGGCGTTGACTTTCTTGAAGTCTTCCCACTGCAGCAGCGCTTCGGGAAAGCACTCCTTCACCGCCTCGACGAACTCGTCGATGAGCGAGTAGTACTCCTCGCCGCGCAATCTCTCGTGCGGATAGCCGAGATACAGAGGGTCATCGAGCAGGTGCCGATTGTCGGTGCCGATGTCGATGGCGATCGGCTGCGTGACGGAGGGATGCAACCCGGCACACGCCGCGTACAACGACAGCTTGCCGATCGGGATCACCATGCCGCCGGCGCCCTGGTCACCGAGGCCGAGGATGCGCTCGCCGTCGGTGACTACGATCAACCGCACGTAAGGCTTCGCGAAGGTGCCGAGGACGTCCTTGATGCGGCCCCGATGGTCGGGCGTGATCCACACGCCACGGCCGCGCCGGAAGATGTGACTGAAGTGGAACCCTGCCTCGCCCACCGTCGGCGTATAGACGATCGGCATGAACTCGACGATGTGCTCCGTCAGCAACCTGTAAAACAGCGTCTCATTGCGGTCTTGGAGGTCGGCGAGGCCGATGTACTTCTCGAGAGGAGTGGTTTTGCGGCAGATGGCGCCGTAGGTGCGTTCGGCCTGCTGCTCGATGGTGTTGACCTCCGAGGGAAACAATCCGTTGAGCTTGAACGTGTCGCGCTCTTCCCGGGTGAACGCGGTTCCCTTGTTCAGTAAGGCGTCCCAAAGCATTTCCTTACCGCGCTTCTCGACTTCGATCTTCAGAGTTCCGTCGGCTTCTCGCTCGAAATAATGCGGCATCGTGGCAGTTCACTTCTGGGGAGGTGGGCGTGGAAGGTGCCGGCAGGGCAGTGGGGCCGATTGTACCCCCTATCTTGTCGCTTCGCCCCCCTGCGAAGCGGCTCTCATTCCCGCCGCGACAATCGGCGGCGCGCGGCCTTCTAATTTCCGCGGTTCGCCAGGAAGTGGTCGATCGACAGCATGTCGTCATCGCGCAGCAGAAAGCACATGACCATCAGCATCCACCGCGGGATCACGTGGGCGTTGAAGCGGTAGAGCGGCTCCAGGAGCAGGTGGCCGAAGGTCACGAGCACGAGGACGAAGCCGAGCGCCACGAGCGCGTCGCGAACCCGCAGGCCGAGGATAAGGAGGCCGCCGGCGATCAGCTCTACGATCGGAACGAGCCAGCCGGTGAACCAGAGCGACCAAATAGGCAGGAATGTGCCGGCGTAGGGCTCGACGAACAGGTTCTGGGCATGGGTGAGCGGTCCCATTTGGAATACTTTGAAGACGCCGGCCATGAGGAAGATGAAGCCGAGGATCTGGCGGCTGAAGAACATCGCCCAAACACGTCCGTGTGCTGAGTCGTCGGGGATCATCGTTGTCTTTCCTCCATCAAGCGGTGTACGTACTTGGCGACGAAGCGGCGCGGCGCGAAGCGCACGCCGAACGCCATGAGCTTCATCGCCAGTCCGGGGATCGCGATCCGTTTGCCTTCCATCATCGCGCGATAGCCGAATTCCGCGACGGCCGCGACGCTGATCAATTGCTTTCCTGCGACCAGACCCGAGTCATGCATGTCGGCGACGTCCTGAAACTCCGTTCGCACCGGCCCGGGGCACAAGGCGGTCACCGTAACCCCGGAGCCCTCGAGCTCCTCGGAGAGCGCTTCGGAAAAATGCAGGACGTAGGCCTTGCTGGCGTAGTATGTGGCCATCAGTGGTCCGGGCATGAACGCTGCCAGCGACGCCACGTTCATGATCCTGCCGCTGCCTCTTTCGACCATCGCAGGTAGGAACAACGCGCTGAGCTCGGTGACCGCGCCGACGTTGAGCCGGACGAGGTCCATCGAGCGATCGGCATCGATTTCGGAGAAGGGGCCGAACGTGCCGAAGCCGGCGTTGTTGACCAGGTACTCGACGTCGAGGTCGAGCTGTCGGACCTTCTCGAAGAGGATCTGGTTGCCGTCGGGGGCCGCCAGGTCGGCCGCGATTGCGTGAACCTCGGCGCCGGCGCCGGCGCGCAGGTCGTCGGCAATTTCCTGCAACCGGTCGCCGCGTCGGGCGACGAGAATCAAGTCATTCCGCTGGCGCGCGAACACACTGGCCAGCGCCATGCCGATGCCCGCCGAGGCGCCGGTGATCAGCGCGACTTTGCGCCTTACGTCGGTCGAGATGACTCCACCTCCACGTTGTTTCGAGCTCGCGTGCGCCTGTTGTGGGCGGCGAGCTCAGATCGACGTTACAAACTCGTCGAGCTCTTTGCGAGCGATGTCGGGTACCAGGGCGTCGTCGGTCGGGTAGCCGGCGACCAATAGCAGAAAGGGCCTTTCGTTGGCCGGGCGCTCGAGAATCTCATTGAGAAACTTCATCGGGCTCGGCGTGTGGGTGAGCGTCACGACGCCGGCGTGGTGCAGCCCGGCAATCAGGATGCCGCTGGCCAGCCCTACCGATTCGACGGCGTAGTAGTGCTTGATGGGAGTGCCGTCCGGCTGCGCGCCCGAATTCTGCACGAAGATCGCGATCAGGTAGGGGGCTGTCTCGAGGAACGGCTTGTTCTGATCCGTTCCCAGAGGGGCCAGCGCTTCGAGCCATTCCTTGGGCGCACGATGACCGTAAAATTCGCGTTCTTCGTTTTCGGCACCCTCGCGGATCTGTCGCTTGATCTCCGGGTCGCTAACGACGACGAAGTGCCAGGGCTGCAGGTTGGCGCCGCTCGGGGCAGTGCCCGCGGCGCGCAGGCAGTCGTCGATGACCGTACGGTCCACCGGCCGATCGGAAAAATGGCGCACTGTGCGGCGTCGTTTGGTTTCAGTGTAGAACTGGGCAGCCCGCCGCCGCATTTCTTCGGGCGGGTACTCCTCATAGGACTCCAGCGGCAGAAATCTGAACTCAGTCATGGGCGAGTGCGTGCGTTCGTTTCATTTTCGGTCCGGGATGGTGGCGGCCTTGTAGCAGGCCGTGGTGGAAATGTGATGGCCTGCTAAGCCCAGATCGCCAGCAGCGCCATGAAGACGATTCCTAACAGGATCAGACCGAACTTGGTCAACCTGTCTTCCTCTTCGGAGAGCTCTTCGTCAATGATGTCGAGTACCGCGACGTAGAGGAACGTTCCGGCTGCCAGGGCATCGAATGAACCTTCTACCAACGTGGCCGTGTCACCGGTGAGCACTGCCGACGCCACCGAGCCGAGAAGCAAGCCCAGCGGCGTCATCGTGACGAAGATGGCCAGGATACCCTTTTGCGTTCCTACCGGCATGCCGGCTTTGTGCGTGCTGACCATCAAGGCGAACGACGCCGAGCCCTTGTGAAACAGGATTGCCAGCAAGATGACGATCGTCGTCGACACGTGGGTCTCCAACCCCAGGGACGTACCGGCGATGATCGAGTGCACCGAGAGGACGACGGCGAGCACATACGGCGCCGCCTTGTTCCCGGCGTTTCCCGCGAGGTCGTCGTGACTGAACAGGACGCGATCGATGAGCAGCAACAGCGCCAAGCTGAGCGCTGCCAACAACCCGGCGAGCGGATAGTCGGACATCCCTTCCAGTTTTTCGGTGCCGTCGGGTAGCAGGTGGATGAATCCGGCGCCGAGAAAGATGCCGCCGGCGAAGGCGTTGCCGAGCGAGAACAGCTTCCGGCTGCCTTCCCAGCGGCCGGCAACGATGGGGATCGCCCCTCCGATGCAGCTGACCACCAGGATCGCGACTGCCGCGACGATTTTGATTGACAGCAGATTCACGTGAGCTCCTCGCCGTGGGGGACCCGGAGCGGCAGTTTGCGTTCGAGATGAAGGGGTTTCTGTTCAGGTGACCGTCTGGTGGTGGTCTCGGCGCTCATCGCGGTCCGAATCTATAGCAGGGGGCTGAAAAACTCCCGGGGGTACACGCGTATTTCTCGCGCCGATCCGATGGATTCCTCCCCTTGACAATCTACAAGAGCGTGCGTACGCTCTTGTAGAACATCTAGAGGAACGCCCGACCCGAAGAGAAGGCAACATGACCAAAGCCAAATCAGATCTGCTCCAGGGGACCCTGGACATGCTGATCCTCAAGACGCTAGCGTCGAGCCCGAGTCACGGCTGGGGCGTCTCGCAGCGCATCCAGGAGATTTCCAAGGACGTGCTACAGATCAACCAGGGTTCGTTGTACCCGGCGCTGCATCGTCTCGAGCAGCAAGGCTGGATCAAGTCGGAATGGGGCACGTCGGAGAACAACCGGCGTGCCAAGTACTACTCGTTGACCCGTGCCGGCGACACACAGCTAACCGAGGAAACCGAGAACTGGGAGCGCCTGTCAGGGGCGGTTGCCCGAATCCTGCGCACGGCGTAGCGGTTCGAACAGGGAGGGCTTCGTGCCTCCTCGACGAGGGCTCATCTACAGCAGAAACACTCGGCTCCCCCCGAGGAAGACCACATGATCGCGTTCGAGAACTTGCTTCAGGACATTCGCTTCGGACTGCGCACGCTGCGCAAGAACAGCGGCTTTTCCCTCCTTGCCGTACTGACGCTGGCGTTGGGAATCGGCGCCAACACGGCCATCTTCAGCGTCATCAACGGCGTGTTGCTGCGGCCCTTGCCGTATCGCAACCCCGACGAGATCGTTCTGTTGCAGCAGCACGCGCCCGGCCTCGGACGTGACAACCTCGCGTTCTCGATCAAAGAGGTGATGGAGTATCGCGACCAGCTCGGCACGTTCGAAAGCGTGGTCGAGTACCACTCCATGTCGTTTACGCTGCTGAGCCACGGCGAGCCGGACCGCGTTTTGACCGGCGTCGTATCACACGACTTCTTCGACATGCTCGGCGTTGTGCCTATCCACGGGCGCACCTTCAACGCCGCCGACGATGTGCTCGATGCCGACGCCGTGCTGATGCTCAGCCACGAGTACTGGCAGCAAAAGTTCGGCGGCGATCCGGGCATCGTGGGACAGGTGTTCGAGATGAACGACCGGCCCCATGAGGTGGTCGGCATCCTGCCGCCGTTCCCTCAGCACCCGCGCCACAACGACGTTTACATGCCCACGGTTTCGTGCCCGTTTCGCGCCAACGGCGAGCGCAACATGCACGACAACCGCAACGCCTTCCGGGCCCTGAACGTGTTCGGGCGCCTGGCTCCGGAGGCCACGCTCACGTCGGCGAATTCCGACATGGGCGCAATGGCGACGCGACTCATCGAGGACTTTCCCGACAGTTACAGCGAGGAGGCCGGGTTCTCGGCCGACTCGATGCTGCTGTTCGAGCAGCTCACCGAGAACGCCCGGCCGATGTTGCTCATCCTTCTGGGTACTTCCGGCCTGGTTCTGTTGATTGCCTGCGCCAACGTCGCCAACTTGACACTGTCACGCATGATGCGCCGCGAGCGTGAGCTCGCCGTACGCACCGCGATGGGCGCCGGCCGCAGCCGCCTGCTCGGCCAGCTGGTTGTCGAGAGCACGATCCTGGCGTTGGTCGGTGGCGCGCTCGGGCTGTTGTTGGCATCACGGGGTATCGACGTGCTGACCGCCTTCATGGGCAACTTCACACCGCGCCTGCAGCAAATCGGCATCGACGGTTGGGTGCTGGCTTTCACGCTCGCCATCTCGGTGCTCACCGGCGTCGTATTCGGCGCCATTCCGGCGTTCTCGCGCCGTGTGAATCTGGTTACCTCGCTCAAGGAAGGCAGCGCCCAGAGCACGGTCGGCGGCGGCTGCCAGCGGGCCCGCAGCGCCCTGATCGTTGCCCAAGTGGCCGTTTCATTCGTCTTGGTGATCGGCGCCGGGCTCATGCTCAACAGCTTCTACAAGCTCAGCAACATCGACCCGGGTTTTGCGGTCGAGAACATCGTCACCGCCGAAGCCTTTCCCAACTGGACGAAGTACCCAGGTGGCCAGGGGGTTCGGCGTCTGTTCCGTGACATCCTCGAGCGGCTCGAGGCGAGCCCCGGAGTATCCGCGGCTGCCACAACGAGCAGCCTGCCGTTGCTTGGCGGCCCGCCGCCGACACCTTTCGAGATCGAGGGCCAGGTCTACGAGAATCCCCAGCTCCGACCCCAGGTGCGGGTAAAGCAGGTGACGGAGGGCTACTTCCATGCCATGGGGGTGCCGTTGCAGGCAGGCCGTTTGTTCACCGAGCTCGATCACGAGGAGGCCTTGCCGATCGCCATCGTCAACGAGTCGATGGCGCGCGCCAACTGGCCCGGTGAGAATCCGGTCGGGGAGCGAATTTCCTTCGGCGGCGACAACTGGCTCGAGATCGCCGGTGTAGTCGGCGACGTGCGTCAGACCGGCGTCGACACCGAACCCGAGGAACAGGCGTTCCTGCCGTCTCGGCAGGCGGGCGCCTTCGGTGGGCGGATCGTGGTGCGAAGCAGCGCCGAGCCGGCGCTGGTGGCGCAGCAAATCCGCGATGCGGTGCACTCGGTGGATGCCGAGCAGCCGGTAGAAAACTTCCGCACGATGGCCGAGATTCGCAGCGGCAACCTGGCAACCCCGCGGGTCACGGCGCTGCTCCTCGGGTTGTTCGCCGGGGTGGCGTTATTGATCACGCTGGTCGGCATTACCGGTGTTATCGCCACTTCGGTCAGCCAGCGCACCCAGGAGTTCGGCATCCGCATGGCGCTCGGCGCGCAACGCGGCAGCGTGCTGGTGATGGTCATCAAGGACGGCCTGATGCTCGTCGGCGCCGGCCTGTTAATCGGTCTTGCCGGTTCGCTCATGCTTGGGCAAGTGATCGCCGGGTTGCTTTACGAAACGGCACCCAGCGATCCGTTCACCTTTGTCGCCGTCGGTGCGGTGTTCGTGCTGGCCGGCGTGATCGCTTGCCTGGTGCCGGCACGCCGGGCAACGGCGGTCGACCCGATCGTAGCGTTGCGTACCGATTGAATTGATATGTCTTTGATCCAGAAACTGCAGCACCCTCTGCGCGCCCTGATCGATAGACAAGGCCTCGACGCCGAGCTCGAGGAGGAGCTGCAGAGACCCCTGGACGTTCGTCGCCGTGGCGTTGGTGCTCGTCGCGGCGGCCGTCATCGCCTGTTTGGTGCCGGCGCGGCGGGCGACCTCCATCGACCCGGTGCTCGCCCTGCGCGTCGATTGAGCGGCGGGCGTTACTTTTTGACGGGTGGCAACGTTGGTATAGTGGCGCCGTTTTCGCGTCCTTTCACCGGCGAGAGCTTTCATGGTTCTTCCGAATCAGCTGAGAGAAACGCGGTGCTCGCGTCGATCCGTAATCGCAGGTTCGGCCGGGTGCGCCGCCCACTTGCTATCCACCCTTGCCGCCGCCCCGGCGTCGGCGCGCCACCGGTTCGCCGCGAGGCAGAAGGGCGAGGTCATCACCACGGAGCCCTTCGGTCGATTGGAGCGCCTGGGCGAGGGCATTTGGGCACTGGTCTCGACGCCTCTGGAGGCACGCCAGACGCTGTCGAATGGCGGCATCATCGCCGGTACCGAGGGCGTCATGCTGATCGAGGGCTTCGCGTCGGTCGAGGGCGCGCAATGGCTGGCGGCGCGCGCCTACGAGATCACGGGTCGGCGCCCGACGCACGTGGTGTTGACGCACTACCACGGTGATCATTCGACGGGGCTGGCTGGCTATCGCGACGACAGCTTCGTGCCGATCGTGCTCCACACGCCGACGACGCGCCGGCTGTTGCGGGAATCGTTGAGCGGCCGCGACAGCGAGGCTGTTTCGCCCTTCGACGTGCTTGCCGACGAAGCGACGGTGGCCGACGATACGGCGCCGGTCGCGGTCGACCTCGGCGGACGCGTCGTCGAGGTGAACTCCCGCGTCGGTCACACCCCGAGCGACCTGACGGTGAGGGTCGACGACCCCCGCGTCGTTTTTTGTGGCGACCTGGTATGGAACGAAATGTTCCCCAACTACGTCGACGCCATTCCGACGCGTCTGTGGACGGCGTGCAACAGCCTGCTTGCCGATCGCGGCGCCATCTACGTGCCCGGTCATGGGTCGCTCGCCGACTACGACGAGATGCGCGTTTTTCTCGCCGTCCTCGAGAGCGTCGGCGAAGCGGCAAAGGCGGCGCACGAGCGCGGCGTACCGGTCGCCGATGCGGCGGCGAGCTATCAGGTCCCCGCAGGTCTCGGCGAGTGGTTCATGTTCTCGCCGCGTTACTATGAGGTTGCGTTCACCGCCTGGTATCGGGAGTTGTCGGGCGCCTAGCCAACATGCACAAAACGACCCTGACTTGCGTTTTACTGGCTGCTCTCGTCGCCTGCGCGCCGCCGCCAGCAGATGAGGACAATGACACCGCCGAGCACGATCACGAGGCGGACGCCGAGTTCGTCAGCGCTGCCGAGCGCTTTGCCGAAGATATCTTCGGGGCCAATACGAGTGACTACGGCATCGCCTTTGCCCCCGCCGGTGACAGGGTGTTCTTCACACGGTCGATTCCCGGTGCACGCGAGGCGATCTTCTTGACCAAGCGCGGGGACGGCGGCTGGAGCGAGCCGCAGATCGCTCCTTTTTCCGGCGAGTTCTCTGATAGAGAGCCCTCCGTATCACCCGACGGCCGGCGTCTGTATTTCGCATCGAATCGGCCCATCGCCGGCGGCGCCGCGAATAGCGACGCCGACATCTGGTATGTCGGGCGCGACGGCGGCGAGTGGGGCGAACCCGTTCATGTTACAGCCGCCAGCTCCGAGTTCGACGACAGCTATCCGGCGGTTGCCGCCGATGGAACGCTGGTGTTTGCGCGCGGTGATGCCGAGGGCAACGTCGACCTGTGGATCGCACCTGCTTGGCGCGGCGGGATCGGGACGCCGGCGAACATCGGCCGTCCTGTGAACACGGCGTTCGCCGAAGCGGACCCGTGGATCGCGCCGGACGGTAGCTTCATTATCTTCAGCTTTCCACAAGCCAACGAGAACGCGCAGGGTCAAGGCGATCTCTACGTCGTGTACCGCGACGGCGACGGCTGGACGCCGCCGGCATCGCTCGGCCTGCACGTCAACAACGTCGGTCACGACTACGGCCCGATGATGTCTCCCGACGGCAAGACGTTCTATTTTTCGCGCGGCTTCGGGGGGCACGTCTGGATGGTGCCGACGTCGCTGCTCGACGGCTTGCGATGACCCGGCACGCCGTGCTCCACTTCGGCGGAACGTGTCCACTGCTATTAAGGAGGTTGTTGTGCGCAAAGGCCTGATTGTTTTCACGTGTCTGGCCACGCTGCTGGCCCTCAGCTTGGCGTTTGTTTCCGCCGGCCAATTCGACCGACTCAGCCAGATCCGCGAGGACCTGAAACAGGTGAAGGCCGAGCTCGGCATGTACACCTGCTGCCTCGAACCGTCATGCGGCTTCTGCGCCCTGGCAATGGGCATGTGCCCGTGTGGCGACCGGCTCAAGAACGGTGACGGCGTGTGTGGCGAGTGCCTTCTGGGTTGGGCGGCCGGCCAGGGAAGCATCGCCGGAATCAACACCGAGGACGTAAAGGGCATAGAAGGCCGCATGCTCAACATGATGTACCGGCAACGCGCCGCTACCGGCAACGACGACGCGGCTGCCGGCGTCCACACGCACGACGCTCCGGCGTATGGTTCGCACTGACCCCGACGCTTCGAAATAACAGCGCTTACAGCTATCCGTTGGGGGCGAAGGCCGCGATGAACCGAGTTTTTCTGCGCTCTGGGCGCGTTGCGTCAACGACTTCGCGATCGCCGAACGAGTCGGGGAGAGCGCGGCTCGGGCTGCTGATCAGCGCCGCCATCATCGTTTTCGTGATCATCGGAGCGGGTGTGGTGTCTGCTCTTCGTCCACCCGACGCACCCGTCCAACCGATTGAGTACTCGCACGAGGTGCACGCCGGCCAGCTCAATCTCGATTGCCAGTTCTGTCACTACGACGCTCGCCGTTCCCCCGTAGCCGGTGTTCCTCCGGTGGCCACGTGCATGGGGTGCCACGTCGTTGCGGCTACCGATTCCGCAGAAGTCCAGAAGCTCGCGGGCTACATGGAGCGGGCCGAGGCGATTGCCTGGACGCAGATCAACGACGTGCCCGAACACGTTCGCTTCAGCCACGCGCCCCACGTCCGTGCCGACGTCGCGTGTCAGTCCTGCCATGGCGAGATCCAGGAGATGGCCCGCGTATATCAAGTGAACGAGTTCACAATGGGGTTTTGTCTCGACTGCCACACCGAACGCGAGGCGTCGGTGGATTGCCTCACGTGTCACTACTGATGCGCGACCGGCGAAGGAAGCCGAAACGCACCCCGTCCGCCAAGACGGCGGGAGGGGCCACGCGGGCGTCCCGCAGAGAGTTCATCAAGACGATTGCCGGGGGTACCGCGGCGCTTACCACCGCGGCGTGCACCGGCGTCGATCCCGGGCAGGTGATCCCGCACTTGATTCCCCCCGACGACATCGTCGTCGGCAAGTCGGTCTGGTATGCCACGGTTTGTCGCGAATGCCCCGCCGGTTGCGGCGTGCTCGCCAAAGTTCGCGAAGGCCGGGCGATCAAAATGGAAGGCAATCCCGACCACCCGGTGAATCGAGGTGCACTGTGCGCCCGCGGGCAAGCTTCGCTGCAGGGCACGTACAATCCCGATCGGATTCGCCAACCCCTGATGCGCATCGACGGCGAGTTGCAGCCGACGTCCTGGGACACCGCGCTCCGCCAGTTGCAGGTGGCATTGGGGCAGGGCCAAGTGGCGTGGCTGGGGCACAGTGTTACCGGCTCGCTCGACCGGCTGATCGACGAATGGCTCGTCGCCTACGACGGGTCGACTCGAGTGCGCTACGAGCCGTTGAGCTATGAACCCGTGGCGGCCGCCGGCGCCATCGTGCTGGGTCGGAGCGCGGTACCCGCCTATGAGCTCGACACCGCCGAGCTGATCGTTTCGTTCGGCGCCGACTTTCTCGAGACGTGGGTGTCGAACGTCGCGCTGACCCGCCAGTACGCCACGGCGCATCGCTATCGCGACGGTGGCAAGGGCAACCACGTCCAAATTTCGCCGCGCCGCGGTCTCACCGGCGAGAACGCTGATCGATGGATCGCCGTACAGCCGGGGACCGAGGCGAGCGTGGCGGCGGGATTGGCGCTCGCCGTGCTCGATTCCGGAGAGTCGCTGTTGCCCCCCGAGGAGCACGGTCGGGTCCGCGGCATGCTGACGGCGGGAGGAGCGATGGATCTCGGCGCGGCCGCCGCGCAGGCGGCGGTTCCGGCGTCGGAGCTCGAGTCGCTGGCGGCCTCGCTGATTGCGTCGAACGCCGTCGTTCTCGGCGGTGGAGCCGCGGCGCTGGGCGCCAACGCAACCGCGCTGGAAACCGCCGTTGCGATTCTCAACCTTCTGCTCGGGGCGATCGGCACGCGGGTTCACTACGATCGGCCGCAGGCCATCGGGCGGCTGTCTTCCGGCTTGGAAATCGCCGCTTTGATCGACGGGATGCGACAGAGGTCGATTGCCACGTTGCTGGTGCATCACGTCAATCCGCTGCACTCGCTGCCTCCTGATGCCGGGTTTGCCGAGGCCCTGGACGGCGGCCCCACGCTGATCAGTTTTGCCAGCTATCTCGACGAGACGACGGCGCGGGCCGACCTCGTTCTCCCGGACCACACGCCGCTGGAGTCGTGGGGCGACCACACGCCCGCCGCCGGAGTCAGCGGCCTGCAGCAACCCGCCATGCGGCCGCTCTTCGATACGCGTTCCACCGGTGAGGTGTTGCTTGCCATCGCCGCCGCCGAGGGTAGGGAAATCGCCGACGATTGGCCTACCTACGTGCAGGACTCCTGGCGGCAGTTGCAGCGCGACCAGGGCGTGCCCGGTGACTTTGAACAGTTCTGGGAGGCGGCGCGGCGGCAGGGTGGGTGGTTCGCCGCTGACCCCCCGGCGCCTGCCGCCGATGACGACTCGGGTCCCGGCGAGGAGACCGGCTCGGAGGTAGGTAACGATCCTGGCCAGGTAGCCGACCCCCGGACGTCGATGGAATCGATTTCCTTCGCGCCTGCGGCCTTGGATGGCGCCACCGGCGATGCGCCGCTCGTCGTGTTTCCGACGTTGCAATGGTTCGATGGCCGCGGCGCTAATCGGCCTTGGCTGCAGGAGCTTCCCGACGCCGTCCACAAGACGACCTGGGAAAGCTGGATCGAGGTTCATCCCGATACGGCCGGGGAGCTCGGCCTGCAGCATGGTCACGATGCCATCTTGTCATCGGCTCACGGCGTGCTCGAAGCCGGGGTCGTGGTAACGCGCTCCATCAAACCCGGCATCGTGGCCGCGCCGCTCGGCCAGGGCCACACGGCATTCGGTCGCTATGCGGCGCTGCGTGGAAGTAATCCCCTGACGCTGTTGCCGATGCGCCTCGAGGAGGCTTCCGGTGCCATCCAACGGCTTGTGGCGCGGGTTTCGGTGACCTCGACGGGGCGCCGCGTGCCGCTGCGTCAGACGCAGACCGAAGAATCCGATCACCACCGGGGGATCGCCCAGCACATCACGTTGGCCGCTCTCACCGGGGGCGAGTTGCCCACCGCGGCGACCGAGCGGGAGCGTCTCCTGCACGAGCTGGAAGCCAACGATCTGTACGACGACCACCAGCACGAGGAGCACCGCTGGGGCATGGCGATCGACCTCGACGTCTGCATCGGCTGCGGCGCGTGCGAGGTCGCCTGCGCGGCGGAGAACAGCATCGCGATTGCCGGTCCGGATGCAGTTGCCAACGGACGTGAAATGGCGTGGGTCCGCATCGAGCGTTACCGCGTCGACGAGTTGACGATGTTCGTCCCGATGCTCTGCCAGCACTGCGATCGGGCGCCGTGCGAGTCGGTATGTCCAGTGTACGCCACCTACCACAGCGACGAGGGGCTCAACGCGATGATCTACAACCGCTGCGTCGGGACCCGCTATTGCGCGAACAATTGTCCCTACAAGGTACGGCGCTTCAATTGGAAACAGCCGCTGTGGCCCGAGCCGATGCATCTGCTGCTCAACCCCGACGTCACGGCGCGCAGCAAGGGCGTCATGGAGAAGTGCACGTTTTGCGTGCAGCGAATCCAGTCAGGCAAGGACGCCGCGGCCGCGGACGGACGCGAGCTTGCCGACGGTGAAGTAATCCCGGCATGCGCCCAGACCTGCCCGGCCGACGCCATCGTCTTCGGCGATCGGCTCGACGCGGACAGCGCGGTCAATCGAGTCGCGGACGCGGGCGCCGATCGTGCCTACGACATGCTTGGTGAGCTCGGCACGCGCCCGGCGATCACCTATTTGAAACGGGTGGTGAACGAAGATGCCTGAAACGGCGACGCGTCCCCGCTCGGTCGGCGCCGCAGCCGCCCACGCCGCGACGGTCGACCTCGCGCGCATCCATGCCGACCTGGTGGCGCCGGTCGGCAGCTTCAGTGCCGGCTACTTCGCCTTGCTCGGCGGGCTGGCGGTGATCTGCGCCATCGGCCTCGGTGCCTTCCTGACCCAGGTGATGGAGGGGCTGCAGGTTACCGGCCTGCAGAACCCTGTGGGCTGGGGGATCTACATCACCACGTTCGTTTTCTGGATCGGCATCGCCCATTCCGGCACGTTGATCTCGGCGATCCTGCTGCTGTTTCGGGCCCGCTGGCGTCCGGCGATATCACGCTTCGCCGAGGCGATGACGTTGTTCGCCGTGATGACCGCAGGGTTGTTTCCGCTCATTCACTTGGGTCGTGTCTGGAAGTTCTTCTACCTGCTGCCGTATCCCAACCAGCGGGGGCTGTGGCCCAACTTTCGCTCGCCCCTCATCTGGGACGTCTTTGCGGTCACGACGTACCTGACGGTGAGCGCGTGTTTTCTGTACGTCGGGCTGATTCCCGACCTGGCGGCGATGCGCGATCGATCGAGAGGCTGGCAACGCAAGATTTACGGCGCGTTGTCGTTGGGCTGGCGCGGCACGGGCAAGCAGTGGCACCACTTCCGCGCCGTCTACGTGTTCTTCGCCGCTCTGGCGACGCCGCTCGTCATCTCGGTGCACAGCGTCGTGTCATGGGACTTCGCGGTGTCGATTGTCCCCGGGTGGCATTCGACCATCTTCCCGCCCTACTTCGTGGCCGGTGCGATCTTGTCGGGGCTCGCCATGGTGCTCACCCTGTCGATCCCGATGCGTGGCTGGCTCGGCCTGAACGATTACATCACCAAGCGCCATCTCGACGGTGTCGCCAAGTTGCTCCTGTTCGTGTCGTTGATCGTCAGCTACAGCTACGTTGTGGAGTACTTCATGGTCTGGTACGGCGGCGAGCAGGTGGAGCAGGAGGTGTTTCGCGTGCGGACCGTCGGCCGCTACGCGCCGCTTTTCGTGGCGATGCTGGTAGGCAACTGCATCGCGCCGCTGACGCTGTTCTGGAGCCGTGCCCGGCAGTCGCCGCGTTGGTTGTTCGTGCTGTCGATCCTCGTGAACCTCGGCATGTTCTCTGAGCGCTACTGGATCATCACCTCCAGCCTGGGACGTGAGTACATTCCCGCTGCCTGGGGCTGGTACACGGGATCGTTCGTCGAGATGGCGATCTTCTTCGGCAGCTTCGCCATGTTCCTGATGATGTTCCTGCTGTTCGTGCGGCTGGTGCCGCCGGTGCCGCTGGCGGAGGTGAAGGAGACGGCGTTGCACTATGGCTTCGGTGACGATGGAACGGCAACGGACGCGGCCACAGGAGGCTCGCCTTGAGCGTGCGGCTGCGGGCGACGTTCGCCGATCGGGCTGCCTTGGTTACGGCCCGCAGTTACATGCGGGAGAGGCGCGTCGACGTGCTCGAAACCTACGCTCCGGTGCCGATCGAATTCGACGATGAAGAGGTCAGCCCGGTGCGCCGCTGGGTGCTTCTCGGGGGCATCGTCGGGCTGCTCTCGGGCTTCGCTTTGACCGTAGGCACGGCCCTGTATTGGCCGCTGATCACCTCCGGAATGCCGATTGTGTCGCTGCCGCCGTTCCTGATCATCGCCTTCGAGACCACCATTCTGCTCGCCGCGTTGGTGGGCCTCGCCGGCTTCCTTACCAATGCCAAGCTGCCGAGCTTTGCCGCCGGACCCGGTTACGACGAACGCTTCGCCGCCGCCGACTTCGGCCTCGTTGTGTCGTGCGAAGAAGATCGGACGAGTCAGATCGACGAGCTCCTGGTGGGCGCCGGAGCTACCGAGGTCGAGCAACTTGACGAACCCGATCCCGAAGACCGCAACGAATCCGGCACGATCATGATGCTCGGGCTGGTGGTGCTTGCCGCCGCCGCCGCCGGCTGCGGCATCGAGATGCCCAACGACATGTACGAGACCGCCGCGGTGCATGCCGACGAGGAGCTGCGCCTGCCGGCCGCGGGGACGCTTCACCGTGACGGCGAAGTACCCTTGGATCGCTTCGAGGCGGCGGTGTTCTCGTTCCCTCCGGAGCGTCCGGATGCCGCCTCGGTTGGGCGTGGCGAGCGGCTCTTCGCCATCTACTGCACGCCGTGTCACGGCATGGACGGCAAGGGAGGGGGAGTGGTCGCCGAGCATTTCGGTGATCGGCCGCCGATCGACCTGACCGATGTGCGCGCCCGCAATCAGACCGACGGCTATATCTACGCCACCATTCGTAATGGCGGCGGCAACATGTCCTCTATGGGCGCCGCGATCGACCCCAACGAGCGCTGGGCGATTGTGAGCTACATCAGAGCGCTACAGGCGCAACGACCATGAACCGGATTAGCGCCGCAGGTGCGTTGATCGCCGTCGGAATCGTCGGCCTCGTGTTCGGCGAAGCCGAGCGCGCCTGGGGGGCTTTCCTGTTCAACCTGATGTTCTGGACGGGCATCGCTGCTGCGGCGCCGACGCTGTCGGCGGCAATCAAGATATCCAACGGGCGATGGGCCGCCGACGTTCACGCGCTGGCACGTACGTGGGTGCCGGTGTTGTTGCTCTGCTTCGTGTTGCTGGCGGTGCTGCCGTTGGGGGCGCGCGCCATCTACCCGTGGGCGCGCACGCCGGTCGAGGGACTCGAAACGTGGCTGTCGCCGATTCCGCTTTTCGGCCGCGACCTCTTTGCGTTGGCTCTGTTGGCCTTCGTCGCGGTCCGCTACACGCGCGATGAGTCCGGCAACAGCCGCTGGGCCGTCGCTTTGGCGCTGGCGTACGTCCTGGTGCTGACGCTGCTGTCCGTCGATCTCTTGATCTCGTTGCAGCCGCGCTGGATTAGCACCTTATTCGGGGCGCACTTTTTCGTCGGTGCCGCCTATGCGGCGCTGGCCTCGTTCCCCCTCATGGCGCGCATACAGAGGCGTGAGCTCGCCGCCGACACGATCCACGATCTCGGCAAGCTGCTGTTCGCCTTCGCCTTGCTGTGGACCTACATGTTTTGGTCGCAGTACCTGGTTACCTGGTACGGCAACCTGCCGCACGAGGCCTCGTACTGGGCGGTCCGTCTGGCGCCGGGTCCGTGGCGTCTGGTCGGCGTCCTCGTGTTGCTGGCGTGCTTCGCTGCTCCCTTCGTGTTTCTCCTATCGCGGAGCAATCGCCGCAATCTCAATGCCTTGGCGGTGTTCGGTGTGGTGATCGGTGTCGGGCTGTGGGCCGAGCGCTTGCTGCTCGTGATGCCGTCGATTCGCCCGGATGCCGCCTTACCCCTCGGATGGGCGGAGTTGGCAGTATCAGCGGCGTTCTTGGGAGCTGTGGTGCTGCTGTTGGGACGCACGCCTGCGGCACCGACGCCCGGCACCGGCTAGCCTCCCGCCCGTTCTTTGCAGGGGCGGACTCAGCGAGGTGCCGCTTCCGAGCGGCGACGGGTCGCCTTGCAACCACTAGCTCCACTATGAAATTATTCCACTATGAAATCAGTTGGAACAACGCGACGAGGAATCCCGTGACGCAGAAACCCGAGAACTATCTTCCTCTCCGGCCGGTCCACTATCACGTGCTGCTGGTGCTCGCCGAAGGTCCGTTGCACCCCTACGCGCTGGTCAAGGACATCGCGCGGCGTACCGAGCAGGCGGTACGGCCCGGGCCGGCCTCGATTCACCGGACGATCCGCCAGTTGCATGAGAGCGGCCTGATCGAAGAGAGCGACGAGCGCCCGGCGCCGGAGAAGGACGATGCACGGCGGCGCTACTTTCGTCTTACGGCGTTGGGACGAGATGTCGCCAGGGCGGAGACCGCGCGCTTGCACGCGCTCGTGCAGAGGGCCCAGCGACACCTCGGAGACGCGCGGTGAAACGCCCTGCTTTCCGTTTCGGAGCGCGACGGCTGTTTCGACCGCCGCTTCGGGGGGCTTTCCAATGACCCGGAATCAGCGCCTGTTGACGTTGCTTTCCCCGGGTTCGTTCGGAGCCGCCTACCGGCAGGCCGTGATCGAGTCGCTCGAAGAAGCGCTCGCCGAAGTCGAGGCCGGGAGCCGACGGGGCAGCGGCCGTTGGCGCCAGGCGCGCCGGCGTTTCCGCGTGTGGACGGATTTCTTCAAGACCGGCCTTCAAGAGCGGGGCACCGAGCTGCGGCGCGCGCTCACGCCGGACGGTCTTTCCTCGAGCCCCTACGAACCGCCGCTTCCTCGCTCTCCCAGGAGCAATACCGCCGTGAGCAGCTTCTTTCAGGATTTCGCCTTTGCCATCCGGTCGTTTCTCAAGAGTCCCGCCTTCACGGCGGTCGCCGTGGCCACCATCGCCCTGGGCATCGGCGCCAACACGGCGATTTTCAGCGTCGTGAACGGCATGTTGTTGCGCCCGCTGCCGTTTGCCGACGAAGACAGCCTGGTGATGGTGCGCGGCCGCTGGCCGGTTCGCAATGTCGAGAAGGCTGGCATCAGCACGGGCAACCTGGCCGACTTCATTCGCGACACCACGGCGTTCGAGGACTTTGCAGCCGTTGCACCGTTCTCGACCCCGCTGCTGGGCGACGACGTAGAGGTCGATCCCGAGCAGATCCGTGTCGCCGGCGTGACCCACAATTTCCTTGCGGTGGTGGGCATCGAGCCGGCGATGGGCCGCAGCTTCACAGCAGAAGATACGCCCGACACAGTGATTATCAGCCACGATCTGTGGCAGCGGCGCTTTGCTACCGACCCGAACATCCTCGGCCAGACACTGCGGCTCGGCGCCCAGCCTATGACCATCACCGGCGTGCTGGCCGAGGGGTTGGTCATTCCGATACCCGAGCAGCGCGGCGTCCCGCTTACCGACGTCGCCGTGTGGAAGCTGCAGAACTGGGATCTGGACCCCAAGACTGCCAATCGTCGCGCCTATTTCCTACGCGTATTCGTCCGCTTGGCGCCCGGCGCAACCATGGCCCAGGCGCAGCAGCAGGCCGATGCGGTGGCGGCGGAGAGTCGTCGACTGTACGCCGACGCAGCGCGTGTGAATACCCAGTTCGACGTGCTCACGGTACACAGCCAGGTCGTCGACACGGTGGAATCGACGCTGTTCGTCTTCATGGGGGCGGTCGGCTTCGTACTGCTCATCGCCTGCGCCAACGTCGCCAAGCTGTTGTTGGTGCGCTCGAAGGTGCGGGAACGGGAACTGGCGGTGCGGGCCGCGCTCGGTGCCGGGCGCGGTCGGCTGCTGCGCCAGCAGCTCATCGAGAGCTTGACCCTTGCCTTGGCCGGTGCCGCCGGGGGCCTGGCTATTGCTTACGGCTCCATTGAAGCGTTGTTATGGTTCGAGCCTGCCGACTTGCCGCGTATCGACGGCGTCGGTATCGACGCCATGACGATGGGCTTCTCGTTGGGCCTAGCGGTGCTTACCGCCGTGATCTTCGGCCTGCTGCCAGCGGCGCAGGCGGCTGGGGCGTCGCTGACCGACGCGCTGCGCGCCGGTGGGCGTGGGGCGAGCGGTGCCCGCAAAAGGCTCGGCCGCACTTTGATCGTCTCCGAGGTTGCCTTGTCGATGATCCTGCTGGTCGGCGCCGGACTACTGGCGCGCAGCTTCGTGTCGCTGGCGAGCGTGTCTCCCGGTTTCGAGATCGAGGGCACGCTGTCTTTTCGCGCCGCGGTGATCCCGGATCGCTATGCCGATTTCCTCGATCAGGTCGGCGCCGTTCCCGGGGTCACGAGCGTCGCCGGCGCCAGTGTGCTGCCGCTGTTCGGTTCTCTCGGGCACGGGCCGTTCGTGCCCGACACTATCGCCTGGGAAGACACGAGCAGCTATCCGGCCTCGTTGAGTCGTTTCGTGACGCCGGGATATTTCGAGGCCCTGGGTATCGGGCTGTTGCGCGGGCGCCTTTTCGAGAAGCGCGATCTGGACATGGGTACGGACGGGGGACCGCCGCCCTTCGTTGTCGTCGACGAAAAGCTGGCGGCGCGGATCTGGGGTGATGCCGAACCGGTCGGCCGGACCGTCCGACGGGCGCCGGCTGCCCAGCCCGGGCCTGCCCTCGAGGTTCTCGGCGTCGTCGAGAACATCCGCCAGGAGAGCTTACAGGAGGACGGCCCGGGAACGATTTACCACCTCGTACCGGCGCAGCCGCGCTTCGTGGTGAGCAGCACGGTGGCGCCGGAGGGGTTGGTGGGACCGATACGCTCGGTGTTAGCTTCTGTGGCTCCCGGCGTGCCCATGCACGAGGTGCAAACCATTCGGTCGTACGTCGACCAGGCATTGGCTCCGGCGCGCTTCACGATGGCGCTGGCCGGCATGTTCGCGCTTTCAGCATTGTTGCTCGCCGCCGTGGGTCTTTATGGTGTCATCTCGTACGCCGTCAGCCAGCGTTCTCGAGAGATGGGGATACGCCTCGCGCTGGGAGCGCATCGATCCAACCTCTTGACGCTGGTTGTCGGCGACGGGATCAAGCTCACGCTGGCCGGAGTGGCGCTCGGTCTGATAGGCGCGTTCTTCGTCAGCCGCCTTCTGTCGGCCTGGCTCTACGAAGTCGCGCCCACCGACCCGCTGACCTATGCAGCGATCACCGTGCTGCTGCTCGGCGTGTCGGCGCTGGCCTGCTACGTGCCGGCGCGGCGCGCGGCGCGGGCGGATCCTGTCGTGACCCTGAGGTCCTAGCCCGCATTTCGTAACGGGTCGCGGCTGCGCGAACCGGCGCCTGCGGGGAGGCGAGTGCCCTTCGCAGGCCCACGCTCCCGCTGTTTGCTTTTGCCGAAGGTCCCATAAGGGTCAGCTGAGGGGATATCCGACCACGGCCTGCTAGCTTCCGGTGATGTCGGCGAGCGCCTCGACGAATCGATCGATGTCGCTGAAATCGTTGTAGTAGTGGAGCGAGACACGGATTCCCTCGCCTCGGGTCGACACTACGATGCCGCGCTTGCGCAGCTCGGCAACCACCTCATGAGGCTCGTCGGCGGCGACCAAAGCGATGCCGGACAGGTGTGCTTCGTCGCGCGTCGACAACACCCACATCCCGGCCTCGTCGAGCTGCCCGTGCAGATAGCGAACCAGTTCCACGATGCGCTCGGCGATCCGACCGATGCCGATTTCCTGGATCAGGTCGAGCGCGGCGCCGAGCGCGAACACGCCGGCAAAAGGCGGGTGGCCGAGCTCGAGCGCGGCGGCTGCGTCGGTAATGTCGAGCCCGTCATAGACCAGTTCGTAGGGTTCGCGCGAGCTGCGCCAACCGACCATCGGGAACCCGGTGGGGTCGCGGAAGCGATCGCTGACGCAGAGGCTGCCGATGCTGTAGCCTGAGGTCGCCCACTTGTATCCGGAGAACGCCAGGAAATCGACGCCGCTATCGCTCACGTCGATGGGAAAGGCGCCGAAGCCCTGGGTGGCGTCGACTACCAACGCCACGTCGCGTTCACGGCAGTAGCGTCCGAGCTCCGCGAGGTCGCGGCGGAATCCGGAGCGAAACTGCACGAAGCTTAGCGCCAGTATCCCGGTGTCGGGCGAGTCGGCGCTTTTCAGGTCGCCGATGCTGACTTCGCCATCGTGGTCGGTCGGCACGAAATCGACGTCGAAGCCGAGCTGCAAGAACGGCAACGTGACCGACGGAAATTCGTCGGCCACCGTGAGGACCCGCCCACGTCCGCGCAACATGTGGGCGGCGAGGTTGATGCCGATCGACGTGTTGGCCGTGAAGGCGATACTCACCGGACGCGCGTTGAGGAATCGCGCCAATTTCCGCCGCACAGCCTCTACCTTTTCGAGCCACTCGTCCCAATGCACGTCGCCGTCTTCGAGCGACTGCCGGTAGTAGTTCAACCCGGCCTCGGCGGAGCGTTGCGACACCGGTGCGCCGCCGGCCGTGTTCAGATACACGGAGCTCTCGACGGCGGGGAATAGCGCGCGTGCCTCTTGCCAATTCATGGGCGTCGTCGTAGACAGGTGGCGGGAAAAAGGCTGAATCTTAGCAGGCCGTGGTGAAAGTGTGGTGGGTCCGACATGAAGAGAGATGCGCCGATTGCCTCGGTTTCGCTGGTGGCGCTGTTGTGCCTGGCGCCGGCCCTGCCGGTCGCGCAATCTGCCCTCCGGGAGCTGCCGGGCCCCTTGAGCCCACGCATCGAGATCGAGGACGCCGTCGATTCCCCGCGCCTCGCCGAGCAAGCCGGAGATGAGTGGATTCAGCTGTTCAATGGTCGTGATCTCACGGGGTGGACGCCCAAGATCACCGGTTACGAGCTGGGCGACAACTTCGGCAACACGTTCCGCGTCGAGAACGGCCTCTTGAAGGTTTCCTACGAGGCGTACGACAGCTTTGACGACCGCTTCGGCCACCTGTTTTACGAGGCGCCGTTCTCCGACTACCTGCTGCGCATCGAGTACCGCTTTGTCGGCGAGCAGGCGCCCGGCGGCCCCGGCTGGGCGTTTCGCAACAGCGGCGTGATGATCCACGGCGAGCCGGCCGCGGCGATGACGTTGGACCAGGACTTTCCCGTGTCAATCGAGGTGCAGTTTCTCGGCGGCGGAGGATCAGGCGAGCGGCCCACCGCCAACCTGTGCACGCCGGGGACCAACGTCGTAATGAACGGTGAGCTGATCACGCGCCATTGCACCAACTCGACGTCGCCGACGTACCATGGCGATCAGTGGGTGGCCGTCGAAGTGGAGGTCCGCGGCAACGAGGTGATTCGCCATGTAATCGACGGTGAGACGGTGATCGAGTACACAAAGCCACAGCTCGACGAGCGGGAAGAACATGCTCGCTTCCTGGCGGATCGAGCGGGTACCCTGATGCTCAGCGGCGGGACGATCTCACTCCAGTCCGAGAGCCATCCGGTCGAGTTTCGCAAGGTAGAGCTGAAGAGGCTTCGATGAACTTCAACCCCCGCGTGTTCGATCTCTGGGTGTTTCACCGCCAGGGGCCGGAACCGGAGTACCTGCTGCTGCACGTTTCGCCCGAGAAGGCCGAGCGCTGGTACAGCAGCGTGCAGTTCTGGCAGGTCCTGTCGGATTTCTTCGACGAAGACGACACCGTAATGCAGGCCATCAACCGCCTGCTCGGCCGGCATGACATCGACGCGACGTCGGTGTGGGCGGCCGAACACTCTTACAGCTTTTACAACCGCCGCTTCGACGAGCTGCAGCATTGCACTGCGTTCGCCGTCGAGGTCGAAGGTCCGCTCGAGATACTGCTCGGTACCGAACACTCGGAGTACGGCTGGTTCACTGCCGCCGAGTGCTTCGCGAAGCTACGCTTTCGCGGCCTCAAGGAAGGACTGAGGTCGACGATCGACTACGTGTCGGAGCGCCCGGAACCGATGGAAGAGCTGCGGATCTCCTAGTGCCCCCACCGTGCCCGCAACGGCACCCCCGGGAGTTCTTCAGCACCCTGCTAGCGGCGCACCGCCGTGCCGACGATCTCGAAGTTGCCATCGGCCAGCAGTGGGCCCGAGCCGACGAAGGCGCGCGCCGGGAAGTGCTCCTCGAAGTACGTACGGTAGATGTCGTTGAACGTGCCGTACAGCGTCAGGTCGGGGCAAAACACCGTTACCGACACCAGATCGTCCATCGTCAGCCCGACCATCTCGAGCCGCGTCTTCATGCTGTCGAGCACGAAGCGGATCTCTTGTTCCACGTCGTCGGGCACGCTGCCGGTCGCCGGATCGGTGCCGATTGCGCCCGCCAGATACACCTCGTCGCCGGCGACGACCATGTTGCTGTAGGGATTGTTGTCGGTGCGGCCGGGGTTGTTGATGTACAGGGCCTCACCCACCTGGGGCGTACCTACGGCGGCAAGCGCCACCAGCATGATCAATGCGCAGACGGGCAAGACGAGTCGAAGTCGGCTCATGGTGTTCTCCTTTTACTGGGAAACAACGGTTTGGAACCCTGAACTTACCTGCTCCGCCGTAGGCGAACAACGCGCCCGGGATGCTGTCCCAACTTAATTAGGACACCATCCGCGCTCGGCGATCCGTCCTGTTCGATTCTTGGCTGATATCGTCTAGCCTCCTGTCGTATTTCGCAGTAACTCGATCTTCCAGGAGCTGTCCGATGAAACCTGTCCGCCACGTACTCGTGTTTTCCGCGCTCGTCCTTTTCCCCTCCGTCGTGGTGTTCGCTTCAGCGTCGGCAATCCCGGGGACCCACGCGTCGCAAGCGTCGGAGCTGACAGCCGACATGCTGTCAGGACTCACGCCGCGCAGCATCGGGCCGGCAATCATGAGCGGTCGCTTCGTCGACATCGAAGCGGTCGAATCGGACCCGTTCATGTTCTACGTCGCCTCCGCCACCGGCGGCGTGTTCCGCACCCGCAACAACGGGGTGACGTGGGAGCCAATGTTCGAGAACGAGGCCAGCCACTCGGTGGGTGACATCGCGGTGTTTCAAGCGAATCCCGACATCATCTGGGTGGGTACCGGGGAGCGCGCCAACCGGCAGAGCTCGGGGTGGGGAGACGGTGTGTACAAATCCACCGATGCGGGCGCGACGTGGACCAACATGGGACTGCGCGACAGCCTGCACATCGGCCGCATCGTGACGCATCCGAGCGACCCCGACACCGTCTGGGTGGCGGCCCCGGGACATCTCTGGGGGCCGAACGAGGAGCGCGGCCTGTACAAGACTTCCGACGGTGGGCGTACCTGGGAGCGTCTTCTGTACATCGACGAGAACACCGGTGTCATCGACGTCGCCATTCACCCGAGTGACCCCGACACCATCTGGGCGGCGGCGTATCAACGCATGCGCAAGGCCTTTGGTTTTCATGGCGGCGGTGCGGGCAGCGGCCTGTACAAGTCGACCGACGATGGCCGCACCTGGGAGAAGCACAACGGCCGCGGCGAGTTGCTCGAGGGAGATTACGGACGCATCGGCATCTCGATTTATGCCGGCGATCCGAACATCGTGTACGTGTCGATCGAGCAGGGCTATGAGTACTCCGCTTCGACGACGTACGATATCGGCGGCGGCGGCACGTACCGGACGCTGGACGGTGGCGAAAACTGGGAGTTTCGCAGCGACTGGAACCCGCGGCCGATGTACGCCAGCCAGCCGCTCGTTGATCCGACCAATCCCGAGCGGGTGTACATGCAGAACGCCTTCAGCGTGTCGGAGGACGGCGGCGTCACGTTTCGCCGCTTCAATCAGACGGTGCACGGCGACGACCGTTTCCTGTGGATCAACCCGGTCGACTCGCGCCACATCATCAAGGCGTCCGACGGCGCCATCGCCATCTCGTTCGACCGCGGTGACACTTGGCTGTTCGTCGAATCGCTGCCGGTGAGCCAGTTCTATCGCGTAGGCGTCGACATGAGTCATCCCTATCGGGTTATCGGTGGCCTGCAGGACAACGGCAGTTGGATCGGACCGAGCTCTACGTATCGCTCGGAGGGCATCCTGAACGAAAATTGGTTTCGCACCGGTGGCGGTGACGGTTTCTTCAACGTCTCCGACTCGAGCGATCCGGACATTCTGTACAACGCCTCCCAGTACCTCGGCATGCAGAAACTCGACCTGGCCACCGGGCAGCGCAAGACAATCCGCCCGGCCAACGACCAAGCGTACATGGGCGGCCGCCGCAACTGGGTTGTTTGGGGTCAGGACAAGGCGACACCGCTGCTCGGCAACATGATGGCGCCGGCCAACTGGGACGCGCCCATCGAGATGTCGCCGCACGACTCGTCGACGATCTACGCCGGGACCAACGAGCTGTGGAAGAGCACCGACGGCGGCGACTCGTGGACCTCGCTCGGTGATTTGACCAGTCGGGTCGATCGCGCCGAGCTGCCGATCATGGGGCAGTATCCGAACCGCGAGACGTTGTCGCTCGACGATGGCGTTCCGTACTACCCGACGCTCAGCTATATTGCCGAGTCGGCGATCGAGATCGGTGTACTGTACGTCGGCGCCGCCGACGGCCGCTTTCACGTTTCGCGCGACGGCGGAGAGACGTTCAGCAACATCACCGACAACTTCCCGGGCCTGACGCCGGAGGCTTGGGTAGCCGGGATCGAGCCGTCGAGCTCCGACGCCGCCACGGTGTACGCGGTGTTCGACAATCACCGTTCAGACGATTACGCCAACCATATCTACAAGTCGACCGACTACGGCGAAACCTGGATGTCGATCTCGTCTGATATGCCGCCGCATCGCGTGGCGCGCGCCATCAAGGAGGACCCGTGCAATCCGAACGTTCTGTACGTCGCCGCGGAATTCGGATTTTGGATCAGTATCGACGGTGGCGGGCACTGGGTGGAGCTGAAGAACAACATGCCGCCGTTGCCGTTCAACGATTTCGTCATCCACCCGCGTGACAACGACCTGGTGCTCGGCAGCCACGGGCGCGGCATTTGGATCCTCGACAAGATCTCGGCCATACAGGAATTGACGGCCGAAGTAATGGCTACGCCGGCGTTCCTGTTTTCCATGGAAACCGCCGAACAGATTCGCCGCCAGGACACGATTTGTTGCCCGGGAGACAACATTTTCTACGGTCAAAACCCGCCGGACGGCGCCATCATTGACTACTGGCTGCGCGATGCGGGCACACGCCCGACGATCAAGGTCGTCGGTCCCACCGGTGAAGAGGTCACCGAGCTGCAACCGACCGCAGACCGCGGCATCAACCGCGTTGTCTGGAATCTGCGTCACGAGCGCTTCGGGTCGGCGGGCGGTGGTGGCCGCGGTCCGGGTGGCGGTGGTGGCGACTTCGGCGGTGGTTTGCAGGGTCCGTTGGTGGTCCCGGGTAGGTACACCGTCGTGCTCGAGCTCGAGGGCACGGTGTTCGAGCAGATGCTCGAGGTCCGCGAGGATCCACGAATCAACGTCGGGCTCGGAGAGCGACGTGCTTGGACGCGCACGTTGTTGCGCATCGGGGGGCGCTGTGGGAAGAGGCCAACGAGCTGGCACAGCGCGCCGCAGGCGTCGAGGAAGCACTCGGCGGCGACGCGGCCGAATTGGCGGTCACGGAAAGCGCTGACCTCAGCCGCCTGACCGGCGAGTTGCGCCGCCGCATTCAGACTCTCTACGGCGGTGTCTCGGGTTGGACCGGCGGGCCTACCACCGACCAGCAGAAACAAATGAAATTCTTTGCCGAGTTGGTGGAGCGGTTTCGCGACCGACTGAATGCTGGAGGGGGCGTCTCTGGAGTAGGCTTCCCGAGGGCGGAAGCCTGATTCGAGCTCTTCGCCACGCCGGAGGCATGTCCGGATGTCCGACGCATTCCCGATCACGCTGTGCATGATCACGCACAATGAGGAAGACCGTATCGCCTCTTCGTTGGGCGCGGTGCGCGACCATGTCGAGCGCATGGTGGTCCTCGATGCCGCGAGCGACGATCGCACGACGGAGATTGCGCGCGAGATGGATGCCACGGTCTTGGTCCAGCCTTGGGAGGGGTTTGTCGCGGCGCGCCGCCGGGTGCTGGAGATGTCGGAGTCGCCGTGGACCCTGATGATCGACGCCGACGAGGTTGTCGAGCAAGGGCTCTGGGAGGAGTTGTCACGCCGCGGGTTTCCGGACGGGCAACCCGACGGCTTCCAGATTCGCCGCCGCACGGTGTACGAAGGGCGTACGTTACGACGCGTCTACCAACCGGATTGGAAGACAGCTTTGTTCAAGACCGAAAGCGGCTACTTCGAGGACCGTTTGGTTCATGAATCGGTGCGCGTGCGCGGCCGCATAGAGCGCCTGCGCAGTGAGATCTTGCACAGTAGTTTCCGCTCGGCGGCGGATCAGTTCGACCGCATCGAAAAATACGCGCAGCTGTCGGCTGAGGACCTGGCTCGGTGCGGCAAGAGGGCCGGGCCGGTGAACCTCTGGCTGCGTCCCGCTTGGCGCTGGTTCACCGAGCTCTTCCTGCTCGGGGGCATTGTCGATGGGCGGCTCGGCATCGTGATGGCCTACCGCTCGGCCTACGCCGTGCACCGGCGTTACGAATTGCTACGCAGAGTCCGCCCTGGTGAATGAGCCCCAACGCTCGGGGCGGGAGAGGTGAGTCGCGCGAAGCTGTCGCGGCTTTTTGCCGGCGCAACGCTGCTGGTGCTGGTAGCCGGTGTGGCGTACTCGTACGCCGAAGGCGGCATCGTTGGGCTCATGCTGCGTGGCGACCTGTCGGCGGCCGACAAGCTCGATCTGCTGCGCGACTTCTTCGCCACGATGGGTCCAGCGGCTCCGCTTGTCTACATCGCGATCGTGACGATCGAGGTGGTGGTTGCCCCTATACCGGGCACGATTCTCTACGCCCCGGCAGGGGTGATCTTTGGCGGCTTCTGGGGTGGCACGTTGTCGCTCATCGGCAACGTGGTCGGCGCCGGGCTGTCGTTCATCCTGGGCCGCGCCCTCGGACGTGCCGCTTTCGAGAGCTTCGTCGAGCACGAGCACCTGGAGAAGTACGAGGACAGGCTGGCGGACAACGGCGCACTCCTGATTTTCTTGTTGCGGGTGAATCCGTTGACGTCGTCGGACTTGGTTTCCTACGCCGCGGGTCTTACCTCGATGTCCCTGTGGAAATTGCTCGTCGGCACGACGCTCGGCATGGCGCCGCTGTGCTACGCGCAGGCGTACCTCGCCGAGGGATTGCTCGCGGCGTACCCACGCCTCATTTATCCGGTGTTGCTCGCCGGGCTTGCCTATGCGGTCGCTTTCGTCTGGGTCATCAAGAAGATGGTGGATCGGCGCTAGTGTCCTGAGTCACGAGTTTGTGGGGTAGAGCGGTCGGCGGGTGACGGGCATCGGGGGCGCTGGGGGGGCGCGTGATTGACGGTGCATGTCGAATTCTCATCCACTCGTCCCGTTGGTTGCCCCTAATCTCTACGGCGACATGCGAGCCCCCGCTTACCCGATGCCCGTCACCCGCCGACCTTTTGCTTTGTAAACCGGACAACTAGCGCGCCGGAACTACCTGTCCGGGGCAACGTTGCGTCAAACTTGCCGAGAGCTGGTCCGCCCGGCGGACTCGGTACACGGGGACACGGTTCTCGTTGCCTAGGTGTACGACTGCCCACGTCGGAAAACCGAGACGGTCCACCCGATGACATCGCCGAGCCCATGGACACGACCGTGCGATCCCTACCGGATCGAGGGGAGTGGCAGTGACGGGGGTCGGGTAAGCGGGGGCTCGCATGTCGCCGTTAATGTGCTGGGCAACCATCGAGACGAGTGGATGAGAACACGACATGCACCGTCAATCAGGCGCCCCCCGCGCCCCCGACCCCCGTCACTGCCACTCCCACCGTCCCATAGTGGACGCGGCATCGCGCCGTGAGCTTACTCCCATCTCACGCCAGCAATATGCAACGAACTTGTGACTCAGGACACTAGCTCCGGATGTGTCCCGAAGTTTGTAGAAAATCGTCTGGCGTGGCTCCGAGCTTGGACGTTTGATGTTACCTGCTACGCGGCCAACTCCTCCTGTTGGTCGATGATCGCGGCGAGATGCCGGTACCCGTCGATGCGGCGCATGCGGATCTGCCCGAACGCGATCAGCCCCCACAGCAGCGTCACCCCGGCCGCCTCGGTGCTGAACGATCCCTGGGTCTTGGTACGGCGACGGAACTCGCGGTTGAGGTTCTCCAGTGGGTTCGTCGTGCGCAGCGTCTTGCACATCGGTTTGGGGAACTCGTAGAAGGTCAGCAGCACCAGCCCCGCTTCCTCGAGGCTGCGCGCCACCGCCGGCACCAACCTCGACCACTTGCGCACGAAGTTGCTGTACGCGGCCCTCGCCTCGCTGCCGTTTGCCGCCTTCACGATGCGGTCCCAGTCTCGTTTCAGCTCGTCGTGGGCGTGTGACGGGCAATGCTTCAACAGATTCTTCCACTTGTGCTGAAGGCAGCGCTGCACCTTCGCTTCGGGCCACACCGTCGTCGCCTTGGCCAGCCCTTTGTGGCCGTCGGCGATGATCAGCCGGGGCGGCCGAAGACCTCTTTGCTCTAGGTCCTCGATCAGCCACTTCCAGTGACACCCGGCCTCCGAAGCGGCCCGACGCAACGCCACCAACACCTTGCGCCCATCTTCCGCCACTCCCAGCGCGGCGAAGATCGGCACCGACACGACCTGCCGCGCCAACCTCACCTTCAGGTGGAACCCGTCCAGGTACACGATCGGGTACGACTCACCGGTCAGATCGCGCTCGCACCACGTCCCGAACAGCTTCTTCAGCCGCCCCACCACCCTCGAGATCGCGCTCTTCGAGAGGTTCGCTTCACCCAGCAGCGGCGCGAGCGCCTTGCGGATCCGTCGGCTATTTGCACCCGCCAGGTACACCCCTAGAATCGCCTCGTCGACTTCCTCGGTGCGCCGTTGATACCGCGGCAGGATCGTGCTGCGGAACTCCCCGGTGCTGCCGTCCTCTCGCAGCAGCCGTCCCCGTGGTACCTCCAGATCCTGCGGCCCCTGCGCCATCGTGATCTGCCGCCGATACGTCCCGTGCCGATATCCTCGCCGCGAGCCGTTGCGCTCGTACGGCCCGCATCCCAACGCCTCGGCGAGCTCCTCCTCAAGCGTGATCGTAATCGCCTCCTGGATGCGGCTGTGCAGCAGCTCCTGGATGGCGCTACGGAACTCGATGACCGATACCTCTCCCGTGCTACCGTTGCTCATGGTGTGACCTCCTTGTTGTCGCCGTTTCCAGCGACTCGTTTTTCCTACTCGGAGGTTACGCCATTTCTTTTTCTACAGGACTCGGGACGGATCCCTAGCTCCCTGTCAGGTGTTCGACGAACCAGTTCCGACTCAGCGTCCCGACGCGTTCGAGGGTGCCGGGCTCGTCGAACATCGATCCGGCGCCGGCGACCTTTTCGAGCTCCTTGGGCGCAGTAGACAGCAACTCGTGCGCCCTCTCGTTGTGCTCGATGCCTACCTCATCATTGGCGCCGACGATCAACAGGCACGGCGCCTCGACTTGGCCCAAGATCTGGTCGGCGAGGTCGGGGCGGCCGCCGCGTGACACCACGGCCGAGACGATTTCGGGACGCCGTACGGCGACGATCAGTGCTGCCGCCGCGCCGGTGCTCGAACCGATCACGCCGAGTGGCAGGTGCCCGATTCGCGTATCGGCGTGCGCCCACTCGACGGCATCGACGATGCGCCCGGCGAGCAGCGGCACATCGAAGCGAAAGTGTGGGCTGACCCTGTCGACTTCTTCCTCGTGCGGCGTCAACAGGTCCAAAAGGAGCGTTCGCGAGGCCGCCCTCGTGCAGCAAGCCGGCCAGGTAGCGGTCGCGTACGCTCAGCCGGCTGCTGCCACTGCCGTGGACGAACAAGACGACACCTCGGGCGCCATCGGGAGTCGTCAGATCACCGGCAAGTGTCATCGGGCCGGTCCGCACACGCACCGAGATCGGGCTGTATCGTTGCCGGTTTTCGTTCGCCACCTGCTCCCCCGCCGTCGCGCGAGTTGCTCCGACCCCCGTTCATCCTAAGGGCCGCGAAAAGTCTATTTATTCTACATTCACGAATGTAGAAGTTATGAACCGCCCCGCTCACGCCACCACAAAAGGCAACGAACTTCTGACTCAGGACACTAGCGTTCGTGTTCGACGGAGCCGAGGTCGGTGACTTCGGGAGCGTGGCCTTCGGCGCGTAGGAACTTCACCAGATCGTCGGCGCTGAGCGTCGTGGTCATGGAGTTGTCGAGCGGATGGAAGTTCACCCGCTCGAACTGGAGTATGCCTAGATCGAGCACCACGCGCACGACGTTTTGCTTGTCGTTGATCACGGCAAATGGAGCAACCGCGCCCGGTATCACACCCAAGTACTGCATCAACCGATCGGCACTGCAAAACGAGAAGCGGCCGGCGCCGACGTGCGCCGCCAGCGCTTTCAAGTCGATGAGCCGATCCTCGAGGGACACGACCAGCCACATCTGCTTCTTCTTGTTGTACAGAAAAAGGTTCTTCGTGTGGGCGCCGTCGAGCTTGCCGCGCAAGCTTTTGGCCTCCTCGACGGTGAACACCGGAGCGTGCTCGAAGGTCTGGTGGATAATTTCAAGCTCGTCGAGGCGGCGAAACAGATTGGCAGGAGTTGCGGGTACGCTGCCGTCGGCCAGCTGTGCCACCGGTTCGGTCATGATCTTGCGGCCGATTATGGCACCTATGCCGCGGCCTGGCAGGTCGTGGTGGGAGCGCGAGGGGCTTGGTTATCCCGCCACCCAAACGGCTTGCAATGTCGGCGCGAAGCGGCCAGCCTATTCGTAGATTCTGACCGTTCCTCGAACGCGCCCCGGATACTCCATGAGCGAGACTACGACCAAAGCGAGCAACACCGAGATCCGCGTGCCGGCGGACGAGGTTTTTTCGACCTTGGAGAGCAATATCCTGGTCGATGGCTTCCACATCGTCATCGATCTGGACAAGTCGTACGGTTCGTGGATGGTCGACGCCGCCGACGGCAGGGAGTATCTGGACTGTTACTCCTATTTTGCGTCTCTGCCGATCGGCCACAACCACCCGAAAATGGAAGATCCGGAGTTTCGCGAGACCTTGATGCGCGTTGCGCAGACCAACCCCGCCAACAGCGACATCTACTCGCCCGAGTTCGCCGGTTTCGTGAAGACCTTCCGTGAAGTCGTGGTACCGGACGAGTTCCGCTACCTGTTCTTTGTAGCCGGCGGTAGCCTGGCGGTCGAGAACGCCATCAAGGTTGCCTTCGACTGGAAGCGCCAGAAGAACCGCGCTGCCGGCATCGAGGATGGCGTCGACAAGGTGCTGCACTTCCGGGAGGCGTTTCACGGGCGCACCGGCTACACACTGTCGCTCACCAACACCGATCCCGCCAAGACCAGGGACTTCCCCCAATTCGACTGGCCCCGCGTCGCCAACCCCAAGATTCACTTTCCGCTCGATGAGGCCGTCGCCGAGGCTGCCGAGCAGCAGTCCGTGGGTGAGATCGAGGCGGCGTTCGACGCCGATCCCCACGGCATTGCGGCGATCATCCTGGAGCCGATCCAGGGCGAGGGCGGCGACAACCACTTCCGGCCGGAGTTCTTCCGAGAGCTGCGTCGCATTGCCGACGAGCGTGAGGCTCTGCTGATTTTCGACGAGGTCCAGACGGGGGTCGGCCTGACCGGCACGATGTGGGTCTACCAGCAGCTCGGGGTGACGCCCGACCTGATTGCGTACGGCAAGAAAACCCAGGTGTGCGGCATCATGAGCACGGCCCGCGTCGACGACATCGACACCAACGTGTTCCACGTTTCGAGCCGTATTAACTCCACCTGGGGCGGCAACCTCGTCGACATGGTGCGCTCGGCGCGCTACCTGCAGATCATCGCCGAGGACGGACTGGTCGAGAATGCGGCGCGTGTAGGTGAGGCCTTCAAGAACGGGCTGCTTGCGCTAGAGAGCGAGTACGACACGGTTTCCAACGTTCGCGGGCGCGGTCTGATGTTGGCTTTCGATCTTCCCGACGGCGATCAGCGCGACGAGCTACGCGCACTAGTGCCGCCGCCGTACATGCAAGAGAGTTATTGTTCAGTGTTGCCGGGAACACGCTGGCGACGAACGGCGAAACCAAGCGCCGGCCCGATCTCGCGACGGGTGAGGATGCGATCACCGCCCTCGATCTGCTCACCGCGGTCGAGGGCCCTCTCGTGCGCGTCACCGCTGACGCCGCCTATGACACGGTCGCCGTCTACGAGACTGCGACGGCGCGGGGTGCGACAGTCATCATCCCACCGGCCAAGACGGCGAACATATCTGGCCACGGCCCGCGGTCGCCCGCGCGGGATCGGACGGTCACGGTGGTGAAGCAGCTCGGCCGGCGCCGTTGGAAGCAGGCGGCAGGGTACCATCGTCAGGGCCGGGTGGAGAACACGTTCTTCCGCGACACGTCCATCATCGGCGATGGTCTTCGCGCCCGGAGTCCAGCTGGGCAGGGGAGTGAGGCCGTCCTCGGCTGTGCGATCCTGAATCGGATGACCGCCCTCGGCCGACCAGGGTCATATCGCATCGGCACGTGAGGATCCTGTCGGTGGGCATCGTGCGGGCCTGTGACGATTTGTGCAACAACGCCGCGGGAAGGGGCTCCGGGCGGCCGTTCGGAAGGCCTTCCGGGACCGGGCCCTGGTCCACCGGTGCCAGTGGCACAAGCGCGAAAACATGGTCAGTTACCTGGCCAAGCAGGAGCAGGCCTCCTGGCGCCAGCGCCTCCAGCGCGCCTACAACCGTCCCGAGTACGACGAGGCCCGCACGGCGCTCGAGACACTCCATCGCGAGCTGGAGGACCGGAACCAATCGGCGGCCGGCAGTCTGGCGGAAGGGCTGGACGAGACCCTAACGCTGCATCGTCTCGGGCTGTATGGCGTGCTGGGCCGGTCGCTGAAGACGACGAACGGTCTCGAGTCCATCAATGCGCTCGTCGAGGAACGCTGTGCGAAGGTCGATCACTGGCAGAACTCGAGCCAACGCCACCGCTGGCTGGCGACCGCGCTCCTCGACATCGAATCGCGCGTGCAGAAGGTGATGGGGTACCTCCACTTGCCCACGCTCCGTGCCGGGCTGAAGCGAGAACTGAAGATCGACACGGCGACGTCGAAGAAGAAAGCTGCGTAAGTCAGGAGTCGTGAAGAGTTTCAACTAAGAATGGGCTTGACTCCAGAGCGCACAGGCAAGCAGGATCCGTCCCGAGTCCTGTAGAAAAAGAAATGGCGTAACCTCCGAGCAGGAAAAACGAGTCGCTGGAAACGGCGACAACAAGGAGGTCACACCATGAGCAACGGTAGCACGGGAGAGGTATCGGTCATCGAGTTCCGTAGCGCCATCCAGGAGCTGCTGCACAGCCGCATCCAGGAGGCGATTACGATCACGCTTGAGGAGGAGCTCGCCGAGGCGTTGGGATGCGGGCCGTACGAGCGCAACGGCTCGCGGCGAGGATATCGGCACGGGACGTATCGGCGGCAGATCACGATGGCGCAGGGGCCGCAGGATCTGGAGGTACCACGGGGACGGCTGCTGCGAGAGGACGGCAGCACCGGGGAGTTCCGCAGCACGATCCTGCCGCGGTATCAACGGCGCACCGAGGAAGTCGACGAGGCGATTCTAGGGGTGTACCTGGCGGGTGCAAATAGCCGACGGATCCGCAAGGCGCTCGCGCCGCTGCTGGGTGAAGCGAACCTCTCGAAGAGCGCGATCTCGAGGGTGGTGGGGCGGCTGAAGAAGCTGTTCGGGACGTGGTGCGAGCGCGATCTGACCGGTGAGTCGTACCCGATCGTGTACCTGGACGGGTTCCACCTGAAGGTGAGGTTGGCGCGGCAGGTCGTGTCGGTGCCGATCTTCGCCGCGCTGGGAGTGGCGGAAGATGGGCGCAAGGTGTTGGTGGCGTTGCGTCGGGCCGCTTCGGAGGCCGGGTGTCACTGGAAGTGGCTGATCGAGGACCTAGAGCAAAGAGGTCTTCGGCCGCCCCGGCTGATCATCGCCGACGGCCACAAAGGGCTGGCCAAGGCGACGACGGTGTGGCCCGAAGCGAAGGTGCAGCGCTGCCTTCAGCACAAGTGGAAGAATCCGTTGAAGCATTGCCCGTCACACGCCCACGACGAGCTGAAACGAGACTGGGACCGCATCGTGAAGGCGGCAAACGGCAGCGAGGCGAGGGCCGCGTACAGCAACTTCGTGCGCAAGTGGTCGAGGTTGGTGCCGGCGGTGGCGCGCAGCCTCGAGGAAGCGGGGCTGGTGCTGCTGACCTTCTACGAGTTCCCCAAACCGATGTGGAAGACGCTGCGCACGACGAACCCACTGGAGAGAACCTCAACCGCGAGTTCCGTCGCCGTACCAAGACCCAGGGATCGTTCAGCACCGAGGCGGCCGGGGTGACGCTGCTGTGGGGGCTGATCGCGTTCGGGCAGATCCGCATGCGCCGCATCGACGGGTACCGGCATCTCGCCGCGATCATCGACCAACAGGAGGAGTTGGCCGCGTAGCAGGTAACATCAAACGTCCAAGCTCGGAGCCACGCCAGACGATTTTCTACAAACTTCGGGACACATCCGGCAAGCACGATAGCTACGAGAATACGTAACTCGGAAAGCATGGTCGCGATGTTCTCTTTGCCCTTTACGGTTGCTGGCGGTGGGCGAGGGGCAGGCGACCCCCATCACTTGTCCCACTGCCGACGCCTTACGCAGAGATTGAGAATAGTGTCTGATTGCCGACACTGATAAAAAGGGGCCAGTCTTCTTCTCGGAGGCGGTCGACGACGACTGTTTGGGACCATGGATGACGAATCGATGGAGCTGTCGGTCATCATTCCGACTTGGAACGGCCGGGAGTTGACCATGGCCGCGCTCGAGCACCTGCTTGGCTCCGAGCGTTCGATCGTTGCTGAGGTATTGGTGGTCGATGACGGTTCTGATGATGACACCGTCGACTCGGTATGTCGGCGGTTTCCCGGCGTCAGACTCATTGCTCATACTTCGAACCGGGGGTTCGGCGCGGCGGTCAACACCGGGTTCTCGGCCGCCAGGGGTCAGTATCTGGCGGCCGTCAACAACGATGTACTGGTGTCATGGTCCTGCCTGCGACACCTGGTGAGTGTTCTCCGATCGATCACCCGGGCGGCCGCGGTGTCTCCGCACATGACTGATGGATCCGGTCGGATAGTCCGGGTTGGCTACGACTTCCCACGGACGCCCTGGGAACGACCGTCTTTGTCCCGCGCTCGTCGCCCGACGGACGCTACTGAGCCAGCGGCTTCATGCTTGCCGGCCGAGTATCTCAAGGGCGCGTGCGTGGTCTTCGACCGGTCAGCGCTGGAGGAAGTCAGATTGTTCGATGAGCAGTTTCATATGTTTGCCGAGGAGGTCGACCTGTTCCGTCGATTGGCCAAGGCGGGGTGATCGTCATGGGTGATCGACGACATCAGCGTTGTCCACTATAAAGGACGCAGCTCGCGGAATCATCCGAATGATGCAATCGCCGAGAAGTTCCGCTTACGGTCCTATCGCAGCATGAGTATTTACTATCGGAAGCATCACTCTGCGGTGGGCGCTACGGCGCTCCGAGCGACCTTGATTCTACAGCTACTTGGACGCATTTGCCGCGCGACGGTCCGGCCGGCTCTTGGTGGGAGTGAAAAGCGACGAGCGGCCGAGCTGTATCGATGCCTGGGGCAGGTCGTCTTCTCGCCGCCGAGTCGCCCGGTCGAACCGGAGCTCGCGCCGGCGAGCGAAGCGCCGTCAAGCCGTCTCGACTGATGAAGTACATCGGTGTCTCAGTTCGGCTTCGAGACGTGCGGTCTGGTCCCGGGGCTGCGAGCTCGGGGTCAGCTCGGTGTCTGGAGTTGAGCTCCGGTCCAGCTGGGGGTCGATGAGTTCGGGAAGTCTCTCCCGATCGTAGTTTCGTCCGAGGAATCCGAAGATTCGCTGAGCCGTCCGCTCTGGGGATCGGCACAGATCCTCGAAACTGGTGTAGATGCACGGCGTCCTATGCTGATCGACCGCCTGCAGGGCGACATGATTGTAAGTCGTCCAAAGAGCGATCGCCGATTCCAGGTCTGTATTGCCTCTCCGGACCATGGAGTTGGCGACGCTGAGGGGCGTTCGGAAGATGTACACAACCCTCACCTTCGTCAGAAGGTTCAGATCTCTCAGCTCGTCCAGCCACGGCTCGAGCGTGAGACAGGTGCGTGGATCCTTCCAGCCCCAATCCCCACATCGGCGGTCATACCGGGTCAGAAGCCGCCGCATGCGCCAGCGGTGAAAGGCACTGGGTGTCACGTCCGGAATCGTTGGATTCCATGACTTGACTCTGTAGCCGGAAGCTTCGAGGAGCTGATCGTTGACTCGCCTGAACTGGATATTCTCGAAAAACCCCTTTGGGTTCTGCGGCAAAGGCCTCGGACGGAAGTGACGATCCTTTCCCATCGAGACCCCGTTCTGATGCAGTAGACCAGCCAGCGCTGACGTTCCACTGCGGTGCATCCCGATCACAATTACGACCATGCGCACATCGTTTCGGTGAGCTTACCGGCGAGTGGTACCGTAACAAATACAGACTCACCGATGGGATGGTCGGGACGAGACACGTCCACGATCCGGCGGTGTGCTATTCTCAGCCGCGACGGATGAACACGCGCACACTGGCCGTGGTGCTGGCGCTGGTCAGTCTGTGGGGTTGCGACCGACGGACGGAGCCGCCAAACATCGTACTGATCACCGTCGATACCCTGCGGGCTGACCACACGTCTGCCTACGGCTATCACCTTCCCACCACTCCGTTTCTCGAACGACTTGTCGCAGACGGCGTTCGCATTGAGAATGCGTATGCCCCGATGCCGACGACCCTGCCCTCGCACACGAGCATGTTCACGTCGATGTACCCGATCGCGCATGGGGCGATTCGAAACGGCATGATCGTGCGGGAAGAACTCGAGCTTCTGCCCGAAGTGCTTCAACGAAACGGGTATCGAACCGCCACGTTCGTCAGCTCGTTTCCTCTGAATTACGTGTTTGGCCTTGGACGGGTTCTGTCAACTTGAGTGCCGACGTGGCACAGTAGCCGTATGCCGAGCTACCGAGGATACCGATTCCCGTCGGAAGTCATCAGTCACGCGGTGTGGTTGTACCACCGGTTCAGCCTCAGTTTTCGGGACGTCGAGGACCTCCTCGCCGAGCACGGCATCAACGTCACGTACGAGACGATCCGCCAATGGTGCCGGACGTTCGCGCTCTGGCGGACGCCACGCGACCTGATCTCGTCGTTTTCAACACCGGCGATCCATGTAGGGGGGGAAATCTCCTGCATAATCCGCAACGACAAATTCAGGAACCTGGGGCTCTCGGCGAGATAGGACCAGCGCGGGCACTGCTGCCTCGTTGCGCTTGACCGCTTCGGTTGAAAGGGCAATCTCCGTATGCCAACTGCTCGCAACTTCGGCGGCGTCAGCCATCGACTCGTTGAGCGCAGCCAGCGACTCGTTGAGCGCGAGCTGCGCGGCCGCCGCCGCTTTGGCGCTCTCGCTCAATACCGGTAACGTAGTCCCTCCTACCTCTTTCATCTCCTCTTTCGCTGCCACCACGGATGCTTCGATGGCCCGGATGGAGCTCTCGAACAAGCTCTGCTTCTCGAGGGACTCGACGTTGGCCTCGGTCAGCCTTCGCAAACTCGCCTCAGCCTCACTGAACCCGGCAGAGGATAGATCCTGGAGATCGATGGTCGTCTGTCTGAATCCAGCCGCCGTCTCCCCGCTAATTAGGCCGAGAGATGCCATGCCCTCTGCCACGGTGGAAAGTTTCCCATGAAGTTCCGCCGCGGCGCCCGCGATCAAGCCTACGGCGCCATGAACTATTGTGAATCCAGTACAGGATGATCCCCATCTGGTAGAGCCATAGAAGCTTGGGTAGATGCTCGGCGAGATCGGGGTGCACCTTGGTCGTCGAGCCATGTACGACGTCGCCGAACAGTTGGGTCGCCTCCCGGCGCACCGGTGTCGAGTCGTCGCTGAACGGGTTCAACGGACTCCGGGGATCGGCGGCCGTCTTGAACAGATTCCCGGAGAACCGGTGATAGGGCATCGCGGTCCCGAGCTTGGCGCGCATCACGCCGAGGAGCCGCACGCCGAGGTCGCTCTCCGACTCTAGAACCTCGGTGCATGCGGCCAGATGCTCCTGGTGGCTACGCTCGTAGAACGCCTGGATCAGGTGCTCCTTCGATTCGGAGTAGTAGTAGGCGTTGCCCAGCGATACACCAGCCTCCGTGGCGACGGCTCGCATTGTCGTGCCTTCGTAGCCCTTCTCGCGGAGCATGCCGAGGGCTGTCTCGAGGATCTGTGCCCGGGTGCGCTCACCCTTCTTGGTTTTCGCGGTCGCCGCCAGCGCTGCCGTCATTGTTGATTCTTCGTCGTTCTTCGCCTTCGTGACGTAAATTTTTGAACACGTTCAAGCCTGAAGATAATGGGGCTCGACCCGACTTTGTCAATACTTTTTGAACGCGTTCATAAGAAGAGCGAAGCGGAGCCGAGACCAAACGGGGGGCGAGCTCGAGGCGTGCGTTACCCCGGGCGCCGCGGCTAGCCTTCGGGGAACTGCGCGAACATGCCGTCGATCACGATCAAGTCGGGCTCGAAGGCTCGTTGACCCACGGAACCGGCGGCCCAGGTCCGGCGGCACCGTCGCGGCCGAGGCTGGTCAGCGTGTAGTTGTCTCCGCCGCCGGCCATGGTGTAGACGAAGGCATTGCCCCAGCCGTCGGTGTTGACGAGGACCTGGAGGTATTCGGTGCCCACCAGGTCGGGGGAGGACCGCGGCGTACCCCTGGGTGTCGACCTTGTACGTCCCGTTGGCGGTTACGATGCTGTGCATGTCGCCCATGGTGCGGCGTTGCTTGGCTCGATCGATGGCATCCATCAGCATCGGGACACCGATTGACGCAATGATCCCGACAATCGCCACTACGATAAGCAGCTCGATCAGTGAGAATCCACGCTCGTCCTGATGACGCATTTCGACCTCTGGGTGCAGCGCAGTTCCCGCCCAGCCTCTCGGCCGACACCTAGGAAACGAAAAATTGGGTAGGCAATACAAGCACTATCGCCATAATTAGTCATTCTGTTAGCGTTTTACTGTGCAATGGTACCTAATACTGACTGCTGAACGGAAGAAATTCTCATCATCTCGGGTCTCGACGCGTCTCGACGACGGCCGCCCGACGGTTACGGCTGTCTCCGTTCACTGCCCGTTACCACCGTACCGATGTCTTTTTCCTGCAGCATGCGGTTGAAGGCGCTGATGTCGCCCTCGCGAATCGCCGCCATCTGTTGCAGGTACGTTCCGAGGCTCTCCCGATACATCTCGTGCACCGCTCGGTGCGCCTCGGTCGGCGCGAAATCGTGCCCGGAGATATACCCCGACAGACTGGCGATCTTGGCGTACAGCTGGCGCGGGTAGCGCAGTGTGTCCTGGCCGCCCACCAGCCGCAGGTCCGTCAAGCTCATTTCGATCTCGATGATCTTCTCGTCGATCGTCGAGATCTGCTCGTTGATCTCGCGATAATCATCGCGATCGGCCAGCAGGGTGCGCAGGTCGTAGAGCTGGGCGCGGACGGACTCCGCCTCGTTGATCAGCCCGGCGACGTCGTTCTGGTTGTCGCGCAGCTCCAGCATCATGTCGAACTGCTCGGTGATTTGCGCCCCGTCGCCGGCCGAGTTGGGGTCCTTGAGGAGCGTGACCGTGTGCTCGCGTGGGTCCTCGTCGTTGACTTTCAGGCGTACGGTGTAGCGGCCCGGAGGGGCCGCGGGCGTTACCGGTCGGCCGTCACCCGGATTGCGTGTGCCGTTGCGGTTGAGCTCGACGTGCGGGTGATCAAGTGGCCGCGTGCGCATGACCGCGCGCTCCGACGATTCGTAGCGCATGTTCCAGTAGGTGCGGTTGAGCCCCGGGCGGGCCGGTTGGTTGCGCAACGTGCGGACAACTTCGCCGGCGGCATCGAGGATCTCGATGGTGACGCGCGTGCGACGGCCGTCGTCGTCGCCTTCCATCTCTTCGGATCGCCGACCGAAGTTGCCCGGAATTCCCATTTCCTGCTCGTCTTCGGATTCGTCGGCCTCGTCGGCGTCGGCTGCCCCGGCCATCTCGTCGCTGAGCCAGTAGCTGATCGGCGCGCCGCGCTGCGGGTTGGTGCCGGCGGCGGGGTCCTGACCAGACGCCGGCGATCCGATGCTGTGGAAGCGATAGGTGTCGCGCGGCGCGAACAGGTGAACGTCGGCGGCGCGGATCTCGCCGGTGAGCTGCTGCAGCGGCGTGATGTCGTCCATGATCCAGAAACCACGCCCGTAGGTGCCGATCACCAGGTCGTTGAAATGCGGCTGGATGGTCAACCAGTGCACGGGGGCGTGCGGCAGGTTGCTCTGCAGCGCTTCCCAGGAACCGCCGTCGTCGAAGCTCACGTACACGGCATTCGCCGTGCCAGCGTACAGCAGGCCGGGCCGCTGCGGGTCCTCGCGAATGACGTGGGTGTACGACAGGGGGCCGGAGGGGATGCCGCCGTCGGCGACGACCGCCTCGAATTCGAGCCCCTCACCCATCGCCGGAGTCCCACGGTGGCCGTCGATCCGCGTCCAGCTCGCGCCGTAGTCGTCGGTCTTGTACAGGAACGGCTCGAAAATGCCGATCTGATGCGTGTCCACCGCGACGTAGGCGCTTCCCGCGGCGTGCTGCGACGGCTCGATATTCGAGATGGTGCCCAGCGGCGGCAACTCCGGCATGTCATCCGATACCTGCGTCCAGTTGTCGCCGCCGTCGCGCGTGATCTGTACCAGACCGTCGTTGGTTCCCGCCCAGATGACGCCTTCCTCGACCGGCGATTCGCCGATGGCGAACAGCACGGCGGCGTAGGTGGGGCTGGTGTCTTCGTAGGTGAGTCCACCCGTCTTGAGCAGCAGGGCGGGATCTCCGGTCGACAGATCGGGGCTGATCACGTCCCAGGTCACGCCGCCGTCGGTGGTCTTGTGGACTACCTGGCTGCCGACGAACACCTTGTTCTCGTCGTGCGGCGAGATGTGGATGGGGAACGTCCACTGGAAGCGGTACGGCAGCCCGTCGGCCGCCCAGCCTTCCGGATTGTCAGGCCAGGGGCTGACGTTACGGGAATGGCCGGTGCGCAGGTCGTGCACCGACAGAATGCCATCGTAGCAGCCTGACCATATGATGTCGCCGTTGCCCGAAGGAATGCCGAATCCGGACTCGCAGCCGCCGATGGTGCGCCACTCGCCGATCGCTATCGAGCCCCCGGTGCGGCTGTTGCTGGGGCCGCGCGAAGCGGCGCCGTCTTGCCGGTTGCCCATCACGTAGTAGGGAATCTTGTTGTCGACGAACACGTGATACATCTGGGCGATCGGCAGGCGAGGCCGCGCCCACGACGATCCCCGCGTCGTCGAGATTGAGACGCCGCCGTCGTTGCCCACCACGATATGGTCGGGCAAAAACGGGTTGAACCATATGTCGTGGTTGTCTCCACCGGCGCTGCCGGCCTCCCAGGTGCGCCCGCCGTCGAAGCTGCGCCGGTGGCGCGTCGACATGGTATGGATCTCGTCGGGATCGTCGGGAGCCACGCCGAGGCGTGTGTAGTACAGCGGCCGCTGCATCAGGTCGTGATCCGAGCTGACTGCCCGCCAGCTGGCGCCGCCGTCGTCCGAGCGATAGAGGGTCCCGTGGCCGGGATCGACGGGCGCGATCAGGCCGTTGCTCGACAGCTCGATGAGCGCGTATACACGCTTCGAATCGGCCGGCGTCATAGCCAGGCCGATCTTGCCGACCGGGCCGGCCGGCAGGCCGCGAGTGCCCGTGAGGTTCTCCCAGCTGTCGCCGCCGTCCTTGCTCATCCACAGGCCGCCGCCCGGCCCGCCGCTGGTGCGTCCCCAGGTGCGAATCAGCAGCGGCCACGTGCCGGCGAACAGAATGTTGGGGTTGTTGGGATCCATCACGATGTCGGCGGCGCCGGTGTTCTCGTCGACGAACAGCACCCGCTCCCAGGTCTCACCACCGTCGGTCGTGCGAAACACCCCGCGCTCCTGTTGCGGCCCGTAGCCGTGACCCATGGCGGCGGCGAACACGGTGTCGGGGTTCTGCGGATCGACGACGATGCGGCCGATGCGGCCCGTCTTTTCGAGGCCCATGTGCCGCCAGGTGTCGCCGTTGTCGACCGACTTGTAGATGCCGTTGCCGCTCAGGATGTTGGAGCGGATGAAGGTTTCACCGGTTCCCGCCCAGATGACGTTGGTATTCACTGGATCCACTGCCAGCGAACCGATCGCCGCCACCGGTTGGTCGTCGAAAACCGGTTCCCACCTGATCCCACCATCGGTGGAGCGGAACACGCCGCCGGAGGCGGCGCCGAAGTACAGGACGTTGGCGTCGCCCGGCACGCCGGCGACCGCAGAGACGCGGTTGCCGACCGGGCCGATATGCCGGTAGGTGAGGGCGTCGAGCGTGCCGTCACCGCCGGGCCGCGGCGCCGGCGCGCCGCCGTGGCCCTGGCCGGCCGCGGGAGTGGGAGTCGCAGCCGCCAGCAAGAGCAGCACGACCGACAGGATCACAGGGAAAAGAGCCTTACGCATCAGGAGCCTCCGCCGTCCGGGAATGGGGATTCGCAACTGGTCCGGCGAGCATAATCACTCGGGCGGGAGTGTGCCAACCGGCTGCTCTCTTGCCAGCGATAGGGCGGCAACCTGGAAAACGGCGTGCGCGGTCGTGTTTTCTTGTCGCCTATTCCTTGCGCAGCGCCGTCATCGGGTCGACTGTCGTGGCGCGCCGCGCCGGCAGGTAGCCGGCCAGCGCCGCGACCGTTCCCAGGCCGGCGGCGACCAACGCCAGCACGACGGGATCGTTTGACTCGACCTCGAAGAGCATCGATGCGAGCCAGGTCGTGAAGCCCGTCGATAGAATCACCCCGAGCAGCAGGCCGATCGCCGTGAGCGCCAAGCCTTGGCGCATCACCATTCCACGGAGATTGCCCACATTGGCGCCGAGCGCCATGCGAATGCCGATCTCACGAGTGCGCTGGGAAACGGTATAGGACAGCACCCCATAGATTCCGATCGCGGCGAGCACCACCGCGGCCGCCGCGAACGCGATCATCAGCAGCATGGAGAAGCGCTGCGGTGAGATGCCCCGGTCGACGACGTCTTGCATCGTGCGAATTCGATACAGAACGAGTTGGCTGTCGATGTCGCGCAACTCGCCACGCAGCTGCCCGACAATCGCCAGCGGGTCGCCCGCTGGTGCGCACGGTTTGGATCATCGCCCAGTTGCGATTGTCGGCGAACTGGTCGTGCGACACGTACACCTTCGGCGAGGTTGCACCGAGCGGGTCGAAAGCGGTGTCGGAAACGATGCCGACCACCTCAAAGGGATCGCTGCCGAACCCCACAGGCGTGCCGAGCGGGTCGCGGTCGGAGAAATGCGCGGCGGCGAGCGCCTCGCTGACCAACATTACCTTCGGGGATTGCAGCGTGTCCGATGCCGCGAAGGTGCGGCCACGAAGCAGCTGAATGCCCATTAGCTCCAGGTAGTCGCCGTCGATTACACGGACGTCGGCCGCGCTCCAGGCGGCATCGTCTTCGAGGTCCATGTCGCCGCGGCCGACCCCCCATATGTGGTAGCGACCTTCGGTCGGAAGGTACGAGACAGCGCCGACGCCATGCACGCCGGCGATCGTTTGAACCCGCGCGAAGAAACGGTCGTAGAAGGCGATTCGCTGCTGCGGCTCGGTGTAGCGCGATTGCGGCAGGTGGACTTCGTAGGTGAGCACGTTCGCCGTACCGACTCCGAGGTCGATGTCGAGAACGCGCATGAAGCTCTTGGTCAGGAGCCCGGCGCCGAACAGCAGAACCAGGGAGATCGCGATCTCGGCAATCACCAGGCCGCCGCGCAGCCGACGGGCACCGCCGCGGTGAAGGCGAAGATCTGAAAATCAATACCGAGCTCGGCCATGCGCGGCAGGTTGTCCGGGCTGAAGGCGATCACGGCGCGCAATCCAGCGAACGACAACAGCAGTCCGGCGAGGCCGCCTACCACGCCGAGCAACAGACTTTCGCTGAGCATCTGGGCAACCAGCCGGCGGCGGCCGGCTCCGAGTGCGGCGCGGATGGCGAGCTCCTTCCAACGATCGGCGCTACGCGCCAGGAACAAATTGGCGACGTTGACGCAGGCGATCATCAGCACCATGCCCACGGCGGCCATGAGCACCCACAGCATCGTGCTCGTGTGGCCTACCGTGTCCTCGAGCAACGGAACGAGCCGGGCGCGTACGTTCGTTGCTCTTGGCTCGTCCACGGCGATGCCGGCAATCAGTGCGTCGAGCTCGTCGTGCGCTTGTTCGATGGTGACGCCCGGCTGCAGCCGGGCGATGACGCTCAGGTAGAAATTGCCCCAGCTGTTGCGTCCGCCGGGCTGCAAATTGTCGGGCCGATACAGGTCCACCTGCCCGCCGATCGGATTGCGGAACCCCGGCGGCAGGACCCCTATGACGGTGTGCGGAAAGCCCTGTAGGTCGATGCCGCTGCCCAGAATGTCCGGATCGCTGGCGAAGGCCGACTGCCAGAGGCCGTAGCTGATCATCGCCACCATCGAATCGCCGGTTTCCTCGTTCGGGAGAAACTCGCGGCCGAGCAGCGGCTCGACGCCGAGAATTTCGAGGAAACCCGCGTTGATCGGCATCATGACAATGCGCTGGCTGGTGTCGTCACGGATCAGATCGACGCCGGCTTCGCGATAGGTGTACAGCGTGCCCAATGTCTCGAACAGATCGGTTTGTTCGCGATAGGCGAGAAAGGCGCTGTTGGGCACGAACTCTCGTTGGTCGAGATTGTCGGGGCGCGCCGAGTACAGGCGCACCAGGCGCTCCGGATTCTCATAGGGGAGGGGAGACAGCAGAACGCCGTTGACCACCGTGAACACGACCGTGATGGCGCCGATCCCCAGCGCCAAGGTCAGGACGACGACCGCAGAGAAAGCCGGTGAGCGCCTGAGGTTTCGGGTTGCGTAGCACAGGTTGTGAGTCAGGGCGTCAAGCAAGTGGGTCTTTCCTCCAGTGCGGGGATCAAGGGGGGCGAGCGGCAGGAACGGCGACGATCCCTGGGCTGAGGGAGCGCGCCCTGTCGTCGACTGATGCGAATGTTCGTCGTTGTCGGCCCGCCGCGCCGCTATGGCACTGAACGGCAGCTCGGCAAGGGTGCGCATCACGACAGATGCTGCGGCAGTCCATCCGCCCCGTCGCCGTTCCTCGCGGCACAGGTCGGCGAACAGGTCCTGCATGTCGCGGCCGAACGCCGCGCGGTGGCGCGAGGGGTACGCCACGAGGAACAGGCGGTATAGCCGTCTCATCGGGCCCTGCCGGTGCTGCTGGCCAGGTCGTGTTGCTCGGCGACCTTCACCAAGGCCTTGAGGCGGGCGGTTTCGGCGGTCGCCACCTGGTGGCCCAGCTCGGTGATGCGGTAGTAGCGGCGCCGCCGATTGTCGAGATCAGCCGATGCCTTGTGCTCTGCTTCCTCCAGTAGGTCGGCGTTCATGAGGCGTTGCAGGACGCTGTAGAAGTTGCCCGGGACCAAGCGCAGCGTGCCGCCCGATAGCTCCTCAATCTGCTTGACGAGGCCGTATCCATGGCGCTCGCCGTCGGTCAGCGCCACCAGCGTCAGGTAGTCCGTTGGTTTCACGGGCATGTGTTCGTCGATCGGGCTCATGGCATCTCTCTTGTTTGTTCTCGCCGGCGCGCATCCGGCAAGTCTTATACGAAAAATTAGTATACTAATTATTAGTATATATATCGCTTGGATGCAACGCGCCGCGCCGCCCCGCCCCTTGCCCTCGCCCCCAAGTCCCACTTGCCAGACCCACCCCACTTCCACCACGGCCTGCTAGGTCTACCGGCGATTTTTCTCTTGACGCCGGCGGGATGCCCAGGGTGTGATGGGCGCCGAGCTCACCCGAGAAACTGGAGGACGCCGTGTTCATGCGAGGAGTGCTTGCCGTGGCCCTGGCGGCAACCATGTCGACGGCATCCCCGTTGGCAGCCCCCGAACAGGAGAGCGGTCTTTCGGCCAAACAGGTCGAGCTCGTCAAAACGATTCTTTGGGGCAGTGACGATCAGTCGAGTCGGGCCGCGGCGGCGCTTCGAGCCGCGCGGGGGGCTGAGAGTCCGAGCTCCCGCGCTGAGTTCCTGCACCTGGAGGAGATCCTCCGCGAGGGGCGCCCGCCGGCGCCGCAGGACGAGCCGGTGGTTGAGCAGGCAGGCCCCACTCCCCAGGTGCATGTCGCGACGTTCTCGGTCGAGCTCCCCGACGGCCGTAATATTCCCGTGTTTACCGCTTTGCCGCCGGGGTACGACCCGGCCCGGCCTTGGCCGGTGATCTTCGCCATGCACGGCGGTCCTCCGGGAAGCGAAGAAGGCGCTGTTCGCAGCGCCGGGCGTATGATCGACGTCTGGCTGCAGCCGGCCGCGGACGCCGGCTGGATCGTTGTCTCGCCGGCGATGGTTCATGTCCGTACGATGGGACGCCGCACCGAGAACCGCTTGCCCTACGAAGTATTGCGACCGGAACAGGCGGCCGCGATTATCTCGGCGGTGCAGCGCCGCTATCGAATCGATCCCGACCGTATCGTGTCGACGGGAATCTCGCTCGGTTCGAACTTTTCCATCGGCTATGCGGCGGCGATTTCAGATCGATTCGCGGCGATCGTTCCGGTTTCCACCGAGGGCGACTCCCGCGAGCACTTGCTGCGCAACTTGCAGCACGTGCCGACGTACGTGCTCGAGGGCACCCAGGACCGTAACATCCGCGGCATCACCGGGCCGCGGGCGCTGGGCGACATCCTGGCCCGGTTCAGCTACGACGCCACCTATCGGGAGTTCGGCGATCGCGCCCATGAAGGTTTCCAGGAGTTGTATCCCGACGTCCTGCGCTGGCTGGCGACTCGGCCGCGCGACGTCTATCCGCGGGAGGTGCTGCGGGTTCCGCACCGCGGGATCATGCCGCTGTCACGTCGCGTGTTTTGGATCGAGTCGGACACGCGGCAGGGTGTCGTTCGGGCGCGCCTGGCGGGCGACAACCACATCGAGATCACGGCGCGCTGGGCAGGCGCCGTGACGCTGTACCTGCACGATCGTCTTGTCGATCTCGACCGGCCGGTCGCGCTGACGGTCAACGGCGTGTCCGTCGGGGAGCGCAACGCGCGACGCTCCATCGAGTACGCGATCGAACAGGCGCGCATCTATAGCGATCCCGGCCGTGCCGCCGCCGACATGATTACCGTGCCGATTCCGCAAACCACCGCCGCGCTCGACGCTGGGCTGCAGCTCTGGTCGTCTCTCGAGCCGCTGCACCCTGAGGGGCAGCTGTCGTTCTGGGAGTTCTACGCAGTGAATGCCCTCGTCGAGCGCTTCCCGGCGGTCGGCCTGCGCGGTCGAGAGGTCCCCCTTTCATCCGACCTGGCCGCTGCGCTCGTGGCCGACGGCGGCTCTTTGGTTGACGAGTCCGTGGGCATCGAGCTCGACGCGATCGACATCGACGGGCCGTTCGCCGGGGCAGGCCTGCGTGCCGGCGACATCTTGCTGAAAGTCGGGGGCGAGTTCTTCTTCCGCGGCCGCGGTGGCCTCGAGTATCTGCACCACTGGCTCATCCGCGAGCTCACCGGCACGGCGCGTGCTTACGACCTGGTCGCATGGCGCGCCGACGAGTTGTTGGACCTCGAAGTCGAGCTCAGCCTAGGGCGATATCGTCAGCAATAGGTCCGGGCTCCGGGCCGCTTCGCCTGGACGCCGGCGCCCCCGTTCGTCATCATGGGCGGAGTAGACGACCCCAATGGGACGCTAGGAGCGATGCAAGTATGAAATCTCGTAGAGGAACCATGTTTATCCTGCTCGCCCCGCTGCTCGCCGTGGCCGGCCTGGCGATGGGTGCGCCGCAGGCCCCGCAGATTGCCGACCCGGCGGACGCGCGCACGGCGTCGCTCGACACTCGCATGCCGATCGACCCCAATGTTCGTAGCGGGCGCTTCGACAACGGCCTGCGCTACTACATCCGTGCCAACCAGGAGCCCGAGAACCGTGCGGAGCTGCGCTTGGTGGTCAACACGGGATCCGTTCTCGAAGACGATGATCAGCTAGGCATGGCGCACCTGGTCGAGCACATGGCTTTCAACGGCACGGAGCACTTCGAGAAACACGAGCTCATCGAGTTCATGGAGTCGATCGGTATGCGCCTCGGCCCCGACGTCAATGCCTACACGAGCTTCGACGAGACCGTGTACATGTTGCAGGTGCCCACCGACAACGAGGAGTACATCAGTACGGCGTTCCAGATTCTCGAGGATTGGACCCACGCGGTGACGCTCGATGGCGACGAGATCGACGCCGAGCGCGGCGTGGTCGTGGAGGAGTGGCGGCTGGGTCAAGGTGCCTTTGCACGCGTCAACGACAAGCAGTTCCCGATCATCTTCAAGGACTCGCGCTACGCGGAGCGGTTGCCGATCGGAACGGAAGAGAGCATCCAAGGCTCGAGCCACGAGGCCATCCGACGCTTCTACGACGACTGGTACCGGCTCGATCTGATGGCGGTGATCGCCGTTGGCGACTTTGACGTCGATGAGATCGAGGACATGTTCCGGCAGCATTTCGAGGGTTTGCCGGCGGCGGAGAGCCCGCGTGAGCGGGTCATGTTCGACGTCCCGGATCAACCGGGTACGGACTTCGCGATCGCCACCGACGCCGAGCTGCCCAACACGACGGTGGGTGTTTACTACAAGATGGACCTGGACGAGGAGGGCACCGTCGGCGCCTATCGCCAGGTGCTCGTGGAAAGCATCTACGTGACGATTCTCAATCAGCGCCTGCAGGAGCTGACCCAATCTGAAGACCCTCCCTTCGCCTTCGGCGGCTCCGGCAAGGGCGCCATGGTGCGCACCAAAGGTGTCTACCAGGTCGTGGCCGGCGTCGAACCCGGCGGCGTCGCACGCGGTCTGGACGCCGTGCTCACCGAGACGGCGCGGGTCGAACAGTTCGGGTTCACGCCTACCGAGCTCGAGCGCACCAAGGCCAACATGTTGCGTGGCATGGAGAGGGCCTATGACGAGCGCGCCAACCGCCGGTCGTCGAGCTTCGTCTCCGAGTACACGCGTGCCTTCCTGTCGGGCGAGCCGATCCCGGGGATCGAGTACGAGTTCGAGATCTACAAGCGTTTCGTGCCGGAGATCACCCTCGAGGAGGTCAACGAAGTCGGTCGCGATTGGATCAGCGACGAGAATCGGGTGGTGTTTCTCAGCGCGCCCGAGAGCGAAGACGTCGCAATTCCCACCGAAGACGACCTGCTGGCGGTGATCGACGGATTCGCCGACAAGGAATTGACGGCTTACGAGGACACCGTTACCGACGATCCGCTCGTCCCGGTATCGCCGACACCCTCGCCGGTGGTTGCCGAGCGTACCTACGAGGCGGTGGGCATTACCGAGTGGGAGCTCGGCAACGGCGTGACCGTGGTCCTGAAGCCCACGGATTACAAGGATGACGAAATTGTCTTCCGCGCGACCAGCCCCGGTGGCACGTCGCTGGCCAGCGACGAGGACTACCTGATCGCCTCCACCGCCAATGCTGCCGTGCGCATCGGCGGGATGGGCGAGTTCAGCAGGATCGACCTGCAGAAAAAACTCGCCGGCAAGGTGGCGCGTGCCAGCGCGTCGATCGGGCAGTTTTCCGAGGGGATGAGCGGCTCGGCCTCGCCCAAGGACATCGAGACGCTGTTCGAGCTCATCTACCTGGCGTTCACCGCGCCGCGCGCCGATCCGGTGGCCTTCCAGGCGTACCTACAGCAGGGGCGCGCGGCGCTCGCCAACCAGGAGGCGACGCCGCGGTTCGCCTTCGGCAAGCGGCTCACCGAGATTCGCTGGCAGGACCATCCGCGGCGGCAGACACAGACGGCGGCGGACCTCGAGAAGTGGGACCTGGAGCGGTCGTATGCTTTTTTCAAAGACCGCTTCGCCGACGCCAACGATTTCACGTTCCTCTTTGCCGGCAACTTCGACCTCGAGTCGATGCGGCCGCTCGTCGAGCAGTACCTCGGCGGGCTTCCGTCGATTAATCGCGAGGAAACCTGGCGCGACGTCGGCATCCGTCACGTGCAGGGCGTCGTGGTCGACGAGGTGCACGCCGGTATCGAGCCGCAGAGCCAGACCCGGATGTACTTCACCGGGCCGTTCGCGTACGAGCGCCAGAACCGGACGACGGTCCGCGCCATGGCCCTGTTGCTGCAGACCCGTCTGCGCAACGTCATGCGAGAGGAGCTCGGCGGAACGTACGGTGCCGGCGTGGGGGCGAGCTACGCCTGGCAGCCGATCGACACGTATACGGTTTCGATCAGCTACGGCAGCGATCCCGAGCGCGCCGACGAGCTCGCCGACGTGGTGTTTGCCGAGATCGAGAAGCTCAAGGAAGCAGCGCCGGAGGAAAGCGCCGTAGCAGACGTGAGGGAGAACTTCCTCCGCACATTCGAGACCCAGGCGCAGACCAACAACTACTGGCTGGGCCAATTCACCTTCAAGTATGCCCGCGACGAAGATCCGAGCGACATCGCGACGTATCCGGAGTTGGTCGAGGCGTTGACCCCGGCGATGATCCAGGAGGCAGCGCAGCAATACTTCAACATGGGCAACTATGTTCGTGTAACGCTGCTGCCGGAGGAACAGCGCTAGAGTCGATCGATTGGCGCCGGTGTGCTGGCTAGCAGGGTGCTGCCACCCTGTTCATTCGCTGAGCGCCTCGTAGCGCTCGTGGAGCCAGTCGCAGACCGGCGTCTCGCCTCGGGTAGCGGGCGGTGGTCGTCGACAGCAGCAAGCGGGCGGATGCCGTTGACGCTCGACGAGATGAACACCTCGCTCGCCCCGGTGCAAGTCTGCGGGCTTCAGGATGCATTCGGCAGAGGCGCGGCCCGAGCACGCTGGCCGTGTCGGCTTCACCGACGTCGCCATCGATCGTTTTGCGCGGTGATCAATGACACCGTGATGACTCCGCCCCTGAGCCGCGGCATTTCTGCCCTCGACCACGAGGCAATTCGCGCTCGCTGAGCTGCGCGCCGCGAGGAGCGCCAGGCTGGCTCCTTGCTGGCGCGCCATCTGGTGGGCCAGGCACGCGCCACATCGACGACGTCGTCTTGTGCCCGGACAACCTGTTTCCGGGATCGATGCGCGGCTGGTCGACGATCCACGCGGTTTCGCGCGCCGCGAGCCCGCGATCGCGCGCCCGTGCCGGCGTCAATCGCAGCATCACGGTGGGCTGCACATCAGTCGGTGCCTCGAGCCCGTAAGCGGTTCCCGAGCCGCGCGTCACCGTGATCCGCAGCGCGCCGCGATCGCCGGCGCCTTCAACCAGCGGCAGCAACTCGTCGAGCGCACCACGGGCCGTCGCGGGGAGCGCTTCAGGCAACGGGAACAGCAATGCTGCGGCGGTCGCCAGCAGCCGATCGACATGTTCTTGACACAGCACCGGAGCGCCGCGACGGATGAGCACGGTTTCGAAAAGGCCGTCGCCGAGGATGAAGCCGCGGTCGTGGATTACCGGAGCGGCCTCGGGCATGGCCTGCCCGTCGGCCCAGATATGGCCGTTGAGCCAGCTCGCTGCGCCGCCGGAGGGGTGCGCGGCTTCCGTTTCTCGCCTGTCAAGCGCCAGCGTTGTGGGAGTATCACCCATAATTCCAGTATATGCGCCGGAGCCGGCGAAGTGGCTGCGTGTCCCGTGGGGGTGCGGTGCCCGCCCCGTCGGCAGGTTGAAGGACGCACGTTGATTCCTGTTTCCGTTGGATTACGATGGGTGACCCGCCGCCGCCACCGACAATCGGTCGCCTTGAGTCGTAGAAGCATCGCTGCGGTGCTCATGGCGGCGTTCCTGTTCTCCGTCGTCCCCGTTGCGCTCGCGGCGGCCGCTGGCGAGGCCGCGCCGCAATCTCCAGAGGTTGCGCGAAGCCCGATCTATACCTGGCTGCAAAACCACAAGACGGCCGCCTACTGGTTGGCGCCCATGTTGATGGTCGTGGTGGCGATTCTGCCGATCCCGGCGGAGATTCCCGCGGCGATGAACGGCATGTTGTTCGGCACGTTCATGGGCATCATCGTGACCTGGGCCGGCGCCGTGATCGGAGCCCAGATCAGCTACGAGCTGGCGCGGTTTCTCGGCGAGAGAGCTTCGCGCCAATTCGTCGAACCCGAGGCGCTCGCCAAACTCGAGAGGCTCAAGCGGGCCGAGGCGCCGGTGCTGCTCATGCTGCGCCTGACGCCGGTTGTCGCCTTCACCGTGGTGAACTGGGCGTCGGGGTTGCTGCAGGTACGTCGTTCGACCTTCGTGTGGACGACCATTGTCGGCATCCTGCCGGGAACCATCGCGTTCACCGCATCGGGGTCGGCGGTGGCCTGGCTCTACAACATGCATCCGGGCGCGCTGACGGTCGGCGTGGTGACGCTGGGAGTTTTTTTCCTGATCGTAGTCTGGTGGCGCCACCGAGCGCCGCCGGCCCACTCGCCGACAGACGGCTGAGCCACCCCCGGGGCACACTAACGATCGCGTCGAGGCACCGGGCACCGGGCGGTACACTCTCGGCATGCTTCTCGACGGGAAAGGCGCGGTTGTTACCGGCGGCGGCCGGGGCATCGGCCGGGCGGTGGCCACTACCGTCGCCGGCGAAGGCGCCGCGGTGGTCGTTGCGGCGCGCACCGAACCAGAGATCGACGTGGTAGCGGCCGAAATCAACGGCGCGGGAGGGCGTGCATTCGCCGTGCGCTGCGACGTCGCCGACCCGGAGAGCATCAGGGCGATGGCCCGCCGCGCCACCGAGTTGCTCGGTCGCGTCGACATCCTGATCAACAACGCCGGTATCGCCCCGTCGGCGTCCCTCGCCAAGCTCAATCTGGAAGAGTGGGAGCGGGTCTTTGCGGTGAACGTGACGGCGACGTTCCTATGTGCCCGGGCCTTCGTCCCCGGCATGGTCGCGTACGGCTGGGGGCGGCTCGTCAACGTTGCTTCGGTGGCGGCAATGTCGGGAGCCCAGTACATTGCCGCCTACGTGGCGTCGAAACATGCGGTGCTCGGCTTCACGCGTTGTGTCGCAGCAGAGGTCGACGGTAGCGGCGTAACAGCGAACGTCGTTTGTCCGGCCTATGTGGACACGCCGATGACCTGGTCGGGGGTCGAGCGGATCGCCGCGCGAACGGGGACCTCCGTGGACGAAGCGCTGGCCGCGATGCTCGACACCGTGGGGCAACGACAATTGATCTCCTCCGAGGAGGTGGCGGCGGTGGTCTTGGAACTGTGCGCCGAGCGCGCCGCCGAGCGCAACAATGAAGCGATCGTGATGGATGGCAACGGACCACCCAAGGTCCTCGACCTCAGGAACGGTGGAACATGACGTTCGAGGTCATTAATCCCGAGTCGCTGGGCGCCCCACGCGGTTGGAACAACGGCATGCTGGCGCCCGCCGGAGGGCGTGTGTTGTTCGTTGCCGGGCAGGTGGCGGCCGACGCCGAGGGCCAGGTCCGCGCGGCCACCTTTGTCGAGCAGTTCGGCGACGCGCTCCGGCGAGTGGTGAAGGTTGTCGAGGAAGCCGGCGGAACGGCGGAGAACATTGGCCGCCTGACGTTTTACGTCACGGATATCGGCGCCTACCGCAGCAACCTGAAGCTGGTGGGCGACGCCTACCGTCAGCTCATGGGGCGCCACTTCCCGGCGATGGCGCTCGTCGAGATCAAGGGTTTGGTCGATCCCAACGCCAAGATAGAGATTGAAGGGACTGCGGTGCTGCCGGCATGAGGGTGGCGGGCGCCGCGAGGAACGTCGGGCCCGGGTCACAGGGATCACCCCGACACGAGAGGGGTCGAACTGCATGGCGCTGACGCCCCAGAGCTTCGTGTATCAGCACGACCCCGAGACGTCGGTGGCGACAATCGTCCTGAATCGCCCCGAACGCCTCAACGCGTTGACTTTCGAGGTGTACGCCGAGCTGCGCGATACATTCCGGGCGCTGGACACCGAGCCGGGGGTGCGCGCCATCGTGATTACCGGTGCCGGCCGGGCGTTTTGCTCGGGCGGCGACGTCGAAGACATCATCGGGGCGCTGTTCGAACGCGATCTGCAGGGGTTGGTGGAATTCACCAGGATGACCTGCGACTTGATCTTGGCGATTCGCGAGTGCCGCCGGCCGGTAGTCGGAGCGCTCAACGGAACGGTCGCCGGCGCCGGAGCGGTCATTGCCACGGCGTGCGACATTCGCGTCGCGGCGGAGTCCGCCAAGATTGCCTATTTGTTCACCAAGGTTGGCCTGTCCGGTGCCGACATGGGCGTGGCGTGGCTGCTGCCGCGCATCGTCGGGCAGGGCAGGGCGACCGAGCTGCTGATGACCGGAGACTTCATTGATGCCGCTGAGGCGGAGCGCATCGGCCTCTACAACGAGGTGGTAAGCGACGAGCGCGTACTCGAGGTTGCTCTGTCGTTGGCGGAGAAGCTGGCCAAAGGACCTTCGTATGCCCTTGGCGTAACCAAACAGGCGATCAACAAAGAGACGCTCATGGATCTCGCATCGGCCCTCGACTACGAGGCCGAGGCGCAGGCCCTTTGCATGCAGGACGGCAACTTCCGCGAGGCCTACGAGGCGTTCATGGCCAAGCGCGAGCCCGAGTTCGACTGATGCTGGATACGGGAACGATCCGCGCCTTCCTCGGGGAGGAACACACGGCCGTCGCCGAGCAGATCACCGAGTTCGCCGCCGGCCTTGCCGCCTTGCCCGAGCCGGAAAACGACGCCGCGGCGCGTACCGAGGCCCGCGAGATCATGGCCCAGCTCGGCAGCGGCGGCTGGTTCCAGCCGATCGCCAAGCAGGATTTTCGCGCCTGCTCGCTGGTGCGCGAGGCGTTGGCGGCGGCGGCGCCGCTGGCCGATGCCGTGTTCGCGATGCAGGCGCTGGCGGCGACGCCGATCTTGATCGGCGGCAACGAGGACATGCAGGCGAGCTGGATCTTCCCGATCATCGCTGGCTCGGCCATGGGTGGCTTCGCCATGACGGAAGCGGAGGCCGGTTCCGACGTCGCGGCGATTAGCACTGTGGCTCTGCCGGACGGCGACGCTTACGTCCTCAATGGCGCCAAGACGCTGATCTCCAACGCCGGCATTGCCGACTACTACGTGCTCTTCGCCTCGACAGATCCGGATCAGGGCGCCCGCGGGCTGTCGTGTTTCGTTGTCGACGCCGACCTTTCGGGCCTGCGTTTTGTGCGTCCCCTGGTGATGAGCGCGCCGCATCCACTGGGTGAGATCGAGCTCGTGGATTGTCGCGTGCCGGCGACGTGTTGCCTCGGCAAAGAGGGCGACGGGTTCAAGATCGGTATGGCGACGCTCGATCGCTTGCGCTTCACCGTCGGCGCCGCCGCCTGTGGGATGGCGGCAGGCGCGCTCGACGAGGCGCTGCGTCATGCCGTTGAGCGCCGGCAGTTCGACAAGCCGTTGGCGGAGTTCCAGCTCGTGCAGCAAAAGCTGGCACGCATGGCCACCGAGCTCGCGGCCTCGCGCCTGCTCGTGCATCGAGCCGCATGGGAAAAGGACGGCGGCGCCGACCGGGTAACCGTTGAAGCTGCGATGGCCAAGGCCTATGCGACCGAGGCGGCGCAGAGAATCGTCGACGATGCGATCCAGATCATCGGCGGCCGCGGTGTGCTCAAAAAAGGATCATCGGGTCGACCTCTATTACCGCTCGGTACGCGCCCTGCGCATCTATGAGGGCACCACGGAGATCCAACAGCTGATCATCGCCGGGCACCTCATCAAGGGCGTTCCGTGAAGGTTGTCAGCATCGGCGGCGGCCCCGCCGGCCTGTACCTGGCGATCCTTCTGAAGAAGGCCGACCCCGCGCATCGCATCACCGTGCTGGAGCGCAATCGTCCCGACGACACTTTCGGCTTCGGCGTCGTGTTCTCCGACGCGACGCTCGACAACCTGCAGAAGGCCGACCCCGAGAGCTATGTGCGGATTGTCAACGCCTTCTACCGCTGGGACGACATCGATATTCACTACAGGGACGAGGTGCTGACCTCGACGGGACATGGCTTTGCGGGGTTTGCCCGTACCGCACTGCTGTCGATCCTCGAAGACCGCTGCCGCCAGCTACACGTCGACATCCGGCACGAGATAGAAATCGACAGCCTCGAGCAATTCAGTGACGCCGACTTGATTCTAGGCGCCGACGGCGCCAACAGCGTCGTGCGCGACAGCCTTGCCGAGCATTTCAAGCCGCACATCGACTGGCGCCCCAACAAGTTCGTCTGGCTAGGTACGACGCGGCCATTCGATACGTTCACCTTCTACTTCAAGGAGAACGAGTACGGCCTGTGGCGCGTCCACGCCTACCAGTACTCGCTGTCGGAGTCGACGTTCATCGTCGAGGCCACCGATGCGACCTTTCACGCATCGGGACTCGATCCGGACGACCAAGACGCGACTGTCGCGTTCTGTGAGGCGTTGTTCGAGGAAGAGTTGCAGGGTCACGGATTACAGAAGAACCGATCGATCTGGCGCAGCTTCCCGACGATCACGAATGCGTGCTGGCACCATGACAACGTCGTACTGCTGGGAGATGCGGCGCACACGGCACACTTCTCGGTGGGGTCGGGCGGCACCAAGCTGGCGATGGAGGATTCCATCGCGCTGGTCGCGGCTCTAGAGGAGCATGTTGGCAGCTCACCGGACGCCGTCACCATCGGCGTGGCGCTCGAGGCTTACGAGCAGGAGCGGCGCCCTCTGGTCGAGAGCCTGCAGCGTGCCGCCCAGGTCAGCTTGCAGTGGTTCGAAGACACCGAGCGTTACATGGATTTCGAGCCGACCCAGTTCGCGTTCAACTTGTTGACCCGTAGCCTGCGCATCACACACGAGAACCTGCGCGAGCGTGACCCGAAGCTCGTTGCCGGAGTCAACGAGCGGTTTGCCACGAAGGCGATCGAGCAGGTCGGCGACGAAGCGGTGGCGCAGGCCGCCACGATCAGCGGCATCGACGCGCGTGCAAAGCCGGCTCCACCGCCCATGTTCACGCCGTTCCGCCTGCGCGACATGGTACTGGCCAATCGCGTCGTGGTGTCACCGATGTGCCAGTACCTGGATCCGTCCCGAGTCCTGTAGAAAAAGAAATGGCGTAACCTCCGAGTAGGAAAAACGAGTCGCTGGAAACGGCGACAACAAGGAGGTCACACCATGAGCAACGGTAGCACGGGAGAGGTATCGGTCATCGAGTTCCGTAGCGCCATCCAGGAGCTGCTGCACAGCCGCATCCAGGAGGCGATTACGATCACGCTTGAGGAGGAGCTCGCCGAGGCGTTGGGATGCGGGCCGTACGAGCGCAACGGCTCGCGGCGAGGATATCGGCACGGGACGTATCGGCGGCAGATCACGATGGCGCAGGGGCCGCAGGATCTGGAGGTACCACGGGGACGGCTGCTGCGAGAGGACGGCAGCACCGGGGAGTTCCGCAGCACGATCCTGCCGCGGTATCAACGGCGCACCGAGGAAGTCGACGAGGCGATTCTAGGGGTGTACCTGGCGGGTGCAAATAGCCGACGGATCCGCAAGGCGCTCGCGCCGCTGCTGGGTGAAGCGAACCTCTCGAAGAGCGCGATCTCGAGGGTGGTGGGGCGGCTGAAGAAGCTGTTCGGGACGTGGTGCGAGCGCGATCTGACCGGTGAGTCGTACCCGATCGTGTACCTGGACGGGTTCCACCTGAAGGTGAGGTTGGCGCGGCAGGTCGTGTCGGTGCCGATCTTCGCCGCGCTGGGAGTGGCGGAAGATGGGCGCAAGGTGTTGGTGGCGTTGCGTCGGGCCGCTTCGGAGGCCGGGTGTCACTGGAAGTGGCTGATCGAGGACCTAGAGCAAAGAGGTCTTCGGCCGCCCCGGCTGATCATCGCCGACGGCCACAAAGGGCTGGCCAAGGCGACGACGGTGTGGCCCGAAGCGAAGGTGCAGCGCTGCCTTCAGCACAAGTGGAAGAATCTGTTGAAGCATTGCCCGTCACACGCCCACGACGAGCTGAAACGAGACTGGGACCGCATCGTGAAGGCGGCAAACGGCAGCGAGGTGAGGGCCGCGTACAGCAACTTCGTGCGCAAGTGGTCGAGGTTGGTGCCGGCGGTGGCGCGCAGCCTCGAGGAAGCGGGGCTGGTGCTGCTGACCTTCTACGAGTTCCCCAAACCGATGTGCAAGACGCTGCGCACGACGAACCCACTGGAGAACCTCAACCGCGAGTTCCGTCGCCGTACCAAGACCCAGGGATCGTTCAGCACCGAGGCGGCCGGGGTGACGCTGCTGTGGGGGCTGATCGCGTTCGGGCAGATCCGCATGCGCCGCATCGACGGGTACCGGCATCTCGCCGCGATCATCGACCAACAGGAGGAGTTGGCCGCGTAGCAGGTAACATCAAACGTCCAAGCTCGGAGCCACGCCAGACGATTTTCTACAAACTTCGGGACACATCCCAGTACCTGGCCGACGACGGTACGCCCGGCGACTGGCACTACGTGCACATCGGCGGCCGCGCGGTGGGCGGCGCCGGGTTGCTGATCACGGAAATAACCGACGTCAGCCGCGACGGTCGCATCTCGCCGGGGTGTGCGGGACTCTACAAGCGGGAGCACGTCGGCGCCTGGAAGCGCATCGTCGATTTCGTTCACGACAACAGCTACGCCAAGATCGGCATGCAGCTCGGTCACGCCGGCCGCGAGGGCTCCACCAAGTTGGCGTGGGAGGGCATGGATCAACCGCTCGACGAAGGCAACTGGGAGCTGCTGGGGCCTTCGCCGATTCCATTTCTCGACAACAGCCAGGTCCCCAGGCCGATGGACCGCCCCGATATGGATGCCGTGCGCGACGATTACGTCCGCGCCGCGGAGATGGCCGAGGAAGCCGGCTTCGACATCCTCGAGGTGCACTTTGCCCACGGCTACCTGCTGGCCACGTTCATCTCACCGCTCATCAACCAGCGCGACGACGAGTACGGCGGCAGCCTAGAGAACCGGATGAGGTTTCCGCTGGAGATATTCGACGCGGTGCGGGCCGTGTGGCCGGCGCACAAGCCGATGTCGGTGCGCATCTCGGCGGTCGATTGGGCGCCCGGCGGCACCCAGCCCGAGGACGCCGTGGAAATGGCCAAGCTTCTCAAACAGCACGAGTGCGACATCGTCGACGTGTCGGCCGGTCAGACGGTGGCGCACGCCAAGCCGCGGTACGGGCGGCAGTTCCAAACGCCGTTCGCCGATCGCGTTCGGCACGAGGCCGGCATCGCGACCATGGCGGTGGGCAACATCTCCTCGTTCATGGACGTCAACACGATCCTCGCGGCCGGCCGCGCCGATCTGTGTGCGCTCGCCCGGGCGCATCTCTGGGATCCGTATTGGACGCGCAACGCTGCCTATAAGGCCGGCTACGAGCTGCCCTGGCCGGATCCGTACTTGGTGCTCGACAACTACACGCCTCGCTTCGAGTAACCCGCGGCCCTGTCGCCGCGCTTGCGAGTGTCCCGCGGCCGTGCCGTGGCCACCCGGTCGCAGCGCTTCGACTAGTCTCGGCGCCTATTCCGGAACGTCCGCCTCTTCGCGTCCGAAGCCGCTCACGATCGAGATGATCACCACCAACAACAGCGCCCACGAATGGAAGTTGTACAACCCCGTCTCGATCAATGACACGCGTGGCACGCCGAAGGCCTCGCCGGCCTGGGTGGTGCTGGCGGCAAGCACGACGGGAATGAAGAACGGCACCAGGAACGGGAACGTGCACACGGTCATGTCGAGGATGTTGGCGCGGCGATAGCGAGTGATGCCGTATGCCTTACCCGTGTCGGCGGCGAACTTGCCGACGACGAGAATAGACACCGCCGAATGCATGATCAGAAACCCCACCGCCGTCACCGTGCCGAAGATCCACAGCTCGGTGCCCTGCGCTGAGTGCGTTCGCTCGCCGGCGAAGGCCACGATCCTGTCCAAGACGCCGGTGGCTTCGATGCCGGCAACCAGTCCCATCAGCAGTATCGTCAGTATCGACACACCCAGACCGCGCTCCATGCCTTCCAAGATGAGCCCGTTGGCAATCAGGTTGTCGGCGTCGATGCCGATGATCTGGCTCGGTGCCAGCAGGCCGAGCCCCAGTCCCAACACCACGGCTGCGCCGATGCCCGCCATCAGTCCCTGGATCAGGTGACGCCGTTGCAGCAGCAGCGCCAGGGCGACGGCGGGGGCGATCAGCATGGGTAGGCCGCGCGGATCGCCGACCAGTGATGGGGCTGCCGCGCCCGAGCTCTGAGACCCCGCCACTTGCACGCCGCCCCCGGTCAGCGCGTATCCCACCACGGCGAGTGTCGCGGCGATGAAGGCGTACTTGAGCCGGCTGCGCACCACGCCGCCTAGATCCGCTCCCTGCGTCGTCGCCGAGGCGATCGTGGTGTCCGAAACCGGTGAGATGTTGTCGCCGAACACGGCGCCGCCGAGAATCGCGCCGATGAGGGCCGGGGGATGGGCACTCAGCAGGACGCCGGCGGGATACAGGAGCGGGGCGCACAGCAACACAGTGCCCAGACTGGTGCCGGTCGCGGTAGACACGATGCCACAGATCAGGAACGAAGCGACGACAAAGCCGGCACCGGCGACGCCGAGCTTGGCGGCCGTCCACACCAGGCCCTCGATGAAGCCGCTGGCGTTCATTACCGAGCCGAACACGCCGGCCAGCAGCCACGCCATCACCATGATCATGACGATCGGCTGGCTCATGCCGCCGATCACCGTTTCCGAGTACGTCGTGCGATCCTTGGCGAGCAGCAAGCCGAGCGCCAGCCCGCCGATCAAGATCGGCCAGAAGCCGCGTTCGTCGGGGGCGCCGGAGAACGCCAACCAGCCGACACCGCCGAGAAAGACGGCGAACGGTGCCAAAGCGCCGGCCGTTCCGCCGTAGAATCTCAGCGAGTTCGTTTCGTTCATGGATAGGGATTCCAAATATGGCAGAACCAGCCGACGAGTTTACGCTGTACGACTTGCGTGTCGAGGTAGTGGAGTGCCGCGGTGAGATGGTCTGCAACCATCAGATCGGCGACTACTTCGAGCTATCGGGCGAGAATCTCTCGCTGCCGGACGGGCAAACGTTCCCGCTTTACCCGCTGGCCGCTCTGCTGCCCTTGCTGCCCGCCAAGCAACGCGAAACGCACCCGCACGACTGGATGACCACCGATACCAAGATCGCCTGCCCGGACCCCCTGTGTGGCGCGGTCTTCGAGGTCAAGCGCCTGGGCAAGCGTACGTTTCGACATGGTGAAGTGACTCGCGTACCGCTGAACTGAGCGGTCCGACGTGACGCGCATACTCGAGGTGCGACACCGCCGGATGCTGAAGCTCTCAGTGTCCGCCGCTTCGACGTGTGTCGGAGCAATGCATGTCGTATCCTGCGATGGAAGCCGCGACAACGGCAATCGAGCGGGCGGATGAGCTGCCCACACGCGGAGGGATCAGACCATGGGAAATGCAACGTACAGGTGTCTCGTGATTGTCGCCGCAGTGGCGCTGTCTTTTTCTGTAGCTGCGTGCGCCGACGCGCCAAGTGAGAACAGCGAAGGGGCGGTCGACTCCGGCCCGACACTCGAAGAAGCCGGCGAGCATCAGGAGTCCGAGGGCGGTGGCGAGGCCGAGCGCCGGGGCTCCGAAGGCGAGGGCGAGCACGGTGGTTCGGAGAGCGAAGGCGAGCACGGTGGCGAGGGTGGGCGCCGGCGTTCGGAAGGCGAAGGCGAGCATCGTGGCTCGGAAGGTGAGGGCGAGCACGGCGAAGAAGGTGGGCATGCCGAAGGAGAAGAGGGAGAAGAGTCGGGTGTCTACATCGGCCGCAACGAGACCTGGGACGTGACGCGGCGGGGAGCCCGACTCGTGCTGTCGTTCAGTGCAGCGCGTAACGCCTTTGTGGGGACGGTCGAGAACACGACCGAACAGCCGCTCTGCGCTGTTCGTGTCGAGGTCCACCTGGACACCCCTGAGGAGCTGGGCCCCACCGAGCGGACGGATCTCCGGCCCGGTGCGACAATCGAGGTGGAGTTGCCGACGGGGGGAGAGAGTTTCGAGACGTGGACAGCCCATCCCGAGGCTTCTCGCTGTAGCGGCGATCTGTAGGACTTTTTCACCCCTCGCGCACCGGCGGACGCGGCGGCGTAGTGCGCGATTCCCACAAGCGAGCGCATCCGGCTGATTTGGCGGGTCGGGGCGGGGTTTTGCAGCAATTTAACGAATTCGTAGCGTTCCCGTAACATCCAGGCCGTCGCGGATTGTTAGGCTCTTTCTGTACTCTCCGTCGTTTTCCCCGGATCGAGCTGATGGCCGTTTCGAAAGCAACTCGTGCAACCGGCCTGGTGGGGTTGATTGTCGTGCTCCTGGCGGCGCTGACCGCACTGCAGTACGGCTGGATCGGTGCGCTCAGCGAGTTCCAGCGGCAGCAGATGGAACGCAACCTGAGGGCTTCCACCGACCGGTTCGTTCGCGACCTCGATGGCGAATTCGAGCGGCTCTTTTACGCGTTTCGTGTGCGCCGCAATCGGACTGCCGGGGAAGAAATAGCCGAAGACCACGCCGAGTGGGCGGAGTCGTCCGATCTCCCCGAGCTCGTCGCGGAGGCATTCTGGATCAGTGACGAGTCCGGGTCGTCAGGGCTCGACGATGTGGCCGAACGCCTCCGTATCGAGCGGATCTCCCTCCAGAATGGTGAATTCGACGCGGCGGAATGGCCGCCATGGCTCACCGACATTCAGCAGCTACTCATCGAGTCGGCAAATAGCCATCGTGGCCGAAACCTCCACGAAAACGACAGCTTTACGGTTATGCTCGGCGACCACGGAATGGCGTTCGTCGTCGCGCAAACCGAGCTCAGCTCGAAGCGCTGGGCTGTCGCCGTCTTGCAGCATGACGTGCTCGTCGAGCAGTTCCTGCCGGCGCTGGTTCGGGACCATTTCGGCCCCGACAACGAGCGCGACTACGAGATTGTGCTGTTCGACGAAACCGAGGAAGATCGCGTCATCTTCGGGTCCGACGCCGCCGGGTCGGTGGTCGGCGCGACGACGCCCGACCTCATTCGGTATCTTCGCGACTTCGGCGGGTTCCTCACGGATCGCGACGACGGGGGGGATCGCAGTCTGGCAGTCGCCGTGACCCATCGTGCCGGCTCCGTAGACGCCGCGGTCGGCCGGCTGCGCCGCCGCAATCTCGGGTTCAGCTTCGGCGTCGTCCTCGTGCTCGCGGCGAGCGTCGGCGTTCTCGCCGTTGCCGCGCAGCGTGCCAGGCGATTGGCCGCACGGCAGATGGAATTTGTGGCGGGCGTGTCGCACGAGCTTCGAACGCCGATTTCCGGCATCTCGTCGCTGAGTCAGAACCTGGCCGACGGGGTCGTCCAAGACGTCGAACACGCGGCCCGCTACGGCGAAGCGATCCATCAAGAGAGCCGCCGGTTGGCCAACATGGTCGAGGGTGTGCTGCACTTCTCCGCGATCCGATCGGGGCGGTACCGCTACGAGATGCGCGACGTGGACGTGCGCAGCCTCATTGACGGGGCGCTCGAGGCGCTCGACCCGGCCGCAGCTGACCGGTGCAATATGACGGTCAGCGTCGAAGACGGGCTTCCCCCACTGCTCGGCGACGAGAGGGCGCTGCAGTCCGTGGTCCGCAACCTGGTCTCGAACGCGATGAAGTTCAGCGAAAAACGAGGCGAGATCCGGCTTTCGGCCAGGGTCGTTGGAAGTGGCCGTGAACGGGAGATCGAAGTGTGTGTCGAGGATTCCGGCCCGGGAATCGACGCCGCCGAGTTATCGCATCTCTTCGAGCCCTTTTTCAGAGGTCGGGCGGCACGAACGGCGCAAGCGGAAGGGTCGGGGCTCGGATTGAGTCTGGTCAAGGAGATTGTCGACGCGCATGGGGGCCGCGTCGAAGTCAGCACCAACCCCGGCGACGGCAGCACGTTCCGCGTCTATTTGCCGGCCTCCGGTGCGGCTGAGGTGCGAGAATCGAGTGGGAGGCTGGCCGGTCCTGATCAACTTCAGACGGCCGACGACGGAGGCAGCGCGACGTGAGAGAAGGAAACAGCGACGCCGGATCGCGGAGCATCCTCGTTGTCGAGGACGACGCGGCCCAACTTCTCGCCTTGTCCGATCGTCTTACCGGAGAGGGATTCGACGTCGAGTTGGCGAGCGACGGCGATCGAGGGATGGAGCTGGCAACGACCGGCGACCATGACCTGTTGATCTTGGACGTGATGATGCCGGGCAAAGACGGATTCGAGATTGCCAGCGGAGTGCGCCGACAAGGTCTGCAGACACCGATCCTGATGCTGACGGCCCGCGGCGAGGCGACGGACAAAGTCGTAGGGCTCGACCTGGGTGCTGACGATTATCTCACCAAGCCGTTCGAGTTCATCGAACTGGTCGCCAGGATCCGGGCCTTGCTCCGGCGCGTCGAGCGACCCGCCGGATCCCGGTCCGTGGATGGCGTCGAGTTCGGTGACGTCTCCGTCGATTTTCGCAGCGCCGAAGCGTGGCGCGCCGGCGAGCCGGTGCGGCTCGTGGCCAAGGAGCTGGAGCTCTTGCGACATTTCGCCGAGAACGCCGGCGCGGTGCTCAGCCGCAACGAGCTGCTGGACTCGGTGTGGGGCTACGATGCCATGCCGGCGACGCGCACCGTCGACGTCCACATCGCGCGCCTGCGACAAAAGCTCGAAAGCGACCCGGGAAACCCAGAGTTCATCGTCACCGTTCGCGGGCTAGGCTACAAGCTCACCAACAGTACGCCCCGCGCCGCGCGTGGCGCCCATTCCCGTGGAGGAGGCCTTTTCTGATGTGGGCCAATCTGCATGTCGGAGCGGCTCGAGCTGCCTGCGCGGCGCTCCTCCTGACCGCCGTTGCCGGCTGCTCGAGCGAATGGGCGGCCGCGGATTCGGTCGGCACCGGGCTCACGGCGATCGACGCAACGGCTGATCTCGCCGTCGTCCGCCGCGGTCCGATCCGCCAGGTGCTGTTGCTGAGCGGCTCGCTGCGCTCGGTTGGCGGAGCCGACATCGTCGTGCCGGACTCGCCGCAGCGCGACCCGGTCATCCGCTGGATGGTCGAGGAAGGCACGTTCGTGGAAGTAGGCGATCGCATGGTCGAGCTCGATACTTCGCAAATCGCCAGCCAGCTCGACGAGCAACAGATCGAACTTGAAGAGAAGATCAACGAGCTGAATGAGCGCTCCGCGGCGGTCGCCGGCGAGATCGCGCAAAAGGAGTTCGAGGTCGAGCAGGCGCGCATCAACCTACGCAAGGCGGAGATCGACGCGTCGATACCCGAGGACATGCAGTCGCAACGCGAGTACCAGGAATTCCAACTGGCGCTCGAACAGGCGCAGAGCGACCTCGCCAAGCTCGAGAATGACTTCACCTCGCTTGTCGGAGGATCGGAGGCTGAGCTCGACGTGTTGCGTATCGAAGTGCAGATAGAGGAACGCGACGTAGGGGAGACGCGACGTGCTCTCGACACCATGGAGCTGCGGGCGCCGCGCGCCGGCATCGCCGTGGCGGCCGACAACCGCCGTGAAGGGCGCTCGTTCCAGGTCGGCGACAGTACATGGGACGGTGCCGAGCTCATGGTCATTCCCGACCTCTCGGAGATGGTGGTCGACACCCGCATGTCGGACGTCGATGATGGCAAGGTGACTCCGGGAATGCGTGTTGTGTGCACGCTCGATGCCTACCCCGAGCGCCAGATAAGCGGCTTCGTACGCTCGATCACGCCGGTTGCCCAGTGGTTGAACATGCGCTCGGAGCAACGTTTCTTTCGTATCATGGTAGATCTGCAGGAAACCGACCCGGAGATCATGCGGCCCGGCATGTCGGTGAAAGTCGAGGTGGTCACCGCCGTTCGGGACGAAGAGCTTCTGGTGCCCCGCAGGGCGCTCGAGTTCGGCGACGAGGAGGTTTTTGCGGTGCTGGAGGACGGCGAGCGGCGGCGTATCGAGCTGGGCTCATGCAGCGCCCACGAGTGCGCCATCCGATCGGGGCTCTCTGAAGGAACGCGGCTGCGCCTGCGGCGCCAATAGCGGCAAGTGAGAACAGGAAACGGATACAGCCGATGCAATACCTGACGAAGAAACGACCCCTGGCTGTGGGCGGGATGCTCGCGGTCACGCTCGTCGCGGTGTGGCTCGCGGGCGTCGGCGACGACGAGAGCCTGACCTGGGCGGAGGCGCAAGTCCGCGACCTCGCCATCACCGTCGATGTCGAGGGTACCGTGGTATCGACCGACTCGAGCATGCTGACGCCGCCGCGCACCGAGAGACGCGTTTTCGACTTCCAGATCTCGATGATGGCTCCGGAGGGGGAGGAAGTGGGCGCCGGCACCCCGGTGCTGGCTTTCGACTCCTCCGCGCTCGAGCTGCAGCTACGCGATCGACAGGCTCGCGCCCAACAGGCGGCCAAAAACATCGAGAGGCTTGACCGCACCCTCGAACAGCAGCGCTTGAGCTTGGAGCTGCGGCTCGCCCAAGCGGAGGCGAACGCCCGCCAGGCCCAACTGCAAGTGGAGGTGCCTGAGGACCTGAGCTCAGCGCGCGAGCTCGAGAAGGCGCGACTCGATTTGCAGCTCGCCGAGATCGAAGTGAATTCGGTGAAGTTGCAGATCGAAGCCGCGGACCGGTCGGGAGTAGCACGGCGGGCCGTGCTGGAGGGCAACCGCACTGAGGCCGAGCTCAACGTTGCTGAGATTAAACGGACAATAGAGCAGATGACGGTTCGTGCGCCGCGCTCGGGTACCGTCATTTACGTTGCCGATCGGCAGGGCCAGAAAAAGAAGGTGGGCGACTCCGCATGGCGCGGTGACGACATCATCGAGCTTCCGGACCTCAACTCGTTGGTCGGTCGCGGCGAGGTTGACGAGCCCAACGCCGGGCGGGTTGCCGAGGGGCAGCCGTTCCGCATCCGGCTCGATGCCCATCCGGAAATCGAATATTCGGGGACCGTAGCGTCGATCTCACGCGCCGTGCAGCGTAAGTCGTTCTCGCGCAATCCGCTCAAGGTGGTGCGCCTCGAGCTGCACTTCGACGAGCTCGACCCGCGTCGCATGCGGCCCGGGATGCGGTTTCGAGGAAGCATCGAAACGGTACGCATTCTCGACACGCTGACGATCCCGTCGAGCGCCGTGTTTTCGAGCGCCGAAGGGCCGATTGTCTACCGCCGCGCGTTGATCGGCTACGAGCCCACCGCCGTCACACTCGGCCGGCGCAATGCCACCCTGGTCTCGGTTCTGGACGGGCTCGAGGTGGGCGATTTGGTGGCTGAAACCCATCCGGAAGGTGGTTGACGTGCGCCTGTCCGGTCGCAAAGTACAGATCAGCTTCGTCTTGTTCGTTTCGTTGGCGATGCTCATGTGGGTCGGCTTCGAGATCGTCGGACCGCTCGGCGGCGGGCCGACCACGCCGGTGTCGGAGGTGACACGCGGCCGGTTCGTACATCGGATCAACGCCGACGGCGTTTTGTCCTCGGAGGTAGCCACCGAGATCATCGTGCCGCAGAGCCGCCGCGGGCCGATGTACATCGGCTGGATCGCCGAGGACGGAACGGATGTCCGAGAAGGCGACCTGCTGGTGCAGTTCGATTCGACCGATCTCGAGAACCAGCTGCTCGAGAACCAGGACGAGCTCGCCCAGACACTGCGCCGCCGCGACCAGAGGCTGCAGCAGGAAGAGACCGCGCTCGCCAACCTGCAGCGCGACGCCGCGATGGCCGACCGGCGACTCGAGTACGCGCGCACCTTCCAGAGCAAGGACCCGGAGATCTTCTCGCGCCAGGAAATCATCCAGTCGGAGATCGATTCGACCCTGGCGACGCAGCGTCGCGACAACGCCAACCGCAGCCGAGAGATTCGCGAGGAGCTCGGCGATGTCGAGCTGGCGATTCTCGATCTGACACGCGAACGGGCTGGGCTCGACATCGAAGAGGTGGAAGCCGACCTCGCAAGGCTCGAGATTCGCGCCCCCCACGACGGCATCTTCGTGCTCACCAACGACGACGGCGACCTGCCGGTCGTCGGCATGCAGGTGCAGCGGCGGCAGACGATTGCCGAGATCCCGCAGCTCAATTCGATGAAAGCCGACGTCTACGTCCTCGAGGCCGACGCCGGGGGGCTACTCGCAACTACCCCGGCTCAGATCGTCGTCGAGGCCCATTCCAACATGACATTCAAGGGGCGCGTGCGACGCCTGGCGGCGCTGGCGCGCCGCAAGAACCGATTCTCACCGGTGCAGTATTTCGAGGTCGAGATCGAGCTGGAAAGGACCGACCCGGAGCGGATGAAGCCCGGCCAGCGGGTGCGCGCCACTTTGATCATCGAGGACCTCGATAATGTCCTCACCATCCCGCGCGAGGCGGTTTTCGCCGGCGAAGATGGCGCCAAGATCGCCTACCGTCAATCGGGCAGTCGCTTCGAGCCAGTCGAGATCGTCCTCGGCCCGGCGGCCCTGGGTCGCGTCGTGGTGGAAACCGGCCTCGATGAAGGCGACCGCGTCGCGTTGCAGGATCCGACCCGTGCCGCACGACCCGTCGAACAAGAGGAAACGAGCGAGCCCACCGGCCTGCAGGCGCCAGGCGGGCGGTAGCCAGCAGGCCGTGGTGATAGTCGAATGGGATCGCCCGACGACAAAGAGCTGGATGCGAGGCGCTGACAGATGAACTTGCGCGAATCAGTCCTCAGCGCTCTGTACAATCTGGCGGCGCACAAGCTGCGGTCGGCCCTCACCATGCTCGGCATGATCTTCGGTGTCGGCGCCGTGATCGCCATGCTTTCGATCGGCGCCGGAGCAGAGCAGCAAGCGATGGAGATGATCGAGCGGATGGGCCCACGCAACGTACTGGTGCGCAACCCTGCCCTGACCAACGAGGAGCTCCAAGAACTCCGTAGGCAATCGCTCGGCGTGTCGCTGCGTGACGCGACCATCATCAAGGACGGTGTGCCCGGGGTGGAGTTGACGGCGCCGCGCGTCGAGGTCGATACCTACATGATCATGGCTCCCGGGGCACAGGCTCAGGGGCAGCTGATCGGCGTGTCGCGCCACCAGGACGAGCTCTCCTCGCTGACCGTTGTCGAGGGCCGTTTCATCGACGCCATTGACGAGGAGTTTCACGCTCAAGTCGCCGTCATCGGGTCGTCGATTCGACGCGATCTGTACGGTTCCAACGAGGCGCTCGGGCAGCACCTCAAGGTCAACGACACCTGGTTCGAGGTCATCGGCGTGCTCGAGGAGAGCAGTGGCGCTTCAAGTTTCCAGGGCGTCGACCTCGGTACGACGTCGAACGAAATCTACGTGCCCGCCTCGACGGCGATCCGCAAGTTCGACCGGCCGCCGCTGGATGCGCCCCTCGACGAGATCGTCGTGCGCGTCGGCCAAGACGTCTCACCGCAGGCCACCGCGGTGGCGATTGGCCGCCTGCTGGAACGCGTGCATGCCGGTGCCGACGACTTCAACTTGGTCGTTCCCGAGGCCTTGCTCGAGCAGAGCCGCCGCACCCAACGGATGTTCAATATCGTGATGGGGTGCATCGCCGGGATCTCGCTGCTGGTCGGCGGCATTGGCATCATGAACATCATGCTGGCGACGGTCCTCGAGCGGACGCGCGAGATCGGCGTTCGCCGCGCCGTCGGTGCAAGGCGCTCCGAGATCCGCGTGCAGTTCATGATCGAGGCGTTCACCATCAGCCTGATCGGCGGCATCGCCGGCGTTGCCATGGGGGTCATTATCGCGTTCGTGGTTGCGGCATCGGCCGGGTGGGCGACGGTAATCACGTTCGGAGCGGTAGCGCTCTCGACCAGCGTGTCGATGGCGGCGGGCCTGATCTCCGGGATTTACCCGGCGGTTCGCGCCGCCAATCTCGATCCGATCGACGCACTGCGCTACGAATAGGTCGGGCTTGCCGCCGACCCGATTCCGAACGCCTTCCTCCTCGTTCCTTGCCTCTGCCCCGTAAGACCCATGCGCGGCGCCCCCGGGAGTTTTTCAGCACCCTGCTAGTGTGACGGCCATGGGCCACTCCGTTCTACGCCTGGAGATCGGCGACAGCTACACGATCCCGCGGATCATCAATGGCGCCTGGCAGCTGTCGGCGGGGCATTCGTCGGCGCCCGTCGATCCGTACGCCGTGTTGTCGGCGTGGTCACAAATGTGCGAGCAGGGCCTGAATACCTTCGATTGCGCCGACATCTACACGGGCGTGGAGGACCTGCTCGGTGAGTTTCGTGCCGTGCACACGGGCGACATCCAGATTCACACGAAGTTCGTCCCCGATCGTTCGGCGTTGCCGCAGGTCGACAAGGCGTACGTCGAGGGCATCATCGATCGGTCGTTACGCCGCCTCGGTATCGATTGTCTCGACCTCGTGCAGTTCTACTGGTGGGATTCTGACGTTCCCGGCTGTGTGCAAACGGCGCAGTGGCTCGACGAGCTGCGGGTTGCCGGCAAAATCCGCAACATCGGCGTCACCAACTTCGACGTGCCGCGGCTGCAAGAACTGCTCGACGCCGGCGTGCCGGTGGTCTCCAACCAGGTGCAGTATTCGCTGGTCGATGCTCGCCCCGAGAACGGCATGGCGGCGTTGTGCGGCAGGCACGCGATCAGGCTGCTGTGCTATGGAACGGTCGCCGGCGGCTTCCTGTCGGAGCGCTGGCTGGGCCGGTCGGAACCCCCCCACATGCTCGCCAACCGCTCGCTCACCAAGTACAAGCTGGTCATCGACGAGTTCGGCGGCTGGGATTTGTTCCAGGAGCTGCTCACCTGCTTGTCGGACGTGGCGCGCAAGCATCGCGTGCTGCCGGCGACGGTAGCGATCCGCTGGGTGCTCGAGCGCCCCGAGGTGGCCGCGGCCATCGTCGGGGCGCGCAGCGCCGAGCATCTCGCGGCGACAATGGCGGTTTTCTCGTTGGCGCTCGACGCCGACGATCTTCTAGCCCTCGACGCGGTGCTGGAGCGTCGGTCGGGTCCGGCGGGCGATATCTTCGAGCTCGAGCGCGATCCGGACGGGCCGCATGCCGGGATCATGCGTTACGACTTGAACGCGGAGGGGTAGCGGCGGCGGTGCGGGTGGGGGAAGGAGGGCTAGGCGAGGGCTTTGCTGGCGTGGCGCGGAGGGGGTAGCGGGGGTTGTCGCCGAAGGCGATGGGGTGGCCGGCTTCCTCAGCCGAAGCTCCGGGTGTCGAGCGGCAGTGACTCCTGTGCCGTGGCGTACTCGGCGTGCCCTTCGAGCCCCAACAGGAACCGCTTGCGCCACAACTCGCCGCCGTAGCCGCCGAGCGAACCGTCGGCGCGCACCACCCGATGACACGGGATGATGATCGGCAGGCGGTTGTCGCCGTTGGCCCGGCCGACGGCGCGGACCGCCTTCGGATTGCCGATGCCCTTGGCGATGTCTTCATAGCTGCAGGTCGTGCCGTACGGAATATCCCGCAGCGCCGCCCAAACTTGCTGCTGGAAATCTGTCCCCGGGGCCACCAGCCGTGTCTCGAAGTCGCGCAGCTCGCCTCTGAAGTAACGCAGCAGCTCCCGGTCGATGCTCTCGATGTGCTGGTTGCTGCCCGGGACAATGGCGCAGTCCAGGTACTTGCGCAGTCGCTTGATCTGCGTTTCCAGCATCGGCCGGTCGGCGAACTCAAGGAGGCACAACCCTTCATCGGTGGCGCCGGAGACCAGCGGTCCGAGCGGCGTCAACATGCGCGTGACGACAACGAGCGTTGCATTGCGGCTCTTGCCCGGAGGCTCGTCGAAAAGCTGCCCGAAGGCGTCGCGAAATCCGCTCAGTGATTCGTATCCCTGGTCGAAAGCTGCATCCATGATGTCGTCTCCGTGGCGAAGCTGCCCGAGCGCCAAACCGAGGCGGCGGGCCCGCTGATAGGCATGAAAGGTCATTCCGTGATGGCGCTTGAACCACCAGCGAATCCGCGCCGGATCGAGCCCGGCGTCCCGCACGTCCTGGTCACGCCAGCGTCGCGAGGGGTCGCTCTCTACGGCGATCAACGCGGGGCGATCCACGCCGGCGCCGTTCCGTCGGGTTGCAGCGGGGCGCAGCGGCGACAGGGCCGATAGCCGGCAAGCAGCGCGGCGCGTGTCGAAGGGAAGAACTCGACGTTCCGGCGCAACGGCTTCTTGGCCGGGCACGTGGGCCGGCAGAAGATCCCGGTGGTGCGCACGCCGAGGTAGAAGACGCCCTCGTAGGAGCTGTCACGCTCCTCGAGCGCCCGGAACATCTCGGAGGTCGGCGGCCGCACAAGGTCGTCGTCAACATGTGGCCAGTGTAGTGGTCTGAGGATTTCCTTCCACCGAAAACTGGACGGGGAATTCTTTGCCGTTGTTGTGACCACCCTGGCGTTGAACGGGGAACAAGGTCCGCGATTAGCATCGGTTTTGACATAGTGAGAATGGTTTGGTCCAGGCGTGGCTCGTCGGGGAACGCCGCTCGAAAGCAAAAGGCGCCGGGATCGACGCGTCGTGACACGCGGGAGAGATAGCTCGCTGGTCTCCGGCTGTGCCGTTCTTTTACGGCGCCAAGTGGCGCTCAGTGGCGCGCGAAGATCTCGATCACCTTGCCGCCGTCATCGAAGGCGAGCACCTGAAAGGGCCCTGAGCCGTTCATCCCTGGAGAGCCCGACGGCATCCCGGGCACAGCGAGCCCGGCGATGTCGAGCTCTGCGTCGAGCATCTTGGCGATGTCGGTTGCCGGAACGTGACCTTCGATGAGATAGCCGTCAGCCTCGGCGTGGTGGCAGCCAGCGATCCCGCCGCCGATGTTGTGCCGGGCGCGCTTCGCGTTGATTACGTCGCCGGTGATCACCTGGTCTTCGATCGTGAAACCGTGCTCTTGCAGGTGTGCGACCCACACCTTGCAGCAGCCTCAGGTGGGTGTCCGCATCACGTGTACGGTCTTGCCTTCGCCGACGAGCGCTGCCGATTGCGCCGACAGCCACGTGGCTCCCGCTGTGGCGATTACCGCCATTGCCAGAATTCCGGTCAACAGTGCGCTTTTCTTCATCGTTGTCCTCCTGATGCACCCATCGTAGTCGGCCTAGCGCTGGGCGTCGAGATGGGCGGCTCTACGCGCCACCACCGGGCCGGCGGAATTTCGAATTCGAGGAGCTCGCTTGGCGCCGGCCAAACGGCGGCTTCACATGTAACGGCCGGTTACTGCCCTCCGCCACCGCCCCGGCGCCCGCCTCTGCCGCCGTTCTCACCATTGCCGCTGCCGGTGCTCCGCGAAACACCCCGTCCACCGGCCTGCGGGCGCTCGTTGTTGAGCTCCATGAGGTCGGCTTCGGGCCGATCGGCGCCGAGCAGGTGCTGGGCGAAGTACTCCGCCCGCAGCCAGAACCAGTAGTCGCCCATGTCGCCGTAGCCGTGGCGCGCGCCCGGGAAGACGAAGAAGTCGAAGCGCTTGTTGGCACGGATGAGCGCTTCGGCCATGCGGAAGGTGCCGGCGTGGTGCACGTTGTTGTCGACGTCGCCGGTGGTCAGCAATAGCTTGCCCTTGAGGTTGGCGGCGAGGTCGGAGTTGGTCTCGATGTCGTACTCGAATGTCACGTTGCCTTCGTCATCGGTGACTTCCTTGACGCCGTCGTGCTTCTCGGACCAGTTGAGGTTGTACACGTCGTTGTTGTGGTTGCCCGACGACGACACCGCGACCTTGAAGAAGTCGGGGTATACGAGCATCGCCGCGGTCGACATGAAGCCGCCGCCCGAGTGTCCGTAAACGCCGACGCGATCGATGTCGATCCAGGCGTAGCGGTTGGCAAGTTGCTCGAGGCCGGCCTTCTTGTCGGCCAGTCCGTAGTCGCGCAGGTCGCCGTAGCCGTAGTTATGGTACCATTTCGAGCGCGCCGGGTTGCCGCCGCGGTTGCCGATCGTGATGACGATGAAGCCCATCTGCGCCAGCGCTACCTCGGACGGGCTGGTGCGGAACGACTTCGCCACGCTCTCGGTCTGCGGGCCGGGGTAGACGTAGGCGATGATCGGGTACTGCTTCTTCGGATCAAAATCGAACGGCTTGTAGATGACGCCGTAGATGTCGGTTACCGCGTCGGCCGACTTGACGCCGAAGGGCTCGGGGAACTCGTAGCCCGCCTCCATCAGCTTGCTGAGGTCGGCGTCTTCGAGATCGACGAGGATCTCGCCGTCGCGATCGATGACCACCGCAGAAGGTGTGGTGTCGACGCGCGAGAAGTTGTCGACGAAGTAGCGAATCGACTCGCTGGCGGTGACCAGGTGGTCGAAGTTGCCGGGGTTCAGAAGCCGCAGGTTGGAGCCGTCCAGCCCCACCCGGTACAGGTGGTTGTAATAGGGATCTTCGTTCTCTTCGCGGGCATTGCCGATGAAGAACGCCGCGCCGGCCTCTTCATCAACGCCGAGAAGGCGGCGTACCGCCCACGGGCCCTGGGTCAGCCGTGCGACTTCGGTGCCGTCGGGAGCAAAGCGATACAGGTGGGCCCAGCCGTCGCGCTCCGACCACCAGACGAGGTCGCCGTTGTCCAGAAGATCGGGCTGCTGGTCCTCGACGTAGGTGTTGAGGCGCTCCTCGATGACCACGGTCTGTTCGCCGGTGGTCGGGTTGTAGCGCACGACGTCGATACGATGCTGGTCGCGGCTGCGCCGCCAGTAGTACAGCTCGTCGGGACTACTCGATAGCCACTTGGAAATACGCGGCTCGTCGGAATCCCGGTACACGAACTGGCGCTCGTTGTACACGCGCAGGCGTTGGTCCTGCCAGATGCCGGCGTCCTCGACCTTGGTCATCTCGCGACCGGCCATCTCGAAGACGAGCAGCTCCTGTTGCGTGACATCCTCCTCGCCCGGCAGGTCGTACTTGTAGGTCTCGAGCTCCGGACGGTCGTTGCCGACCACGTGCACGACCCACAGGTCGCCGACCTCGCGCCGGTCGGAGCGCGTCATGGCGAAACGCGAGCCGTCGTGCGCCCAGCTGATGCTGGCGCGCTGTCGATCATCCTTGTCCTCTTCTTTTTCGTTGTCGGTCTGGCCGCGGCCGCCGCCGGAGTATCCATAGTGCTCCTCACCGTCCTCGGTGAGCTGGATCTCGGTGACTTCGACCTCGTTCTCGGCCTCTTCCAGCTCGTCGCCGCTCTTGCCGCGTCGAGCGTCGAGGATCTTCTCGTAGTCCTCGTACGACATCATGTAGAGGTTGTGGTGGCGGCCGAACACGACCCATTGCTTGTCGGGCGAGACCGAGGCCCAGCTCGGATGGCTGTCGGGCTCTTCGTAGGTCTCCAGCTCGCGCAGCGTCTGCGTACTGATCTTGAACTCGAAGTGGTGGACCTTCTTCTCGGGGCTGTCCCCGCCGCGCTGCCCTTCTTCCTGTTCCACTTCTTGTTCCTGCGTGTCGCCCTCGCTCTCTTCCTTTTCCTCGTCCTGAGAAGAAGTGACGTCGAACTGGATGGTGTCGGGGTCGACGAAGCGGATCGTGTTGATCGGCAGGTGCTGGCCGTCGTACGGGTCCTTGGTGATGCGGGTCAGCTCGGCGGCGATCCTGTTGTTGTCGAAGATCGGTCGCTTTCTGCCGGCGGTCGGCTCGACGAGGATGAAGTCGGCGCCCCCCGAGGTCTCGTAGCGGTACCAGAAGTTGTCGGTTTCCTCGATCCAGCGCGGCTGAATCGACGTCGAGTAGGTCAACTCGCGCATGTTGTAGGGCGCGAATCGGGCGGCGAGCTTCCAGTTCGCTTCACCCCATACCGGCTGCGAGCCGTCGGCCACGTCACCGTTTTGCTGTTGGCCGTAGGGCGTACCCGCGGGCTCGCCGGACGGCGCGCCGTTGGCGGTAGCGCCGGTGGTGATTACCAGGCATAACGCCACGACGAACGCGGTGCCCAGCAGGCGGTGAATCGGCGTGCTGCTCAGAGTACGGGCGAAACGAGTAGATGCCATTCTGTGACTCCTCCCGATGTGGGTGTACGGTTGGCGCAATGTGGCGCGCGACTGACCTGCAGGCGGTCCCACCTTAATGGGGAGTTAGAGCGCCCAAACCTTAACCGCCGACCCGCAAGATCGCAATGGATTCTCCGTGCTCTTGCGGGTCATGGCGTACAGCAGGATGGACGCGGCGACGCCAGCGTTCAGCGATTCCACGGAACGACCCATGGAGATCCCGACGCGCCCTGCGGGAAGCTCACGGATGGCGGGCCGAACGCCGGCAGCCTCGTTGCCGATGACCAGCGCCCAGACGCCAGGAGTTTCGATCGTCGCAGGATCGCCGCCGGCGGTATCGGCGATGAGGAGTCGCCGGTCCGTCGCCTTGGTCCACTCGTGGACGGTTTCCCAATCGGCCTGCACGATCGGGATCCGGAAGCAGGCCCCGGCGGTGCCGCGCACGACCTTCGCGTTGAAGGGGTCGACGGTTCCGTCGAGCGCCAACACGGCGCCGAGGTCGAAGGCCGCCGCCGAGCGGATCATGGTACCCAGATTGGCCGGGTCCTGGATCGCGTCGGCGATCAATACGCCGGCCGGCGGGGAAGGAAAGTCGATGTCCTCGAGCCGCGCGCCGGGCTGTCGACACACCAGCAAGATTCCCTGTGGCGTGGCGGTGTCGGCGAGGCCGTTCATTTCCGCTTCCTCGACGACAAATGCATCGATGCCTGCGGCATGGATCGACTCGAGGCGCTCGGGGCCGCCGTCCAGCTGCAACAGGCGCGGGGAGCAGATCGCGAACACGGTATCGACAGAGGCGGCGACGGCTTCACCGCTGGCACGGATGCCCTCGACAAGAAACAACTCCTCGCGCTGCCGTTGCTTGCGCCGGTGCAGGCCGACAATTGTGCGCCGTCCGGCCTTGCCGAGTGGAGTAGAGGGAAGAGAAACACGGGCCACGCCGAACGCTCCACAAACAGGTGATCGTGTCGGGCGGCCCCTAAATTCCCAGGTACCCGCCCGGCGCCGTCTGGATGGTATCGCGGCGCGGTCGAATATTTCGTCCGTGAAGTTGCTTGAAACTTCGTCGCCACTCGTGCGTATTTACTCTATGTTGTTAGGAAAATAATTTCCCTAATATTTGTTAGGAATACTGGAGAGGCACGTGGGAAGGAAGTTTCTAGGTGAGTTCGAGCAGGTCGTCCTGCTGGCCATGGCGCGGGTCGGAGAGGGCGCCTATGCGGTTTCGATCCACGACGAGATTTTGCAGACAACCGGCAAGTCGGTGTCCATTCCGGCCGTTTACGTGACGCTGTCGCGCCTCAAAAAGAAGGGGTGGGTTGCCTCGTGGATGGGTGAGCCGTCGCCGACGCGCGGCGGCCGTGCCAAGCGCTACTTCGGGCTTTCGGCAAAGGGCCGCGTGGCGCTCGAGCAGGCGCGCGACGTTCTCGCTCAGCTGTGGGACGGATTGGAGTTGGAGGTCAAGTGAGCAAGCGCGCGCTTGGCAACGACGCAGGAGCGCCCCGGCCGCCACGCCTGGCGCGGGCGGGGCGTTGCTGCGTCGGCTGTTGCCGCGTGACGACCGCGACGGTGCTATCGACGCGCTGGACGAGAAGTTCCGCGAATATGTGACCTCATCCCTCGGTCGGCGCCACGCGGGCCGTTGGTATTGGCGTCAGGTAACGGGCGCACTGCACCCAATAGTCTGGAGAAACAGCGAATTTTCCGGCGGAGACAGAGACGTGACAATGACGAGCTGGATGCAAGACGTGCGCTTCGGCCTGCGGATGTTGGCCAAGAATCCCGGGATGACCGCGGTCATCCTCATAACACTGGCCGTCGGCATCGGCTTCAACGGGTCGGTGTTCTCGCTGCTGAACACCATCGTGCGCAACGACCTGCCGGTCGAGGAGTCCGGCGACATCTTGTTTGCCCGCGGCAGCAATTTTTCGCAGAACCAGGAGTTCATCGGCATTTCGTACCCCGAGTATCAGTACTACGCGGCGACCAACCGATCGTTCGAATCGCTGGCCGCCTATACCGCGGCGAGCATGACGATCGCCGACCGCGCCGGCGCACCAGAGCGCGTCTTCGGAGCGTGGGTGACGCCATCGATATTCGATGTGCTGCGCCTCGAGCCGCCGCTCGGACGCCGTTTCGAGCCGGTCGATGCCGAACCCGAGGCGGAGTCGGTGGCGCTGTTGGGACACGGCACCTGACAAAACCGCTATGGCGGTGACCCCCTCGTTCCCGGCCGAACGATCCAGATCAACGGCGCTCCCGCGACGATCGTCGGTGTGTTGCCGGCGGTGCTCGAGCAAACGCCGTTCAGCCCCGACATCTGGACCCCGCTCGTTCGCACCGAGGAGCGGGAAAGCAACCGCAACCAGCGCTTCTTTAATGTCGTCGGGCGGTTGAACGACGGTGCCGACCAATTGATCGCCGACAACGAGATCAAGCAACTCGCGGCGGTGCTGGAGGCCGAGTTCGCCGACAGTAACGGAGGTGTCAGCGCCCGCGTCCAGACCTACGCTGTACGCTTCGGCAACACGCCCAACATCACGATTGCCTGGATCATGATGGGGGCGGTCGGATTCTTGCTGTTGATCGCCTGCGCCAACGTTGCCAACTTACTCATCTCGCGCTCCGTCACCCGCGGTCGCGAGATGATGATCCGCTCGGCCTTGGGCGCCAGTCGGTGGCGCGTCGTGCGCCAGCTGCTGATCGAGAGCCTGCTGCTGGGGCTCATCGGCGGAATCGCCGCCTTGGCTATTGCCTATGCCGGGGCTCGCGGCCTCGAAGCAGCGATCTCCCATGCCGACCCCCCCGTTTGGTGGGACTTCTCCGTTCGGCCGAGCGTGTATGGCTTCATCGCCGTGCTTTCGTTTGCTACCAGCGTGATCTTCGGGCTGGTGCCGGCGTTGCATACCACACGTGGCGGTGTCAGCGACGGATTGAAGGACGGTGGGCGAACTTCGAGCGCATCCGGAACCCGGCGGCTCACGGGATCTCTCGTGGTCGTGCAGTTGGCACTCGCCATGGTCTTACTGGCCGGTGCCGGCGTGATGATCCACAGCACGATCAACATTCTCGACGTCGAGTGGGCGATCGCTCCGGAGGGCGTACTCACGATGCGGCTGTTGCTCAGCGACGAGAGCTACCCGGACCGGGAGAACATAATTGCCTTCCACGACGATCTCGAGCTGCGCTTGCGTTCGGTATCGAGCGTCGAGTCCGTGGCGCTCTCGTCAACGTTCCCCTCCGCTGGCGGATTCAACGTCGCCGCCGAGATCGAGGGCTTCGAAACGACCGATGGAAACACCGTCCACACGCTGCAGCAGATGATCGTCGGCCCGAGCTACTTTGAAATGGCGGATGTACAACCGTTGCGCGGGCGCCTGTTCGACAACACCGATGGGCTCGAGGGCGATCCGGTGATCGTCGTGGAACAGCGGCTGGTCCGTACGTTCTGGCCGGACGAGGATCCGATCGGCAAACGGCTGCGTTGGGTCGGACAGACCGAGACCCGGTGGATGCGCGTGATCGGTGTCATCCCGGACATCAAGCAGACCTTCGCCGTGGAGTTCACCGGCGATGATCCGGTCGTTTACACGCCGTACAGGCTGGAGCCGCTGCGCGGCATGGGCCTGTTGGTGAAGTCATCGATGGATCCGGAGGCGCTGTCGGCGGCGCTGCGACAGGAGGTCCAGAGGGCCGATCCGAACCTGCCGCTGTTCAGCATCATGCCGTTGCAGCAGATCATCGGCGAGCGCACGGTCTCCTGGCGCATCATCTCGACGTTGTTCGTCTTGCTCGGCGCCATGGCGTTGTTTCTGTCATGCCTGGGGATCTACTCGGTCATGGCCTTCGCCGTCGGCAACCGCCGCCAGGAAATCGGCATCCGCATGGCGCTTGGTGCGCAAGGCAGTGGAGTTCTGAAGCTCGTGGTGCGCAGCGCCTTGGTACAGACGGTCCTGGGCCTGGTCCTCGGCCTATTCGCGGCATTCGGGGCGACCCGCGCATTGGAAATGTTCATGTACGAGGTCAGTCCGAACGACCCGGTGACGTTCGCCGTGGCGCTGGTGGTGCTGGTGACGACAGCGATCGTCGCCTGCATCGTCCCGGCACGTAGAGCATCCCGCGTGGATCCTTTGGTCGCCCTTCGTCCCGACTAGTGCTGCGCCCCACAAATGGTGGTACGCCTGTAGCGGCGGGACGGGGCGAGTCCGCGGAGCGGCGACGAGGGCGATGTTGGTACATCGTCGAGGAGCCGCAACAAAGGAATCGCCCCGTCCGGCCGCTACCCTACGGGCAGAGGGAATTGCGGGCGATCTCGGCGTCAGCGCTCGTCGACGATGTGAAAACATCGCCTTCCTCCCCCTTCCTTGACCTCGCCCGCAATTCCCTCTGCAGGCGTACCACCATTTGTGGGGCGCAGCACTAGGACCATCGCGAGTAGAATCACCGGGCAAGCGGCGCGCTGCGCCGCGGCTGAGGGAGGGTGCACGAACTTGACGAAGCCTCCGGCCGGCCGCCGCACGGCGGCGTGGGCGGTTCACGCTTTCACTGCCAGCGGCGTTCTGTGGGGTTTGCTGGCGATTCTCAGCATTGCGCGCGGCGAGTACCAGCCGGCGTTTGCGTTCATGGCCGTCGCCATCGCGGTTGACTCGTTCGATGGCATGCTGGCCCGATCGGCGCGAGTCAAAGAAACGTTGCCGCAGTTCGACGGCACGCTCCTCGACAACCTCGTCGACTATCTGAACTACGTCTTCGTTCCCGCCGTTCTCGTGCACGAGGCGGCACTGTTGCCCCCTTCTCTGGCGCTAGTGAGCAGCGCCCTCATCTGTCTGGCGTCGGCGTATCAGTTTTGCCAGGCCGCCGCCAAGACCAGCGATGGTTTTTTCCGCGGCTTCCCGTCGTACTGGAACGTGCTGGCTTTCTATCTCATCCTCGGCGGCCTCGAGCAACGGGTGAACCTGGTGATCGTGCTGGCCTTCGTCGTGTTGGTGTTCGTCCCCATCAAGTGGATCTACCCGTCACGGATGGAACGACTGCGCGGCTTCACCCTCGTGGCGACCGGTGCCTGGGGAGTGGCGTGCATCGCCATGCTCATCCAGTATCCGGAGCCCGCTCCCTGGCTGCTCCCCGCATCGCTGCTGTACGTTGCCTACTACGTTGGGATCAGCCTGTATCTGGGGTTGGTGCGCGCCTGAGGCGATAATCGCAGGCAGCCGGCAACCAGATTCGCAGGGTCTTGCCACGGCCGGGCCGGCTTCGTCTCGGGTTGCGGCGCCGGCCCGGCGCAGGCACGAGGAGCTTGTATTTGCGCCGCTTTCCACCGGTGGTTTACCTTTGTTCTATGCGGGGATCTCGTGTTGTCTGGCTGACCTCATTGGCTTTGGCGCTGCTGTGCGGCGCCTCGCACTCGAGCTTCGCTGCTGTTGCCTCGGCCCCACAGGCGGGCGACTACCTGGGCTTCGATATCGGCGAAGAGCGTCACTATGTACTGGGCCCGCCCGACGCGTTGCAGCCGCGCGAGTCGGCCAAGTGGACCATTCGACTCGACCGCGTCGACGACGAGGGCGGCGACCGCCGCCTGGCGTTCACGCTATCGCACACGCGCGAGGCGCCGCGCTCGCTGTCGAATCAACCGGTTTCGGGCGCGATCACGATCGCCACCGTAGAAGCCGAGCTGACCGTCAACTCGTACGGCTCGCCGCTCGAGCTGTCGTACACCTCGCTGCGTCACATCTACGACCTGGGAGACGAGGAATTCGAGGTCACGTATCGGCACGACGACGACAAGTACAAGAAAGAGGTGTTCGTTCAGGGAGTGGACTGGGATTTTGCGGTTCCACTGATTGAGCATCCGAACCTCGACCCGCTGGTGCCGCTGGGGATCTTCGCCTACACACCCGATGCCGTGGAGTGCCTGGAGTGGCTCGTCGGAATCACCGCCGACCGGCGCATCGGCACGCTCGACAATTCGCCCAAGGACGTCGGCGTTACCCGCGTTGCCTACGACGGCGACGCTGCAGTGGACCTGTCGCCGCTGGCCCGGTGCAATGAACGCAATACCGATCCGGCGTTCGCCAACCCGGGCCTGTTGAGCCTGGTGCTGCCGACGCTGTGGGAGGAGAGGGGCGATAGCGAGCTCGTGCTGCTGTCGCCGCTGCGGCCGGACTTGGCGCGCAGCGACGACACTCCCGTGCCGATCACGTTCGGCGTAATCGTGCCTGGCGTGCCGACGCGTGGCGGAATCGGCGGCATCCTCGGCGGGCTCAGCACCATCGCGCTCCCGACCTTCGACATGAACGCCTTGCTGGGGCGGGGCGGGGCAGAGGGCGACAAGAGCCGCGCCGGCGATCCCGGACGCTACTACCAAACCAGCCGCATGCGGCTCGCCGAGCGGCAGAGAATGCGCATCGGGACGCGCATGGTCGACGCGCTGCCGCTGCACATGAGTGGGTACGGTGGCGCCGCGTACGTCGATGATTGGGGCAAGGTGGTTCGCGTCGACCTGCCGCGGGCGGCGGCGGAACCGCAACGCTGGATCCGGCTGCTGCACCTCAGTGAATATTAGGGCGCCTCGCCAGAGAGTGCTGTGGCATCTCCAGCGCCATCCGGCGTCGCCGTCAACGGCTGCGGTGGGCAGCTTCGTTGCGTGAGTCGCGACACCACGACAATCGTCAGTAGTCCGCCGAGCATTGCCGTGGTGCGAAACGGAAACAACACGGCGCCGGACGCCGGGTCGATCATCGGGTAGGGCAGCAGCGGCGCGATGCCCAGCACCGGCTCACCGCCACCAAAGCGCAACACGAAAGCTACGAGCAGCCCGGCGATCGATCCATAGCGATTGGCGCGTCAATCGAACAGCGCCGTGGTTAGCTGTGGAAAGAGGATGCAGTAGACGAAGTCGCTGCACAGGAACCACAGCGCGTAGACACTCTGCACGCGCAGCGCGATCAGAGTGGCCGCCGTACCGACGATCAATATGAGCCGTCGGATCACGCGGGTCAGCGTCGCCGAATCGGCCGACGGGCGCAGCAGCGGCCGGTAGATATTCCACGCACCCATCGACGACGCCGACAGCACGGACGAGTCGACCGACGACATCACGGCGGCGGCCAGAGCGCCGAGTCCGATGCTGGCGACGATCGGGTTGGTGAGATAACGCAGCACATAAGGCAACACGAGCGCCGGTGCCGGAGGGACTACGCCGACGGTGCTCCAGTCGGCCGCCGCACCGATGATGCCGATCAACGCGGCAGGGATCGCGGCGACGATGCACACGGCGGCGGCGACAAACGACAGATTCGCCGCGATGCGTTCGCTCTTGGCCGACAACACGCGCTGGAAGTACACGTGCCAGGCAACGCCGCCGAAGATGAGCAGAAGCGCCGAATCCCACCATTGCCAATAAAAATTGCCCCACGCCGGATCTTGCCAGCCGCGCCACGGCGGCATGAACACGATGCGCTCGGCATTTGCGGCGTACGCATCCCAGGCCGCGCCGAGCCCGCCTACCTGACTCGCCGATATCGGCACGACCAGCCACAGTCCGACGAGGAAGAACGTGAGCTGAAGCACGTCGGTGAGGGCAACGGCCCACAGCCCGCCGGTCAACGTATAGCCCACTGCGATCGCTGCCGAGAGCACGATGGACGGCCCGAAATCGAGGCCGAGAACAGTCCCGAAGGTAGTTCCCAGAGCGGTCAAGATGGCGCCGGTCCAGAAGATCTCGCCGGTGAGGGCGGGAATGTACAGCACGGCGGCAACGCGCTTGCCGTAACGCATCTCCAGCGGGTCGAGCATCGTCGTGAAGCGGTGCCGGCGCATGATGCGCGCGAAGAACAGGCCACCGATGACGAGGCTCAGTGCATAGCCCCAGGGGGCCTGTGCCCAGACCAGTCCGGAACTGTAGACGGCCTCGGCGGTTCCGTTGATGTATCCGCCGCCCACCCAAGTGGCCGACATCGTGAACACCCCGAGCCACAACGGCATCGAGCGCCGCGCCAGCATCAGATCCTCGGCCGTACCTTCGCTGCGGCGCTGCGCTGCGATGCGGCCAACCCCGTACATCAGACCGTAGAAGAAGATCAGCGACAGCAAGCCACCCCAATGAACGCCGCGGAGAGCTTCGGCCATGGGCGTGTCAGTCGACGATCGCCTCGACCATCCTCACGACGTGGCCGACCATCTCATCCTCGACCTCGGGCGTCCAGCCAACGGGCGACGCATACTGGATCTGGATCACTCGGGCTTGGTAGGCGTTCAGGCGCACCAGCTCGCGGGTCGGGATATAGAGGTTGTGCTCGCCCATGTAGCCGAACACCATGATCGGCATGTCGGCGCGGAACCTGTCCTTGATGCGGGCGCCGATCGGGGCGCAGATCTCCCCCTGCATCGCCACGATCGGCATCGGGCCCAGCTTGGCCACGATCACCTCGTTGTAGACGTTGGGCAGCGCGTCGTGAATGCGGTCGTCGTATCTGTCCAGAAACTCCTGGTCGGTCTCGTGGATCAGATAGGTGTCGTCGGTGCCGACCATCTCGGTGGTCTTGGTCGGAAACGGGATCCCGTTCTCGTAGTAACGCAGCAACATCCGGACCCAGTTGGTGCCACGGTACCGGTTAGGATAGTACACGAAGCCGACGTCGGGCGGCAGCTCAGCGGCTAGCTGCAACGCCTCCTCGCGTGAGATCGGCGGCGCGAGCGGCAGCCCGACCACCTCCATGCTGCTTGTGATCGGACCGCTTACATCCTGCAACGGCCCGTTCGCGATCCGCGTCACCGCCTCGGCCAGCTCGTGGCCCAGCGCCCGCGCGCGCGCCTCGAGCAGCACATCATACGCTTCGGCACCGGCTTCCTGCGCCGCAGCAACTCGGGTCGCCCAGTCGCCCGGCTGCCGCGGATACTGGTTGCCGCCGGAGGCGTCGGAGTACATCGCCAGCACGCCGGGGAACGCCGCCTCGATCTCCTGCATCGCATATCCGGGGTGGCCGGCGTCGATCTTCGACCGCGAGGCCTGTGCGGGATGGGTGCCGTGGCTGAAGAGCATCGCCATCGGCGTACCCTGGGCGGTGACCTTTAGCAGCTGGATCTCGTAGTCGACCGGCGCATCGCCGCGCGTGGTGATGAAGTAACCGTAGCCATGGCCGAACTCCACCCGCACCGATCCACGCTCGGCCGCGATCGCCTCCTCGATCAACCCGAACAGTTGCTCGGCGAGCCGGCGACCAAAGTCGAAGTTGTCCGGATTGATCTGGATCGGCGCGTTGTGGTTGTGCGTCGCCAGCAGAATCAGTCGCGCGGGGTCGATGCCCAGCTCGTTGCGCACCCGCTGCCGCAGGATGGGAGTGGCGACATCCAGACAGTTCAGGTCGTAGGTGACGAAGACCAACCGTTCGCTGCCGTCGTTGAGCACCAGCACTCGGGCGTAGATGTCTTCCTTGGTGCCCTCCGACACCCGGCCGTTGACCATCACGCGGGGGGTGTCGTTGGTGATCACGCCCTTGGCCACGCCGGCCGTCATCGGCTGCTGCGCCTTGGTGTCGGCCAGACCCAGCACCGCGACGAGCACGCTCAGCCTGACCAAACGATGCATCGTGGTTGTCATGTGCCGTCCTCCTGTTCGAGCGCCTGTCGGCCCGCGCCCGCCAGAACCCTTTTCCGCCAAGCAATGGCGGATCGACCGCAACCTTGGCGGAAAGCGCAAAGCCGACGAGGCATCAGTGACTATGCTGCCGAAGATACGCCAGCAGGTCTGCCAGGCCTTCGGCGTCAAGACCCTGCTCCAGCCCATCCGGCATCAGCGAGCGCCCATCGGTGCGTATGTCGCAGATCCGGCTTCTGAGCACGGTGTCGGTTTCGCCGTTCGCTCGCGCCAGGGTGACGGTGCTCGCGGTTTCCGCGGTGATGATACCGTTGAGCAGCTCGCCGTCCACGGTCTCCACCAGGTAGTTGGCGTATTCAGGCGCGGTCGCGGCGCTGGGATCCAGGATCGAGGTCAGCAGGTCCTCCTCGCCCTTGGCGAACGCCATGCCGAGGTCGGGACCGGCAGGATAGCCCACACCGCGGAAGAGATGACACTGGGCGCACAAGGTCCGGAAGTGCTCGCCCCCCCGTTCCGCGTTGCCCCGCCGGCCGACGACTTCAGGCAGCCACTGGTCGACGACCGCCTGACGATTGCTGAACTCGTGGTCACCGAACAGGGCCGCCGCCCGCGCCTCGATGTCGTCGGTCGAACGCCGCAGCAACCGCCGCCGCTGCTCGAGGTCGAGATTCAGCTCGCCGACACTGAGATCGCCGGCTTCGAGCTCGCCGACCAGCAGCTCGTGGAACGCGAGGTTCCGCAACAGCATGTCGAGCACGACGCCTTTCACCTCGGCGCCGTAGCGCCGCCACCGGCGCAGGGCCTCGCCGCCGCCCGACTCGTCGTCGAGCCGTGCCAACGCCCGCGCCGCAGCGACCTGCAGCTCGGGGGGCGACTGGAGCTCCATGAGCTGGAAGAGGGTTTCGCCGACCCGGGCGTACGTGCCAAGCCCGAGCACGGCGATCTCCTCGGCCCGTGCCTCGATCGGCAGGTCGCCGTTCACCGCGCGGGTCCGCGCGCGGTCGAGCGCCCGATCGAGCGCCGCGAGGTCTGCTACCCCGCCGGACGAGGCTACACGCAGCGCGGCACGCACGACCGCGGTGTCGTCCGTGGCGAGGAGGCCGGCGAGATCGCGAGACACGCCCGCCGCGGCGACGGGTGTGGTCTCGAAGCGCTCGAGACCGTCGGCCAGCCCATCCAGGAGCGCCGCGCGCCAGGGGTTGGCCAAACCGGGCCGGCCGGCGAGCCGCACCAGCGCCTGCAGGTCTGCCGCCTCGCCGGTAACCACCGACACCGCCCCGAGGCGGCGAACGGCGTCGAGGAGTCCCGCCGTTTGTTCCGGCGTGTTCTGGCCGACGGCTTCCGGGGCCAGCAGCGAGCGCACCACGTCAGTGGTGCCGTCGCCCAGGCCGGCCAGCACGGCGTACCGGGTCCACCGGCGTTCAGCATCACGCCGAAGGATCGCCTGCAGTCCCGCACGGGTCTCCGGGCCGCTCGTCTCGCCGAGTGTCAGCGCCACTTGCATCCGCACGCGCGCATCCGGATCGTCCGCCATCGCCGCCACGGCGCTCCGCAGCTCGGCCGACTCGCGCAGATGTGCCTCCACCAGCACGAGCGCGTTCTCCCGGACCCCGGCCGCCGGGTCCGCCAGGGCGCCCTGGATCTCGTCGACACCAAGCGCCCCTAGCCCCCACAACGTCCAGAGCGCGTGCAACCGGCCGAGCTCCACACCGGTCGTGCGCAGCAGCTCGCGGAGCAGCGCTACGGCGGCCGGATCGCCCCGTTCCACGAGGACACGCTGGGCGGTGTCGCGCCACCATTTGTTGGGATGTGCGAGACTCTCGACCAGTGTCGGGAGATCGGCTGTGGCGAGCGCCGGGTGGACCATCGGTAGCCCGGCTCGCGGCACGATCCGGTAGATTCGCCCCTTATCGTCCCCGGTCCTCAGGTCCAGGTTCGCCTCGACGGCATCGGGGATCCATTCAGGATGCTCGATCACCGCGCGGTGCATATCGACGACGTACAACGCTCCTTCGGGCCCGGTCGCGAGGTTGACCGGGCGGAACCAGTTGTCCCGGCCGGCCAGTAGCTCGGCGCCCTCCGCGCGGCGGCTCGCGGTGAAGCTCGGTCCGTCGGCGCTCACGACGTCCTGGTGCACGACATTCACCACGACGTCGTTCACGAAGAGACTGCCATCGTAGGCCGTCGGCAGCGCGCCACCGGCGTAGAACGCGATTCCGGAGCCCCCCGAGAACCGTCCGGCCTGTTCCGGATGATTGACGCGCGTCTCGGCTTCCGAGATCTGAAAGAGCTGTGCCGAGCCGCCGTGGTCGGCAATCATGTGGCGCGTCGTCGGCACCGCCAGCAGGGGATTGCGTGACAGATACGCGGCGCGAAACACCATGTGCTGGATGTGGACGAAGTTGTGCGTCCCGAACATCCGTCCCCACGCGTCGAAGGCGATGCCGTACCCGCCGGTCGTCTCGTAGGAAGTCTCCAGCTCACGGGTGGCGGGCCAGAAGCGAAAATCCATGCCGCGGATCGACACGGCATCATCGGGTGAGCCGGCCGGATGTCCGTTGCCGTGGTTGCCGCCGTTGGCCGCATACACCCAGTTGTCGAGCCCCCACATGAGCCCGTTGATGTTATGCTGGGTGTTGCCGACAGGAAACCCGGAAAAGAGTGCCTCGCGCGTGTCGGCCGCGCCGTCGCCGTCAGTGTCGCGCAGAAAGAGTATGTTGGGTGGCTGGGCCACCAGCACGCCGTCGCGCCACGGCAGCACCGACGTCGGGTACTGGAGGCCGTCGGCAAACAGCGTCCACGTTTCGTAGTAGCCGTCGAGATCTTCGTCGACCAGGAGCTTCACCCGCCCCAGCGGCGGCGACCCTTCCGGGCGGGTCGGGTAATCGCCCATCTCGACGACGTACATCCGGCCATCGGCATCGAAGGTCACACCGATCGGATCGACGACGGCGGGCTCACGGGCGGCCAGCTCCAAGCGAAGATCGTCGGCGAGCCCGGCGGTCGCGATGAACTCGTCGGGGTCGAGCGACATGCCTTTCCCGTTCCCCTGCACGCACCCCGACGCCACCCACGCGAGGGCAAAAGCGGCGACGGCCCGACGAGCTGTGATGACACGCATGACAATCTCGCGATGACCAGGTGTTTTGTCGACCATGGTGATGGCTCGCTGCCAGGGGAAAACGCGTCGCTAGCGTAGTCGGACTAGAGAGGCGTGATCAACGGGGCTCGGCCGCATCCCGAGTCGCCCCGGGTGGCAGGCTTGCCCCTCGGGAAAGAAATTGCCACCATAAGGGCATTGGGGATTCAGGGAGGGGACCGATGTACAACGAGATCGAGGAAACGCCGAATGCGGGGCGCGAAGCACGCACCTTCCGGCGCGTCGACGTACCTGCTTTTGGTGGCTTCGAGGTGGCGCTCGGGCCGCTCGGCAGGCCGCCCACCTACAGCACGCCGATAAACGTCAGCCGCGGCGGCATCAAAACGCGCACCGGCGTCGGCATGTTCGCGGGCACGGAGGGCACCGAGTGCCTGATTCGCTTTCGCGATCCGAACGGCCGCGTGACGCCCGACCGAGCCTTGGGTTGGGTGCGGCGTGTCGAAGAGAGCGCCGGCTACTTCCTGGTGTCGGTGGAGTTCACCCACCCGCTCGAGCGCGTTGCGTTGTAGAAACGCACTGCCGACGTCGGCCCCTAAGCAAGCACACCGAGGTCGCGGAAGATCGCGAAGATGTCGCCGTCGGTGTAGTTGTTCTCGACCAGATTCAATAGCCAGTACGAGTCGTGTATCTCTTCGATGATGCGCCGTGATTCGCTGCCTTCATCGTAGAGGGTGGCCCAATTCTGTTTCCAGATCTCGAAGGCCTCGTCTTTCCACACCGTGAAGCTCTGGAAGTCGACGACGGTCGGCTGAATGATCTCGCGGCCCGGGAAGATTCCCCAGGTGACGGCGCTCACCGCATCGGGACGCAGGTTCGAGCGTACGTCGCCGCCCACATTGACCGCCTGGTAGGTGAGGCTGGGGAACTGCTCGACCGTGTCGAGAAACTCGCGCAGGTTGTCGTCCGACAGGAAGAGCTCAAGGTAAGCCTTCTGATATACGACGCCGCCGTCGCCACCCCAACCGACCTCCGGATCGTCCGAGGGCGCCCCGCTGACCTGGGGCTGGCTGTTGATCGTCAAATATCCGGACCGGTTGAGTTGGACGAGCTCGCCGGAGATTCTGCGGGTCTCGGCCTGCAAGTCGCCGTCTACCCACGGGAACACGTGGATCTCGCCGGTACAAAAGCGTGTGAACACGTCGAACACGTCGGCGGCTGCCGCCGGCTCCCCGTACGCCTCGCGGAGCTCCTGACCACGGGACTCGAGACCAATGCCCCGGCGCAGCAAATAGTAGTCGTTCAGGGTCCCGAAGGATGGGCTTTGGCGGTCGCCCCAACGCCCGTTGGGAAATTCGTCCCAGTCCATCGTCCGCGCCAGGTAGCTCTTCGGTCGATTGCTCCAGAAGATCGGTCGTACGTCCTCTTCACGGCGGGTGTGGAACGTCGAAGGCCGCCACGGCAACTGGCGGTCGGCGGACAAGCCGTCGACCATATCCAGCCCCTCCAGAATCCGCATCACGGACGACTGGAGATTGAGCGTGTAGAAATGAAATCCAGGCGCCCCGGCTTGCATGAGCTTGCGGCACATGTCGACCGAGAGATCGACGCCGTAACGGCGAACCTGAGCGTCGTCTTGTTTGATGGGTTCGAGGCTGTCCCACACACCCTGCGGCACGCCGACGCCGGTGAACTGTACGAATTTCTGGAAACGATCGAAGCTCTGGATGGGCAGCAGTCCGGGGATGATCGGACAATCGATGCCCTGCGCGTCGCAGCGCCCGAGAAAATCAATGTACTCATCGACGTCGAAGAACAGCTGGGTGATGACGAAATCGGCGCCGCAATCCACCTTCTGCTTCAAGTAGCCGGTGCAGGTGTCCTTGTCCTCGGCTTCCAGGTGGCCTTCGGGATAGCCGGCCACGCCGATGCAAAACTCGTCGCCGTATTTGTCGCGTATGTGGCCCACCAATTCGTAGGCGTAGGCGAAGCCTCCTTCCACCCGCTGCCATTCGCTCTGGTCGCGCGGCGGATCGCCGCGCAGCGCCAAGATGTTGCGGATCCCCGCCTCGCGAGCCTTGTCGAGCGCCTCATCGAGCATCGGAACGGGCATGTTCGTGCAGGTCAGGTGCATCAGCACATCGAGCCCGAAGAACTTCTGCAGCGTCTCGGAGATATCCAGCGTCTGCATGCTCGTGGAGCCGCCCGCACCCCAGGTGATATCGACGAAGACCGGCTCGAGCGCCGCCATTCGTTCGATGCGACCGTACAGGTTGTGCAGCCCCGCCTCGGTTTGCGGCGGAAAATACTCGAACGAGTAGAATGGCCGCTTCTCGTCGATGCGCTGTTTGATCTTGTCGATGATCTGCACCATGACCTCCAGAGGCAGGATTCTAGCGTCTTATTCACTCGCTCGGTGCCTATCGCGTCGTTTTGCCAACCGGCGATAGACCGGGACGCACCGACGTGCTACCAAGACGGCCTGCAAACCATCATCGTACTTATCGGACGGAATACTAGGCGGCGCATGAGTGAGGCAGATGGTTGTCGATTTGCCGCAGCGATCTTCGATCTCGATGGCTTGCTGATCGACTCCGAGCCGTTCTGGCAGGACGCGGAGACAAAGATTCTCGGGCGCGCCGGCGTGGAGCTGAGCCGAGAAGAGTGCCTGCAAACCACGGGTCTGCGAACGGAAAGGGTCGTCGAGTACTGGTTCGAGCGGCGGCCGTGGGACACGGCCCGATTTCCGCTCGACCAGGTTGCCGCCGACATCAACGCTCGGGTTATCGAGCTGATCGGCGAGCGCGGCGAGGCCAAGCCCGGAGTGCACCACACCGTCGAGTACTTGGGCCGCCGCGGCTTACAGAGGGCCGTGGCTTCGTCGTCGAGCATGGAGGTCGTCAACACCGCATTAGGGCGGCTCGAAATCGCCAGCAAGTTCGCGGTCGTGCATTCGGCCGATTTCGAGGCTGACTGCAAGCCGGCGCCCGATGTGTACCTCGGTGCTGCACGCCGGTTGGGGGTGCCGACAGCGCAGTGCTTGGCTCTCGAAGACTCGATGGCCGGCGTGCAGGCGGCTAAGGCCGCCGGCATGAAGTGTGTGTGGGTTCCCGAGACCCCCTGGCGTGGGAATCGCTGGCGTGAGGCCGCTGCGGCGCGCGGAGCCGCGGCCGATGTCGTCATCGATTCGCTCCTCGATTTCGACGACGGCGTGTGGGACGAGCTCGTCGGCGCGGCGGCAGTGGGATCGTAGGCTCATGTCGGTACGCACGTTCTTGCGCCGCGTCGCTCCGGAGCGGTTGCGCTCCCAAGCGATCGCCGACCGCTGGGTCGAACGGACGGCGGGCCTCGTCGTGGCGTCGGGGCCCTTCAAGGGCATGCGCTACGCTTCCGGCACGACGGCTGTTTTCCTGCCGAAGCTGCTGGGAACCTACGAGCTCGAGCTGCACGAAGCGGTTCGCGAATGCGCCGGCCGCTTTTCGTTGATCATCAACGTCGGCGCAGCCGACGGCTACTACGCAGTGGGTTTGGCGCGAGCCGACCCGCAAGCACACGTCGTCGCCTTCGAGATGGAAGCCGATCGTCGCGAGCTGATCGCGCGAATCGCGGCGCTCAACGACGTCGCCGGGAGAGTGGAGATTCACGCGGCGGCCGATGCCGCCGCGCTCAATGAAGCGTTAGGGTCGGGCGGCAAGTGCCTCGTGGTGATCGACGTCGAGGGTGCCGAGGAAACGATCCTCGATCCGGCAGCGGTGCCCAGATTGAACAGCTGCACTGTCGTCGTCGAGATACACCCGCACGCAGTTGCGGGAATCAACAAGACGCTGCGCGATCGCTTCGGGTCGACACACGAAATCGAAGAGATTTGGGAACAGCCGCGAACCGCGGACCATTTTCCACTTGATGCCCCAATCTACATGAGGTTGCTGTTCTCGGAGGCGTTGGTAAACACCATGCGAGAGCGTCGGCCGGAACGCATGCGCTGGTTCGTCATGCGACCGCGTAGTTGATCAATTCACCCAGCGGTGATCGTCTTCCCCGGATGGGACGTCGACGCCGAATCCGCAGCCTGATCGGGCGCGGTTGCCCCGCGTCTCCGCGCTACTGCGGCGACAGCTACTGCTGGCTTTCGTAAACGATCTTTCCGCCGACGATGGTGTAGAGAACCTCAGCCTCCAGCAGCCTCGCCGGGTTGTTGTGGCCGGCATCGACCAGGTCGGTATCGAACACTGCGATGTTTGCCAGCTTGCCGGGCGTCAGCGTTCCCTTGTTGTCTTCGTCGAACGTCGCCCAGGCGGCGTTCTTGGTATAGGCCTCGAACGCTTCTTCGATCGTCAGCCGCTGGTCGGGGTACCAGCCTTCTCGGTCGGCTCGCCGCCCAGTGTTTGTCGTGCCACCGCGGCGTACAGCCCGTAGATCGGGCTAAGAAAATAGCGGGCCGCGTTGGTACCGGGGCTATCGGAGCCGAACACCAGAACCGCACCGTTGTCCTTGAGTGTTCGGAAGGCGTAGGCGCCGAGGTTTCGCTCGGCGCCGATGCGTTCCTCCATCCAGCGCATGTCGTCGGACACGTGGTATGGGTTCACCTCGGCAATCAGATTGAGCTCGCCGAAGCGCTTGAAGTCATCGGGGTGCAGGACCTGAGCGTGAATGATGCGCCAGCGATGGTCCGAGTCGACCATGTTGTTCTCGGTGAGCACTTTCTCGTACACGTCCAGGGCGATCCTGACGCCTTTGTCACCGATGGCGTGCAAGTGTGCCGGCATGCCCGTTTCCACCGCGACCTGCAGCAACCGTTCTAGATTACCCGTCGGGGCATCGGTGTAGTTATCGGACACCGTCATCTGCATACCCCAACCTTCCTGGCCCTCCGGGAACATGATGTTGCGCAGGCGTCCCGGGTTGTCGGGCATGTGGTCGTAAGGTTGAAAGAACAAGGCGCTCGAAGACCCCATGATGCCGTCGACCCACGCCTTGTAGCCGACGAACTTGAGCCAGTCGTCGCCGAACCCCGTGGTGATGCCGAGGGCGCTGGTGTTTTCCACCATGAACAAGGTGGGCCGCAGCATGACCCGCACGGTCAGGTTTCCTTGGTTGCGGGTTTCTTGGTAGACGCGCAGCATTTCCGCCGATGTCAAATCCTGAATCGTCGTCATGCCCCCCTCGCGCGCTTCCTTCTGCACTTGCTCGAACTCACGCATGAGGAGATCGAACGACTTCGACGTCTGCGCTCGGCGTACCAGTTGCAGAGCACGGCCCTTCAAGATTCCGGTCAGGCGGCCGTTTTCATCGCGTACGAACTCGCCGCCCTCGGGGTTCGGCGTGTTGTCATCGATTCCCGCCATCTCGAGCGCCACGCTGTTGGCCAGGTGCATGCTGCCGTCAAACTTGCTTACCAGCACCGGATGCTCGCCGGTGAACTCGTCGATCATGTTGCGGTGCGGCGTGAACGGTTCGGCCAATGCTGCGGTTGTCTCGTTGCCCGCCGAGCCGGTTTCCCATTGCTCGTAGGCGCCCCAAGAACCGCGCGTGATCCAGCTGCCGGCCGGCAGGCGCTCGGTGGAGCCGCGGATGGCGTCCTTGAAGGGCTCCTCTGCATGGACCTCGAGCAAGTTCACGCCGATCAGCAGCGCACCGGTGCCGCCCACATGGACGTGACCGTCGTTGAAGCCGGGGCTGACGAAGGTGCCGTTCAGCCGGATCGAGCGAGTTTCTGGTCCGGCGAGCGCTTCGATGTCCGAGTTGCTGCCGACGGCCATGATGCGTTTGCCCTTGACGGCGACCGCCTCGGCCCAAGGCTGACTTGCATCGCCGGTGTAGACATTGCCGTCGACGAGCACGAGGTCAGCGGTGTCGATCGGGGTTCCCGGCGCGCAGCCGGCGATCGTGGCACCAATCAGTAGCGCGAGCAGCGCGTGACGTTGCATTTCGCTTCTCCAGGGGAAATCGGTCACGGTGAGAAGGCTGGATTCTACGGAAAAATCGCCGCCTCGTCGACGGCGGTCGTTTCTGACTCAGGACACTAGCGTTGCAGCTTGTCCTCGAGGTCGAGAACGATCCGCTCGAGATTGGCGGCGATGCGACCCGGGCTGTCGACATCCTCGAGAAGGAATGACTTGCCGTATACGCGCCGTCCCGACAGGTCGGTGACCACCAACTCGCCCTCCATCATGCGTGGTTGCCGGTTCGACAAGCGGCTGGCGTTGATCGTCAAGGCGAAGTCAGCGACGGAAGGATCGACCACTACGCCGATGCCCGGAACCGCCGCGAGTTCGCGGCGCACCGACTGCATCACCTTGGGCAGCGCCGTTTCCATCAGGAGATTGGTGACGGCGGTGTAGGGGCGAGCCACCATGACCCGCGGCGCCATTACTCGGGCGTCGAAATCGGCGGGCGCCGGCCCGGTGGCGTCGAGTCTGTCGAAGTGGCGCCGCAGGTCGGCTCCCGCCTGCGCCGCCTGGATGGCTTGCTCCCAAGCCGTGGCACTGTCACTCGCGTCGATCGACAGGAGCATGGCGAGCTCGTGCAGCTCCGCGACACCGGGGCTCAGCGCGGCGGCTCGAAGCGCGTTGGTTTGAGCGTCCTCTAGGCGATCCAATTCGGCGAGGACGAGCGCTCGCCGGAAGTAGGCCGGCGCGTAGCCGGGATCGGCGCGAATCGCCCGATCGAGAACCAGCATGGCGGACTGCAGCTCGCCTTCCGAAAACAGCTTGGCGGCTTCTTCGACGTCGTGACGCGCCGTGGCGGTGTCGACGGTGGGTCGGTAGTAGACCGGCTGGTGCACCACGTTGACCCCTTCGCGGTCGAGGTGGACTTGGACCTCGTGGCGCGTGAAGTCGTGGCCGCTCCCCGTCTTCGTCGCGTCGGTGTAATAGCCGACGATGTACGAGCCGCGCAGCCAGGCGAGCAGCTCGGCGTAGCCCGCCTCGCTGGCGCTTACCACCGTCCCGCCGGTCATGGTGGCGAGCCCCTGCAGCACACCGTCTTGCGCCCACTCCGGCAGCGGTGCGGCGGTCCACCGGCCGCGTCCCGGCGTGTAGGCACGCCCCCGGCCCCCGCCACGACGGGCGCCCCTGTCGCTACCGCCGAGGTTCACCGGAAAAATGGGAATACCAGTCAACTCCGCGGCCGTGAGCACGTCGTCAGCGGTGCTCGTGCTGGTGGAATCGATGCCGTCCGACACAACGACGACGGCTTTGCGACGCGCGTACGTTGGGTCGTTCTCGCGGCCGGCGGGTATGGATGCCGGACAGGGATTGTTGGCGCGCCCGCGTACCGCTGCGGTGCCCCGCGCCTCGGGATTGAGAGCGCCGCGCGCCGCGCCGCGCAACGTTCCCCCCGAGCCCGACTGTTCGAGCTCGCGGAGACCGATGAGGAGTGCGTCGAAAAGCGCGGTGCCGCCGACCGCCTCGGTCTCTCTCAGTGCGGCGTGCAAACGCTCGTCGTCCGGTGGACCCCACACCGAGCCGCCGACATCCGTGCTGAAGCCGAGCAGAAAGGCGCAGTCGTACCCGGCAAGAGCCTCGAAAAACTCACTGGCGCGCCGGCGCCACTCGTTGTCGCTCATGCTGTTGCTCAGGTCGACGACCAGAGCGATATCCAACGGCGTAGCATCGGGTGTCAGCAGCAGGGCCGCCTCGCGTGCGATTCCGTCTTCCGTGATGCGGAAATCAGCGGCTTCGAGGTTGGCAACCGGCACCCCATCCTCGTCGAGTACAGAGACGCCTATCGTGACCAACTCGACGTTGGCGTCGAAAGCGGGCCTGGCTTGGCCCTGACGGTCGGTCTGCGCCGTCGTGTTCGCGAGTGGCGCCGGTGGGAACGACAGTGACAGGCATAGCGACGCGCCGACCAGCATCGCGCGTGCGGCGCGGGCGCCGGGAATCCATAGCATTTCTAAGGCTCCTCGGGAGCGTCCTGTTAGCAGCCGTGGTGAAAGTGTGATGCGTCTGGTTACGCCGCCGAGGGCGCAGATGCAAGCGCCGCGACGGCCGGGCCAAGGGTGCCGGGGACAGTTCCAATTCTGGCACGCGGTGCGCCCAGATGCAGGGTTCGTGCTCTGTTTCGGAGCGCCGGCCCGCGGCCGCCGACAAGGTCTCGGAGGTCGGCGACCGGTTTTGGTACAATGACCCCGTGGAACGCAGCCCTGTCAATTTCCGGCTCGCCTATCCGGCTTGAGCCCCCGCCTGCGCTGTTCGAGAAGCAGGAGATGGAAGTGCGGCAGCCCGACGAACTGGTCGACGTTCAGGAAACCGAAGAAGAGATCGACCTCACGGAGCCCCCGATCGACTCGATCGAGGCCTCGGCAAACACTCAGGACTCACCGGCGATCGAAGCCCAGCTGACCGACGAAGAACTGCGAACGGCGTACCGCGTCGCTGTCCGCTCGCGCACCATGGAGGAGTATTTCGTCCGCCTGGTTCTCCGCGGCGAGGTGAAGTTTTCCATTTGGGGTCCGGGCGAGGAAATTCACGGAGCGGCGTGTGCGCTGGCCCTGTCGAAGGTGGTCGACGACCTCGACAAGTTCGGCATGATTCTGCACTACCGCAGTGCTTGTCTGGCCACGATGTGGTGTGAGCTGCACGGTTACAAGGGCCTCACCGTCGACCTGGTGCGGCAGCAGTTTTCCAAGGTTACTGACGAAATGAGCGGCGGTCGGCAGATGGTCAATCACTACGACCATCGGGAGCTCGGCCTGCTGCCCGTGCAGAGCGCGGTCGGCATGCAGCTCGGCAAGGTGGCCGGCTACGCCAAGGGCTTCAAAGTCAAGGGAAGCACAGACGCACTGACGATGGCCGTGATCGGCGACGGGACGACCGCCGAAGGGGACCTTCACGAGGCGATGAATGCCGGCAGTGTTTGGGATCTGCCGTTGATCGTGATGGTAACCAACAACAAGGTGGCGATCAGCACCAACCCTGAAGAGGGCCACGGCATCAAGAGTCTCGAGGCATACGCTGCTGCCTTCGAATTCGAGTACCGGGAGTGCGACGGTGGCGACTTCTGGGACGTCTACCGCACGACACTGGACGCTGCGACCTACGTCCGCGAGCAGCAGATGCCTCTGTTGATGCTGGTCGACAACCTGCCGCGACTCAACGAGCACAGCTCGGCGGCAGATCCGAGCTTCGACCTGTCGCAACATGATCCACTGCTGTCGTTCGGCGACAAGCTCGTCGACATGGGCGTCCTCGGCAGCGGTGAGATCGTCCGCCGCATCGAAGGCGAGGGTCGCGACTACTTCGCGCACCACGATGTCGGCACGATCATGGGTGAGCAGATCGACGAAATGAAGGCCCTTCTGGAGAAGGTGCGCGGCGAGCCGGAACCCGATCCCGAGTCGATCCGCGAGCACATCTATCCGCCGTTCCCCGACGTGACCGAGCAGGAAGCGTCGGGGAAGACGTCGATCAGCTACGCCGGTGCCATCCGCGCCGCGATTTCCAACATCATCGAGAACCACGGCGGCGTGGTGTGGGGCCAGGACGTTGCTCGCCTCGGCGGCGTGATGACAGCCACCGCCGGCCTGAAGGAACGTCACCCCGGACGCGTCATCGATTCCCCACTCAACGAGCCGCTGATCCTTGGCACGGCCATTGGTTGCGGCTTGCACGACGGCATCGTCGCGATGCCCGAGATCCAGTTCGCCGACTACTCATTCAACGCCTTCCACTGGATGGTGTACATGGGCAACTTGTACTGGACCTCGAACGGCAACTCGAAGACGGCCACGATCCTGCGGATGCCGGTGGACCCGTTCGGCGGTGGCGCTGTGTACCATTCCATGAGCGTCGATGGATACTTCACACCGATTCCGGGAATCGTCATTGTCATGCCGTCGACCAGCTACGACGTACACGGTCTATTGCTGACCGCGGCCGAGTATCGGGGTCCGGTGATCTGCCTGGAACCCAAGTTCGCCTATCGCCAGTCACTGGGGCCGGCCTTCCCGGGCGAGCCCACAGACCCTGCGGAGATCACCGCGCTGAAGAAGTCGATCATGCGCGGCGGGATTCCCGATATCGACCCGGGCTTGCGGGTGCCGTTCAGTAAGGCTGCGGTGCGGCGTCGGGGTGACGACGTGACTATCGTGGCGTGGGGCAGGGCGGTCTGGACGGCGCTGGACGCCGCCGCTGCTCTCGCCGAAGAGGGCATCGAGGTTGAAGTTATTGACCTGCGCACGTTGGTGCCGCCCGACCTCGAGGCGATTTACGAGAGTGTAGGTCGCACCAAACGGTTGGTCGTCGCTTCCGAAGATCGTCCGTTCGCCGGTTTCGTGCGCTCCATTCAAGGCCACGTAATCGAGAAGTTCCAGGGAATTCCGAGCCGTGCGATCGGCCAGAAGAACGTCCCCGGCATCTCTCAGGCGCTCAGTCTCGAAGAAGCGACCATACTCGGGAAGCAGACCGTCGAGGATGCCGTGCGGGAGGTTCTCGATGCCGAGATCCTGACCGCCGGCGCGACGTCGTCCGCAGAGCCCGAGCCGCCGCCCGCCGCCGCGCCGGTCGCGCCGGCCCGCGCCGACGGCGAGCCCGAGAACTTCGTGTGGATTCCGCCGCGCTACTACGTCGGATAAACGCGCCGCGACGTTGCAACCCGATCTAGGACGCGATCCGAATTGGTCTGCGTCGGCGACCCCAGTTGCCCGGCTTACTCTCGAAGACCCCGGCACAGGTCGTGCCGCAATGCCCGCACGCCCCCGCGCCGGGGTCGCCGCCATTGTCCAGGCTCCAGCCGGTCAGCGCGTACCAGTCGCGGCCGATCAAGCGCTCACCACAGGCGTGGCAATATGTGCTGCCGCCCGACTCGTCGTGAACGTTGCCGGTGTAGGCATATCGCACGCCGTTGCCCATGGCGATCCGCCGTGCTCTGGTCAGGGTAGCGGGGGGTGTCGCCGCTATGTCGAGCATCTTGTAGTCGGGATGAAACGCGGTGAAATGCATCGGTACGTGCGGGCCCAGTTCGTCGACGACCCATGCCGTCATCGCGTCGATCTCCGCGTCGGAGTCGTTGAGGCCCGGGATCAACAGCGTGGTGACCTCGAACCACACGTCGGTCTCATGGGCCAGGTACCGTAACGTCTCGAGCACGGGGGCTAGCTCCGCCAGCGTGACCTTCTTATAGAAGTCTTCGGTAAACGCTTTCAGGTCGACGTTGGCGGCGTCCATATGCGCATAGAACTCGGTGCGCGGTTCGGCGCACACGTAGCCGGCGGTCACGGCGACCGCTTTGACGCCCTGCTCGCGGCAAGCCTGTGCCACGTCCACCGCGTACTCGTGGAAGATCACCGGGTCGTTGTAGGTAAAGGCAACGCTACGGCACCCGGCACGGACGGCGGCGTTAGCAATCGCCTCGGGGGCGGCCTGGTCGGCCAGCGTATCGAACTCCCGCGACTTGCTGATGTCCCAGTTCTGGCAGAACTTGCAGCCGAGATTACAGCCGGCGGTACCGAACGAGAGAATCGGTGTTCCCGGCAGAAAGTGGTTCAGCGGTTTCTTTTCGATCGGGTCGACGCAGAAGCCGCTCGAACGGCCGTAGGTCGTCAGGACGATCGCGCCCTCGTGGTTGGCGCGCACGAAACAGTGGCCGCGCTGTCCGTCGCGCAGCCGGCAGTATCGCGGGCATATGTCGCACTGCACGCGGCCGTCGTCGAGCTCATGCCAGTAGCGGCCCGGATGTGCATCGATCATGGGTCCGACTCCTGCATTCCGACTCAATGCCAGTCTCCCGAGTCACGAGTTCGTTGCATATTGTCGCACGTGAGACCGCGTGGAATCGCAGAAGGCCGGAGGACGCGGTCGGCGGGTGACGGGCGTCGGGTGCGCGGGGGGCGCGTGATCGACGATGCGCATCCTCCCCCTAGTGGCCTGTAGCCGTCCGGTCACCAACGGCTCTTCTGTTGCAGGTCCCTCGGCCTGCTAGGGTACCGCCATGATCAGCGACCCGATTGCGGTTTTTGTCGTGCTCGCCGGTGTGGTGTATGTCGCGGTGCAGCTCGACCGGCAGGTGAAGGTATTCAACGCCCTCGGCTCGGCGCTGGTGTCGATTCTGCTGGCCATGGCGCTGTCGAACGCCGGCCTGTTGCCTGACATGTCGCCGACGTACGCGCTTCTGGCAAGCACGGGCGTGAGCGTGGCGCTTGTCCTGATCCTGCTCTCCGTCGACCTGCACTCGGTGATCAGCGCCGGCCCCAAAATGCTGGTTGCCTTCGTCATCGGCGCCGTCGGCACCGCTCTGGGTGCGACCAGCGCCGCGCTGACACTCAATGGCGTCGTCGGGCCCGAGACCTGGAAGCTCGCCGGTCAGTACACGGGCACCTACACCGGAGGGGGTGCCAACTTCGCATTTCTCGGCCGCGCCTTCGAGACCAGTGCCGATCTCTTCAGCGCCGCGATCGCCGCCGACGTCGCGGTGACCGCCATCTGGCTGATTGCCTGCTTGTCGATTCCTGCGTTGCTGACACGTGGTCGGGCGGCAGGTGAACCGCGCGGCGCCGCCCGAGATGCCGCCGGCGGAGAAGGGGGCGCTGCCCGATTCGCTCGCGGCGGTCGAAGCCGACTTCGAGGATGCGGCATCGGCGGTCGGGGTAGCGGGGATCTCTTCGGATCTCAAGAGCAGCCTGAGCAACATGGTGAAGCCGGTCTCGTTTGCTGAAACGGCGCTGCTGGTGATGCTCGGAATCGGCCTGGTTTGGGTTGCGCAGCTGTTGGCAGCCGCCTGGCCGGTCCCCGAGGTGCTCGTGTTGACCACCCTCGTGCTGATCGTTGCCCAGGTGCCGGCTATCAAAGAGCTGTCGGGTAGCGCCATGTGGGGCAACTACTTGTTGCATTTGTTCTTGGCGGGCAATGGCGCGCAATCGGTGATCGCCAATATCTTCGCCGTCGGTCCTGCGATCTTTTACTTCGCCGTCGCTACGGTGACCATCCACGGAGTGGTGATTTTCGGCGTCGGCCGCCTGGTCGGCATCGACGCCCCGACGCTGGCGGTTGCCTCGCAGGCCAACATCGGCGGCCCGGCCTCGGCGATGGCTCTGTCGGGCGCCCGCGGTTATACCGACGCACTGCTGCCCGGTATCGCGGCGGGCCTGTTGGGTTACGCGCTCGGCAACTACTCGGGCTTCGCGGTGGGGAACTTGATCCAATCGCTGCTCGGATAACTCGGCACGTGCGACCGCTTCTTTTTCTCATCCTGCTTTTGATGTCGCTCACGCTCGCCGCCTGCGGTGCGTTCGGCAACGGCTCGCTTTCCGACGTGCGCGTGGAGAACGTGTTGCTCACGATGCCGGCGAGCGGAGGGCAGCCGGCTCAGATCCAATTCGACATCGGCTGGGACAATTCGTTCCGCGACGAGCTGAACTGGGATGCCGTCTGGGTGTTCGTCAAGTACCGCGTCCCCAGGGAACCATGGCGGCACGCCACGTTGTCCCCCGACGCAACGGACTACAGTGTGAGGGCCAACAACGGCGTCTTGGCGCGCTTGCTGCCGACGGCCGATCAGCGCGGGCTGTTCATGGAACGCGGCGAGAACGGCTTCAGCTCGATTGACTGGGAGCAGGTGTCGTTGGCCTGGAACATCGCCGCCGACGGCGTCGATCGAACGGCGACCGCCGACGTGCAGGTCTTCGCACTCGAGATGGTGTACGTCCCGGAGGCTTCCTTCCTCCTGGGCGACGGCATGTCGGTGCAGGGCCGCTCAGCGGCGCAGTTCGAGGCTGGGATCACCGGGCGCCCGTTCGAGGTAACCGGCGAGGCCGAGCTGACGCTGGGCGGAATCAGCGACAGTGGGCTCGGCAATCACGGGCGAGCCGTGTCCAGCGCCACGGCGCAGCAGTACTGGGACGACTTCGGCGTTGCCTCCACCAAGACACTGCCGGCCGAGTTCCCCAAGGGCTTTGCCGCCTTCTACGCGATGAAACACGAGATCACGCAAGGCGAGTACGCCCAGCTGCTCAACACGCTCGATGGTTATCAGCATCAAGCACGCAACCCGGCGGTGGCGATGCAGAGCGGCGACGCGCATCGGTACGCGATTTCCGACGGCCCGGAGTTCCAGGTCTTGCCCTACAACCGAGCCGTCAACCACATGTCATGGATGGACGTAGCGGCTTTTGCTGACTGGAGCGCGTTGCGGCCGATGACCGAGTTGGAGTTCGAGAAGCTGGCGCGCGGCGACCGCTTTCCCGACGCTGGGGAGTTTGCCTGGGGTCCGGAGGCGCCGCCGGCAGGCAAGTATTCCATCGACAACGAAGGCACGGCGAACGAGGTCATTCTCAACCAGCTGGTCGGTGGCGCGAACGCCGCGTTCGACGGAACGATTGGTGCGGCAAGCAGCGTATCGGGGCCATTACGCGTCGGTGCCTTCGTACCTGTCGCTACCTCGCGATTGGAGTTCGGTGGCTCCTACTACAGGGCCACAGAGATCAGCGGCAATGTTGCCGAGATCGTCGTAACGGTGGGTCGCCCGACCGGCCGTCGATTCCGTGGGCGGCCTGGTGACGGCAACCTCGCCCCCGGCGGCAACGCCGGCGGTGAGGAGGTCGAGTTCTGGCCCGGCGCCCGCCGGGTCGCCGTTGGCGGGTACGAGGTGCTCAACGCCGATGGTACCGGGGTTCGTGGCGGCGATTGGACGAGCAGCCTGCAGCGCCTGGCCGTTTCGCACCGTGAAGACGTCAACAAGCCCGCCGACCGCCGTGACATGCGTTGGGGAGGGCGCCTGGTGCGGTCCGCGCAGTAAGCACAGGGGGGCTGAACGCAGCCGCGGCATTTCTTTGAATTTTCAAAGAAAACCGAATAGCACAATACTGCAAGACATCCGGATCTTGCCGAGTTCGGCACCCCGTGGAGGGGCATAGCGGGGCGCAGTTCCGGGTGGCATTTGTTTTCGGGGCGAGGCACCTTGCGGCGGGATGTCGGGTTGCGCTCGTGGGGCTTCTGATGCCGCTGCGTGCGGGGCTTCACGGCAAACTGTCATGTGAACCAGGACCATGTCTGACGAACCAAGGGACGACCAGATGGAGGAGACGCGCGAGCTGCGCGCTCTGGCCGAAGCCCGTTCGGCGTTGGAAAACGTTGAGCGTGAGCACGGACGCATTTTTTCGCATCTGAGCCGCTGGCGTCAGAGATACGAGCGTCTCGAGGGAGGCCTGTGTGAGGATGCGCTGGTCCTGTCGTTCGGTGAGAACGGCGATCTCGAGAAGGTGGAAAGGTCCGATCGAGGCGCGTCTTGGTCACACGGCGGAGGAGTTCGTCGGCGGCTTCGAGAAGTTCGCCGACGAGGAAACGGCTTCGGCGGTACGCGAAGGCGTGAGGAACGTGTTCGGCGGGAGCGCCCACAGCGTGGTCATTGCCGGAATGTTTCTCGGTACCAACGAGGAGCGGCACGGGCTCGAATTGATTGTGTTGTCGGTGCTCGATGAGGATGGTGTCACCACATCGGTGGATGTCGTGGCGCGGGATCGACCCCCGGTTTCCGGCGGCGCCGTGGCGCCGAACGAGAACGAGGCTTTCGAGTTGTTCATGGAAGCAACATCGAAGCGCTTGCTGGGAGAGCCGAGCAGCGCGGCGATCGACGAATCGCTCGCTGGTCTCGGTCAGTTTTTCGACCTCGACCGTGTGGCGGTAAACGGCTACGACGATCACGAAAAAGTATTCGCTTCGAGTGCTTCGTGGACCCGTGATGGTGTCGAGCCATTGGAGGTCGAAACGAGCGGCATCTCGATCTCGAAGCTCCCGTGGGCCTATGCACTGCTGACCGCTGGCGAGGCGGTGGTGATATCCGATGGTGTGGAGTTGCCGGTGGATGCCGCTGCTGAGAAGTCGCTGTACATGGATGCGGGCGTCAAAAGCGCCGTTCTGGTACCCATTGTGTACAACGATTCGCTCGCCGGCTTCGTGTCGCTGCAAGCGGTCGCAGAGGATCGTTCGTGGTCCGACCCGGAAGTGCTGCGGGTGCGCCGGTTCGTAGCTGCCCTTTCGGCCTCGTTGGCGCGAAACGCGCTTGTCGAGGAGTTGGACAAAGCGACCGTGGATGCTGAGGACGCCAAAGCCGCGGCGGAGGCGGCAACGCATCAACTCGCGGACGCGAAGGCTACAGCGGAAGAAGCAACCGGCCAGCTCGACGTCGCCAAGGCTGCTGCCGCGGAGGCCGGACGGGAGCTCGAGGAAACCCGAGAACGGGCTGAGGTCGCCCAGCGGCGCGCCGAGGACACTGCTGCCGACACGTTGCAAGTGCGGGACCAACTGGAACAGGCTCGCGCCGAGATCGATGAGGCGCGACGTGACGTTGCCGATGTGCGTGCCAAGCTCGCGGAGGCCGAGCATGCACTTGCCGAGGCCGGGAGCGGCACGGCTGCTGCCGAGCCCTCCACGCCGGAAACCGTTCCCGATCTCGACGCCGAAGACGTTGCTCCGGTGCCGCCGTTGGATGTTCGGGACCTCTCGACCCCCGAAGTTGCTGACTTCGTTGTCGAGGTCGAGGCCGATGCCCCGCTGGATCTCGACATCGTGCTTCCCGACGACGAAGAGGAAGACATAGTCGCGGGAGAAGTGGCGGCCCCGGTGGATCCTTCCGAGCTAGAGACCGCCGAGGTCGCGCCGCTAGCCGACGAGATCGAAGGGGTGGTTCCGGATCCGGTTGCCGAAATGGACGTCGATAGCGGCGATGCGGGAGACGAAGAAGCAGACGCGGGAGCATTGGATGGCGCAGCGACACCAGCGCTCTACCCCGATGCAGCGCCCGAGGCGTCGGTGCCGGAATTCGATCCCGATGCGACACTCGAGATGGAGCGGGGCGATCGTCCCGCCGATCACGGCGCACCGATCGAGGAGCCTGAATCCGGAGAGGCCGACCTGCCCCGAGCCTTAGACCTCGACGAAATCCTCGAAAGAACGCAGAGCGGGAGCAAACCGGAGGGTGAAGCTCTCGCTGCGGAGATCGAGGAAACGATCGAAGTGCCATCGTCGCGATTCTTCGACGCGCCGGAAGAACCCGACGCCGAATCGACCGACGAGCACGACGCCGCCGATGCGGTCGAAGACACGATACAGCTGGATTCTGCGGCGGCAGGGGAGGTCGACGCGGACATGGCTCGCGACCTCGAAGCGGCACGCCAACTTGCCAAGCAGGTGGTGGGCAAAGATACCGAGCGGAGCGAGGACGGTGACGACACTCAGGGTTCCGACGAGGATCGCCGCGCGGCCGCCGGGGAGTTCGATGCGACGACCGAGGCGGTCGAGGAGCTGACCGGGGAGTTCGATGCGGCGACCGAGGCGGTGGAGGAGCTGACCGGGGAGTTCGACGCGCTCGCCGAAGAACCGGTCGAGTCTCCCGAAGAACCGGTCGAGTCTCCCGAAGCACCGGTCGAGCCTCCCGAAGCACCTGTCGAATCAGGGTTTCCCGGCCTGGATACGGTCGCCGGAGTTAGTGAAATCGCGGGTGACGCCGATCTCTACCGAAACCTGTTGATCAAGTTCCGGCAGGACTACAAGTCGGCTCCGGAGAAGATCGGCAAGGCTATCGAGAAGGGCAATGCCGAGGTTGCTCATCTGTTGTTACACGCCATCAAGGGCGTGGCCGGAGTGCTCGGCGCAGCCGAAGTGCGCGACCACGCGGAGACGCTCGAATCGGCGCTCTTAGCGCAAGATACGGCGGCGACACAGCAGACTCTGGCACTGTTCTCCGATGCGTTGACCTTGGTCATCCAGTCGATCGACCGGATCGAGGCCGGTGCAGACTTGAGCGTAGGGCCGGCGCCGGGCGAGATCGAGGCGCACGTCTCGGATCCCAAGGTGCTGCGAACCTATCTCGAAGGCCTACGGCAGCATCTGAACGCCGAAAAGCCAAAGCAGTGCCAGCTCGTGATCCGCGAGATCACCGCGCGGACCTGGCCGCGCGAGCTCAACGAACGGGTCGACCGGCTGGCGGCGAGGGTGCGAGCCGATCAGTTCGAAGAGGCACGCAACGAGTTCGACGCGCTGATGGCAAAGCTGAACTGATCCAGTCGTAATTTCCGTACTTCGCTTCGAGCTGGCGGCCGACACTTTGCGGCCCGGGTTCTTCGCAGGGCCGGCTAGCCCTCGAAAAGCAGCCAGACGTCTGGATCGAGAACAATCTCGTCGGGCTCAGTGTCCACGTCGATCTCGAAGCCGGTGGATCGCTCGGTCACGTTCAACGTTTCGGTGCGGACGTTGCCCGCGTCGTTTCGGATGCCGATGTCGAGCGGAAACCGAAAGACGACGTCCTGGGTTTGCTCGACCTCGACGGTCAGGCGCCCGGCGGCAGCGTCGTAGCGCCACGTCACGTCGAGCATCGGGTGCCCGGGCACGTAGGCCCACTGCCGGAAAAACCACTCGAGGTCCTGGTCGGACGCCTCTTCCATGACGCGCTGCAGGTCCTCGGTCAGCGCAGTGCTGTCGCGGTACTCGCGGTAGTAGTTGCGAATCCCCGTCCAGAACGCCTCGCCGCCGATCTGTCGGCGCAGCATGTGCAACAGCCAGGCGCCCTTCTGGTACGCGTTGCGGTTGAGCAACTCATTCGGGTCGGTGACGCTCTCGGCGATCAGCGGGATCGGGTTGCGGGCGTAGAAGCCGGCCACGGTGTTGCGGGCGCCGCGCATGCCTTGCTGGAGCCGATCGCGGCCGAAGGTGAATTCGTTGTAGAGCTGCGTGAAGTACGTAGCGAAGCCTTCGCTCAGCCAGTTGTGGTGCCAGTCGCGTTCGGTAACCGAATCGCCGAACCACTGGTGCGCGACCTCGTGGGCAATCAGTCCCTCGCCCTGGCGCGTGCCGCTCACTGAGCCCTCGCTGTAGAAGATGTTGCTGGCATTCTCCATGCCGCCGTAGCGCGTCTTCGACTGTACGTTCGCCAGCTTGGCGTAGGGGAACTCGCCGATGTGACCATCGAAGAAGCGCAGCACCCTTTCGGCGAGGGCGTAATCGTAGAAGCCTTCATCGCGGTTCTGCGGATACACCCAGGTTTGAACGGGAACCCCTTCGACAACGGCGACCTGCTGGACGGCGAAGCGGGCCACACCGATCACCATGACCTTCGGCGGAATCGGGACCGTCGAGCTCCAGTGTGTCAGGCGCGTGCCGTCGGGCAGATCGCTGCGCTCGACGAGGCTGCCCGTGCCGACAACCTGATAGTGGTTCGGTGCCGTAACCAGCCATTCCACCGTTGCCTTGTCGGACACATGATCGACGGTGGGCAGCCAGTGGCGGGCCCTTTCCGGGTAGTTGTCGCCAAAGAACGTGCGATCGCCGTATTTGTTTTCGTCGATGATCAGACCGTCGGCCGGGATGCCACGGTACGAGATCCGGTACGTGCGGCGTTCTTCGGCTGTCGACGGCGTCGTCATGCTGACCGTCAGGCGGTCGGTGGCATGGGTGTACTCGACGGGATCGCCGTCGCGGCTCACCGACGTCAGCGTCATCCCCGTGTCGCCGTCGACGCCGATCAGGTCGAGCGCGAACTCGTCGATCCCGGCCTTCGCGAAGCGAATCGTGAGCTCCGCGCTGCCGACGATCTCGTCGCTATCGTCGCTGAGCGCCAAGTTGAAGGCGTAGTGCAGGATGTCGACATCCCAGTTGCGCGGGTAGATGTCAGCACCGCCCGCGTGCCGGGTCAGCGCAGCGTATGCCGCGGGCGCAGGGTGTGCCGCGGGCACCGAGTGCGTTGCAACCGCAGCGGGCGAGGAGAGCGTCGCGATGGTGAGCAGCGCCGGCAGCGACCGTTTCATGTGAACACTCCAGTACGGCCGCCAACAGGGGCCGGTCGTCGACAGGATAGGCGTCTGACTTACAAGGTCTTTAATACTATCCTTCGGGAGTAGAGAGTTTTGCCAAAGGAGAGGGTGCGTTGCAGGTTCCACTCGACGTTACGGGACACCATCTATCGCTTTCCAAGAAGGATGAGGCACTTATCGCCAGGCACGCCAGCAAGCTCGAACGCTTCTACGACCGGTTGACTGCCTGCCGGGTTGTGATCGACGGCCCGAGCCACCACCACCGCTCGGGCGGCCCCTACAAGGTGCGGGTCCATTTGGCGGTCCCCGGCAATGAGTTGACCGTCGATCGGCAACGGGAAGACGACCTGACGGCCGCGATTCACGCAGCGTTCGCTGCGGCAACGCGCATGCTGAAGGACTATGCCCGGACGCGCCGCGGGGAGGTCAAGCACCACGACGCTTAACGGGGTGCTGGAGAGCTCTCGCGGGCGCCGTTGCGGGCACCCTGGGGGCAGACGCAAGGCGGCGCTCACTCTCGGCGCCGTTACGATGTTCGCAGCGGCCTTCGGCTGGGTCGAGGCCGCGGTGATCGTCTACCTCCGTCGAGCTCGTGTATCCCGAAGGCTTCGATTTTCCGCTGCGCCTGCTGCCACCCGACCTGGCGATCGTCGAGTTGATTCGCGAGGCGGCGACGCTGGTGATGCTGGCGGCGGTGGGTGTCGCCGCAGCTTGTACGGCATGGGGCCGTTTTGGTTTGTTCGCCCTGGGCTTCGGCGTGTGGGACCTGGTTTACTACCTCGGGCTGTATGCGGCGCTCGGCTGGCCTGCGAGCCTCGCCACGTGGGACGTGCTGTTTCTCATTCCCGGAGTTTGGACCGGCCCGGTGTGGACCGTGGCGCTCATCGCCCTGCTGCTCGTGGTTTTCGGCGCGCTGCTCTACGTGCGGGGCGAGGCCGGCCGCATCGCTCCGCCGCGGCGCTGGCATTGGGCGGCGGCGCTGCTGTCGCTGGCGCTGCTGCTGGGTGCCTTCCTGGCGAATCACTCGTTGGTTCTCGCCGAGGAGGTGCCGACCGACTTTCCGGAGGCCGCGTATTTCGCCGGCCTGCTGGTCGGGTTGACAGCGGCCGTGGATCTCCTGCGGCGTCAGTCGGCAACCGTTTGAGGAACGCGTAGCAGGCGGATCGAATTGACGCACGGAGCCATCAGATAGATGTTGCCGGCGATGCGTCCCAGGCTGAGTGCCGCCATCGCTGCGACCACGCCTGCCACGTTCAACCCGAAGATCGCTACAGACATGATCAGCGCGATGCTGCCGACTTCGATGACGGTCGCGGCGGTCAACGGACCCGTGTTGCGGGCGCCGACCAACAGGCCCCGCTGGAACGACATCAACACCGTCAACGCCGGCAGCACGGCCGCAATCCGTGCCGGCAGCAGCGCGAACTCCGCGAGCGCCGGCGTCAAGCCCGAGACGGTCTCGAACCAGAGGACGGCGGCTGGCGTGTAGACGATGATGGCGATGCCGGCCGATACGGCGACGCCGAGGCCGGTGGCGAAATTGCGCAGCTTGTCGAAGTTCTCGCCCTTCTCGCCGATCAGGGCGATGGTGACCTCCTGGAACGACAATCCGAGGCTGCGGAACAGGAACCCCAGCCCGTGTACAACGGGCAAAACCGCGAGCGACTCGAGCGCCATGTAGCTGCGGCCCATGAAGAAGGTGACCATCGGATGGATGCCCATGGCGAGCACCGACATTGTCACCAGCGGAAAGTAGAACGACGCGATCTCCGGCTGGGTCAGCTCGTGAGAGCCTTCTTTGTTCCGCCGGCCGGAGAGCAGTTCGCTCACGATACCCGCCGCCATCAGGCGGCTGGCGATGGCTTCCGCCAGCACGCCGACGGTAAGCGCCAGCGCGCCGACGTGGGCGCCCCGCATGTCCAGCACGCGTGAGCCGACGGCGGCCGTGATCGCCATGAACACAACGCGGATCATGGTGCCGTACGCGACCCGCCGCGTCATGTCGTGGCGCACCAACGTGCCCTGCAGGAAACGGCGGTAGCCGATCGCCCAGGGCCACGGCAGCAACAAAGCCACCGCGCCGTACGTAATGTTGGCGACATCAGCGGGCAGGTTCAACAAGCCGTACGCCAGGACGCTGAACACCGGCGGTACCAGGAGTAGCGCCATGACGGCGGTGATTACCACGTTGAGTGTTTGGGTGAAGCGGCGCAGCGCCAGATAGGAAGCGCGGTCGGTTACCAGCGCCGTTGCCGCGCTGAGCAACATGATCACCGGCGACTCGACCAATAGCGCCACGGCGAGCGCGACGCCGTAAGCGGCGAGGTTCTCCGTGGGGTCGGCCAGGCGGGCGATGATCGCCGCCAGAAAGGGCCCTTCCAACGCCATCATCAGCCACGTGCCGGCGAGCGGAACCCAGAAGCTGAAGATACGGCGGTAGGTCAAGAGATTACCCTTCTAGCAGGGTGCCGAGAGACTCTCGGCGACGACGCCCGCCATCGAGTCGGGATGTTGTGCTACTGCAGGCGGTCGAGGACTGCCTGGAACTCGGCCCATTCGAAGGCGCGCAATGTTTCGGTGCGAACATTGCCGCGCATTTGCAGCGACAGCAACACCGCGGCGGCGGTTTCATCGTCGGGGGCCTCGAGAATCAGGACGCCATCGTGGCTGCCGAGGGTCCAGTAGACATCCTTGACGTGAGCGCCGGTTTTTTCCGCCACCTCGAGAAAGAGGTCGGCGCGGTGCGGCGAATCCTTGATGTCGTGAAGCCCGCTATCAGTGAAGCTAATCAACGCAATGAAGGTATGCATGCCGTCCTCCGATGGCTCTCCCTGTTGTGCGCAAGTACACCGATGGTAGGCGCGACGCCCGATCGGCGCCAACAGCCACACCTACGCGCCATGCGAGCCGGGAGCTGCCGTAGGCAGCAGCAGGTCGCGGGCTCGGGTAGCGGCCGCGCACGTTGCTGTTCGGGGCCGAGTTGCTGGTTGGCGTGGAGGGCAGTAACTGACAGCGGCTACTTGCGGCGACCGCCGAGCGCGGCATACCGAAAGCAGCTTACCTCGTGGTCATTCACCAAACCCGCCGCCTGCATGAAGGCGTAGCAAATTGTCGAGCCCACGAAACGAAAGCCGCGCTTCTTGAGATCCTTCGACATCGCTTCGGATACGGACGTTGTGGCCGGTATCTGGCGTAGCGTCTTGAAGCGATTGACGTGCGGCTTGCCGTCGACGAATTCCCATATGTAGGCGTCGAAGCTGCCGAAATCCGCCTGCGTCTCGAGGAACGCCCTGGCGTTGGAGATGGTCGATTCGACTTTCAGCCGGTTGCGCACGGTGCCGGGATCGCGCAGCAACCGCTCCACCGACCGCGCGTTGAAGCGGGCGACTCTTTCGGGATCCAGACAGGCGAAAGTACGGCGGTAGTTGTCGCGTTTCTTGAGGATCGTCGACCAGCTGAGGCCCGCCTGGGCCCCTTCGAGAGTCAGGAACTCGAACAGGAGTCGATCGTCGTGCACCGGAACGCCCCACTCTTCATCGTGGTACGCTACCATCGAGGGATCTTCGCCGGCCCACGCGCAGCGCTTCATTACAGGCTGGCGCCAGAGCCGCGCCTGTGCGCAGCGCGGGCAGCGAGACGGCCGAGCCGCCGAGAGGCCGGGGGTGGGAGGTGGGAAATCAAGAGAATGACGGGTCGTTACTCGTCTTTCACCGCATGCTCCTCGAGCAGCTCATCGTCGCTGCTAACGGGCGGGTCGGGAATGATCGGCGTCTGCACCCTGTCCTCGACGATGTTGCCGTCCAACACGCGTACCAGGCGATGTGCGTAAGCGGCAATGTCGTCCTCGTGGGTGACCACGATGATCGTCTGGCCGGCCGCGTGCAGCTCGACGAGCAGCTTCATGATCTCGTAAGAGGTCATGGAGTCGAGGTTCCCGGTGGGCTCATCGGCCAGGACGATGGTCGGGTTGTTGACCAGGGCCCGGGCCACGGCAACTCTCTGGCGCTCACCGCCGGATAGCTCGTTGGGCCGATGGTCCCAACGGTGGTCGAGCTTGACCTGCTCCAGCGCCTGCATGGCGCGCTCGTGGCGCTTGCGCGCTGACATCCCGGCGTAGATCAGCGGCAACTCGACGTTATGCAGGGCGGTGGCCCGAGCCAGCAGGTTGAAGGTCTGGAACACGAAACCGATTTCCTGATTGCGTACCGCCGCCAGCTCATCATCGTCCAGGTTGGCGACCTCGGTGCCGTTGAGCTCGTAGGAGCCGAAGCTCGGCGTGTCGAGACACCCCAGGAGATTCATCAACGTCGACTTGCCGGAGCCCGACGGGCCCATGATGGCGACGAACTCGTTGCGCTTGATGGTCAGGTCGACACCCTTCAAGGCCCGGACCTCGAGCTTGCCGGACTTGTACGTCTTGCCCAGCCCCGCGCATTCGATGATCGATGGCTCCGCCGTCTGCACGGTCGCTGCGCCAGCTTCTTGTTCTGCGACAGGTTGATTGCTCATGTGGTGTTCCTTACAAAGTACGTCCGATCATTGAGCCAAGACGCAAATGCTAGCATCGCCGTCGTCACACGGCGCCTTGCCTCCGCCCCCTCCTCGCCTCAACAGACCCATCACGCTTTCACCACGGCCTGCTAACAGGGCACTGAAGACTTCCGGAGGTGCCCGTAACGGCACCCCGGGAAGTCCCGCACCCTGTCGACGAGCGGGCGGATTCGCCGGCTCGAGAAAAGCGAAGGACGGGGCGCTAAACGAACGTCAGATGAGCTACCGGAGATCCGTCCCCTTCAAATCAGCGGTCGCACCATCATCGGATCAGAATGCGCGCCCCTCCTTCTTCCCCACCATACCGGCGAGCGGTGTCGGGTCTTGGCTCCGCCGGTAAACCGTCGCCGCTCCCTTTGACTTCGGCTACCGCCCGAGCTCCGGCCGTACCACCAGCGCGGGCAAGCCCGCGGGCACTTCGCCGTCTGGCAGAACTGTTCCCGTAGCGCCTGCGGTGCCCTTTGCAACGGTTCACCCGCAAGCGTTACGTTCCTGATTTCTGGGACGGGATTGTGCCCCAATCGATGTTTAGAGTCCGTCAGCGATCCGTAAATATTTGTAAAGTCAAGGACCCTCGCGGCTTACAAGTCTTAACAGGATTTGTCCCCTGAAATCCGACAGTTACGTGCTACCTTTAAATCAGGATGAGAGCTGTGGCAAACACCGATGAAATCAAGAAGATCGTTCAGAATTCGGACCTGGCGACCGAGCGCATACTCGTCATCGACGACGATGTCGAGTTGTGCGAGTTGGTCAGCGAATACCTGGAATCCGAGGGCTTTCAGATCGAGTCGGAGACCAGTGGCGACCACGGCGCCGATCGGGCGCTGGAGAACGACTACTCGCTGATCATTCTCGACGTCATGCTTCCGGGGGTGAACGGCTTCGAGGCGTTGCGCCGCATTCGCGCCAGCTCCGATGTGCCCGTGCTCATGCTCACGGCGCGCGGCGACGACGTCGATCGGATTGTCGGCCTGGAGATCGGCGCCGACGACTACCTTCCGAAGCCGTTCAACCCGCGGGAGTTGGTGGCGAGGATCCACGCGATATTGCGCCGCAGCCGCTTGCGGGCGGGTGACGGCGCCGCGCCGCCGACCGAGAAGATCGCTGTCGGCGACATCGAGCTCGATACCGGTTCGCGCGCGGTTACGCGCGACGGCATCGACGTGCGTCTGACGGCGATGGAGTTCGACGTTCTCGAGGTTCTGTTGCGCAACGCCGGCCGCGTCGTGGCGCGCGAGAACCTGGTCGAGCAGGTGTTGGGACGCAAGTACTCACCATACGATCGCAGCATCGACGTGCACGTCAGCAATCTGCGCAAGAAACTCGGCCACACGACCCACGGCATGGAGCGCATCAAGTCGGTGCGCCAGGTCGGCTATCTGTACACCATGCCCACCGTTGACGAGCCCACCGCCTGCTAGGCGATGCGCAGCCTTTACTTCAAGATCTTCATCTGGTTCTGGCTGGCCATGGCGCTGGTCGGTACGGCGTTCGTTATTTCAACCGTTACCACGCAAACCGGCGAGAGCAACTCGCGTTGGCGGCCGCTGGTTGGGGCGGGGCTGACGGCCAACGGCCAGCGCGCCATCGACATCTACAACCAAGGTGGTCAAGAAGGCTTGGTGGTTTTTCTCGACCGCTTCGAAGATCGCACGAACATTCGGGCCTACTTGTTCGACCCGAGCGCTACGGAATTGTCGGGTCGAGAGCTTCCGGAAGGCGGCGCGTCGCTGGTTGCCGAGGCGGCGCGTAGCATGGAGCTGGCAGTCCGCGAGCTCGACGACGACGACCGCAGTCGCCTCGTGGCCCTGCAGGTAACAACGCCCGATAGTGACTCGTATGTCGTGTTGGCCGAGGTGCGCCGGCCGTTCCGCGCTGCTGGGGGGAGGTCACGCGATGGGTACGATGGCAGGCGTGGAGGTTCCTCCGGAGGCCAACGCGGCGGTGGCGATCAACCAGGCGATTTCCGGCGCGGCGGGCGCGGCGACGGCGGGTTCGACATCCAGCGCAGCGGCCCTCCGGCGCCCTGGTACGGCGTCTGGATGTCGGCGGTAGACCGGCCGGGGGCACTGGCATTTCGTCTGCTCGCCGTTTTTCTCACCGCCGGCTTGGTGTGCTATGCGCTGGCGTGCCATTTGACTGCGCCGGTGCAAAGGTTGCGCGCCGCAACACACCAGTTTGCCGGCGGCGATTTGAGTGCCCGAGTGGGGCCGCACATCAGCGGTCGCCGCGACGAGCTCAACGAACTGGGTCGTGATTTCGACCAGATGGCTGAGCGCATCGAGTCCTTGCTGACCACACAGAGACGGTTGCTCAGCGACGTGTCGCACGAGCTGCGCTCGCCACTGGCGCGGCTCAACGTGGCACTCGCGATGGCGCGGCAGCGTTCGGGCGAGGAGGCCCAAGGCTCGCTCGATCGGATCGAGACCGAGGCGGAACAGCTCAACCAGATGATCGGCCAGGTACTGGTGCTGGCCCGCCTGGAGAGCGGGGCAGGGAAACCCGCGCCGGTGGCCGTAGACCTCGCCCGCTTGGTTGCCGACGTGGCGGCCGACGCCGACTTCGAAGCCGGGGGTCGAGACAGCAGCGTGCGAATTTCGGCTTCCGAGCCGTGCACCGTCCAGGGAACCGAACAGTTGCTGCGCTCCGCGGTCGAGAATGTCGTCCGCAACGCGGTGCGATGTACGGCCGACGGATCGGACGTCGACATCGCGCTGGCCAAGGCCGGCGGCGAAGCCGTGATCACCGTGCGGGACCATGGTCCCGGCATTCCCGAAGAGCACCTGGAAGGGATATTCCAGCCGTTCTATCGCATCGAGGACTCGCGCGATCGCGAAAGTGGCGGTACCGGGCTCGGCCTGGCGATTACCGATCGCGCCGTGCGTTTGCACGGCGGCACGGTGGCCGCCTCGAACGGATTCCGATGGGGCGGCTTGGTTGTAGAGCTGCGCTTGCCTCTCTAGCGCTAGCAGGGTTGCGGCAGTAGTCGAACGGCCGGACCTCAGGTATCTACCTTGAAGCTGCTCACCCAGCGAAACCCGAAGTCGTTGGTGCGGAAATAGGGCGCCAAGCTGCCGCGCGCCGCACACCGGTTGATCAGGTTGTCGCGGTTCCAGCTGCCGCCGCGTGCCGCCCTCTGGCCGGTACGCCGTGAGCCCATCGGATTCCTCTCCACGGATTCCTCGTAGTAAATCGGATCGTATCGATCCAGGCACCACTGGTAGACGTTGCTGACCATGTCGAACAGCCCATAGGAGTTGGCCGGATTGACGGCGGGCTTGTACGGGCCCTTGAGTGGCCCGCCGGTGAGCTTGTAGTTCGACTTTTCGACGTCGTTACCCCAGGGGTACTCCATGCCCTGCAGCCCGGCACGCGCCGCCTTCTCGAACTCGGCCTCCGTGGGCAGCCGGATGTTCATGCCCGCCTTCTTGCCAATCCAGGCGCAGTATTCTTTGGCCTCGTGCCAGTTCACCCCCACCACCGGCTGCCCCGGATCATTGAAATCCGGGTCTTCCCACCACTGCGGCGGGTCGACGTCTTTGTTCTCCTTCAGGAACTGCCCGTAGTCGCGGTTGAGCACCGGCACCTGGGCCATCTCGAACGCCGACACGTACACGCGGTGTGCCGGCGATTCATCGAACGTGTCGCCCCGGCTACCCATCATGAACGGGCCTTCCGGCACCAGGCAGCGCTGCAGGTTGAGCTTCTTCTTGGTGCCGAAGCCGAGGATCTTGGAGCGTTTCTTGGGTTGCATAGCGAGTAATCGTAGCGTGGGGTGGTCGCACGCCGAGCCTCACATATCGATCCGGTGATCAGCCTGCGGGCGGACTGATGTTGATCAACGGTCGCGATTGGCGGATCAGATTCTTTAGAGATCCTCTGTTACCAGAGTGATGTCGTCGTTGTTGCCGGTCATTTCCCACCGAATGAGTGACATCGGGATGATCCCGGACGACAGGAACTCGTCGATGAAATCCTTGAGGACGAAGTCGTCGCCCAGCTCCGCCGCCTGCTCTCGGAACAGCTTCATGAAATAGGCTTTGCCCGTGACGACGTTGCTGTGAAATCCGCCCGGGTTGCGCAGGTTGGATTGCATTTCGAACCAGACCATCCGTTCATCTTCCTGTGTCCAGCCCCGCGGCATGATCTCCGCACAAAGACGCCTCGCCTCGGCCAGGTTGATCTCATTGGCGTGCATTTTCATGTCCGGTATCGACAGGCTCATGTGCGACGCGTTCATCAAGTACTCCATTTCCCTGCCTTTGCGTGGCCGTTCGTCGAGCACACCGGCTTGCATCAACAATTCCTCGAGAGCCACGGCCCAGCCTTCCGTGCGCATCGAGCCCATGTTGTAACGCCGCCTGGCGCTCCGGATCGGGCTCTTGGTCTGTCGTTGCTGTCTTTGCCTGTCGAGCATATGGCCGATGTATTCATGGGTCTCGCCGGGCAGGATCTCGCGCTGGCGGTACTTCGTGTCGACGCTGGAGTTTTCGGGTGCGAATCGTTCGCTCGGCGTGTCGTCGAGATCCTCGAGGTCAGCCAGAGCCCCGCGGCGGCCGCGACCGTAATAGTCGCTCGGGTCCACCCAGTCTGGCACCGTCATGATTTCGTCGCCTAGGAATTCGACGACGTATTCGAGCGCTTGGCGCAAGCTCCGGTTCCATGCCCTTTCGGACATGGCGACTTCAAGGGGAGGCAGCTCGCGATTCCGATGCTCCTCGAGCTTGAGAAACGTGATGATCCGATCGTATTCCCGTTGAATGATCTGGTTGCTTTCTTCCCAGCCCCAAGGTGATAGCTGTACGTTTCGCATCCACCAGCTGTAGTTGTCTTTGCCGACGCCGGCCGGCGCGGTCATCTCATGCTTGTTTTCTTCCAACCACCTGCTGTAGGCACGCACCGCTTCTGCGGCACGTTCAGCATCGGCAACAAGGTCCGGATGGTGCTCCTGTAACCGCTCAGCAATGCCGTCGTAGGTTTCCGCCTCCCTCACGTTGTTTCGAATAGCGAGGTCGGCGAGATCCGCAGCCGCTTCGGTGAGGTTGCCTCGTGCCTGTTCGTAGAGCTCCGGGATGGCCCTAAGGGTTGCTTGGAGTTGCGTTGTCTGTTCGCTTGAAAGCGGAGGCCGCATCCTGAGCGGGGAAAAGAAGCTTGGCGCGTTTATTGATGCCCCGGCGTCTCCCGAGGAGGTCGAGTAGAAACCGGGGTCGTGAGCCCAGGGCTTGAATACCCGGTGGTGGAATTCGACGGCGTTCATTTCTGCGCGAACCAGGTGGTAGTCGACCTTTTGCCAGACGGGCCAGTCATCTAATTCCATCGCAGCCAGGCGCCGTTGAAAATCGCCCAGCTCATCGTGCTTGGCCTGCATCGCGGCGGGGGTGTAGTCGGGTACGCCGTTCGTGATCTCTGCTTCCTGGGAGTCACGGAACTCGTTGAACAGCGCGACCAGCTCGTCATATTCGCTGGCTGTCGTGCCTGCGTACCCCGCAGCAGAGGAGCAAAGACACGCAAGACATGTGAGAACAATGCAAGCGATCGGTGGTTGATTGCGTATGAGCATGGTGGGCTCCTCTTGTGGGGGGTTGTCTCGGATGCTCGGCATTCTGGTATCCCGAGTCACAAGCTCGGCGCCTATTCTGGCACAGACGACCGAGTCGGATCCCAGGAGGCCCGACGACGCCTTACCCGCCCACGTTTATCAAGGGGCTGCCGGTGGTGAAGTACATCACCGCGTCGATCAGCAGTGCGGCGCCGATCAAGAAGAACATGATCGGCATGATCACGGCGCTGGCTTTTTCCATCCAGGCGTTGATGCGCTCGAACAGCTCGGCCGCCTGCTCACGATAAATCCAGCGCAGCAAACCGAGCGCCGCGAACGGCAGCACGTACACCAGGTTGTAGAGAGCGAGCACGGCGAGGGCGCCCGTCGCATTCAGGTCGGCCTTCAAGATCTGGTCGATGGCGGCGAAGTAGGGGATGGCGAACGGCAACCCGACGGCGTTGATCGTGGCACCGAGCAGGAATCCGGGCAGTGCGCCGAGCGTGTGGGCTGTCTCTGCCGTCACCTGCGATACGCGACCGGCGCCCTTCTTTTTCACCTCGGCGTCGCGCGCTGTTTTGTAGGCCATCCAGATCAGACCGAGGGCGATCGGTATTTGGATGACGAAGTCGACCGGCCGCGGGTTGGCCAGAAACTCCATGATCCACTGGAGCCCGATCGCCAGGCTGATGCCGGCAACGAAATAAACGGTGAACCAACCAAGCAGCACCCAGAAGGCGCCGCGATACGGCTTCCGCGTGCCGAGCGCGAAGATCACCGCTGCTGCGAGTACCGGATTGAGGGCGTCGGCGGCGGCGATCGGGAACAGGACGACGAGCAGTTCGAGCATCAGCGGGTAAACGGTCCGACGATGGAGACGGCGCCTCCGTCGAGTCGCCCCACCCTACACCCACAGGTGCAAAAGATAATCGCGACCAAGCGATTTTTTACTTGTAAAACAGATAAATGTCTGTTTTAATGCTGACCTTCGATAAACGGACGATTCAGTGACATACAGAGGCACATACAAATGGCACACACTCCTCCAGGACAAACCCGAGAGCGCGTTTTTCGCTTCGTACGCGAATGCCTGCTCGACGGGCAGCCGCCGACGGTGCGCGAGGTCCAGAAAGCCTTCGGCTTTCGCGCCGTGGAGTCGGCGCGCGCCCATCTGTCGGCCTTGGCGGAGGAGGGGCGGCTGATCAAGCAGCCGGGCAAGGCCCGCGGTTACGCGTTGCCCGAGACAGTGGGGCAGGGCGGGGTGCCCCGTCTCGTGCCGTTGCTCGGCCGGGTGCCGGCCGGCCCCCTCGACCTCGCGGTCGAGGACGTCGAAAGCTACTTGCCGTCGCGCTCGAGCAGCAGCGACGAACTGTTCGCTTTGCGGGTGCGCGGCGACAGCATGCGTGGCGCCGGCATCATGGACGGCGACCTGGTCATCGTGCGCCGCCAGCCCACCGCCAGCTCCGGTTCAATCGTCGTGGCGCTGATCGGCGACGAAGCCACGGTCAAGACGCTCCATATAAGTAGTGAATCCGGAGGCCGCATCGAGCTGCGTCCCGAGAACCCCGACTACCAGCCCATCATTCCCGATCCCGCCGAGGTGCAGATCCTCGGCAAGGTGGTCGAGGTGAGACGCTTTCTCGAAGGAGGTATGTGATGGAGCAGTTGGTGCCTGTGGCAGCTCCGGACGTGCCGGTCGTTGCTCCGCCGCGAGATCCGAACGCGACATGCATGGTGCCGAGCCTCGACTCGTTGCCACAGGGTGTTACCCGGGGGGCAAATGCCCTAGCTCCGCGTCCCGTTGGTCCCACCACCGTACCGTTGACGCCGCAGTGGGATCTGCAGGAAATTGCCGGACGATTTACCGAGCTTTCAGGCCTGGGAGGCAGTGCCTGCCTGACGCTGGCGATGTCGATGGTGCTCGACGTCCAGCGTCAGGACGAAACCGTTGCCTGGATCACCAGCAGCGACAGCAGCTTCTTCCCGATCGATGCGGTGGCCGGCGGCGTCGATCTCGAAGCATTGACCGTAGTCCGGGTACCCGGCGCGCCAGTGGTCGCACGCGCCGCAGACAGGCTGGCGCGTTCGGGTGCCTTTGGACTGCTGGTTCTGGATCTCGGGGCCAGGCCCCGCGTATCCGCGGCCTTGTTGGCGCGGCTGCGCGGCCTGGCCCGCAAGCATGAAACAGCGATTCTCTGCCTCACTGAAAAGCGAGGCAGCACGTCGTCACTGGGGTCGTTGGTGTCACTGCGCGGCGAGACGCGCATCCGCAGGCTCGGGGAGGACCGCTATGCCTGCGAGCTACATGTCCTGAAAGACAAGCACCGCGGACCGGGATGGACACATACCGAAATCTGCCGAGGTCCCGAAGGTCTTTGAGCGAATTAGATAAGTAGTAGCAGACAGAATAGGAATTTTTCATGCCCCGTTACTTGCAGCCCGTACGGGAGCACATAGGTTTGGCGCGCCGCATTGCCTGCGTTCATGTGCCGGCGGTGCCTCTGCAGTTGTTGGTGCGGCGGCATCCCGAATGGGCCGGTCGGCCGATCGCCGTGGTCGACGAAGACAAGCCGCAGGGCACCGTGGTTTGGGTCAACGAGAAGGCCTACCAATCGCGCGTGCTTCCCGGCACCCGCTACGCCGCCGGGCTGTCGCTGTGCCGCCGGTTGTGCGCCGGTGAGATTCCCGAGGAGGAGATCGACGAGGGAACGTGTCGGCTTGTCGAGCTGTTGTGGCGCTTCAGCCCCGAGATCGAGCCTAATCCCGAGGAGCCCGGCGTGTTCTGGCTCAATGCATCGGGGCTCGGTCGTATCGAGACTTCGCTTTCGACTTGGGCTCGCCGCTTGCGCGCCGAGCTCGCCAAAGATGGTTTCGTGTCGCGCGTCGCGGTCGGGTTCAGCCGCTTCGGCACCTATGCGGCGGCGCGCACTACCCGTGACGTGACGATTTTCGAACGACCGAGCGCCGAGCAGGACACGGCGCGCACCATTCGACTCGATCGATTGCGTCTGAAGCCGAAGCTCAGGGACTCGCTCGACAAACTCGGCGTGCGGACCGTCGAGCAGTTCTTGGAGTTGCCGCCCGATGGCCTCGGCAAGCGCTTCGGGTCTACCGCGGTCGACTTCTACAAGGAAGCGAGCGGCGAGTCTGAGAGTCCTCTCGATCCGGTGCCGCCGCCGGTGCCGGTGGAGAGCTGCATCGAGTTCGAGTATCCCGAAGCTGATTCGACACGGTTGCTCTTCATCATCAAGCGCTCGCTGCCGCCGTTGATCGAGCAACTTGCCGGCTGGCACCAGGGACTCACCGAGTTGGTGTTGGTGATGAAGCTCGATGACGGCACGCATGTCACCAAGAGCGTGCGGCCGGCCGAGGCAACGCTCGACGGTCCAATCATTCTCGACCTGGTTCGCCTGCGCTTGGAGAACACCGACATCTCGGGCGGTGTTGTCGAACTGCTGATTACCGCGCACGGCACGCGGGTGAGCGACGAGCAACTCGAGCTCTTTTGGAACCAGCCCAAGCGCGACCTCGACGCCGGCAACCGCGCCCTGGCGCGGGTGCGTGCCGAGTTTGGCCGCGACTCCGTGGTGTGGGCCAAGCCGCGCGAGGCCCATTTGCCGGAAGCGTCGTTCACCTGGGAGCCGTTGGAGAAGGTGAAGCTGGCGAGCACGGAACTCGCCGCCGACACGTCTGTGCCGTCTCGAGCCGCGGACCTGGAGCAATCGCGGCCCGCCGATGCCGGAGCTTCACGACCGATGAGTTGGGGAGCGCCCGACAGACCCGCCGAGAAGGCTGAGCCCAGCCGCGTCGAAGTGATCGGTCGCTTCGTACGACCTCTTGTGCGTCGCGTTTTTCAAAAAGCCGTGCAGCTCCCGGCGCGCGAGCACCACGAGCCCGACGGTTGGCTCATTCGCGGACTCGAACAGGGCCCGGCCGTGCGCATGCGCGGACCGTACGTGGTGTCGGGAGGTTGGTGGGTACGCGAGGTGCATCGTGAGTACTACTTCGTCGAAACCCAGCGCGGCGATGTGTTGTGGATTTATTACGACCGGCATCGCCGCGCTTGGATGCTTCAAGGCCAAGTGGATTAGGGAGCGTCAATGTTTGTCACTTGCGGCGCAGCAAGAGAGGCAAGAGTTGGGGCAGGTGGTTTACGCGCCGCTGTGGTGCAAGAGCAATTTTTCTTTTTTGGAAGGGGCGAGTGATCCGGCCGAACTGATCGAGCAAGCTGGCCATCTGGGGTTGCGCTCGATTGCGGTGACCGACCGCGACGGGTTGTACGGGGTGGTGCAGGCCCATCTCGCGGCACGCGAGAAGGGCCTGCACTTAATCGTCGGCGCCGAGATGACGGTGGTGCACCCGGGCGTGTCGCTGGTCGGACAAATTCGCGCCGGCAGCCAGCCCACCGCCAAGCCGGAGATGCAGTTCGATCGCCCCGACGTCTCCACGCTGGTGCTCCTGGTGGAAAACCGCACCGGCTACAAGAACCTCTGTCGTTTGATCACTAAGGGGCGCCGCCGTTCTCCCAAGGGCGAAAGCGTGGTGAGCTGGCAGGAGGTTTGCGAGCATGCCGAGGGCCTGATCGCCTTGTGGGGCGGTGGGCGCAGCTTGTTGACGCAGTTGGAAACACCGATAGATATTGTTGCCCCTCTATTGAAAGAAGCTTTCGCCGACCGGCTCTTCGCCTTGGTCGCGCGCCATCTCAGCGCCGCGGAGTCACGACAGGAGCGGCGACTCCGCGAGCGCGTCAGCAAATGGCGGTTGCCGACGGTGGCTGCCGTCGAGGTGCTCTACCACTCACCGGCACGCCGCGACGTGCAGGACGTGCTGAGCTGCATTCGCCACGGTGTAAAGCTTACCGATGCCGGGCGCCGCATCCGCGCCAATGCCGAGCACTCGTTGCTGTCGCCCGACGCCTTCGTGCGCCGCTTCAGCGACGATGCGGCGGCCATTGCCCGCACCTTCGAAATCGCTGAGCGCTGCACGTTCTCGATGAGTGAGCTGCGCTATCGCTATCCGTCCGAGCGGTTGCCCGACGGTACGACCACCGACGAGTGGCTTCGCTACCTGACGTTCGACGGCGCCAAGCGTCGCTATGAGGACAACGTCGGTCCTTACGGCGACAAGGGTCACATCCCCGTGCGGGTGATCAATCAGCTCAACAAGGAGCTGGCGCTCATCGAAGAGCTCGATTACGCCGGCTACTTCCTCACCATGTGGGAGCTGGTGCGCTTTTGTGAGGAGCGCGGAATTCTTTGCCAGGGCAGGGGGTCGGCGGCCAGCTCGGCGGTTTGCTACTGCCTCGGGGTGACGGCGGTCGACCCGGTGCGCATGGGGTTGCTGTTCGAGCGCTTCCTGTCGCGCGAGCGCGCCGAGCCGCCCGACATCGATCTCGACATCGAGCACGATCGTCGCGAAGAGGCCATCCAGCACGTGTACGAAAAGTACGATCGCGACCACGCTGCCATGGTGGCGGTGATCATTCGCTATCGGCCCAAGTCGGCGGTGCGTGACGTCGGCAAGGCATTGGGTGTGGCCGAGACATCGCTCGACCGGCTGGCCAAGTTCCTGAGCCGCTACGACTGTGTCGACGACAAGGCGCTGGCGCACGCCGGGCTCGACCCGCAAGCCAAGGTGCACGAGCACCTGGTGCGTCTCGCCAACGCGGTGCAGGGCTTCCCGCGCCACTTGTCGATTCATCCCGGCGGCTTTCTGCTGGGGCACGAGCCGGTGCACGATCTGGTGCCGATCGAAAACGGCGCCATGGCCGACCGCACCGTCGTCCAGTGGGGAAAAGACGATGTCGAGGCCCTCGGTCTATTCAAGGTCGACCTGCTCGGACTCGGTGCACTGTCGCACATACATCGAGCGTTCGACCTGATGCGCCGGCACCGCGACGTCGATCTGGACATGGCATTGATTCCCCCCGACGACGAGGCCACGTTCGATATGTGCTGTCAGGCCGACACCGTCGGCGTGTTCCAGATCGAATCACGCGCCCAAATGTCGATGTTGCCGCGGCTGAAGCCGCGCAAGTTCTACGATCTCGTCGTCGAGGTCAGCATCGTGCGGCCGGGTCCGATCACCGGCGGCATGGTGCATCCGTACTTACGGCGGCGGGCCGGCGAAGAGCCGATCGACTATCCGCACGAGTGTCTTGTACCGGTGCTCGAAAAAACCCTCGGCATACCGCTCTTTCAGGAGCAGGTCATGAGGCTCGCCGTGGTCGCCGCCGACTACAGCCCCGGCGAGGCCGACCAGCTGCGCCGCGACATGGCGGCGTGGCGTAAGACCGGCCGCCTCGAACGCCACCGCGGCCGGCTCATCTCGCGCATGATGGCCAAGGGCATCAAGGGGGAATTTGCCGAGCGCGTCTTCGAGCAGATCCGCGGCTTCGGTGAATACGGTTTTCCCGAGGCGCATGCTGCCAGCTTCGCGCTCATCGCCTACGCCACGGCCTACTTGAAGTGCCATTACGTGCCCGAGTTCACCTGCGCGCTGCTCAACTCCTGGCCGATGGGCTTTTACACACCGGCCACCGTGGTGCAGGACGGCAAGCGCCATGGCCTCGTGGTGCGGCCGGTCGATGTGCTGCACAGCTTGTGGAACTGCACGATGGAAACCTGCGAGCACTCGACCGGAGGCTTCGCCGTGCGCATGGGGCTGCGCTACGTCAAAGGCTTGCGCGCAGACGAGGGCGACAAGATCGAGGCGGCAGTGCTAGAAGTGGCGCGGCAGCGGACCCGCGCCGGTGGGACGGAGCTTGATGATCCAGGTTTGACGACCGATTCCGATGAGGGCGAGGCACCAGGAGGCGTGAGCCTCGCCGTCGATCGGCGGCTCTTTGCTTCGATCGACGACTTTGCTGCTCGCACTTGCCTGTCGGATCGTTCCATGCGCCTGCTCGCCGAGGCCGGCGCCTTCGATAGCCTCAAAGAAAACCGGCGGGCGGCGCTGTGGCAGGTGGAAGGAATGAAAAAGGCGGGACGGCCGCAGATCATACTGCCGGTGGGCGGCGAGAGAGCGGGCACGGTTGCCCATGTTGCCGAGCCCGACCTGCCGCTCGGCGAGCCGCCGCCCGCTTTTGTTGCACTGAGCGATATCGAAACCGTTGCCTGGGACTTTCGCACCATGCATCACTCGGCTCGCAGCCACCTGCTCGAGCCGTTTCGCAAGGAGCTCACCGAAAAGGGCTTGCCCGATGCGCGCACGGTCGCCGGTATACCGGACGGGAGAACCATCGACTACGCCGGTATCGTGATCTGTCGCCAGCGTCCCGGAACCGCCTCGGGCGTCGTCTTCATGACGATGGAAGACGAGACCGGCTTCGTGAACACGATCCTGTGGCCGAGCGTGTACGAGCAGTTCACCGTGCCGGCGCGTACGCTTTCGTTCTTGGGTGTCACCGGCAAGGTCCAGGCCGCCGAAGGCGTGGTGCACGTCGTCGTCGACAAACTCTGGGATCCACGCGAGTATGCGAAACCGGCACCGGTGCAAAGCAGAGACTTCCATTGACTTTGAAGCCGAGCCCGGGGGTGACAGGAGACGAAGGGCTGGCGGTGAATACGGCCGTCGAACCTCACAGGACAAGAAAGGAGTGAACGATGATCGAAGAAGCAGAACTGCAAGAAACGGAACACGGCAAGACGGTAACGACCGACGGTTGGTTTGCCGTGCACGTGTCGGAAGCGATGTGGCTGCAAACCGATCGATTCGGCGCCGGTTGCCGATTCGAAGGCCAGACGCGCTTTCCGCAGGTCGGCGTGAACGTACGGGTCATGCAGCCCGGCGTCCCCGCGTGTCTCTACCACCGTGAGAACGCGCAGGAGGACTTTTATGTCCTCGAAGGCGAGTGCATCCTGGTGGTCGAGGAACAGGAGCGGCACTTGCGCGCCGGGCACTTCGTGCACTGTCCGGCGGAGACGAACCACGTGTTTGTTGGCGCAGGCGATGGGCCCTGCGTCGTCTTGATGATCGGCTACCGGCCGGAAACCGACGAGGTTTGCTATCCGGTTAGCGAGGTCGCCGGCAAGTACGGCGCCACCGTAGAGAAGGAAACGCCGAACCAAGCCGAGGCCTACGGGAAAGTCGAGATCGAGCCGGTGAAGGCGCTGTACACTGGCGAATGAGCAACGCGTAACGACACCGCGCCGCGGTTACGATGGGTCGTGAGAGTTCGGTCAACAGCCACGACTCAGGAGGACAAAGCATGAAGGCCACGTGGAACGGGCAGGTAATTGCCGAAAGCGACAACACTGTGATCGTTGAGGGCAATCACTACTTTCCGCCCGATACCGTCAGCATGGAGCTCGTCACACCCAGCGACCACCACACGATGTGCCCGTGGAAAGGCCACGCCTCTTACTACAACGTGGTGGTCGACGGGCAGGAGAACAAGAACGCGGCGTGGTACTACCTCGAGCCCAAAGATGCCGCAGCGGCGATTAAGGAACACGTAGCCTTTTGGAACGGCGTTTCGGTGGAGCCGTGAACGACGACGTTCTTGGATTCTCTCCCGAAACGACGCGGCAGCGCGTTATGGCCGCAGACACGATAGGCTGAGGCGCTGAAGATAGCTGGATTGAAAGGAGCTGTTGGATGATCGAGTTGCGCGACAAGGAAAACGGGTCGCACCTCGGGTCGATTTCCGAAGAGGATCTGAAGTTCCTGATCGATAACCTCGAAGAGGAGTCGGACGACGACACGGACTACTACCTCACGCTCCAGACGCTCGAATTGCTGAAGGCCCGTGGCGCGTCGACGGCCTTGACCCAAGTTCTCGAGAGCGCCCTCGGCGGTGGCGACGACGTCGAGATCGAGTGGTCGGAGGGGCAATGATCACCCGGCTTTGGCGTGGCTGGACGACCCCCGACAATGCCGCCGCCTACGGAAATCTGCTGCGTCGCGAAATCTTTCCGGCTCACTACGACACGCTCATGGCGATTGTCTACAACGTCGTTGCAGGGATTGCCGGGGGCCTGGAGTTGGAGCTCGAGTAGGGCGGCGACACCGCCCCGGCAAGAACCGTCCCGGGAAGCCGCGAGCAGAAGGGTCGCCATACCATGAATATTCATAACTTTGGAAGCAGTATGGGCGTCTTCATGGTGGCTCTGGTTATTGGTTTCCTGCCCTCGAGCGCGGCGCCAGTGTCGGCATCGTCGGCGCCTTCGGGAGTGCATGCGGGCGCCGAGGCGCCAGCGCAAGACGTTTCTCGTATCGCGATCGTCTGCGGGCGTCTGATCGACGGCCGTAGCGACCTGCCGCTCGAATCGGCGGTGGTCGTGGTCGAGGGAGAGAGGATCGTGAACGTCGGCGCGACGGTTCCGACGGACGCCGAGGTCGTCGACATGAGCTCGGCCAGCTGTCTGCCGGGCTTGATCGACGCCCACGCCCACCCGTTGATCGCGACCGACGACTATCAGGTCGATCACCTGCGCCGCTCGTCGGCGTATAAGGCGCTGCGCGGACTGCAGGTAGTGCAGGAAATGTTGCAAGCGGGCTGGACGACGATCCGGATCGCCGGCGACGCGGACGTGTTCTACGCCCACCTGGATCTGAAGGCGGCGATCGACGAAGGAATGTTCATCGGGCCGCGGATCTACGGGACCGGGCACTACTTGTCGATCACCGGCGGCGGCGGCGACATCAACTTCTTCGGTCCCGAGCATCGGGTCGTCGCCGACGGACTTGTGGTCGACGGCGTCGACGAGATTCGCAAGGCAGTGCGCGAGGAGGTCAAGTTCGGCAGCGATTGGATCAAGGTGCTGGTAACCGGCGCCTTCATGTCGGCGGGTGACAACCCGCAACTCGTTCACTTCAGCCCGGAGGAGCTCGAGGTGTTGGTCGCCGAGGCCAGTCGTCTCGGCGTGCCGGTCATGGCGCACGCCCACGCCACGGAGGGGATCAAGCAAGCGATTCGCGCCGGCGTGCGTTCGATGGAGCACGGCACGTTTCTCGACGCCGAAGACATTGAGATGCTGCGCCGGCGGGCCGTCTACCTGATACCGACGATGTACATCGGCGAGTACCTCATGGAAGAGGAAGCCAAGAGCGGAGCACTCCGCAAGGCCGTCGAGCTGGCGCGGAAATACCATGGCCAATTCAGGGAACAGGTGGCCGCGGCGGTGCGCGCTGGCGTCAAGATCGGCGTCGGCACCGACTTCGTCGGCTGGCCGGCGGTGAATGGTGCCGGCGAGTTCGCCTCGCTCGTATCAGTGGGTATGACGCCGATGCAGGCGATTCAGGCGGGCACGCGGGTAAACGCCGAACTGCTCGGCCAGGAACACCGGATCGGCACGATCGAGGCCGGCAAGCTCGCCGATCTCATCGCCGTGCCCGGAAACCCGCTGGATGATATTTCGGAGCTTCGACAGGTCAGCTTCGTGATGCTGGGTGGCCGCGTGGTGCGGCCTCAGTGATGGCGCATCAAACACGCCGACATGCCGGTCGTCGCGCGGACTTGAAGAAATTTCTGATATTCGACACTCTTTTGAGGATCTTGACCGGATCCTCAGGACATTTCGCGCCGCAGGTCTGCGGCCGACGATGCCCGCAGGCGCGCGATGGTGCGGCAAGCGCGGCATCCAATTCATCGAGGTGACACGTGAAGAAGCTTGGCAGCGTTTGTGCTGTGACCGTTCTTATCCTGGCGCTGGCGGTTCCGGCGCTGGCCCAGTCGGGCTACGGTCGTGCCGTGGCCGTCGGTGATGTCGAGGTCTTCATCGGCGAGGCGGGGAACCGCATTTCTTCCGGCTTCGTATACGTCTATCGACCGAGCGCCGGCGGCTGGAAGGAAGTCGGCAAGCTCAGGGCTTCCGACGCCGTCGACGCCGACGGATTCGGCGGCGCGCTTGCCGTCGACGGCGACCTGCTTCTCGTCGGCGGCGGCGAGGGCAACGGCACGGTCTACGTATTTGCCAAAGACGGTGACGAGTGGACCGAGGTCGGTACGCTGAACGCCGACGACGGCGTCGACGGCGACGCTTTCGGCAGCGCCATCGACATGAGTGACGATTTCGTAATCGTAGGCGCCACCGGCCACAACGAGCGCCAGGGCGCCGCGTACATCTTCCGGCGCAGTGGTTCGAGCTGGGCTCAGGTTGCCAAGCTCGAGGCCACGAACCCGACCGAAGAGGAACAGCAGGCGACCGGTGGTCGCCGTGGCGGCCGCGGCCAAGGTGGCAGTGGCGGCCAGGGCGGCGGTGGTGGTCGCCGCGGTGGGCGAAACCTCTCGTTCGGTTCGGCGGTTGCCATCGACGGTGACTGGGCCATGGTCAGCGCCCCCAACTACAGCGGTCGCTCCGGCAGCGTCTACGCTTTCCATCGTGACGGTGGCAATTGGGAGCAGGTCGCCCAGCTGCCGGGCGACAACGCCCAGCAGGGCGCCGCGTTCGGCGGCACGATCAATCTGAACGGCGGCGAGATGTTCATCGGCGCCAGCGACGCCAACGTCGGCATCGGCGGCGTGGCGATCTACGGCCTGGACGACGACGGCACCTGGGTGTCGACCGGCAACCTGGTTCCGTTCGACGGGCAGCGCGGCGGTGGCTTCGGCTCGTCGCTCGTGGTCGATGACGATCGCGTTTACATCGGGGCTCCGGAAGCCGGCGGTGGCGAGGGGCGCATCTATGTATACGAGCGGGACGACGCGGGCGGCAACTGGACCAGCGCCACCAAGATGGGCGCCGGCAACCTGGCCGCCGGCGACTCCTTCGCCACGGCTTTGGCGGGCAACGGCGACATCATGGTCGCCAGCCAGCCCGGAGACGATTTCCGCGCCGGTACCGCGACCGTTCTGACGCGCACCGACTATGGCTGGAGCGGCACCAAGATCTTCAGTGGCATCGCCAACTACGAAATGGTCACCGGTGGCGACGGTCTGGAGTGCAGCAACGGCATGGCCGGCGATTTCCCCTGTGACAACGTCGACCTCGTGTCGTTCATGCCGGTCCACGAGATCGGCGGCGTTCGCGGCCTGCGCACCAACGACGCCTGGGGCTGGACCGACACCGAAACCGGTCGCGACTACGCCATTATCGGCATGACGGATCGGGCGTCGTTCGTCGACGTCACCGATCCCTACAACCCGGTGCACGTCGGCATCCTGATGATGACCGAGGGCGCACGGCCGAGCTCCTGGCGCGACATGAAGGTGCGCAACGACTGGGTGTACATCGTCTCCGACGGGTCGGGCGAGCACGGCATCCAGATCTTCGACCTCACGCACCTGCGTGAGTTCGACGGCGAACCCGTCGACTTCAAGGAGGATGCGCACTATGGGGGCGTCGGCAGCACGCACAACATCGTTATCAATCCGGAAACCGACTTCGCTTACGCTGTGGGCGCCGACGGCCCCAACGGCTGCGGCGGCGGTTTGCACATCGTCAACATCGAAGATCCCACGAATCCCACTTTCGAGGGTTGCTTCCAGGATATGAATACGGGGCGTCGCGGTACCGGTTCCTCACACGATGCGATGTGCGTTACCTACGACGGCCCCGACGATCGCTATGCCGATCACGAGATCTGCATCGGTTCCAACGAAACGGCGCTCTCGATTGCCGACGTTTCCGACAAGCGCAATCCGGTGGCATTAGGCATGGCCACCTACCCGAACGTGGCGTACAGCCATCAGGGTTGGATCACCGAGGATCATGCCTACTTCTTCATGAACGACGAGCTCGACGAAGGTCGGGGGCTGGTCGACGGCACGCGGACGCTGATCTGGGACATCCAGGACCTCGAAGATCCCATCCTGGTGCGGGAGTACGTGGCCGATAATCCGGCGACCGACCACAACCTCTACATCGTCGGCGACACGATGTATCAGTCGAACTACGACTCCGGCTTGCGCGTCTACGACATCAGCGACCCGGAGAACCCGGAGCCGCTGGGCTTCATGGACACGGTGCCGTACTCGGAAGGCGGCGGCATGACGGGCTCGTGGAGCAACTATCCGTTCTTCGAGAGTGGTGTCATCGTGGTAACCAGTGGCAGCGAGGGCATGCTGATCGTCAAGGTGCGCAACTAGTGCGCCGCACTCGATTGCAAGGAATCGCGTTGCTCGCAGGTCTCGCCCTGGTGGCGGGGTCCGTGGCGGCGTGTGGCGGCTCGGATTCGGGCACGGCTCCGGATTCCGTTGCTCCCGCTGTCCCTGCGGCTCCGACCGAGTACCTGTACGTGACCAGCCAAAGCGGTCCCGCAGTTTCGGTCATCGACATGGATGCGCGTGAGGTTGTCGAGACCATCTGGCTCACCGAGCTCGGTTTTACCGCCAACGCCAAGCCGCACCACGTGGCGGTCGAGCCCGACGGCGAGACCTGGTACGTGTCGTTGATCGCGGATGGGTTCGTTCTCAAGTTCAACCGCGACAACGAGCTCCTCGGTAGGGCCGAATACGAGACGCCCGGGCTGTTGGCGCTCGATCCCGTCGAAGACGTCCTGTACGTCGGTCGCTCGATGGCGGCGGTCAACCCGCCGCAACGTGTCGGTGTGATCCAGCGTTCCGACATGTCGATCGAGGAATACGACGTGTTCTTCCCGCGGCCCCACGCCATCGCCGCCGATCGCGGCGGCGGCCGTCTGTACACCGCCAGTTTGGCGGTGAACATGATGGCATCGTTGTCGCCCGAAGACGACGATCTCGAGGTCATCAACGTTCCCGGCGACACCCACACGTTCGTCAATTTCGCGATCTCGCCTGATGGCGGAACGCTGGTCACCGGCGGTCAGGTTTCGGGGGAGGTCGTGGTGTTCGATCTCGCCGATCCCACCGACCCGGACCTGACCCACACGTTTCACGTCGGCGGCGAACCCTGGCATCCGGTCTATTCGCCGGACGGCGGCCTCGTGTACTTTCCGCAGCGCACCGCCAACTCGGTGGCGGTCGTGGACACCAGCAGCTGGGAAGTCGTCGCGACCATCGAGGGCGACGGCCTTGCCGAGCCGCACGGCGCCGCGATTTCCGCTGACGGGCGCACGCTGTGGATCGCCGGCCGCAACACGAGGAACGACTACACCGGCGGTCACCTCGAGCGGACGAGCGACCTGACTTCCGAGGAGCCCCTGCCGGTCGGCACCGTGGTGGCGATCGATACCGAGAGCCGCCAGATCGTCGACGTGCTCGACGTGCCGGCGTACGCCGCCGGCATGGCGACGCGCTAGAAAGAACGGATTGGTGAGCCGGCACATCCAGCATATCGCGACCCGCTTGCGCCGCCGCCGGTTGGCGTTGCAGGTCCTGTTTGTCGTTCTTGTTGCTCCAGCTTTCGGCTACGCCGGGGCGGCGAGGCAAAGCAGCGATTTGCCCGACTTCGAACGGCGGATGTACGCCTTTGAGGCCTTCGACGAGAACGGCGAGGCGTACGCTCATCCGTTGCTGGGTGGCTTCAACATTCCACGGCCTCAGCTCGTCGACATCGATGCCGACGGCGACTTCGACCTGTTCGTCCAGGAGTACTCGAGCAGGATCATGTTTTTCGAACAGGTCGGCACCCCCATGGAACCGCGCTACGTATGGCGCACCGACAACTACCAAGATCTCGATGTCGGCGAGTGGTACCACTTTGCCGACGTCGATCGCGACGGCGACTTCGACCTGCTGGCCGAGCAGCGCTTCAGCCTGATTCGTTTCTGGCGCAACGACGGCAGTGCGGATGCCCCGCCGTTCGAGCTGGTCAATGAGTCGCTGCTCGACACCGCCGGCGAGGCGATCTTCTCCGACCGCCAGAACATTCCGAAGGTCGGCGACATCGACTGCGACCGCCGACTCGACCTGATGCTCGGGCGGCTCGAGGGAACAATCACACGCTACGAAGCCAATGGCGTCGACGATGCCGGGGCGCCCGAGTTCCGCCACGTCACCGACAGGTTCCAGGACATCGAGATCATCGGCCAGGTCCTCGGCAGCGCCTCCGGCACCAATCTGCACGGCGCCAACACGATGGCGCTCGAGGACATCGACGGCGACGGTGACCTCGACTTGTTCTGGGGTGACTTCTTCGAGCCCGGCCTGCTGTACATCGAGAACACCGGCTCGTGCTCGAATCCGTCGCTGCGCTCCGAGCCGGAGCCGTTTCCGCTCAACGACCCGATCGAGACGAGCGGCTACAACGCACCGGCGTTCGGTGACATCGATGCCGACGGCGACAATGATCTACTTGTCGGCGTGCTGGGCGGCGCGTACAACCCGAACTCGACGACGATCGACAACTTCCTGCACCTCGACCAAACCGGCCCGGGGACTTTCCGGGTGCGCACGCGGCGCTATGTGACCGGGATCGACGTCGGCGGCGAGAGCTACCCGGCGTTTGCCGACGTCGACGGCGACGGCGACCTCGACTTGTTCCTCGGCAACAAGATCGAGCCTGACGACAATCAAGCCGGCGCGCTCTACGTCTTCGAGAACCGCGGCACGGCGACCGCCCCGGAGTTTCACTACCGGGGATCGATGCCGGAGTTTACTGGCCAGTACCACTTCGCTCCTGCCTTCGGTGATCTCGATGCCGACGGTGACCTCGACATTCTGATGGGCACCTGGCGCGATGAGATGCAGTTCGTGCGCAACGAGGGCAGCGCGAGCGAGCCTCGGTGGGTGGTCGAGAACGCGGTCTACCTGACCATTACGAGAGGCCGCAACGCGACGCCCGCCTTGGGCGACATCGATGCCGACGGCGACCTCGACCTGTTCGTCGGCGAGTCGTCGGGGGACCTCAACTTCTATCGCAACGAAGGTACGCCGCAGGAGCCCGAATTTGTGCTCATGAGCGACAAGTACGGCGGCATCGATGCGGGACGGCGCAGCGTACCCACCCTCGTCGATATCGACGACGACGGTGACCTCGACCTGGTGCTCGGCTCCGAGGCCAACGGCGTGGCGCTGTATCGCAATCAGGGGACGCCGCAGCGCCACGACTTCGTCCTCGACGAGGCGTTCAGCCCCGACGTCCATCCGTATTCGACCCCCACGTTCGCCGACATCGACGGCGACGGCGATGCCGATTTCTTCGCCGGCGGCATCGGCGGCGGGCTGATCTACTACGAGGCGCGCTGAGATGCGCTTGGCGATAACCTGGCAAGAGCTCGGGCGACGCTGCCGCAAGCTCGGCACCGAGTTGCTGTTCTTCGCCGTGATTATCGGCGTCACGTTCGCGGCACGGTCGGCGGTCGCCGATCATTACTACATCCCCAGCGGCTCAATGGAGTATTCGCTGCTGGTCGGCGACCGGGTGCTGGTCGACAAGACAGCCTATGGCCTGCGCATTCCGTTCACCGAGATCGAGATTCTGGAGGAGCGCTCGCCGGCGCGCGGCGAGATCGTCGTATTCGACTCGCCCGAGTCCGGCGTGCGGTTGATCAAGCGGGTTGTCGGCGTCTCCGGTGATCAGCTGGCGCTGGTGGACGGTTGCATTACCGTGAACGGCGAGCGGCTGGAGAGCCGCGAGTCTCCCGGAGTCGAGCTGTTCGGCGAGCGCCGGGCCGATCTCAATCTGAGCAGTGGCGGCGGCCGCGACCTGCCCGTACAAGTGGTCCCCGAGGGCATGGTGTTCGTGATGGGCGATCATCGCGGCGGCAGTCGAGACAGCCGGGTGTTCGGCCTCATTCCCGCGAGCGACATCTACGGCCGCGCCTTTCGCCTGTACTTCCGAAGCGGCGAAGGGCTTGTTTGGCGACCGCTGTAGCCGTAGCTGGACTACCGCGGCTGACCGTCAGCTCTGATAACGTCGGCGAGCAATCCCACCGCCTCGGGTGCGAACTGGGTGCCGCTGCCCTCGCGTAACCGCCCGAGTGCTTCATCTGCGGAAAGCGGAGGCCGATAGGGACGCTCGGCGGTCATCGCATCGAAGGCGTCGGCGGCGGCGAGAAGCGCACCGGCGAACTCGAGCTGATGGCCCTCGATTCCGAGGTGGTAGCCGCCGCCGTCGGGCCGCTCATGGTGCGACTCGGCCCACCGGGCGATGACTTGCAGCTCCGGGCACTCGCGCAGAATGCGGCCGGAATCGTCGGGGTGGCGGCGGATGACTTCCCAGTCGCTATCGTTCAGCGGCCCGTCGTGGTCGAGAATCCGGTTGGGCACCGCCAGCTTGCCGAGGTCGTGCAGCAGGCCGGCGAGCACGATGCCCTCGCGCTCGGCGGCCGACATACCGGCGCGTTTCGCCATGGCGCCGGCGAGGGCCGCAACCCGCTTTGAATGCTCGGCCGTGAACGGTGATTTGGAGTCGATGATCTGCGAGAAAACCTCGGCAAGCAGAACGACCTCGACGCTTCGTTACGTGACGTCGATTGCTCTCCAGGAGTCCGTATCGCGTGCCATGTGTTCTACCCACACGAACGGGGTGTTCGGCGAAGCGCTCGACAAGACCGACAGCGCTTCCTCTACGATTGCCGGGTCGAATCGCGTGCCGGAATTGCGCTCCAGGCGCTCGGCGACGTCGATTGGACCAGCATCTTCTCCCCAGATCGCCGCGCTCTGGGCAACGGCTAGAATCCGACTGCCGATCGGAATTTCCTCGCCGGCGATTCCGTGCGGCAAGCCGGATCCGTCCCGAGTCCTGTAGAAAAAGAAATGGCGTAACCTCCGAGCAGGAAAAACGAGTCGCTGGAAACGGCGACAACAAGGAGGTCACACCATGAGCAACGGTAGCACGGGAGAGGTATCGGTCATCGAGTTCCGTAGCGCCATCCAGGAGCTGCTGCACAGCCGCATCCAGGAGGCGATTACGATCACGCTTGAGGAGGAGCTCGCCGAGGCGTTGGGATGCGGGCCGTACGAGCGCAACGGCTCGCGGCGAGGATATCGGCACGGGACGTATCGGCGGCAGATCACGATGGCGCAGGGGCCGCAGGATCTGGAGGTACCACGGGGACGGCTGCTGCGAGAGGACGGCAGCACCGGGGAGTTCCGCAGCACGATCCTGCCGCGGTATCAACGGCGCACCGAGGAAGTCGACGAGGCGATTCTAGGGGTGTACCTGGCGGGTGCAAATAGCCGACGGATCCGCAAGGCGCTCGCGCCGCTGCTGGGTGAAGCGAACCTCTCGAAGAGCGCGATCTCGAGGGTGGTGGGGCGGCTGAAGAAGCTGTTCGGGACGTGGTGCGAGCGCGATCTGACCGGTGAGTCGTACCCGATCGTGTACCTGGACGGGTTCCACCTGAAGGTGAGGTTGGCGCGGCAGGTCGTGTCGGTGCCGATCTTCGCCGCGCTGGGAGTGGCGGAAGATGGGCGCAAGGTGTTGGTGGCGTTGCGTCGGGCCGCTTCGGAGGCCGGGTGTCACTGGAAGTGGCTGATCGAGGACCTAGAGCAAAGAGGTCTTCGGCCGCCCCGGCTGATCATCGCCGACGGCCACAAAGGGCTGGCCAAGGCGACGACGGTGTGGCCCGAAGCGAAGGTGCAGCGCTGCCTTCAGCACAAGTGGAAGAATCTGTTGAAGCATTGCCCGTCACACGCCCACGACGAGCTGAAACGAGACTGGGACCGCATCGTGAAGGCGGCAAACGGCAGCGAGGCGAGGGCCGCGTACAGCAACTTCGTGCGCAAGTGGTCGAGGTTGGTGCCGGCGGTGGCGCGCAGCCTCGAGGAAGCGGGGCTGGTGCTGCTGACCTTCTACGAGTTCCCCAAACCGATGTGCAAGACGCTGCGCACGACGAACCCACTGGAGAACCTCAACCGCGAGTTCCGTCGCCGTACCAAGACCCAGGGATCGTTCAGCACCGAGGCGGCCGGGGTGACGCTGCTGTGGGGGCTGATCGCGTTCGGGCAGATCCGCATGCGCCGCATCGACGGGTACCGGCATCTCGCCGCGATCATCGACCAACAGGAGGAGTTGGCCGCGTAGCAGGTAACATCAAACGTCCAAGCTCGGAGCCACGCCAGACGATTTTCTACAAACTTCGGGACACATCCGCGCCGCTTCGTCGCCTCGATCGACGAAGTGGTTGCGGCGGCGCGCGGCGCCGTACAACGACTTGGTCCAGCCTGCCACCCGCGAGGTTGCCGAGTCGCTCTTGTCGGCCATCAGCTCCCAGAGCAACGCCGACACCGTCACCGGCGTCATGTGCTCGAGCCCGAAGATCCGGCGGTGGAATTCGACGTCATCGACGGCACCCATGACCTGGGTGAACGCGGAGCGCGTAGATGGTCAGCCGGCGTCCTTGAGCAGCGCGGCGAGGACGAGCTCTTCAACCTCGGTGCTGCCGAGTCCCAGCCGACCGCTGATCGCGGCGCTCAGCGCCGCTACGGCTTGGGCGTGCGGGAGACGACGTCCCATTGCCAGATCGACCGCCAGAGAAAGAGCGCGAAGGCCGTCGAACAGGCCGATTCGATGGGGGGTTTACATGGAAACTTAGGATAAGCTCTCGCGTGGCCATGCCGAAACGGAGACAGCGACAGAGACAATGCCAGAGGCGCCGACGCTGAGCGCGGACGGACACGCCTGCCCGGAGTGCGGCGCCGACGTCGGCGGTGCCGAGGGTTGCAACCAGCTCATGCTGGATCTCAACGCTCGCGGCTTCGGCGACGCTCGATACTTCATCGTCCATCGACTGGCAGTCGACGCGTACGCCCTGCAGCATCCGAAAGAATATTGTTGCTCCGCCAAGTCGATGGCGGCGCATCTGGTGGGCATGTGTATCGGCGTGGAGCACGCAGGCAATCTGATGAAGTACGGGGCGCTGCAACGTTGGCTCAACGGAGCCAAGGAACTCGAGCGACCCGATCCACCCGACTTCCGCGGCGAACTTGCGATTGACGGGGCCCTCGACGTTGGCGACATCGACGAGTACATCGCCGCGGTACGAGAGTGGGCGCGCTGCGTATGGGATGCTTGGCACGAGCATCACGACCTGGCGCGGGCCTGGGTCGACTCACTCGCGACATCTGAGGGCGAGAGCCGACACCGAGGAGGACGGACAGAATGCCCGACGACAGTTACCACATGAGCCCGGAGGAATTTCGTCGACGGGGCAAGGAGGTGATCGACTGGATCGCCGACTACCAAGAGCGCATCGAGTCGCTCCCGGTGCGCTCGCAGGTCGAACCGGGAGAGGTCCGCGCCGCCCTGCCGGAGCACGCCCCCGAGCAAGGCGGGTCGCTCCAGGCCGTGCTGGCCGACCTCGACAAGGTGATCGTTCCCAGCCTGACACACTGGCAGTCGCCCGACTTCTACGCCTTCTTTCCCAGCAACAACTCCGGGCCCTCGATACTCGGCGAGCTCCTGTCGGCCGGTCTCGGCGTTCAGGGGATGATGTGGACCACGAGCCCAGCGGCCACCGAGCTCGAGACCCACGTGATGGATTGGCTCATCGACATGCTCGGGCTGCCGGAGGCGTATCGCAGCAGCGGCACCGGCGGCGGCGTCATCCAGGACACCGCTTCGAGTGCCTCGTTGTGTGCTCTGATCGCCGCCCGCGAGCGCGCCACCGACTTCGCCGTCAACGAATCGGGCGGTAACGGACGGCTGGTGGCGTACACGTCCAATCAAGCGCATTCATCGATCGAGAAGGCAGTTCGTATTGCCGGGATCGGCAGCGACAACCTGCGCCTCATCGATGTCGACGAAATGTTTGCCATGCGACCCGAGGTGCTCGCCGCGCAGATCGAAGCCGACCGCGAAGCCGGGCGGGTGCCCGCTTTCGTGTGCGCTACGGTGGGCACGACGTCGTCCAACGGCGTAGACCCGGTGCCGGAGATCGGTCGAATTTGCCGTGACAACGGCCTGTGGCTGCACGTCGACGCCGCGATGTCGGGAACGGCGGCGGTCTGCCCCGAGTACCGCTACCTGCACGACGGCCTGGAGCTTGCCGACAGTTACTGCTTCAACCCGCACAAATGGATGTTCACCAACTTCGACTGCGATTGCTTCTGGGTTGCCGATCGCGCCGCGCTCATCAAGTCGTTGAGCGTTCTCCCGGAGTACCTGCGCAACGAGGCTAGCGAGTCGGGGGCGGTCATCGACTACCGGGACTGGCAGGTACCGCTCGGACGCCGGTTTCGGGCGCTAAAACTGTGGATGGTCATCCGCCACTACGGCATCGAAGGCCTGCAACATCATGTGCGTCGGCACATCGAGCTGGCGCAACAGCTCGCCGGCCAGATTCGTGAGTCCGAAGGCTTCGAGCTTGCCGTCGAGCCGCCGCTGAACCTGGTTTGCTTCCGCCACGTTGCCGGCGACGCGCTCAACGAGCAGCTCCTCGACAGGCTGAACGCCAGCGGCGACCTCTATATGACGCACACGATGCTCAACGAGCGGTACACATTGCGTCTGTGCGTCGGGCAGCGCGCCACGGAGGCGCGGCACGTCCAACGCGCCTGGGAACGAATCCAGGCGACGGCCGCCGAGCTGGTCTAGTGTCCCGCGTCACGCGCCCCCCCAGCGCCCCCGATGCCCGTCACCCGCCGACCGCCCTATCCTACAAAGACACCCCCTAGTCGTTGATCCGCGCCGCGATGACGCGCTCGAGGATACCCATGTACGCGCCCGAGCCGGTGTTTGATTGGGGCACGGTCTTGTGCGCCACCACCATGTCGAGCGCCGGCAGCACGGTAATGTACTGGCCGTAGGCGCCGCGACCGGTGTAGGCGTCTTCGAAAGCCCCGACGTCGCCGTCGCCGTCCCAGACTCACCACATGTAGCCGTAGCCGAACGGTCCGTCCTTGAGCGGCTCCGGGTTCATTTCCTCCACCGGGGTAACGACGCTGACGATCTGCCGGGCCCAATCGGCGGGGATCACCAGCTCGCCGTTCCAGTTGCCCTCACGTAGCATCAGGTAGCCGACGCGTGCCATGTCTCGCGTCGAAAGATGCATGTGATAGGACGGATATCGCGAGCGATCCAAATCGCCACCGTGGCGGTGTCTTCCACGCTCGAAATCGCGCATGCCGATAGGTTCGGCGAGGTCGGTCTGCAGCGCCTCGAAGATGTTGCGGCCGGTGGTCTTCTCGAAGACGCCGCCGGCGGCGTTGAAGTCCCAGTTGCTGTAGAGAAAGTACGTTCCCGGTTCCTGCGATTCGCGCGGCGGCGCGTCGGCGAGGTTGTCACCGGAATTGGACGCCGGATGGTACACGCCCGAGCTGGCCATGATCAGGTGGCGTACCGTGGCGCGCCGCTCGCTGGGCCGCAGGCCGCCGATGTCGTCCATGTCCATCTCTTCGAGAGTCTTGTCGAGATCGATCGTGCCGTCGGCCACGTAGTTGCCGTACAGCATTGCGAGAATGCTCTTGCGCACCGAAGCCAGGTAGCTGATCCGTTCGACATCGCCGTACTCCCACAGCACCCGGCCGCCGACGATCACCATTATGGCGCTGCTGTTCTGAGCTTCGGTGTAGGCGCGCGCCGCCTCGAGCCCTTCTCTCGAGTAGCCGGCGTCCGCCGGATCGTCGATGCGCGCCCACACGGCGCCCGGATAAACGGCGCTGTCGTTTTGCGACGCAACGCCGGCGGGTGCCGCCGAAACGGCGACCAGCAGGAACAAGAAAACGGGCGCCAAGGCTTTGCAGTACTTGGAATTCGCGAAGCAGCTCATGTTGCCGGCCTTTGGTCAGCCGGCCGTGGCAACATCCACGCGCAAGATGCATCAGGGTCTTGCCACGGTCCGCTAGCAGGAAACGTCGGGCACTCGCGAGTATTTCGCCGGAGACCGCAGCCCTTGTCAAGAAGTCGGCGGCGCTGGATAGTGGGCGCGCAACGATCGTCGCGTTACACTTGATCCAAGGACAACCTCCCAAGCTCACGTGATTCCGCTACCAGATCTGCTGCACGACCGGCCGCACGCCGCTGCCGACGACCAGTTTCTTCTCGAGCTGCTCGAGATGGCGTTCCTCGGGCGCAACGAGAGTCGCAGCATCGACGAAGGACTGCGTGACATCCCTCTCCCGGAGCCTGCTTGGCACGCCGAGTTCTTCGTCAACGACCTCTACGTGGAGGAATTTCTACGCGGCATTGGCGAGGTCACCCTCAACGATCGCGACTATCCGATTCATGTTCCCTTCGTGTTGCGCGTCCTCTCGCAGCCCCCTGTAGACGCCGCGACCATCGCATTTCGTCAGGCGATCGTGGAGGAGATCGAGTCGGACCCCGTGATTCGCACCAAGGTCGAGACGCTGTACGTCGACCTTGTAACGCTCCTGGATCAGCTCAAGAGCACCCACACGCAAACGCTGCTCGACAGCACCACGTTGCGTTTGGACGCCCTACGACAGCTGCGCGACGCCATCAACCACATGGTCTCGGAATTCCCGGAGGCGATATCGGGTTTGCGCCGCCTCCACGAGGTCGGGTTGGAGATCAAGTCGTCGTCAGAGAATCAAACGCTCGAGGCTCTGCTGGACTACGAGGACAACCACACCCGCCTGGAGCTGCAGATTCGCATCGGTGCCGACGGGCGGATCCGCAACCTGGAAGTCGACGAGCTCGAGGACAACGACGGCAATCGGTTCTACAGCTCGCCTTGGAACCGCTGGCGGGAGATGGTTCGCCTGCGCTTGCTCGGTGTCAACTTCACGCAGCGCGAGCTGGTCAACCGCGTGATCCTCGACGTCTACAGGAAAATAGCGCCGTCCTTGAGCACCATGGTGCAAGTGCTCGGCCACCTCGAGGTCTACCTGGTGACACGCGAGTTCGCGACGCGGGCACGCGCCGCGGGGCTCGAAGTGGCGCTGGCGGAGGTAAAGGAAAACCAGACCATGTCGCTGCGCGGGCTCTTCAATCCGCTTCTGCTGCAAACGCAGGGACCGCCTGTGCCTTGCGCCGTCGCACCGGCTAGTCCTGAGGCCGTGACAATCCTCACGGGCCCGAACTCGGGCGGCAAGACACGACTGTTGCAGGCCTTGGGATTGGTGCAGCTGCTCGGCCAGTCGGGCCTCTATACGTCCGCGGCCGAGGCACGTCTGCCGCTGGCGAGCTCGATGTTCGCGTCGCTTGTGCATCAGGACGGCGCCGATCTTACCGAGGGACGGCTGGGCACCGAATTGCTGCGCATCCGTACGCTCTTTCAGAGCATCACGCCACGCACGGTGGTCCTGCTCGACGAGCTGTGCTCGGGAACCAACCCTTCGGAGGCGGCCGAGATCATCTCCATGGTGCTGCGCCTGCTGCGTAGAGTGGCGCCGGTGGCGTTCATCACCACTCATTTCCTCGACATCGCCAAGAACCTGAAAACCGACCCGCCGATAGACGACCTGGAGTTTCTGCAGGTCGCGATCGACGACGCCCAGAGATCGACCTACCAGTTCGTCTCCGGTGTGGCCACAACCTCTCTGGCCGTCGGCACCGCGCGACGCCTCGGCGTGGACTTTGAGCGCTTGGCGGCGGCGATCGACGAGCGCGTCGGAGCCGACAGCCCGGTCGTGATTTCCGAACCGACGGAGAATTGAGCAGTTGAAGGGCGAGGCAGGTAGGTAAGGGTGATGAGGGGAGCCTGGTACGGCGAAGGCTTGTGCTTCGAGTGCACCCGCTGCGGCAATTGCTGCAGCGGTTTCTCGGGATCCGTGGCGGTCGACGATGTGGAGATCAGCGCATTGGCCAAGCGGTTGGAGCTCGACGAGGACAGGTTTCGCCGCGACTACACCCGAGTGCTGCACGACGGATCGGTCAGCCTGCGCGAGAAGCCCAACTACGACTGCGTCTTCTACGACAAGCGCCACGGGTGTCTGGTGTACGAAGACCGGCCGCAGCAGTGCCGTACCTGGCCCTTCTGGAGGACCAACGTGGGCTCGCCGGAGCGCTGGACCGAAGAGGCGGAGTCATGCCCCGGCATGAATCGCGCGCGCCTGTACACGTTCGACGAGATCGAGGCCCTCGCCGACACCACGCCGTAGGTGGCACGGTAGCCTCGATTCGCCCGGGTCACGGCTCTGAGTTGCGGGCCCCTCGCAACTCGTTACGGCACCGTTTACGCTCCCGAGAAACGCGCTTCCGTGTATTTCCAAAGGGAGAAACAAATGCTCCGCGTTCGCCGATACGCACCTTGGTATGTCCGATCCTCCATGTTTCTTGCGGTCTTCGTGTCATGGAGCTCGGACGCCGCCGCGTTTCAGAAGACCGACATCATCGAGCTCGATGACGGCGACAAGATCACCTGCGAGATCAAGGAGCTGGAGCGGCGTTGACCTGACCCCCCAAAACGGATCCAGAGGTAATCTCACGATCTGGGTCGAAGAAGGGAGGTCAGAATGCCGGCGAAGAGGCACAGCGCAGAGCAGATCGTACGGAAGCTACGGGAGGCTGAGGTGGAGCTGGCCCGAGGCGCGACGGTCAAGGATGCCTGCCGCAAGCTAGCAATCACCGAGCACACCTACTACCGGTGGCGACGCGAGTACGGGGGGCTGAGGGTCGACGAGGCCAGGCGGCTGAAGCAACTTGAGAAGGAGAACGTCCGGCTCAAGAAGATTGTGGCGGAAAAGGAGCTGGATCTTTCGATCCTGAAGGAAGTTGCGGAGGGAAACTTCTGAGCCCGGCACGTCGCCGAGATGCGGTTGAGCATGTTCGGCGGAGGCTGGGCGTTTCCGAGCGACGAGCGTGCCGGGTGCTGAAACAGTCGCGCACGACGCAGCGGTACGTGCCACGGCAACCGGACGACGAGCAGGTGCTGACGGAGAGGATCGTGAACCTAGCCCGAGAGTATGGCCGCTACGGGTATCGGCGAGTGACGGCGCTACTGCGCATGGAGGGCTGGCTCGTGAACCACAAGCGGGTGCAACGGATCTGGCGGCGCGAGGGGCTGAAAGTACCGAAGAAACAGCCCAAGCGAGCACGGCTGTGGCTCAACGATGGCTCCTGCATCCGACTGCGCCCCGAGAACAAGGATCATGTCTGGGCGTATGACTTCGTCCACCACCGGACGCATGACGGTCGGGCTATGAGGCTGCTGACGATCGTCGACGAGTACACACGGGAGAGCCTTGCAATCGACGTGGCGCGGAAGCTCAACTCCGAGGACGTACTTCACCGACTAGGACGACTGTTCGTTCATCGAGGTATTCCAGCGCACATCAGGTCAGATAACGGACCGGAATTCACCGCCGAGGCGGTTCGCGACTGGCTGGGCCGGCTCGGCGTCGGCACGCTGTTCATCGAGCCGGGCTCCCCATGGGAGAACGGCTATGTGGAGAGCTTCAACGGCAAGCTCAGAGACGAGCTGCTGAACGGGGAGATCTTCTACACGCTGAAGGAGGCAAAGGTTCTGATCGAGAGATGGCGCCAGCAGTACAACCGCGTACGACCGCACAGCTCGCTGGGCTATCGACCTCCGGCACCGGAAGCGGTGTTGTTGAAACCGGCTACGCTACGCTTCGCCGGCCTCAACAACCTCTTGTCAGCACCGTGTTACTGAGATAGAAGGTGGTACTAACCGCGGGGTCTGGTCAGGGCCAAGCTGCGCTGCAGCACGGACGCGATGGGAACGGTGTACATCCAGTGGGAGGACATTGCCCACATCACGACCGACAAGACGCTCGAGGTCGAAACGTCTCCGAGGGACAGCGATACTTCGGATCGCTCGAGCCGGGTGAGAGTCCCGCAGAGCTCAACGTGCGGATCGGCGCCGCGACCACGGCCATCAGGACCGACGACGTCGCCTTCGCTCGCCCGATCGACCCGACGTTCTGGGGCAAGATGGACGCCAGCATCGATTTCGGCCTCATGTTTACGCAGGCCGAGAGCCAAACGGACTATTCGCTGAACGGCAGCGCGCGGTACACCAGTCGGACAAACATATTCCGGCTCGAGGTCAACTCCCTGCTGAAGATTCGCGGCGAGGACACGACCACCAACCGGCAGGTCCTCACGGGCGAGTGGATGCGCCATCTCAGGTGGCGGCGCTGGTTCGGCATCGCCGTTGCCAACTTCGAGCACAACGCCGAGCTCAACCTCGATCTGCGCGCTACCAGTGGCTATGGTATCGGCCGCTACCTCGTGCAGTCGAACCGTTGGACGTGGAATGCGTATGCTACCGGCCTCTATAGCTGGGAGCAGTACACCGGAGAGGAAACCGCCAACAACGAGCTCGCGCTCGGGCTCGGCACCAACGTGCAAGTGTTCATCTTCGGCGACCACGACACTGATGTGAACACCGGATTCATTGTCTTGCCGAGCTTGACGACCGACGATCGTTATCGCGTGCGTCTCAACGTGAAGCTGAAGCGCGAATTCCTGAAGGATCTCTATATCTCGCTCGACCTGTTCGAAACCTACGACTCGAATCCGCCGCAGGAGGGGGCGAAGAAGAACGATTTCGGCGTCACCACCGCCCTTGGCTGGTCGTTCTGATGGGGCCGAGCGCCCGCCGTGCCGCCGCGCTCTGGCTGTTACTGACCGTTGCCTGCGGCGGCGCCGGCTCCGGTCCGGCAGGAAGGGCCGCCGGTTCATCGACGCAGCCGACGGATCGCGACGGATCGCCGTCCTGGTCACCCGACGGCGCCCGCATCGCGTTCTACAGCGAGCGCGACGGCAACGCCGAGATCTACGTGATGAACGCCGCCGGCTCCGGCCTGGAGCGATTGACCGACCACGCGGGCGACGAGGGGTATCCGTCGTTCTCCCCCGATGGCGCCCGCATCAGCTTCGACTCCGACCGCGACGGCAACTTCGAGGTTTACACGATGAACGACGACGGTACCGACCTACGTCGTCTGACCTACAACCCGGCGCGCGACCTGTCGGCGTCGTGGGCGCCGGACGGCGGCACGATCGCGTTCATCTCGGATCGTTCCGGGCGTTTCGAGGTCTGGCTGATGAACGCCGACGGTTCCAACCAGCGATCGCTCACCGGCGGTGAGGGGCAGCCGTCCGGCGGCACCCACTGGTTTCCGCAATGGTCGGCCGACGGGGAGAAGCTCACGTTTCACGTCGACCGCGACGTGCACACCGTGAACATCGACGGTTCGGAGTACACGCGCCTCACTGTTGATCCCGACAACGGCATGGTGCCGAGCTTTGCACCGGACGGGCGCATCGTGTTCATGAGCTGGCGCGGCGGCGGGTCGGACGACACCGAGATCTACGTGATGGACGCCGATGGTGGGTACCAAACGCGCCTGACCGACACGCGGGTCGGCGGATCGATCGACCCGCGCGTCGCGCCCGGCGGCACCAAGATCGTTTACACCTGGGTGCCGGAAGGCGGTGGCGGCCCCAAGCACGTGATGGTCATGAACGCCGACGGCACCGAGGTGCGGCAGCTTACCGGGACTCCGCCAAACGGGCGATGACTGCGACCTCGTTGCCGTCGTCTACCCTGACCCCGGATCACGGGACTCCCTCGGCTACCGCGTCGTCGGAAAGCGCGTCACTTGGAACGGCACCAGAGCCTCCGGAACGCGGCCGGTTTCGATGGCCTCGACGGCGTATTTTGCGGTGACGGGTGCCAGCATGATGCCGTTGCGGTAGTGGCCGGTGGCGACGAACAAGCCGCCGTCGTCGACCGGACCGATCGCCGGCATGTGGTCGGGCAACGCCGGGCGAAATCCCACGTTCACCTCGCACATCTCGAAGTCATACACCGAGGGAAAGACGCGCCATGCGTGGCCGAGTAAATCCATGGTGATTCCGGCTCGGGGCCGCGCATCGAACCCCTGCTCTTCCATCGAAGCACCGATCACCAACTCGCCATCGCAGCGGGGCACGAGGTAGACGTCCGGGGAGGCGACGACGTGTCGCAGCATTGGCGCTTCAGGGCTGTCGGCTCGCAGGCGCACGGTTTGACCTTTTATCGGCCGCAGCGGCAGTGCCGCGAGCTCCAGGAGCTCGGCCGTCCATGCCCCCGCCGCGGCGACGACGACCGACGTGCGAACCGTCGCGGTGTCACCGGTTTCGTTGCCGGCACCGCTGACGTCGGCGCCGCTGTCGCTACCGGCACCGCCGACGTCGACGCCGGTGATCGACCCGGATTGGCTACGATGAATCGCTGTGACTTCGGCCGGCGCGGCGATGCTGACGCCCCGTTGCTCGAGCGCGGCGATCAAGGCGGCAGACAGCGCCCGAGGATCGACCTGACGGTCGATCGTGGTGCGTATCCCGCCGACGACCCGCGAGCTCAGCCCCGGCTCCAGGGCTCGCAGGTCGGATCCCGATAGGCGCTCGGCGCCGAGGCCGCGCTCATCATAGGCCACGGCGCGATGCTCGAGCTCGTCGAGGTGACCGCGATCCAGTGCGATCCGCAACATTCCCTCGGTGCGATATCCGCAGGCAATGTCCGTGTCTTCTTCCAGGCGGCCGACGAAATCCGGGTACAGGCGGCAGCTCTCCAGTCCGAGGTCGATCATCTGGGGCAGGGCGGGCTCGGCCTCTGCAATCGGCGCCAGCATCCCGGCGGCCACCGGCGTGGCGCCGCCGCCGGGCGTCTTCTTCTCGACGATCAGCACCGTGTGGCCCTTGCGCGCCGCCTCATGGGCGATCGACAGGCCGATCACGCCGCCGCCAACAACGGTAATCTCGACAGTTTCCGGAAGTTGCAACGTCGACAGAGCACGCATGAGGCTGTTGTTCCTGCCCAGATGTTCGCACAAAGCCGTGAGTCTGTGACTCAGGACGCTAGTGGCCTTCGTCCGCCGAGAACTCGATCCGTCGCCGCGCCACCCCCGCTTTCTGGGAGCGCACGGCGATCTCGATGCTGGCCGGCTGCGCAGGATCGATGATTTCGGCGTTCCAGAACATCTGGTTCATCTTCGCCGGTTGGTCTGCTCTTGTCCCTGCGAGAACGCCGAGCGACTGGCTGGCGAACGTGAGGCCGGCTTGCGAGCGACCGGGCACGTCGGATGGCATCGCGGCGTTGTGAAGCGTGATCTCGACGACCACGGGCTGTGCCGTGCCCAGCGTTTCAACGGCGTGGGCCGTGGCGGTAGGCATCCAGCCGACGTTGGCGACGGTCGCCTGGATGGCAAACAGATTTGCGGCGCCGCCTACCGGAATGACCGTTGCCTCGACGATGGCGACGCGCGGTAGCTTGTCGGCGAAGGTGAGCACCCACGCCGTGTTGCGGGAGAGCTCCGCGGCGATCAGGCGCTCCGGCGGATTCGATACGGAAAAGCGTTCCCATCCACCGATCTCGACGACGGGCTCGCCGGTGGGCGACGCGGAACCGCGGCCGCCGCTGCGGGCGGGCAGGCGGGGCATGAGATCGAGCACGGTGCGGCGCAGCGTTTCGTTTTCGAGCGGCTGCCAATCGATGAACCCGGCGCCACCGAGCACTCGGTCGTTCCAGTCGAAGCGTGCCGCGGGCCCTTCGCCGAAGCCGTTGCGCCACATTTCCGTGGTGATCGCGTAGACGCCGAACACTTTCGACGCCCAGTCGTTGAAGACGCCGTGTCCCGGACTCATCAGGTCGACGATGGCCTGTTTCTCGTAGGCGTAGTTGGCGTACTCGGTGTGCACGGCGCCGTCCACGGCGATCTGTCTGTAGTCCTCGAGGTCAGCGGCGGGAACGTCCCAATCCTGGTCGGCCAACGTCGGAAACCGCAGGATGAGGCCGCCGCTCGTGTGGTAGGTATGGATTGCGGCGATATTGGTGCGGGCCGTGATGTAGTTGACCAGCGCCCAGGTTTCGGGCTCGGACAAGGGGAACGGTCCCGATCCGAACTGCGCGGCGCTCCAGTTGGCCGGGAAGTTGCGATTCAGGTCGATGCCCCCGACCCGGTCTTCGTTGATTTCGCCGTCTCCGTCGTTGTCGATGCCCTCGGGAAAGAGCTGATAGAAGGGCCCGTCGCGGTCGCCGCGGCCGCGGCGCACCATGGCGCGTGGGTCGTCAGGAGACACTTTCCAGGGGCCGCGTGGGTCCTGCACGCGGATCTGCAGCTGGTGCCCATCGCCGTCGATGTCCTCCGGCGGGTCTTCATCGACCAGGCCGTCGCCATCCTCGTCGAACGGCCGCGCGTTCCAACGATGGTTCTCGGGCGTGTCCACCGATATGGCGCGGCCGTCGGGATTGACGATCGGGACGATGTAGAACGCCGTCGTATCGACCATGGCGGTGATCCGCGCGTCGTTGCCATAGCTGCCGAGCAGGGCGTCGATGAAGTGCAATGCGGCCTCACCGCCGAGCAGCTCACCGCCGTGAATGTTGCCGTCCAGGTAGAAGCCGGGCTTCTCTTTTGCCTCGCCCGTTTCCGGATTGTTGATCTCGAGCGCCAGGATGGGCCGGCCTTCGAGGCTGCGGCCGATCTCGACGAGCTCCGTGAGGTTGCCGTAGCGATCGGCCGCAGCCTCGAGATACGCCTCGATTTCCTCGACATCGTGGTAGTGGTCGAACGTGATCAGAGCTTGTGGTGCGCCGGTTGTGGCGCCGGCGATCAACGTCGATACGGTTACGGCGAAGGTTCCGACCAGCGGCATCAAGACACCGGGCTTCGGGGGCTGCGGGCGCATATCGTCGTCTCTTTTCACGGTCAGAACGTCCACACCAGGGGAATCAACAACGTGGCGATCAGCCAGAACAGCAACGTCAGGGGGCCGCCGAAGCGGGCGAAATCAACAAACTTGTAGCCACCGGGACCCATCACCATCAGGTTGGTCTGATACGCGTATGGGGTCATGAAGCCGGCGGATGCCGCAAAGCACACCGTGATCAGGAACGGTCGCGAGTCGACACCCATGTCGGCCGCCAGTTGCAGCCCGATCGGCGCGAGCAGGATGGCGGTGGCGTTGTTCGAGATCGTTTGCGTCAGGATCGAGGTCAGCAGGTACAACACCGACAAGATCACCACCGGGGTGAAGAAGTCGGGGTTCCAGTCGCGAAGGTAAAGAATACCCCCGGCCAGGTACTCTGCTGTGCCGGTTTTCTGCATGGCGTTGCCTACCGGTACGAAGGCGGCGATGAGCATCAGGATCGACCAGTCAACTGCCCGATAGGCCTCGGCGGGACGCATGGCGCGCACGATGAACAGCGCGATGCTACCGATGATGGCCCCCTTGAGTATGTCGACCACCCCGAACGCGGAGAGCAACACGACCGCCGGGAGAATCACCAGGATCGCCCAGTTCGAGCCACCCAGGGCCGTCTTGACGTCGGCGCGCGTCGTGATGATGAGATCCTCCCGGTGGCGCAACTGGCCGAGGCGCTCCTCGGGGGCAACCAGCAGCAGGTCGTCGGCGAACTGCAGCGACAGCCGGGCGATCTTGTCGTGCAGGATCTCGCCCTCACGGCGGATCGCGAGCACGAAGGCGCCGACGCGCTGGCGGAAGTCGATTTCCTCGAGCGTCTTGCCGATCAAGGGGCTGTTGCGGCCGACGATAGCCTCGGCGAGGAACTGTCCCTCTGCGGAAAACTCGCTGTCCGACACCTTGACGTCGGACAGCAGCGCTACGTTTTCCGCCTTGCTCAACTTCACGAGGTTGTCGGCCGACCCCCGCACCACGAGCACGTCGCCGCCGACGAGGCGAACATGACGCAGGTTCTCGGTGACGTGATCGGGACCGCGGTGCACGGCGATGACCGTGACGTCGTAGTTGCGGCTGATGGCGCTGTCTTCGATCGTCCGGCCGATCAGCGCCGAGCCCGCGGTCACCTCTACCTCGGTCAGGTAGTGACGCATCTCGTACTGGCGGGTCAACGCTTGCGGCGTTGACCGCGTCGGCAGCAGATACGGTGCCGCGACTATCACGTATGCCAGACCTACGATCATCAGCACGATGCCGACTGGGACGAGTTCGAGCATGCCGATGGGGTCGAGGTTGTTTTGCTCGGCAATCGAGCTGACCAAGAGGTTCGTGGATGTACCGACGACGGTGAGCGTGCCGCCGGCGATGCAGGCGTATGACAGCGGCAGCATGATCTTCGATGGGCTGAGGTGAAACCGGCGGCAAAGATCGACCATCAGCGGAATGAATATGGCCACGACCGCGGTGTTGTTGAGAAAGCCCGACAGCAGGCTGGCCACGAACAATACCAGCGCCAAGGCAAGCCATGAAGTCGACGCCGTGGCGTTGGCCAATCGATCGGCGACGACACTGAGCACACCCGTCTTCACCAGGGCGTGACTGAGGACCAGCATCGCCCCGACAGTTACCACCGCCTTGTTGCTCAGGCCGAGGACGGCTTCCTCTACCTCGACGATTCCGAACATCAGCAGCGCAGCGAGCATGAGCATGGCGGTGACCTCGATCGGAAACACTTCGAGGATGAACAGCGCCAGCGCAACGAGGATCAGCGCCAGCATGAAGCCGATTTCGAAGGTCGGTACCAAGATCAGCTACACCGGAGTCGAGGGCGCGCGATCGGTTCGCGGCGACGGGATCGGAACGACGAGGAGAAGTTTCGCTGTGTTTTCGTCGCAAGAGGATACAACGGGCCGCCTAGGCGGCGTCGGATCACCGAGACGGGACGCGGTGTGCTGGCCGGCGAATTAGAACGTCTCCAGAACCTCGTCGAAGTCGCGCAGCTACGCAATGCGGCCGCCGCGCGCCGAGTAAGGTCGCCCGCAACGCGTTAATATCTCACCCATGCTGAACAACCACGCTGCAGGGGAGAGTCGGTGGCGTACGCTCATCGCGACGTTCGTCCTGATCATCTCGATCGCCCAGGGCGCCGCGACAGTTGGCGCGGTGCAGGAAAACGCCCCGCCGCTGGCGTTTGTCGGCGTCAACGTCGTCCCGATGGACAGGGAGCGCGTCTTGATGCGGCAGACCGTGGTGGTTCAGGGCGACCGGATCATGGCGATCGGCCCGTCCGACGAAGCCTCTATTCCGAACGGTGCGCTGCAGCTCGATGCCCGCGGCAAATACCTGATCCCGGGTCTGATCGACGTTCACGCGGGGTTGCTCTCCGCCGGCCACATCGCTGCTGAATTCATCGACGAAGAGCTCGCCGTCATCGTGGCCAACGGCGTTACTACGATCCTCAATTCCACTGGCCGGCGCGAATATCTCAGGTACCGCGACCAGATTGCCCAGGGCGAGCTGCTCGGACCGCGCCTGTATGTCGCCACTCCACGGCTTACGCTCGCCGGCGCCCGCTCCTACGTCACCGAGCGGATCATCGAGAGCCCCACCGACGCCGTCGTCGCCGTCCGTGAGTTGTCGGGCGCCGGATATGACTTCGTCCAGCTGGGTTCCGACATCGACCTTCCGACCTACGACGCGATCGTCCTGGCGGCGCGCCAGTACCAGATCCGTCTCGCCGGCAGCATCGGTCCGCTGGTCGGTCTGCAACGGGGCTTCGAGACCGGGCAGCAAATCGAACACTACGACCAGTACATCGAGGCTCTGATCTCGGAGGGCGCGGCAGCGACCGGCAGCGTCTCCGGCGGCGTGGGCGGTTGGCAGCGGGAGAATTGGGCCAGCTTGGAGCGCGTCGATGAAGAGCTGCTTGCCGACGTGGTGCGCGCCACCGTCGATGCGGAAACATGGAACGCACCCATGTTGGCGCTCGGCAACGTCTCTTTCGGCGCCGGAAGAACCGATGAAGAGATTGCTGCGAGCCCGGAGTACCGCTTCGTTTCGCCGACCGTGCGCGCCGAACTGCTCCGCGACGTTAAGGAGTTCTGGGCGGACCCCCCACCGCAGGCACTGCGGGCGCGCTTCGTCGAGCTACGCAATCGCATCACGCTCGACCTGTACCGTGCCGGCGGCCGCCTGCTTGTGGGCTCCGGTTCTCCCGAAGGGATGTTCTTGCACGGTTTTGCGGTGCATCGGGAGCTCGAGAGTTTCGTCGACGCTGGGTTGCCGCCGTTTGTGGCGCTGCACCTAGCGACCCGCAACGCTGCCGTGTTTCTGAGCCGGCCGCGCTGGGGTCGCACCGAGTTCGCCATCGTTGACGAGCGCGGAATGCGGTTCTCGACAGCGATCACCAACGAAGTCGATTTCGGCGTGCTGGGGGTAGGGAAGCGGGCCGACATGGTACTGCTGGCCGCCAACCCACTCGACGACATCAGCAACACGCGGCGCATCGAGGGGGTCGTATTGCGTGGGCGCTGGATGCCGGGTGCCGAGCTCGAGCAGATGCTCGCTGCCGCCGCCGCAGCGCTTTCTGAAGCCCGGCTTCTCCAAGTCTTACGGTAGCCAGCCCTCAGGGTGCGAGCCGGCCGACCAGCTCGCGCCGCTGCGGCGAGTCGCACACCAGCCAGATGCGCGCCGGAAACGCCTCGCTCTCGAGCTCGGCGCGTTGCCGTACATGCGACTCCAGCGCGCCCCGCAGCAACTCCATGAACTCCGACTCCTGCAAGCGTCCGTGTTTGGTGCCGACGAGAGGCAGCGCAACCGACGCCAAGCACCGCGCCGCAAGCGCGGAGAACGCTTCGCCGAGTGCTGCCTCCACCCATTCGTCACGCAAGCTCGGCTCGGCGTTGAGGTCGTGGACGATCGCCAGGAGGCCGAGAGGAACACCGGGCCGGATTGTCACGCTGCCCGGTCGAGCGGGCTCTGCATCCCACACCTGTGTCATGACGCGGACGGGATGTCCCCCCCGGCGGGCGGACGAAAGTGGGGTCGGCGCTCAGCGCCAGCCAGGTGTCCTCCTCCGCGACCACAGCGTCGACGTCGAACGGAGGGTCGTTGGCCGCTGCCGCGACGATGCGTATTCCGCCGAAAGAAGCCTCAGGCCGGCGGTCGCCGGGGATGCTCCGCAGCTCCTCGTCGGGGCGTGAAGAGCCGTCGGTCATTAACCGTCAGTGGATCGAAACCATGCGTTCGATCGCACCGCGCGCCCGCGCCGCGATGTCGGGCGGAACCTCGACGCGATGGATACCCTCGCGCAGCGTCCGCAACAGCTTGTCGACCGTGATCATCTTCATGTACAGGCACTCGGCGTCTGCCTTGACCGGCAAGAACGTGCGGTCCGGGTGCTGCCGTTTCATCTGATGGAGGATCCCGGTCTCGGTGGCCACCAAGAACTCGCGCGCGCTCGAATCGGCGATGGCTTGCACCATCCCGCTGGTCGACGTGATGCGTGTGCGATCGGCGGGAAGGTCTCCCTTCGCCAGGTGCCACATGACGCTGGAAACGCAGCCGCATTCCGGATGGATCAGCAATTCGGCGTCGGGATGGGCGGCAAACTGTTGCTCGATGTGCTTCGGGCGGATTCCCGCGTGTACGTGGCACTCGCCCATCCACACGTGGATCTTGCGATCCGTCTTCTCGCGCAGGTATTCGCCCAGGAACATGTCGGGCGCGAAAAGGACTTCCTGGTCGTCCGGAATCGATTCGATCACGCGCAGCGCGTTGGCGGAAGTGCAACAGTAGTCAGCCTCCGCCTTCACCTCGGCAGTGCAGTTGACGTACACGACGACCGCGGCACCCGGGTGCTCGGCCTTCCACTCGCGCAGTTGCTCGGCCGTGATGGTCGCGGCCAATGAGCATCCCGCCGCGAGGTCGGGAATTAGCACGATTTTTTCAGGGCAGAGCACGGCGGCCGTTTCGGCCATGAAGTGAACGCCGCAGAACACGATGGTTTCGGCGTCGGTCGACTGCGCTTGCAATGACAATCCGAGCGAATCCCCGACGAAGTCGGCCACGTCCTGGATCGCCGGGATCTGATAATTGTGGGCCAGGATGACGGCGTTACGCTCAGTCTTGAGTCGCTCGATCTCTGCTATCTGCACGTCGTCGATGGCAACGCCGCTCGAGTCGTTGCCGCTGGGGAGAATCGGGTCCTGCATTGTGGTGTGGTCCATGTCAATCGACGATGTCTAGGGAAAAATCGAGTGGCGGAGCCGCCGTGGTAATGGCACTCGTCGAGATGAGGTCGATGGGGAGACGTGCATAGTCGCCAACATTGTCTATTGTAATCCCTCCGGACGCCTCCAGCATAACGCCATCCCTGAGTTCCGCCGCTACGAGGGCCGCGCAAACCCCTTCGATCGTCGACGGCGACATATTGTCGAGCAGCAAGATGTCCGCGCCCGCTCGTGCCGCGATCAACGCTTCGTCCAGCGTTTCGACTTCGACCTCAATGGATGCCTCACCGACGGCCTGCCGGGCATCCTCGATCGCTGTTGGCGTATCGGCCGCGAAGGCGAGGTGATTTTCCTTGATTAATACCGCCTCGGACAGATCGAAGCGATGCCGATCGGCGCCGCCGATGACCACTGCGCGCTTCTGAAACCTCCGCAGGCCAGGCAGCGTCTTGCGGGTGGCGGCGATGCGTGGCGTGTCTTGGGTGCCGCCGTTCTGCTCGGCGGCACGATCGGCTACCGCTACGACCGCCCGGGTCAGCGTCGCGATGCCGCTCATGTGGCTCAGCAAATTCAGCAGTGTCCTCTCGACACCGAGTATGCCCCGCGCCGCGCCCTGCAGCGCGAGCACTTCGTTGCCTGGTTCGATGTCAACGCCGTCGCGTACGGCCTTCGTTGCCTCGACACCGGCTATGTCGCAGAGTGCTCGAGCTTCCTCGATGCCGGCGACGACGCCTTCCTGGTGCGCTACCACGCGGGCATGGGCACGGCGTCCGGTGTCGACCACGGCCTCGCTGGTGATGTCTCCGCGTCCGAGGTCCTCCTCGAGGAACGCTTCGAGACAAGCACGCGTCTTCTTGTCGATCGTACTCACCGCGGTCTGCGAGTCCCTTCTTCGATCGACAGTGTGAAGAAGAACGTGCTGCCGCCGGCATCGTTGCCGCGGTAGCCGATGCGGCCCTCGTGCGCCTCGACAATGGTCCGACTGATCGACAAGCCCATCCCCATACCGGTGCCCTTGGTCGAGAAGAAGGGCTCGAACAGCCGCTCGGCATCGGCCTCGGCGACCCCGGGCCCGGTGTCGGTTACGGACACCTCAATCAATGCGCCGGGCGTCGACCGTGTGATGATTTGCACCGTATTACGCCCGTTAGTGTTGGTTTCGACAGCTTCGATCGCATTGCGTATCAGATTCAGAATGACTTGTTGGATCTGCACCGAGTCCACCCACACCTGCGGCAGCGATCCGTCCAGATCGAGCTCGATGCCGATGCCGCGATCACGAGCCTCGATATCGGCGAGCCGCATAACGTCGGCGACCAACTCGTTGACATCACAGATCTCACGCTCGCTCGGCCTCTTGCGCACCAGAGCCTTGAGACGATGGATCATCTCCCCGGCACGCACGGCCTCATCGGAAATGCGGCCCAACACGTCGAGCAGTTCCTCCCGGTCGATGGCGCCCGCCTCGACCATCCGGCGAGACGCCTGGGTGTACGTCGAGACGGCGGTCAGAGGCTGGTTGATTTCGTGGGCGATGCCGGTGGCGAGCTCGCCGAGCATGTTAACGCGGGATATGTGGGCCAGTCTCTCACGATGTTCGAGGGCCTCCGATTCAGCCTCGCGGCGCTCCGCATCGGCACGCTTGCGCTCGGTGACGTCGATCATGAAGCCGCGCAGCGCAACGGGTTGTCCGTCCTCCGAGGCGAAACTCACGAGGTCGTGCAGCCACACGATGCTGCCGTCGGCGGCGATCATGCGGTACTCGAACTCGTAGTCGGCGTCACTGGCGGCGTGATCGACGCAGTAGCCGACGGCGAAATCGACGTCGTCAGGATGGATGTGTGCGGTCCAGAAATCGGGCTCATACCAGCGCTCTATCGGGTAGCCGAGAATGCTTACGGCTTGCGGCCCCACGTAGGTGGATTCCCAAGTCTTGGCGTCGGATTCCCAAGGAATGACGTTGGTGGTCTCGAGCAGCAGGCGAAGCCGTTCCTCGCTTTCCCGCAGCGCCTCGGTACGTTCATCGACACGTTGCTCCAACTGCCGGCGGTAATTGTGCTGGCTACGCCGCAGGGCGAGCGCGTGGCGGTGGCGACGGGCGACGATCGTGGCGAGTAGCACAACGACGGCCAGCGTCAACACGCCCACCGGCACGATGAAGTCCAGCCGTCCGTACAGCGGCGGCGGGATCACGAAGGTTGCGGCGACGGTCGTTGACTCGTAGGTCCCAAACAAACCCTTGGCTTGAACCTCGACGATGTAATCGCCGGGCGCCATGTTAGCGAGGGCCGCTTCGTGGCGCGTTGTCCAAGCCGACCAGTCCTCGTTGTCGACGCGGTAGCGGGTCGCGATTTCCATCGGCGACTGCATGCCCCCATAGGAATAAGCACGCCAGCGGAGCAAGGCCGCGCGTTCCTCGACGACGGGTTCATCGATGACGACCAATGGCGGCGGCCGATCGGTTCCCTCGAGGCGCAGCACGTTGACGCCGCCGCCGGTGGTGCCGACGTAGATCTGACGGTCGTCGGGAAGAATCGGCCACAAGTTCGGATTGCTCAGCCCGGTCGACGTATCGAAGCTGAGCCAGTTCCCGTCGTGGTAGCGAGCCAGCCCGCCGCGCGTCGCCACCCAGAGCGCTCCTCCGGCGTCGACCTTCAGATCCTGCACTTCATCGTTGATCAGGCCGTCGGCGGTGGTCAGATAACGAGGCACACCGTTGTCGAGGAATCCCAGGCCGTTGCGCTGATCTCCGAACCACAAGCGACCGTCGCGATCGATCGCCATCGTGAAGATCCGCCCGCTTTGGAGCCCATCCGTCATCGTCCAGTGGGTCCACTCACCGTTCTTCCAATGACTCAAACCCGTCATGGTGGCGAACCACAGCGCGCCGCCGCCGGCCTCCGTGAAGTCGTACACACTGCCGGCCAGCAAACCTTCTTCGGTGCTCCAGCGCGCGAAGGTACGGCCGTCGTACACGTAGGCGCCGGGCTCGCGGCGTGGCTCTCGACCCCGCATAGCGGCCATGCCGAGAAACCACAGCCGACCCTGGTTGTCCTTGCGGATGCGATGGACGTAAGGGGCGTCTAGGCCCTGGTCGGGGCCGTAGTGCCGCCAACTCTCGCCGTCGAATCGATAGGCACCTTCGAAGGCCGAGCCGCTCGAGATCCACACGTGCCCGTTCTCGTGCTCGGCCAGGCCGGTAACCAGTCCGAGCTCGGTGCCGAGCACGCGCTGAGTCCAGGTGAATTCACCGTTCTCGTTTCGTACGCCCACGCCGTTGCCCGTCGCCACCCAAGTCAAACCGTCGCGTGAGCGCAGGAACTCGCCGATCTCGTTGCGGCCGTCGGGCAAATCGACCTTCCAATATGTCCAGCGGTGAGCTGAGCGGTGCAACAAGAACAGGCCGCGCTGTGTGCCCACCCAAAGGTCACCGTTCGTCCGATACCGCACGACCATGGCGTTGGTCATTTGTGGAGGGACGGGACTCACGGCCCACCAGCGGTCGGTGCTGCGAACGCGGACCTCCCCCGACCGATACACGGCGATTGCTTCTCGCTCGGGGCCGATGTCCATGGATTGCAGCAGATGGTGCGGCTCCTGCACCAGGGGTTGCGGGACGCTGCCTGCTTGCCATCCCCAAAGCCCCCGATACTCGTTCGGGTAGGTGATCGAGGCCAGGCCGCTGCCGTCGGTACCTTCGACGAGCAGCCCGAGAGGTGCGAAGCTTCCGTCGTCGTACAGATACAAGGAATTGTCGGCCTCGCGAGAATCGGCTGCGAGCAGGAATGTTCCGTTCGGGCCTGCCGCCACGACACCGCGGACCTGCAAGTCGTTTCCGTCCACGCTGATCGGGACATGACGAAAACCGCTCTTGTCACCCAGGTACAACGCCCCGTCGACAACTGCCCAGAGCTCGTCGTCTCCGTGAGTGGCGATCACCGACGGTTCACGTTCCGGGATCCCTTGCGCGGCTCCCATCGGGTGCCATCGGTACTCGTCGAACCAGGCTATGCCCCCACCCGTCGATGCCCAGACGGTGCCGGCCGGAGTCTCGACCACGTCGAGCACGTTGTTGGACGGCAGCCCGGACTCGACGGTGAAATGGGCCCAGCGCCACTGATCCTGGAACGCCTGGGCGGTCGCCGGCTCACCGACTTGCGCCCTCGAGGGGACGCTCGAGGGGCGGATCTCCCGACGCGATTCCATGGCAGGCGCAGCTTCGCTCGCGGCAGCCGGGCTATAGCCGACCAACCCCAGAAACAGCAGCGTCGCGAGTGTTTGGGCCGTTCTCAGAGAGGGCATGGGCTTCAGTAATACCTTCGTCCCGGCGAGTTTCAACCGCCACCTATATTGTAGTAGCGGATATCTCTACCAACAGGTGAAACTTGCGAATATAGTTCACCATAGGAACGTGTACGCGAACAGCGAAACCGTCGGCGAAGATCGCACCGGACGCAACGACAATGAACCCGCACTCGACACTCAGCATGCCGTTGGATATCAGTCGATCCTTCGAGGATCTGCCGATCAACGACGGCGTCGACACGCGTAGCCTTCGCCCGGGCGATCTCCTGAGCATCCATACCTTGAACTCCATTTACAAGTTGCGGCTCGACGAGCCGGCGCGGGGCAAGGGATTCGCGGTTGGCGATGGGCAGTTCATCAACGAGGAATCGCGGGCCAGCCTGATCGGCGCCACACTCACGGGACGTGGCTCGATGGTGAAGGTCGGGTGGATCCTTCTCGGCTTCAAAGTCGTCTTGTCGATTCCCGGCGGCGAGCTGATGACCTCCAGGGTGCAGGGCATCGAGATCAACGGCAAGCCGGTGATCCTGGCCGAGGGCACGCACTAGCAGGCCCGCGTGCCCCGGCGCCGGGCAGCAGCGACGCCCCCCGGGGACCTGGCTATACGTTCCCCATCGTTCCGCAGGCAGGTTGCCGCCGCTGAGGCTCGTCGTCGTGCCAGCCCAATCGTTGACCCGCGTTCCGGCACGAACTGGCGCAGATTTCCTTACTGTGCGGTAAAAGTACGGTTAACAGAGTCCTTCAGCACCTTGTCGCGTATGCAGTTACCGTCGCGGAGGAGGAAGCGATGAGCTGGGAGCTGCCCTGGGTCTGGTTTTGGATAATTCTTTCGGCCTTTTTGATCGTCAGTGAGATCTTCACCGCCGGTTTTTTCATCTTGCCGTTCGGCATCGGCGCGGCCGTTGCTGCTGCCCTCGCTTGGTTCGACGTCGGGTTGGTGTGGCAGTGGGCTACTTTCATCGTCGTGTCCGTAGCCTTGCTATTGCCGCTCAAGCGTTTCGCTGATCGCCTCTCCGAGGGGGCCGAGGACATCGGCGTCGCCTCCGATCGAGTAATCGGCAAGATCGGCACCGTGCTCGAGGAAGTGAAGCCCCACGGCATCACAGGGCGGGTAAAGCTCGGCAGCGAGGAGTGGCGCGCGGCCTCCGACAGCGAAGAGCCCATCGCCGAGGGTACCGCGGTCGAGGTCCTGCGAATCGACGGTACGCACCTTGTGGTGCGACCGCGGGGCGCAGGGGACAGCGCCGAACAATGAGCGTTTTCACGGTGTTAACTGCGATTGCCGTCGTGGCACTCGTCGGCGGAATCGTCAAACACGGGAGGTAGCACATGCTAGGAACAGGCGTATTTCTGTTGATGGTGATCGCCTTCGTGATCATCGTATTCGCGGCCACCGGTGTACGCGTCGTTCGACCGTGGCAAAAAGGCGTCATCGAGCGGCTCGGCAAGTACATGCACACCGCCACCAGCGGCATCACGTTGATCATCCCGATGCTCGACATCATGCGGAAGGTCGACATGCGCGAGCAGGTCGTCGACGTGCCGCCGCAGGAAGTGATCACGCGCGACAACGTAGTGGTCACGGTCGACGCGGTCGTGTACTACGAGGCCACCGACCCGGTGAAGCTCATCTACAACGTCGCCGATTTCTACACGGCGGCCACCAAGCTGGCGCAAACCAACCTGCGTAACGTCATCGGCGACATGGCGCTCGACGACACGTTGACGTCGCGTGAAAAGATCAACACCGAGCTGCGCTCGATCCTCGATGAAGCCACCGACAAGTGGGGCACGCGCGTCGTGCGCGTCGAGATCCAGCGCATCGACCCGCCGCGTGACGTGACCGAGGCGATGCACCGGCAGATGAAGGCCGAGCGCGAGCGCCGCGCCACGATCCTCGAGGCCGAGGGCGAAAAGCAGTCGGCAATCGAGATCGCCACCGGCCAGAAGCAGGCGGCGATTCTCGAGGCCGAGGGCCAGGCGCAGGCGATCAAGGAAGTCGCCGACGCCCAGAAGTACGAGAAAACCACGGTTGCCGACGGCGAAGCCGAGGCCATTCACAAAGTCTACGCGGCGATCCACGCGGGCGATCCGACCAACGATCTGATTGCCATTAAGTATCTCGAGGCACTGGCGGCGATCGCCGACGGGCAGGCGACGAAGATCTTCCTGCCGGTCGAGGCCACCGGTGTCATGGGCGCGATCGGCGGCATCGGTGATTTGTTCAACGCCAACGATGCGGGCTCCGGAGACGGCGCCGACGAGAAACCGCGGCCGGCGCCGCGCCGTGCCATGCCGGAACGGCAGTCGGGCCCCAGTGCGTAGCGTCGTGGCACTGTAGGAAACGATCACGCCGCCCGTCGATATCCCGCGTTGTCGGATCGGACAGCGCTGGCTAGTGTTGCCTGACCGGACGAGAGTTCGGGTGGAAGAACGTGCGATTCCGAACGTGGAGGCGGTCATGAAAAGGGCGACCCGATTCTTCTTGCTCGCGATCATCATCATTGTGACGGCATGCACGCCGCGGCCATCCGGCGACGAAGCTGAGGCGCCGCGTGCCCGGCGCGGTGTGTCCGGCGCCCTGACGCCGGAGGACTACTATGACGTCTTGACCGTCGGCAGCCCGCGGATCTCGCCCGACGGCAACTGGGTGAGTTTCACCGTCTCCCGGCGAATTGAAGACGACAACAGCACCCACACCGAGGCCTGGTTGGTGCCGGCTGACCGGTCTGCCGAGCCCGAGCGCCTGTTGCACCGCGGCCGAGATGTGTCGAACGCCCACTGGACCGATGACGGGGCGCTGCGTTACACGGTCACGCGCCGCGATCGAGCGATGCATTGGGAGCGGCGTGTCGGCGAGGGCCGAGCCATGCCGCGCGGCGTTGCGCCCGAACCCGAGGGGCTGACGAGCCCCGATGGGCGGTGGCTGGCGGTACTGGAAGAGTTGCCGCGGCCCGTCGAAGAGCATCTGCCTCTCTCCGCCTTCGAGCGCCGCCACCTGGAGCGTTTCGACGGCGTCACGTTCGATTGGATGTACTTCCAGCGCGACGGGGCGAGCTTTCCGGTGGCCGATCCGCGCTCCCGTTGGGCGCAGGAAATCGTTCTTCGTCCAACCGATGAAGACGCCGGCGAGGAACTGCGTATGATCGCTGAGCTCGACCTGCGCCCCGGCAATTTGGCCTGGAGCCCCGACAGTCGCATGCTGGCGTTCACCGCCGATGCTGATCACCGTGACGAGCGCACCTACGGCAAGACCGACATTTGGATCGTGACGGTCGACGGCGGGGTGGTTCGCTTGACCGGCGACGGCTACAACTACTCGAGTCTCGCCTTCTCTCCCGACGGGGGCCATCTGTCGTTCATTCGTACATTCGGCACCGACATGGTGATTGGAAGACGCCTGGCGCACGGTGGGCCGCGCGATCTCATGATCTGGGCGCTGGCGCCCGACGCAGCCGTCGGTGCTGGGCGGACCGATGGTGATGACGGCGCCGATCCGCGGCTCGTTATCGGGGAACCCGTCAACGCCACCGACAACTGGCATCTCATGCCCGCCCAACCTCGTTGGACGCCCGATGCCGGCTCGATCTATTTCACCGCAGGGATTGGCGGCAGCAGCCACTTGTTTCGTGTCGATCTTGGCCGCGATGCCGTGGGTCAAGTCGGCGCCGTCGAGCAGGTCACCCACGGGGAGCGGCGACTCAATTCCATCAACTTCGCCCGCGACTTCAGCCGCATGGTGTATACGGTGGGCTTGATCGAGGCGCCCGCCGAGGTTTGGGTCGCGAACGTCGACGGCTCCGGAGAACGGCAGCTCAGCAGCGTGCATGCCCCGTTGCTCGAGAAGATTGCCTTCAGCAACGCCGAGCGCCTCGAGTTCCCGAGCGCCGACGGCACCATGGTCGAGGGATGGCTGCTGCATCCGTATGGGTACAACACCGACCCCACGGCGAGTGAGCGTCCTTATCCTCTGGTGGTGAACAGCCACGGCGGCCCGCATTCGGCATCGGGGTACAGCTTCAATTTCAAGCATCAATATTTCGCGGCCAACGGCTACTTCGTCCTGCAGACCAACTTCCGCAGCTCCACCGGATATGGCGAGGCGTTCAAGTGGGCTACCTGGGGCGCGTGGGGCGATCTCGACGGGCAGGACGTCATGGCCGGCATCGACTACGTGATCGAGCGCTTTCCGATCGATCCGAACCGCGTCGGCACCACGGGGCATTCATACGGCGGTTTCATGAGCAACTGGTTGATTACCCAGTACCCGGATCGTTTCGCCGCCGCGGTCGTCGGCGCGGGAATATCCAACTGGGTCAGTGACTACGGGACCGCCGACGTTGCACGCACCAAGGAAACCGAGTTCTACGGTACGCCATGGGAGGAAGCGTCGCGTGAGCGGCTGATTCGCCAATCGCCGGTGACGTATGCGGGACGCGTACGCACGCCGACACTGTTCGTACACGGCGAGGTCGACCAGCGCGTTCCCTACGAGGAGGCCGAACAGATGTACTTCGCCATCAAGAAGCAGGGAGTGCCGGCGAAGATGATCATCTACGCCGACCAGTCGCACGGCATTCGTGGCCACTGGAACAACATTCACCGGATGATGAGCGAGCTCGCCTGGTGGGAGAAGTACTTGAAGTAGCGCCGGCTAGCAGGGTTCTTTCGCACGCCGCCAAGCCGTTGTGGACCGGTTCACTACGTGTTACTAGCAGGGCGGTTGTTGGAGTCCGGTACATGCCAATCTGGGGGCAGAAGATGCACACCGGCACGAGCAAAGCCAGCCGCGACGCAACACATTCGCTTCTCCACGGGCTCGACTTCCTGTGGCTCGAGATTACGGAAAAATGCAATCTCTCATGCAGCCACTGCTACGTTGGTTCCACGCCGCACCTGCCACTCAACCAAAGCATGCTGTTCGCCGACTGGTGCCGGGTGATGGGTCAAGCGAGCGATCTCGGTTGCCGCGGCTTGCAGTTCATCGGTGGCGAGCCGACGATTCATCCCGACCTTCCGCGGCTGGTGCGTCACGCCAGCAGCGCGGGCTTCGAGCTCTGCGAGGTGTACACCAACGCCACGGTGCTGCGGCCGGAATTGTTGCAAACGCTGCGTGATTGCGGCGCCCAGGTGGCGTTCTCGATGTACTGCGACACCGCCGAGGTGCACGACAGGATTACCGGCCGTGCCGGCAGCTTCGACAAGACGGTTGCCGGGATCCGGGCGATGGTCGAATCGGGCATACCGACCCGCGCCGGCGTCATCGTGATGGGCGACAACGCTGCCCGTGTCGGCGAGACGATGAAAATGCTCGAGCGCATGGGTGTCGATACCATGGGCACCGATGTGGTGCGCCGCATTGGTCGCGGCCTCGTCCAACGAGTCGCTGGAAGGCGAATTGTGCGGCGCGTGCTGGGAAGGCCGCCTGTGCGTCGACTCGGAGGGCGATGCGTTCCCGTGTGTGTTCTCGAAGTTCGTTCCGGTCGGCAACGTGCGAACTCAGCAGCTGTCGGACTTGGTGGCCGATGCGCCGCTCAACAAGTTTCGTCACCTGATGTTCGAAGATCGCGTCTGCGATACCGGCGAGAAGTGCCGTCCCGGACCCGGCAAGCCCGGCAGCGACGACAGCGGGGACGAGCCGGAGGAAACCGATCAGGGCGGCTGCCAGCTGCGACCATGGCGACCGGGCAGCGATTCCGTCCAGCCGGTCCTGAACGGTTGCCGCCCCGGGCCGTGCAATCCGGGTTAATCCCACCCGCAGCTGATCAGGGCTGCACACAGGTGGCCAGTTACCCTCCGATCTTTTTTGCATAGGTATACATGTTTAAAGTTAGTGATAATCATAAAAATATATCTTTAGATTTTTCAAACGTTCTTTAACTAGTTGAAAGTCTCAAGAAATCTGCGTTAGTCATAGATAAGGCAAGGGAACTGAGCTGCTCTCACCAAGACCCTCGGGGCAGGCGGGGGTCCGAGCGACCGGGGTGGCGTCCAGCGTCGCCCCGGTGCTCGGATCAAATCCCGCACGGTGCTGCGATACTCCGGGAATTTTCTAGCTCAGCCCGCGTTCGAGATCGGCGATCACATCGTCTGGCGATTCGAGACCGACCGATAGCCGGACGAGGTTGTCCATGACACCGGCGTCGCGACGATCCTCGGCGCTCAGGTGGCCGAACACCATGGAGGCGGCGTGGGTCGCGAGGCTTTCGACGCCGCCGAGGCTGACGCCCCGCCTGATGAGCTCGAGCCGGCCGGCGAAGCGGCAAGCGTCATCGTAGTTGCCGTCGATCTCGAACGCCATCATGCCCCCGTACCCGTCCATCTGGCGCCGGGCGAGCTCGTGCTGCGGGTGTGAGGGCAGGCCGGGGTAGTGGATCCGTGCGACTCGCGAGCTCTCCTCCAGGAATTCCGCGACCTTCAGGGCGTTGGCGTTGTGTTGCCGCACGCGCATCGGAAGAGTCTTGAGGCCGCGCAGCAACAACCAGGCGTCGAATGGATGCAGCACCATTCCGTATACGATCAGGCCCTCCCACAGCGCGTCTATGTGTGCCTGGCTGCCGACCACGACGCCGGCGACCACGTCGCTGTGGCCGCCGAGGAATTTGGTGGCGCTGTGCATCACCAAGTCGATGCCGAGCTCGAGGGGCCGCTGATTGATCGGCGTGGCGAAGGTGTTGTCGACGGAGGTAAGAATCCCGCGCTCCTTGGCGATTGCGGCGACGCCGCCCAGATCGGTCAGCGTCAGGGTCGGATTGGCGGGCGATTCCATGTGGATCAGCCGGGTATTCGGCCGAACCGCCGCCTCGAACGCTGCCGGATCCGCTTGATCCACAAGCGTGATCTCAATGCCAAGGCGCGGCAGCCAGCGCTTGAACAGCTTCGTGGTGCCCACGTAGTGGGTTCGCTGCGCCACAACGTGATCTCCCGCCTCGAGGAAGGTGAGGAATGCGAGGCTGATCGCCCCCATCCCGGAGCCGGTAACTAATCCGGCTTCGGCACTTTCCAGGTCGGCGACGACCTCCTGTACGGGTGTGAAGCTGGGGTTGCCGTAGCGCGAGTAGAACGTTTCGGGGCGGACGGCGGCACCGGCTTCGGCGGCGTCCTCGAGATTGTCGAAGTAGAACGTTGCGGTTTGCCAGATCGGCGGCGCCATGGCGTAGCCGGCGTGGGCGCGGGGGTGTGTCAGCGACGGCGGGTGAACGACACGGGTTTCGACTTCCGCGCGAGGCTCTGAGTCGTCCGAGGAGTTCATCTGAGGCTCCGGGGTCTGTGCACAAGAAAGGTTCAATCTAGTGTGCTGTCTTGGGACAGCACACTAGACGATCAGGGTGCAGACGGGTGATTGTCAATCGAGACGATCGGTCCCGATTGTCGCAGAGGGGCGCCACGCACCGAGCGCCGAGCCGGCTCCCGGGACCGCCCGCGAACGATCTGCTAGTGTCACGCCTTCGACCCGCGACAGGTGAACACGAGTGAGCCGAAGAGCACGTCGATTCATGCTTGCGTTGCTGGCTGTCGGCGTGGTGTTGCCGATGCCTCAGAGCGCGACGGCTGCCAACCAGCGCGCCACCGAGAACGTTATCTTGTTCACGTTCGACGGGCTGCGCTGGCAGGACTTGTTCCGTGGCGCCGATCCCGACCTCATGAACGAAGAGGCGGGAGGCGTGCGCGACGTCGAGACCCTGCGCGATGCGTTCTGGCGCGACTCCGTAGAGGACAGGCGGCGCAGGATGTGTCCCGAAGTTTGTAGAAAATCGTCTGGCGTGGCTCCGAGCTTGGACGTTTGACGTTACCTGCTACGCGGCCAACTCCTCCTGTTGGTCGATGATCGCGGCGAGATGCCGGTACCCGTCGATGCGGCGCATGCGGATCTGCCCGAACGCGATCAGCCCCCACAGCAGCGTCACCCCGGCCGCCTCGGTGCTGAACGATCCCTGGGTCTTGGTACGGCGACGGAACTCGCGGTTGAGGTTCTCCAGTGGGTTCGTCGTGCGCAGCGTCTTGCACATCGGTTTGGGGAACTCGTAGAAGGTCAGCAGCACCAGCCCCGCTTCCTCGAGGCTGCGCGCCACCGCCGGCACCAACCTCGACCACTTGCGCACGAAGTTGCTGTACGCGGCCCTCGCCTCGCTGCCGTTTGCCGCCTTCACGATGCGGTCCCAGTCTCGTTTCAGCTCGTCGTGGGCGTGTGACGGGCAATGCTTCAACAGATTCTTCCACTTGTGCTGAAGGCAGCGCTGCACCTTCGCTTCGGGCCACACCGTCGTCGCCTTGGCCAGCCCTTTGTGGCCGTCGGCGATGATCAGCCGGGGCGGCCGAAGACCTCTTTGCTCTAGGTCCTCGATCAGCCACTTCCAGTGACACCCGGCCTCCGAAGCGGCCCGACGCAACGCCACCAACACCTTGCGCCCATCTTCCGCCACTCCCAGCGCGGCGAAGATCGGCACCGACACGACCTGCCGCGCCAACCTCACCTTCAGGTGGAACCCGTCCAGGTACACGATCGGGTACGACTCACCGGTCAGATCGCGCTCGCACCACGTCCCGAACAGCTTCTTCAGCCGCCCCACCACCCTTGAGATCGCGCTCTTCGAGAGGTTCGCTTCACCCAGCAGCGGCGCGAGCGCCTTGCGGATCCGTCGGCTATTTGCATCCGCCAGGTACACCCCTAGAATCGCCTCGTCGACTTCCTCGGTGCGCCGTTGATACCGCGGCAGGATCGTGCTGCGGAACTCCCCGGTGCTGCCGTCCTCTCGCAGCAGCCGTCCCCGTGGTACCTCCAGATCCTGCGGCCCCTGCGCCATCGTGATCTGCCGCCGATACGTCCCGTGCCGATATCCTCGCCGCGAGCCGTTGCGCTCGTACGGCCCGCATCCCAACGCCTCGGCGAGCTCCTCCTCAAGCGTGATCGTAATCGCCTCCTGGATGCGGCTGTGCAGCAGCTCCTGGATGGCGCTACGGAACTCGATGACCGATACCTCTCCCGTGCTACCGTTGCTCATGGTGTGACCTTCTTGTTGTCGCCGTTTCCAGCGACTCGTTTTTCCTACTCGGAGGTTACGCCATTTCTTTTTCTACAGGACTCGGGACGGATCCGCGGCGCACGTTGTTGCCTTTCCTGTGGGAAGTTGTTGCTGCCCGGGGCCAGATATACGGAAACGTCGATCGGGGCAGCGAAGTCAAGGTCACCAACGGCATGATCTTCATCGTATCCCGGGTACAACGAGATGCTTTCCGGGTTTCCGGACGACCGCATCGACAGCAACGCCAAGCGCCCGAATCCCAATGTCACGGTGCTGGAATGGCTCAACCGGAGGCCGCTATTCGAGGACAGAGTTGCCGCCTTCACTTCCTGGGACGTCTTTCCTTACATCATCAACGAGTCGCGCAGCGGCGTGCCGGTCAATAGTGGCTGGGAGGGGATCGACGACGATGGCGGGTTGAGCGATCGGGAGGTATTGCTCAACGAGCTAATGCGCAGCTCGTTTCACCCCTCCGAGGAGGTACGGGACGACGCGATCACCTTGCAAGCGGCGCTCGAGTACCTTCGCCGGCACGGTCCGCGCGTCCTTTACATCTCGCTCGACCGAACCGATACATCAGCCCACAACGGCAGGTACGATCGCTACTTGCGCGCCGCGCACAAGACCGACGAGATGCTTCGCGAGCTCTGGGAAACCCTCGAGTCCATTTCGCAATACGCGGGGCGAACCACTCTCGTGATCACCACCGACCACGGCCGTGGCGTACCGCCGCAGGGCTGGCGAAACCACGGCGACGACGTGCCCGCGGCGCCGACAACATCTGGATCGCCGTGCTGGGGCCGGATACACCACCGCTCGGCGAGCGCTCGGCGACGGACACGTTGACGCAGGCTCAGGTAGCGGCAACGCTGGCCGGCTTTCTCGGCGAAGACTACGGCGCCGCGGTGCCGCGCGCTGCGGCGCCGATTCGCGGGCTGGGTGCGGGTCGATAGCGACGATTCCGAACGCGTCGACTACGGCGCCACCTTGGCCATAACTGTGTATGAATATTTAATTAAGATCATATTATTATCAACACTGTGTTTAACTATCTATATAACTCTTTCAGTTAGTTTTAGACAGCAATCCGCATTTGGACTACGCTTGAGGAGATTCGGTTTGCGGTCGCGATACCTTGCCCGGCACGCTGCCCGCGATGTGTGTTGCGCGTTAATGTGACGATAAATCGGGAGATCTGTGATGGCGGAGCCCAACGGCACTGCTGACATCGAAAAAGACGACGTCCCGCCCGACGACGAAGAAGACGTCTGGCCCGACGATGAAGAAGCGGAAGACGTCGCCGCCGACGAGGCTGCGGACGCTGAACCTCCGCGGCGGCGGCTCGTGTCGGAGCTCCTCGAAGGCGAGGACGAACTGGGTCAGGCACCGGCCGACCTGCAGCTCGTCGCAACCCCGATCCACGCCGAGGATATCGAGTCCGGCGTGTACCAGCTCGATCTGTCGGGCGGTGAACCGGAGGGCACCCTCTTGGAGCCCGAGGGTGGAGATTCCGCCGCTGTCCCGGCTTCCGCAGGCTTGCCTGGCGGCGCGGCGACGCCCGAACCGGTTACCACCGCAGCCGATGCCCAGAGCGCGGTCCGCGAGCTCATCGCACAGCGCGATCGCCTAGGTAATGGCGGCCGAGCGCGATGGTATAAGCGCCTATGAGCTCGCCTCCGACATCGACGGGTTCGTCGACGCCGTCATCAAGAGCGTCCGGTACTACGACCCGGACGACTGAGCCTGCGGCGCGTCCGTTGCCGCCGCTCAACGTCGCTTTCCGCGCCGTCTGATTTCTTGAGTTTGCCCTGCGCCTGCAATAGCTTTGGTGCGTACAGCGAACCAACTTTCGGAGGGAAACTTCATGTACAGAGCTCTAGATCCGTCGAACCACACGAACAGCTTCCTCGCGCTGTTGCTGCTCGTCGCGATGAGCGTTGCCATTGGGGCCTGCGGAGGCGCGCCGGACGAGGCTCCGGAGCCTGCCGCAGCACCGGAGCCGCAGCCGGTGGCGTTGGATCGCGCCGCGCTACAGGATCCGTCGCGCCCGGAAGCCGAAGTGGCGCAGGACGCCGGGCGCCGGCCCATCGACGTGTACGAGTACTTTGGTGTGCAGCCGGGGCAGACCGTCGCCGACGTGTACAACTCCAGCGGCTACAACACACACTTGCTGTCGCGCCTTGTCGGTGACAGCGGCCAGGTGTACAGCGTTTTCGAGTTCTACAGCGACGCCGAATTCTTCTACACGGTTGACGAAGTGACCGAGCGTGTCAGCAACGCGGGACTCAGCAACGTGGAGCTCGCCAACCACATGTCCGAGCTACCCGCCGACAGCGTCGACGTGGCGGTGGCCATCCGCAACTACCACGACGTCGAATGGGTCTATCCGGGACTGACGCGCGCCGGCCAAACGGCCGACTTCTTCCGCATCGTCAAGCCGGGCGGTTTCGTCGGCATCGTTGAGGTGGCCACGCCGAACGAGGGTTGGGACGACGACGCACATCGCCTCAACAAACGGTTGGTGATCGACGATTTCACCGCCGCCGGTTTCGAACTGGTCGACGAGTCGGACATGCTGGCCAACCCGGACGACGATACCAGTGCGCCGGGCTTCGAAACGGGTCGTCACCTGGTCGATCGGTACGTTCTGAAGTTCCGGAAGCCGTCGAGCTAGTGTCCCCCGACCCCCGTCACTGCCACTCCCACCGCCCCATGGTAAACGCAGCATCGCCATCCTCACTCGGCGGTGCCGCGAGGATCGCGAATCCCTTGAAACCGGACCGTTTTCAAGGTACACTTGACTTTATTCAATGGGTCTAATTTGCCTGCTGAACGCCCATTCCCGCTTGAGAACTGCAATTCGTAGCGTTATTTCCTGAACGCCTGGCTATTGGGACACGGCGTTTACCAGGAATCGGTTCGGCAGCACTTGCATCCGTGGGGGCTACGCGACCTGCCGAGACCCTCGAGTCTCACCGTTTGGGGGCATATGAACGAGGAAAGAATGAAGGCGATTCACGAGCTGGTTGAGATGGGCAAAGAGCGTGGCTACGTCACGCATGAGGAGCTCAACGAGGCGCTCCCTGCATCCGGCACCGACCGACGCTCGATGGCGGGCTTGATCGAGGACATGGACATCGAGGTCGTCGAGGACGCGCCCGACGTCGATTTCGAGGAAGACGACGCCGAGGACAATGCCTCCGAAACCTCCGCGAACCAGGTCGAGCAATACGACCTGGAGGGCGCGGACAGCAGCGATCCCATCAAGGTCTACTTCCGAGAGATGAGCCAGAAGGGGCTTCTCGACCGCGAGGGCGAGGTGCGCTTGGCGCGCGCCATCGAGCAGGGCGAGATGGGGACCGTCAAGGCCGCGCTGACGTGCCCGTTGGGTAGTGAGTACCTCCTCGAGCAGCGCGAGGCGCTCAAGAACGGCGAGTTGCCGCTCGAGCGGTTCACCAAGGACTTGGGTCGCGAAGCGACGGCCCGCAAGAAGATTTTTGCGACGCTGCGCAAGGTCGAGAAGCTGCGCGGCGAGCTGAAGAAGGTCCGCGGCAAGCTCAACCGCAAGCTCCGCGAAGATACCGAGCTGCAGGTTCGTCTCGATCTCATCGAGCTCCAGGGCAAGATCGGCGAAGCGCTCGAAACGCTCAACCTGACCGACGCTGTCGTCGACGAGATCATCATCCGCATGCGGCGGTTGGCCGGCGATTTCGCCCGTGCCAACCACGCCGGCGACGACAAGGAAATCAAGGAGCGGGCCCGCGAGCACCTGGTGACGCGCGTGGAGCTGATTCGCTACCTCGAGTCGATCGAAGAGTCCGAGGTTCGCATGGAATGGGCCAAAGGTGAGCTCACCGAGCGCAACTTGCGTCTGGTCATCTCGATCGCCAAGAAATACACCAACTTCGGGCTGCCGTTTTCGGACTTGATCCAGGAAGGCAACATCGGCCTGATGCGCGCGGTCGAGAAGTTCGACTACACCAAGGGCTTCAAGTTCTCGACCTACGCGACCTGGTGGATTCGCCAGGCCATCACGCGCGGTCTCGCTGACAAGGGCAAGCTGATTCGCGTGCCGGTCCACATGACCGAGACGATGCGCAAGGTTTCGCAGACTGCCGCCGAGCTGTACAAATCTCTGGGCCGCAAGCCGGAGCCGCACGAGATCGCCGAGGCGATGGAAGTGCCGCTGGACACGGTCAAGCTGGCGCTGCAGGCGGGCAAGAAGACGAGCTCGCTCGACACGCCGATCGGTGGTGACGACAGCGACGGCGAATCGACGCTGGGTCACTTCATCAGCGACGAGGACGCCATCTCTCCGGTGGAGACGCTGCTCGCCAAGGATCTGAGCCAACAGACACGCCGCGTGCTGTCGACGCTCACGCCGCGCGAGGAGAAGGTCGTGCGCATGCGCTTCGGCATCAACGAGGAGCGCCTCTACACCCTTGAGGAGATCGGCAATTTCTTCAGCGTGACGCGTGAGCGCATCCGCCAGATCGAAGGTAAGGCTTTACGCAAGCTGCGCCATCCCCTGAGAGGCAAGTCTCTTAAAGAGCTGATCGATTAAGCGCGGGCGCCGATAAGCCCGCGTCTCCGTCGTTGCGCTTGCTCCGTGAACCTCGACGTACGTTAAGTACGCCTCGGTCCCCCTCGCGACGCGCGCCTAGGATCCACGGTCTTCTCGGCGCTCGGGCGCCGAAACGTGCCGACAGGTTCGGGCTGGTTTGGGATAGAGTCTTCTTCTCTTCCCGTACGTGTTAGCGATCGCGGAGCCGAGACCGGTCTTGGAGTGCAGTTTGCGATACAGTTTTCGCATGCGATCAACGTCTCGAAGACTGAAGCTCACTTCCTTCGCCGCGCTGCTGCTCATCGCACCTGTGTCGGCAACCTCTCACCAGCAGCCCCAGGACTGGAACCAGTGGCGGGGGCCGGGGCGCGACGGTGTCGGTGATGCGTCGACTTTGCCGGCGGAGCTGCCGGCTGAGCTGACGCGGCGCTGGCAGGTGCCGGTGGGCGAAGGACACTCGAGCCCCGTAATCGTCGGCAACGTTGTGTACCTGCACAGTCGCGAGGATGAGCAAGAGATCGCGCGCGCCCTGTCGCTGGTCGACGGCAGCGAGATCTGGCGCCGGTCGTACGCGGCGCCCTACACGATGAACCCGGCGGCACGCTCGCACGGCCCGGGTCCGAAATCGACACCCGTGGTCGTCGACGGACGCATGTTCACCTTCGGGATCACCGAGATCCTGTCGGCATTTGACGCGGCGAGCGGCGAGTTGCTGTGGCGCCGCGAGTTTTCCGATCAATACCCGGAGACCGCGCCGATATACGGCTCCGCGATGTCGCCGATCGTCGTCGATGACACGCTGATTGCCCACATCGGTTGGGATCAGGCCGGTGCGCTGACGGCTTTCGACGTTACCACCGGTGAGACCCGTTGGGCCAACGACGAATTCACACCGGGGTACGCGTCACCGATCGTCGTCGAGATCGACGACACGCCGATCCTGGTGACCCAATCCGACAAGCACATCATCGTCGTCAACCTGGATGACGGCGGCACGGCCTGGAGCATGCCGTTCGAGACCGACCACCAGCAGAACACGGTTACGCCGCTGGCCGTCGGCGACCGCGTGATCCTGTCGGGGCTCGACCAGGCCCTGTTCGTGATGCAGTTGCAGTTGATGCGCGGCGTCGCCATGGCGACGGGATCGACACCGCAGGCCGGCCGCCCGATTGGCTCGGAAGTTATCGAGCTGCAGGCTTGGACCGCCACCGAAGTGTGGCGCAACAACAGGCTGCCGCTGTACATGAGCTCGCCGGTGCGGGTCGGCAACCGGATGTTCGGCATGTCGCACAAGCGCGCCGGTCAGTTCCTGTGCATCGACCTCGATACCGGCGAGCCGATCTGGACGAGCCGTGGCCGGGAAGGGGAGAACGCCTCGATCATCCTGCTTGGCGATCGGGTGGCCTTTCTCACCGACGAGGCCCGGCTGGTGATCGTCGAAGCTGCTGCCGATTCCTACGAACCGCTCGTCGAGTACGAGGTCGCGGCCACCCCGACGTGGGCCCACCCGGTGTTCACCTCGCAGGGCGTTCTGATCAAGGACTTGGATTCGTTGGCGCTCTGGAGTTTCTAGGCGCCGTCGAATGCCGCCTTCGGTGGCGGCCCGAATTCCCGGGTTCGGTGCGTCACCCCTTTACAATCTCGACGAGCTCGCGCGGGCTCGCGATCTCGTAGTCGGGATCTTCCGGCCAGGCGCCGTTTTGGGCACCGTTGCCGTAGCCGGCGGCGATGGCGAACACCTTGATGTCGTGACCCTCTTCTACGAGGGCATCGTTGGTGTTGCGAACGCATTCAATATCGATGTGGTGGTCGCCGACGTAGGCGACGTGGCCCGGGGCGAAGCGCGTCAGCTTCTCCAGGCACAGCAGAACGCCGTCGGCAGCGGGCTTCTGCCTGTTTGCGTCGACCTCCTCGTACCCGACGATGACTTTGAAGTGTTCGAGCAGGCCTATCTCGTCGAGCGAGCGGGTGATGTTGGCCTGCGAGTTCATCGACACGATGCCGTGGGGCAACGCAGCGAGCACCTGCAGGACATGATCGATACCCTCGTACAGCGGCGCGACGGTCGTGTCGGCGAGCTGGTACTCGGTCCACAGCTCGCCGGCCGCGTCGGTGTCAGCCTCGGCCATGCCGAACTCGGTGACATAGAGCTGGCGCCAATTGTGATGCCGGTGCAGGGCGTCGGTGTACTCCTCGAGCGAGCGCAGGGGCTCGATCGTGTCCGGGTCGACGCCCGTGAAGTGCTCGACGATCGAGCGAGTGATGGTGAGGTTCTTGGCACGGGTGTCGACGAGTGTGCCGTCGTAGTCCCAGATGACCGCCGTCAGCGGTCGTGCGCCGATCATTGCGGCGGAGCGATCGCCATGATGTGGCCCTGGGTGCGGAACAACAGCATGCCCTCGGAGATGGCCGGGGTCGCCATGCAGACTTCACCCATGTTGTTCGTGGCCAGAAGCTCGAGCTCGGGTCCCGCCTTGACGACGAAAATGTCGCCGTCTTCGCTGGTGAAGTACACCATGCCGTTGGCCGCCACCGGCGACGCGCTGAAGCCGCCGCCGTTGCCGAGGCGTTCCTGGTACATGCGCTCGCCGGTACGAGCGTCGAACACGCTGAGCGCACCGTTGTTGCGCAGGTTGTACAGGTAGTCGCCGTACACCAGCGGCGTAACCATGTAACCGCCGCCGCGCCGCACCGACCACGCTACGTGATCGTTCGAGGTGGCGTCTTCGGCTAGCGAGATATCGCCTGCCGCCGACGCGCGGATTGCGTAGATCGGCGACATCGATCCGTGGGCGTTGGTGATGAAGATCAAATCGTGCCCGAAGATCGGCGTCGGGACCGGAATATCACCGCCGCCGCGCAAGCGCCAAAGCTCTTCGCCGGAGCCGGGATCGTAGGCGCCGATGTGGTGATAACCGTTCACCACCAGCTGCTGGCCCCACGACGACTCGTAGACGTTCGGGGTGCCGAACGTCGGCACGTCGCCGCGCGGCGTGCGCCAGATCTCGGTGCCGTCGGCAATATCGAAGGCGGCGACAAACGAATCGTCCTGGACGTCCGCCTGAATGATCACCCTACCGTCGTGGATAATCGGCGATGAGGCCACGCCCCATTGCGCCTCCGGCACCACGTAGAAGCCAGCATCGAGAACGCCGAGGTCCTTTCGCCACACCTCGTTGCCTTCCATGTCGTACACGTACAAGCCTTCGGAGCCGAAGTAGGCAACGATGTGCTCGCCGTCGGTGGCCATGGTGGCGTTGGCGTGCGTCCCCTTGGTGTGCCGTTTGATCTTGGGGATGCCGGCGTGCGCCGTGCGCTCCCAGACGATCTCGCCGCTGATCTTGTCGATGGCATACACGATCCAGGTGTGTTGGCTGTCGTCTTCGACGGGGGCGATGTCACCGTACAAACCGACCCTCAGGGAGTTGTCTGCTGAGCTGACGGCCGTCGTCACGAATACGCGATCACCCCAAACGACGGGACTCGAGTGCCCGAGGCCGGGAAGCGGCGTCTTCCACAGCATGTTGTCTCCGGCCTCTGCGTCCCACGTGGTTGGTGTCGGATAGCCCTCGGCAATGCCGCTCGCCCGCGTGCCGCGAAAGCCCGGCCAGTTCACCCCGTCGCCCTCCTTGGTGAGCTCGCGGTACACGCCTTCGATGTTGAGGTCGAAATGCTGGTCGTAGCGCGTCCAGCCGGCGTATTGCGGCAGCTCGAGGTTTGCCTGGATTTGCTCGAGGCTCTCGCCCCGGTCGATCCACTCCTGGACGGCCGCCGTCAGATCTCGCAAGTACTGGATGTTCTCGCCGACATCCTCTTTTCGCCCGGTGGGCCCATGCCCCGGCGCGAGGATCTCGAAATCCAGCGCGTCGAGTCGTTCGAGCGCCTCGATCCACGAGTACGGGCTGGCGTCCGTCATGCGTTGCCACGGAACGGTGCGTACCGCCACCGCGTCGACCATGAACGCCACGCCCTGATCGGGGATCCAGACGATGATGCTGCTGTCGGTCTCCGAGGGGCCGGGGTAGAGAAGCCGGACTTCCAGGTCACCGAGCCGTATCGAGCGCTCATCGTCAAAGACCTCGTCGACGGCCCGGATTTCCGACCCCGCCTCGATGTGGGTCACGGTGTTGCGATGCGAGATCACCGTGGTGCCATCGGGGAATGCGGCGCCTCCGGAGACGTGATCGTCGTGATGGTGGCTGTAGACTAGGTAGCGAATGGGTGCGTCGGTGATCTTGCGGATCTCCTCGACGAACCGTCGGCCGGCCTGGGGCGATTGTGGATCCGTAGCCAGCACGCCGTCGTCCGTGACCACGAACAACGACCGGTGCACGTTGTAGGTGTACAAGTACACGTTGTCGCTGAGTTGCTCGACTTCGATGTTGGCGTCCTGGCTCGCGGGGAGCCAGGCGGCGGCGACCATCAACGCGGCGGTCGCAACGGCAGCGATCCTGTTCATCTCTGGTTTTCTCTCTTTCTGTTGTTCCGCAGCCGAGTATTCGAGCCGATGGTGGCCCACAAGCGGACCGGGGAGCAAGTGTGTTGCCGTCTGTTTTCCCCGTCGAGCCGCTTGCTTGGACCCTCAGCTCGCCTTGTGTTCGGAGTAGCTCAGGCGGCGGTCGGCCGCGAGTGGACGGCGAATGAGGTGCCCTGGGGGTCGACGCACTGGGCGATCATGTCGCCGCCCGGCACCTCCGGCGGTCCGTTGTACACCGTACCGCCCATCTCCAGGATTACCTCGACAGTCCTGTGAACGTCGTCGACACTCGTGTAACACAGCCACGCGGGGGGTCCCGGCATCTCGTCGCTCTTGTTGAACATGCCGCCGAGCGTCTGGCCTGCACGGCCGAACATCAGATAGACGCCCTGCCCACCCATGTCCATGGCATCGGTCTTCTGCCAGCCGAACAGCGCGCCATAGAACTCGAAGGCCTTCTCGTGGTCGGTCGTTGCCAGCTCGTGCCAGGAGATTTTTCCGACTCCCCAGGGGCCGTCGTTCCCCGGCGCAGCGCCGCTCGGTGCGAACATCGCCATCATCGCTCCCTGGGGATCGGTGAACACCGAGAAGCTGCGCACCTCGGGAATATCCGTCGGTGGGACATAGACCGAGCCACCGAGCTCGGTGACTTGCTGCGCCGTTGCGGCGATGTCGGAAACCAGCACGTACGACAGCCAGCGCGAGGGCTCCCCCTGCGCCGATGCCTCCTCGGGAAGCTGCATGACGCCGCCGATTCTCGTGTCATCGTTGGTCCACATCGTGTACGGGGGATCGCCGCCGTCCGCCGCGGTCGTTTCTCAACCGATGACGGCCTTGTAGAAGTCGATGGCGGCCTCGGGAGCTGTCGTCATCAAGTCGTACCAGCAAATACGTCCCTTGAGGTCCACGTCGTGCATGCGTCCTCCTCGGTGGGGTGGCGAGGCGATTATCCGGCGCCGCCGCCCCGGTTACCAGGCTCAGCGACGCGCCAACACGTCGGAGTCAACGGCCGGGACCCCATAGATCTCCCGCAAGCGCTGCAGCTCCGCTTTCAGCTCGGCGATCCGTGCCGCCTGCCGCGGCTCGTCGTACAGGTTGATCAGCTCGTCGGGGTCGCTCTCCAGATCGAAGAGCTCCCATTCGTCGATGTTGTAGTAGTAGATCAACTTGTAACGGTCGGTGCGCACGCCGTAGTGGCGACGCACGCTGTGTACTGCCGGGTACTCGTAGTAGTGGTAGTAAATCGCCTCGCGCCAGTCGCTCGGATCGGCGCCGCGCAACAGCGGTACGAGCGAGTTACCTTGCATGTCTTGGGAACCCGCCCGCCCTGCTACGCCGGCGATGTCCAGGAACGTCTGGGCGAAGTCGAGGTTCTGCACTAGGTGCGAGTCTTCGGCGCCGGGCTCCGTGACGCCCGGCCACCGCACCATCAGCGGCATGCGTAGCGATTCCTCTAGCATCCAGCGCTTGTCGAACCAGCCGTGATCGCCGAGGAGAAACCCCTGGTCGGAGCTGTAGATGACCACGGTGTTGTCGGCGAGGCCCGCCTCGTCGAGGTAATCGAGCAGCCGGCCGAAGTCGTCGTCTACGGCGGCGACGGAACGTAGGTAGTCCTTGAGATAGCGCTGATACTTCCAGCGCACCAGGTCGTCGCCCTCGAGCCCGGCCTCACGGAACGCCTCGTTCTTGGGCTCGTACGCCGCGTTCCACGGCACCGACTGTTCGTCGTTGAGGCTGCGCGGCAGAACCAGCTTGAGGTCGACCTCGTCCATCGTCACAGCGATCGACATGTCCTGGGTGAGGCGGGCGCTGGTGCGGTTGCCGGTAGTGTGATCGTCGAACAGCGTCGGCGGCTCGGGGATCTTGACATCGTCGTACATCGACAGGTACTCGAGGCCGGGCTCCCAACGCCGGTGCGGCGCCTTGTGCTGGGTCATCAACATAAACGGCGCGTCCGGGTCGCGCTCGTTGGCCAGCCAGTCGAGCGTGAGGTCGGTGATGATGTTGGTGGTGTAGCCGCTGTGGGTTTCCTCGCCGTCGGGCGTCAGGAACAACGGGTTGTAGTAGGGGCCCTGGCCGCGCAGCACTTTCCAGTAGTCGAAGCCGGTCGGCGCGCTCTTGAGGTGCCACTTGCCGACGATCGCCGTTTGGTAACCGGCTTGCTGCAGGAGCTTCGGGAACGTCGTTTGCGAGCCGTCGAACTCCAGCCGGTTGTCGATGATGCCGTTCAAATGGCTGTGCTTGCCCGTCAGGATCACGGCGCGACTCGGCGCACAGATCGAGTTCGTCACGAACGCGTTGCGAAACAGCATTCCTTCGCGGGCGAGCCGGTCGAGGTTCGGCGTCGTGTTGATCACCGAACCGTAGGCGCTGATGGCGTGCGTCGCGTGATCGTCGGTGAAGACGAAGATAATGTTGGGATGTTCCAAGGGGCGTGCCTCGTCCGGCTCATTTGCGCTGTTCCGGGCGCACGCCGCAATGACCGACAACGCCAGCAGACAACCGATTGCCGCCCTGAATGAAGTACGTTGCAGGCCTGGGAGGTTCCACATCGTGCGGAGACTGTACTCAGCTGGCAAGCCGTAGACAATGAGCCGCGCGGCGCCTCAAGCGCCGTCGAACGGCGAGGGGAACACCTCCGAGGGAACGCGTGACGCCCGGGCAAGCTCGATCATCTCGGCGAGCTTCTCAGGCCTCCCGGTCGGCCAGGTTGGTCTGTTCGCCGGGATCGTCGGCTAGGTTGAAGAGCTCGACCGTGACGATCTCGTCGTCAGCGGCGGTCCGACGGTACAGTTTCCAATCGCCGGCACGCACGGCCTGCTGACGGCCGAGCTCCCAGCACATGACTTCGTGCCGTTGTTGTGTCCCTTTGTCTAGGAGCGTCGGCGCGAAGCTGACGCCGTCGATGTCTGAGGAGCCATCCCATATCACGGTGCCGTCGCCGATGAGATCCAGCACGGTGGGCAGCACGTCCCACTGCGCCGAAAGGTGGTCGGTAACGCTGCCGGCTTCGATCTGGCCCGGCCAGCGAGCCATCATCGGCACGCGGATACCGCCTTCATAGAGCTGCTGCTTGCGGCCGCGGAACGGCCCATTGCCGTCGAAGAACTCCAGATCGCTGCCGCCCACCCAGGTCGGTCCGTTGTCGCTGCTGAACATGATGATGGTGTTGTCATCGAGCCCGAGCTCGGTCACCAGGTCCATGACACGGCCGACGTTGCGGTCCATGCGGGTGATCATCGCGGCGTAGGCGGCGCGCGGCTCCGGATGCGGCAGATAGCTGCCGCCAAGGTAGGGGGTGTCCTCGAACATCCCCGCGTACTCGGCCAGCGAGTCCTCCGGCACCTGGATGGCGACGTGCGGCACGATCGTCGGGTAGTAGAGGAAGAATGGTTCCTCGGCGTGGTCACGGATGAACTGTAACGCTTCGTCGGCAATGGCGTCCGGAGCGTAGGTTGCGCCCTTGAAGCGGTCGTAGTCGGCGCGGTCCTCGAACGGCGCCTCGATGCTCTGGTGGGCGTCGAAGTACTCGTTTCCTACCAATACGTCCTTGTCGCCGTTGCGCCACAGGTGGGTCGGGTAGTAATTGTGGGCAACCCGCTGGCACAGGTAGCCGTAGTAGTGGTCGAAGCCCTGCAGGTTCGGCCGCCCGTGGTCGTCGGGGCCGCCGAGCCCCCACTTCCCCATGGCGCCAGTCGCGTAGCCTTGCTCCTGGAGCAGCTCGGCCAGCGTTACTTCCTCTGCCGCCAACGGCCATTGACCTTCGGGTTCCTCCGGCCCCCACCCGCCCAATTCCTTATTGTTGCGGATATAGGAGTGGCCCGTGTGTTTGCCGGTCAGCAGCACGGAGCGTAATGGGGCGCACACCGCGCTGCCCGAGTAGTGATGCGTGAAGCGCATCCCCTCGTCTGCTAGGCGGTCGAGGTTGGGCGTGCGGGGATCTTGTCCTGGCCGTAGGCGCCGACCTCGTTGTAACCGAGATCGTCGGCGTAGATGTAGATGATGTTCGGCGGACCGGCGGCACGCGTTCCGGCACTCGTCGGGGCTGCGGACGGCGCGCCGTTACCTGTGTCGTTCGACGTGCCCTGGCAAGCGGCCAGTGGAGTCGCTGCCAGCAGGCAAGTTGCCGCGAACGAAGCCAAGTTCCCCCTCATGTGCGTCACGCCGCCTCCGATTCCTTGCCGAGCGTGCGGTCGGCAATCGCGTTGTTGGCCAGATAGAAGACCACCAGTACGATGCCCCACTGCACCAGGCAAGTGCCGAGTGTGAACACGCCGAAGGGGTTCCACCAGGCCTCGGCTGACGTGGCTGTCTGCCACAGCCACCACACGATCATTACGCCAAACTGCAACGGAATCAGCACGCCCAGGGCGAAGTCCAGCCAGCGGCCCGCCGGGATCTCGTTGTCGGCGGTCTCGATGAAGTCCGCGCGGAAGCGGCGCACACCATACTTGCGCACCGCAAGAGCGAAAAAGAACCCGGAGAGCATCAGGCCGATGCCCCACACATTGTCTTGATTGGCGAAGAAGTTCAGGTTGATCGCCGACGGAATGCCGAGCATGAAGCTGCCGCCACCGACCAGCATCACCGCTCGCTGCCGCGTCAGGCCGGCATCGATGAAGATGCGGACGACGAGCTCCAGCTGGGCGATTAGCGAGGAAATCGCGGCAACCACCAGGGCGGCGAAGAACATCACCAAAAATACCTGGCCTCCCGGTATCTGGCCGAACAACTGTGGAATCCAGATGAAGCTCAGCCCGGTGTTGGCGGGACCGGAATCGCGCAGCACCTCGGTTGCCTGGATCGCCGGCAGCACGGCGAACACCGTGGGAATCACCACCATGGCGGCCAGCAGCGAGGCGGAATTGTTGCCCAGCCCGATGGTCATTGAGTTGGCGACGATGTCGTCGCGCTTGTTGTGGGTGTAGACGGCATAGGTGAGCAACAGGCCCCAGCCCGCTCCGGTCGACCACGCCGACTGACTCAGTGCCTGCAGCCAGACCTCGTAGTTGAGCAGGTCAGCCCAGTTCGGGTTGAACATGTAGTCGAGCCCGGCAAGCGCCCCGGGGAGCGTCAGCGCACGAATCGAGGCCGCACCCAGCAGCAGGAACAGCAGCGGCAGCATGATCTTGGTCGCCAGCTCGATACCGCGGGCGACGCCGCGATAGATGATTACGCAGCCGAGGCTCATCGCTACGAAGTGAAAGAAGATCGGCTCCCACCCCGAGGCCTGGAACGTTTCCCAGTAGGCCGTTCCATCGACATTGGAGAGGCCACCGCCGAGCGCGCCGAGCAGGTACTTCACGCACCAGCCGGCGACCACCGAGTAGTAAAACGTGATCGCCATGGGGATGAAGCCTACGAAGCAGCCGACCCAGGTGAAGCGCCGCCCCATGACTTTACCGAAGGAACCGACGACCCCGTACCCGGTTTTTCGACCCATCCCGGATTCCACCATGAGCAGTGGTATCGCCCACAGGAACAGGAACAGCAGCCACGGGATCAGGAAGGCGCCGCCGCCGTTCTGCGCCAAGATGCGCGGAAACCGCCATATATTTCCGGTACCGACGGCCATGCCGAGTGCGGCGATCAGCAATCCCCAACGGGAGGTAAATTTCTCGCTCAACGCGCTGTGTCCTTTGCTTTGCGCCGCGGCGCCCCCGACGCGGCCGATAATGGGTCGGTGGACCGACGGTGGCACTGTAGCGCCGAGCGCCGCCTGCGGCAAAGGGTCCATATGGATCAGCGTGCCGACGTGTCAGGATCGGCAGGCGCAACTTTCCCGCCTGCTGCGTGCCCGCCTCGTCGCCGATTGCCGACACAGAAAAAGGGCCGCGCCGCCGGAGCGGCACGGCCCGAAGAGTATCGCGGACGCTTCCTGTCTACCGCAGCTGGTACCAGTTGGTCACGTCGGCGCCGGTGACGAACAGCATGGGGTCGCTCCCCGGCATGCCCGGCGGCAGGTTGTTTGCCAATCCCGGCGCCTGAAAGACGCGCGGCACATTGATGCCCAGATCGAAGTAATTGGCCACGATGGCGCCGGCAATCCGCGTCTGCTTTGCCACCGTGGTTTTGTCGTTGGCGTACAGCGCCGCCATCACCTTGATCCAGCTCTCACCGGGTCCGCTCGCGATGTTCATGTCGTCGTCGGCGATGAGCCCCAGGTTGTTCATGTTGGGGTCGGTGGTATCGAGATAGTCGCCGGTCGGCATCAGGTCACCGTGGATCTGGATATCACCGGCGGCGTAAATGGTGCCCTCGCCCCGGTATTCCACGCCTTCCTGTTTCGTTGCGATGTCGAGGTTGCCGGCAATCCGGATGAGCCCTTCGATGTCGAGCGTGCCCGTGGCCGGGTTCCACTGGGCGCCGTTGCCGTCGTCATAGTTGAAGGCCGGGGTATTTTCGGAGATCTCACTCACCGGAATGGTGTAGCTGACGGCGTCGAGATACTGCCGGTGGCTGGCATACATGGTGAAGGACGAGGCGTCGTAATACGGGTCATCGAGGCTGGGGAACGGCATGCCGGTAGCATCGTAACCGCCGTAGTCGGTGTGATGGACCGCGGCGGAGCCGCTCAAGTCGAGGTTGGCGTCGCTGTAGAAGCCGTCGAGCTCCTCCTTGTAGCCGTCGCCGGGAACATCCAGCTCGCCCCACGGCACGTTGCCGCTCAAGTCGATGTCACCGTTCTGGACGCGGATCTCGGCGTCCAGAGACTCGACCAGCTCGCCCTTGAACATCACCTTGGGTACCAACGGCAGCTTCCACGCGTCGGCGCCGAAGTTGTCGTTGTCGCCGGCGCCCCGATAGTGGTTGAGCACGAAAGCGGTGCCGCCTTGGTCGGTGTCGGTGGTCGGGTCGCCGACGATATGGATCGAGCCGCGCACCTGCACGTTGCCGTTCATCGTGTTGCCGGCCTGCCCGGCGCCGCCGAAGATCGCGTTGTCCCACACGGTCATGCGGCGAACGACCACGCGTATGTCGGAGGTCACGGTCGCGGTCGACGGTTCCACCGCGCCGCTGCTGCCGGTGGCGTTGACGGGTAGCGTCAAGAGCGTCTTGTTGCCCGAGCCGTTGGCCGGTGCCAGCGACATTGGCGGCATCATCTCACGCATGAAGCTACCGTCGTCGAGTGTGACCGTCGTGCCCAGGTCGGAGTACTGTGCCAGTACCCCGCCGGCTCCGTCGTCGACGAAGTTCACCGTGATTCCGTTGATCACGACGCTCGTCAGAAAAGGAGCCTCCAGCACCAGCGGCAACGTCGAGTAATCGACCATGTCGCGCGCCCACGTCGCGTCCGCCAGGAAGTCGAAAGCAGCCCGTTCGCGGCCCGAGTCCGCCTGCCACAGTGACGCGCCACGGTTGCGATAGTTCGCCGACGTGGTGATCTCGGCCAGCATTTGGGTTGCCAGCGCGCTGCCGAGCGCGAACACCAGCAGCGTGATCATCAACGCGATGAGGAGGGTGGCCCCGCGTTCGTCACCGAGCCGTGTAACTGCACATTGCTTCAGGTCCTTGGTCATGGTGTCCATCCCTTTAGAGCTAAAAAGCGTTGCGCAGGCGTACGGCGGTCTTCAGATCGAAGCCCACATACTCCATGCCGAGCGCCTGATCGTCGGTATCACGGAACTGCAGGTCGATCTGGACGACGCGGACGCGGTCGCGATTCGTCGGATTGAGCGTACCGATGCCGGGAAGGAGCTCGATGCCGTCCTCGTCGAAGTAGCGAAACAGCGGGCGCGCCGCCTGCAGGTCTGTGGCCACGACGAGGTTGCGGTGTATTCGTTGCCCCACGCACCGCCGTCCCAGCAGTCGACAGAGCGCAATAGGTTGGCTCCCTGAAGTTGGTAGCTGACGCGCTCGGCTCCACCTCCGACGGACGTTTCGTCGGCGGCATCGCAGGGCGCGGCGATGTTGCCATTGTCGATATCGGCGACCAGAGCGATGCTCGTGGCGCCGGCATCGGTGAGTCGCTCCGGGGCGCTGCCCAGATCGAAGCCCGTTAGACGCAGCTCGTCGGCCAACCGGTCGATGACAACCCGCGCTTGCTGGCCGCAGCGCCGCCTGGTCCTGTTGCGCCTCGGTGGTTGCCTGGCTCTGGAAGAGCACCGAGTACATGGCGCCCATCAGGGTCACCGACACGGCCGTCGACACGAGGAGCTCGACCAGCGAATAGCCGCTTTCGTTTTGCCTGCAGTTGATTGACATGAGTTCCTCCGACTACTTGTCGGCGACCAAGGTTACGTAGGTCGTCTCCTTGCTCGGGCCGACGACGGCGAGCGTCGACATAACCCGGACTCGGATTCGCTTCGTCGACCCGAGATCGGCGATCTCCCAGCGTCGGATGTAGTCGGTGCGTCCGTCGCCGTCGACGTCGATGGTGTCGGAGAATCCGCCCACGTCGGCGGCAATCGACCCGCCGGGTGTCAGGTTCAAATATGTGAGCTGGGTAAGCTCCTCGAGCCGATCCCCGGCGAGTGTGCTGGCGCGGGTCGTATCGGAGGCGGCGCGATTGGCCTCCACACCGGGGCCCACCATCTGCGCCGTCATCAAGAACATGAGGGCGGCCATGAACATGGCCACCAGGACCTCGACCAACGAAAAGCCTTCCCCGCCACTTCGCATCGTCCTCTCCATCCGTTACCCGCGGTCTTGCCCGAACCCGCGAGTCCTTTACTACTAACGGATCTCTTTTGATATGTTTTAAGTAGTTTTATTATTTGTCTAGATGTTAAATCAATTTATTAATACTTATACAATTTTTAGATAATTATTAGTATTTATTACTAATTATTAATAGTCAATAATGTGCCCAAGAAAAGACGACTACCCCTCGCGTGTACTGGACCTGACCGGCTCAACTTCTGTCCCCGTACCAAACCTAAACGGGTATTTCGGCATCGGAGAAGGAAGAGGTTCAGATCTCTCGCCGTGCTGGCGTCAGCAAATCGCGAGCGTTGGGAAACAGCCGTACCGTGCAACCGCTTCGTGCTAAATTTGCAGCAGTTGTGCTAGACTGCTCGCGGCTTACCGTCTCCCCGGTTGCCAACCCGAAGGACAGCTACGATGCAATCCCTCTTGCAGGACCTCCGCTACGCCTTTCGCAACCTCAAAAAGGCGCCGGGATTCACGGCGGTTGCCATCGTGACGCTGGCGCTCGGGATCGGTGCCAACAGCGCGATCTTCAGTGTCGTCAACGGGGTCCTTCTCAAGCCGCTCGAGTACCGCGAGCCCGACAACCTCCTGTTCATCACCAGTAATTACCCCGGGGAGTCGTACGGCGCGCAGTTCTGGTTGTCCGGCCCCGAATACTTCCAATACCGGGAGCAAAGCACGTCGTTCGCCGACATGGGGGTGTACACCACGGGCGAGGTCAGCATCACCGGCACCGACACGCCCATCCGTGTGCCGGCGGGACTCGCGTCGGCGAGCTTGTTCACCACGCTTGGTGTCGAAGCGGTCCACGGTCGTATCTTCACCGCCGAGGAAGATATCCCGGGCAGCGCCGGGACCGTCCTGTTGTCCTACGAGCTGTGGATGAGCGCCTTCGGTGGTCGTGACGACCTCGTCGGCGACACGCTTCTGGTAAACGGCACGCCGAGCACGGTGGTCGGCATCATGCCGCCGCGCTTCGACCTCAACGACAACGGCGTCCAGGTGTGGAGCTTGCTGCAGGTCGACCCAGAAAACCCCGGCAGCCAGTTTTCACACTACTTGTTCGGTGTCGGGCGGCTTCGTGAGGGCACCACTTCGGAGCAGACACAGGCCGAGCTGGATGTGCTGGTTGCCGGCTGGACGGAAACCTAACCTAGCTCCAATATTCGTCCGAATGGGCATGAGATCCAGTTCGAGCCCCTGACGACGCAAGTCATTGGCGATGTGCGGCCCGCCTTGCTCACGCTGCTGGGAGCCGTCGGGTTCGTTTTGTTGATTGCCTGCGCCAACGTCGGCAACTTGCTGCTGGCGCGCGCCGAAAGCCGGCAGAAGGAAATCGGTGTGCGCACCGCCCTGGGCGCCGGCCGCGGGCGCCTGCTGCGCCAGTTCGTTACCGAGAGCATTTTGCTGGCGCTGATCGGCGGCGCCGTCAGCCTCGCCGTTGGCCGGTGGGGCGTCGGCATGTTGCTTGCCACCAATGCCGGGAGCATCCTCCGGCTCAACGAGATCGGCCTCGATGTCTCTGTTCTCGGTTTCACCCTGGGGGTTTCGCTGGTCACCGGTTTGCTGTTCGGGCTCGCCCCGTTGCTGCACCTGACGACCGACAACCTGACGGCTTCGTTGCGCGAAGGACGTTCAACGGTCGGCTCCGCACGTCACCGACTGCGTCAGCTTCTCGTGGTTTCGGAAATCGCCCTCGCCGTGGTGCTCGTGGTCGGCGCCGGTTTGATGCTGCGCAGCTTCGCGGCGCTGCAGGACGTCGATCCGGGCTTCGATCACGACGGCCTGCTGACGTTTCGGTTGTTCCTGCCTTCCGCTACCTACGCCGGGCCTCCAGAGCAAATGTCGTTTTACCGTGAGTTGAATGCACGGCTGCTCGAGATTGCGAGCGTCGAATCAGTGACGCTGGTGAGAGGCTTGCCGCCCATCCGGCGGCCAAACTTCAACACCATGCAATTCGAGGGCATTCAGCTCACCGACGAAGGCCCGCCCGGCGAAGCCGACTACTTTCAGTACGTCATGGATGACTACTTTTCGACAATGGAGATTTCGTTGCTCGAGGGCCGCCTGTTCGAGGCCGCCGACGGTGAGGCCGCTGCGCCGACGGTCGTGATCAACGAGGCGATGGCCGACATGTACTGGCCGGAAGGCGCGCTCGGGCGTCGCCTCCGCCAGGGCACCAACGCACCTTGGATGACCGTCCTCGGCGTAGTTGCTGACGTGAAGAACGGTGGCATGGATCAAGCAGCTGGCACCGAGCTGTATTTCTACGTGCCCCAGGTCGCGTCATTCGGATTTGGGACGACGGCCATGAACGTCGTCTTGCGTACCCGTGTGGATCCGATGTCGCTGAGCGAGCAGGCACGGCAGACCGTGTGGTCGCTCGATCCCTCGCTGCCGCTCACCAACGTGCAGACCATGGAGGACGCCGTGTTCGGCTCGATGGCACGGCCGCGCTTCCTGACCTTGCTGCTCGGTGTGTTTGGCAGCATCGCGTTGGCGCTGGCGGCGGTGGGCACCTACGGCGTCATGTCGTACTTCGTTACCGAGCGCGGCCGAGAGATGGGTATCAGGATGGCCCTGGGTGAGGAGTCCGGCAGCGTGCTGATGCTGGTGCTGCGGCAAAGCCTCAAGATTGCCGTCGTCGGTTTGGTGCTCGGCACGGGCGCGGCGTTTGGCCTCAGTGGATTCGTCGAGTCCTGGCTCTACGGCGTCTCGGCGTTCGACGCGATGACGTTCGTTACCGTACCGGCGATTTTGGCTTTGGTCGCGCTGGCCGCCTGCCTGATCCCGGCAGTGCGCGCCACGCGGGTCGATCCGATCGTCGTTCTCAAGGCGGAGTAGGGAAGGCGGCCCGCCGTGTGGCAGTCACGATCGTTGCAAATTTTTTCCCACGCTTCGCCCGGATGAGCTCCTCGCCGAACCAGCGTGGCTCCTGTTGTCTGTTGCTCATGACGGCAAGTATACTACGCTTGTAGTATTACGGCCAACTGCTTCTAAAGTAGGACGATGCGGCGCAGCGCAGCCGCGTTTTGTTCCCCGTTTCTGCCGCCGACGCCCGGGTTGCGTTGTAACCTCTGTTTCGTTCGCCGACCATCCCTAGTGTGCCGTCCCCAGAATGAGAACGGCACATTAGAAGCGTGCTGAAAACTTTCGGGGGCACCGAGCATGGGTCTTACCGGGCAGAAGCAAGGAACGGGGAGGAAGGCCTGAGTGACCGAGAACACTGCGGAAACCGTCGAGATCCTCGTCGAACAAGCCGGCCAGGGTGACGCGGCGGCAACCGCGCAGCTCATGCCCATCGTTTACAACGAGTTGCGGCGGATCGCCGGCGCCTACATGCGCCGCGAGCGGCCGGGGCAGACGATCCAACCCACAGCGCTGGTCCACGAGGCGTATCTGCGCTTGCTGCGCGACAGGCGACAGGACTGGGACGGACGGGCGCATTTCCTGGCAATCGCGGCCGCCTCGATGCGCCAGATTCTCGTGGAGCGGGCTCGCGCCAAGCGCACCGACAAACGCGGCGGTGAAAAACGAAGGGTCACCCTCGATGAATTGGCCGGGCCGGCGAGCGAGACGTCGATCGACTTGTTGGCCCTCGACGAAGCGTTGGACTGCCTCGCCGCGCTGGACGCCCAGCAAGCCAGGATCGTCGAGCTCCGATTTTTTGGTGGCCTGACGATCGAAGAAACGTCCCAAGCGCTCGGGATCTCTCCCGCCACCGTCAAGCGCAACTGGACGCTGGCCCGCGCCTGGCTACGCCGCGAAGTTCGCGAGGGAACCGATATTGACGAGTAGCCGTTGGCAGCGCGTCAACGAGCTGTTTCACGAAGCGTTGGAGCGCGAGCCGGCGCACCGCGCCGATTTTCTGGCGGCGGCGTGCGGCGATGTTCGAGAATTGCATACCGAGGTCGACTCGCTGCTCGCCTCCCACGACGAGGCAGACGGTTTCATCGAGAAGCCGGCGTTCGAGGTAGCGGCCGACCTGCTGGGTTCCGATTCGTTGCCTGCGGATGCCGAGGAAGATCCGCTCATCGGCGAGAGCCTCGGTCCTTATCGGGTTATTGAGGCCGTTGGCCACGGCGGGATGGGAGTCGTTTATCGGGCCGAAGACACCCGCCTCGGCCGCGATGTTGCCATCAAGGCTCTGGCCTCTCACTTGACCCGCGACGAGCGCAGTCGCGAGCGCCTGCGGCGTGAGGCGCGGGCGGCGGCGGCGCTCGGGCATCCCGGAATCGCCACGGTCTTCGCCCTCGAGGAGTTCGGCGATCAGCTCTACGTCGTTTATGAGCTCGTCGAAGGCCGCACGCTTCGCGACGAGCTCATCGACGGCCCCCTGGATCGAGAACATGTCGTCAGCACGGCGCTGGAGGTAGCCGAGGCGCTGTGTGCGGCGCATCGCCAGGGCATCGTGCACCGCGATTTGAAGCCCGAAAACATCATGCGGGCGGCAGACGGGAAGGTGAAGATCCTCGACTTCGGGCTGGCGATCTTCGAGGCGTCATCGTCGTCGGCTGTTACCGACTCGGCGGGCAACCGCGATGTCGATTCGTCACCACAGCGCCTCACGTTGCCGGGCATGGTGTTGGGCACGCCCTCGTACATGTCGCCCGAACAACTGCGCGGCCGCACCGTGGACGCGCGCTTCGACATCTTCTCGTTCGGGGTGCTGTTGTACGAGCTGGCGTCGGGAACGCATCCGTTCGAGGGTGGCGACCCGGCCTCGACGATCGCCCGCATTCTCGAGGTCGAGCCGTTGAGCCTCGCCGACGCCGGCGAAGCGGATGGGTCGGAGCTTGCAGCGATTCTCGCCCGCTGCCTGCCTAAAGATCCAGAAGACCGATACGCGGATGCCGCCGACCTGGTCGCTAATCTGGAGCGCATCGCGCCATCGACGACAGCTGCGGACGAGCGTCCCTCGCGGCTCCCGCGGGAGACCTCGAGCTCTGGTGGACGCTTGTCCGCTGTATCTCCTTCTCCGCGCCACAACGCGTTTTGGTGGTGGCGGTTTCACCAACTGTTCGTCGGCGTCGGTTACTGCGCGATGCTGTATCCGTTGTGGCTGGCGAAGGAGTGGACAGTCGGGGGCGGCGGCGCGGTTTGGGGGGCGACGGTATTTTTTCTCGCACTGGTTCCCGTCGGCGTTGCCGCGAATCTGCGTCTTCACCTGGTGTTTGCGTCGCGCTACTACCCGGGCCAGCTTGATCGCCATCGGAACGCTCGTCCTTTTCACGTTGATCGAGCCCACGACCGCACAGGCGGCTTTTCCGCCGCAGGCTTGACCCGAACTTTTCGACCCTGCTTGAAGACCAGGGTGTCGCAGAACAGGAAGTTCACCAGCGACAGCGACAACACCGTCATGACGTTGGCGACCGCGTAGTGCACGCCGAGCCCCCCTACCAGCAACCACATCAACATCAAGTTGCCGCCGATTGAAGTCAGCGCAGTTCCGGCGTTGAAACGAACGAGCCGTTGCATGAACAGCCGGGGTGGGTGAGTCGACCGGTCCGACCACGTCCAGCGTTGGTGCCACAGGAAGTTATGCAGGATGGCCAGCTCTACGGCGATCGCTGTCGCGAGCAGGTAGTTCATTTGCAGGCCCCCCGCCAGGCCCAACAGGACGGTCAACTGGACCGCGAAGCCCAGCACACCGACCGAGCTGAAGCGCAACCAACGCCTGATCATCGGCCGGAAAGCAGCGGCATCCGCTCGAGCGTCGTCATGTTCTCGCGGTTTCGATGCGGGCGGCGTATCTCTGACACCGGCTGTGCCGGCACCGGCTCTTCGCGGTACAGCGCCACCGTGTTGCGCACCGCCGAGACCACGAACGCCAGTCCGAGACCGGCGATGGCAACGCCGCCGCCGATGTCGAGCAGCAGGTACGACTGGCCGGCGATCGTCGTCCACGGTTTGAACATCAAGAACACGGTGCCGACGGCGAGCAAGATGCGCAGCTCGGTCGGTCCGACCCGCATGAAGGAGAGCTTGAACACTTTGCGCGCGTGGGTGGCCAGATACGATTCAGCCGACACCATCATGTAGGCGACGAGCAGACCCGAGGCCACCGTCGCGCTCATGTAGCTCGACACGCCCATGCCGCCGAACAGCAGCAATGGACCTGCCAGGTCGATTACGTGATCGACATAGAAGCCGTAACGTGGTCGTTGCTGGTTACGCACTCTGGCGAGCGTGCCGTCGAGGCTGTCGCCGAACCAGTTGATCGCCAACGCTACGACGACACCGAGTAGCCACAGGCTGTTGCTGCCGGCCGCCCAGAAAGCGAGCCCTGCCGCCAACATCGCAGCCAGGCCGAGAACTGACAGGTGGTCCGAATTGACCCAGCTGGGGAGACGCTCGGCGATCCATACCAGAAGCCGCTTTTCCGAAGCGGCCAGCAGACTGCCGTGTTGTCTGTCGTGTTGTCGCGCGGTCTTGTTGCCCATCGTCGATCTCCATTTCGTCCAATCAGGGGAGTCATGGATCGCTCTCCCCTCGAAATGTGAGAAAGGGCAAGAAAACGGCTCACGGAAGAGCGAAAAAGCTGCTGCACACGCGGCGGGTTTGTTTGAATGCCCACCACCCTCCCCCAACCGAGCGCCGCGTTCCGCGTCACTCTTGCCCACGTTTCCCACAGGAATAGTTCGGCGCAGATCCCAATGGGCGCCCGTCGGCTGGACCGACAAACTTGCACCTGTGCGCCTAGCGGGCAACGAGGCGCTGCAAGCGCCGAGAGGTCGGGGGTGGGTGGCGGGAAATCAAGAAAAACGAGTGGTGGGAAATCAAAAGAAACGCGCGGTGGAAAATCAAAAAAAGGCGAAGCTAGCGGCGGGGAAAGCCAGCTTTGCTCAATTCATAATCCTGGCGGCTTTTCAGCGGCGCGATTTGATGCGGGCTGAGCTGATATGAGGTGTCGACGAGCGGCGCCGGATCGGCGGGGATGTAGCGGCGCATCTGTTCCTTGATTTCGGCGAACGCGGGATCGGCCGCGAGATTAACCCACTCCTCGGGGTCGGCGTCGTGATCGTAGAGCTCTTCGCTGCCGTCGATGTAGTGGATGTAGCGGAAGCGTTCGGTGCGGATCGAGAACTCGGAGTAGTCGAACGTAGTGATGGCGGGATGGTCCCAGGCTGCGCCGGGGTCGGCGAGCAGGGGCACCAAGCTGTTGCCGTTGAGGCCGGATTTCGGCGGGATGCCGGCCAGATCGATGAGCGTGGGAAACAGGTCGATCAGCGACACGGTTCGCTCCGAACGGGCTCCAGCGAGCGTTCCCTGCGGCAGTCCCGGCGTGCCGGTGGGCACCTTCATCATGAGCACGACGCGGGCCAGGTTGTCCCACAGGGCGAACTTCCGCCAATGCTCCTTCTCTCCGAGTTGCCAACCGTGGTCGGACCAGAGGACGACGATAGTGTTATCGGCGTGAGCGCTCGCGGCGAGCGCGTCGAGCAGGCGGCCCACCAGATGGTCGGCGAACGCGATCGACGCCAGATAGCCCTGCACTGCGGACTTCCATTGCTGCGCTTCCACCACATGCGAGTGGTAGTTGCCGCCGCTGTAAGCGAGCTCGACGCCGCGCTCGGGGACGTCGTCGAGGTCGTCATTACGCAGCAGCGGAAGCTCGACTTCTTCGATGGGGAAAAGGTCGAAGAACTCCTGCGGTACGTACCAGGGAACGTGCGGACGATAGATTCCTGCGGCAAGGAAGAACGGCTCTTCGTGCTGCCGTTGCAGTTGCTCGATGACCCACTGTACCGACTGATAGTCGCCGGTCTCCTCGACCGGAATGTCGAGCGGTGCCCAGTCGAAATCCGCGTACATCGTGTCGAATACCGGCATGTTCACAGTGAAGCCGAGCACCGGCCCCAGGTAGGGCGGCATGTGGCGCTCGCGAGAGGGGAAGTAGTCGTCCCAGGAAATCGGATCCGCCATGTTGTTGTGGAAGATCTTGCCGGCTCCCGCCGACCAGTAGCCGTTGTTGCTGAAGTAGCGCGGCAGGGTGACGGCGTCGGACAATACTTCGCGCCACCACTGGTAATTGGAGTACATGCCGCTCGTGTAGGTGTGTAGCCCTGTCAACAGCGCCGTGCGCGCCGGGTTGCAGGACGGCGACGGCGTGTAGGCGCGAGTGAACACCACGCCTTCCGAGGCCAGGCGGTTCAGGTTCGGCGAGATTGCTTGCGGATGTCCACCGAGCGGCTCGATCCAATCGTTGAGATCGTCGATCGAGATGAACAGGATGTTGGGGTGCGACTCGGCGGTGGGTGGTGTTGCGTCCGGTCCCGCGCACGCGCCCGCGCCCGCCAGCAACAGGCACAACGGGAGGATCCGGCGCGGTAACGGTCGTCGTTCGCGGGTGGGGGTGTTCATCGCGTTAAGTGTGGTTCGCGGGTCCCGGTGCTCATCGCGTCAAGTATAGAGAATTGAAGAGGCAATTCCTCCGCCGGCGGCTGCGGCTTTGGGCGTTGACGCCGACCGGGCGGGGACCCCGGCTAGGGTTCACACAGGTGGTGGCTGCCCCCAGGCGACTCCGAGGGGAGTGCCTGTTCATGTTGCGAGATTCCGAAAGTTCCGTACGGCGAGCCTGCCAGCGCCGCTATTCAGCCTGGACGCTGTACGCTCGCGCCTTTACCGGAAACCGCGCCGACGCCGATGACATCGTGCGTCTGGCGGTGAGCCGGGCTCTCCAATCTCCCGATAAGCCCCGCAGCGAACGTCGCGCCCACGAACGGGTGCTTTGCGGCATTCGCACCGCGGCGGTCGAGTTGCTGCGCCAACGCCAGGAAGGCGTGGGTGACGGCGGCGAAGCGACCGAGCCTGCCGCCGAGCGCAGCGTTCTCAGCCTGCTGACCGACGACGAAGAGACGTATGACCCGCGGCATGCTGCCGACGTGGCCGCGCAGGAGCTCCGCGAGCTGCCGAAGCGGCACCGGCTCGCCCTCGAGCAGCTCCTGCTGCGTCGTCCACCGGTGCCACTCGATGCGGTGGCACGCCGCCGCGTCGCCGTTCATGATCTCACCGGCGACATCGAGGAGGGCCTCGACTACCTCGCCTCCGCGATACGCGGCGCGGGAAGGCGTCCGTACGCTGGCGGTCATCCGGAGCCTCAAGGATCTGACCGTCTACGTCGACGGCGCGTTGTCCGGAGACGAGGCACGCGCCATCGTCGAGCATTGTCGCCATTGCGCGGAGTGCGGAGACCGGCTCGGCACGATGATGCTGTTGCGTTCCCGCGTTGCCAAATCGACGCTGGCGCCGCGCGTTCCTCGGGGCACCCGGGTTGCTGCGCTTGTTCTGGCGATCGCCGCCGGTTTGGTCGGGGGGTTCGTGATGGCGCGTCAGCTGGCTCCCAATCCGTGGGCCGAGCATGCCACCAGTGAGCCGGTGCCGCGATGGTTTCACGACTTCCTGTACGGTTACCGCGAGGAGATCTCGCCGAGCGACATGGTGTTGGCCGAAGGGTTGGACCTGCTGGTTCGCGGCGAGTACGGGCGCGCCATCGACAAGCTCGAATCGCTGATCGAACCCCCGGCCGTGCGACCCGAGGCATCCGCCTACCTCGGGATCGCCCTTTACATGAGCGGCGACCTGTCGGGCAGGACCATCGACATGCTGACCGCCGGCACGTCCTCGACACGGGCGGGACGGATATCCGATTGGTATCTGGCTAACACCTTGCTGCTGCGGGGTGACCTGCGTGAGGCGCGTCGCCGCCTGCGCGGCCTGGCTTTCGTTGCCGATTGGGTCGGACGACAGGCGCAGGCCTTGCTGGAGCGGCTCGACCAAGCGGATGCCAATCGAGCGGACTCTTCGGTGGTCGGTTAGCGCAGCGCAGTTAACGCGTGCCGTGCGTTCGCTCAGCCGCGACCTGTTGAGAGGCTCGGGGCAGAGGCCGTGGTGGAAGCGTGATCCACCGCACTCCCATCAGGGCCTGCTAACATTGGCGGCGCCATGTCTGCATGCAGGAACCGGACACTTCCGTTGCGCCCGCGCGCTCTGCTGACGATAGCCATCGGCGCGGTGTTCATTGCCGGCTGCGGGCCTTCAGGCCCATCGCCCAACGTCGTGTTGATCTCCATCGACACCTTGCGTGCCGACCACGTCGGGGCCTACGGATACGCGCGCGACACGATCCCCAACCTCGACGAGTTGGCAGCCGGCGGCGTGGTGTTTCTGAACAACTATTCGCAGGCGCCGTACACAACACCGTCGCAGACGTCGCTGTTGACCTCGTTGTACGCCACCGTCCACGGCGTGTGGAGGCACGGCGAGGTGCTGGATGCCGAAATTCCGTTGCTTGCCGAGCTTTTTCGCGACGCCGGCTACGCCACGGCGGCCCTCACACAGCTTTCGGGGGAGAGTTATGCACGCGGTTTCGAGATCTACGAGAGGCTGCGGGGCCCGCGGCGCCCGCGCCGGGCGCAACGCAGCCTCGACAGCATCACAGGCTGGATGGAGTCGCTCGACGAAAGACCGTTCTTCTTGTTCCTGTACTCGTACGAGGTGCACCTGCCGTATAGGCCGGCGGCGAAGTTCATCGACCGGTTCGAGCATGATTACTCCGGCCCATTGGCCAACCGGCTGAGGCGGAAAGATGTGGAGGCAATCAACAGCGGCGAGATGGAGATCAGCGACGCCGACTTGCAGCACATCGTCACGCTGTACGACGCTGAGCTGGCTTCGTTCGACGAGACGCTCGGCCGCGTCTTCGACTTCCTGCGTGACAGCGGCCTGGCGGAGTCCACGGTGATCGCTGTCGTTTCGGACCACGGCGAGGAATTCGGCGAGCATGGCACCGTCGCCCACCACGCGCACACGCTGTACAACGAGCTCATCAAGACGCCGCTGATCATCGGCGGCCCCGGGGTCCCCGTATAGGGGTGCGCGTCGAAGACTACGCCCGCAACATCGACGTTGCGCCGACGCTGCTGGAGCTGGCCGGCGTCCCCGTTTCCGAGCACTTCCAGGGGTTCGACTTGGCGCCGCTCTGGGAAGGCGAGGAAACCCAGAGCCGCGTGGTGCTCAGCGAGATGCCGTCGCGCCGCGTGTTGATTGTCGACGGGTTCAAGTACCACACGCGCGGCTGGCTGTTCGATCTACTCAACGATCCGACCGAGCAGCATGACGTCAGCGCTTCGATGGGTGAACGCCTGGTCCAGCTCATCGAGATTGAACAGGCATGGGATGCCGAGCTTGCCCGCTCGCAGCAATTTGTTCGCCAACCTACGGAAGTTCGCCTGACGCCCGGAGAGGTGCGGCGCCTCAGGGCGCTCGGCTATCTGAGATAGCCCACGTACGCCTGCGTGATGACAAGCCGTCGATTCCCCTTGAGGTGGGCGAACCCGCCGATCAAGATACAGTCGGTTTGGTCGCTCACGTTTCCTCGCCCCCGATCCAAGGATGGATAAGATGAAGCTCATTCGTTGGCCCGTGGCCTTGCTTGCCACGATCGCGATGGCGGCCTGTGGGGCCGGCCCATCAGATTCGCCCGTACCCGAGGCTGCAACGCCCACGGCAACGGAGACCTCGACGGCGCCGAACCAATTGACCGCCGCCGAGGAAGCGGCCGGATGGAAGCTGCTCTTTGACGGCGTCACGTTCGACGGCCGCCGCGGGCTTGGCCGCGACGCGATCCCGGCGGAGCATTGGGTGATTGACGACGGCACGATTCGCAAGGTTCCCAGCGGCAATGTACCCACCGCTGCCGACGGGCAGCCGCTCGCGGGCGGCGACATCATGACCGTCGAAACCTTCGGAAACTTCGAGCTGGTGCTCGAGTGGAAGGTCACCCCGGGAGCCAACAGCGGCATCAAGTACAACGTCTCCGAGGAAATGTCGATGTCCGCCCCGCCAAGGTCCGCGGCGCTCGGATTCGAGTACCAGATCCTCGATGACGATTTGCATCCCGACGCCCAAAACGGTCCCAATCGAACTACCGCGGCACTGTACGACCTGATCGGGCCATCGCCGCAGACGCAGCTCCGGTCGGTGGGCGAGTTCAACGAAGCGCGCGTGATCTTCAGGGGCGGGCATGGCGAGCATTGGCTCAACGGCGCCAAGGTCGTGGAGTTCGACCTCTCCTCAGACGAGTTCGCCACACTGCTCGCGGCCAGCAAGTACGCGCCGATCGAAGGATTCGCAGAGCGGCGGCCGGGGCACATTGTCCTTCAAGATCACGGCGACGAGGTTTGGTTTCGCAGCATCAAGATTCGAGAGCTACCGCCCGAAACCCACTGAGCGAGGCCTGAATGAGAACACCAAACTCCGACACAGAGATGATCCCCAACCGGCCGGTCGGCAACAGCCGCCGCCGTTTTCTCAAGCAGAGCGCCGTGGCGGGTATCGGCATCGGCGCGTTGGGGCGCATTCCGGCCCTCTACGAGCAGAACGCGCCGAGCCAGCGCATCAACGTCGCCGTCATGGGCGTCAACAGCCGCGGCGACCTGTTGGCGCAGACCTTCGCGCAGGCCGCCGGAGCCGAGGTCGCCTACGTGTGCGACGTCGACTCGCGGGCGGTCGAGAAGACCGTGGCCTCGGTATCGAACCATCAGGAGCGTACGCCGCAGGGAGTCGGTGACTTCCGCCGTGCCCTCGATGACGACGATGTCAACGCCTTGGTAATCGCGGCACCGGATCACTGGCACGCGCCGGCGACGTTGCTGGCGTTGCAAGCTGGCAAGCACGTCTATGTCGAAAAGCCGTGCGGCCACAACGCCCGTGAGGGGGAGCTGTTGGCGGCGGGCCAACACGCGCACGGCCGTATCGTCCAGATGGGTAACCAACAGCGCTCGGCGCCTCTCTCGATCGAGATCATCGGCGAGATCCCGACGGCATCATCGGCCGGCCGTACTACGCTCGCGCCTGGTACGCCAACACGCGGGGCTCGATCGGCCACGGCCGTCCCGCCGGCGTGCCCGACTGGCTCGACTACGAGCTCTGGCAGGGGCCGGCGCCACGGACCCCGTATCGGGACAACGTCGTGCATTACAACTGGCACTGGTTCTGGCGTTGGGGCACCGGGAAAATCAACAACAACGGCACCCACGAGATCGATGTGTGTCGCTGGGCCTTGCAAGTCGACTACCCGACTCGCGTCACCTCTGCCGGCGGTCGCTTCCACTTCGACGACGACTGGGAGATGTACGACACCCAGGTCGCTTCGTACGAGTTCGAGCGTGGCAAATCGATTACCTGGGAGGGGCGTAGTTGCAACGGGCGCCCCATCGAGGGCCGCGGTCGCGGCGTGTCGATTCACGGGGAAGAGGGCACGGTGATCATCGATCGCAGCGGCTACGTGGTCTACGACCTCGACAACAAAGAGGTGAAAAGCCGCAACCGGCGCACGACCGTCTCGGCGCTCGATACGCGCGGCGGCAGCGATTCGACGGCGCTGCACATCAACAACTTCCTGGAGAGCATCCGCGGCAACGAGCCTCCCAACGCCCCGGTGGACGATGGTCAAAGGAGCAGCCTGCTGTGCCATCTGGGGAACATCGCACAGCGCACCGGCAACGCGCTCCACTGCGATCCGTCGAACGGCCACGTCATCGACGATCGAGAGGCCATGGACTATTGGAGCCGGCAATATGAGCCTGGCTGGGAGCCGAAGGTGTAGGGATGACCGATCGATCGCGGCGCGATTTCTTGATGGGCACGGCGGCGGTCGGGGCGGCGCTGGCGTTTCCGGGAGGCGCGGCAACCCAGGGCGCGGCCGGCTTGGCGGCCCCGGCCCATGCCGCCGGTTCAACTGTCTACGAGCTCACGGCCGAGGGTGGCCTGGTTGGCGCGGCGCAAAGTCCGATCCGCCTGGGTGTCGCCAGTTACTCGCTGCGCCAGTTTCCACGCGATTACGTGATTCAGGCGGTCCGTGAAGCTCGGTACGCCGTATGTCAACATCAAATCGTTCCACCAGCCCTACGAGAGCTCGCCGGAAGATCTCGTTGCCGGGCGCCGTGCTTTCGAGAGCGCCGGATTGCAGATCGTCGTCGGCGGCACGATCACGCTGCAGCAGGACGATGACGACGATATCCGCGGCTACTTCGAGTACGCCCGCCTGAGCGGCATGCCGCTGATGGTGATTGCCCCGACGGCGCAGACGCTGCCGCGTATCGAGCGCTTCGTGAAGGAGTACGACATCGAGGTCGCTGTCCATGTGCACGGGCCTACCGACCAGCACTTTCCAGGCCCCCAGGACGTGCTCCCGATCATCGAGGACATGGATCCCCGGGTCGGTGTTTGCGTCGACGTCGGCCACACGGCGCGCACCGGCATCGATCTTGTCGAGGTGCTCGACATGTGCGGCGGCCGGGTGCTGGACATCCACATGAAGGACCTCCGCGACCTGACCTCCGCCGCCAGCCAATGCATCGTCGGTGAGGGGAAGGTCCCGGTGCCGGCGATCTTCCGCCAACTCGAGAAGATGAGCTACGCGGGCTACGTGAACCTCGAGTATGAGATCGACGCCGATGATCCTCTCCCCGGCATGAAACAGTCCTTCGCCTACATGCGCGGCGTGATCGCTGGCTTGCTAGGCTGACCTTCGTTGGTTGCTCCGCGATTGGCTCCGACAGTGGCGGACCGGTTTCCGTAGCCCATGCAGCTCCTCGACTGGATCGTCATCGTTGTCTACGTCCTGGGGATCACCGGGACCGGAGTGTGGGCGGCCCGGTGGGTGAAGAGCCCGGAGGACTTCTTCATGGGGGGGCGCCGCTTCAAGAAGGCGTTCATGTTGTTCTTCGCCTTCGGTGCCGGAACCCACACCGACCAAGCGGTCTCGGTGGCCTCGAAGACTTACACGAGCGGGCTCTCGGGGATCTGGCTGCAATGGATCTGGTTGTTCGCGACCCCGTTCTACTGGCTCATCGCCCCGGTATTCCGCCGCATGCGGGCTCTGACCACCGGCGACTATTTCGATCTCCGCTACTCGCGCTCGGTCGCCGGGTTGTTCGCCGGGGTTGCGGTGCTGCAGCTGGTGGTTACCCTCGCCACCATGCTCAAGGGCGCCGGCGCCATGATCACCGCCGTGAGCGGCGGCGCCATCGGCGAGGTTACAGCTATCACCACGATCATCGTCCTGTTCACCCTCTACGGCGTCGCCGGTGGACTCACCGCCGCGATCATCACCGACTTCGTCCAGGGGATCATGGCCGTCGTTCTTTCCTTTCTTCTCCTGCCGTTCGCCCTCGATGCCGTCGGCGGGATGTCGGGGTTGCGCCAGACCATCGCCAATCCGGAGATGTTCGCCCTCGTAACCGCAGGCGACATCACCGTCTTCTACGTCGCCGTGGTGGCGCTCAACGGGCTGGTGGGAAACTCCACCCAGCCCCACTCGATGGCGGTCTCGGCAGCCGGCCGCACCGAGATGGACGGTCGCGTCGGTTTCACCTACGGCAACATGCTGAAACGGATCTGCACGGTGGCGTGGACGTTCACCGGTTTGTGCGCCATCGCCCTGTATCCAGGGATGACGAGCGCCGTCGAGATCGATCAGGTCTACGGGCTCATGGCTCGCGACTTGCTGCCGCTGGTGGCCCCCGGGCTTGGGGATCTTCCTGGCGTCGATGCTCGCCGCGGTGATGTCGTCGGGCGACGCCTGGATGATCTCCGGCTCGGCTCTGTTCACCGAGAACATCTACCGGCCGTTCATCGCTCCCGGACGTTCGGGGGCGCACTACGTTTGGATCGGGCGTCTCGGCGCCGCGGTCCTCGTTGTCGTCTCGGTCGCGTACGCTATCTTCCTCGACAGCGTGATCACCGGGCTCGAGACCTTCTGGAAGGTTCAGGCGATGATGGGTATCCCGTTCTGGATCGGCATCTTTTGGCGCCGCGCCACAGTGGTCGGAGCCTGGGCGTCGACGCTGGTCGCCTTCTTCGTGGCCCTGGTGGCCGGAAACGCGTTCGCCACCGTCTTCGACGTCAACGCCTTCGCCGTGGCTCACCTGCCCGCCTCGATGGTTTTTGACGGGGCCCTGCGGCTGCCGGTGCAGATGCTCGCCTACCTGTCGTGCGGATTGGCGACCATGATCGTCGTCAGCCTGTTGACGCAGCCGGTCGAGCGCTCTCGCCTCGACCGGCTCTTTCGCGCCTTGCACACCCCGGTCGACGGCCACGAGCCGACGCCGACCGCTCCTTTCGAGGTTCCAGAGGGCTCGGAGCCCCGGCCTGGGCGGAAGATCATCGATCATCCCGACTTCGAGATCCGCTATCCGAGCTTCGTGAGCGGAGCCGGGTTCGCCGTCGCTTGGGTGTGGGTCGCTGCGTTGATCGCCGGTGTATTTTGGCTGGCCTCGCCATGACCCGAGCGGGCGGAGCGGCGTATGCGCGGGCCGGGCTTCTCGGCAACCCGTCGGACGGTTACGGGGGCAAGGTGATCGCCATTTCGGTTCGGACTTTCCGCGCCCAGGTGACCATCGAGGCTGCCGAGCGGCTCGAGATCGTGCCCGGGGACTCCGACCTTCTCGTCTTCGACAGCTTCGACAGCGCCCACAGCACGCTGTCGAAGCGCGGTTGCGAGGACGGATTGCGGCTCCTCCGAGCGACTTTGGTGGAGTTCGCCGATCATTGCCGGGGGAGCTTGGATCTCGCCGAGGACGATACCCGAGGGCACTTTCGCATGAGCTACCAGACGAACGTACCGATCCAGGTCGGCCTGTCGGGCTCGAGCGCCATCGTCATCGCCGCCCTGCGCGCCCTGATGAAATGGTTCGGCGTGAGCATCGAGCCGCCGACCTTGGCCGAGATCGCGCTTGCGGTCGAGGTCGACCGTCTCGGCCTAGCGGGGGGCCCGATGGATCGTGTCATCCAGGTGTACGAGGGCTTGATGCTGATGGACTTACAAGAGCCGCGCACCGAGGCTTCGTACCGGCGGCTCGATCCGGCCCTGTTGCCGCCTTTGTTCGTCGCTTGGGACCCCGGGGGCGGCGAACCTTCGAGCGGGGCACACGGCGACCTGCGAGCGCGATGGGACGCCGGCGACGCGGAATTGCGGCGCGTCATGCAGAGCTTCCGCCCTCTCGTCGACGAAGGCGTGGCGGCGCTCGAGGTGGGCGACCACGCCCGGTTCCGCACGCTCATGAGGCGAAATTTCGAGCTCCGCGCCAGCTTTTTCCCTATCTCTGAAGCCGACCGAGAGATGGTCGCCATCGCCGAGGGTCGCGGCGCGGTCGCCAAGTTGTGCGGCTCCGGCGGTGCCGTTGTCGGCGCCGCGGAAGACCCGCAGCAGATCGAGGAAATCGGGGCCGCGTACCGCAAGAGCGGCTTCGAGTGGATTCGGCCCTAGCGCGACGTGTTTCGTGGATGGCGCGGCTACCGAATGCCCAGGAAGATCGGGTTCGAGTAGAACCACAGGTCGGACCATGGGTCCTCGCCCCGCGGGTCCGGGTCGGGCTCCAGCGATTCCGTGCTCGTCCCGCGTACGCGGACGTACGCATCCCGGCCCACGCTCTGCAGCACGTAGGTCATGGTCAGATATTCACCATCGTGGACCCAGTCAGATTCGGTGAAACGCCGCACGACCCGGGTCGTAGGATTGGTGTCTTGTGTGGGGTCTGCCAGCACGCCGCCGACGTCGCCGGTGATGAGGTCCACCCGGGCCACAGTGGGCATATCCCCGTGGCTGTTGGGATCTTCCGGGTCCCGAACGCGAACCGTGACCGTGACGTCTGCACCGGCAGGCACGGCCAGTTCACCCCCGATGGAAGCCTCGACGCCGCCCACGCTTGCCGTTACGAAGAGCTCGGAGATCAGGTCGCCTGTGGTTACGAAAACACGACCGGTTCGGATCCCCGCCAAGATGTCGTCGTGGGACTTCTCGGCGAAGACATACGTCTTGGAGTACTCACCGGGCCAGAAGTCGGACCCGCCCTCGCGCCAGTTCTCGTGGGAGTCGGAGTTGGCCGTGATCCACCAGCGCCGTCCCTCACCGAGCATCGAATCCCAGAAGCCACCCACCCGAGCCGTCATCTGGTCGAAGCCACCCATGGTGGGGTAGCCAGAATATGCTCCGCGGGATTCCATGGGGTCCAGAGACCCATCGGAATTCAGGGTGGAGGCCTGATGCCCCGGAGCTCCGGCCATGCCCACGGCGACCTCCGGTGCGGTGTCGTTCCATCCACGGAGCTCCGCGGGGTCGTACTGGCCGTAGGCGCCGAGGCCCCTCGCGGTACGTGAGGGATGATTCGCGATGACCACAGGGGGTAAGGCCAGCTCGCGCATGAACGTGAGCGCCGCGATCATCCTCTCCGCGGTGTCCCGCGCCGGGTCTCGCGGATGGGCGTCGTGCTTCGCAAAGCCCTTCTCGATGTCGTAGAGCACATCAGATTCGTCGTGCGAGTAGGGAATGATGAGGCTGCTGTGCTCGGCCCCGGGCGTGTCGAGCTCCATGCCGTAGAACTGGACGAGGTCCGGCACCGTCTCCCGCGACATCTGCAGCTCCGGGTAGGCGAGCTCGAGATTCACCTTGGAGTGATTGGGACCACCGTGATCCGTGGCTACCATCCAACTCAATCCAAAGTGCCTCGCCATCAGCGCGTTCATGGGAATGGGGTAGATGGCGGCCCCGCCGAGAATGGGCGACGGTGGATCCACCTCGCGGTCCCACCCGACGCTGTAGCGGCTGTGGATATGGTGGTCTCCCGCAACCCAGGTGCGGACCGAGGACGGCGTTTCCGCGCACCCCGCCGAGACAATGCAGAGGAGTAGTAGAGTGACTCGAGTCATGGGCGCCCACTTCAACACGACATGTCGGCCTTCTCAAGCCGTGAGCCCGCCCGCCCTTCCGTTGCCCCCCCCCACAGCACGCCGCTTACATTCCCGAGGTTCGGCTTGTTGGGGCCGCTTGGCAGAGCGCCGTCCTCGAGCTCGGGCTCGTTTTGATTCTCGTTGCCGCGCCGCTGGCGTTTGCCCAGGTCGAGGTGCACCGCTAAGGCCGAACTGCGACTGCAGCTCGATCTATCGCTGCCCTCCCGGTCCCTTGTCCCAGTCCTGGGCGCTCGAGATGTTGGGGTAGCCCCACTGCTCGCCGTTCCAGCCCGAGAATCCGTCCATGCGAAACGCCCAGAAGCCCGTCGTCATGTCGGAAACCACGATCAAGCCGTCGGCGTTGCGCACGTCGACGCCCCAGACGCCGTCGAACATCGGGTTGCCCATGGAGCTGCGTTCCGGCAGGAAGGTGTCGTAGTAGGCGACGGTTACCGGATTGGTCGGATCCATTACGCTGAACACCTGCAAGCCATCCAGATAGCCCGACACGAACACGTACGGCCAGCGCACCTCGTGATTGTGCACCAGGTTCTTCCAATCGGCGGTCCACGCCGAGATCGGCTGGCGGATGTTCTGTACTTCGCCGTCGAGCGCCGGCTGTAGGTCGAAAATACGCAGCGGCGCGTGCTGGTACTCGGTTTCGGCAACCACGTAGCGGCCGTCGGGCGACGGGGTGAACGTGTGGCCGCGGGTCACGCCGGAAATGCCGGTCAGCGACGCCAGCATCGACGGGTTTTCCAGGTCGGTGATGTCGTACACGTAGTAGCCACCCGTGCCACCGCCGTAAAAACGATCGCTCTCGGTGTCGGGGTGATAGCCGGCGTAGAAGTCGTGGTAGCTGCGCGTGCCGGGTCCTGGCTGATCCTCGGGCACCGGGATACGCGCCACCAGCGCTTCGTCGGCGCGGCCCTCGACCGCATAGCCGAGGTCGTAGACGTGGGCGTACGGGTCGGCAATCGTCGTCATCAACAGCACGCGGCCGTTGCTGTGCTTGTAGATGAAGATATTGTGGAAGCCGCCGAGCAGCTCGGGCTCGCGCAGCCGCGCCACTTCGCGCACCGAATCCGGGTCCGGCAGCCCGGTGACGTCGAGAATGATGGCGCCGAGGTCGGCATCGGGGCCGCCCTGGCCGAACTGCACCGACAGCACGACATAGTAGCGGTCGTCCCACTTGAAGTACTTGATGTCCTTGCCGCCGGCACCCGTGTGCAGGTCCTGGTTCTCGATGCGCCAGCGATAAATCACTTGCGGGCGGCTGGGGTCATGCAGATCGACGATGTCCAGGCCCTTTTCACCTTCGAGACCGAACACCTCGCGGGCCACATACGCATACGGCCGCGACATCTCCTGCTCGATCTCGATGTCGGCGATGCTCAGCGCCGGGCCGAGCGGCAAGTGCGAGACCACCTCGATGTTGTCGCTGCCACGTTTCCCGGGAGTCCACTGTTGCGGCGACGCCGGCGTGGAGCCGGCGAACAGCGTGCCGGCGGCGAGCAAAGAGCCGACGATGAACAGAGCGAAAACCATGCGGGTAGGGGACACAACGACGGGACGTTCCATCTTCGAACCTTGGTCAGAGAGTGTGCTTATCGTTTGGGGAAGCCTGGACTTTAGCCCCGACCGCCCGGTGATAACAACCGCAAGCGCCGCCGCTTCGGCCGAGCTGCTGGCTGACCAGCCTATCGGCCGGCCTCGTCGGCGAAGCGCTGGAAGATCGCCCTCGCCTCGTCGAACTGGGCGAAGACGTGATCCTTCTCTGCCTGGGAGCGCCAGCCCGGCCAGGCTTCGGCCATCTCGCGGAGCTTGTCGACCCAGCGAATCGAGTAGTCGGCGCCCTCCCGGCTGCGCGGCGGCCGGCCGCCGACGTTAATCCACACCGGATTGGTGAAGGCCTGAGCGTAGCCGGCGTCGAGCGGAAAGCGATCGGAACGATCGCCGCGGGCTCGGAGGTGCAACCAACTGCTGTCGCTGACTTCGAAGGTCTCACTGAGCTCGAGCGGGTCCGGGCCGACGGTCTGGGCGATGGACCGGCCGTTGAAAACGAGCTCCGCGCCGGAGAGCCGGGTGAGCGAACGAACGTGAGCCTCGATCTCCACGGTGCCGCCACCTTCGGGCAGCTCCACCGTGTCGCCGGGCATGTTGCCGTTGACCGTCAGCTTGAGGAGCGGGCCGGTGGAAACGAACGCGCGACCGGCGCGCAGCCCTTCGAACCAGGCGTCCATCTCGAGACCTCGATCGCCCGTATGGACGTAGGTTCGCACCGAGCCGACCAGCTTGCTGCGCTGTAAATTGCTGATCGAATCCTCACCGCCGACGGCGGTCACCCGAAGCCCGTTGCTCCAGACCGCGTAGAGGGGGTAGAAGCCCGCGGTCCCCGCCGTCGACCACTCGAGCGCGTCGGTGGTGCCCAAGGCGGCGTCGACCATGAAGCCCTTCCCGCCGCCGAGAGTGCCGTCCAGCGGGTCGCCGGAGCCCCCGAATCCGTGCACGTAGCCGACCGTGGCTCCCTGCGCCTTGGCCTTGCGAAACATGTCGGTGTTGCTCGGGTAGAGGCTCTCGATGGCGGTGCCCTCGTAGCCGGTCGTGAACGGCGAGATCAGGTGGTCGCGCAGACCGAACATGAAGACGTGGCCGTAGAAAGGTGGCCGGTACTCTTACCCGACCACGAGAATCCGATCCGGCTGCGACAATGGATGAGGGCCGCCGCCGGGCACGAAGAACTGGTAGTCGAGAATGCGGTTGTCCTTGTTGGCTATCTGTTCGTTGACGATGTCCTGATCCTCGGCCGCCGACATCATCATGAGATTCTCGAGCGTGTTGTGCAGGTTGCCGGCGTAGTTCATGTGAACGTGCGTCGAGCCGCTGTACCAGCCCGCCGCGGCCATATCGGCAAAGCGCTCGAGGCGCACCGTTGCGTCGGTGGTCTTGTCGGCTTCGATTTCGACCTCGAACCGCTGCGCCCGAAACTCGAACCCCTTGACGATCAAGAGCTCGGTGTTCCCCTCGGGGAGCTCGACCGTGAAGCTCCCGGGGGCGTGGAAGACGTGATCGCCGGCGGCGCTGACGCGGGCGTAGGCATCGGCGGGGGCGTAGAACTTTCCGTCGGCGGCGGTCAGATGAATACGGGCTGCCGTCACCGCGCCGGAGTCGGCTTCGACCGTCCGCAGCGAGAGCGTCCCCATCGGCCATTTCCACCGGCGCCCCGTGATCGAGACTGTGCGTTGGCCGCCGCCATAGGTTTCGAGCAGGGCGAGCTGCGGCAAGCCGCCTTCGTTGGTGATGTAGGCGATCCGCTCACCGTCGGGCGACCAGCGCGGATGGAATGCGTCGTGTTCGAAGAACGTCAGCTTGTAGGGCTCGCCGCCGTCGGTGGGTTGCACATACGAGGTTGTTGAACTGATCGGCAGTGCCGGCGGTCGATGAGTAGACGAAGCGCCGACCGTCGATCGATACGTCGGGTCGTGTTCGATAGAGCGACTGCTCGGCCAGAACGGTGCGCGCCTCGTCGATGCCGTCGGCGTACGCCGGCACGCGCAGCACGTTGCCGGAGCCCAAGGGCACGTCGCGGTTCGAAACGAGCAAGAGCTCGTCGCCACCCGGCATCCACGTCGGTGTGATGCTCATGTCCCACGGGCCGAAGTAGAGGCGGTCGGCGCCGTAGTTGTTGTCCGAGGTCAAGGCAATCTCGTCGCCCGCCCAGCGGCCGGCGCGAATGCGCCGCATGTAGACGTTGAAATAGCCGCTCGGCTTGCTGGAGATGTAGGCGACCCGGGTGCCGTCGGGGGAGAACACCGGATCCAGGTAGATGGCGTCGTCGTCGGTGAGCCGCCGGATCTCACCGGTCGCGACCTCGATGATCTCAAGCTAGATGCTGCGGTTGTCTTCGTCCGCCGTGTAGACGATCCAGCGACCGTCCGGAGACCAGTCCGGCGATGAGTGGTAGCTGTCGTTGTAGCTCAGCTCCTCGGCAATTCCGGTATCAGGATCGATCCTCCAGATCGAACCACTCATTGCTACGGCGATCCAGTCGCCATCAGGCGACCAAGCCGGCGCCCACGGCGTCGAGCTCGGCGCCGGCGGCAGGTAGTAGTTGTGCATGTAGTTGCCGCCGTGCCGCGCCGCGGCATAGGGGCGCTGCAACTGGGCCGAGGCAGCGGGGAGCGCGAGCACGAGCGCGCAAACCATCGCGCCCAAACCGCCCACGCCAAGCAGTTCGAGAACCTTGTACGGACCCAGAGTCTTGTCGATCAAATTTGACTGCCGGAATAGGGGAGAGGCGGCAGGATTGTAGACGGAGAAGCGATGCCATCCTACCGCCGGCATCTCGATCCAGCGGAAACGGGGGCGCCCCGCGGCGTCCTCCGCGCAACAATTTTCTGTCTATTGCTATCTAATCATAATCAATATAAGCATTAGAAGACGAAATGGCTTTCTTTGATAACTTTTAATGTGTTTTTCTGATCGAATCCTTTGGTGAGCCCGGTGCCGCGCACCGGGAAGGAGAGCTAGCAGGCTGTGGTGAAAGTGGCGGGTCTGGCATTCGCGTACGAATTCCTCGCGGTACTGGTGGCGGCGTTCGTCTTGGTCCGTTTCCTGAACGGTGCGCGGGGTTTGCCCGATGCGCCCGAGAGGCGACGCAAGCGGCGGGGTCCGATTATCGGCCTGAGTGTCGTCCTGTTGCTCGACAAGGACAGCGACGTGACGCACTCGGTCGCCGCCTTGCTGGCCGAGGAGTACGGAAATCTACAGATCATCGTAGTCCTCAGCGGGGCGTGCTTGGACAAGCCCACGCGGGCCAAGCTCGAAGCCGACGCCCGCGCGACGTTGCTGGAAGCCGGCCCGCCGGGGGTCGGCTGGATGAGTCGTCCGCACGCCTTCGATGTGGGCTTCCGGAGCGCCGAGCACGACCTGGTTCTTTTCACCGACGGCAGCCTGTTGCTGCGCGGCGACGCTCTCGGGCGTGCCGTGAGCATGTTCAAGCAGCGCCGCGCCGACGTGCTGACGATCTTTCCCGAGCTCACGGCGACCACGTTTGCCGAGCGGCTCATGGTCCCGTTTTTCATGCACTTCATCCTGATCGGCGTGTCGTTTCGCCGGATCAACGACGCGTCCGACGAATCCGCCGGTATGTTCGCGCCGTTCTTGCTGTGTCGCCGCGAAGCATACGAAGGCGTCGGAGGCTCCGTCACGCTCCGCGGCGAGCGCTCCGCCGACGCGGCGTTGCTCCATCTTCTGAAGGAGACAGGGCATCGCCTGGTCATGGGCAACGGCGCAGAGCTCGCGGTGATGATCGGCCAGGACACGTTTCCTGCGATCTGGACGAGCTGGTCGCGCAGCTTTAACGAGGCCACCGGCGATGAGCCCAAGCAGGCGGCGATTCTCGCGGGCCTGGTGTTCGCCGTGTTCGCAGCACCGAGCCTGATTCTCGCCGGCGCCATTGCGATGACCGTCACCTCGGTGCAAACGGTTGCCGAATCACCGTGGACCGGCGCGATTTTGATGGGCGCTGCGTACGTGGCCGTTGCCTATGCGCACCGGCGCACGCTGCGCAACGTGCTGAGGATCGACGCTTCATTGGCATGGTTGCAGCCGCTGGCGGCGCTCATCACGTGCGTGATGATCCTGACGTCGTCGCTGAGCTTGGAGGAGCGAATTCTTACCGAGAATCACTAACTACGGAGAGACGATGATCCGCCGGTAGGTAGTCAGCTCAGTTCTCCTCGAGGCGTTCCACCGGCAATCCCGTCTGGCCTTCGATCGCGGCGATGATCTGCAAGTAGTTGTTCTTGTCGAGCCGCAGATACAGAAAGCCTTCCTCATGGTCGGGCACGCCCTCGAAGGTCACGGCGAGCCAGTGTTTCTTGCCCTTCAAGAAGAAGAACGGTACTGCGAAAACGCCGAACGGGATGAGCAGCGCCGTGCCCGTCTTCCAACGTGGGTGCTTAGAGTACGAGTAGGTTACCGAGGTCACGGCGTCGTAGGGGATCGACGCGAAGGTAAAGGCATCGGGGTGCTTCTCATTGGCGACCGTGATCATGCGGGTCGCGGGATCGAGAATCAGGCGGGCGTCGAACTTCTCTGGCTTACCCTCGTGCGTGATGTAGAAGTCGACCCGCGCCCAATACAGCGGGTTGACGGCTCCGGAGGCGATGCTCGGGAGTGTCGCAAGTCCGACGACGAGGCAAACGGCGGTCATCCTGTGAAAACGATGGTTCCGCATGTGCTCGGCTCCTTGTAGTCAGCAGGCTATTTGGCTGGGGAGCCAGCGGACCTGGAAGCACTACATTCATCATAAGGCACCGAGCCTTCCGGATGTGTCCCGAAGTTTGTAGAAAATCGTCTGGCGTGGCTCCGAGCTTGGACGTTTGATGTTACCTGCTACGCGGCCAACTCCTCCTGTTGGTCGATGATCGCGGCGAGATGCCGGTACCCGTCGATGCGGCGCATGCGGATCTGCCCGAACGCGATCAGCCCCCACAGCAGCGTCACCCCGGCCGCCTCGGTGCTGAACGATCCCTGGGTCTTGGTACGGCGACGGAACTCGCGGTTGAGGTTCTCCAGTGGGTTCGTCGTGCGCAGCGTCTTGCACATCGGTTTGGGGAACTCGTAGAAGGTCAGCAGCACCAGCCCCGCTTCCTCGAGGCTGCGCGCCACCGCCGGCACCAACCTCGACCACTTGCGCACGAAGTTGCTGTACGCGGCCCTCGCCTCGCTGCCGTTTGCCGCCTTCACGATGCGGTCCCAGTCTCGTTTCAGCTCGTCGTGGGCGTGTGACGGGCAATGCTTCAACAGATTCTTCCACTTGTGCTGAAGGCAGCGCTGCACCTTCGCTTCGGGCCACACCGTCGTCGCCTTGGCCAGCCCTTTGTGGCCGTCGGCGATGATCAGCCGGGGCGGCCGAAGACCTCTTTGCTCTAGGTCCTCGATCAGCCACTTCCAGTGACACCCGGCCTCCGAAGCGGCCCGACGCAACGCCACCAACACCTTGCGCCCATCTTCCGCCACTCCCAGCGCGGCGAAGATCGGCACCGACACGACCTGCCGCGCCAACCTCACCTTCAGGTGGAACCCGTCCAGGTACACGATCGGGTACGACTCACCGGTCAGATCGCGCTCGCACCACGTCCCGAACAGCTTCTTCAGCCGCCCCACCACCCTCGAGATCGCGCTCTTCGAGAGGTTCGCTTCACCCAGCAGCGGCGCGAGCGCCTTGCGGATCCGTCGGCTATTTGCACCCGCCAGGTACACCCCTAGAATCGCCTCGTCGACTTCCTCGGTGCGCCGTTGATACCGCGGCAGGATCGTGCTGCGGAACTCCCCGGTGCTGCCGTCCTCTCGCAGCAGCCGTCCCCGTGGTACCTCCAGATCCTGCGGCCCCTGCGCCATCGTGATCTGCCGCCGATACGTCCCGTGCCGATATCCTCGCCGCGAGCCGTTGCGCTCGTACGGCCCGCATCCCAACGCCTCGGCGAGCTCCTCCTCAAGCGTGATCGTAATCGCCTCCTGGATGCGGCTGTGCAGCAGCTCCTGGATGGCGCTACGGAACTCGATGACCGATACCTCTCCCGTGCTACCGTTGCTCATGGTGTGACCTCCTTGTTGTCGCCGTTTCCAGCGACTCGTTTTTCCTACTCGGAGGTTACGCCATTTCTTTTTCTACAGGACTCGGGACGGATCCAGCCTCCCAAGGTTAGGCCACTCGGTCATTCCGAGATTGGACTTGCGACAGGCCAGACGGGACACTGTGCGACGAACGAAACGCTGCGGCATTCGTTCTCTGTGGGTTGGCCTTACCAACAAGAGGATCAAGGGTTTGTGGTTAACGCACCAAGAGTTCACGCAGGAGCTCGCCTCGGGAGCCGGTCGATGATCGGCGAACCAGCGTCTCTTCTTCCGCGTGCCGACTACCCGACGCTGGAGACGGCTGCTTACCTCAATCAGGCTTCCCTGGGGCTGGTTGGTCGGCCTGCGGTAGAGGCGATGCACGCTTTTTTCGACGACGTCGCGCGGCACGGCAATCGTTTCATGTCCGACGAAGATGAGGTCGCGTACTTCGCTTCGTTACGCGAGCGCGCCTCCCGGTTGCTGCACTTCGACGCTGGCGGAATCGCCATCACCGGCGGTGCGAGCGAGCTGCTCGGACAGCTTCCCTATCTGCTCGCTCTCGAATCGGGTGGCAATGCGTTGACGGTAACCACCGATTTCCCCGCCGTCACGCGCCCGTGGCTTCGTTTGGCGGATCGCGGCGGCTGCGAGGTTCGTTTCGTCGACGACACCCCCGACGCCGATCTGACGGACGCTCTTGTCGGCGCCATCGATGAACGGACCTCGGTGCTGGCGGTCAGCCAGGTGCAGTACGCCACGGGTACCGTGGTCGACATTCCCCGCCTGCGCCAAGCAACGCGCGCTGTTGGTGCGAGCCTCATCGTCGACGCCACACAAGCGGCCGGCGCTGTGCCGGTCGATGCTTCGGCTTGGGATGCCGAAATCGTGGTGTGCAGCGGCTACAAATGGCTCGGTGGTCACGGCGGCGTGGCGATCGCCGCGGTATCGCCGCAGTTGCTCGACGAAGCTCCGCCACTGCCCGGTTGGATGGGGGCGCCGGAACCATTCGGGTTCGATGCGACGCGATTGCTCGTCGCCCCGGATGCCCGTCGTTTCACCCAATCAACCATGTCCTACCTGTCGATGGCCGGGCTCACGGCCGCGCTGGACCAGTTGCTGTCACTGGGCCAGGAACGAATCGAAGCGCATTCCAGGGCGCTCGCGGCGTGCTTGATCGACGCGCTGAACCCCCTGGGCTGGCAGCCGTTTCGCAGCCTTGACGACGCGGCGGCCTCGCCTCACATCGTTTCGGTCGCGCCCGCCACACGCCCCGGAGCTGAAATCGGCGACGGCGGGATCGAGTCAACACTGCGTGCGCACGGCATCTTTTGCAGCACACGCGGTGGGCGAATACGCGTTTCCCTGGCCCCGTACAACGACGAAAGCGACGTTCGGCGGCTGGTCGAGGCGTTGGCGGCGACCTGAGCGGGGCTGCGGGACGTTCGTTGCCGGGGCGCAGATCTTGAGTGTCCGGCCGCCGCGTGTGGAGCATTTGCCCGCAAACAGGTATTCTCCGACTCGCGATACTGAGAAAATCCTCCTCCCCACGCTTCTTTGGAGAGCGCAATATGTTTACGACTATCCGTAACGCCCGATCTCGCGTTCGAGTCGCCACGCTCGGGCTGGCAATGTTTGCCTTCTTTGCCGCCGGCTGCGCCGGCGTGGGAGAGGAGGGCGCGCCGGCTCGTGAAGTTGTCCGTGACCCCGGAGTTGTCACCGAAGGCGACTGGCCGGTTATCACCGGCAACCTCAAGGGCCAGCGCTACACGACCCTCGACAACATTACGGCGGACAACTTCGAAACCCTCGACGTGGCGTGGAGCTTCGACGCCTCCGAGTTTCCCAGGGTCAACCCGCGCGCCACGCCTATCTACGTGGATGGCAAGCTCATCAGCGTGGCGGGCGAGAAGCGACATATTTACGCGCTCGACGCGGGCACCGGCGAGAAGCTGTGGGACTACGTCGAGCCGGAGACCTTCCGCTGGGAGTACTCGATGCGGAAAAACCACGGGAAGGGCGTTGCGTACGCCAACGTGGATGGGCGTGACATCGTTTACCTGGTCACCCCCGCCTTCTTCCTGCACGCCATCGACGCGAACACCGGCGAGCACATCGAGGACTTCGGCGAACCCGTACCGGTGGAAGGCTTCCCCGAGACTGGCGTCGTAGATCTATTGGCCCATCTCGGTCACGAATTCGACCCGTCCGACGGCATTCCGCTGGAGAAGGGCTACATCACCAGCTCGTCGCCGGCCATCGTCGTCAACGGCGTGGTCGTCGTCGGCAATTCGGCCGAGCAAGGCTACAACCAGAGTCGCCAGGAGATGGTCCCGGGTGACATCCTTGCCTTCGACGCCCGCACCGGCGACTTCAAGTGGAAGTTCGACGTGCTGCCGGGTCCCGGCGAGTTCGGCCATGAGACCTGGGAAAACGACGCCTGGGAGTGGACCGGCGACATCTCGTCGTGGGCGCCGCTGTCGGCCGATCCGGAGCTCGGCATCGTCTACATTCCGACCAACGGAGCCACCCAGGATTTCTATGGCGGCTTCCGTCCCGGTAACAACCTGTTCTCCACCAGCCTGATCGCGTTGGACGTGCAAACGGGCGAGCGCGTGTGGCACTACCAACTCATACACCACGACATCTGGAACTACGACACGCCACAGGTGCCGGTACTGATCGACGTCAACATCGACGGCGAAGAGGTCCCGGCGGTCGTGCAGGTCACGAAGCAGGCCTTCGCCTACGCTTTCAACCGCGAGACCGGCGAGCCGCTGTGGCCGATCGAGGAAAGGCCGGTACCCGAGGGCTTGATACCCGGGGAGCAGTTGTCGCCGACCCAGCCACACCCCACCAAGCCGGCGGCCTACGACCTGCAGGGGCTGACCGAGGACGATCTGATCGACTACACGCCCGAGCTCAAGGCGGCGGCGCTCGAGGCCCTCGAGCCGTATCTCATAGGGCCTCTCTTCACCCCGCCACTGCATCGCGACAACGATCTCGGCAAGCGCGGCTCTCTGTGGTGCCCCGGTGACGTCGGCGGCACCAACATCGACGGGACCCCGGCGTTCGATCCGGAGACCGGCATTCTGTACGTGACCTCGCAGAAGGGTTGCGGCACGCGTGTCATGGTGCCCGGCGCAGAGGCCGACCAGCGCTGGGACCAACCCACCGGTATCACCATCACCGCGTACGCGGTGGGTGCCGGCGGCCGCGGCCCGTCGATCAGCGGCGGCCGTATCTCTGGGACCAACCCACCGGTATCACCATCACCGCGTACGCGGTGGGTGCCGGCGGCCGCGGCCCGTCGATCAGCGGCGGCCGTGGGGGAGGCGGCGGCGGGCGCGGCGGCGGTCGCGGCGGCGGCAACTTGCCGATATATAAGCCGCCCTACAGCAAGATCACGGCGATCGACATGAACACCGGCGAGCACCTATGGTGGATTCCGGTGGGTGATACGCCGCAGCGCTATCTGGATCACCCGATGCTCCAAGGGGTCGAGCTTCCCGAGAGTACGGGTACCGGGCGCCAGGCGGCGCAGATGGTGACGCCCAACCTGCTCATCCACACCGGCAACGCCACCGACGGCACGCCGATGCTGTACGCGGTAGACAAGGCCACGGGTGAGCGCCTCGCCTCGATCGCGCTACCGGTGAACGTGCGCCTACGGCATGATGAGCTACCGGCACAACGGTGAGCAGTACGTCGTCGTTCAGGCGAGCAACAATTTGACGGCGCTGAAGCTGCAGTAGGAAATGTCCGGGGCGGCAGTCCTGTACACGGTGCCCCTTCTGCCATCGGCGCCAGGATCCTCAGTCGCCGCGACCTGCCACGGAATTCATCGTCAAACCCTTCGACCTCGATCACCTCGAGGCGCATCTGCACGACCGTTCGAAACCTCTTCCCAGAATTCGCGAGGGTTCAAGGTTCGCAGACCTTGCACCGCATCGGCGGCCTCGAGCTCGAATGCAATGCGTACAACGGGTGCGCCCGAGGGGTAAAACTCGCTCTCGGACACCGGGAACATGCGGCGGCCGAAACACCGAGCACAAGGCGATCGAGGACCCGGAGCCGGCGGTTGAGGACCGGCCCTGGTGAAGACTCGCGACGATAGCCGGCTACGATGTTGCCAGAAATGATGAAGGGGTGAAATCCGGGTCTGTCATGGAGCCCGCAAGCCGGAGGGCGTCGCAAAGCAAACCCAATAGGTGCCGATTTGCTCGAAGCGCTCCGGACAATCTGCGAAAACGCCTGGGGCGTCGTGCAGGAGCCATCTGAGCTGATCCACAGAGTTCTCGGTTATGCCGAGGAGTAGCGCCTGCGGCGCCGACCGCCCAATGTACGCTTGGACGGACTCACGGCTGCGCCAGTCGGCGTGACCCATTCCCGATAGCCCCTCTGATTCCAACCGAGCACTGAGCCCGGGCGGAGCAACCACCGCGCCGCCGCCGGCCGGTACTTCGCGCTTGACGCGCTCTACCGTTGCTTCACGAGCTGCGCTGCCGTACTCGTAGCCCGTCGTGTAGTCGGCCGCGATCTGGACTATCCCGAGGGCCACAAAAGACGCCATGCTCGCCGCCAGGAGTCGCCGCGGCCAGGTGGGCAACCCGGTCCACGCGACGACAATCGGGATGACCACCCAGAACGTCCAACGAAGGCTCTCGCCGGCGAGGTGAGAGGCGAGTGTGCCCTCGAGCACGGCGCGCCGAACCCCGAGGTTGAGGCCAAGTATCGGATCACCGACGAATAGCAGCAGCGTTGACGCCACCATCGCGACCGCCAGGTCTCGGAACTGTATGCGATGGTGAGCAATGGGCCCCACGGCAAGGGCGCAGAAAATGGGCAGCACCGCCATGTAGTAGCGCGGGTATCCGTGGTTCATTCCGCCTGCGGCGAGGTAGCCCACACAGTAGAGGGACACGCCGCAGATGAGGGCTCGGCCCTGATAGTCGGCGTCGCGCCACAACAACAACGCTCCCCAGGCGGTCAGCAGTGCCATGAGCGGCCCCCACCAGGCCAAGCCGAGAGCAAGTTGAAAGGCGCTGCGCGTCGGGTCCGGCTGGAGAATGGAGCTGAGTCTTTGTGACGCTTCGCTAACCGTTGCGTCGACCCTCAGGTCGATCGGAACAACGGCCCAACACAGGGAAAAGAGGATGAAACCGACGACGACTGCGACCAGCTTCAGCGACTGATCACACCGCGCGGTCTTCGACCCGCCGAGGGCAAAGCCGAACATGGGGATGAAGAGGAGTCCCAACGAAGATGTGCCCTTCACGCCGAAGGCCACGGCGCTCAACAGAACCAGCACAAGCATGTACTGCCAGCGCCCGCGGTCGGCGTCCAGATACCAGAGAGCCCAGGCGCAGAACATCACAGGCAGGTAGGAGGCGTCGGTCAGGTCAAGGCTCTGAGTGCCCTGAATAGTGGCGGGACTCAGCAGGTACAGAACGACCGCAACCGAGCCTGAGGAGTTGGTGCCCCACAACTTCTTCGCCAACAGATAGATCAGCGGCGCGGTCAACAGGACGCCGGCCGCCTGCAGGAGGCGCAACAGTACGACGCTGTTCAGCCCGGCGGCACCGAGCGTGCGTAACAGGATGAGGTAGAAGAGGGATGTCCGCGTCGGTGCGATCCCGCCCGACGAGGCCTAGCTGACGTTCGCCTCGTCCCAATACGTCAGCGGCGCATCCAGGTTGGACCACGATCCCAGGAAAAAGAAAGCGAGCGCTGCAAGTATGAGAGCTGTGCGGCTGTTCAAGGTCTCTGCCTGCGGTGGCGGGACTGTTCGGCGACGAGAGCGCGCAGCGTGTGCGGCTCATCGTAGCAGAACGGTCTCCAGCGACCGCGGCGACCCTGCCGACGAGTTGATCGCGGCGACCAGCGTCACGCGGTGGGTGTAGCGAGTGCGATCGAGAGCGCCGATGACCTGCCCCATGTGTTTGGGCCACTTGTTAACTCATTGAATGGACTTGACCCGATTTCGTGGACACCTTACGACGTACACGAGAGGTGTTCAGGATGCCAAGGACAAGAGGGCCGTACCCGGCGGAGTTTCGGCGGCGGATCATAAAAGTGGCACGAGCTGGGCGGAGCGTTGCCGAGCTGGCCAAGGAGTTCGAGCCGTCGTACTGGACGATTCGCCAGTGGATCAAGCAGGCTGACCGCGACGAAGGCCGCAGCGCCGAAGGGCTCAGCACTGCTGAGCGCGAGGAGCTGGGGCGGCTGCGGAAAGAGAACCGCCAGCTGAAGCAAGAGCGGGAGATCCTTTCAAAAGCCGCGGCCTGGTTCGCTCGGGAGACCGACTCGGTACCGCCGAAGTCTTCGAGTTCGTGAGCGGTCACCAGGCGAAGTATCCGATTGCCACGATGTGCCGTGTGCTGGAGGTCTCCACCAGCGGGTACTACGCGTGGCGCCGGCGGGAACCGTCGGCTCGATCGCGGGCGGACGCAAAGCTGCAGGCACGGATCGAAGCGATCCACAGGGAGAGCCGAGGCACCTACGGTCGCCCTCGGATCCACGCCGATCTGCGAGCCGACGGTGTGGGTGTTGGCGGCAAGCGTGTGGGGCGCTTGATGCGACGTGCAGGCCTGCAGGGCGTCAGCCGTAGGCGACGCGTTCGGACAACGCGGCGAAATCGGGAAGCCCGCCCAGTTCCGGACCTGGTCGAGCGCAAGTTCAGAGCCGACCGCCCCGACAGGCTTTGGGTGGCGGACATAACCTACATCCCAACGTGGGCAGGGTTCTTGTACTTGTCGGTCGTCATGGACGTCTTCAGCCGTCGCGTTGTCGGTTGGTCAATGGCGACCCATCTGCGCACCGAGCTCGTGCTCGAGGCGCTGAACATGGCGATCTCGCAACGACGGCCCCAACAGGTGATTCATCACAGTGACCAAGGTACGCAGTACACGTCGATCGCCTTCGGTCAGCGCTGCCAGGAGGTCGGGGTGTGACCGTCGACCGGATCAGCCGGTGACTGCTACGACAACGCGATGTGCGAGAGCTTCTTCGCCATCCTCGAGTGCGAGCTCCTGAACCGCCGGCGGTTCAGGTCCCAGGCGGAAGCCCGCATGGCCGTCTTCGAGTTCATCGAGGGCTTCTACAACCCGCGTCGCAGACACTCACCCCTGGACTACGACTCGCCCATGGGGTACGAAAGGAGGCACGCTCAGATCGCTTAAATGTGAGCGGGAAACCGTCCACCAAAGCGGGGCAACTCCAGAATCGGTGCTGACAAGAGGTTGTCGGGCGCCGGCCGGCCGCGTGGAGCCAGCGGAGCGGAGCGCAGCCGGCTGCAACAACATCGCTTCGGGTACGGGTGGCCGATAGTCCAGCGAGCTATGGGGCCGCACGCGGTTGTACTGCTTGCGCCATCTCTCGATCAGAACCTCTGCCTCCTTAAGTGTGTAGAAGATCTCTCCGTTCAGGAGCTCGTCCCTGAGCTTGCCGTTGAAGCTCTCCACGTAGCCGTTCTCCCAGGGCGAGCCGGGCTCAATGAACAACGTCTTGACCCCGATCCGCCCAAGCCACTCCCGCACCACCTGGGCCGTGAACTCCGGCCCGTTGTCCGAGCGGATGTGATCCGGAACACCCCGGCTCACGAACAGCTCAGCGAGCCGCTCCAGCACGTTCTCGGAGTTCAGCCTCCTTGCCACATCGATCGCCAGGCACTCCCGTGTGTACTCGTCGACGATCGTCAGCAGACGAAGCGCTTTCCCGTCGTGCGTTCTCTCGTGCACGAAGTCGTACGCCCACACGTGATCTTTCCTTTCCGGCCGCAGCCGCACGCAGGACCCGTCGTTGAGCCACAAACGTCCTCGCTTCGGCTGCTTGCGCGGCACTTTCAGCCCTTCACGTCGCCATAACCGCTCGATCCTCTTGTGATTGACGCGCCGGCCTTCACCCTGAAGCAGCGCCGTGATCCGACGGTACCCATAGCGCCCATACTGCGTCGCTAACTGACTCATTCGCTCAACGAGCGCCGTTTCGTCCTGAGGCACCTTGGCTCGATACTGCTGCGTCGAGCGTCTCTGGCCGAGAACTCTGCAGGCCCGCCTCTCGAAGACCCCCAGCGACTGCTGTGCGTTCCGCACTGCCCGCGTCGCCGCGCCGGGCTCAGAAGTTTCCCGACGAAGCTTCCTTCAAGATAGCGTTATCGAGCATCGTCTCGGCCAGCAACTTCTTCAGCCGGGCGTTCTCGCGCTCGAGCTCCTTGAGCCGCCGCGCCTGATCCACTCTCAGACCGCCGTACTCCTTCCGCCACCGGTAGTACGTGTTCTCGCTGATGCCCAGCGTCCGGCATACCTCCGGCGTCTTGACTCCCCGCGCCAGCTCCACCTCTGCCTCTCTGAGCTTGGCGATGATCTGCTCGACCGTGTAGCGCTTCCGTGCCATTTATCCCCCTTCTCGAACCCGTCTGAGAGCCTCAAATCCTAACTCTTAAACTGGCCCGACTATTGGGGGGCAGGTCACCGACCCTAACGGCCAGCCAGACGCTGATGGCGAAGACGACGCCACCGACAGCGTATTGGTAGATCCACGGCAACCACGGGCGCATGGGACGCGACACTACGATATCAGGGCGCCGCTTGCCGAGCAGGTCAGGAATGCGAGGCGTCGCGAGGCTGTTTGTAGGCCTCGAGGTGCCCGAACCCGACCATGCGGTGCCCCTTCTCGTCCCACAGCCGGAACGCCAGTGAGCGCAGGCTGGTGAGGATGGTGATCGGCGCCATTGCTGCCACTTCGGGGTTGCTGTCGTGGCAACGGCGCAGGAAGTAGTTGGGAATGCGCGGGCTCAGGTGGTGGATGTGGTGATAGCCGATGTTGCCGGTATACCAGTGCAGGATCTGCGGCAGCTTGTAGAAGGAGCTGCCCTCGATAGCGGCGGAGAAGTACTCCCAGTCCTCGTGGCGCTCCCAGTACACCTCTTCGAACTGGTGCTGCACGTAGAACATCCACACGGCGATGGCGCCACCCAGCAGCATGATCGGCACCTGGATCATCAGGTACTCCTTCACCCCCATGGTCAGCATCAACAGCGTGACCGCTGCGGCGATGGCGATGTTGGTGAGGTACACGTTGAGTTGCTCGCGCCGTCGCGCCGAGCGGGAGGTGAAACGGTTGCGGATGATGAAGAGAAACGACGGGCCCAGCAGCAACATGACGAACGGATTGCGATAGAGCCGGTAGATCCAGCGCGTGCGCCACGGAGCGGCGAGGTATTCCTCGACGGTCATGGTCCATACGTCGCCGCCGATACCGCGGCGGTCGAGGTCGCCCGAATTGGCGTGATGCATGGCGTGCTCGCGGCGCCACTTGTCGTAGGGAGTGAACGTGATGATGCCGGTGATGAAACCGACGATATCGTTGGCCCTCTGCGAGCGGAAGAAAGACCCGTGGCCGCAGTCGTGGAAGATGATGAAGGTGCGGATGAGCAAGCCGGCGGCCAGCCCGGAGAGCGCCAGCGTCAACCAGTACGACACCGACAAGCTCAAGTACATGAGGTACCACAGCACGCCGTAACCGATCACCGAGTTGAGCACCTGCCACAGGCTGCGCACGATGTCGGGCTTCTGGTAGGGGATGGTCAGTCGCTGCCAGCCGGAATACCCCGCCGACCTATCGGGCGGGGACGATGTCGCCATAGGGTGCTCCTGCGCAGAAGTTCACGGTGCGTCGCCGATCCGGTGGGCGATTCGATTCTACCCACAAGGCCGCGTCGCTGATACCGACGAATCGCCGGCCCGATCCTCGGGCAGGTCGCGCTATTTGCCAGACTCCTTTTTAGTCAACACCGCGTCCCCTTGAATCTGGTTCACGACTGGGGTCATGATGGCATACCGTTACTATGGGGCCCGAACGGCACTCAGCAGGGGGCCCGAACGGCACTCGGCAGTGTCGCATGAGCGCAACGGGATCCGCACCGAAGCCACCAAGATTGACGACGCTCGCAACCCGGGGACCTTGATGGACGCACAAACCCATTTTGGCCGCTACAAGATCAAGGCCACCCTCGGGCACGGCGAGATGGGTACGGTCTACCTGGCCGAAGATCCCGTCATCGGACGGCAGGTCGCCATCAAGACGCTGCGTGGCCAGCCCAGCGGTGCGGAGCCCGCGGACGACGACGCGCGAGCGCGTCGACCGCGAGATGCGCGTCACCGGAACCTTCACTCACCCCAACATCATCACGATTTATGACGTCGGGCTCGAGGTGGAAGAGGCGTTCATCGCCATGGCATACGTCGATGGCGGCAGCCTCGCTTCTTTGTTGGCCGCCGAGCACACGCTCCTTTTCCGTCGGATCATCGAGCTGATCTCGCAGGTTGCCAGCGGGCTCGACTACGCCCACGAACGCGGGGTCATCCATCGGGACATCAAGCCGGCCAATATCCTGCTCACGGGGGAAGGTGTGCCGATGGTGAGCGACTTCGGCGTTGCCCGGATGGCAGATTCGACTCTTACGCGCCAGGGAGCGACCTGCGGCTCTCCCGCCTATATGTCCCCGGAGCAAGCCGCCGCCCAAGAGGTCACGGGTGCCTCAGATCAGTTCTCGCTGGTGATCATTACCTACCAGATGCTGACCGGCGAGGTGCCGTTTGGCGGCCAGTCCGTCGCGACGGTCGTCTACTAGATACTCAAGCACGACCCGGTTCCGCCCCAGCTGATCAACCCGCTGGTTCCAGAGGCGGCCAGTGGGGTATTGATGCGAGCCTTGTCCAAGCTCCCATCCGCCCGTTATCCGAGCTGCACCGCCTTCGTCGACGTGTTCGCGGAGGCCCTCGACGTTCCCGCGCAGAACCTCGACGGTGCCGGGAGCTTGACACAAACGGCTGCCACGTTGGTCACCGAGGTAGTACCCCCGGGGGAACGAGGCACCCCGCCGTGGCGGCCCGCGGCGTGCCGCCTGTTGGGGGCAGCGCTCGCTTCGACGTTTGCCGGCGCCTACCGCCGGCTGCTCCTGATGGCCGCGAGCTTCGTTGCCGTGCTGGCGACGGGCATGTGGCTCGGTGCCCAGCTGCGAGGCGGGGGCTCGACAGGAGGAGCCGAGCCCTCAGAGCCCGTGACAGGGAGCGCGATGGTCGCCGTGCCGCCAGACATCCTCGAACAGCCCCCGGCGGCGTCCGAACCGGCCGCTACCGAATCTGGGGCCGTTGCACTTTTTTGGCCAGCGCCCCGCCCAGCGTCTGCCTCGGTGCCCCAGGAAACAGACACCCTACCCGCAGCCGCGACAGGCCAGGAAACCGCTGCCGTGGCACCCCAGGTCGCCGACAAAGCGCCCGATCCGGTGCTGGAAGCAGCCGATTCCGTGCCAGAAGCAGCCGATCCGGTGCCGGAAGCAGCCGACCCCGTGCCGGCAGCACCCGACCCCGCGGCGGAGGTGCCCGAACCCGTGCCGGAGGCACCTGAACCCGAGCCGGTAGATCCAGACCCGAAGCCGGCGGGGCCCGAGGAGCCGGAGGCCCTCGCCAAAACGGGCGACGCAGAGGTTGCTGCCGCGGACAACACCGCGCCGGAGGGCAGGTGGACTGTCGTGGCCGAAGGTACGGTGCCGGACAAGCTGGTGGAGCGTGCTCTCGACGCGACGAGTGTGCTTGACGAGATCATGAGTGCTCCCGATCAGGGCATCCAGAGCTCGCTGTTGGGCCAGGCGGGATGTGTCGCGGTCATACCGAACGTCAAGAAGGTGGGATTCATCTTCGGTGTCAGGTACGGTAGGGGCCTGGTGAGCTGCCGGACGGAACGCGGATGGAGCCGGCCATCGTTCGTGTCCATTACCGGCGGCAGCTTCGGCTTTCAGATCGGCGCCCAATCGACCGATTTCGTGTTGGTTTTCGCCAATCGGCCGGCGGCCGATCGGCTCCTGGGAGACAAGTTCACATTGGGAGCCGATGCGTCCGTGTCTGCCGGCCCCGTAGGAAAAACCGCCGAGGCCGGCACCGATGTGACGCTGCGCACGGAAATCTACGCCTATTCGCGCAGCCGCGGTTTGTTTGCCGGGGTCTCGCTCGAAGGCGCAAGCCTGGCGACAGACCTCGAGGCGAACGAGGATGCCTACGGCGAGCCACTCGGCCCGGAGGAGCTGCTGCTCAACGATAGCGGCAGATTGCCGGCAGAATTGGCGACGTTCGTGCAGACCCTCGCAGCCTTGGCCGCGGGCTAACCCCGCGCCTCGTCCTCGAAGAAGCGACGCAGGCGCTGGGCGACGAGGACCTCTTCGCCGTCGCGCAGGCAGCGCGTACGCACCGTGTTGCCGTCGTAGGCGAGCCGCGGCTCGCCGTCTTTCAACCGGCGTCGAACCGCGCCTGCGCTGATCGGGAACACGCTCTCGTCCCAGGTGAGCTCGACGTCGGCATAGCCGACGGTGTTCAGGGCGTAGCGGGCGGTCAGCCCCTCGATATTTTCGAGCTCGTCGGCGATCCAGCGGGCCTTGGCGTTCCAGCCGTCAACAGTGGCTCGATGGTCGAGAGCCACGAATCGGTCGAGGGCCACGATCATGCCGACGATCTCTTCCTTGCCGATCTTCATGCCACGCCCGATATTGCCGTTCGGTGCCGCGTGCAGCCGGGCCGCTTCGATGAGATCGGCGCGCCTGGCCAGGATTCCGGTCGACTGCGGGCCGCGGATTCCCTTCCCGCCGTTGATCGTGACGAGATCGGCACCCGCCTCGATGAAGCGCGACAGGTTGTCGACGGGAGGCAGGTCCGAGGCCATGTCGACGAGCACGGGAACGCCGGCTCGTTTGCCGATGTCGATGAATTCCTCGGGCATGATGACGCGATCGTCGTGGTCGGTGGCGCGATCTCGGGGCAGGGGAGGGCCGAACTCACGCTGTTTCTCGACCGCTACCAGGACCGCGATCATCGCCGTATTGTCGTTGATCTTCGCGGCGACGTCTTCACGGGTCGAGGCCTCGACGATCGTCATGCCGGCGGCGCGGTACGCGCGGTCGTAGCTGAAGCGATGCTCGGTTTGGATCAAGCATTCGCGCTTCGCCCACGTCGGATGGGGTAGCGCCCTGACTCTCTCCGGGTCTGTACCGGTCAGGCAGGCCGCGGCGCCGAGGATCATTGCCGAGAAAGCGCCCGATGTCACCAGCGCCGCCTCCGCCCCCATGATCCGGGCGACGTGCTCGCCGGCCGCCGCCGTTAATTCGTGCATGTCGACGAAGTAGTCGTTGGCCTCGACCATGGCCCGCATCACCGCGGACGGCATCCGGGAGCCGCCCAAGGTGGTGATGTGCTCGTGGGCGCCGAGATGGGGGCGAACCCCGAGAGATCGCGTGTAGACGTTGTCGCGCAGGGCTGCTGCAGAGTTTGCCGCGCCGGCGATGCCGGCCATCGTTCCCGCACCGAGAAACCTACGACGGCTCAGAGCTGACACCGCTCCCGCGTGTTGCCGATTCGGATTCATTGGATCTCCCTCGGTGAATTCTCCTCGAACTCGTCGGCGAGCTCGGTGAGCCGCCGCCGTAGGGCGGCGAGTCGCTCGCGAAGTTGATTCAGTTGCCGGCGTCGAATGATGACCCGGATCTCGTGAAACAGCAGGATCGACGCCCGCCGGGCCTCGCGCCAGTAGTGCAGGGCAAGCACGCCGGCAGGCGGCGCGACGAACAGCCACGCCCACGCGATGCGGGGAGCGACGTACCAGAGTGCCACCGTTACGCCGATGAGCCAGAGCGTGTAAATCAGGATCCCGATCATCATCTTGTGGGTCGAGGTGGTGACGCGGCTGGGCTGGTCCATTCGATAGGCGATCTGTCGGACGATGATGAACGGGACGATGTGGTGCAGCGTTCCCAACAGCGCCGGGATGAACAGCGCAACCAGCCACAGGAACTTCCACAGAAGCCGCAAGAACACACTGAGACCCGGCATCCGCAGGACCTCGGAGTCGACCCGGAGCCCGGCGGCCTCGACGTCGCTTGATACGCCTTGATGTCCTGGCCGACGGATAATGCCCGCTCGCTGTCGCTCTCGAGAAAGTAGTTGATGGCGTCGGCGATCCGCTTGCGTTGCCACAGGGCGCCGCCGGTGACGCAGACGCGTCCGGCGGTGCCGGTAGCAGGATCTCGAGGTCGTTCAGCCACGGCTCCCAATCCGAGTCGTCGAGATGGATGGCGACGCGCTTCAAGCGAGCATCGAGCTCCGCCGTGACGGCGCGCCGCGCCCTGGGGACGTTGCCCTCCTGCTCGTCCAGAAAATCCGCCACGACGATCGGCTCGCCGATCCGAACCAGCACGGCGCTGCGAAACTGCTCCTTGCGCTGGTAGGCGATCCCGATCGGCACGATACGCACGTCCGTCGTCCCTTCCTCGACGGCCTGCAAAGCCATGCGGGCGCCGCCGCTTCGGACCTTTTCCAGGTGTGCCTGGTCCGTCGACATGCCCTCGGGGAAGATGCCCATGGCGTGCCCGTCGATCAGGATTCGGGCTCCGGTGTCGAGGCTCGCGAGGTTGCGGCGCACCTGTTTCTGGTCGTCCATGCCGCGGTACGCCGGCACCATGCCGAGGGCCTTCATGGGAGGCCCGAACACAGGGTGGTCGAACAGCGTCGCCTTGGCCATGAATCGGACCGGTCGCCGCGCGGCGATGCCGATGACCACCGAGTCGATCAGCGAGTTCGTGTGGTTGGCGCACAGCAGCACGGGGCCGTCTTGCGGAATGCGCTCGCCGCCGCCGATCTCCGTGCGCGGGTAGTAACGCCTGACCGCCCAGCGGGCGAAGCGGCGGGCCAATCCGCGCTGTTCGGCCGACTGCGAGTCGGCCATCGGGGTGTTGTTCACCACGTCACCCAGGCGATCCACGGCAACCACGGGCGCATGGAACGCGAGACTACGACATCAACGCGCCGCGTGGCAACGCGGCTGGCGACGGCGCCCCTGTCAGCCACTCCCGCCTTCCGACTACAATGCCGCGGGCTCTTCTCTCGACAGGAAGCCGTCAAAGTGGTCGGTAAAACACTCTGTTCCTACGCTCGCTGCGCCGGTCTCGCCGGGGTCGTGCTTCTATTGATCACGGTCGGTTGCGCCGCCGAGCCGGGCGTCGAGCTGACGATCCTTCACGTCAACGACCTCCATGCCCGGCTCCTGCCCGCCGCGGAGGGGGCAGCGGAGGCTTCGCGCACCTGGCGACGGTGCTCGAGCGCGAGCGCCGCAGCGGCACACCTGACGCTGCACGCCGGTGACATGGTGCAGGGGACGCCTGTCTCGACGCTGTTCGAGGGCTTGCCGATCTTCACGATTGCCAACGGGCTCGGCATCGACGTCCACTGCCTGGGCAATCACGAGTTCGACTACGGCTGGGAGAAGATTACCGAATACGTCGAGCTCTCCGCCTTCGAGACCGTGTCGGCCAACGTGACCGACTCCGTAGGCAAAACCCTCGTGCCGCCGTACGTCGTGCGACAGGTCGGAGAGCTACAAATCGCGGTTGTCGGCGCGATGACCGAGCGTCTCCTTGCTCTTTCCCGGTCGAGCAACCTCGGCGCCTGGGATGCGGCGCCGCTGGCAACGACACTGAAGCCCGTGGTCGAAGCGGCGGCCGCAGCCGCCGACATGGTGATCGTCCTCGGCCATCTGAGCGGTGGCGAGGCCGAGGCCATTCTCGAGACGCTGCCGCAAGTCTCCGTCGTTGTCCAGGGTCATCCGCATCGCGCCTGGGAGGAGGCGCTCGAGATCGACGGAAGGATCGCGGTCAACGCGTCGGGCTACGGCCGCGACGTCGGCCGGCTCCGGTTGCGCTACGACCCGGCGGCGCGGCGAATCCTCGCCTACGAGTGGGACGTCCTGCCTGTTGTTGCCGGCGAGGTGCCGCCCGACCCTGCGGTCGAGCAGCGGGTCGCAGAGTGGGAGTCTCGGGCCGCGGACGTCGTCGACGTACCGATCGGTCCGGCCACCCGGACCATCCAGGGGGCCGAGCTCAGGGCGCTGATGGAAACTGTCATGCGCGACGGCACCGACGCCGAGCTGGCCTACATGAACGAGGGCGGCGTCCGCGACATACTGCCCCAGGGCGAGCTGCTCGCCCGACACGTCTGGAACATCATGCCGTTCGACAACTTTGTCTTCACCACCTACATCACGGGACGGCAGCTGATCGAGCTGCACGACACGGTGCTGCAGAGTGAGCCGATCGAGGGCTACGAGTCACTCGATCCCGAGCGGGTCTATCGCCTGGTCACGACCGACTTTTCCGCAGACCAGTGGAGCGATCGCGGCAGCGATCTGCAGTGGACCAACACCGGGGTGATGTTGCGCGACATGATGATCGCCTGGATCGTGGCCCGTGAGTCGGTGCAGATCCCGTAAGTGCTTGAAAGATTTGCGGTCGATAGAGCGAATCGTCAGGTAACGGTTTGCGTTTGAGGAGGAGGATTCACGTGAATAGCAAACGATTACTAGCCGTGTTCTGGACCCTTCTTGTTCTTGCGCCCGGCCTCGATGCCGGCGCCCAACAATCGAAGCAGGCCTACGAGATCATGCGGCTGATACGTCGCGAGAAAATGGATCTCATCCTGCCCGGCGCCATGCGCGACAACAACGTGGACATGTGGATCCATGTCGTGCAGAGCGGCAATAGGGATCCTCTTGCCCTCGATCTGGGGGGATGGTTTGAATATCGGGCATGGGATCCGATCGGCTACTACATCTTTACGGATCGGGGTGGCGACAGGATCGAACGGATCATCTTGGGCGGCGAGGATCAAGAAGACCTCTACGACATTTCCGGCTCGGGAGAAGACCTGCGGAGACTGGTCGAGGAGCGCGATCCGGAGGTGATCGCCGTCAACATGTCGACGTTGCTTCCCATAGCGAACGGTCTTTCTCACACGGCGTATTTGAGCATGACCGAAGCCTTGGGTGAGAAATATACCGAGAGGATTGTCTCTGCGGAGAAAGTGATCACCGATTTCCGTGTGAGAAGGGTGCAAAGGGAGATCATCGCCTTCGCGAATGCGCTCGAAATTCAACGACAGATCATGGAAGCGGCGCTGCGGAGGATCGAGCCCGGAATCACAACTCCTGAAGAAATCGGCTGGTGGGCTGCTGACCGGCTGCTGGAGCAGGGGATCGGGCCGTCCTATCAGGCGGCGACGCTGTTTCTTCCCTACATGCCGGGAGGAGCAACGGATGGCGTCTACCGGCGCGGTGCGTTCATATCGTGGGACATGGGTATCGGTTACTTGAACTTCGGCACCGACATCAAGCGGAATGCTTACATCCTGGGGGAAGGTGAGACGGACATTCCGGATGGACTGAAGCTTGCCTGGGAGCGGGGGATGCAGGCCCGTGAGATTCTTCGCGAGACGTTCAAGGTTGGCAGGACTGCAGGAGAATCTCTCGAGGCGATTGTCGCTGCCCTGGAAGCCGCCGATTACGTCTATACCCCTTCCGACGATCGGACCTCGCAATACAGAGACTTGGTGCGAGAGCTCGGAGACGACGAGAGGTCGGGGTTCTCGATCGATTTCCATGCCACCGGGAATACCAGCGTCGGCGATGCCACAGCGGGCCCGTCGATGGCGCCGTGGCGGTCGACGACCGCCCATATCATGGTGCAGCCGAACTACATCTTTTCGCTGGAGTTCGAGCTGAATACGTGGGTTCCCGAGTGGAATCGGAGGATAGGTATCAATTTCGAGGACAACGCGATTGTCACGAACCTTGGCGTCGAGTACCTGAGTCCCATCAACGAAAAGATAATCGTCATCCGCTGAACGGACGGCCCACCACTGCCCGCATTGCCTCGAGCTCCTCGGCTGCGCGGGGTGGCGGCTCCGTCAACAGGCTCACGCCGACCGTGGCGACGAAGCCGACGAAAAAGCCGGGCAACATCTCGTACAGATCGTAGAAGCCGTCCTTGAACACGAGCACCCAGATCACGGTGGCCAGGAACCCCGACACCATGCCGGCCACGGCGCCGGCCCGGGTGGTCCGCTTCCAGAAGAGCGAACACAGCACGACCGGCGTGAAGGCGCTCGCCAGCCCCGACCAGGCGAAGAGCACGAACCAGAACACGACGCGGACCTCGCCGAGTGCGAGCACGATGGCCCCCGCCCCGATTACGACGGTCGTCAGCTTGCCGTACAGCGACAGCCGGCTTTCGGGCAGGTTCGGCCGCAAGGTCTTCTGGACGACGTCACGCACGATGGCCGACGAGACCAGGATCAGCAGCGAGTCCACCGTCGACATGATCGCCGACAGGACGATCACCAGAAACAAACCCGTGATGACCGGTGGGAATAGCTCAGCGGCCATGGTCGGCAGGATGGTCTCCGGATCGTCGAGGCCCGGGAACAGGGAACGACCCGCCATGCCCGCGAACACCGCCCCGACATCGAACACGATGATGCAGATCACGGCGATGAGACTACCGTTGACGATCTGAGTGCGGTCGAGTGCCGAGACGAAACGGGTCAGCAGTTGCGGGGCTCCGAGAAAGGCGAGACCGATCCCGATGAAGCTCACCGCGCTCAACACGCCGGCCACCGAGAAACCGAGCGCACCCATTGGCTCCAACAAGCTCGGATCGACGCTGTGCAGCCGTTCCATGAGCTGGGAGAAACCGCCGGCGGCGCTGATCCCCACGATCGGTAGCACCAGGAGGCCCGAGAACATCAGAATCCCTTGCAGCACGTCGCTGTAGGCAACCGCTTTGAACCCGCCTACTGTGGTGTAGTAGAGGATGACGGCGGCGCCGATGAGCACTCCGGCGGCGTAGCTGGTGCCCAGAAACGAGCTGAAAGCCTTGCCCGAGGCGGTCAGCTGGGCGGCGGTGTAGGCCGTTACCATGCTGAAGATCACGACCGCGCTCAGGATTCGCAGCACATGGCGCCTGTCATCGAAGCGGGATTCGAGGTAATCGGCGACGGTGATCGAGCCATAGCGATCGGTGAGCTCTTTGAACGGGAGAGCCACCAGCACCCAACCCAGGGTCACACCCAAGACCTCTCCCAGGACGATCCACAGCGCGTGGATGCCCACCATGTAGCCCATGCCCGTAAGCCCGAGCAGCAGCCAGGCGCTCTCGCCGGTGGCGTTCGAGCTGAAGGCGATGACCCAGGCGGGGAGCCTCTTATTGGCAACGTAGTAGCCGGCGACGCTGTGCGACTCGCGGCCGCCCCACCACCCGATCGCGAGAAGGATGATCAGGTACACGACCAGGACGGCGACGATCGTTGTCGAGATCACGCGCCTAGTCCTGGTGGTCGGCCGAGCGGCGATGGGCGAAAAAGAAGAGCAGCTCCACGACCAGGCCCAGGCCGATCGCCGTTCCCAAAAGCAGCCACGCCGTCAGCGGTAGGCCGCCCATCATGTCGTTCGGCTCGTCACTCGCTCGCTCCTTCTCTCTTCGCAGCGAGTCAGATACTAGCGCAGCGCCTCGATCGGGTTCACTCGCGCCGCCCGTCGTGCCGGCAGGTAGCTGGCCACCAACGAAATGGCCGTGAGGCCGACGGCCATCGCCACGTACGTTACCGGGTCGACGGCGCCGACGCCGAACAGCAGGGCCGACATCAGGCGGGTTAGACCGAAGGCGGCGAGAAGCCCGATGACGACGCCGATTCCCGCCAACGACAAGCCCTGTCGGAGCACCAGTTGGCTGACGTCGCGTTGTTGGGCGCCGAGCGCCATGCGCCCACGCCGATCTCCCGGCGTCGTTGCGAGAGACGACGTAGGAGGTCACGCCGTAGATTCCCACGGCTCCGAGAAGCAGGGCGGCCCCGGCGGCGATAGCGAGCATCACCAGCGCGAAGGAGGTGCGGGACATGGAGCGTTGGAAGATCTCTTCCAGCGTCCGGACGTTCGCCAACGGCAAGTTCGGGTTCACCGACCAGATCGCGTCGCGCACGTCGTTGAGGAGGGCTGGCTCGCCGACGCGGCGGGGTGAGCGAATGGCGTACTTCATGGTGCGTGCCACCCGAATCTCCTCGTCCCAGAACGGTGACTGGATCATCGGCCAATACACCGTCTTGACCTGGTCCTGGTCGACGCCGTCGTCGTGGATGTTGCCCACCACACCGACGATCTCCCGCCACGGGGGATCGATGCTGAGCGCCTCGAGCTCCGGCAAACGGGCGCGCTTGCCCAGCGCCTCCGTCGGGCTGTCCCAGTACTCGAGGGCGAGATTCTGGGTAATCACCAGAACGTCGCCCTTCGTATGGATGTCGGCCCATGTGATTGTCCGTCCGGCCACCAGCGGGTTTCCCATCGTCTCGAAATAATTCGGCGACACCCACTTGAAGCGGCGGATGGGTGGAATCTGGCCTTCCTCTACGGGGAAGCCCTCGACGTCGACCGCATCGTTGCTGTCCCACCCGTCCATGGTGATCGATGATGAGCCCCCCACCGAGAGCACCCCGGGGATCTGCGCGAGGTTCCGCTGCATCTGCTCGAGGGCGAGGGCCACTTGGTCGGGATCCTCGATTTCGGCGCTGGGGATGCTGACCTGCACGGTCAGTACCTCTTCCGGCCGTTGGAACCCGGGCTCGACGCTGCGCAAAGCCGCGAAGCTGCGGATCATCAACCCGGAGCCCACCAGCAGCACCAGGGCCATGGCCATCTGGGCGACGACGAGGACGTTGCGCGTCCGATGCCGCTGCTTGCCGGCGCTGCCACCGCGCCCGCCTTCTTTGAGGGCGCCCGTGAGGTCGCTGCCGTACTTGAGGACGGGGACGAGACCGAAGAGGAACCCCGCGAGCAACGACAACCCGAGGGTGAACAGCAGGACTTTGCCATCGATGGTGATCTCGTTGAGCCGGGGTAGCCCTTGCGGCGCGAGTGACACCAGGAGGCGCAGGCCAGCGTACGCCAACCCGAGGCCGGCGAGCCCGCCGAGGATTCCGAGCGTCATGCTCTCGAGCAGGAAGTCCCGCGCCAGCACGCCACGGCTGGCGCCCATCGCTGTCCGTACGGCGACCTCGAGCTGGCGGTCCTCGGCGCGCACGAGATACAAGTTGGCGACGTTGGCGCAGGCGATGAGCAACACGATACCGACCGTTCCCAGCAAGACCCAGAGCACGTTGCCGACATCGCCGACCACGTCTTCCCTGAGGGGCCGGACGCGGGCGTCGAAGCGTGCCTGCTCGAGCATCGTCATCGTTATCGCGCCTGGGAAGTTCTCCACCCCTATGGGGGCCATGCGGACGATGTCGGCGTTGGCCTGCGCGATCGTCGCCCCGGGCTTCAACCGACCCAGCGCCTGGTAGCTGAAATTGCCGACGAAGAGCTCGCTGCGATCGAAGCGAAAGGGTAGATAGACAGCCGGGTCGAAGTCGAGGAACCGCAGGTCGGACGGCATCACGCCGATGATCTGACGCGGCTGGCCATCGACCATCAGAGTGTCGCCGAGCACGTCGGGATCAGCGCCCAGACGCGTTTGCCAAAAGCCGTTGCCGAGAATCACGGTCTCGGGGGTGCCAGGCGAATCGTCTTCTTCGTTGAAAATTCGGCCGACCGCCGTTTGGATCCGCAGAAGTGGGAACGTCGTGTAGGTCACGAACATCGCCACGATCTCTTCCGGCTCGTCGAGCTCGGTGATCGAAACCGAGCTGTCGTCCCACATGCCGACGCTCTCGAAGGTTTGGTTTTCCTCCAGATAGGTGAAGTGAAGCGCCGGAGATTGGTTTATCAGGTCGAAGCCCAGGCCTGGCGCCGTGTGCCAGATGCCCACCAAGCGATCGGGATCTTCGAAGGGTAGTGGCTCCAAAAGCACGCCGTTGACGACACCGAAGACAGCGGCGTTGGCGCCGATCGCCAGGGCGAGGGTCACTACCGAGACGACAGCGAACATTGGAGAGCAGGCCAGCTTGCGGAGCACGTAACGGAGCTGTCTGCCGGGTACCATCGAGCACCTCGATGTCGGGCTGTGATTGGGTGGGCACTCGCGGCGCCCGCCCAGAGAGACGATTGCTCATGCTCGGCCGAGGCCACGCCCACACCGCCGGCGGAGCAAAGGAGCGGCCAGGCCCGCGCATGAGTTATCTCTACGTTGACCAGCGGCGGAGAGTTTCGGCGGGGCGTGGTACTAACCGGGGACCGTCAACCGCCTGCGGTCAACGCCAGCACCGCATAGGCGGTGGCGGCGTCCCGCATGAAGCGCCCGCGATCCGACGCGGGGTCGCGGTCGTGGTTTAACGACGAGGCCGGCCAGGAACCGTCCTGATCCTAGTGCAGCCGGAGCCACGCGAGCCCTTTCTCGAGCCTGGCGTCATCGGGCGCACCTGCTCGTTGCAGAGCGTAGATCACCAGACCGGTGGCGAAGCCGTCGCTCGAAGTGTCGAGCGGGGTGCCATCCTTACGCTCGAACGTCCCGAGTGACGCGAGACTCCAACCGCCGTCTTGCTGCTGGTGCAGCATCGCCGCGTCGATGATCGCCTGCTTCTGACGCGAGTCCAGGACACCCGGCAGGACGGCCGAAGCCCACAGCGCGGTCAGCCTGTTGAAGAGGTGCTGCGTGTCGGCCGTGCTCCGCAGATACTCGCGGAGTCGCGCCAGATGTGTCTGGATCTCGGGCGTCGAGACGTAGGCTCCGGGGGCGCTCCCCACGGCGAGGGCGGCCAGCGCCGCTCCGTAGTATTGCGCAGCCGGCGACTCCCACGGCTCCAGACCGAAGTTGAGCCAAGGCCACGCCCCCGTCGCCTCCCCGCTTGTCAGCTGCAGCGCCCAGAGGTTGTCGAACGCCTGCCGCGTGGTGTCGCTCAATGCGCCGGTCCGCGCGTCACGGTTGGCCAAGATCAGCGCGTTGAGAATCGCCTCGGTGCCGCGGGACTCGCTGCTCTTCGGCGGTCGGTGTTGCTCGTCGCTGTAGAACGGCTCGACCTCGTGCCACGCCGTGACCCGTATCTCGACGTTCTCCAGCAGCCGGCGCTCCACACCGCTGCTGGCATCGTCGCCTTTGCCCCCGTACGCAAGGCTGTCCGCGCCAGCGCGTACGGCGTCACGGTGTGACAGGAGATACAGAAGGTTCCGCGGTCCCGGGCCGCGTCCGGCCAATCCATCCACCACGCTTGCCGGGCGTCGAGATAGGTGACCGCCGCCTGCCGATTTCAGGTGCCGGGCTCCTGGGCTGTCGCTCGCTCGCCGACACCTAGCAGCCCCGCGAGGAGGCACGCAGCCAGAACCACCAACCCAAGCCGCATCATCTGCATGCGCATCGCCCGGTCGCTCCCTTCATCGGCCCGACCATAGCACGTGACGGTTCCGATCCCACTCGAGGGTGCGGTCTCCGGTCGGCACACTAGATCCAGCGTCGCACCGAGCTTTTGTACCTGACGTAGGCGTCGCCGAACTTCTCCTCGAGGTACACCTCTTCGTGACGTACGGCGGTGGCATACACCGCGGCGAGGACGACGGGGACCAGCGCGATGATCCATCCATTCGCCCGCGCGATGCCGATCCCCGCTTGCAGCAGCGCCATGCCCACGTACATCGGATTCCGTGTGATGCGATAGACGCCCGTCGAAATGATCTCCGGGGTGGATACCCAGGGCTTCGGATCCTGCCCCGTCCGCCGGAACGACCTCACCGCCGCGGCCATCACGCCGAAACCGATCGCCGCCACCACCGCGCCGGCGGCGAAGCGCACGCCGCGTGGCAGATCGAGCGACAGAGAAAAGAGATATCGGTGTACCAGAGCACCGGCGATCACCGCTGCCAGGTACAGGAGCGGCGGCGGAATGCTCACCGATGCACCGTCCTGACCGGTCGCCGTCATGCTCTCAGCATAAGCTCGTCGATGCCTTCCGCAACAGCGTCAACCCGTCGCCGATCGGAACCAGCGAGAGGTCGTATACGCCCTCGTCCTGCGAATACAACCAGCTGTTCAGCTGCCGCAGCGCCAAGGTGTCGGCTTCGAGATTCCCGGGGTCGGCCACCGATCCACTCCAGAGCGTGTTGTCGAGCGCAATGAGGCCGCCCGGACGCACCAGCGCCAAACAACGTTCAACGTATTCCTGGTATTCGGTCTTGTCCGCGTCGATGTAGGCGAAGTCGAACGTCGCCGATCGGCCGTTCGCGATCAACCTATCGAGGGTTTCGAGCGCGGGCGCGAGGCGCAACTCGATACGCTCTGCGACGCCGGCTTCCCGCCAATGGGTCTCGGCGATGGCGGTGAATTCCTCGCTCACGTCGCAGCAGGTCATGCGGAGCTCCGGAATGCCGAGGGTGAGCCGCAAGCTCGTGTAGCCGGTGAAGGTGCCTACCTCGAGAGCGGAGCTGGCATCGAGCATTTTGAGCAGGAGTAGTAGCAGTTGCACCTGCTCCGGCGAGCTCAGCATCACCGCCTCGGGCATCGTCAAGGTTTGCTGGCGCAATTTCTCGCACACCGCCGGCTCACGCAGCGACACATCCAACAGGTACTGCTGCAGGGCGTCGTCCAGCCCCAGAGTGGAACTAGACATCAGCCGCCATGATCAGCCGCCTCCTCGGTGAGCCCAGGTCGCTCAACTCGATTCCTCATCGCTTGTGTCGAAGTGCTCGGCAAACCAGTCGAACATGCGCTGCCAGTGATCGACGAAGTCCTCGGATGTGCTGGCGCGACCGGCACCGTGGCCGCCGCTGGTGTAATGCACCCATACGACCTCTTTGCCGAGGCGGCGAAGGGCGTAGTACATCTCCCGCTGGTTCGTGGCCGGCACGTTCCAGTCGCCTTCACCCGAGAGCATGAGGAGCGGTGTCTCGATCCTGTCGGCGAACATCACCGCGGAGTGCTCGACGTACTTGTGGGGTTGCTCCCACAGCGTCGCGCCGATGCGGTCCTGGCCCACCTCGGCCGCCGCGTAGTTGCGCGTCGTGATCTTCGGTGAGTCACCGAGGAACGAGATGATGTTGACCTTGCCTGACACGTTCGCCGCGGCGGCGAAGCGGTCGGTTTGCGTGATGAGTAGATTGGTGGCGTAACCCCCGTAGCTCTGTCCGTACACACCGACCCTGTCTTCGTCGACGAGGCCGCGCTCGATGAGCTTGTTGATCGCGTTGGGCACCGCCTTCAACCACGCCTCGCCGGGATAGCCCTCCTCGAAACGGACCGACGGACGGAAACCGAACCACCCCTGGGCGGTGATCAGGTTCATGTTCTCGTTGTAGCCATTGTCGAAGAACTGTTCGTAGATCTCGGCGACGAGCGGGTATGCTCCGCCGGCTTCGTAGTTGAGGGGGTAGTAGAGGATGCCGTAGAGCGTGTTGCCGTCGACGTCGAGGTACTCGATGAGCTCTGTCTGGGTGAGCGCGACGTCGTCGAGCTCCGGGTTCGACGAGGTCAGAGGCGTCGGCTCGGCGTAGTCGTGACCGGTGACCCAGATGTCGTTGGGGCGGTTGTCGTCGGACATCGTGTAGACGATCGTGCTGCCGTCGTCGGACACGTTCCACGAGCCGTAGAGGTTCGCGTCGAGGATCAGCGTTTCGACATCGCCGGATCCGACGTCGATCCGCTTCAAACCGCGCTGCCAACGATCGTGCGCCGAGTAGCTGAAGTAGACGTACCGTCCGTCGTCGCTCCACGCCTGCACCGCGCGGCGCGGCCGCTCCTCTTCGTCCTCCTCCAGCACGAGGAGGTCGCGCATGTCGCCGCTCTCGACATCGAGCAGATGCCAGCCGTTTTCAGTCGTGAGCAGGAGCTCGCCACCGCTGTGACTCCAGCGCTCGACGGAGAATTCCGGCTCGAGCTGAGACTCCGATCCCGGTTCCGGCCCGGGCTCCGGCTCCGGTTCTGACGCCGGCGTGTCGATTCCGGAGTCGGTCGTGCGATGAGCCGCCGTAACGTCCACCGCTTCTTCGTCACCGATTTGCCTGACGAAGACGGAGCCGTCCTCGTCGTAGGCGAACGCGTCGCGGACCTCTGTCCACGAGGCATTGATCCGCTCCTCGCTTGCGCCCATGAGCGACTCGGGCTCGCCACTGGCCAGGTCGAGCATGAAGAGCTCGTAGTGGGTGCCGTCCCGACGCGTGTACGACGTCTTCGTGCGCGTCGCCGTCGAGTACGTGATGTAGGCGCCGTCCTCCGAGAAATCCGCACCCTGCAGCGTCGCCTCGGCCAGAATTTCCCGGACTGAGCCGTCGGCGACCGAGACGAGCGCCGTGACCTGCTGGTTGGCGATGTTGCGGACGCGGTCCCACGCCAGGAAGTCGTTGCGGGAGTCCTGCACGATGACCGCCGCCTGGGTCAGCGCGAGAAATGCCCGGCGTGCCTCTTCCGCCCACCCCTCGGGGCGCAGCCCGAGGAGAAGCGTCTCACCGTCAGGCGACCACTGGAGCGGCGAGGACGATGCGATCTCCTTGTCGGACCGCAGCTCCAGCGCCGCAGTACTGCCCGACGCGGCATCGAAGATGCGCAGCGTGTAGCGCTCGTCTTCGACCATGAAATAGCCCAAGCGATTGCCGTCCGTCGACCAGGTGAATCCTCTGAGCTGCGCCGGTTCCGCGTGTACCCAGACTTGATCGCCGGACCGCGTGTCGATGACCATCAGCCGGGTCGAAACCGGCGAGATGTACGTCGGATCGCCGAAGCGCCCGTGGTCGACGTCGGTGCGGTCGCCCCGAGTTTGAACCGTCGCGGCGACGCGGCTCCCGTCGTCGGTTACCGCCGCGATCCGCACGTTGCGGACGTCGAGGGCAATCTCCGGGCTGAAGGCCCGCGTCTGCTGCGCTCGAACGTGGCCAGAGAGCGCGACCGTGAAGGTAAGAAGCAGGAAGAGCGTGCGTCGGTGCGTCATCGGTGGCTCCTTCGGAAACGCGGGTCACGACAATATGCGGGGAACGGGCCCCCGCGAGCCTATCGCGCGCTCGCCAGCTTAGCAGGCCGTGTTGGAAGTGTGATCGGTCTGGTTGCGACGACAAGAGCCCTCGACGGTCTCCACGGTGCTTCGTAGCGGTCGAACAGGGGGACGGCTCTCCCCCGCTTCGACGGTTGATAGATCCAGCCGCCTCGTATCGGTATAAGCTTGCATTTCTCATTCCCGTTGTGTTTTTCCTCTTCCCGGTGGCGGCCCAAGCGCGGCGGAGGCGACGATTGAAGCCGGTTCACCTCGCGTTCCTCGGGTGCGGGTTCATCACGCGGGTGCATAGTCGGCACCTGCGCAAGATGCGCGGCGACGTCGTCCGCAGCTACGCCAGTCGCGACGTGGCGCGCGCCGCCGAGTTTCAGCGAAGCCTCGGTGGGGTTGGCCACTACGGAAGCTACGACGAGGCGCTTTCCGACCTCGCCGTCGACGCCGTCGTCATTGCGGTCCCGACGCGCTACCACCGCGAGCTGGCGCTGCAGGCGCTCGAGATGGGCAAGCATGTCCTCGTGGAGAAACCGGCGTTTCCGCAGCTCGACGACTATCAGTCGGTCATCGAGGCACGGGATAGGGCGGGTCGCGCGCTGATCATCGGCGAGAACGATCACTACAAGCCGCTATGCGTCACGCTTCGCCGCCTGCTGGCCGACGGCGCGATTGGCGAAATGGTTTTCGCGCACTTCGTGACGATCATGAAGAAGCCCAAGACGGCCGACGACTGGCGCAACGACGAGGAGATGGCTGGGGGCGACGCCTTCTTCGAGGAAGGCATTCACTGGCTGCACATCGCCGGGAGCCTCGGGCCCGAGATCCGCACGATTCATGGCTACCGGCCGCCAGCGTCAGAGAAAGGACCGCTCGAGGGTGACGCGCGGCGCAAGAGCATGCTCGTGTCGTTCCAGTACGACAACGGCGCCGCGGGTACGCTCTACTATTCGCGCGAGGTTCCGTCGCTGTTCCGTGGGCTGCGCCTGTCGAAGCTATTCGGCCGCGAAGGAATCATCACCTTCGAGTCGAACGGCGGGTTCGTTATCGTGCGCGGCGGTGGGTTGCCGCGATTCATCCTGCCCGGCTTCCGCGACATTCGCGGATATCGCGCCATGTATCACGACTTTGTCGGTGCGATCCGCGACGGGCACACGCCGGAAATGAGTCTCGAACGCGCGCGGCAGGACCACCGGCTGATGGACGCGGTGTATGCGAGCGCCGCGTCGGCGGAATCGGCGAGTTCGTGACCGAACGTTTCGACGTCGTCATCATCGGCAGCGGTACGGGCGGCGGCACTGTGGCACACACGCTGGCGGACACCGCGGCGCGCATCCTCATCATCGAGCGCGGCGACTTCATTCCCCGAGAAGCCGAGAACTGGAGCACGCGCGCCGTGTGGGGTGAGCTCCGCTACCGCACGTCGGAGCGCTGGCTCGACGGGCGCGACGAGGAATTCCTTCCCTACACGCACTATTGCGTCGGAGGCAATTCCAAGTTCTGGGGGGCCGTTCTGTACCGGCTGCGGCGCGAGGACTTCGGCGAAATGCAGCACAAGGGAGGGCTTTCGCCTGCGTGGCCCATCACCTACGAAGCGCTGGCACCCTACTACGACCGTGCCGAGCTGCTCTACAGCGTGCACGGCGAGGACGGCGATCCCACCGAGCCGCCGCGAGAACCGTTTCCTCACCCGCCGATCGAGCACCAGGGCCGCATCGCCGTCATCGTGGAACGGCTGCGGGTGCTCGGGCTGCATCCGTCGCACTTGCCGCTGGGTCTGCTGCGCCCAGGCGAGCCCGACGGCTGCATTCTCTGCGACACGTGCAACTCGTATCCTTGCCAGCTACGCGCGAAGAGCGACGCCGACGTGTGCGCGGTATCGCCTGCACTCGAGCGCGATGCCGTTACCCTGTGGACCAACGCCTACGCCGAGCGCCTCGTTACCAACGGAAGCGGCGACAAGGTCGTCGCGGCGGAGATAGTGCGCGATGGTCAGCCGGTGCGCGTTGAAGCGCCGCTGTTTGTCGTTTCGTGTGGCGCGGTCAATTCCGCCGCTCTGCTTCTGCGCTCGGCAAACGATGTGCATCGCGACGGCCTTGCCAATTCATCGGGTCTTGTCGGACGCAACTACATGGCACACCTCGCCACCATGCTCGGCGCGTTCATGCCGCCCCGTCACGACACGGTGTTTCAAAAGACCGCCGCAATCAACGACTTCTACTTGTCCGGTCCCGAGGCCGACTACCCGCTCGGGCAGATTCAGTCGCAGGGACGTTCGAACGCCGTTATCGCTAAGGCCGGCGGCCCCCCAGCGGCCCGCAAGGTGCCCACCTGGGCGTACAACGCTTGGTTCGCGCGCGGCGTCGAGTGGCTGGCGATGACCGAGGACTTGCCCAATCCCGACAACCGCGTGACCCTCACCAGCGATGGGCGCATCCGGCTCCAGTGGGAGGCGCTCAACGGCGAGGCGCACCACGAGCTCGTCGCCGTGACCCGGCGGTTGCTCCGCAAGGCGGGAGCCTGGTACGTCCTGCCGATCTCGCTGGGCGTCGTGAATACCACACACCAGTGCGGCACGGCGGTGTTCGGCACCGATCCGAAAACCTCGGTGCTCGATACCTGGTGCCGTTCCCACGACGTCGACAATCTGTTCGTCGTCGACGCATCGTTTTTTCCGTCCTCGGCCGCGGTGAACCCGGCGTTGACCATCGCCGCGCAGGCACTGCGGGCCGCAGACCATATCAAAGACACTCATCTGACATAGGCAGGACCGCATGAAGGCACGATCATCCAAGACAGGCAGGCACCCATGAAGGCACGATCGTTCAGCCATACTGGCGTCACGGTGGCCGACTTCGACAAGTTCGTTCAGTTTTACGCCGACAATTTCGGCTGCCGCCTTGTCGGTGTGGGCGACAGCGACCCCGAGCGGGTGCGAACGGTCTTTGGCGTCGATCACGAAACGCCGTCGTGCCGGATCGGCTGGCTGCGCACGCCGGGCGGCGGCATGCTCGAGATCTTCGATTTCACCCCGGACCAGCCGGCGGAGGACATCGTGTGGAGCCGCGTCGGCCTGACGCACATCAGCTTCGACGTGAGGAATTCCTACAAATGGCACGCCGACCTGAAAGCCAAGGGCGTCGAGATCGTCAGCGAGGTCGAGGAGTCAGGGCACGGCCACACGTTCTTCTTCGTCAAGGACTGCGACGGCAACCTGATCGAACTGATCGACTTGAAGTACAGGTACCCGCTGCTGAGGTACCTGGGCTGGTTCGCCGGCTGGCTGTTCCGCCGCGGGATGTACAAGAAGCACTACGGGACGGCGGTGTAGCGGGATCAAGCCTGGCTCCGTCCACCGTGTGGTGACGACTCGGTTGAAGATAGTTGGGGACGGGGTTTGAGTCCCAATCGTCATGGGAAGGTGCTTACTCCCTCCCGCGAAGCTCTCGGCGATTAGCGATACAATTCGCGTCCACCGACAAGTATTCGCCGACCGCTCAAGAACCCATGCTTACACTGCCGCAACGTCGTTGCTTTGGCCCGCCGTTCCTTCTTTGCATCATCGCGCTGATCGCGCTCTCGACCGCGGCCGCCGGTCAGCGGCCCGAGACGCTCTCGGAACAGGTGCACGGCTTCGTGTCCGTCAACAGCGAGACGGTCGCCCTGACCCATGTTCGAGTCGTCGACGGCAGGGGGGGCGAGCCCCTCGACGACCAGACGGTCGTGATCAGCGGTAACCGCATTGCCGCCCTCGGGCCGAGCGGCGAGGTACAGGTTCCGGACGGCGCCGAGGTCCTCGAACTGTCGGGACACACCGTCATCCCCGGGATCGTCGGTCTCCACGACCACACCCACTATCAGGGGGCGCAGCGCCGGCTGTTTCTCCAGAGTAGCCCGTGGATGTATCTGGGCAGCGGCGTTACCACGATCCGGACGACGGGAAGCTTCTCGCCGTACAGCGAGATAACGCTGAAGGCGGCGATCGACAGCGGCACGGCGCTCGGGCCGCGGATGCACATAACAGGCCCCTATCTCACCGGGATGGGTGGCGCCGCGTACATGGCGCAACCGCCCGATCCGGAGGCGGCACGAAGGGTCGTGCGCTATTGGGCAGAGGAAGGGGCGACCTGGTTCAAGGGCTACGCGGGGATCCAACGCGCCGAGCTGGCGGCGGTCATCGACGAGGCGCACAAGCTGGGGTTGAAGGTCACCGGCCACCTTGGCGTAGTGACCTACTCCGAGGCCGCGGAGATGGGCATCGACAGCTTGGAGCACGGCCTGCTGGCGAGCAGCGACTTCGATCCCACGAAGGAGCCAGATCAGAGGTCGACAGCGGGCCGCAACATGCTCGTCGACGTCGACGTGCAGGGGCCGGAGGTCGAAGCGTTGATCCGCACCCTGATCGGCAACGGCGTGGCGGTGACCTCCACGCTCGCGGTAGCAGAGCAGCTTGCTCCCGGCCGTCCGCTGGAGCAACGGACGCTCGATTGGATGGCCCCTGACGTTCGCGAAGCCTTCGTGCAACGTCGCGACGCGCTGCAGGAATCCGGTGACCGATCGCCGATGCGCGTCGTCCTCCAAAGGCTCATGGAGTTCGAGAGGAGGTTCGTCGACATGGGCGGGCTGCTAGGCGCCGGCGTCGATCCGACGGGCAACGGCGGTGCCCTTCCCGGGTTCGGCGACCAGCGCAACTTAGAGCTGCTGATCGAGGCCGGTTTCGCGCCGGTCGAGGCCATCCAGATCATGACCTACAACGGGGCGCGAATCCTCGACGTCGACGAAGACCTCGGCTCGATCGCGGTGGGGAAGCTCGCCGACCTGATCGTGATCGAGGGTGACCTGATAGAGAATCCCGAGACGATCCGCGACATCGCGATCGTCTTCAAGGATGGCGTCGGCTTCGACTCGGCGGCGGTGCTCGAGTCGGTCAAGGGGTTGGCCGGGGCACGCTAGCGGGCCCCGGCCGCGGAGGAACCGCCTCGATCAGCCTAGCGCCGGGTCGATCGGACGAACGCACCGCCCTGAGAGACCACCGCGCCGTAAACGTTGCCTGCGGCATCGACGGCCACGCCTTCCGGGTTCGAGCCGCTGGGGTACGCGGAAACCACCCCGTGGATCAAGTAATCGACGATCCCGGTCCTCAGGCTTCCGACGCGAATGCCGGTAATCCACCCCGGGTTCTGGGAGTTCGCGAACAGGGACTCGGAGTCGGCGACGTAGATCGTGTCGTCGTCCGTAATGAAGACGCCACTCGGCCTTCCAAACTGCCTGAGCTCACCGATGTACGTGCCGTCGAGCTCGAAGATCTGCAACCGGTTGTTTCCCCGGTCGCCGACGATCAGCCGGCCTTGAGAGTCGATGTCCAGGCGTGTGGGGTGCGCATCTCGCCGGGGCCGGACCCGAGCCTGCCCCACGAGGTGATGAAGTTCCCGTCACTGTCGAACTTCACGACGCGCGCCACCGTCTCCGGCGGAGCGTTGAGATTCTGACCCCCGTGGCCGTCGCCCACGTAGATATTGCCGTCCGCGTCGGTAACCACGTCGTTGGGTGTGTTGAGGAGCGGGCCCCGGTCATCTCCGGGCGAGCCGGGTCGACCGAGGGTGAGGAGGATGTCGCCTTCGGGACTGAGCTTGATGACCACATGACCCCTGCCTGCACTTGCCGGGTTGTTGGGGCTCGGTCCGCGCGCATCCGTGACCCAGATGTTGCCATCACGGTCGACATGGATCCCGTAGGAGAAGAGAAACAGCCCGCCGCCTATGCTGGCGACCACGTTGCCTTGGGGATCAATCTTGAGGATGGGGTCGAGATCGGACTCGGCGCAGGAGTTGGCGCCACATCGGTCGATGGCCCAGATGTGCCGGCCATCGGGATCGACGTCGACGCCCGCCGTCGAGCCCCAAGTCCTGCCGTCGGGCAGGTCCACCCAGTCCTCACTGGTGTAAGGGTCTGGCAGGCCATTCAAGGGGTAGATGTTCGGCAGGCGCTCCAGGACCTGACCGTGCACGACCGCTGGGGCCGACAAGATTAGCGCCGCGACGGCTGCGACCATCAACGATGCTACCGGCTTCGAGAAACTCATCCTGATCCTCCTTGTTTCTGCTTCCGCCTGGGTGTCTGCTTTTGTCCTGGGTGTCTACGTCCGCCTCGGTGTCTGCTCTTGTCCTGGACCGCCGGCAAACCGGCCCCCATCCTACCGGCTATCATGCGAAACATCACGGGTCCCCCAGCTGGGTAGTGTCCTAGTTTGGACACTACCCCCGGCTGATCGATGTCGACATCACAGAGCGAGGAGGTTCGGATGGCCAGATTAGAAGAGAACTTCGGATTGCCGAGGAGCATCGCGACGATCCTGTCCTTGGTACTTCTGTGGATGTTCCCCAGCGTCGGCTCCGCCCAGCAGGTAGGACCGACGCGCGGCGCCCTCGTCGTCAGCGGTGGAGGCGCGACGACGAGTCACATCATCGACCGCTTCATCGAGCTGGCGGGTGGCCCGGACGCGCCGATCGTCGTCGTGCCGACCTCGGGGCGCAGCGACGACGACTACCACGAGTATTGCCCGTGCCTGCGCCGATGGCGTGCAGCCGGCGCGACCAACCTCACCGTACTGCACACGCGGGATCGAGAGGAGGCGAATACCGACGAATTCGTAGAGCCGCTCCGCCAGGCGCGTGGCGTCTGGTTTAACGGCGGAAGCCATTGGCTCCATACCGACGCGTACCTGGACACCAAGGTCCACCAAGAGCTCTTCGCCTTACTCGATCGGGGCGGCGTAATCGGCGGCGGATCGGCGGGCGCCCACGTACAAGGCGAGATCATGAACGTCAGCCGCTCACCCGAGCGGGAGTTCTCGGAACGCACGCTTCCGCGCGAGGACTGGCGACGGGGCTTCGGCCTGCTGCGCGGCGTCATCATCGACGTGCACGTGCTGGCGCGTAATCGGCAGTTCGACATGATCGGGGTCCTGGAGGCCAACCCCGACATGCTGGGCATCGCGATCGACGAGAATACAGCCATTGTCGTTCGCGGCGACCGGTTCGAAGTCATCGGTACCAGCTACGTGATCATCCATGATGATCAGCGGGAGATTTCTCCCGACCCGCCCGAGACGTGGCGCACTGTCGGCGGTCCGTTTTACTTCCTGCGTCCGGGAGACACCTACGACCTGGCTACGAGAGAGGCGTTCCGGCCCGGTTCGACGGAGAGTCCGATCCCCCGTGTTGTTGGGCCGGGTGGCGCCTCACGATAGCTCGTCTTTGGCGAGCGACGCGCGCAACGTTCCGTTGCCAGTAAACCGCGCGCACGCTACATTCGGCGGTCAAGGGAGGAGTTCAAACCATGCGCAAAACAGCCGTGTTCTTCTTGCTGCTCGTTCTGTTCGCCCAGCCGGCGCTCGCGCGGGTAGTCCGCATCGAGGTCGCCAGCCGCGAGGACGTGCTCGACGGTCGTGAGTTCGGCCTCGCCGGCGCCTACGAGAAGATCGCCGGCATCGTTTATTTCGCCGTCGATCCGGACAACGCCGTAAATGGCATCATCACCGACATCGACAAGGCACCCCGCAACGCTGCCGGCGAGGTCGAGTTCTCGGCGGAGTTCTTCATACTCAAGCCGAAGGACATGGGGCGCGCCAACGGGGCGATCCTCTTCGAGGTCGGCAACCGCGGCGGCAAAGGGCTCCTGTCGTTCTTCAACTTTGCGCCCGGCAGCACCGACCCCACGACGGAGGACCACTTCGGCGACGGCCTGTTGCTGCGGGAAGGCTACACGCTGCTTTGGGTCGGGTGGCAGTTCGACACTCCCGAGGTCGAGGGGCGCATGCGCATGTATCCGCTGACCGCTACCGACGATGGCGAGCCGATCCGGGGGCTGGTGCGCAGCGACTTCGTCACGCGCGTCGTCGAGACGGACCACTCTCTCGCCGACCGCAACCACATCCCCTACCTAGTTGCCGACCCCGACGCAGCGGAGAACGTCATGACGGTGCGCGATGCTGTCGAGTCGCCTCGCAGGGCGATTCCGCGCGCCGAATGGGGTTTCGGGCGCATCGAGGATGGCCGGGTCGTCGAAGATTCCGGCCGCGTCTGGATCGAGGGCGGCTTCGAGCCGCACCGGATTTACGAAGTGGTGTACGTCTCCGAGGGGCCGCCGCTCGTGGGCCTCGGCCCCACCGGCATCCGTGACTTCATCTCCGAGCTCAAGTACGGGTCGGCGGCCGGGCTGTCGATGCCCGAGGGCGCCATCGATCGCGCCATCGGCTTCGGCATCTCTCAGAGCGGCCGCTTCTTGCGGACGTTCCTGTACTACGGCTTCAACGAGGATGAGGCGGGGAGGAAGGTGTTCGACGGCGTGATCTCACATGTTGCCGGTGGGGGTCGTGGCAGCTTCAACCACCGTTTCGCCCAAGCGTCTCGCGACGCCCACCCATTTCTCAACATCTTCTACCCCACCGACATCTTCCCCTTCACCGACGTCGAGCAAACGGATCCGGAAACGGGCCTGACCGACGGCCTCTTCAGCCGCCAGAAGGCCGAGCACTTGCCGAAGGTCTTCTACACCAACTCGTCGTACGAGTACTGGGGTCGGGCCGCCTCGCTCATTCACACGAGCATCGACGGCATGAGCGACGTGACCATCCCGGACGACGTCAGGGTCTACCTGTTCGCCGGGTCGCAACACGGCCCATCGGGGTTTCCGCCCCGCCGGACGAGCGGACAGCAGCTCAGCAATCCCACCGACTTCCGTTACTCGATGCGGGCTCTCCTGAAGGCGATGAACGGCTGGATCAAGGGGGGCCCCGAGGCGCCCTCGAGCCGGTATCCACGCATCGACCTCGGCGAGCTGGTCTCCCCGGAGGTGCTGTTCGTCGCTCGCGAAGGCTTCACGCCGATGTTCCCCGAGTTGCCGGGAGTCGGCGTTTCAACGGCCATCCACAAGGCCTACCGCGCCGACTACGGGCCGAAGTTCCGCACCGAGGGCATCGTCACCCGGGAACCGCCGGAGATCGGCTCGGCGTTTCCAATGTTGGTCTCGGCCGTCGACGAGGACGGCAACGAGGTGGCTGGCATCCTCATGCCGGGGGTCGCCGTGCCGCTCGCCACCTACACGGGATGGAATCTGTTCGTCGAAGGTGCGGGGCCCACCAACGAGCTTTCCAGCATGCAGGGCTCATTTCTCCCGTTCGCACGCACGAGATCGGAGCGGACGGCCAGCGGGGATCCTCGCCCGTCCATCGAGGAGCGCTACGAGGGTCGCGAGCAGTACCTGGGGTTGATCGTTACCGCGGCTATCGAACTGGTCGACGCGGGCTACTTGTTGGCCGGGGACGTCCCGGCGATCGTCCGCCAGGCCGGCGAGCGATGGGAGCATTTGGTCGAGCGAAAGTAGCGCGGCATAGGCTGAACAACGAAACATCGGGGCCATCGCCGATCCACGCTATGGACGGTCGAACCAGTGGGTACTCCCCTCGGTGAAAGTCATTACCAGAGCTTCTCCATCTCGTCTGTGAGGCCGGTCATCTCCCAACGAATCAGCGCCAGCGGAATCTGTCCGGCGGCGAAGAACTCGTCCATAAACTCGCGCATGTTGAAGTCTTCACCGAGCTGGCGGGCACGGTCGGCGAGGAGCTGGTAGAATTGGGTGAACCCCGTTACGTAGGCCAGCTCATAACCTGGGGCATGCACGGCGTCCTTCTTGTGGTCCCAGGTGTTGTAGTTGGCCCCGGCATTCCACCACTCGCTGTCATCCAGGAAGATCGAGCCGTAGACGCTCATCTCGGCATCAAACTGGTTCCACCCGGCGTAATCGAGCTCGTTCGCTTGAAACTGCAGGTCTCCCAGCGCCCGCACGCCACGGTTGGCGTCGTTCATGGCGATACGCTCTCTCATCCTCGGTTGGTCGTCGAGGATGCCGGCCTGCATCAGCATCTCGCCGAGCCCGTCCGCGACTCCCTCTCGACGGGCGTGGGTCATCTCATGGAGGCGTCGCGCCGCCCGTATCGGAGAGAGATCAGTTTCCGGCCGCAGGGCATCGAGCTGATGCCCCAGGTGCTCATGGATGATCTCCGCCAAGAAGTTGCGGGCGCGGGCTGGAGGCGATGCCGGTGGACGTGGAGGATACGCAGCATATGCTGCCGCAAGATTGTCGGCGGACACGGTGAGGAATTCCCCTTCGAGGAGGAATCGCCTCAGCTGATCCTCGGCTTCGCGATGGCGGCGGAGGTACTCCGCCTCAGTTGCCGCGGGCTCCACGGGTGGCAGGTCGCGGTTGCGGTATTCCTCCAGCTTCAGCGTCGCCAATCCGCGCTCGTATTCTCCGCTTGCGTTCGTCCAGATCTGCTCCCACGTGTAGGGAATCAACCAGACGTTTTTCAGCCACCAGTCGAGGTTCTCCTTCCCGATACCCGTCGGCGCCGTCATTTTATCCAGGTTCTCGTCGATCCAGTCTCGATAGTCCTGCACGGCCGCCCATGCGGCTTCCGTGTCGGCAACCAGTTCCGGATGGTGCTCCTTCATCGGGGCTACCATCTCCCCCAGCAGCCCTCCTTCCACGGCCAGCGCCCGGCGCGCAATCAGCGCCATATCGTGCTTGGCCTCCGTGACACTGATATTGGATTTCCCCTGTGCCAGGATCTTCGGCAGCGCGCGCAGCCTCGCCCCGTACGCCTCGACCTCCTCCTCGCTCAGCGGAAAATTCGGTTGGCCGGCGAAACCGGGCTCACCCCAGCCGGGTCCCTCGGGAACGGCAGGTCGATCTGAAAACCCGTAATACGGTCGGCTGGTGGAGGTTGACGAGCCCCAATAGATATATGGGTCCGTCGACCACGGCTTCATCACTCGGTAGAAGAACTCCACCCCGTTCATCTCCGCGCGAACCAGGTGATAGTCGATCTGTTGCGAGATCGGCCAGTCGCCGACGCCGAACTCGGCTAACCGACGCTGGAGGTCACGCAGCTCGGCGTACTGCCGCTCGATCGTCGGCGCCGTGTAGTCGGGCACTCCGTCCACCGGCACCGGTCGCTCGAACTCGCGGAACTCGTTGAAGAGCGCCACCAGATCGTCATAGCTGCCACCGCCCGGTGCGCCGCCGGTGGCTCCGGTCCCGTCCTGGGGCGCACCACAGGCGGCAGGCAACACTGCAAGAACAACGGCTGCGATAGCCAATACTGATCGCGTGTACATGACGGGCATCCCGGTGCTGGTGCAACGTGGGCCGGCTGCATGAACTCCACTCGCCGACTGGTGATGAGTGGGGGATTCGAAATATTGAAGGCCAGCGCAAGCCGGTCTCACCACAATTCGTTGATCTCGTCGTCCAATCCGGTCATCTCCCATCTGATGAGCGCCCAGGGGATCGATCCGGTACTGAGCACCTCGTCCATGAACTCTCCGAGAACGAAACCATCACCGAGCTGGTTGGCGCGATCTCTCATGAGCTTCATGAACTGAACCTTGCCAACGACCATGAGCATGTGATGCCCCACGCCGCGCAGGGTCGTGTTGAGCTCGAACCAGAGATGGTGGGAGCCGTCGAGCACTTCTCCATGTGGGGCGTTGTCGACGCAGAACTGGTAGGCATCGTCGTAGCTCCAGTCGCCGCTGTGCATATAGATGTCCGAGAGGGCGCGGACGGTACGGAACGCGGCTTGCTCGTAGGCGATCTCCCTTCCATGGGCGTTGCGTCCGTCGAGGTAGCCGGCGTGCATCAACAGCTCCTCGAGCGCAAACGCGAACCCCTCGCCCCGGGCAGTGCCGATCTTGTACGGTCGTCGGCCTCCCCGGATCGGCCGGTCGTCGTTCCGGGATCTGACGCCGTCGAAATTGTGTCCGACGAGCTCGTGCGTGTTTTCCATCACCGCTTCTCGGTGGGAAAAATTGAAAAAGTAGTCGTGCCTCTCCGGCCATGGCTTGTCTAGGCCATACCCTTTTCCCGCCAAGCGCGACTCGAAATACTCTTCGGGCGCGGCGTACTCGTTCATCGTGAAAATCTGTTCGTCGCGAAGAAAGTTCAGAATATGGGCAACCGCCTCCTCGATGCCCGCCTTGTATTCCGCCTGCGACTGCACGGGCGTGATGGCGGGGACGTCGCGGTTACGGTTCTCTTCCAGCTTTTGAAACGTGATGACCCGGTTGTCCTCGAGCTCCACCATCGTGCGGACCTCTTCCCAGGTATATGGAAACAGGTAGACGTTCTTGAGCAGCCAGTTGTAATTCTCCTTTCCGACACCCGCTCTGGCCGTCATCCTGGGCTTGTTGGCCTCGATCCAAGCGACATAGTTATCGATCGCGGCACGGGCACCCTCTACATCGGAAACGAGCTCGGGATGATCCGGCGCCAAGCTGGTGGCGAGCGATTCATACGAAGCCCTCGTATCTCCCAGGCTCAAAACGGCGAGCGTCCCGAGGTCACCCGCAATCGCTGAAAAGTCATCGAGGTTCACTTTCGCCTGTTCGATGATCCCCGCTACCGCCCCAAGTCTGGTTTGCAAACCGGCAACAGCACGCTCATCAAGGGGCAAGTTCCGGACACGGGGAACACGCGATATCACGTCGTTGTAAAAGCCGGGGTCAATCGACCAGGGCCGCAGCACCCGGTGTTGGAACTCCATCCCGTTCATCTCGGCCCGCACCAGGTGATAGTCGGACTGCTGCGGAATCGGCCAGCCGCTCGGATCGATCATTGCCAGGCGGCTCTGGTACGTCTTCAGCTCGGCGTATTGCTGTTCCATGGCGGCGGCCGAGTAATCCTGCACGCCGTCGGTGGCCACAGGTTGCTGAAACTCACGAAACTCGTGAAACAAGCCGAGCAAGTCGTCGTAGCTGGTGCTCTCCGGCACCCTACTCTGCCCGCTTGTCTCGACACAAGAAAGAGACGCCGCGCCGACAATGACCATCAAAGCGGCAGCGATGCGATTGCGTTTGAACATGGTTCGGGCCTCTGGTGAAGAAATCATCGGGTTTCTGTCTCCGGCCTCGGGGACTCGTCGCCAGGCTCGAGGTCCGGGCGGTTGATCGGGTAACCACCGGTTGAGCCGACGAACGGTAGCGCCAGTAGCCAATGAAGCGGCTGCCGTATTTCTTGTATATGGGTAACGCCGATCTGCATCTGCTCGTGCCCCTCCGCCGGCTGGTCGCGATAGGTGCCGAGCAGCCGGTCCCACCACGGAAGGTTGAAGCCGAAATTGCTATTGCACTCGCGCGACTTCACCGAGTGGTGCACACGATGCATGTCGGGGGTGACGACGATCCAACGCAGCACCCGATCGACGACCCGTGGCAGCCGCACGTTGGCATGGTTGAACATCGCGGTGGCGTTGAGCAGCACCTCGAAAATCAGCACCGCGATGACCGGAGTTCCGAGCACGGCAACCGCCGCCATCTTGATCCCCATCGACAACACGATCTCGATGGTGTGAAAGCGCGAACCCGTGGTGACGTCAAAGTCGACGTCGGCGTGATGAACCATGTGCAACCGCCACAGCGCCGGGATGGCATGAAACATGACGTGCTGCAGATAGATGGCGAGATCCAGCACGATGACTGAGGCAACGACCGCAACGGGGTAGGGGATCGTCACGTTGTTGAGCAGCCCCCAGCCGCGCTCCGCGGCGATCGCCGCGATGCCCATCGCCGCAATCGGCGAAAAAAGCCGCAGCACCAGCGTGTTGACCACCACGAGCGAGATGTTTGCCACCCAGCGGCTGCCCTTCGGTGCTCGCAAGTGACGGCGCTCAGCGACCAGCTCCCACAGCGCCATCGCTCCAAAGACGCCGAAAAAGGCGCTCAAACGAACGATCGGCTCGTGGGCGACGATCCAATTGGTCAGCTCGCTAATGTGCATCTTCCAGTCTCGTTCAGATTCTGCCGGTCGACCTCGGCTAGATTGCTCCGCTGCGGCCGCGGCGGGCGCCGAACGCGCCGCGCAGCGTCGACTCATCGACGCCGGCGGGAGCAACGCCTGTCGATGCGTACTCGTACAACGCCGTAACCAGAATCGCGTTGAGCGCCGCCGACCCGGCCATGATCAGGCCGAACGAGATGACGGTGACCGCGATGCCGACGCCCACGGCGACCGAGTTGCCGACCATGATGCCGAGGGCGGCCGAAATGATTGCCACCAGCGCCGCCAGAAACAGCATCAGCCCGATGCCGAAGTTCGACACCAACGCCTCGCCCCACGTCTTGCGCAGCACCTGCCCCGACCTCTTGAGGGCGGCAAACGGCCCGACGCGCTCGGCCACCAGTACGGGGACGATGAAGTAGGTCGCCACACTCCAGGCGACGCCGACAAGGCCGATCACGAAGCGACCGAGTCCTTCGAAGCGCTCTTCAAGCATGCGCAGCAAGAATCCGACAGTGGCCGCCAACAGTACCCAGGCGAGCACCTGCGGCAACAAGGACGTGGCCCCGCGCAGGCCGCTGCCGACGGTTGGGTCCCCGCCACGCAGGCGCTCGAGCGCGCCAGCTCACGATCGCCGTGTTAAAGAACACCACGACGAAATAGTTGGCGAAATAGAAGGTGAAGGCCCACACGTAGACGATCGGATCGGTGGGCGCACCCTCGCCGCTACCCAATGTCTCGATGTAGCCGGTAGTGAACAGCGGCACGATGAACGTGGCCGCAATCAACACGGCGGCGATCGCACTGATGAGCGGAAATACCAGCAGCTCTTTGTCGAGCATCAGCACCCGCAGACTCTGTTTCGAGAGCTGCCAGCCGCGCGCCATCCGGTCGCCAATCGACATATCGCTGCTCCTCGCTCTTACGACGTGGGCATCCTCCCGCCTAGTCTAGCCGGGATCGCTCCAGGATGAGACTACTTTCCCTCCTCGGCATCTTCGGCGAGCACCGCCGCCGCGGCGGTCGCCCCTCTCAGTAAGGCCGGCGCGACGCCTGCACCACCGGCCCGTTGTCCCAGTCCTGGGCGCTCGAGACGTTGGGCATGTTCCAGGCGATACCGTTCCAGCCGTAAAACCCTTCCATCCGAAACGCCCAGAAGCCGGAGTTGGCGTCGCTGACCACGATCAGGCCGTCGGCGTTGCGGACGTCGACGCCCCAGACGCCGCCGTACTGGAAGCCGTGAGTGGCGTACGGGGTCTCGGGCCCGTAGAGCATCGGTCCCTCACGGGTGATGTAGTAGGCCTGGGTATACGGATCGGTCGGGTCCATGATGTTGATGATCTGCAGGCCGTCATCCTGGCCCGAGATGAAGGCGTAAGGCCAGCGGATCTCGTGGTTGTGGGTGGCGCCGTCCCACTTCGCCATCCAGGCGCCGATACCGGAGCCGGTGATGGCGCGCTGGCCTTCCTCTACCCCGGGGCGCAGGTCGAACGTCCGGATGGGGGCGTGCTGATAAGTGGGCTCGGAGATCCCGAGCGCGAACTTGCCGTCGGGAGTCGGGGTGAACGTATGACCGTCGCGGACGCCCGGGATGCCGACGATCGAGGTGATCAGCTCCGGGTCCTCCACGGTGGTGATGTTGAAGACGTGGTAGCCGCCGGTGCCGGCGCCGTAGAAACGGTCCTGCTCCGTATCCGGGTGATAGCCGATGTACATGTCGTGCCACTGGCGGGTGCGGCGATCCTCTGGAGACGGCACCGGGATGCGGGCGACGGGCTCGGTGTTGCCGTCGGCCACCAGGGCCAGGTCGTAGACGTAAATGTCCTCGGACATCGTGGCGGCGAACAGCAGTGCCCGGCCGTCGGTGTGCTTGTACGTGTAGATATTGTGGAAGCCGCCGACATGCTCAGGCACCCGCAGCTCGGCGACCTCACGGACGGTCGATCCATCCGGCAGGCCGGTAACGTCGAAGACCATAGCTCCGAGATCGGCGTCGGGGCCGCCCTGGGCGAACTGGAAGGCGAGCGCCAGGTAGTAACGGTCGCCGACTTTGGCGTAGCGCGGGTCGAGGGCGCCGGTGCCCACGTGGAGGTCCGGATTGTCGATGGTCCAGCGGTAGAGGATCCGCGGCCGGGCCGGGTCTTCGATGCTGAGGGCGTAGAAGCCCGCGCTGCCGAAGCGCTGGGCGATGTAGACGAAGGGCCGGGCCATCTCCTGCTCGACGTCGATGTCGGCGTGGCTGAAGCGCTCACCCGGCAGCGGCATGTGGGCGATCACCTCGATGTTGTCGGTGCCCGGCCTGCCCAGCGGGTGACCGGTCTCGGGCTGGCAACGCTGCAGCTCGCAGTTGGTCTGGGCGTGGGCCGCAGGGGCTGCCAGCGCCAGGGTGATGAGGGCTGCGGCGAAGGTCACGGAGAGCCGTGTTCCGATCGGGAGTCTCATGGGCGGGTTTCCTGGGTTGGAGAAAACAAAGCGGAGAACGCGGCCGAGAGGTGCACCTCGGCTGGAAGCAAGGCTCCATCCAACGCGGTTGGGCGAAGGCAGTCAAGGGTGTCTGACACAGCGTCTGAGTAGCGGCGGAGTCTCTTCTGCGAGAACGCCGGGTGGGATCGGCCTGCCCGATCAGGAAGCCAAGCCCGTCGGCGGCAGGGCTCTCAAATTCCTGCCACCGTATCCTGCGCGACATTCAAGAGAAGGAGCGCCGCACCGCACGACAAACAGCTTGATATTATCAGACTCGATAAACGCATGAGGTTTTGGCGGGGGAAAATGGTGATGCTTTTGGCGGTGCGCGGTCACGCCGCCTGAATCGTAGATTCTGGCGAAAGCGAGAAGCCTGGGCCAGGAGGAGCAATAAATGCATTGTCATCATGTCTCGGTGGTATCCGGCGCGGCATTGCTCGCCGTGCTGCTAGGCGCCGTACCGGCAGTCGCTCAGGTGGAATGGACCGATCATCAGCATGATCCGGTTTTCGGACGTCGTCGCTCACGGTGACGTCATCAGCGGCGAGCCGCGCTGGGACACCGATGCCGGTGCGATCTACACGCACGTGACCATCGAGTTGCGCGACGTGATGAAGGGCCCCGGGCAGCGCGGTGGGCTCCTGGAAATCAAGCAGCTCGGCGGGGAGATCGGCGGCCTCGTCCTGGGAATCGGCGGCCAAGCCGCCTTTGTGCGAGGCGAGGAGACGGTGGTCTTTCTCGAAACGCGCCCGCGCGACGGCACCTTCTACACGTCAGCCCTATGGCAGGGGAAATTCACGGTCGAGCGTTCGACCGGTAACCCCGCGATGGCATGGCCGTGCGTTCCGCGATGGGATCGCTTGCTGCGGCCGGGGGGCGCAGCTCATACGTCGTCGACTCCAGGGTGCTGAGGCCCTGGAAGGAAGAAATTCGCGCCTCGGCCTCCGACCGCGCGCGGGCGCCGGGCAACGAGCGGTTCGATCCGTTCGACCCGTTCGAAATGTCGCTGCCCGACATGCCGGCGTTCGACGATTGGTTCGACGACGCCGTCGTCGAGGGTCTCGGCGAGGATGACGATGACGACTTGGAATCGGACGTTGGGGAGTTCACGTTCCTGGACCCCGACCAACCGCGCTGGAATGGCGGAACGGTAAACTCGACGTGGCACAAGAAGGGCGAGAAGCTGACGCCGGGCAAGGGCCACGCCGAGGTCGCGGCGGCTGCCGCAGGGTGGAAGAACAAGAAGAGCTCGATTGCCATCATTGCCGCGAAGGGCAAGGTTACGAAGAAGAAGGGCTGTGCGAGCACTATGACCAACGACTTGCTGATCCTGGTGTCGTTCAAGGACCGCTGCAAGGAGATATCCAACACCGGCGGCACGCTGGCGATCGGCGGTGGCTGGTGGTCCGTTGGCTCGCCCTTTTCCACCTTCACGCACGGCTTCGTGATCACCAACAGTGACAACCCGGACCTCAAAGCATTCTTTCAGGCCAACCTCTGCTTCCAGGCGATCATGCTTCACGAGTATGGCCATGCCATCGGGCTCGGCCACAGCCCCAAGAAGAAGGCCATCATGTTTCCGTCGATAGCCGCCAACTGTGCGACCAAGGCGCCGAAGATCACCGCGGACGACAAGAAGGGGATCAAAAAGCTGTACCCGAAGCCGTTCCCGGAGGCACCGGATCCACCGGGTGGACCACCGTCAAACGTCGACGTGGAGTTAATGCCGGACAACACGTTCAGTCCGGAGGTAGTAACCGTGGCCGCAGGCGGCACGGTGACCTTCACCAACAGCGGTGGTAACCACAACGTGACGGCAGACGACGGCTCGTTCCGTTGCGCCAGCGGGTGCGACGCCACCGGCGGCAACGGCAACCCGTCGACCGCAGGCTGGAGCGTGACGATCACGTTTCCCACGGTCGGAGCGGTTGGGTACAACTGCGAGGTTCATGAGGGCATCGGCATGCGTGGCACCGTCAACGTCCAGTAACCGCCGGCGATGACCCGCGCGACCCGCGGGCCCATTGATCGAATCGAGCGATTCCGGCTAGGCTAGCCGCGCACGCTTCCCGAAACGGCCTGCCCACCGTCGCGGGCAAGGACGACGACCCGGATAGTGATGAATCGACTCGCCGCCAGGCTCCTGTACTCGAGTGTAGCGATGCTGATGGCGGTCGGCCCGGGACAGTCCCAAACCGAATCGTGGGAAGGTGCCAGCGCCGCATTGAAGGGCGCCATCGATGTACACGTGCATGCGTCGCCCGACAGCGGCCCACGCGCTATCGATGCCATAGAGATCGCGCGTATCGCGAGGCGGTACGGCATGCGGGCGCTGCTGTTCAAGAAACACTACACCCATACCGCCTCACTCGCCTACCTTGTCAGCCGGGCCGTACCGGGCATCGAGGCTTACGGTGGAATAGCGCTGAACAACACCGTCGGCGGCATTAACCCGAATGCCGTGGAGCACATGGCGCGAACGACGGGGCGACGTGGACGAGTCGTCTGGATGCCGACTTGGGATTCGGAGCATTACACCCGGACCGTGGGGCCGAATCCTGATGCGGTGCCGATCAGCCGCGACGGGGAGCTTCTGCCCGCGGTGAAGAACGTGTTGGCGATCGTGGCCCGCGAGAACTTGGCGCTCGCTACGGGGCACTCCAGCCCCGAAGAATCGCTGCTGCTGATTCGTGAGGGCCGCTCGATGGGTATCGACCGGATTATCGTGACGCATCCGATGGCACCGCCGGTGGGCATGACCCTGGAGCAACAGGTCGAAGCGGCACGCCTGGGAGCGTACCTGGAATATTGCTTCAATCCTCTGCTCCCGGCGGACACGGGAAGGGCCAAGCTGGACGGCGCCCTGCCGATCGAGACGCTGGTCACGTTCATCTGGGCCGTCGGAACGGCGAACGCGATCCTTTCCAGCGATCTGGGCCAGGAGCTGAATCCTATTCACACCGACGGGATGATCTCTTTCATCCTCAAGCTCCGAGAGCAAGGTTTCACCGAGGAGGAGATCGACCGCATGAGCAAGACGAATCCCGCCAGGTTTCTCGGTTTGCAATGAGCTCATCGTTACCTTGATTTCTCGCCGACCAGGTAGAGACGTGTCGGTGCATCGACGAACAGGAGCCTGCCAACGTGGAAAAGAGGAAAATCGCCCACACCGACCTCGAGGTTTCGCGGGCTTGCATGGGCACGATGACGTTCGGCTCGCAGGCTGATTTCGAGGAATCCTCGCGCATCGTCGATCGGTGTCTGGACGCCGGCATCAATTTTTTCGACACAGCCAACGTCTACAACCAAGGCCGGTCGGAAGAGATCCTCGGCCGCGCCCTCGGCCCGCGCCGCAAGGACATCGTCTTGGCGAGCAAGGCCCGGGGTGCCATGGGAGACCCCGTCGAGTACGAGGGGCTGTCGGCTGCGGCGGTGCGCGGGGCGATCGAAGCGTCGCTCGCGCGGCTCGGCACCGACTATTTGGACATCTACTACCTCCATCAGCCGGATGGGGAGACGCCGATCGACGAAACGCTCGGGGTGCTGGAAGAGCTACGCAACGAGGGCAAGATTCGTTATCCGGCGACTTCCAATTACAGCGCCTGGCAGCTGTGCGAGATGCACGCTATGTGCGACAAGTCGGGGTACGCCAAGCCGTGGATCTCGCAGCCGATGTACAACATGCTGGCCCGAGGAATCGAGCAGGAGTACCTCGACTTCACGGCGAAGGAGGGTGTTACGAACGTCGTCTACAACCCGTTGGCCGGTGGCCTGCTCACCGGCAAACAGAAGGTGGACGCCGCGCCGCTGCCCGGCACCCGCTTCGACGGGAACCAGCTCTATCTGGACCGGTTCTGGCACGACGCATACTTCGACGCCGTCAGTGAGGCCGGAGAGATCGCCCAGGGAGAGGGCATCACGCTCGTCCAGCTCGCCTTCGCCTGGCTGTTGCAGCAAGAGCAGGCACATTGCATCATCCTCGGCGCGTCCCGCCTCGACCAGCTCGAAGAAGACCTCGAGGCGCTGCAAGCGCCGCGTCTGAGCGACGAGCAACTTGAAGCGTGCGATCGCGTGTGGCAGAAGCTCCGCGGCCCGACACCGAACTACAACCGGTAGGGTAGTGTCGAAAAGTGATGAGGTGAGTTGAATGGAAGTCGGACGCAACGACCCCTGCCCCTGCGGTAGCGGTCTGAAATACAAGAAGTGCTGCCAGGGAAAGCAGCAAACCTGGTCGGTGTGGGCTGTCCTGGCGCTCGTCGTCTTCGCCTTGGTGCTCACCGTCGGTGCCTATGGGCTCTGGGTGAACCTCACCGCCACGGACGCGCCGCGCCCCGCGCAACCCCAGGTCTGGTCACAGGAGCACGGCCACTACCACGACTGACGCGCGGGCAGCTCTTCTCTCAAGGAATCAGTCATGGCGAATCAGGACAGACGGCGCCTTACAGCACGGCTCCTTACAACTGGAAGACAATTGCTCACAGCGGCCGGCGTTAGTGCCGCGAATGTCGGCGCCGCCCGCTTGGGTCTCGCGTCCGTCCCGGTCGAGGCAACCGGCGGCGTCGGAAAGACGGGAGATGAGCTTGGCGGACAGCGGGCTTCTGGACGAGACGGGTACTTTCCTCCATCGGAACAGGACGGTGGCTGGCGTGTGGCGGACCCGCAGGATCTGGAAGTGAATGCCGCCAGACTGGGCGAGGCGATTACCTATCACGACACGAGTCCCGTGACGACCAGCCATGGCGGTGCCCTCGTCATCGTCTACAAGGGCCACGTTATCGGCGAAAGCTACGTAACGGGGACCGACGGCGGACCACAGTCATGGACCCCTCGAACATGCAACGACATGAAGTCGTCAACCAAATCCGTCTTCGGGACGGCGGTCGGAGTATTCCTCGAGGAATACAGGGATCAAATCAACCTGGACACCTATCTGGTGAGCACGTCACGCGAAGACTCACTCATTCCTCAAATATGGGATCAAGCCCTCACCGACGAAAAAAAGACGCGTATCAAGGTCAGACACGTCCTCTCGATGACCTCGGGGCATGAAAGTCGCGAGCCATGGCTGGCGCCTAGCACCCGCCATCTCTATCCGGGCTATACGGGGGCCTACCAGATGTACGAGTACTGCTTCCGCTGGTGGCATTTCGACGGGATCGGCGCACACCACACGCTGAGATTCGAGCCGGGATCGGACTTCAACTACAGCAACTACGGCTTGGAGCAAATGGCGCTTGCCATGCGGAACACTTCGGGCGAGGAGGTTGGGCCCTATGTCTATGATCGCGTCCTCGGTCACATCGGCATGCCCATCGGAATCCGCGACAACCAGTACCGGGACATGCCCTATGCCGACGGGCGAGAGTTGAACTTTTCCGACGAGCCGGGATGGGGCAGGGGCGGTAGCGCCGGGTGCGACGCATACGGCGCCGACGGCAGTAACAGCCCATTCGGATACAACTCCGTGGTCGGAAGCACGCTCAGGTGCACTGCCCGGGACTTTGCCCGATTGGGATACCTATGGTTGAACGAGGGACGATGGGGGAGCCGGCAGCTCGTACCCGAGGACTGGATGAAGCTGGCGACCAGCCGGTTTGTCCGAGACGACGGCGAGACCCCCAACAACTATGGCTACATGTTCTGGATTCAAGATGAAACGGACAATGTGCCCCAAGACATGTTCATGTCGCGCGGCCACAACGCGAACCACAGCTACGTAATACCCAGCTTGGATCTGGTTGTCGTCCGACAGGGCAACGACAACCGCCGCCAGGTGGACGAGCAGGGCCCCTTCAGCACGGCTCTGATACAGAAGATCGTGGCCGCGATCCCGGACTAGGCCCTACTCGCGGTCGAGGTTGTCCGCGGCGATCAGCCCGAACTGGCGATAAAGCTCGATCTCGGCCTGCTTCAGGCAGACTCTTCCTCGCTGATGCATGACTCGAGCGGCTGCGCCAGCCGCACGAGCACCGTTGCGTTGTTGTCGCCGAACTCGGGGAGCGGCTCACCCAGCAAGTCCTGGAATTTCTTCACTCGAACCAGGGCCTCGCTCGCCACTTCGACTCGTGTTCTGGGTGCTTCCGCTGTCTTGGCTTGTGCCAGGGCCGCGTCCACCGCTTCGCCCGCAGCCTTCAGAATGACCTCGGCACGCGCCTCGTCGCAGTCGACCAGCGCCGCTGATGGCGGTGGATCGAGCGACGGGATGCCCCTTCCCTCGAAGCGCAGGAGGGCGCTGAGGTGGGCGCGAATCCCGTCGTAGTGCGCCAGCCAGGGCCTGCCAGTCGGCGTCCGCGGCGGGTTCCTCGGGGGCGTCGAGGGCCTGGACATGCTCATCGACGTCCGCCTGCACCGTCGGGCCGCACTCGGCGCACAAGCCGCTGCGGTTGAGTTGAAAGAACCACGCCTTGGAATCGCACCAATTGCATTCAGCCATTCGAATCTCCGTCGCCGTTACCGCGGCACGCCTCTCTCGCTTCGGGTTGTTGCGCCAAGCACGGGCCGTCGGCCCGGCACTCTACGCGCCCGGAATCTCACGCGCCCGCGATGCTAGCATCTGGACGTTCCACAACGTCCGTGGCCCATGGAGGTTTCCGTGATGCTCCGAGTCTTTCTCCGAGGTGGTTTCTGGGCGGCTAGCGCCCTGGTGTTCCTGCTCGTCGGCACGGTGTTGGCGCCCGTCGGAGGGCCGCAGCTCGCCAACGCGGAGCCGATCTTCAACGACTTCGTCGCCGAGCTGAAAGTGCAAACCGACAGATTCGACGAGGGGCTCAACAGCCAAGTTCCCGGGATCCCTGAGGATTTAAAACCGGGTGAATACATCAAGAACATCATTCCCATGCGGCAGCGCGTTCAAATCATGGAACGGGCGTTACGGTGGAAGAAAGAGCACTTCCTCCCGATGGTCATGCGCGAGCAGGGTATTGATCTGTGGATCATTCGCAACGACGAGGCCGACCTCTATTACAACAACGAAGGTCCGGTCTACACGTCACTGTTGCCCGCAGATTTTCAGGGCTTGGCCCATCCCAGCACGAACGATCCCGGCCGCCGGGGTACCGGAAGCCAGGAATTGCCCCTGTTCCTGTTCTTCTACGACACGGGTGATGAAATTGAATATATCGAGCCCCGGAACTACGAACATGTCAACGAGCTCATAGCCGAGCGTGATCCGGCCGCGATCGCCATTGGAGAGCACGACAACGAGAGAATGGTCGAGGCCCTGGGAAGCACCTATGCTTCTCGTGCCGTCGACTCGTGGCTGTTGGGCGTCCGCTGGCTTGAAACGATGAGTCCGGATCAGTTGACGATGTTCAAGTACGTCATGGGCGTGAACAACGACATCACCGCCGAAGGGTTTTCAAGTATTGCGATCACGCCGGGGGTCACCACTTCGGACGATTTGAACTGGTGGTTCCGTCATCGAATGCGTGAGCTTGGTATTGATAAGGAGAATCATCCTTCGATCAAAGTGCTCAGAAGCCCTGAGAATATGAAGAAATATCCTCAGGAGGCGGACTCGTTCCCGACCAGCAACGCCAATAGTGTCGTCATCCGACGCGGCGATATTGTGAGCTGCGATCTGGACATCATGCTACTGGGGCTCGTAACCGATAATCATCAGTACGCATACGTCCTCGAAAAGGATGAAACGGAAGCCCCGCAGGAATTGGCCGAAGCATTCATAAAGGCCAACCAGATGCAGGATTTGATCGCCAAGGAATTCATCGTGGGTAGGACGGGTAAAGAGATCGAGGACGCGTCTCACGCCATTCCATCGGATGGCGATGTCATCAATACCTCGGGCATGTTCCTGACCTTCCATCCTCCTGCGATGTACCTGAGACGCTTTCAGTTGTTCGGCCTCATGTTCTGGAAGGGGTCCTACGTCGCCGGTATATCGTCGCGGCCAAACTACTATCCGACTTCCATCGTGTCGGACCAGCACAAGCTCTCGTACAATACGGTGCACGTGTTCCATCCCCACATCAGCGTCATCGTTCCCGGCTGGGGTGAAAACGGCGTGGGGTTGGGTGTAGGACAGATCGTTTCATTTACCGAAGAAGATGGTTTTCAGTATCTCAATAGATCTCAGGAATATGAGTTACATGTAATTCGGTAAGAATCCGGTCGTCGAGGAATGCACACGGGTGCAATTCGCGGTGCCGAGCTTCTCCATCCGACTATGAAGGAAATTCGAGTCATTCGCCAAGGAGTCAAGAATATGCGCACAGCCAGGGCCAAAGCCAAAATCGTCTTGACACTCTTGTGCACGCTCTTCGTCGTTCAAAACGCCGGCGCGCAGTATGGCGAGCAATATGAAGATGTCATGGCGAACATCGGCGATGCGAACTACGGCATCTTCGATGAGGACAATCCGTATGCCACGGAGGACATGCTGAATCACGTTCGCCGAGAGCGGTTCTATCTGATCTTGCCGAGGGTCATGCAGGAAAGACAAATCGACATGTGGATCCATGTGATTCGGCCCTGGGCGTGGGGCGGGACCGACCCGCTTCGCTATGAATTCGGAACCAAATCCGCCGTTCTGATCTTTACCGATCGTGGCGGCGAGCAGATCGAGCGAGCGGTCTTCCAGGGCGAAGTTCAAGACCCGGGCGCCTATGACATCGTCGGCGAAGAATACAAGTATCTCAGCCAGCAAGATTATGAATTCATGAATTACGCTATTGAGAATCCGGATAAACCCTACGATTCGGAATTGGATTTCAGGTTCGAGGGTCTCCGCGAGTTTGTCGCGGAGCGCGACCCCGAACGTATCGCCGTCAACTACCTGGAAACCCTCTCGTTCGCCGAGGGTTCGGAGACCTTCACGATGGCGCTCGGCGATGGCATTTCGTATACCGACTACGTCCAAATCTCCAACGCGTTAGGCGATACCTATGCCGAGAGGATGATCTCCGCAGAACACCTCATCCTCGACTACTTATCGAGAAGGGTGGCCAGCGAGGTCGTTCTCTACGGCACCATGGGTACGGGACGAGGAGAGGGCAGAAGATTCGTCAATATTGTGCCGGGCGTCACGACGCTGGGCGACATCGGGGGCAGGTCGGTCCTGAACAAGGAGGGCAACGAAAGACGAGGCGACGACTATGTAATTCAGCGGGGCGATCTCGTTGGTGACTGGCAGGGGCAAGCCTATGTCCTTCGCAAAGGCGAGACGGAGCTACCGCGACACATCAGGAAATTCTGGGAAGAGAACGAGAGGGTCCGCAAGATCCTGCGTAACAACATCAAGGTGGGGCTTACGGCCGGTGAGACGTGCGACCTTCTCGCTCGCAAATTGGAAGAGGCGGGGTTTATTTACACGGAATACCAGGAATACAACAAGTACGTAGACCATCCGGAAAAGACACAGGTTCATCTCGACTTGCATGCCGAGGGGAAAGGCATTCTTGCCCCACGAATCTCGCCGATGGGACCGAAGTGGCATTGGAACGTGAAACTCCAGCTCTTCCACACCTTCGCCGTCGAATACATGATCTACATGCCTGTTCCTGAATGGGACAGGGCCAACAACTTTACCGGCCAGCAGTTGTCGGCCGCTTTCCATGACGGTGGGGTGGTCACTGGGCGTGGAATGGAGGTTCCATACCCAGACCAGCCCACCAAGATTCAAATAATCCAGTGACGTCAGGACCTGCAGAAGTTTCCTTGTGCTTTGGCTGTCATCAAGAAATGAATCTTCACGACTTTTGGCCGCATCAGTAACGGAGATAGACCATGCGTCAAGCGCGAGTGGTTCTCACATTCCTCTGGGTACTTTTCCTTGCCCAGGAGCTCCACGCACAACGCCAAGAACTAGACGCCTCGCCGGAGCTGATGAATCTGATTCGCAGCGAAAAGTTCGAGATGATCCTGCCCCGAGTAATGCAGGACCACGCGATCGACATGTGGATTCACGTGAAAAGAGGAAGCGATCATCTCGATTTCGAGCTCGGTGACAGTTCCGGTGTGTATGTATTTACCGCACGGGGGAGCGACGGGATTGAGCGAGCCATCTTTGGCGGCCGGGGAGATCGGGAGCTATTCGATGTTTTCGGCCCGGAAGCTGACCTGGGGGAGTTTGTCGGGGAGCGCGATCCCGACCGCATCGCCTTGAATTACGCGGAAGAGGGTTCCGGCTTCAATACCATTTCGGAATCGGACCAAAGGACAGTACTCGAGGCGTTGGGCGACAAGTACAGCCAGAGGGTCGTCCCGGCAAGGCGTTTGACAGCAGATTTCTTGGCTGGAAGGGGTATGGCCGAACTAGCGCTTTTCGGCCGCTTACTCATAAACAGCACCAACATCATAGAGGGTGAATTCGCCAAGATCGTGCCGGGTGTCACTGCGTTGAGTGACATATCGGGAAACGTTTTCGTCAGGGATCCGGACGGCAACGAAGAAAACAATACCGACTACGTGGTCCAGGGAGGGGATCTGGTCGGGATACTCCACGGTGCGAACATGTTGGACTTCAGAGAGCACAACGGCGGAATCGGCTATGTGCTTCGAGAAGGAGAGACGGGGCTTCCTCCAGAAATCCAACGTATATGGGAGCACGCGTTGAACACGCGTGAAATCTTCCGGCGCAACATCACAGCAGGCCCGACCGGAGCGGAGATACTCGAGGTTCTCGTCGATAAACTCGAAGAGGCCGGGTATGTATACATCGATCAAGACCAATACGACACGAGTGCCGACCCGGAGAAAACCCAGGTGCATATCGACTTCCATGCACTCGGAAGAATGGTTTCACAAGAGGAAGCCCCGAGAATTTCTCCAACGGGTTGGGGGCGCGATCTAAAAATCCCCCTCTATCACACCTTTGCTTTCGAATACATGATTCATATGCCGGTGCCTGAATGGGGCGAAGGGAAACATTTATATATATGCCTCCATGATGGCGTGGTGGTCACCGAACGCGGGGTCGAGTTTCCGGCTCGACCGGCCCAAGAGATCCTGATCATTCGCTAATGCAGGGGTCGGTCCCACTGCAATGCAGGACTCAATTCCACGAGAAAGCACTATGAATACAGCACGGATCGTTCTCGCATTCTCTTGCATGTTCTTGGCTGTTCAGCAATTAAATGCACAAAGTCGGACCCGGAATCCGGAAGCTATGCCGGGCATTAGCGACGCCTACTATGGGGCGTTTGACGACGATAATCCGTATGCCACGACGGAGATGCTCAATCATATTCGCCGGGAAAAGTTCGATGTCGTCTTGCCGCGCGTCATGCGGGAAGCAGAAATCGACATGTGGATTCACGTCATTCGGCCCTGGACATGGAGCGGCAACGAACGTCGCCAATTAGAGGGTCTCGGTCTTAATTACAGCAGCATCGACAGCACCGATCCCCTCAGGTATGAATTCGGCAGCAACGCCGCCGTCCTCATCTTTACCGATCGCGGCGGCGACAGGATCGAACGGATTGTTTTCGAAGGCGAGGTTGAAGACGACGGGGCCTTCGACATTGTCCGGGGGCAATCGAAATTCATCAATCAAGAGAACTATGAAGTCATGGATTACGTGAAGGCGAATCCGGATAACGTCCCCGAATCAGAGATGGGGTATCGGTTCATGGGTCTAGGCGATTTCGTTGCCGAACGTGACCCGCAACGAATCGGGGTGAACTACGCGGAGACACTCTCCCTCGCCGAGGGGTCCGAGACGTATACGCTCGCCCTCACCGACGGCATTTCGTACGCAGACCACCTCCATTTGAGCAAAGCGCTGGGAGCCAAGTACACCGAGAGGATGGTCTCGGCGGAGCACATGATCCTGGATTACCTGACACGGAGTGTGATAGGCGAAATCGTCCTCTTTGGAGGGTCTGGAGAGCCACGAAGAGTGAGGGAATTCGACCCGATCGTACCCGGCGTTACCACCCTGCGTGATGTACGCGGCAGTTGGTTCAGTACGCGGGAATGGGATCATGATGAAGGTGCTTTCGAGAATTTTCCGCTGCAGCGCGGCGACATGTTCCAGGGCGGGGTGATTCCCTACTACATACTGCGGGAGGGAGAGACCGAGCCGCCCCCGGAAGTCCAGAGAAGCTGGGACGAGGTCGTGAGGGTTCGTGAGCTTATCAGCAGGAATATCAAGGTCGGCGATACGGGAGCAGAAGCGCTGCAGCGCATCATCGGCAAGCTAGAAGACGCCGGGTATGCCTACATAGACAGGGATAGATTCGACCCCAGCTTGGATCCGGAGAAGACTCAGGTTCACCTTGACCTGCATCAGGTCGGCAAGGGCGTTCTCGCCCCGCGAGTTTCTCCGATGGGCTCGAGCTGGCATTCGGAAAAGAAGATCCCGCTCCTGCTTACTTTGGGTGTCGAATACATGGTCCATATGCCGGTGCCCGAATGGGGTGAAGGGAGGCACATTTACTACTGCAGCCTCCATGAAGCCGGCGTTGTCACAGAACGTGGCGTCGAGTTCGCCGCCCCACCCGTCTCGGGGATTCAAAGTATTCGCTGAAAAGCGCTTGCGTGTCGATCCCATCGAGGTGCTGCGGCAAGAACGGTGGACACTTACATTCATCGGAGGTGAAACATGAAGAGAAGAGATTTTCTCTCGTACGCTGCGGTGGTGTCCGCCGCAGCATCCGCGGGCGTCGCTTGCGCTAGGGGACAGGGCGGCGAGCAGGCGACATCCGGCACGCATGATCTCGTTCTAAAGAACGGTCGAGTCTTCGATGGTGCCGGCAACCCGTGGTTCAAAGCGGATATCGGGTTGAAGGATGGGCGGATCAACAAGATTGGCAGAGTAGACGAACAGCACGCGGACAGAGTCATCGATGTTGATGGGCTCTTCGTGAGCCCAGGTTTCATCGACATCCATAGCCACTCTGACACCAGCATGTTCGTTGACCCATGGATGGAAAGTAAGATCAGGCAGGGCATCACCACAGAGGTGAACGGCAACTGCGGCGGGAGCCCGGCACCACTCAACGAGAAGCTGAAGGCCAGGGTAGGAAGACGGCTGCCGGAAGAGGATATCGACTGGTCGACAATGGGTGGGTACCTCGATCGACTCGAGCAACATGGGATTGCCCGGATCCGTCCCGAGTCCTGTAGAAAAAGAAATGGCGTAACCTCCGAGTAGGAAAAACGAGTCGCTGGAAACGGCGACAACAAGGAGGTCACACCATGAGCAAAGGTAGCACGGGAGAGGTATCGGTCATCGAGTTCCGTAGCGCCATCCAGGAGCTGCTGCACAGCCGCATCCAGGAGGCGATTACGATCACGCTTGAGGAGGAGCTCGCCGAGGCGTTGGGATGCGGGCCGTACGAGCGCAACGGCTCGCGGCGAGGATATCGGCACGGGACGTATCGGCGGCAGATCACGATGGCGCAGGGGCCGCAGGATCTGGAGGTACCACGGGGACGGCTGCTGCGAGAGGACGGCAGCACCGGGGAGTTCCGCAGCACGATCCTGCCGCGGTATCAACGGCGCACCGAGGAAGTCGACGAGGCGATTCTAGGGGTGTACCTGGCGGGTGCAAATAGCCGACGGATCCGCAAGGCGCTCGCGCCGCTGCTGGGTGAAGCGAACCTCTCGAAGAGCGCGATCTCGAGGGTGGTGGGGCGGCTGAAGAAGCTGTTCGGGACGTGGTGCGAGCGCGATCTGACCGGTGAGTCGTACCCGATCGTGTACCTGGACGGGTTCCACCTGAAGGTGAGGTTGGCGCGGCAGGTCGTGTCGGTGCCGATCTTCGCCGCGCTGGGAGTGGCGGAAGATGGGCGCAAGGTGTTGGTGGCGTTGCGTCGGGCCGCTTCGGAGGCCGGGTGTCACTGGAAGTGGCTGATCGAGGACCTAGAGCAAAGAGGTCTTCGGCCGCCCCGGCTGATCATCGCCGACGGCCACAAAGGGCTGGCCAAGGCGACGACGGTGTGGTCCGAAGCGAAGGTGCAGCGCTGCCTTCAGCACAAGTGGAAGAATCTGTTGAAGCATTGCCCGTCACACGCCCACGACGAGCTGAAACGAGACTGGGACCGCATCGTGAAGGCGGCAAACGGCAGCGAGGCGAGGGCCGCGTACAGCAACTTCGTGCGCAAGTGGTCGAGGTTGGTGCCGGCGGTGGCGCGCAGCCTCGAGGAAGCGGGGCTGGTGCTGCTGACCTTCTACGAGTTCCCCAAACCGATGTGCAAGACGCTGCGCACGACGAACCCACTGGAGAACCTCAACCGCGAGTTCCGTCGCCGTACCAAGACCCAGGGATCGTTCAGCACCGAGGCGGCCGGGGTGACGCTGCTGTGGGGGCTGATCGCGTTCGGGCAGATCCGCATGCGCCGCATCGACGGGTACCGGCATCTCGCCGCGATCATCGACCAACAGGAGGAGTTGGCCGCGTAGCAGGTAACATCAAACGTCCAAGCTCGGAGCCACGCCAGACGATTTTCTACGAACTTCGGGACACATCCGCGAGGTGCTGAGACACGCCTCTGCCTAGCTCGCACAATGATCAAGCCTGGGGCGCCTGAGCGCCGGGCTCGATTCGTAAGACAGCGCGGACCAAGCCATCCTGGTTGTAGTGTTGGACGCAAAATAGCGCCCATGAATCTTCGAACGCCATCTCCAACTCCCCGGTCACCGAGGTCGTGCCTCGTCCGATTTCCCCGTAGGTAAACTCGAAGCTACCGGTCGGGCGTACCAGTGCAATGTGGAACGGTTCGCCATTGAAGTCGTTGATAATCGGTCTGCCGCTACTCTTCACGACGCCCGGGATGTCGACCGTCGCCGTTCTGAGTTCCAGGTCCACCTCGAGATCGATCGGCAGGAACAGTGTCTCGAAAAACTCCGAGCATAGGGAACCGAAAACGGAGAAATGATTGCTGAGAAACGTGCATGCCTCGCCCGAGACAATCGTTTCGATAGCAATCCGTTGAGCCTCGTCCGCGCGCTCGTCGATAACGATCTGGCGCTTGCCGTTTCCCTCCGCGATCTCACCGGGAAATATGCAAAGCATCGCCCATTTTAGGCCCGCGAGCGGCGTGCCGTTAAAATGACCCTCAACGATGGTGCCGACGTAGGCGAAGTGACAATTGCCATGTGTCGTGGGCTCGTTGAATTGACAACCACAGCTCACGGAACAATTGCAGTTGTCGTAGGTATGGCTCTTGAATTCCCAATTGTCAGGCATCTTGGCGATCCTCCCGGACGGTTGCGGCCGGCTGCCAGCTTCCTCCCAGACCGCGTGGCCGGTCAGCCTAGCCGGAATCCGTGTGCGGCGCATGCACAAAAGAAGTCAGCGAAACACAGCATGAACCTGCCTGGCACGACGAACCTCTGTCCAACAGAGAAAAAGCTACAAACCCGTACAGGCATTGGGTTTGCGGTGATTTAGGGTTTGCTTGGGGGGGTCGAAATTGGCTACAAATGACACTTGCTCACGGGCTTCCAATAAGCGATAGCCGGGAGGTCCCCACTGGCAACAAGAGGAGGCCACTGAACCGGCGAGCGCCGCAACGGGGTCTGGACCGACAAAACGATGCCGACAGATAAAGCGGAACGGAGGTCGTTCCCAAGAACAGACGAACTGTTGTTCGACACGCCCACTTATGAGCAAGCAGCCGAGCAACGGGCTCATCCACGCTACGAATACCGGGTTGCGGTAGGAATCCTGGACTTGTGGCCTGGACTTGACCCGATTTCGTGGACACCTTACGACGTACACGGGAGGTGTTCAGGATGCCAAGGACAAGAGGGCCGTACCCGGCGGAGTTTCGGCGGCGGATCATAGAAGTGGCACGAGCTGGGCGGAGCGTCGCCGAGCTGGCCAAGGAGTTCGAGCCGTCGTACTGGACGATTCGCCAGTGGATCAAGCAGGCTGACCGCGACGAAGGCCGCAGCGCCGAAGGGCTCAGCACTGCTGAGCGCGAGGAGCTGGGGCGGCTGCGGAAAGAGAACCGCCAGCTGAAGCAAGAGCGGGAGATCCTTTCAAAAGCCGCGGCCTGGTTCGCTCGGGAGACCGACTCGGTACCGCCGAAGTCTTCGAGTTCGTGAGCGGTCACCAGGCGAAGTATCCGATTGCCACGATGTGCCGTGTGCTGGAGGTCTCCACCAGCGGGTACTACGCGTGGCGCCGGCGGGAACCGTCGGCTCGATCGCGGGCGGACGCAAAGCTGCAGGCACGGATCGAAGCGATCCACAGGGAGAGCCGAGGCACCTACGGTCGCCCTCGGATCCACGCCGATCTGCGAGCCGACGGTGTGGGTGTTGGCGGCAAGCGTGTGGGGCGCTTGATGCGACGTGCAGGCCTGCAGGGTGTCAGCCGTAGGCGACGCGTTCGGACAACGCGGCGAAATCGGGAAGCCCGCCCAGTTCCGGACCTGGTCGAGCGCAAGTTCAGAGCCGACCGCCCCGACAGGCTTTGGGTGGCGGACATAACCTACATCCCAACGTGGGCAGGGTTCTTGTACTTGTCGGTCGTCGTGGACGTCTTCAGCCGTCGCGTTGTCGGTTGGTCAATGGCGACCCATCTGCGCACCGAGCTCGTGCTCGAGGCGCTGAACATGGCGATCTCGCAACGACGGCCCCAACAGGTGATTCATCACAGTGACCAAGGTACGCAGTACACGTCGATCGCCTTCGGTCAGCGCTGCCAGGAGGTCGGGGTGCGACCGTCGACCGGATCAGCCGGTGATTGCTACGACAACGCGATGTGCGAGAGCTTCTTCGCCACCCTCGAGTGCGAGCTCCTGAACCGCCGGCGGTTCAGGTCCCAGGCGGAAGCCCGCATGGCCGTCTTCGAGTTCATCGAGGGCTTCTACAACCCGCGTCGCAGACACTCACCCCTGGACTACGACTCGCCCATGGGGTACGAAAGGAGGCACGCTCAGATCGCTTAAATGTGAGCGGGAAACCGTCCACCAAAGCGGGGCAACTCCAGCTCACTGCAACGTCGGGTAGAGAGCGAATCCGCCTATACCTGGTGAGGTACCCGATGACAATCATCAGCGGGGATGAACTTCACGTGGTTGCTGGAATCCAGGAGTGGGCTCGCCGGACTAGAGAGCTGCGTGTTGAGCTCGGTTGGCAGATCATCAGCGGAGTCACTGTGCGGGAGATGGCGACAGAGGAAGACCTGTCCGATTCGGACGCTGATCTGATTTCCATGGGACCAGACGACTACCTGCTCCTCTCCACCGAGCCTGACCGCGACGCGGCCCACCGTTGGAACGTGGCCCATACGATCCGCAACAAGGATGCGTCGGTAAGGGACAAGGAGCTTGAGTACTTTAGGGAGAATGTCGGGCGGCAAATCCTGAACGAAGAACTCCGATACGTGGCAGGGGACGACGCAACCGAATGGGCGCGACGCGTTCGCGAACTCCGCACGGAATACGGGTGGCCGATTCTTACCAAGTCGACTGGGAGACCTGACCTTTCAGTGGGCGTCTACGTCTTGGAGGCTGACCGGCAGAGCCGGGAGCATGATCGGAGAATCCCTGACCCGGTGCGTCGGGCTGTTCTGCGACGCGACGAATACACCTGCCAGCATTATGATTGGACTCACGACCTATGGAATCGCTCGGATCCTCGTCACCTGGAACTTCATCACATGGAGCATCACGTAGATGGTGGCGAAAACGTCGAGGACAATTTGATTGTCGTTTGTACGGTCTGCCACGACGTCATCCACGCTGAGGACTAGAGACGGACCAATTACATCTCAGCGGATCAACATCATCCTGAACTGGTTCGAGGAGTTGAAGGAGCGGGTGCCAACGGGACGATAGCCCTCCTGACCGACCGCCACGCCGCGTAAATCCGCAGGGCCATCAACTGGACCCCCGCTGCGATTCGAGGGGAAGACACCGTATCTTCGTGGACCCCCAACCGGACCCCCAGGCCGACCTTCTTTTGGGCCAGCACAGCTAACCTATTGAAAACAAAGAGCCGACGCGGGGAGTTGAACCCCGGACCTGCTGATTACGAATCAGGCCGGCGTTGCGTCGAAGCCTCGCTCAAGTTCCCTTTGCTCGAAACAACGATACCTATGCCACGCTGTCGCCGTACGCTCAAGTACGCGGGAATACGCCGCCGTAACCTAAGTGGAACCTAAGTGATCGTCGCTTCTCGGAGCCTTCTCCGAGCGTCGATTAACCAGCGTAACCCTTTGTTTTTCAATAAGTTATAGGTAGTGGGCGCGGGAGGAATCGAACCTCCGACTTCCACCGTGTGAAGATGGCACTCTAGCCGCTGAGTTACGCGCCCACCAAAGGCGGGAGGGTGCCGGATCACACGGGAATCTCAGCAGCAGATCAGATGATACCGGGGCCCGTCGGTAGGGCCAACCGATGGCCGAGCCAGCAATTCACGGCGATGGGGATCATCTGGGCCTTGAGCCAGGTGGGCCAATCGGGGTCGGTGGCCGACGGACCGTCAAGAGCTCCGGTGCGCCGCGCCAGTGCCTCGATGATCTCGGTGGCGGCGACCTGATCCAGCAGCAGGCAGCGGCCGCCGACGAGGTGCCAGCCGCCGAACCTGTACAGGCGGGCGAGCAACAGGCGTTCGTGGCTGTCGGGCCACGGGTCGGAAGCGGTGTGCAGCAGGCACCGTGCCCCGCTCAGGCGATCGTGAAGGACGAAACCGCGGCGCGGGATTGCTTCTTCGAGATGCCAGAGGCCGATGTGTGAGTGCAGGATCGCCTGCCCGGTGCGCTGGATCCTCGTGCGCGCCAGAAACGACGAGCTCTCAAGCAGCCACTACTGTGCAGCCGGAGCATCGCGCAGCCACGGGCCGTCCCAGAGCAGCCAATCGAGCGCCATCTCGCCGATGATCGGATCGAGGCGCACGAAGGCGGGCAGGGTGCCGAGGAGCCAGCTGTGCGTCTCGGGGTCAAGCGCCGCCCAGGTGCGCTCGAAGAGCGACATGGCGTAGCGGCTCTCCCGAGCCTCGCCTGCGAGGTTCTCAGCGTCGCCAACGTCGTGTGCCGACGGCAGCTCGGCCGGCGCTCGGCAGCCCGAATACGCTGCATCGGCGAACGGGTCGATGACGGAAGTCGCCGTCAGCGCCACACCCCAGAAGCGCCGCGCCGCCGCCGAGAGCTGACGGCGAACGGTGGCGCTCGGCATGTTTTGGTGGAGCATGCCCCATAGCAGCAACGCGCACGACGCCCGGATCTCGTCGTAGGGAGACGGCTGTGACTGCGGATCGGATCCCGTTCGCAGGTGCTGGGCGACCGGCAGGCAGCAGCAGTCCAAGGAGGGCTCGCGTCCGCAGGGGCAGGGCGCGGCGCCGGGGACGCCGGCATCGGGTTCGACGGGCTTAAGCGTAGGGGCGGACATGGCGACCTCGTTTCTCCTGACGTGGTGAGCGTCTTCGAATCATCGGTCCCGTTTGTATGGGACGGCCACGGCAGGGCGTTTTCCGGAGGGTAGGGCGTCGCCGGGCGGTGGCGCCCGCGCGTGCCGGGCTGTAGAAGTTCGCGGATCTGCGGTTCGCCCCGTTTGGCGACCTTCGCTCGGCGCTGTGCTACCTTTCGTTTCGAAAGGAGCCGCGCATGCACGATCCCGAAGACATGAACCCCGATGAACCCACCAGCGTCCAGATCATCGCCGGTGACGAAGACCTCAAGGGACGTTACGCGAACCTGATGTCGGTGAGCCACACCGGCGAGGAGTTTGTTCTCGACTTCTTCTCCGTCACCCCGTCAAGTAGCGGCACAGCCCGCGGCACCTTGGTGGCGCGCGTCGTCACCAGCCCGCCTCACTTCAAACGCATCGTTTCGGCGCTCCTGGACAACCTCGACAAGTACGAGGCACAGTTCGGCGAGATCCAGGAGCCGCGCGGGCAGTTTCCCGATCCCGACGACATCGGCTTCATACACTAGGCCGCTGCCATCCGCTACTCGGCGACCCCCTTCTCGCTGAGAATCTCCCACACCCGGTCGGGCCGCATCGGGATCTCGATGTGGGTCACGCCGAGGTGGGACAGCGCATCGACGACGGCGTTGGCGATGGCCGGGGGTGCCCCGACGGTGGCCGATTCGCCGACTCCCTTGGCGCCGAGCGGATGATGCGGCGACGGCGTGACCGTGTGGTCGGTTTCCCAGTGCGGCGTTTCGACCGCCGTCGGCACGAGGTAATCCATGAACGAGCCGGCCAGGTTGTTGCCGTCCTCGTCGTAGGTGATTTCCTCGAACAGCGCCGGAGCTAACCCCTGTGTCAGACCGCCATGCACCTGCCCCTGCACGACCATCGGGTTGATGATGTTGCCGCAATCATCAACGGCGACGAAGCGTCGCACCTCTACCTCGCCGGTGCCGCGGTCGATGTCGACGACGCAGATATAGGTGCCGAACGGGAAGGTCAGGTTGGGCGGATCGTAGTAATGAACCGCCTCGAGCCCGGCCTCCATACCTTCGGGGTGGTTGGTGTAGGCGGCGAAGGCGACGTCCTGGATGCTTACCGACTTTTGCGGGGCGCCCTTCACGGAAAACGTCCCCGGCTCCCACTCGAGGTCGTCTTCGCTGACCTCGAGCAGGTGCGCGGCGATCTTGGCGGCCTTGTCGCGGATCTTGCGGGCTGCCAGCGCCGCCGCGGCGCCGGCCGTCGGCGTCGAGCGGCTGGCGTAGGTGCCAAGGCCGTAGGGGGCGGTGTCGGTGTCGCCCTCTTCCACCTGGATGTGGGCCGCCGGCAGGCCGAGCTCCTCGGCGATGATCTGGGCGTAGGTCGTTTCATGACCCTGCCCCTGTGACTTGGTGCCGAAGCGCGCCATCGCCTTGCCCGTCGGGTGGACGCGGATCTCGGCGGAATCGAACATCTTGATGCCGAGGATGTCGAAGTCCTTCGACGGGCCGGCGCCGACGATCTCGGTGAAGCTGCAGATACCGATGCCCATCAGCTCGCCCTTGTCGCGTTTTTCCGCCTGTTCCCGGCGCAGCTCGTCGTAGCCGATGATTTCCTTGGCCTTGTCCATGGCGCCCTGGTAGTCGCCGCTGTCGTACTCCCAGCCGAGCGGAGACTGATAGGGAAACGCCTCCTTCGGAATGAAGTTCTCCGAGCGCAGGTCGGCGGGATCTTTGCCCACCTTCTGGGCCAGCACGTCGACCATGCGCTCGATGCAGTGCACCGCCTCGGTAACGCGGAACGAGCAGCGGTAGGCGATGCCTCCGGGGGGCTTGTTCGTGTAGACGCCATCGACCTCGACGAACGCATTTTCGAGGTCGTACGAGCCCGTGCAGATGGAAAACAGGCCGGCGGGGAACTTCGACGGTTGGGCCGCTGCATCCGTGTAGCCGTGGTCGGCAATCGTCTTGATGCGCAGCCCCTCGATCTTGCCGTCGTTGTCGGCGGCGAGCTCGGCGTCCATGTGGTAGTCACGACCGAACGAGTCGGCCTGCAGGTTCTCCATCCGGTCTTCGATCCACTTGACCGGCTTGCCGAGCACCACCGAGGCGGCGATGGCAATGACATAGCCGGGGTACACGGGCACCTTGCCGCCGAAGCCGCCGCCGATGTCGGGCGAGATCACGCGGATCTTCTCCTCCGACAAACCGACGTGACCGGCCACCAGCGCCAGCACCGTGCGAATGGCGTGCGGCGCCTGCGTCGTCATGTAGACGGTCAAATGACCCTCGACGGGGTTGAAGTCGGCCACGCAGCCGCAGGTTTCGATGGACGCCACGTGAATGCGCGGGATGTGCATCTTCTGGCGCACCACCACGTCGGCCGCGGCGAAGATCTTGGCGGTGGCTTCCTCGTCGCCGGCCTCCCAGTGCCAGATCAGGTTGTCGGTTTGGTCTTCTTTGTCGACGCGCAGCACCGGAGCGTCCGGCTCCAACGCCTTGAACGGGTCGATGACCGGTGTTATCGGATCGTAATCGACCTCGACCGCGGCCACGCCGTCGGCCGCGACGTAGCGCGAGGTCGCGATGACCGCCGCGACCTCCTGCGCCTGGTACATGACGGTATCGGTGGGCAACACCATCTGGGTGTCCGACATCAACGTCGGCATCCAGTGCAGGTTGTACCCCTCGAGGTCCTTACCGGTCAGCACCGCCAGCACGCCGTCGATCTCCAGGGCCTTGCTGGCGTCGATGTTGTTGATCTTTCCGTAGGCGATGGGGCTACGAACGATGTCCATCCAGAGCATGTCGGGCAGCACGATGTCGTCGATGTAGTTGCCCTTGCCTTGGATGAAACGCGGATCTTCCTTGCGCTTCATCGAGTGGCCCATGCCGCCGATTTCTGCGGATGTCTTCGGTGCCATGGGTCAGTTCCCTCCCTCGTCCGAAGCGTTTTCTCCCGCTTCCGACGCCATCTTGTCGGCGGCGTACTGGACGGATTTGACGATGTTCACGTACCCGGTGCAGCGGCACAGGTTGCCGGAGATCGCCCGGCGGATCTCGGCCTCGCTGGGGTTCGGGTTGCTTTCCAACAGGGCGCTGCCAGTCATCAGCATGCCCGGCGTGCAGTAGCCGCACTGCAGGCCGTGCTTTTCCCAGAAGCCTTCCTGGAGCGGGTGCAGCTGACCATTCTCGGCGAGCCCCTCGACCGTCTTGATCTCGGTACCGTCGGCTTGCACGGCGAGAATCGTGCACGACTTGACCGGCGTGCCGTTCATCAGAACGGTACAGGCACCGCAGTGTGTGGTGTCGCAGCCGATATGCGTGCCGGTGAGTCGCATCTCATCGCGGATGAGATGCACGAGTAGCAGCCGCGACTCGACCTCGGCCTGCCGCTCGGCACCATTGATGGTAACGCTGATCTGGTGTTTGGCCATCGCTCTATCCTCCGGCGCGCTCGAGCGCCTTGCGGATGGCCCTACCGGTGAGCACGCGGGCCATGTTGGTCTTGTATTCCACCGAGCCGCGCCGGTCGGCGACCGGTTCGGCGGCCTCGGCGGCGAGCTGCGCCGCTGCGGCGATCGTGGCGTCGTCGGGAGTGTTGCCGACCAACGCTTCCTCGGCGGCAGCGGCGCGGATCGGCGCCATGCCGAGGTTGGTGAGCCCGATGCCGGCTTGCGCCACGCTGCCGTCGTCGCCCAACGTCAACTGCACGGCGGATCCGGCGACGGCGTAGTCGCCGACCTTGCGCTCGAGCTTGACGTAGGCGCCGCCGCTGCGTTCGCCGGGAGCCGGGACGCGGATCTGCGTGAGGATCTCATTCAGTTGCAGCGCCGTCATGAACAGCCCGTGGAAAAACTCGTCGATCGGGATGACCCGCTCGCCGTCGGGCCCGTAGGCAACCACTTCGGCACGCAAGGCCAGCATCGTCGCCGGGTGATCGTTGGCGGGGTCGCCGTGGGCGATGTTGCCGCCCACCGTGGCGCGGTTGCGAACGATGGGATCGGCAATCACCGCCGCCGTGTCGAGCAGAATCGGGTAGCGTTCGACAACCACGTCGTTGTGTTCCAGCGCCGCCTCGCTGACCAGCGCGCCTATTTTCAAGTAGCCGTCTTCTTCGCTGATTTCGTCGAGTGCCGGGATGTGGCCGATGTCGACGATGTGGCCGGGTTGCGCCAAGCGCAGCTTCATCATCGGCAGCAAACTGTGGCCTCCCGACATTACCTTCGCCTCGTCGCCGAGCTCGGTGAGCAGCTGGACGGCGGCGTCCAGGCTGTCGGGAGCGTGGTAGTCGAAGTGCGGAGGAATCATCTCAAGCCTCCTCTAGTTCTTGTTTCATGACTTCGGTGAATTCTCCGAACATCTTCGTGGATATCTGCTCGATCATGCCGCGGCCGAACTGGGCCAGGATGCCGCTAACCGTGAGGTCAATCTCAACGGTTACCCGGGTTTCCGTGTCGGACAGGGCTTCCACGTTGCTGACCATCTTCATGACAACGCTGCCCATTCCGGCCTTACCCTGGCCCTTGCCGTGCACCGTGGCGGATCTGGTCGCCTCGTCGAGGTCAAACGAAATCGTGCCGCTGTACGCGGCGGACACCGGCCCGACGCGTACCGTCATGCCGCCCTTGTAGGTGATGTCGTCGACCTTCTCGCTGATTTCCGCTCCCGACAGCGCCGCGGCGACGCGCTCCGGGTCGGTGAGAAAGGCCCACACCTCGTCGGCGGAGGCCTCGATCGAAAATTCCTGCTCAATCTTCATGATGTGCGTTCCTCTAGACGGCGATCAACGGCAGGAGTGCCTCGAGCGATTCCAGATTGTGGGCCGGCACGAGGTGATCGACGTAGTCGAGGGCTGCCTTCATGCCTTTGGCCTCGGGACGATAGCGCGAATCGCCCATTAGTGGGTTCAGCCAGATCACACGGCGAGCTTTTCGGCGGATCCGCAACATTGCCGCTTCGAGTAGCTCCGTGTCGCCCCGATCCAGCCCGTCGCTCAGGATCACCACCACCGAGTCGGCGCGCACGACCGGGTCGAGATAACGATCGACGAACTCCATGAGGCAGGCGCCAATGCGCGTCCCTCCGGACCAATCATCGACGCGCGCCGCCAATCGCTCCAGCGTTCGCAGCACGTTGCCGGGAGAGATCCACGGGGTCAGCCGTGTGAGCCGTGTGTTGAACGCGAACGCCTCGCTGCCACGGGCTACCTTCTTCAGGGACAGCATGAAAGTGAGCAGGAAGCGCGAGTGGGCGTCCATCGAGCCGCTGGTGTCGCACAGCAAAACCAGATGTGGAACCTCGACGGCACGCGCCCGGCGCGCCAGCTCGAGGAATTCGCCGCCTGTGGCGATCGAGCGCCGGAAGCTGCGTCGCAGGTCGACAACGCCGGCCTTGGTAGAGGCGACGAGACGGCGGCTGCGACGCGTGGCGAGCTGCTGCGCAACCCGTTCCAGCAGGCGTTGCATCGCGACCAGATCGTCGTCGGTGCAGTCGTCGAAGGCTTTGCGTCGCAGCATGGCTTGCGGGCTGTAGCCGGCCGGCTCGCCGCGCTCGTGCTCCGCGGGCTCGGGCTGGTCGCGGGCAGCGAGTGCCGCGAGCGGCGTGCGAATCTCGAATCCGGGCTGGTTTTCGGCCGCCGGCGATTCGACCGGCGGATCGAGTGCATCGTCGGCGGTGCCGCCGCGCCACATGCGGTCAAAAAGTAGGTTGAAGAGCGTCGCGTCGCGCGGCCCGATCCGCAGCGTGGCGCACAGCGCCCGGCGCACCTCGTCGATGTCACCGATGTCGATCAGCGCGAGCGCCCGGGCGGCGTCGATCTCGTCGCCGAGGCTGACCCCGACCCTGCGCCGCCGCAGTTGCCGCGCGAAACGGGCGAGATGTGACACCAGGTCCCGAGCGTGGGGCGACGTGTCGGAGGCGGGAGCGCTCACGCCGAGGTCGCAGCGCCCACCATGTCGGCGAGGGGAGGTCCGCTGAGCTCCTGGATGTCGTGGCGGTCTTTGATAATGCAGCCCAGCGTTTCCTGCACCAGCTCGGCGTCGAGCCGATCACGGTGCAGTGCCGCCAAGGCCCGGGCCCAGTCGAGGGTCTCGGCAACGCCGGGAGGCTTCATGAGGCGCCGCTGGCGCAGCTCCTGCATGAAACGCCCGATCTGCACGGCCAGTCTGTCGTGGATATCAGGCACCTTGGTGCGGATGATCTCGACTTCCTTGTCGAGCTCGGGGTGCTCGATGTACAGATACAGACAACGGCGCCGCAGCGCGTCACCGATCTCGCGCGTCCGGTTGGAGGTCAGCACAACGAGCGGTCGATGGGTAGCGGTGATCGTACCGAGCTCCGGCACCGTTACCTGGAAATCGGAGAGCACCTCGAGCAGAAAGGCCTCGAAGCCCTCGTCGGCGCGGTCGATCTCATCGATGAGCAGCACGGGCGCGCGGTCCGTGGCCGTGATGGCGCGCAGCAACGGTCTTTCGAGCAGGTATTCCCGACCGAAGATCAGATCCTCGAGTTGTTCGGGTTGGTCACCGCTGTCGGCGGCGATACGCAGCCGCAGAAGCTGCTTCTGATAGTTCCATTCGTAGAGCGCGGTGTTGACGTCGAGCCCCTCGTAGCATTGCAAGCGGATGAGCTCGGTTTCCATGAGTTGCGCCAGCACCTTGGCGATTTCCGTTTTGCCGACCCCGGCGGCGCCCTCGATCAGCAGCGGCTTTTCCATGCTGCGGGCGAGGTAGACGGCGGTGGCGATGGCAGGTTCGGCGATGTAGCCGAGCCCGTGCATCGATGCCTGGAGGTCGGCGACGTCCTGCTTCATGTCCCGCTCCCGGACACGGGCTCGACCTCCGGCGCTGCGTCCACGGCAGCCGCATCGGTGCTTGGCGCCGCCGCCGCGCAGGAGGCGACGATCTCAGCCAATATGCTCACCGCGACCTCTTCGGGGCGGGTGGCACCCAGGTCGAGGCCCGCCGGGCCGCGGATTGCGTCGATATCGTCTTGTGCGACGCCTTGCCGAGCCAGCGATTCACGGATTCCCTCCATCCGCCGCCGCGACGCGATGACGCCCAGATAGTCGGGGCGCGCTCCGATCGCGCGAGACAGCATGGTCTCGTCCGACTCGCCCAGTGTGGCAACGAGAACGTACAGCTCCACACCGGGCTCGCGATCGGCGTAACGCTCCTCGAGGCCGTCGGCCGATTCGAGAATCTCGTCGGCATCGGCAGGCAGGTCGTCGCTGCTCTCACCGGCGGCCACGTGCACGGAATATCCCATCGCCTTGCCGAGGCGAGTGATGGCATGGGTAACCGGCGAAGAGCCGAGCACCAGCAGTCGGGGCGCCGGGTGAACCGGGTCGATGTAGATCTCCACGCTTCCTCCGCTGTGGCAGGTCATCGGCACACTGACGATGTCGCCGGCACGCGTTCGATCGGCGTCGTGGAACGAAATCAACCGGGCCGTTCCACAGGACAAGACCTGGAGCGCCTGCTGCTGAACGGTGGCCCGCGTGCAGGTGCCGCCGATGAACCCGCGCAGTTGTCCGTCGGGCGTTACGATGGCCGTGTCGCCGAGCTGCGCCGAGCTCGGCGCTTCGCGCCGCACGACCGTTGCCACCGCGAACGGCTGCTCACGCTCGATAAGCTCCGCAGCCAGCGACAGCAGGCGGGCGTTCATGGGTATGACCCGGCGTCCAGCCCGCTGCGGACGGTTTCGTAGTCGTCGGGCGTGTCGAGGTCCCGCAATGCGGCTGCCTCCCAGTCCACCTCCAATGCCTCGTCACGGTGGCGTTTCACGACCTCGCGACCACAGCGGCGCTGCATGACGCACAACTCGCCGAACAGCGCCCTGTCGTAGAGCATTGGCGGCGCGTTGACCTCGCCGCCGTAACGCGACAGCACCAGGGGTGCCTCGCTGTTGCGGTACCGATTCACCAGCTCTTCGAGCATGTGCGTGGTCACGAAGGGCATGTCGGCGAGCATCACGATCGCGCCGCCAACCGTGTCAGGAAGGCTACCGATGCCGCAATTCACCGAGGTGTGGATGCCGACGTCATGCTCGGTGTTGAACACCGTAGTGCAGCCGAGTCCGTCGACCTGCGACTCGGCCGCTGCCCGTTCGTACCCGGTAACCACGACCACCGGATCGAGCCCGGCGCTCACCGCGACCTTGGCGGCACGGCGCAGCACCGTCTCGCCGTCGAGCTCGAGCAACATCTTGTTGCCTCCCATGCGTGTCGATGAGCCGGCAGCCAGGAGCACGCCGGCCACGGTTCCTTCTCTAGACATGGATCGGCACCTCGCGCCCGCGCAAGTGGCGCGGCTGCCGCCGGGTACGCACCGCAAGCAACTCCGAAACTACGGCGATCCCCACCTGCTCGGGGCCTTCAGCGCCGACATCGAGGCCGACGGGGCCGTACAGACGATCTCGATCGGCGTCGCTCACCATTTCGGCGATCTCGTTGCAGCGGGCTCGCGGACCGAGCAAACCGATGTAGGACACGGGCGAGGCGAGGAACTGCTGTGTCCAGGCCTTATCGCGCACCAGGTTGTGGGTTTTCACGACCACGAAGCTGTCGTTGCCGACCGGCAGGCCACCGATGCCGTCTTCCGGGTCGGCGCGAACCAGTTGCTGCGCGTCGGGAAAGCGGTCGGCGGTGAGGTAACCGGGGCGATGATCCACCACGACGACGCGAAACCCGACCTGCGCCGCGGCGCGAACGAGCGGCATGGCGTCGTCGCCGGCGCCACATACGAAAACCGAGGGAGCTGGTCGCAGCGTCTCCACGAAAACACGCACGCCCGCGGTGGAAACGACCTTTGAGGTGCCCTCGGCGAGGCAGGCAGCGGCGCTGGCGAGTAGCTCGGGGTCTCGGGCGTCATCGCCCGTGGTGCCGGCCTCGATGGCGCCGCGGCTGACAACAAGAACGTGGCCGGCGGCGAGAACGCGACCCAGGCCCGCGCTCTCGCCGCCGGCCACGTTCTTGTTGTCAGCCGCGGCGCCGAGAACGGTGACCACCGCGAACGATTGATCGCCGGCCAGCAGATCACGGAGAGTGCCGGCGGCCGCCGCGAAGCCGCCGCTGGTGGCCGGCTGCACGAACACGTCGACGGCGCCGTCGCAGCCGAGGCCGAGGCCCCAGATGGTGTCTTCGTCGTTGCCCGTCTCGTAGTGCAGCAACCGGCACGTCCCGTCTTCGATAACCCGCAGGCCGTTCTGCCGCACATCCTCCTCAAGACACCCGCCGCTCACACCCCCCAGCGTGGTGCCGGCACCTTCGACGAGAAATCGTGCCCCTGGTCGCCGGTAAGTAGATCCGGAAATCTCCACGACGCAGGCCACCGCCGCCAGCTCGTCGGCCTCCGACAGCCGGGCCAGGCGGGCAAGGATCTCTCCGGTTTCCTGCCAATGCTTCAACGTGTGAGTCGCCTCCCTGCCTCAACCAGACCCATCAGACTTTCACCACGGCCTGCTAGCGCCCGCCGGATACGTGAATCAGTCGCGCACGATGAGGCGCGTGCCGTCGGCAGACAACACCAGGCGCGAGTGGTTCGTGTTCCACCAGCCGAGCCCGGCGTCGCGATCCGCAAAGCTTTCGCCCGTAAGCGTACCCATCTGCCGGAGGATCGAGTCAAGACCCTGAGGTTGCGCCGCCGGCAACATGAGGCCGTCGGCAACGAGATTCTCGAGGGCGCGCCGGTAACCGCGCTCTTTGGCGGTTCGGTCGCGAAGCTGTGCGGCGTCGACCCGAAAGTTATAACCGTGCGGCGGAATCCGCAGGGACCCGAGCATGAAGTTGCCCTCTTCGGCGCTCTCCGACAGCCAGCCGCGCCCGGTGTAGAACCAGTATTCCTCGGCGTCGAGAAGCAGATCGTCCGGCGTCAGCGCCTCGTTGACGTCGGCGGCGTCGGTGGCGATCTCGAGGCGGCCGGCGTCTTCAGACCAGAACGCGTAGCTCCGCGCCTCATTCCACCAGCCCGCCCATTCACCCTTCGACTCGAAGTCCTGGCCGGTGAGGCGCTCCAGGTGGTCGCGGGACAGCTCGGAGCTGTCCTCGTCGGTGTCGGGGTCATCAGCCACCCAGCGGATCAACTCGCTGATGGCTTGCCGATAGCCGGCGGTCCTCTGCGTCGGGTTGTCCAGAACCACCAGGGCAATGCGGAAGCACACGGTCGGTTCGACCCCCAACCGACCCAAGCGTTCGTACGTGAAGTCGTGAATGTCGACGACGCCGAAGTAGCCGTCCCAAAACCAGTATTGGGTGGCGTCGAGCTGACGCACTTCGCGGCAGCGAAGGTTGTTGAACAGCGTTTGTTGTTCCTGAGCGAGGAGCGGCGCTGCGGTCAGCAGGATCCCGGCGCAGATCGCAACAAGCCGACGGATACAGAGTTCGGGTGTGGGGTACCGAAAGACCGGGGAGATGCAGCGGAGAAACAGGGCTACCGCCTACTGGCGCCGGCTGCCGGAGTTGCCCATGGGGCCGGCGAGGTCGGGCATCATCTTGAGGGTTTGCATCAGCCGGTAGGTCGTCGGGTTGAGGCCCCACAGGCGATTCGTGTCGTCGGTGTCTTCGAACCAAACCAACGGTGCGAGCTCCTCGGCGCGGCGCCGCGCCTGGCTACCATCTCCGGCCGCCGCGGCCAGGAAGCGCTCGGCTTCGGCAACGCGTACGCGCCAGGGTTCGGACCAGGTACGGTAATCATTGGCGCTGCCCGCGACATAGTAGATATCGCGCATCGTCCAGCCATTGGCTACCTGTCCCATCTCGACGTCCACCAGCGTGCCGGTGCTCAGGCCGATCAGGGCGCTGACGCCCTTTTCGTTGGGCACGATTGTTCGGATCTCGACGTTCTGGTAGGCCAGGCCCATGTCGCGCATCACGACGTAGACGTCCTGGACGCTTGGCGTGGGTGGCTCACCGGGCATTTCGGCGGCTTGCGCTTCGTCCTGAAGCCCGGCCGCCAGAGCCGGCGCAACGCCCACCACAACGGCCAGAACACCCCCTAGAAAAACCGAAATGTAGCGGAAATTTCGCACGACCTCAGGCTAACACAAAGGGTATATGGGATGCTCGTCGGCTACGTGGCAGAGATTACGCCGATCAGCCCGGCGGAGGCGTATAGATGGCCATGCAGCGCGCCAGGGCTTCGGCGTCGCCCAGCCGCGTGGTAGGCTCCTATTCCCAGATTCCCAGCGTCATCTTGACGTCTTCCGACGCCATCGTGCGGGGGTCCCAGGGTGGGCTCCAGACGAGCTGGATATCGACGTCCTCGACGTTCTCCACATCGAGCACCTTGCCGTGCACGGCCGCCATGATCTGCGGGCCCACGGGGCAGGCGGGCGAGGTCAGCGTCATAAGAACGGTGACCTGCTGCGTTTCTTCTTCCACCTCGACGTCGTAGATGAGCCCGAGGTCGACGATTGAGATGTTGATTTCGGGGTCGACGACCGGGCGGATGGCCTCGATGACTTCGTCTTTCGTGGGTATCGCCATGGTTAGCTCCTAGGAGTTCTTGGTTACGACTTCGATATCGCGATCGGTCTCGACGTTGCCGACGAGCTCCGCATCGTACTCGGCCAGGGCTATCTCGAGCGTCATCCAGGCCAACAGGGCGCATTTGATGCGTACTGGGAACTGCTTGACGCCTTCGAGAGCCTCGAGGTCGCCGGGATCGAGCCCCTCCGGCCAGTCGCCACCCTTCATGACCTCTTGGAAGGTGCGCTTCAGTTCTATGGCATCTCGCAACGTCGCACCTTCCAGCTGCTGGGCGAGCATGGAGGCCGACGCCACGGAGATCGAGCAGCCCGACGGCTCGATATACATGCTGCGAATACGGCCGTCCTCGATGTCGAGCTGCATGACCAGCTCGTCGCCGCACAGGGGATTGTGGCCTTCTACCTCGACGTCGGGGTTGTCTACCGCGTCCGCCCCGTGGGGGGTGCGGTAGTGCTCGAGGATGACCTCGCGGTATAGCTCGTCGAGTCCGGTCACGATGATTTATGAGCTTGTGGCGTTTGGCCGGTCCGCTGGCGGTGGGAACAGAATGTCATCGTCGATCTCAGACGGCATCCAGCCCGAACACCTTGCGGGCTTCAAGCAGGGCATCGATCAAGGCATCGACGTCGGCGCGATCGTTGTAGATGTAAAACGACGCCCGCGCCGTGGCCGTTACCCCGAGCCGGTGCATGAGCGGTTTGGCGCAGTGGTGGCCGGCGCGAATGGCGACGCCGCTGCGGTCGACGACCGTGCCCAGATCGTGCGGGTGAATGTCGGCGTCGATGAACGACACCAGGCCGCAGCGGTCGTCCGGCCGGCGCGGGCCGAAGATCTGGATGAACGGCAGCTCGTTGAGACGCTCGAGGGCGTAGCTGACGACGTGCTTCTCGTGGGCGCGGACCTTGTCCATGCCGAGCGCCATCAGGTAGTCGGTGGCCGCCCCGAGACCGACGACGTCGGCGACGCTCGGGGTGCCGGCCTCGAACTTGTGGGGTACGCCGGCCCAGGTGCTGCGCTCGAGCGTGACGTTGCGGATCATCTCGCCGCCGCCCAGGAACGGGTTCATATCTTCGAGCAGATCGCGGCGCGCCCACAGCACGCCGACGCCGAGGGGTCCGAGCGCCTTGTGGGGCGAATAGGCGTAGAAGTCGGCGTCGAGTGCCTGCACGTCCACCGGTCCGTGGGGTGCGCCCTGTGCACCGTCCACGAGAACCAGCGCGCCCACGGCGCGGGCGGCGCAGGCAATCGTGCGCACCGAGTGAATCGTGCCGAGGGCGTTGGACACATGGCCCATGGCCACCAGGCGCGTTTTGTCGTTGATGTACTCGTCGAGATGGTCGGTGTGCAGGTGGCCTTCTTCGTCGATGTCGATGAAGCGCAGCGTGACGCCGGTTTCCTCGGCCATGAGCTGCCAGGGAACCAGGTTGCTGTGATGCTCCATGACGGTCAGCACCACCTCGTCACCCTCGTGCAGGTGCTTGCGTCCCCAGGCATGTGCTACCAGGTTGATCGACTCCGTGGTGTTGCGCGTGAAGACGATGCTCTTGGGGTCGTCGGCGTTGAGGAACCGGCACACCTTGTCGCGCACCTCTTCGTACGCCGCGGTGGCCTCTTCCGCTAGGCAATGCACGCCGCGGTGGACGTTGGCGTTGGTGTTGGCGTAGTAGTGGCTGATGGCGTCGATTACGGACTGCGGCTTCTGGCTGGTAGCGGCGTTGTCGAGGTACACCAGAGGTTGGCCATGAACGGTCCGCCGCAGGATGGGGAAATCGTCGCGGATGCGCTCCACGTCCAGCGGCGTTGTCTGGAGTTGTGCTTCTACCGGGTTCATGGGCGTTTACCAGCTGTCGTCGCCGGTGACCTCTTGGTCGCCGAGATCGCGAACCGCTACTTGTATGCGGCCGTCCTTCTCCATGACCGGGAAGGTCTCGATGGGGGCTACGGCCGGCATGGCCAGCACAGCGCCGGTGCGGACGTCGAACTTGGCGCCATGCCGCGGGCAGACGATGGCGTATTCCTCGAGGGTGCCGTCGCCGAGCGGGCCGTCGTCGTGCGAGCACAGGTCCTGAAGGGCGTACAGCTGGCCGTTGGCGCGCGCTACGGCGACGCGCGTCGCATCCACTTGAAAGGTCCTCGCCTCGCCTTCAGCGACGCTGTCGGCGTCGCCGACGTCGACCCATTTTCTGGTTTCGGTGGTGGTTTCGCTCATGATCTTTCTTTGTTGTTGCGTCGCGCTTACTTGCTACCGAGTCTCGAGCTTGCTGCCCACGTAGCCCCAAAGTCGCTCCTTGAGGGCTTCGTCGTCGATACGGTCGAGCACCGGGGCGAAGAAGCCCTCGACGATGGCGCGTTCGGCTTCGCGCCGCGCCAGCCCGCGCGTCATCAAGTAAAAGAGCTGTTCCTCATCGATCGGGCCGACCGTCGCTCCGTGGGTACAGCTCACATCCTCGTTGAGGATCTCGAGCTCGGGAATCGACTCGGCCCGGCATTCCTCATCGAGCAGCAGATTGCGGTTTTCCTGGTACGCCTCGCAGTCGGCGGCATCCTGTTCGATTCGAATAAGACCGGTGTAGGCGGAGCGAGACCGGTCTTCGAGGACGACCTTGAAGTCGAGGTCGGAGTACGTGTGCCCGTGCACGTGGAGGTGCTCGGTGTGGTTGTCGAAATGCTGGTTGCCGTCGCCGAACACCACCCCGATCATTTCCGAGTAGGCGTTGGCGCCGCGCAGCTCGCTGACAAGTTCGTTCTTGTTGTAGAGCCCGCCGAGCGCCACGCTGACGCTGGCTGCCCGGCCGTCGCCGCCGACGTGCGTTCTGTGTGTGTAGTACGAGCGCGTTCGGCTCCCCCAGTTCTGGACGTTGACGTATTGCAGCTGGGCGTTCTTGCCGATGTGGGCCTCGGCAACGACGTGCGCGATGATCCGCGGCGAAGCCCCATTGGTGGCGGCGGTTTCCGGGGCGCTGCCGTATTCATCGATCAGCGTTGCCGTGGCGCCCTCGTCGAGCACCACGAGCGTCCGGGGAAAGACCGCCGACAGGTCCTCGCCGCCGTGAAAGACGCTATGAATAGGCGCGGTTATCTCGACGCCTTTCGGCACGTACAGGAACGAGCCGCCGGTGAACAAGGCTGCGTTGAGCGCCCCGAACTTGCTGTCTTCGGCGCTCACCATCTTGCCGAGATACTGCTCGACGAGGTCGGAGTGCTCGACAACCGCGGTGTTCAGGTCGCTGAAGATCACACCGGCTTTGCGCCACTCGTCCTGCAGCGCGTAAGAAGCGGCTTGGGCGTCCTGCTGGAGGAAGAGGCCGGCGAGCTGCTCGCTGCTTTCCATGGAGAACTTCTCGGACAAGGCGATGGCCGTGGACGAATCCACGGCGTTGCCTGTCGAACCATCGGGAAGAAGCGGATTCACCTTGTCGATGAGGAATTTTTCGGGTTCGGTGTAGCGCCACAGGTGCGCCACCCGGTCCGGCAGGGGCGCTGCCTCGTAGGCCTCCCATGCCGCCAGCCGCCAGCTCTCGAGCCAATCGGGCTCATCGCCGGCGCGAGCGATCGCCCGTGCTGTTTCTGCGCCAATCGTCAACGTGCTCATGATTCGTTACTGTCGTCGGGTTAGCCGACCGAGCCCTCCATCTCGAGCTGGATCAGCCGGTTGAACTCGACGGCGTACTCCATCGGAAGCTCCTTGACGAACGGCTCGACGAAGCCATTGACCACCATCACGAGGGCTTCTTCCTCGGTCAGGCCGCGGCTCATCAAGTAGAAGAGCTGCTCGTCGCCGACCTTCGATACGCGTGCCTCGTGCTCCACCTGGACCTGCTCTTCGGCGATTTCCATCGTCGGATACGTGTCGGAGCGCGAGTCCTCGCCCATCAGAAGCGCGTCACACTCGACGTGTACCTTGGATCCGATGGCGCCGGGGTAAACCTTCACCATGCCGCGGTAGCTGGCGCGGCCGCCGTCCTTCGAGATCGACTTCGAGGTGATGCGCGAGGTCGTGTTCGGCGCGGCGTGGTAGATCTTGGCGCCGGCGTCCTGGTGCTGGCCGTCGCCTGCGAAGGCGATCGACAAGATCTCCGCATGCGACCTTTCGCCGACCAGGTACACGCAGGGGAATTTCATCGTCAGCTTGGAGCCGAGGTTGCCATCGACCCACTCCACCGTCGCGTTCTCGTGCGCCACGGCGCGCTTGGTGACCAGGTTGAAGACATTCTTCGACCAGTTCTGGATCGTCGTATAGCGCAGGTGCGAGCCCGGCAGGGCGAACAGCTCGACCACCGCGGAGTGTAGCGAATCAGCCGCGTAGGTCGGCGCCGTGCAGCCCTCGATGTAATGCACACGGGAGCCCTCGTCGGCGATGATCAGCGTGCGCTCGAACTGCCCCATGTTCTCGGCGTTGATGCGGAAATAAGCCTGCAGCGGAATGTCCACCTCGACGCCATTGGGGATGTAGACGAACGAGCCACCCGACCACACCGCCGAGTTGAGAGCCGCGAACTTGTTGTCGGTCGACGGAATGGCCGTCGCCCAGTACTTCTTGACGATGTCCTCGTACTCACGCAGGCCGTCATCCATAGAGAGGAAGATCACGCCCAGCTTCTCGAGCTGCTCTTGCATGGAGTGGTAGACGACCTCCGAGTCGTACTGCGCCGAAACACCGGCGAGGAACTTCCGCTCGGCCTCGGGGATGCCGAGGCGGTCGAAGGTGTTCTTGATGTCCTCCGGCACGTCGTCCCAGGTCTGGCCCTGCTCTTCCACAGGCTTCAGGTAGTAATGGATGTTGTCGAAGTCGATGGAGTTGAGGAGGTCGACGTCGCCCCAGTTGGGCATCGGCTTCGAAAAGAAGATATCGAGCGCATCGTGGCGGAACTCGCGCATCCATGCGGGCTCCTTCTTGATTTGGGAGATCTGCTCGACAACCTCGTGGTTGATCCCCTTCTCGGCCTTGAAGACGGCCTTTTCGGGATCGTGAAAGCCGTACTTGTAGTCGTCGTTGATGTTGAGCTCGGGACGGTTTACCTCGGTTTCCGGTGCCATTGGTTCTCCTAGGCTTGGGCCGCTTCGGCGGCAGCAGTGTCGGTATCGTGAAATAGTTCCTGCTCGATCCACTCGTAGCCCTTTTCTTCGAGGGCCTCGGCGAGCTCGATACCGCCGGTGCGGACGATCTTGCCGTCCATCATCACGTGCACCACGTCGGGCTTCACGTAGTTGAGGACTCTTTGATAGTGAGTAATCAGCAACATAGAACGTTGCCTGGAGCGCAGCGCGTTGACGCCCTCGGCGACCGTCTTGAGCGCGTCGATGTCGAGGCCGGAGTCGGTCTCGTCGAGGATGCACAAGCTCGGCTCGAGTATGAACATCTGCAGGATCTCGAGACGCTTCTTTTCGCCTCCCGAGAAGCCGTCGTTGACGTAGCGGGAAGCGAACGACGAGTCGACGCCCAGCAGGTCCATGGCTTTGTTGAGGTTGACGCGGAACTCGCGCACCGGCACCTCGCCGCCCTCCGCCCGTGCCTTCAGCGCCGCGTGCAGGAACTTGGCCACGGTGACGCCGGGGATCGCCAGGGGGTACTGGAAGGCGAGGAACATGCCGAGGCGGGCGCGCTCGTCGGTGTCCAGGTCGAGCACGTCCTCACCGTTGTACTTCACCGAGCCCTCGAGCACCTCGTAGGCGGGGTGCCCCATGACCACGTTCGCCATGGTGCTCTTCCCGGAGCCGTTGCGGCCCATGATGGCGTGGATCTCGCCTTCGTTGACCGTCAGGTCGACGCCCCGGAGGATCTCGTTGCCCTCGATCGCGACCCTCAGGTTCTTGACCTCGAAAAAAGGTTGACCGTTGTTACTCATTACCCGCTCCCTACGCGCTTTCGCTGATTTTGAAAAGTCTGCGGTCGCCACTCTCAACCCCGAGCGCGGCGCCCAGTTGTGCGTTCAGTTCCTGTTGCATCTCGGATTCGTCACACATCAGATCCATGAGTGTGATCCTCTCGAGCGTATGGGTAACCATTCCCGACAATGTCGACCAAACTGAGCGCAGCGTGCACGATGTCGTGTGCACGCAGATGTCTTCGGCGCCGGTGAAGCGGTTGCAGTATTCGACGTCGAAGAGGTCGGGGGAGAACACCCGGAGGATGTCCGCCAAGCTAGTCTCATCGGCAGCGTGCGCGAGAACAAACCCGCCGTTGCGGCCGCGAACGCTCTCTACGAGCTCAGCCTGGCGTAGCAGGTTCAAGAGCTTGCCGGCGTATTCGGTAGACAGCCCCTCGTTTTCGGCCACGAGGGCGACCGGGACCGGCTCGTCGGTCTTGGCGAGCGCCAGCTGCAGCATGCAGCGGAGCCCATATTCTTCCATCGAAGTGACTTTCATAGATCGACCTGATCTGAAAGAGCCGGGAGCGAATCTCCCCTGCGGAAGCTGCTAGGAGAGAATTCTAGGAAAACCTGAAAGAAAAGTCAACTTTAACGACGCCACGTGTAGGGCACGTTAGCCAGGGCAGGGGCGGGCGAACTCGCAGCCCTGCTAGTACTTCTTGGACCAGGGGTACTTTTCCGACTTGCGCGTTTCCGGCTTGTAGTGCGCCAGCGGCTTGACGTAGCCGAACTCCTTCGGAAACGACAGCTCGTACGTGTCGGGGTTGATCCCGTCGTCCAGGAACACCGTGTGGGCGCGCCAGGCGGCGCGGGTCATTAACAGGCCGGCCGGCTGCGGATCGTCCTCGGGGCACCGGGCGCAGCGCAGCGGGCCGCTCAGTATGCCGGCGGGCTCGAGGTAGTACACGAGGTCGGTTTCGTCCCACTCGCCGGCGTGGACGCCTTCCCAGAAGGCGTCGAGCCCGATGGCGATTCCCTTGCAGGTCTCGGGATCGGGCGCGGGATGCAGCTCTGCCGGCTCGTCCGCCGGTTTTTCCTCTGCCTTGGTCGGGGCGGCCTTGGTGGTCTCCACTTCCTCGGGGGGTTCTTCGGACTTGGTGTCGTCGGCCATCATGGTGGTTCGTCCTTCTAACCCGCGGTTCGGCCGGGTAGCATAGCACTCAGGGCAACGTCGTGTGGACGTCGCATCGGGGGAGCAAACAGGCGTTGCCGGCGTGGTTGACACCCGTGCTCGCGGATTCCAACATCGATTCCAACATCTGGCGGCGCGAAGTGGGCTGGTGTCGTAAACTGAAGGATTCGAGTTTCGGTTTGACCCGCGCAGCTATCAAGGGTTTCGAGGTCGGCTATGGCCGTCAATTCTGACATCGCGTGGGACGTCGACTACGGTCTCTATACGGACGTCGGTCGGGTGCGTCAGCGCAACGAAGATACCGCCAAGGTAAGCCCCGACATTTTTATGTATGCCGTTGCCGACGGCATGGGGGGCCACCGCGCCGGCGACCGCGCCAGCCGCATCGCCGTGCAGGCCCTGTACGAGTACCTGTCCGAATCCGCAGACGAAACCCCTGAGGACGCCCTGCGCGGCGGGTTCAGCACCGCCAACCGCGGCATCATCGAGGATGCATCGGGGCGCCCGGATCGTCTCGGGATGGGCACCACCCTGACGGCTCTCGTCCTGGTCGACGGCGACTACGTGATCGGTCACGTGGGCGACTCGCGCGCCCTGAGAGTACGCGGCGGCGCCCTCGAACAGCTTACCGATGACCATTCGATTGTCGCTGCCCAGGTGCGCGAGGGCGGAATGACCGAGAAAGAGGCTAAGAACCATCCGATGCGGCACGTGCTGAGTCGCTGTATGGGATGCGAGCCTGATCCTGAGGTCGACGTGTTTCGCGGCCCGATTGAAGACGGCGACGCGTTTGTCCTCGGCTCCGACGGTTTGACCGGAGCCCTCGAAGTAGAGGCAGTCGTCCAAATGGTCGATGCTGCCGCCGACGCTGCAACCGCCAGCAAGGACCTGGTGGAGGAGGCACGCGACCAGGACGGCAGCGACAACATCACCGCTGTTGTCGTCCGCTGTACGGCGAGCGGCTAAGAGTATCCCCTCCAGCGAGCCATGAGTCTCCCGGAGCAATTTGGTCGGTACGGGGTCATCCGCGTCCTCGGCCAGGGCGCCATGGGCTTGGTCTACAAGGCCGTCGATCCGGTCATCAAGCGCGCCGTTGCCGTCAAGGTCATCCAGCCCGATGTAGGCCTGAGTGCCGCCGACCTCGAGCGGATCCGCGCCCGTTTCGAGCAGGAGTTCCGTTCGGCCGGCGCGCTGTCCCACTCCAACATCGTCACCGTCTTTGACGTCGGCAAAGAGGGCGACTTCTACTACATCGCCATGGAGTACGTGGAAGGCAGAAGCCTCGACGACGTGCTCGAGGAGCGCCGTGTCCTGACGTTCGAGGAGCTCGGCCGGTTGGCCGCGGAACTCGGCGCCGCCCTGGACTACGCCCACGGCGAAGGCGTGGTGCATCGTGACATCAAGCCGGCCAACGTCCTGCTGACGCTCGACGGCACCGCCAAGATTACCGATTTCGGCCTCGCAAAGCTCGAGGCTACGACCTTGACGCGCACCGGCGCCCTGGTGGGCACGCCGGCGTACATGTCGCTGGAGCAGGTCAGCGGGCATTCGATCACCGGTCGCTCCGACCAGTTTTCCCTGGCGATCCTGTTGTATCTGGCGTTGAACGGAGAGCGTCCGTTCACCGCCGACAGCCCCCAGACGCTGATGTACAAGATCATCCACGACGAGCCGGTGTTGCCGCGTATCGTGAATTCGTCGCTACCCGAGCCGGTCGACAGGGTGATCGCGAGGGCGTTGGCAAAGGCGCCGGATCAGCGCCACCCTTCATGCCTCGACTTTGCCGCGTCGCTGAACCGCGCCCTCGGCTCCCCGGTGAGCATTACCGGTGCCGCCGACCCGACCATCGTCGTGGTCCCCGGCGTGGCGACGACCCCCGATGAGCTGTCGCCCACGGACCCCGTTGTTCCCGTGTCGGTCGCCACCGATCAGACTGAGCCGGCCGCACAGCAGCCCGGACCCCCGGCCGCGGCTCCTTCGATGGCGCCGTCCGCCGCGTCGTCGCAGGTCGTCGGTCACGGCGCGCCGCCGGGTGTACCCCCGTATGGTGCTCCGGGCATATCAGGCACGCCGCCGCCCGGCGATTCGGCCTCCGTAGTGACCCCGGGGCCGCGTGGCGTACCGACATGGTTGTTGGCACTGGCTGTTGTGTTGCCGAGCCTGGCGCTGATCGCCGTCGTTATCTGGCTGGTGATGTCGGGCGTGCTCGGCGAGCCGATAGCCCCCGCCGGCATCGAGTCGCTGGCGGGTGGTGGGGTCGAGCAAGGGCCGCAGTCTACCGACCCTGGAGCAGAAGCTGCGGCAACCGGCGGCGATGCCGAGGCCGGTACCGAGAACGATTCCGCAACGCCACAGGCGGCGACGCCCGAGGACGTCCAGGCGATGACCGACGAGTTGCGCGACGAGATCCAGCAACTCGCCGACGAGGTTCGGGATCGTCGCGAATCACCACAGGCGGAAGAACCCGTGGCAGCCGCGCCTCCGCCGGATGACCGGGCACAGGATGCGCCGGCGGAACCGGAACCGCAGCCCGCTTCAACTCCGGCCCGACCGGCGGCGAGCCGCGGCGGCAACCGCAGCGGCAATCGATTCGCCAACAACTCGCGCGTGCGGGAAGGGATTCCCGAAGAGCTGCAGCGGCTGATGGATTCGGGACAGGTGCACACGGGAACGATCGTGGTTTCCTCCCCGTTCGCGGTCGTCCTCCGCATCGCGCCGGCCGATCGCAGTGTAATCCCGCCGGAGGTGCAGGAGCGCATCAGAGCTGCCACGACCCCGGAAGAACGGCGGCGTATCACGGCGGGCGGTGATGGCCGGATTCCTCATGCCGGAGGCCGAGGAACACCGCATCGAGCTTCCGGTCTGCACCTGGCGCGTCAACGTGCTCGCTCCGCCCCTGTTGTTGAATCACGCGCAACAGGTGGTTGTGCGGGCCGTTTCTGAGGTGCTCGTGGAGTTTCCGACGCGCGTCGCCGCCGTCGTCATCGAGTCTGATCCGTCCGGCGCTAGGGTGAGGGTCAACGGTCTGACGCCGATCGGCACCCCGTATCGCGGTCCGATGGTGGTGGGCGATCATGAGTTCCAGTTCATCTGGGGCGACCAGACATCGATGACCCGCGCTAAGATCGAGCGCGACGGCCAGACCATAATCGGCAGGCGCCGGCAATAGCGGCCTGCAAGCCGCCGCTCGGTCAACGAGGATGAACGTGATCGCACGCCGACAAACCATTAGCAGGGTGCCGAAAAACTTCCCGGTGGTTCTTCGGCAATCCGCTATGTTGCTCGCCGTCGTAGCCCTTGCCGGCACGGCCGGTGGGGCCGACGCCGGCAGTATGTCTTTCACCGCTCAGCAGCAGGCGGCCGCTCGTGCCGAGGACATGTTTTTCCAGGCCGAGGCGGCGATCGCGGCCGGAGATGCGGATGAGGCGCTCCGTATCCTGTCGACGATCGTTGCCGAGCACCCACGTGCCACCTACCCGGAGTTCGCGTGGCGCGCTGCTGCCGGCGTGCGGGCCGGCGAGATCGAACTGCGCTTGGGCCGCGACGATGCCGCCGCGGCGCGTTTCGTTTCGGTGATCGACGAAGAAGCTCCTTCGAGTGCTACCTCACGGGCCCGCTACGGGTTGGCGACGACGCTGATATGGGCCGGAGAGTGGCGTGCGGCAGTGAGCCTGTTGCAAAGCATCGTGACCGCCGCGGACAGCGGCACCGATCGGGTGGATCGCAACGTGGCGGCGGTGGCTCGGCAACGTCTGAGCATGGCGCATCGGCTGTGGCTCCGTCCGTTGGCGAACCAGCTGCCGTGGGCACAAGCGGGCCGTTATGCGGTCGCCGGCGGTCTCGACAGGCCGGTAGGCGTGGCCGCCAACGAAGCCGGTGCCGTCTTGATTGCCGATGAGGGATCGCGTTCCGCGACCCTGGTCGATGCCGGTGGCGTCAGTACATCCTTCCCGATTGCAGATCTGCGGCGCCCCTGGTGGGGTCCGACCGGCTCCGCGTACATCGCGACGAAGGCGGGTGTTGTGGCGCCGCAACGCGGCGAGTCATACCAGTTCGCGATGCCGAACGGAGCGCAACTACGGCCGCTGCGCGACGTTCGCGCCGGGGTCCGCGACGGGGCGCGGCAGTGGATCCTCGTCGACGACGATGCCCGCAGCGTCGTCGTGTTCAGCCCCGGCGGTGCCTACCTGAGGTCGCTCGACCTCGGGCCCGGTGGCGAGCCTGTCGACGTAGCCGCGGGCCAGCGCGGCTACGTGTACGTAATCGAGAAACGCGCCCGCACGGTACTCTTCTTCGCGCCCGACGGGACACCGCAGGGAGGTTTCGCCCTCAATGGCTGGCGCCAGCCGTACGCCGTGGCGACCGATGGGGCCGGCCACGTGTACGTGTTGGATCGCGACGCCAAGCGGATCGACGTATTCAGTCCCGCGGGGGAGATTCGCTGGTCTCTCGGCCCCGTGTTGCCCGGCGGCATCGAGCTGCGCGACCCCCGTGATCTAGCCGTTGACGGAGCCGGACGGCTCCTCATCGCGGACCGAGGGCTCTCCTCGGTCGTGATCGTCGAGTAAATCACAATGAATCGCCCCATCGCCCCAAGGTTTCTCGTTGCCGTCGTCGCAGTCGTTACCGCGGCGCCGATGTTGCCCGCCGCAGTTGCCGCCGCGGCGCCGGGGCAACAGGTCAACGAACGACTGCGCTCCGAGTTCGGACGTGCGGACTTGTTGTACCGATCGGCCGATCCCGAGCAGGCGTTCGGCCCCCTGTCGCGGGTGATTCTGGCGTTGGAACCCGCGGCCGAACGCGATGATCTGGACGAAGAGGGCCGCAGCTTGCTGATCCGTAGTTTGTCCTACCGCGCCGACATCAACCTCGTGCAGGGTAACCGTGGCGCCGCCGATGCCGATTTCGAGAGGATCCTGCGCCTCTATCCGCGCGTAACACTCGACAGCTTTTGGCTGTCCGACGCCGCCATGGATCGGTTCGAGCGGGCGCGAAACAACCTGATCGGCACGATCACGTTGGCGGTGCAGCCGCACAACGCACGCCTTCATATCGACGGCGTCCAGATCCCCCCCGGCACGACCGCGTTCGACGTACTCGCCGGCGACCACGTAGTGGGGGCGTTTCTGCCCGGATTCACGCAGGGCTACGAGGAGGTCTCGGTGCGCGCCAGCCGCGCCGCCGACGTCACGCTGACCCTGCATCGCGTCAGCGCGGTCGTGAAGCTCAGGACCCGCCCTGCAGGGGCAACCGTAATCGTCGATGGGCGGGTTGTGGGCGAAACCGGGGGCGTGGCCTCCCGCGACTGGGCGCCGACGGGCGAAGCGGCCCGCTATCCACGCCGCGAATTTTCCTCGGAGATCGCGATCGAAGGTCTGATGCCCGGGCATCACGAGGTCGAGGTGTTTCTCGATGGTTACCGCTCGTTCAGCGCGCCGCTCGAGGTTCCGGACCTGGCCGACTATCTGGTGGGTCCCGTAGTGCTGTCGCGATCCCTCGGGATCGTGATCCTGCGCGACCTGTCGCCCGAAGCCGAGGTCTGGGTTGATGGGCGCCGCACCCAGCCGGAGCTTTCTCCGCGATCGGCTGAAGACACCGGCACGCCGGCCTCCAACGCCTATCGGCTGTCGTTGCCGCCCGGCCAGTATCGAGTCACCGTGAGCCAAGGCGACGCCGGTGTTTTCGAAGAAAGCGTGACGTTGGCCGACCGCCGCAACGTCACGCTGACGGTTCGGCTGCGCCCGGGGCTGAGCTTCCTGGGGGTAATCGGCGAGGATCGCCTGGGGGCGGCCGCGCTGGAAGAGACGATGACCTCGGCGTTTGCCGACCTGGGTTATTGGGCATTCCTCGACCGCAGCGACGAAGCACCCCGCATTCTGCAGCGAGCCGGCGCGACGGCGCCCGGTTTGCGCGCCGCCGCCACACCCGGATCGCCGTCGGCGAGGATTGACTGGGAGCGCGTGCAAAGCATTACGAGCCGCGAGTTGCCGGGTTCCGTGTTTGTCCTCGGTGTGTTGGGGGCCGAGGAGCTCGCCTCCGAAGCCGATCTTTGGGTTTGGCCCGCGGCTCCGGGCCCACCGATTCCGGAAAGGGTGCGCGTTTCGCTTACCAACAGTTCCGAGCTCGAGGCGCTTGCTCGACGGCTGTCGTCGGAGCTCAGCTTCACGGCTTCGTGGCTCGGCGCGGAGCTCATCGACAGCATGGTGGTGGGGGCCCCGGTCGTTGCTGCCGTGGTTCCGGGGAGCCCGGCGGAAGATGCCGGTTTGCAGGTGGGTGACCAGATCATGACTGTGGCCGGCAATTCGGTGGGGAACGTTGCTAACGCCCACGATTGGTTTTCCACCTTCAATCCCGGGTCGACGATCTCGATCGGCCTGCGGGGTGTCGATGGCAACCGGACCGTCGAGGCGCGGCTGGCGGCGGGCCCGCTGATTGTCGCGCCCTCCGATCCCGATCTTCTGTTCTCCGTTGTGTGGGGCATGGCGGCCGCCGGCGTCGGTCGGATGGACACCTCGGTGCCCTCGTGGGCCGCCGAACTCAACCAGATCTCCGTGCTGATGCGGGCGCAAGAGTGGGACGCGGCGGTTCGACTGCTGCGCAACGTTCAGGCGCCCCGCGGGGCGGGCGTCGGGCAGGGGCTCGTCGATTACTGGCTTGGTGTCGCGTTGCACGAACTGGGCGACGACGGCGGCGCGCGCAGCGCCTTCGAGCGTGTCTTGGCGCAACCGGAAGCCCGCTACCTGAGCAACGACGGCCTGTTTCTGGCGCCGATGGCGCGCGCCCGTTTGTTCGAGCTCTCAAGCCGCTAGCAGGCCGTGGTGAAAATGCGCCAGACCGATCACCCTTTCACCACGGCCCGCTAACCGGTGCCCTCGCTCCGCTATCTTGATGCTGCAAGCTTGCGTCGGGCGCTGCCGATGGATGCGGCGATCGACGCCGTTGAGGCGGTACTGCGTGCCGCCGCCGCCGGCGATGCACAAGCCCCGGTTCGCACCGTGCAGTCTGTGCCCCGCGCGGGATGCGAAGACTTCGTGTTCGTGGTCATGCCCGGGATTTGGGGTGGGCGCAAGGCGGCGGCCGCAAAGGTGGTCTCCAACGTGCCCGACAATCCCGTGGCGGGAAGGCCGACGGTTCAAGGCGTGGCGGTCATGCTGGACGTCGACACGGGCTCCCCGCGGCTGATCGTCGATGCCTCAACGCTGACTACCATTCGCACGGGCGCCGTCATCGGCCTGGCCAGTCGCTTCCTGGCGCTGCAGAGTTGCGAGACCGTGGGTATCATCGGTACCGGCGGCATCGCATTCGATCTGGTTGCCGGCGTCGCCGCCGTTCGGGACGTCGTGCACGTGCTGGTGAACGATGTCCGTGCCGATGCCGCGGCCGCCTTCGCCGAGCAGGTGCCGATGTCCGCCGACTTGATCGAGGACAACGACGAGATCGCCCGCCGATCGGATGTCTTGATTACCTCGACCTCGTCCCTCGAGCCAATCGTGTCGCCGGGCGTCATCGGACCCGGCACCCACATCAACGCGGTTGGCAACTTCTCGCCGACCGGCCGCGAGCTGGACGGCGCCACCGTTGCCGCGGCGACCCGTTACGTCGACGACATCGAAAGCGCCATGGAAGAAGCCGGAGAGATCCTTCTGGCGGCACAGGAAGGTCTCATTCCGGCCGGGCTCGACGGCATCGCGGGAGACTTGCAGAGTCTGGTGCTTGGCGACGTCACCGGCCGAACGAGCGACGACGAGATTACGCTGTTCAAGACCGTCGGCATGGCACTGTCTGACGTCGCCGGCCTCGCGGCCGCCGCCGAAGCCGCCGAGCAACAAAACCTCGGAACGATTCTCTAGCAGGCTAGGCGAGCCTTTCCTACGTGCCCACACTGTCGCTGCGTCGCTCCAGCAGCAGCACATCCCTCCAGTTGTCGCCGAGCTTTCCGAAGCGCTCACGAGTCCCTACCGTACGGAAACCGCAGGAGTGGTGTAGCGCGATGCTGGCGGTGTTCTCGGGGAAAACGCCGGCCTGCAGCGTCCAGATGCCTGCCTCTTCGGAGGCCTCGATGAGCGCCGCCAGGAGCGCTCGGCCGATACCCCGGCCGCGAGCCGCGGCGGTTATATAGATGCAGACCTCGGCGACGCCGCCGTATACGCACCGGTCGGACACCGGGGAGAGTGCGGCCCAGCCGAGAATTTCATGGGCATCGCGCGCCACGAGGCGGCCTTCGAGCAGGTGGTACTCGTCCCACGACTTCCACGTCGGCGCCGACGTTTCGAAGCTGGCGTCACCGGTGGCGAGCCCCTCTTCGTAGATTCGCGCCACGTCGTTCCAGTCGGCGGCAGCCATCGGCCCGACCGCCGGGCTCATACGTCGGCGGCGACCTCGGGGTCGGCGCCCCGCATCAGGTCGATAAAGCGATCGAACAGGGGTGCCGCGTCGTGTGGTCCCGGTGCCGCCTCGGGATGGTATTGAACCGAAAGGACAGGCCACTCTTCGTGGCGGATACCCTCCAGCGTGCCGTCGTTCAAATTGATGCGGGTGGCGACAAAACCGCTGGACTCGAGGCTTTCGGGATCGACGGCGAAGCCGTGATTCTGCGAGGTGATCTCGACGGTGCCGGTGGCCAACAGGCGGACCGGATGATTGGCGCCGTGGTGGCCGAACTTCAGCTTGAACGTTGTCCCGCTGGCGGCCCGTCCGATGAGCTGATGCCCCAGGCAAATGCCAAGTATCGGGAGTTTGCCGAACAGTGCCTTCGCCGTCCTTGCGCCGTAGTCGACGGTGCCCGGATCTCCCGGGCCGTTCGACAGCACCACACCGGCCGGTGCACGTTCGAGAACCTCCTCGGCCGGGGTCTTGGCCGGTACCACCGTCACGTCGCAACCGCGGGCGCGTAACGAACGCAGGATGTTCCACTTCACGCCGAAGTCGTACACCACGACCGGCAGCGATTCAGCGTCCGTCGTCGCTTCGACGTCGCGGTCCTCGACACCGGGCGTGCCGTGCCATGCGTATTCCTCGGCGCAGGTAACCGAGGGCACCAGGTCGGAGCCCTCCATCTTCGGAATCGAGCGTGCCTGCTCTACTGCCGCCGCAAGATCGGCTTCGCCATGAACGATCACGCCGCGCATCACGCCGTGATCGCGCAGGCGCAGCGTCAGGTCGCGGGTGTCGATGCCCTCGATCCCGGGCACACCGGCCTCGGCGAGGTAGTCCTCCAGGGAAACCTCAGATCGCCAGTTGCTCGGGCGGGCGGCGAGCTCGCGTACCACCAGTCCTTCGACGTGAATCGCGGCACTCTCGGCGTCTTCGCGGCTGATGCCGTAGTTGCCGATTTGCGGGGCCGTCATGACGACCACCTGACCGCGATACGAGGGATCGGTGATGATTTCCTGGTAGCCGGTCATCCCGGTGTGAAAAACTACTTCTCCGGCGCTGTCGCGGGGCGTTCCGAAGCCTCTGCCCGAGTAGGCCGCGCCGTCTTCAAGCACCAACCAAGATGCACCGCCTGAGATCATGCGCCGAGCCTACCATCGTACCGGAGAGGCAGCACGCGCCACCTTACGAGTTGGCTAGCCTCATGTTGATCCGATGCGGTACTCTCTGAGTAACGCGCAGTGCGCGCGCACTTGTTGCTCGATAAGGAGTCCGTTGCATGAGTTCCAGCACTGAAACCCACGCTGCCGAGGCGGCGCCGCCCGTACCGCAGCTCGCGCCCCACGAGCTCATCATCTTCACGCCGGCAGCGATCCGTAAAGTCATCAGTCTGTCGCAATCGAACGACGAGGCCAAGGACAAGTTCCTGCGCCTCTACGTGCAGGGCGGCGGTTGTTCCGGGTTCGAATACGGGTTCACCTTCGACGGGCACAAAGAAGGCGACCACGTGCTACCTCAGGGGAACGGCGAGGAGAGCATCGAAGTTCTCATCGACCAATTCAGCATGCCCTTTCTGCAGGGGTGCACCGTCGACTACTTCGAGGACTTCGCGGCCAGCGGCTTCAAGGTCAAGAACCCGAACGCTAGTGGGACCTGCGGCTGCGGCCACTCCTTCTCCGCTTAGAGAGGCGATAAGCACGCGTCTGCGGCGTTGCGCTTGCTCGGGCTCCGTTTTTTTTTGATTCCCGCCACCCGCCCCCGGCCTCTCGGCGCCTTCGGCACCTCGCTGCCCGCGTTGCGCGTAGGTGGGGAAGTGTCGCTCGCTGCCCGCGTTGCGCGAAGGTTGGCGTACGGCGCCCACGGATCAAGCCGTCCCTTCTTTTCCTTCCGTCTAGAGCGGCGAAAAGCGCGCTAGACTTTTACCTGGACGTTTTCGCCCTCGACTTGGACCTCGTAGGTGTCGACCTTTTCACCCGGGGCGCTGATGCACTCGCCGCTGGTGACGTCGTATTGCCAGCCGTGCCACGGGCAGGTGACGGTGGTGGCGTTGCATATGCCGTCGCCCAGCGGACCGCCTTGATGGAGGCAGGTGTTGTCGAGGGCGTGGAAGGTGCCGGCGATGTTGAAGACGGCCACGGGAACGCCGTCGACCTCGAAGACGCGCCCTTCGCCGTCCGGAACGTCGGTAGTCTTGGCGACGCTGATAAAATCAGACATACGGTTTTTCCTCCCGCCGTAGCGAAGTTCGGCGTAAGTTCTCTTGCCCGAGCAACGCGCGAATTCTGTCATGGGTAATCAGGTGGGTCAAAAAGTCGAAGCGGTGATCGCCCCCGACCGCGTGGCGACGGATGGGGGCTCGTTCAGCGTTGCCGTGCGCAACATGTTCGACGCGCTGGCGCCGCGCTACGACCGCTTCAATCACTGGGCCAGCCTCGGCCTCGACTACGGCTGGCGGCGTGCCACCGTACGGTCGCTTCAGCTTCCGACAGACGCCGCCGTGCTCGACGTCGCTACGGGCACGGGAGACTTGGCGTTCGCCGCGGCGCGCCGGGCCCGCCGGGCGATCGGCTGTGATTTCGCCGCCGAGATGGTGTCGCTGGCCCGCCATAAGGCCGGTCACACGAACAACGTGCATTTCCACGTCGCCCGCGCCGAGCAGCTACCGTACGTCGGCGATCGATTCGACGGCGTCACCTCGGCCTTTGCCATGCGCAACGTCAAGCCCATGCTGGCCGACGTTCTGAGCGAGGCCCTCCGCGTGCTGCGACCCGGCGGCCGCGTTGCGATTCTCGAGTTCAGTCGCCCGCGGTTCGCTCTCGTGCGCGTGCCGCACGGTATCTACACGCGTGTCGTGATGCCGCGGGTGGGGCGCCGGCTCACCGGCACTGCGGAACCCTTCGAGTACCTGTATCGGAGTATCCAGGAATGGGACACGCCCGAGCAGTTCGCCGGCCGTCTGCGCGACGCGGGATTTTCCGATGTGAGCTACCGGACTATGGGCTTGGGGACGGTAGCGCTGCACCTCGGCCACAAGCCGTCTTGAACGACGCGCTTCAGCGAGCGCCGTCGGCCAGCTAGTGGCTCGGGAACGGTGCCTGCCCGATGAGTGGCGACGTGCTCTTCACGCTATTTGTCTCGTCCGCGACCACGGTGAGCGCATAGGTGAAGGTGGACTTGTTGGGCGCGTAGCACATCGCGTCATCGCACGCCTGGTAGTCGAGCATCACCTCCAGGTTGCGATCGCCCAGTGCCGTCAGGGCTGCGATTTCCAGCTCCAGGCCGACGACGATCTTTCCCTCGTACACGGCGATCGGATCATCGTCCCCCCAGGAGAACTTCAAGAGCTTGGCTTCGGGATAGAACGTCTCGGCGATGGCGACGCCTGCGTTGTCGCCGATCGACACCTCGACAGGGATTAGCCAGTTATACGTCGGCGGGTTGGCGTTGACATGCATGCCGGGGAGGATCTCGATCTCCACCGCCAGCCGTACTTTCGTGCCGCGCGCTACCGGGAACTTCTCGGCAACGACGTGCTTGATCTCGGCGCGTTGTGTCGTGCGGAGAAGCTGCTCGCCTGTTGAAGTTCCCTCGACGATGGCATCGCCCGCCGACGCAAGCGGTGCGGCGAGCATCGATGCGACGATCGCAACGGCTGCAGACTGTAGCTTGATTCGCATGAGCCTACTGTAGCAGGTCATGGTCGAAGTGTGATGGGTCGGGTTACGTCGCCAAGGGTGCATCTGCGGCGTTGCAGCTCCTTGACGATGCGTTACATTGCCGACGTCGCGGCGCCTTGCATCTGCACCCTTGGCGGCGTAACCCTCCGGGCTAGCCGGCCTCGGCTTCGCGCTTGGCGTTCAACTCGTCGATGACCTTCTGCGCCACGTGGGCCGGCACGTCCTCGTAACACGAGAACTCCATCGTGTACGTGCCACGACCGCCGGTCAGCGAGTTAAGGTCGGGCGCGTAGCTGAGCACCTCCGCCAGCGGAATCTGAGCCTTGATGAGCTGCTGGTCACCCTGTGGATCGACGCCTTGCACACGGCCGCGGCGGCCGTTGAGGTCGCCCATGACGTCGCCCATGGCCTCGTCCGGCACGACGATCTCGATATCCATCACCGGCTCGAGCAATACCGGATGAGCCTGGGGGGCAGCCTCCCTGAAGGCCAGCGAGCCGGCGATCTTGAAGGCGATCTCCGACGAATCGACGGCGTGGAACTTACCGTCGAGCAGGGTGCACTTGAAATCGACGAGCGGAAAGCCGGCGAGCACACCGCGATTCGCGATCTCCCGAACACCCTTTTCCACGGCGGGTCTGAACTGCTGCGGAATCGAGCCACCGAAGATCTTGTCTTCGAACACGAAGCCCTCGCCGGTGTCGCCGGGAGAAAGCTCGATCGTGCACACGCCGAACTGGCCGCGGCCTCCACTCTGCTTCTTGTGCCGGCCCTCTGCCTTCGCGGTGCCGCGCAGAGTCTCGCGGTAAGGCACGGTGGGCGGTTTGAGCGTCGTGTGGACGCCGAAGCGCTTCTCGAGCTTGGCGACCGTGACCTCGACGTGCAGTTGCCCGAGTCCCGAGACCAGCAGCTCGTGGGTCTGGGGGTCGCGATCGACGGTGATGGTGGGGTCCTCCTCGAGGAGGCGCGCCAACGCTTCGCTGATCTTTTCCTCGTCGGCCTGACTCGTGGGCTCGACGGCGAACGAAATCGCCGCCTTCGGGAATTCCACCGGGTCGATGACGATCGGTTGCGACTTGTCGCACAGCGTGTCGCCGGTGTGGATGTCCTTGAGCTTGGCGACGGCGCACAACTGACCGGCAACGACGCGCGGTGTCGCCTCGTACTGTTTGCCTTGCACGAGCGTCAAATTGGCGAGCTTCTCCATGCTGCCGCGACGCGGGTTCAACATCAGCGCGTTGGCGGCGGCGCTGCCCGAGAACACCTTCATCAGCGAGATGCGGCCGGCATACGGGTCGGCAACAGTCTTGAACACGAGCGCCGCGAACTTGCCGTCGGCATCAACCGCCGTGCTCATCTCGCTGTCGTCGGCCGGGTTCTTGCCGGTGTAGTCGTTGCGTTCGTCGGGGGAGGGCAGGTAGTTGACCATGGTTTCGAGTACGCGATCGGTGCCGATGCCGTGCAGCGCCGAGGTGCACAACACCGGGAACAGCAGCCGATCACGCACCGCCGTGCGGATGCCTTTCGTCAGCTCTTCAGGGGTCAGGTCGCCCGCGTCGAAGAACTTCTCCATGAGCTCCTCGTCGCCTTCGGCCACCATCTCGACGAGCGCCTCGCGTTGGCTCTGGGCTGCGTCCTGCATGTCGTCGGGAATGTCGCCGGCGGACGCCTCGCCGTTGCCGTCGTGGTCGTACGTAAAGGCCTTCATCTCGACTAGGTCGACGACGCCCTTGAAGTCGTGTTCCTTGCCGATCGGCAGCTGCAGGGCAACCGCCTCGCGACCGTAGCGCGACCGGATCGCGTTGAGCGTGCGCGAGTGCGACGAATTCTCGCGATCGAGCCGATTGATGACAACGAAGCCGGGAGTGTCGTATTCCTTGGCGTACTGCCACGCCTTGTCCGTCATTACCTGGGGGCCGGAGACCGCGTCGACGAGCAGGGCGATGCTGTCGGCTACCCGCACCGATGCCTTGGTATCGGGGCGGAACACGCTGTATCCGGGAGTGTCGATGAACGTGAGGTGCTTGCCGTTCCAGTCGCAATGGGCGAGGGCAGCCTGAATCGAAATCTGGCGCTCGATTTCTTCCTCGTCGTAGTCGGTGGTAGCGGTCCCCTGATCGACGAGCCCCATTCGGGTCACCGCCCCGGCAGCGTACAAGCAAGCGGATACGAGCGTCGTTTTGCCGGTGTCGCCATGCCCGACTACTGCAATATTGCGCAGATCGCCCGTCGTGATGTCTGCCATGGGGGCCTCCCTCGATAGCGTCAGAGCTGCTTTGTACGGGTTTTAGAGGTGCGGAGTTTATCATGCAAGAACACTGCCGACAGTCGACCGGGAGGCTGTCAGCGGACCCTGTCGCGGCCGCGGCGCAGCGACTCGAGCAACCCGACGAGGTCGTTCGGCAAGGGCGCCTCGAACTCCCGTTGCTCACCGCTCAGGGGGTGGTCGAGACGCAAGCGGTGGGCGTGCAGCGCCGGGCGCTCGAACTCGCGAATCAACTTGCGCCGTGCGCCCTCGGCAATGCCGCGCCACTGCGCCCCGGCGTATTTGGGATCGCCGACGCACGGATGGTGTATCGCCGCCAGATGAGTCCGCACCTGGTGCATCCGGCCCGTCTGAGGCCTGACGGTCAACAGGGCGAATCCGCCCAGGTCCTCAGCGAGCTCCCAATCGGTATGCGCATCGCGCGGCCGGTTGGTGTTGGCCGAGATCTTGGTGCGGTCGGAGCGGTCGCGGCCGATGGCTAGGTCCACTTGCCCGCTGGTCTCGTGCGGACATCCGTACACTACGGCGGCGTACTCCTTTTCCACCGTGCGCGCCGCGAACTGACGCGAAAGAGCTTCGTGCGCCGTGTCCGTTCGGGCCACGGCCATCACGCCCGTTGTCCCCTTGTCGAGCCTGTGCACGATCCCGGGACGCTCGTCTCCCGCGATGCTCGACAAGGACTCGCGGTACAGATACAGAAGACCGTTTACCAACGTCACGTCGTGGTCTCCGGCACCCGCGTGCACCACCAAACCGGCGGGCTTGTTGATGATCACCAGCTGGTCGTCTTCGTAGATGATCTCGAAGTCGACGGCGCGTGGCTGCGGGGCCGGCGCCGATTCTTCCGCCGGAAGCTGCACGATGAGCTCCTGGCCGGGCTCTACGGGAAAGCTGGCCTTAACGCCGGTGTGCCCGTCGACGGCGACGCTGCCGGCGGCGATCAAGCGCTGAATCTTGGAGCGCGACAGATCGAGAACCCCGGCGAGCAGCTTGTCGAGTCGCTGGCCCGCGTTCTCGTCGGTGACGATGCCTCGAAAGACAGGCGTGTGGTCCTGACCTTCCTCCGGGATCGATCTGAGCTCGCTCAGGAAGCGCTCTCGGCCGGTTCGATTGAATCCGGCTCGTCCTGGCCGCCCTTCAGGCGGGCCAGCATGCCGAGGGCGATGGTCGCGCCAACAATGGCGATGAACTGCGACGTCGACATCGACCCGCCGAACACGGTGCCGCGCGGGTCGGCTCGTAGGAATTCGTGGAAGAAACGCATGACCGCGTAAGCCAGCACGTAGGTCCAGAAGATCTGCCCATCGAATTGCTTGCGGCGGTAAAACCAGATCAGAAACGCGCCGAGCAGCAGGTTAGTGGTTGTCTCGTAAAGCTGCGTCGGATGCAGCGGGATGTTCAACGGCACGCCGACGAGCGTTCCGCTGTAGGTGTCGGTAAACGTGACGCCCCAGGGCAGGGTGGTTGCTATGCCGTAGCAGCAGCCGGCGGCGAAGCAACCGAGACGCCCGATGCCATGCCCGATCGCCACCGCAGGAGCCGCGACGTCGGCCACCTTCCACACGCTCAAATCGTGGCGCCGCACGTACCACATGCAGGCGAGCACAGCGGCGATGAAGCCCCCGTAAAAGACTCCACCGGCCTGCAGCAGGCTCAGGCCCATCCTCGCCAGGGCACCGAGATAGGCGGCAAATCCACCGAGATAAGGATCGAGCGCGAAGCCTACCGGGCCGCCGCCCTCGCTGACCAGCGTACGGAACTGGCGCGCGTAGATATCCCAGTCGACAACCAGCAGCAGGACCTTGGCTCCTACCAACGCCGCCAGGATCACGTACACGCCGATGTCGACGGCCATGTCCGGTTCCAGCCCCTCGCGCGGGGCCAGCCGCCGAGCAACGATAATCGCGATCAGAAAGGCAGTGACCAGCAGGACGCCGTAGGTATGAATCGTGATCGGCCCGACCACCGGTAGGGGTAGCTCAAAAAGAGTTGGAAACATCGATTGCGTGCCTTGCTGCGGTGAGGCGTGCGCGACGCCCGGTGAGGCGGGCTAGTGCAATCCCGCCGGATCCTCGGTTGGCGTGTCTTCGGCGGCGAGCTCGCCGCCACCGATCAAGTTGTCCGCATCCTCGGTGGTTGCCGCCGGATCTTCCTCGACGTCGCTCTCACCGGCCATGGCGATAAACAGAGTCACGGCGCCGACCGTGATGGCCGCGTCGGCGACGTTGAACGAAGGCCAGTGCCACTGCCCCCAGTGCACGTCGACGAAGTCGACAACATAGTAGAGATGCATTCGATCGACCAGGTTGCCGACGGCCCCACCGAGAATGAGCCCGAACGCCAGCACGATACGTGGTTGATGCCAGCCTTCCCGGGCATATGCCCAGATCAACGCCACCGCCAGCAGCGATACGATGATCAGCCCCACACGGACCAGGTCCGACGGGGCGTCGGCGAACAACCCGAATGCGGCGCCCCGGTTGCGGACGTGATTCAGCGCCAGAAAGTTGTCAACGATCTCGATACGCGATTGGAAAGGGATCCATGCCACCACCATCCCCTTGGTGATCTGGTCCGCCACCAACACGGCGGCGGCAATGAAGAGCACCCAGATACGGTCGCGCATTGATTAGGCCCTAGTTCCCCGCCGCGAGCAATCTCGTCGCTACTCGAGCTCGGTAAGAACGACCCGATACCGAGTTGCTGTTTCCGCCGTTGCAACGGCGGTGGTGGCAGCCTGCTCGACCGATGCCCGATCCATCTTGGGCAGCATCAGGTCGGCCGTGTCACGCGCGACAACGTTGCCGTCGGCGTTGAGCAACTCGATCGCGACGCGCACGTTCAGATCCCGCCCGCTCGGGTTGTCGACCGTGGCCGACCAGCGGTAGTTGGCGTCTTGGCCCGACTTGCCGGTCCATGCAAAGCTCGGGTTCTGAACGCGGACTTCCTTCTGGGCGAGAGCTTCCCCGGCTGCCAGTGCGCCGATCGTCAGAACCATGATTACCGCGCAAACGGAACGTGCCTTCATTGTTTCCTCCTGACCCGTGCGAGGTGCCCGCGGGGTCCGTACACTGCTAGTTAGTACTGTACCGCTTTTTCGAGCGGATCCAAGGCGATGACCCGCAATCCCTGTCCCTGTGTGGCAATTAGTGCCAGGCCCGGCGTCTGGGCGCTAACACGCAGTTTCCATGCCCGGGACAAGCCCGGATCGGAGTCCAGAATCAACCAATGCCGACCACCGCCGTGGCCCCGGTAGAGGGCGCCACGGAAGTCGAGCGCCAGCACCTGATCATCGTGTGTCGGATCGATCGCCACAGCGCGCAGGTCGGCGGCCGGCCAGGGCAGCTCCAGCTCTTCCCACACCGTGCCGCCATCGATGGTGCGAAAAATGCTGTGTCCGGCGACCGCGTACGCCAGGTCGGCGTCGACACGGTCTACGGCCACGGCGGCGGTGTGGTCGGGCAATCCTCGCGGCGTGAGCATTTCCACGGCGTCGCCGCCCGAGCCGTTGCCCTGGGAGCCGTCTCCGTCAGCGGCCAACCATCCGCTGACGGCGCGTCCCGGTCCGAGCGCCAGCAATCGTGTGCCTTCGATCGATAGCGAGGTTATCGGACCGGCGTCGGTAAGCGGGATCCAGATCTGCTGCGCCCCGGCGCCGAAGGCGCTCGAGCGCCGATCGGTGTTGCCGAGGCTATGAGGATCGGCGTAGTACAACCCGGTCGACGTCGCCGCGAGAACCCGGCCGCCGGAGTCGTGGGCGATCTCCATGGCGTGCAAGGTTCCCGGAGGCGGGTCGGCCGGTGCCCACTTGCCGCCCGGTCGGACGCTCCACAAGCCACGCTCCGCGGCGACGAGGACGCGTGTCACCGGCTTCGTCTGGGCCCGCACGAGGCGGATTCTCCCGAGTGGCGGTCCGAACCCTAGTGGCTCCCACGATGCGCCGATGTCGGTAGAGAAGTACAGCGTGTCCTGCGTCGGGCCCTCCGACCGGGCTGCGAACAACACGTGTGCTGCTCCGGGCAGGGCATCGAAGGCGACGACGCGACTGGCGTTCAGCCCCTCGTTATGCTCGGTGAACGCGATCCCGTCACGACTCATCATGACGCCGCGCTCCTCGGTGCCGACATACACCGGTAGCCCCATCGGCGCCACCTGAATGGCGGTTACCGAGACGCTAGCGAGGGCAATGTGAAAAGACTGGCCGCCGTCGTTGGAGCGATACAGCGCGCCGCGCGTGCCGGCGTACAGCACGTTGGCGTTGGCGGGATCGTGAGCCACGAGGTGCACGCGGTTGTGGTCGCGCGCCAACCCTATCTTGAGCTCTTTCCAATCATTGCCGCCCGTACCGGAGACGTAAATGAAATTGCAGGTCCCGGCGAGCAAGGCGTCGGGGTTGCGCGGGTCGATGGTGACAGAAAACACGTCGCGATCGATGGCCATTCCCTGGTGGATGCGCTGCCAGGTGCGGCCGCCGTCGAGCGTGCGGTAGGCCTGGCGCCAGGTGCCGGCGTACACGCGATCCGGGTCACGCGGGTCGACGGCCAGCGATTCGACGAATTGAAACGGCTTACCCTCGTCGCCGACGAAGGTCCAACCGGCGCCGGCGTCGTCGCTGCGCCATACGCCTCCCAGGCCGCCAACGTAAAGAATCTCGGGATTCGAGGGAGAAATCGAAAGCGCCCGCAGCGACGGATCACCCGGGACCGGCAGGGGGGTCCAACTGCGCCCTCCGTCGATGGAGCGAATCAGGCCCCCGGTTCCCGCACCCCGGTAGTAGGCCGCGAAAACGACGTCGTCGTCATGCGGGTGAACCGCCAGGTTGTCGACCGTGGCGTCATTCGGCAGGCCGGCGTACGACAGCGCCCAGGACTCGCCGCCATCGTTGGAGTAGTAGAGGTGGCCGTCGACGGTTCCCAGATAGAGCCGGTCGGTGTCGCCGTGAGCCATGACCAGGGAACGCACCTCGCCGCCGGGGGGGCCGAGACTCGTCCCGACCTTGGAGACGAGGATGTCGCGGGCGACGTCGAGCCGCCTGACGTCCTGCTCCTGGGCCACGGCAACGAGCGGGACGGCCGCGGTACTCACCAGCAGCACCGCAACCATCACCACCGGAATTGTCCGGAGTGACCGCAGCCCCATCTGAGTCTACTGCGCCGGAATCGTCACGACGGCCACGATGCGGCGGTTCTGCAGCCTGCCCTCGGCCGTTATGTTGTCGGCGATCGGTTCACTGGAGCCGGCCGACGCCGTGTCGATGCGCGTTGTGTTGATGCCGTGCGTATCGACGAGGTATGCCTCGGCGTTGTCGGCGCGCTCCAACGACATGGCGTTGTTGGTTTCGTCGGAGCCGGTCGAGTCGCTGTGTCCGGTGATCACCGCAGTAGCCCTCGGATTTTGCCGCAGCTGCAGAGCCACGTCGTCGAGAATCGCCTTGCAGCGGTTGTCGACGCGCGTATTGCCGGACGGGAACTCGGAACAGCTGAAGGTCAGCACGCGATCTTCCGGCGGCGGGGGCGGCGCCGAAACCGACAGCGTCAGCTGGCAGTCGGCCGTGCCGCCGTAGCCATCCGAAGCGCGCACGTTCACCGGACCGCTGCCCGGGCGGACTCCCTGACTGCTCCAGGTGACCGTTTCGCCCTGGCGCGGCGTGATCGAGCCGGCCTGCGTGTTCCAGATCACCGTGATCTCGTCGCCGTCCGGGTCGTTGACCGTAGCGACCAGCCGCACGCTCTCGCCGGCGCGGACGTCGGTGCGCTCAGCACGGCAGGTAATCGTGGGCGGCCGGTTGACCGGCGGCAGTGGCAGCGGCGCAGCCCCGGTGAAGATCACCGGCTCGGATCGGTCGTTGGTGTACGACAGCTTGGCGAGCCAGCCGCCCCGGGTGATGCCGGCGACGGCGAGTCCGTCGGGAACGTTGAAATTGGCGTTGTAGACGTACCCCGCGTCGAGGGCGATACCCATCGGAGCCGAGGCGCGCAAACCTGCCCGGATGAACACGGGGTCGTCGCCCGCAACGACGCCGGCGCCGACCGCGACAGGGTCGGGGTTGGAGCGCAGCGTGCCCGTGGCCTCGATAATCGCCGATATCATCGTGCGCGTCGGAACCTGCAAGCCGACGCCGTAGTTGAACTCGTTGCCGAGGTCGAACTCGTCGGGGGAGGCGCGGAACGTTCCGCCGAGGAAGCTCGAGATGCCGATCATCTCAGCGGCTTCGGCGCTGACTACCAAGCCGATGCTGGCATCGACCTTGCCGGTGCCGATCCCGGCATCGGTATCCGACGTCGGCAGCTTGATCTCGCCGAGGATCGCCAAGCCGTCGTAGCCGCCGACTTCGCCAGCGATGCGATACTTGGCGCCGATGCGAATGTCGCCGAACCCGGTACGCCAGCTCTCGGTGGCAAAAGGATGATCATCGAGGCGTGGGGCGAGATCAGTCGAAATGCCCGCGGCTCTTTGGACGCGGTACTTGCGGTTTACGCCGACGCGCGGCTCGATGGAGCCGAAGACCTCGAGGTTCTCGGCGGCGGCGAAGACGAAACTGCCGGCGACCGCCAAAGTTTCGATGTTCGAGTCACCGGGCTGGAAGGCGTCGGCGACGTAGCTGAAGTTGATGGCGAACTTTCCGGGTGCCAGCACGGCGGCCACAGGCACGGTGAACAGGCCCGTTGTGCCACCGGTGGAGGGATCTTTGTGGGGCGCTTGCGCGGTGGCGACCGGGGCGGAAGCGATCAGGACCGCAGCAACAGTCAACGCGGTCAAGTATCGTGCTTTCATGGTGTACGACTCCTTGCCGAGACTCGGCTTTCGTGGCGGGCGAAGCGGTGTTTCCCGGGTCCTGGATCGACGGCACGCGGGTCAGAATTCTACGGAAAGAATAGGTCCGAGCAGTGCCAAACTCAAGGTTTGGGGGCGATTTACGCCACTTGCGGCAGGCCTGACTTGGCCGACTCGCGGTGATACTGTCAGGACTCCTCGGCCCCCACGGGCCGGCCTTACTCCCGACACGTGATCAACAGGGTTTGCCGTGCGCCACGGGCGCCGCTGCGTTCCGATTCGGCGGTGTGGCCTGGCGACGTAGATCGACGAAAGAAGAGAGGTGCACAATGCACGCAACTCCGATGCCACGGAGATCGCACACGATGACCAACACGGCCGCGGCGCTGCTCGGCGCTGTTGTCTTGACGGCGATGGCGATGGCGGCGCCCGCCGGGGCACAGCAAGGCGGCACGCTGCGACTCAGCCTGGCGGACGCCCTGGAGCTCGCGCTCGAGCAGAACCTCGACATTGCCGTCGTCAACTACGATCGTCGCATCTCGTTGGAGAATGTGGTGTCGGCGCGGGGGGCATTCGATCCGATCTTCCAGCTCGGGATTCCCGGAGCTACGGCGGTTGTCGGCAGCGCCGGCGGCGGCTTCGGCCAGGCGGCGCCGGCCGGCGGCGGCCTGGGATTCAGCGGCTCCAAGACGCCTTCGACGAGTGTCCTGGCGGGTGCCGACGTGAGTGTGAGCGACGCCTTCACGACACAGGCCCTGATCAACCAGTTGTTCGACTTCGGCCTCAGCTACCAGGTGGGCTACAACCTCGGTCGCAACACCAGCAACAGCACGTTCACGAACCTGAATCCGTCGTGGACCAACAATCTGGGTGTGGCGATAAACCAGCCGCTGCTGCGTGGTCGTGGCAAAGAGGCTACCGGCGTCCAGCTCTTGCTCGCGCAGCGGAACCAGACCGTCAGCGAAGCGGCTTTCCGGACCCAGGTGAACCAGATCCTCCTCAACGTCGTGAATGCCTACTGGGAGTTGGTGTTCGCGGAACGCAACCTGGAAGTTGCCGAGACGTCGTTGCAGCTGGCCCGAGATCAGCTTGCCCGAACCCAGGCGCAAGTAGAGGTCGGCATGCTGGCGCCGGTCGAGGAGACACAGGCCGAGGTTGCCGTAGCGCAGCGTCTCAACGAGCAGATCGTGGCACGCAACTCCGTGGAGAACGCCGCCGACGCGCTGCGTGCCGTGCTCAAGGCGGAGTCCTTGCCGAACGGCTGGAGCACGAGGCTGGTGGCCACCGAGGCTCCGGAGGTCGTGCCGCAGCCCGCTGACATCCAGATCGCTCTCGATACCGCAATGGCCAATCAGCCGGAAATCGCCGCAGCCCACGCCCAGATCGCCGCGCGACAGGTCGAAACCAACGCCGCCAACAACGATTTGCTGCCGGAGCTCGACCTGGTGGCGAGCCTGTTGTTTCAGGGTATCGGCGGTGACGAGATCGTTCGCGGGGCATTCCCCGGCGGCGAGGTCATCGAGGTGATTCCGGGGGGCTACGGCGATGCGTTGTCACAGCTGTTCGACTTGGATTTCGCTACCTGGCGCGTCGGGTTCAACCTTCGGATTCCGATTCGCAACCAGACGGCGAAGGGTAACTACGCTCGTGCCACACTCGCCGAGGACAAAGCCCGGACCGACCTCCAGCGCGTCGAGCAGCAAGCGACGCTCGACGTGCGCCGCGCGGTGCGTGCCGTCACCGATGCCGGTGAGCTGGTGACCTCGACGCACGCCACCCGCGAGCTGGCCGGGCGACAGCTGGAGATCGAACAGGATCGTTTCGAGGTCGGTATGTCGACCAACTTCGAGGTACTGACGTTCCAGGACGACCTGGCTCGGGCGCAGGTACAGGAGCTCCGGGCGATGATCGACTACCGCCTGGCACAGGCGGCGCTGGCCCGCGTTACCGGCGCTCTGGCACAGACGTACGGCATCCAAGTCCAATAGCAGGCCACGGCCGCTAGGACCCTCGATGCGCGCCCTTACCATCGACGAGCCCGGGTCGCTCGACCACGTTGCCGTGCGCGAGGTACCGGTTCCCTCGCCGGGTCCCGGGGAGGTACGGATCGAGCTGCGGGCGGCGGCGCTAAACCACCTCGACCTCTTCGTGGTTGGCGGCATCCCGGGAATCGAGCTCGCGATGCCGCACATCTTGGGCGCCGACGGAGCAGGTGTCGTAGCCGAGGTAGGGGAGGGTGTCGAGCGGGTGGCGCCGGGTGATGAGGTGGTGCTCGACCCGGGTTTGGGTTCACCCGACGCAGGCCGCTTCGCACTGCTCGGCGAAATGGTGCCGGGGACCTTCGCCGAACAGATCGTCGTGCCGGCGGAAAACTGCTACGTCAAGCCCGCCGAGTTGTCGTGGATCGAGGCCGCGGCGTTCTCGCTCGTGAGTCTCACGGCCTGGCGCATGGTCGTTTCGAAGGCGGCGCTTCAACCGGGTGAGTGGGTATTGATTCACGGTATCGGTGGCGGCGTGAGCCTGACGGCGCTGCAGATCGTCGTCCATGTCGGCGCCCGGGCGATCGTCACGAGTCACAGCGAGCAGAAGCGGGAACGGGCGTTGGAGCTCGGCGCCGCGCACGCCATCGACTACGCCAACGAAGACGTCGTCGGCATGGTTCGGCGGTACACCGAGGGCAAGGGGGTCGACGTGGTCGTCGACAACGTCGGGGAGGCAACCTTCGGCGCCAGCATCCGGGCCTGCCGCAAGGGTGGGCGCATCGTTACCTGCGGTGCGACGTCGGGGCCGCGCATCCCGGTTGACGTTCGTCGGCTGTTTTGGCGCCAACTCACCATCTTTGGCTCAACGATGGGTGATGCGAGCGAGTTCACGGCGATGCTCGAGGCTGTCGAGCGCGGTGACCTGCGGCCGCCGGTCGACCGCGTATTCTCGCTGTCGGAAGGTCGCGTGGCGCTCGAGCGCCTGCAAAGAGCCGAGCAGTTCGGCAAGATCGTTCTCGACATCAAGCAGACCCCTCACACTTCCACGACGGCCGGCTAGCACCCTGCTAGTGCTAGCATCGGCTGGAGTCTCGCCGCCCGGCGCGGCGTCCTGAGCCCGAGCCCGCTCTATGACCCAACTCTCCTCCCGCGTTGGCACGTGGGCTTCGTTCGTCAAGTTCGAGCACACGCTGTTCTCGTTGCCGCTGCTGTACGCCGGCGCGGTGGTGGCGATCGGCACGATGCCCGACGTGCGTACATCGCTGCTCATTCTTGGCGCGGGCACCGGGGCGCGCGCCGCTGCCTTGGGGCTCAACCGCATCATCGACCGGCACATCGACGCCCGAAACCCGCGCACCGCGGTGCGCGAGCTGCCGCGCGGCGCCATGCAACTGGCCGAGGCGTGGGGCATCGTCATCGGCGGGCTGGTGCTGTACGTCGTGTGCTGCGGCTTCCTGTCTCGCCTCGCCCTGCTGTTGTCGCCGATTCCGCTCGCCGCGTTCGTCATCTATCCCTATATGAAGCGCTTCACCCCGCTCGCCCACTTCGGCGTCGGCACGGCACTGGCATTCGCACCGCTGGGCGGATTTGTGGCCGTCACCGGGAGCGTAAGCAACTCGACGGCCATTCTGTGGTTGGCCGGGTTCACGTTGCTCTGGGTGGCCGGTTTCGATGTGATCTACGCCACCCTCGACCAGGACTTTGACCGCGATGCGGGGCTCGAGAGCATCCCGGCTGTCCTCGGGAGGCGGCGTTCCTTGCTGGTTGCCTTACTGCTGCACGCACTGGCTGTCGGGTGCTTGATCGGGCTGTATCTGGAAGACTTGAGTGGTTCGGTGTCGGTCGTGTTGATCGTCGCCGTCGCTGCTGTGCTGGCAGTCGAGCACTGGCTCGCCGAGCGCGTGAACCTGGCGTTCTTCCAACTGAACATCGCCGTCGGATTTCTGGTGTTCGGACTCGTGCTCGCTGGAAAGAAGGGCTGGTAAGGGTCGATGAGTACAACAGACGAACGCAAACCGCGCATCCTCGTGGGTGTCACCGGCGCCTCCGGCGCCCCGTACGCCGTCGCCCTGCTGCGCCGCGAGCTCGGCGAGGTGTATTTGGCCCTGTCGCAGTGGGGGCGCATGGTGATGCGCGAAGAAACGGGGCTGCGCGAAAAGGACCTGCGCTTGCTGGTGCGCCAGGTGTTTTCCGACAAGGACCTGGCCAACCCGTTTTCATCCGGGTCGAACGCCTTCGACGCGATGGTCATCGTGCCGTGTTCGTTGACCACGATGGCCAAGATAGCCGCCGGTATCGGCGACACTCTGATCACGCGCTCCGCCATGGTGGCGCTGAAGGAAAAACGCAAGCTCGTGCTGGTCGTGCGCGAGGCGCCGTGGCCGACCAATGCGTTCGAGAACGCCGCGCGGCTGTCGCGCGACGGTGTCACGGTGATTCCGGCCTCACCTCCCTTCTACCACGTACCCGAAACGCTCGACGAGTTGGTCGAGCAATTCGTCGACAAGGTGGTCAGCTGTCTCGGTTTCGAGCCCGAAACGAAATGGAGGCCGGAGCGGCTCCAAGGCGATCCCGACGCCGAGATGAGCCGCGAAGAGCGCGAGGCTCTGGGCCTTTCCGCCGACGACTCTTCGGAGTGGTCGGAGTAGGGGGGAGCGCGCGTTGGGCTTCCACGATCTACAGAGCTTCGCCAGGGCGCTAGAGGGCGCCGGTGAGCTGCGTCGCATCACCGTAGAGGTCGATCCCTATCTGGAGATCGCCGAGATCTACGACCGGGTCATCAAGCGCACCGGTCCGGCGCTGTTGTTCGAGAACGTCAAGGGCGCCGATTTTCCCCTGTTGATCAACCCGCTCGGCAGCCCTGCCCGTGTCGAGCTGGCGCTGGGTCGGCCGCCTGATGCGATCGGCGAATCGCTGCTCGAGCTTGCCGGCGCGGCGCAGCCGCCGAATCCGAAAGAGCTCTGGCGTCAGCGCGGCACGATCAAAGACGTGTTGTTGGGCATGCGGGCCCGAAACGTGCGTCGCGGCCGGGTGCAGGAGGTGGTCGAGGATCCGGATCTGTCGCGGCTCCCGGTACAGACCTGCTGGCCCGAGGACGGCGGACCTTTCATCACGTTCGGGTTGGTGCTTACCAAGGATCCGACCAACGGCGAGCGCAACCTCGGCGTGTATCGGATCCAGGTCTACGACTCGAAAACGACCGGCATGCACTGGCAGATCCACAAGGGTGGCGGGTTCCATTACAACCGGGCCGAACGGCTCGACAGGCCGCTGGAGGTTGCGGTAGTTATCGGCGCCGATCCGTACCTGTTGATGGCGGCGATCACCGCACTGCCTGAGGGTATGGACGAGGTTGCCTTCTCGGGCTTCCTGAGGCGTGCCCCTTGCAGGATGGTCAAGTGCAAGACCATCGACCTGGAGGTCCCGGCCGACGCCGAGATCGTGCTCGAGGGCATCGTGCCGCCACACGAGCGGCGCATGGAGGGCCCGTTCGGCGACCACTTCGGCCACTACAGCCACGCGGCGCCGTTCCCGGTCTTTCACGTGCAGAAGATCACGCGCCGCCGCAAGCCCGTGTACTTGTCGGCCACCGTTGGCAAGCCGCCACAGGAAGACAAGCACCTGGGCAACGCGGTGCAGGAGATGATTGGCCCGTTGATCAAGCTCATCCATCCGGAGATTGAGAATCTGTGGGCCTATTTCGAAACCGGCTTTCATAACCTGCTGGTCATCTCGATGAACGAGCGCTACTACAAGGAGTCGATGCGGACGGGGCTGGCCCTCCTCGGCACCGGCCAGCTCTCGTTGACGAAGTGTGGCGTTTTGGTCGACGGCGACGTTGACGTGCGCGATTTCCGTGCTGTGCTGCGCGCCATCCGCGACAACTTCGATCCGGCCAGCGACTTCCTCCTGATCGCCGGCGTGCCGCAGGACACGCTGGATTTCACCAGTTTTGCGATGAACCTCGGCAGCAAGATGTTGCTCGATGCCACGTCCGGCGCGCGCCCCACGCTGCACGGCAGTCCGGGCGCCGATATCGATGCGGTGAAGGCGGCGGCCGCGGGCTCGTTTCCGCAGATCGAAGGAGACTTCGACGGCCTCGTGGTGCCGGGCGCCGCGCCGGTCGGCTCTGGCGGAACTGTGGCCGACGGCAGGGCTTCCGGCGGCATGGGAGAGAGCTCCGGTGGGATGGGTGGGGTCTCCGGTGGGATGGGTGGGGTCTCAATCAACCCGGCGGACGTCGACGGTCGTATCGTCGCCCACGCGGTGCTCGAGGATTGCCTGCTGGTGGTTCAGGTCCAGAGCGGCGGCCGCGAGGTCGTGGAGAAGCTCGTCCAGGCGCCGCTCGGGCCGGTACGTGTGGTCGCCGCGGTGAGCACAGACGTTCCCTTCGACAACTCGGACCTGCTGCTGTGGGGTATCTTCACGCGCTTCGACTGCGCCCGCGACATCGTGTTCACGAGGGTGCAGAATCGCGGCGCCTGGACCACCTGCCACGGCGTAATGGGTATCGACGCGACGTTCAAGCCCGGTTACCCGAAAACGTTGGAGATGGCCCCGGAAGTGGTCGACAAGGTGGAAAGACGATGGAGCGATTACGGGATAGACTAGAGCAGCCCGACACGCCCATGAACCGCGACGACTTCTGCAACCTCCACGACCCTGCGCTCGAGCAGATCGCCGACAAGGCGGTCGCCGGCGAGCGCCTGAGCCGCGACGACGGCCTGGCGCTGCTTGCCTCCGATGACCTGCTCGGCGTCGGCCGCCTCGCCAACGCCGTGAAGGAGCAGCGCTCGGGTCCGTACGCCTTCTTCGTCCTCAATCGTCAGATCAACCCGACCAACGTGTGCGTGATCTCTTGCAAGTTCTGCGATTTCGCCGCCAAAGTCGGCGACGATGACGCCTACGAGATGAGCATGGCGGAGATCCTCGACAAGGTGCGCGAGCCGATTCATGAGGTGCATCTGGTGGGCGGCCTGCACCCGACATGGCCGTTCGAGTACTACGAAGAGATGCTGCGAGCGATCCGCCGCACCAACCCGGGCGCGCAGATCAAGGCGTTCACCGCAGTCGAGATCGAGTTCTTCGCGAACATCGCCAAGATTTCGGTGGACGAAGTCCTCGATCGTCTCGTGGCGGCCGGCCTCGACACCATGCCGGGTGGTGGCGCCGAAGTGTTTTCGGAGCGCATTCGTAAGGCGCTGTACCGCGAGAAGATGGGCGCCGAGGAGTGGCTGTCCATTCATCGGGCGGCCCACCAGAAGGGCATTCGTACCAACGCGACACTGCTTTACGGCCACATCGAGACACACGAGGAGCGCATCGACCACCTGATCGAGCTGCGCGAGCTGCAGGATGAGACGGGCGGTTTCTTCGCGTTCATCCCACTCGAATTCCAGCTTGGCTACACCAACCTGGTGGAACGGCAGGCTTCGGCGCTCGACGGCCTCAAGACCATCGCCACGTCGCGCCTGATGCTCGACAACTTCCCGCATATCAAGGCCTACTGGGTCATGCTCGGCGAGGAAACGGCTTCGATGGCTCTGCAGTGGGGCGCCGACGATCTCGACGGCACGATCGGCGAGGAGAAGATCGCTCACGCCGCGCTGGCCTCGAGCCCGCTCGGCCTGACAGTGCACAGAATGATAAAGCTCATGCGCGAGGCGGGCCGCATTCCGGTGCAGCGCGATGCCAAGTACCGGGCGCTCACCGTCTTCCCGGCGCCGCCGGCGCCGGCTCATTGGACACAGCGCGGCAGCAGGGACGTTGAAGCGGCGATCCCTCTGAAGATCGATCCCGCGGTTGCCGACACCTGCGCGGTGAGCCTCGAAAACGAGGAGATCTACTCTTGGGAGCTCGCCGACATCAGTCCCGATGAGCTCGCCCGCCGCGGCGAGCCCGTCGAGCGGATCGAAGCGGCGATGAGCAACCCGCTTGCGGCCGCCAACGAAGGCGCGGCTATCGCAACGCCGAACGAGGCCGCGCCATGAAACCGCTTCGTGTCGCTCACATCTCGTATTTGAACTCTGTGCCTTTCTTCGCCGGCATGGAAGACGAGCGTATGGAGATGGTCGACATGCACCCGCGGGCGCTGGGTCGGGCCGCCGACGAGGGCGAGATCGACGCCGGGCTCATGTCGATTGCCGACACCTTCCGCAACCCCGCATTCGAGCCGCTCGGCGACCTCGGCATCTCGCTGGACGGGCCGGCTCACTCGGTGCTGTTGTTTTCGGCCCAGCCGGTAGCCCGGCTGAACGGTGCCACCATTGGCATTACCGGCGAAACAAGCACCTCGTACCCGTTGTTGCGCCTGCTGCTCGACGGCCACTACGGGGTCGCGCCGTCGACGTACATGCGGCGTCCGCAAGGGCCGGAGGCATCCGACGACGCGATCTTGTTGATCGGCGACGCGGCGCTGCGACGTGCCGCCCGAAGCGGCCTCGAGCCGGGTCGCCGCGATTACAGCGGCGCCGCCTTCGAGCTGCATTCCGATCGTTTCAAGGAGCCTTATCAACACGTGCTGGATCTCTCCGCGGCCTGGAAGAACTGGCAGGACATGCCCTTCGTCTTCGCCCGCTGGATGGTGCGCCGCGGCACGCCGCGGGCCGACCGCGTGATGCTGGTCGAGTCGTTGTTGCAGAGCCTCGACAACAACCTCCGTCGCCTCGATGAGCTTGCGGCAGCCAACGCCGAACGGGCCGACCTATCGGGCGAGGCGGCGTATGCCTACCTGATGGGCTTCACCTACCGCTTCGGCGATCCGGGCGAAGACGCAATCCACACGTTCCGCAACCTCCTCGAGTCAACGCAGTGGTGGGAAACGGCGCCGCCGACGCTGCTCGAAAAAGAGGGCGCGTGAGCGCCGGGCTGGTGGCCAAGGCGCGCGACATGGTGCGCGAAGTGCCGGCGCCCGGTGTCGTTTTGGCGGGGCTACTCGAGGCAACAGCCACCGACGGCGTCACACTCGAAGCCATCCTTGAGAAGGTCGAGGCGGGCGAGCGCGTTACGCCAGAGGAAGGCCTGTGGCTGTTGACGGAGGTGCCGCTGCTGGAGCTCGGCGAGCTCGCCAACATCTGGCGCTACCGCCACAACTCGGAGCGTCGGGTCACGTTCGTCATCGACACGAACCCGAATTACACCAACTACTGCGACGCCGACTGCCTGTTCTGTGCGTTCTACCGAAGACCGGGCGATACGGCCGAGGGCTACGCCTATTCGATCGACGATCTGATGGACCTGATCGGCCGCTCGATCGAGCGGGGCGCCACCACGGTTCTACTGCAGGGCGGCCTGCACGACGATCTGCCGTTCTCGTACTACCTCGACGTCATCAAGACGTTCCAGGAGCGTTTTTCAGATGCCTGGCCGCACCTCTTCTCCGCGCCGGAGATCGGCAAGATGCGCGAGGTGTCGGGCCTGAGCTACGACGAGATCTTCACCGAGCTCTACGCTGCCGGCCTGCGTACGATGCCGGGGGGAGGTGCCGAGGTGCTGTCGGATCGGGTTCGGGTGCGTATCTCACCCAAGAAGCAGAGCGCCACCGAGTGGCTCGAGATCCACCGCGCCGCGCACCGCCAGGGCCTGAGAACCACCGGGACCATGATGTACGGCCATGCCGAGCAAGCGCCGGACATCATCGAGCACCTCGAGTGCCTGCGATCGATCCAGCAGGACACCGGCGGCTTTACGGCTTTCATTCCCTGGTCGTACAAGCCCGGCAACACGCCGATGCAGGGGCAGTTTCCCGAGTATCCCGGACCGACCAGCTACCTGCGCGTCCTGGCGGTCTCGCGCATATACCTCGACAACTTCGAGCACGTACAGGCATCCTGGTTCTCCGACGGCAAGAAGGCCGGCCAGGTGGCGCTGAACTTCGGCTGCGACGACTTCGGCGGCACGCTGATCGAGGAAAACGTCCTGTATGAAGCCGATCACGACGTCAGCACGACGACGGAGGAAACCATCGCGATCATCCGCGAGGCCGGCTTTACCCCAGCGCGGCGCAAGACGCCCCTCTACGATGTCGTCGAGACTTATTAACAGGGTGCTGAAGAACTCCCGGGGGCCCGTAACGGCACCCCCGGGAGTTCTTCAGCACCCTGTTACGTTACCCGCCGGGCGCATTTCCAGAATCGCTCCGCTGCTCGCGTTGCTCGTCGGAGTGTCCTGCGTCCCCGAAGGAAGTGGAGGAGCTGTGCCGTTGCCCGAAGACGCGCCCCGCGTCGTGATTGAAACCAACCACGGCGACATCGTCGTCGGGCTGTACGAAGACCTGGCGCCGATCGCGTTTCGAAACTTCCTGGACTACGTCGACGCCGACTACTACGACGGCACGGTGTTTCACCGGGTGCGGCCCGGCTTCATGATCCAGGGAGGCGGTTACGTACGCGACGACGGAGGCGTGTTGCGCGGCAAGCCCACTCGCCCGCCGATCGTCAGCGAGGCCGACAACGGGTTGAGCAACCGCCGCGGCACCGTAGCCATGGCGCGCCGACCCGATCCCGACAGTGCTACGTCACAGTTCTTCATCAACCTGGTCGATAACCAAAATCTCGACAAGTTCGGTGAGCTCCAGGCCGGCTACACCGTGTTCGGCCTGGTCCTCGAGGGCATGGAGGCCGTCGACGCCATCGCCGCCGTCCCGACGCACCTCGAGTCACCGTTTACGGAGCCTGCGGTGCCCGATGAGGATGTGATCATCCTCTCCGTACGGCTAGTGCGGTAGCCGGCGACGCCCGCCGTTACCGGGACTCGAGTTCTGCACGTAAGAAGGCGATGGTTGTTGGCCAGGCTTGTTCGGTGGCTCCCATGTTGGCGCCGTCGCGGTCGTTTTGGGCGCGCAGGAAGCCGTGCCCGGCGCCCTCGTAGATGTGGGGCTCGTAGCGTCTGCCGAGGCGGTCCATCTCGGCCTTGGCGGGTTCGACGGTGGCGTTGACGCGTTGGTCGTCGCCGCCGTAAAAACCCATTACCGGGGCGCGCACGCGACGCAGCGCCTCGTTGGACGGCGATGTGCCGTAGTACACCGCCGCCGCGCCGAGGTCGTCGCGAGCCGTCGCGAAGTTGAAGCTCGCCGAACCGCCCCAGCAGAAGCCGATCACGCCGAAACGGCCGGTTGCCGCCGGCAGGGCGGTGGCGTACTGCGCGGCCATGTTGAGGCGCCGGATGATCTCCGGCGAGTCCAACGACCGCATCAGACCGACCGCGCCCTGCTGGTCGACCGACGAGGAGCCGCCGCCGTTCGGACCCTTGCCGGTCAGCATGTCCGGTGCGATGGCGATGAAGCCCTCGGCGGCGAGCTGGTCGGCTACGCCGCGCGCCCAGTCGTTGAGGCCGTAGATCTCGTGGATGACCACCACGACGGGGGCGCTGTCGGATCGTTCCGGGTACACGACATAGGCCTGGATCTGGTCGCCGTGGCTGTCGATGTCGACCCATTCGCCATGTCGCGGCGAGGACTCGAGCCGGGCGGAGGCCGTGTCGCCGGAGGCCGGCAGGTTGGACTGTGCCGCTGCGGACAACGACAGGGCGGCGAAGCTCACCAGCGAGATCACCAGAATGCCGGCGACGGCTGCAAGAAGTGGAGTTCGCGGGGTCACGTGGCCATGCATGATTTTCTCCTTTAAAGAGGGTACGAACGTCGGCGGCATTATAGACAGGTGGGCCGCGGGCTTCGCCGGCCTCCGGTATGATCAACGGAGGTGGGTGTGGCGTTCGTAACTTCCCTGTAGAGAACCCTCGGGTCCGCAATGGATCCTGCTGAGATCGGCAAGAACAGGCAACGAGTTATCGGCGCGCGCCGTGGCGAGCGCGCCGGGCCGACGTTGTTGTGCGTCGCCGCGATTCACGGCAACGAGTGGGCGGGAGTCGTGGCTCTCGATCGGGTGTTGCGGGGGCTCGAGGAGCGCGGCACAGAGGTTCGCGGTGAGTTCGTCGGCGTCGCCGGCAATCTCGGGGCTCTCGTTGCCGATCAGCGGTACGTCGAGCACGATCTGAATCGCTACTGGCTCAATGAAAATATCGCCCGCGTTCAAGCCGCGGACACCGATTCCTTGCACGGTGAGGATCGCGAGCTCGCCGAGCTGCTGCACACCCTCGACGATATCTTCCAGCGGGCGCGCGGCGACGTGCACATGCTCGATCTGCACACCAGCTCGGCTGACGGCGACCCGTTCGTCTGCATCGGCGACACACTGTGCAACCGCGAGTTCGCCGAGCGCTTCGGCGTGCCGGTAATCCTCGGCCTGGAGGAATGCATCGACGGTTCGCTTCTGGAGTACGTCAACAACCTCGGTCACGTCACCATGGGGGTAGAGGCCGGCAAGCACACCCTCGAATCATCGGTCGATAATCAGGAGGCCTTCGTCTGGCTGGCGCTGGTGAACATGGGGATGCTGCGAGCCGCCGACGTTCCCGAGATCGAAGGCGCGCGTAAACGGCTCAGCGATCCGTCGCCTCACTTGCAGGGCTTCCTGGAGATTCGCCATCGGCATCCGATCAGCGACGCCGACGACTTCGTGATGGAGGAGGGCTTCGTCAACTTCCAGGACGTCGAGGTTGGCGACCTGCTCGCCAACGACAAGGACGGCGAGATCCGGGCTTCCGAGGGTGGGCAGATCCTATTGCCCTTCTATCAGGGGCTCGGCAGCGATGGGTTCTTCATCGCCCGGGAGGTCCCGCCCGAGAGCGGTGCCCGCGGCCGAGCGATGCGGGCAACAGCAACCGCGGCGCCTACCACCAGGAGCGAACGGACATGAGCACCACCCCTCAGATCGGCGACTCCGCCCCCGACTTCACCGCCCAAACCGACACCGGCGACTCGGTGAGTCTCGCCGATCTCCGCGGCAAGAAGGTCGTCCTCTACTTCTACCCGAAGGACGACACGCCCGGCTGCACGAAGCAGTCGTGCGGCTTTCGCGACAGCCACGCGGAGTTCGAGGCCCACGATGCCGTGGTGCTGGGCGTCAGTCCCGACGGCGAGGCTAGCCACGCCAAGTTCCGCAGCAAGTACGACCTGCCGTTCACTTTATTGGTCGACGAGGATCACGCCATCGCCGAGGCCTACGGCGTGTGGGCCGAGAAAAAGATGTCCGGGCGCTCGTACATGGGGATCGTGCGCAGCCACTTCGTGATCGATGAAGAGGGCACGATCATCGATGCGCAGATCAAAGTTTCGCCCAAGGACAGTCCCAGCAAGGCGTTGGCAGCGGTTTCCTCGTAGGGTGCTAGGGCCTCGGGTATCCGGGCGCGGTGAGGGCGCGCGAGTGCTTGGCGGACTGGAAAAACTCAAGACGATTCCCATCCTCTGACACCAGCGCTTGTGTTACATATGTAACATAGGTATCATGCCGCATGGCCGAACCGCAGAACAAGCTCATCCCCGGCACGCTCAACCTCCTCATCCTCAAGTCGCTGACGTGGGGTCCGCTGCACGGATACGCGATCAGCAGATGGATGCTGGAGCGCACGGAGGAAGTGCTCCGGGTCGAGGAGGGTGTGCTGTATCCGGCGCTCCACCGTCTCGAGAAAGAGGGGTTTCTGGAGGCCGAGTGGGGGCGAAACGATACCGGTCGCCGCGCCAAGTTCTACTCACTGACGCCCGCCGGCAGCAAGCGCCTCGAGACGGAGACCACCCGCTGGAGGAAATCGGCCCGGGCGGTGGAGATCGTCCTCAACGTGAAGGAAGGATAGGACCGTGTCGCTGATGCCCGGCTTCAAGCGCCTCTTCCGGCGGCACGCGGGCGTTGTTCACCACGACATCGACGACGAGCTCCGGTTCCATCTCCTGATGAAGGCCAGAGACTTGGAGGCCGAGGCGCTGAGTCCCGAGGAGGCCAGGGACGAGGCGCTGAGCCAGTTCGGGGATCTCGAGGAGATCGGCAGCCAGTGCCTGGCTATCCAGTCGGCGGCCTCCCGGCAGCGATCGCGGCGGCACATCATGGACTCCTCCCTGCAGGATTTCCGCTCCGCCGTCCGAGCCCTGCGCCGCAGACCCGGATTCGCCGCCGCGGCCGTGCTCACGCTGGCGCTGGGCATCGGGGCCAATGCCGCCATGTTCGGCGTCATCAAGACGGTTGTCTTGGCTCCCCTTCCCTTCGAGACCCCCGAGCGGGTTGTGCAGCTGTGGGACCTGCGACCGAGTGACGAACGGGGCCTCGAGTGGGTGATGTCGAAGGTCAATTTCCGAGACTACGAGAACCTGAACGAAGTGTTCTCGCATTTCGCTGCCGTTCGGCAGACCGATGATCTGTACCGCGAACGAGAGAACCGCTTCGAACAAATGGAGGCGGTTCATCTCTCCGCGGATCTGTTCGACATGATGGGTGTGGTGCCGACCCGTGGTCGAACGTTTTGGGCTGAAGAGGATATAGAAGGTGTCGGCACGATCGTTTTGCTGACGCACGCGTACTGGTTGCGCGAGTTTGGCGGCGAGGAGGTTGTCGGGCAAACGATCCCCCTACGGCGTTGGGGCACGGGAAACCGGCGTGCTGGCATTCCGGACTTCCAAGAGCTGGAATACGAGATCATCGGCGTGCTACCGCCTGATTTCCGACTGCCGCCGCTGCTCCTGCGGGACGTCTACGCGGTGTGGACCGAACCTGAGGTCGTCCTGCCCATGGGACTCTGGACCTACGGTGATTTCGTACGCAATGAGGGGATCCGCCGCACCTACGGCTTGCTTCGCACCCTCGCCCAGCTGCGTGAGGGAGTGACCGTCGAGCAGGCGCGAGCGAACCTGCAAGCCATTGCGGCCGGTATCGCCGAGAGTGCTCCCGAGACCGAGAAGGGCCTCAAGGTGACGGTTATCCCCGTTGGAGAAGTGCTGCGCCAGGAATATGGCGTGGCACTGGGTTTTCTGTGGGCAGCCACGGCTCTGGTGTTGCTCGTTGCCTGTGCCAGCGTCTCGAGCCTTCTGCTGGGGTGGGGGGTGGCTCGAGAGCAGGAGCTTGCGGTGCGCGCCGCACTGGGCGCCGGAGCACGACGCATCTTCAGTCAATTGATCACCGAAGGTATGGTGCTCGCCACCGCGGCGGGCGTCCTGGGGGTGTTGTTGGGCTATTGGGGTATCGCCGCGCTCAAGATCCTCACGCCTGCCGGGGTGCATCAGCTCGACGAAGTCAGTCTCGACGTCGGCGTGCTGGCGTTCACCCTGGGTGTATCGCTGGTGACCGTCGTGCTGGTGGGCCTGTGGCCCGCACTGCGGGGGGCCCGGGGCCGCTCCTCCGAGGTCCTCAAGGCCGGAGGTCGCGGCGCCCCACGCTTGCCCGGACGCGGTCACTGCGAATGCTGGTCACCGCCGAGGTAGCCCTGTCGCTGGTGTTGCTCGCCGGGGTGGGTCTGATGCTGCAGAGTTTTTGGAACCTGGTAGGAGTCGACACTGGTATTGGGGGCGAACAGGTTGTCCACGTCACCATCCAAAACCCCCCTCAACCACTGTCCAAGTACCAGGGACCCGCAGGGGGTCTTCAACTGTTCAACCTGATGAGGGACCGCGTTGAGGCGATCCCCGGCGTCACGTCGCTCTCGAGCACCCAGAATGCACCATTGTCGGGTTCGGAGCCCTTGGGCTGGTGGATCACGATTCCCGGCCGGGGAGCGGACGAACGACCATTTACCGCTGATAACAAAAGTGTGTCATTCGGTTACTTTCGCACCCTGGGCATCCGACTTCTCGAGGGGCGCACGTGGGAAAGCGAAGTCAGGAAGGGCGGGCTGGGCGAAGCGGTGATTAGTGAGGCGATGGCGAAGGCGGGCTGGCCGGGCGAGAGCGCCGTGGGCAAGTTCTTCTACGAGGGCGATCTCGATCCGGACGTCGTCAACCAATCGCTCGATGCCTGGCGACGGGTTACTGAGCTGATCAACACAGGTGCCCTGGTGTGGGAGAGCCGGGGGAATCGGAATCAGCTGCCTGACGGGCCGGCACCAATCGAAGTGATCGGGGTGGTGGTGGACGTCAGAGACACACTCGAGCGCGAAGCGATACCCACCGTGTATGACCTGAATCCCAACGGCACGAACCTCTTCGTACGCACGTCGGTGGATCCGGCCGGGTTGGCGCAAGTGCTGCGTCACGAAATCGAAGCCGCCGACCCGAATGAGATCAAGGTCTTGCAGATCCGCACAATGGAGCAGATCGTCGCTGAGCGCAGTGCGGACAGTAGATTTCGAGCGCTGATGGTTATTCTCTTCGCGGTTTTGGCCACGGGCATCACCTGCCTGGGCCTCTTCGGCTGCTTACCTATGCGGTGGCGCAGCGCACCCGCGAGCTCGGCATTCGGATGGCATTAGGTGCCGGCAACTCCCACATCGCGGGACTGGTCCTGAGCCAAGGGGCTCAGATGGTCGGGTTGGGGGTCGCGCTGGGTTTCGTATTGGTGTATTCGGTGATGCGCTACATCTCGAGTCTGTTGTTTGGGATCGTCCCGTTGGATCCGATGACCTTGGTTGGGGTGGCTGCGTTGGTCTTCGCGCTTGCCCTGCTTGCCGCATATCTGCCAGCTCCTTTTCCGTTGGGGGTCGCGCTGGGTTTCGTATTGGTGTATTCGGTGATGCGCTACATCTCGAGTCTGTTGTTTGGGATCGTCCCGTTGGATCCGATGACCTTGGTTGGGGTGGCTGCGTTGGTCTTCGCGCTTGCCCTGCTTGCCGCATATCTGCCAGCCCGCCGTGCGATGCGTGTCGATCCCATCGAGGCGCTGCGGCAAGGATGAGATAACCGGTCCCGCTACAGCAAGTCGAGGGGCGGGATGCCGTCAATCAACCCGGCGTTGGCGGCGGCTTCGTAGAGTTTACGGAGCGCTTCGATACCCTGGTCGCCCATGTCGAGGGTGATCTCGTCGACGTACTGATCGACGAAGGTGCGCAGGGTTGCCTCGTCGAGGCCGCGGCCGTGGGTGGCGGCGAAGGCGAGAGCTTCCTCCGGGTGGGAGCGGGCGGCGTCGATGCTTTCGGCGAAGGCGGCGGCTACCACCCGTGAAAGCTCGTCTCCGAGATCGCGCTTGATGGCGACGACGCCGAGTGGCACCGGCAAGTTCGATTCCTCATGCCAGGCGCGAGCCGGCTCGAAGAGGGCGTGCAGCCCGTAGTCGGCGTAGGTGAGCTGGCCCTCGTGGATGATGAGGCCGGCGTCGACGGAGCCTTCGGCGACGGCGTCGATAATGGTGTCGAAGCGCATCGGCACCGGTTCGAAGGTTTCGCCGGCGTAGGTGCGCAGCAGCAGGTAGGAGGTCGTCAACAGGCCGGGAACGGCGACGCGCAAGCCGGCAATGGCGCCGGGTCCGGGCGCCACGGGCGGCTTGCGCCCGACAACGAGGGGCCCGTAGTCGGCACCGAAGCTGGCGCCGGCGCGCAGCAGCTGGTAACGATCGGCGACCTGCGGGTAAGTGCCGGCCGACAGCGCGGTCAGATCGAGGCGGCCCTCCAACGCCCATTCGTTGAGCGTTTGGATGTCGTCGAAGATCACCTCGAGCTCGGCGCCGTCGACGTCGACCTTACCGGCGGCCAGACCCCAGGCCATGAAAGCGTCGTCGGGATCGGCGCTCTGTCCTATCGTGATGCTTGTCCTATCCATCGGTTTGGCTCGCTCCGGCCGGGCGTGTAGTTTAGCCGTTCCATGAATGACGAGCTGCTTGTCTGGCGCGACGAGTTTCCGATTCTGTCGCGCACCACGTACCTGATCTCCAATTCTCTCGGCGCCATGCCACGCGCTGTCACCGACGCGTTGGCAACCTACACGGACGACTGGGCCAACACGGGTGCGCTCTCGTGGGAAACGCGCGGCTGGTACACATTGCCCATCGACGTCGGCGACCAAATCGCGCCGCTGATTGGCGCGCCGGCCGGCAGCGTGGTGGCGCAGCCCAATGTGACGCTGGCCTCGGCCGTGGTGGCGTCGTGCTTCGATTTTTCCGGCGAGCGCAACAAAATCGTGTGCTCGGCGCTGAACTTTCCGTCGATCATCTACCTGTACCGGCAGCAGGAGCGGCGCGGGGCGAAGCTCCGTTTGGTCGAGTCGCCGGACGGCGTTGTCGTACCTCTCGATGAGATGCTCGAGGCCATCGACGAGACCACGGCGCTGGTGCCGATCTCGCATGTGATCTTCAGGAGCGCGTTCGTCCAAGATGTACCGGCGATCGTCGAGCGGGCCCATGAGGTGGGTGCCAAGGTGGCGCTCGACGTCTACCAGTCGACGGGCGCGATGCCGGTGGACGTGAGCGGTTGGGATGTCGATTTCGCCGTCGGCGGCACGCTCAAGTGGCTGTGCGGCGGTCCGGGCGTTGCCTACCTCTACGTCAAACCCGAGCTTGCCGACGAGCTGGAGCCGGCAATTACCGGCTGGATGGCGCACGCCAGCCCGTTCAGCTTCGATCCGGGACCCATCGACCGCAATTCCGGCCCCTGGCGCTTCATGAACGGCACGCCGGCGATTCCGGCACTGCGCGCTTGTCGTCCCGGCCTCGAGATTCTCAACCAGGTCGGCATCGAGGCGATTCGCGACAACTCGATTCGCCAGACTCGACGCCTCATCGACGGCGCCGACGAGCACGGCTGGACCGTGAACACGGCACGCGACGACGCCCTGCGTGGCGGCACCGTGTCGATCATGGTTCCGAACTGCAAACAGGTGAGCCGCGAACTGCAGGCGCGCGACATTATGATCGATTTCCGCCCGGGCGCCGGCATTCGCCTGTCGCCGCACTTCTACAACACCGACGACGAGATCGATCACGCCATCGCGACGATTGCCGAGCTAGTGGGCGGATAGCACGCTCATTTTCGGGCGCGGCGTGTCGCGCCCCGCCGCTTCGGCAGATTGGCGTCAGTAGCCCCGCCGCCGATCAACCACGTTGATCAACGTCCGGCCTTCGACGAAGCGCTCGTAGTTGGCGACGAACTCGTCGATCATGGCGTCCAGCTCGCTGGGTGCGGCGATGTGCGGAGTAATCCAGGCGCGCGAGCTCTTCCACAGAGGATGGTCGGTGGGTAGGGGCTCCTGGGCGAACACGTCGAGCACCGCGGCACTCAGGTGGCCTCGATCGAGGGCGTCGAGCAGCGCTGCGTCGTCGATGAGCGCGCCACGCGCCACGTTGATGAGCACGGCGCCCGGCGGTAGGGCGGCGAGCGCCGCCGTATCGATCAGGCCCTCGGTCTCAGCGGTCAGCGGGATGGCCAGCACGAGCGCGTCGCACAGCGGCAGCATCTCGCGCCAGGAGTCGAAGCCGAACACCTGATCGACGCCCTCCTCAGGATTGCCGGAGCGCGTTGCAGCAACGACACGGGTTCCCAGGGCAGCCAAGGTTCGTGCGGTGGGTAGGCCTAACGATCCGAGGCCCATGATGCCGACCGTGCTGTCGGCGAGCAGCGGGCGCTCGCCACGCTCCCAGGCGTGGCGGGTCTGATGCTCCCGATAGCCGGCGATGTCGAGCAGGCCGTGCAGCAGGTACCCGACGACGTACTCGGCCACTTGCATGCCGAATCTTCCCAGTGATCGCGTTAGGGCAACGTCGTACGGCAGGTCCTCACGACTGAGGAAATGGTCGACGCCGGCGCCGGTGACTTGAACCCAACGTAGAGCCGGGAAAACACGCAACACGCCGGGCGGCATCTTCCAGGCCAGCACGACCTCGGCGTCGACGAAGCGCGCTGCCTTCTGCTCGGCGCCCGGGTCGCCGGCGGCCGCGGCCTCGAGCAGTTCGGCATGCGCGCCGCCGGGCTTAATGGGCTGGATCGAGACTTCGGGAAGCCGCGCCTCGAGCACCTCCCGGTATGCCTCAGCCTGGTCCTGCCAGACTACGATTGATGGCTTGTTGTCCATTTGCGGCATTTTTGCCCTGATGATAGCGTAGGGCGCTGCAATAGCTTACGAGAACGCGTCGCCGGGGCCGGACGCGACGTCATTAAAGAGCATTCTCTGGAGGTAGTCGATGAAGTGGACAGAGCGTCGTAACGAGGGGGTAGTCATCATTGATTTGAAGGGCAAGCTCACGCTTGGCTCCGGAGACGTGCAGCTTCGCTCAATCATCCGCGATTTGCTCGACCGTGATGAAAAGAAGATCTTGCTCAACCTCGGCAAGGTTTCGTACATGGACAGCGCCGGAATCGGCGAGCTCGTAGCTAGCTACACGACCGCGTCCAACCGTGAGGCGGAGCTGAAGCTCCTCAACCTCACGTCGAAGATCCGCGACCTGTTGCAGTTCACGCAGTTGATCAGCGTGTTCGAGCATTTCAGCGAGGAAACCGAGGCCGTTGGCAGCTTTCCTACCGGCGAGTAGAGCGGCCAAGCGTCCGGTGCGCGGCTGCGGGCTAGTTCCCTAGCGGCATAATCGAAGAATCGATGCCTCGGGATCAGTGCGCCCGGCGGCGCTCGGTGTTACTGCGGCGGGATCGACAACACGCGGCTGTTGCCGCTGATGTTGTCGGGACCCGCCAGCGGCAGATCGCCGAGACGGGGCGCCAGAATCGAGAACGCTTCTGTAACGGTGATTATACCCAGCCGCGCGCGCAACAGCGTCACGGCCCCGACCACGTGTGGCGCCGCGGCCGAGGTGCCGAAAAAGCCGAGCGGCCCGAACGACTCCGTTGACACGCCGTCGGGGCCGGCCATGTCGGGCTTCATGCGACCATCTTTCGTTGGACCTCGAGACGAGAACGGCTCCGGCATGCCGGTGCTCCAACGGGCTGCGCCCACAGCGATGATCTGACGCCCGTCGGCAGGCACCGAGAGGCTTTGCTCCGGCACCTGGTACTGCAGACCGGGAACGTCGATGTAGATCTCCAAGGTTTCGCTGGCCGATGCGTCGACGCGCTCGATCACGACGTGGAACGTGCCGTCGAACGGCAACGTGATCTCGATTCCCTCCGTTGCCTCCTGGCCCGGGAGTCCGGCCTGACGTTGGCGCGATTGATCGATGATTCGCTGCTGCGAGTCGAGCAGCAGGAGGTCGAAGTCCTGGTTGGAGGCGAACCAGTTGTCGAAGTCCCAGTTCATTACGATGAGAACGTCCTCGCCGGCGCCGCCGGCAAACGAGTTGCTCTCGTCGCCCGGGGCGAATTCGAGGAACCCGTCTTTGTCGTCGTCGACGAACGGTCCTATCCAGTGCTGGTCGGCCTCGTTGCCCGCCGAGGTGACGAACGGGATCCCGGCCTCCGGGGCTCGTTCCACGATCTCGATGGCGGCACCGGTTCCGTCGCCCGGCCCACAGCCGACACAGCCGAGCGACATGTTGATCACGTCGACACCGTTCTGGACGAAGTAGTCGATGGCCTCGTTGATGTCGCCAATTGTTTCAATCGTCGCCAGGTACAGGTCGATCTCCTGCTCGATGTCGTAGATGATCTCGGCGACCGCGGTGCCGTGTTCGGTGTCCGCCTCGAAATCGTCGTCGTTACGGAACGAGCGCGTGAAGACGCGGTCGAGCGGAGGCAGGTCGGTTCCCTGGAGACTCTGAAATCCCACGAAACCCACGTCGATCACGCCAACCTGCATGCCGCCGGTCAGGCCGCGAAACGCCACGCCGTCCCAGTCATTCGCGCCGATGACGGCGCGGCCTTCGCTCGTGGCGCTGCTGCGCATGCGCCAGGGCTTTGCGGATGCTGCGGATGCCCGGGTTCAGCTCCAGCCGGGGGATCGCGTCGACCGGTATCCATGCCTCGATGTGTGGCCCGTACACGTTGCGGATGCGGGAGCCTTCGACGGCGAGGTCGGCGAGCACGCTTTCGACGATCGCTCGACTGCTGGCGTCTCGGGGCCGCAGTCCGGGCATCGGCAGCCCGGTGGCGATGCGAACGAACAGCGATCCGCCGCGCCATTGAATGCCGTGCCGGTTCGCGAAAACGAGCGCCGCGGCGGAGCTCTGCTGGGTATAGATCCCATGTAATCGCTCGATCGCCGAGTCGAGCTTGCCCTCGCCCCTGAGCTCGGGCGGCGGAAAGGCCCCGGCCGGAAGATCGATGAGTGGGTACTGCCGCGGCGCTGCGGCCTCTTCCTCTTCGGCCTCGTCATCAGGTGGCCGCATCGGGCGCCGCGGGTTCTGCCTCTCCTGGGGCTCGCCGGGCTGCGGGACGATGGCAGCCGCAGTCGGCGGCGCCGTAGCCGTGGCCATGATCGATACGACCGTCGCCCCGAGCAACGTCACACTCAGGTCTGGTCCTCGGTCTGTCATCGGCACGGTGCCTCGCTTGGTGGGTCTGCCGTGTCAAAAACTAAGACGTGCACCGGCGGCTATCCAGAAGCCCTCGAGACTCAGCTTCGTCGTTTCGCGAAAGATGTCGCCGGTTACCGTATCGATCGCGGTCGAAAGGACGTCAGTTTGGCCGAATACGTACTTCACGTCGATGCCGAAGTGGAAGCGGCCGCGCTCCCATTCCACCCCGCTGGCTGCGTGGAGGCCCAGCCCGGAGTCGATGGACACCGAAGTGGCGATTCCCTGTTGATTGAGTAGCTCTTTCACGGCGCTGTCTTGCGAGAAGTTGTAGAAGTACACGCCGGCTCCGCCGCCGAGGTAGGGCTTGGCGCCGCCGAATCGCCACATTTGTACGCGCAACGTGGCGCGCAACGGAAACATCATCAGGCTCCCTTCTGGCAAGCCGTTCTTCTCCGTGCCCAGGAACTGCAGGCCGACCTCGCCCTCGAACTCGAGGTCGGTGGTGAAGGGAAAGACGGCGAAGCCGCTGGCGCCGAGGCCGACCTTCAGGCTGTCCTGGCGGGGGATCGTCAAGGAGCCACGCACACCGTAGGTCCAGCCGCGCGCCGTTTCTTGCTCCGCCGGAGCCTGTTGCGCCACCGAACCGGTCGATTGAAAAGCGTGTGCCTCGGTAGCCGCGAGGGCGGTCCCCCCGCCGGCAAGCGCAAGACACAAGAGCGCGCACTTTGTCGCCGTGGGTAACGAACAGATCATCAGCCCCTCCTGCCGCCGTCGGGCAAGGTGTGGTTTCACAGCGTGCTCGAGAAAGCCCGGCGGCGCCCCGGGGATCTTCCAGCACCCTGCGAAACGCGTCGGACGAACGAACGTGCAGCGCCAGGGGGGTGGGGGACGCCTGACCCCTTGATTCTACAGGTTGGTCTCGTTGCCGCTCAACTCCACCACCGACGATGCGTGTGTGCGCCGCCGACGGAAAGCCGGTAACATGCCCTCTACCGCTCTTCGCCGGGCCTGGCGCCAAGAACCGCGACTACGCATGCATGAGTATCGTCTTACACCATCAGCGCCGTTCAGTTTCGAGCTCACTGCGGCGCTCTTGTCGCCCGGACCTGACGACCACATCGACGTGTTCGACGGCAAACGCTATACGCGATTGCTGGATCTCGACACACGCATGCGGCTGGCTCTAGTCAGCAGCCTCGGCTCCGAGCAACGCCCCGAGCTGATCGTCACGCTCATGAACGGGTCAGAGCAGGACGAGTGTCTCATCACCCGCGTTCTAAAGCGCATGATGGGCATGGATTTCGACCTCGCGGATTTTTACGAGCTGTGTCGCCAAGATCCGGAGCTGTACGGCCTGAGCCGCGACCACTACGGGCTGAAGCCGCCGCAACGCCTGCGACCGTTCGAGGCGCTGGCTCTGTCGATTGCCAGCCAGGGGGAGGAAGCCCATTTTCTGAGGGCCACGTTATCGTCCCTCGCAGAGGCGTTTTCGTACAGCGTCGCCTACGCGGGGCACAGGTTTTGTGCCTTCCCGAGCGCGGATGCGGTTGCCGAGCGCAAGGTCAAGGACCTGGTTCGCGGCGACATCGATGCCCAGCAGGCGGAGCGCCTGCACCGTATCGCCGCGGCGGTCGTCAGGGGCGACCTCGACCTCGACGGACTCGAGCGCCGCCCCCTTGATGAGCTGCTTACTACCCTGGAAGCGTTGTCGGATGTCGGACCGCTGGGCGCCCAATTGACGGCTCTGTATGGTTACGGACGACTGGATTGTTTTCCACTCGCAGACTCGGCGCTGCAAGAGTGGATCGCCCGGCATGTGCACGCATCCGACAAGGTCGACCTGGATGCCGTTTTCGCCTGGGTCGAGCAGTGGGGAGATGTTCGCGGGCTGGTGGCCTTCTACATATACGCCGAGCTGCTGAAGGAAGGCGAGATCTGAGGCGATGGCGTCCGAAAACGTGGCGAACGACGATCGCTACCGCCTGCCGGCCGCCGCCGAGCGTCGCAGTCGCAAGTTGGCGGAACAGCGCTTCGAGTCGTATCTCCGCGACCACAGCCTCAAGCTGACGGCGGAGCGCCGAGCCATCGTGCGTGAGTTCTACGACATCCACGAACACATCGAGGCGGATGAGCTGCTTTTCCGCCTGCGGCGCGCCGGCACGAAGGTGTCGCGCGCCACGATCTATCGAACGCTCGAGCTGCTGGTGCAAGCGGGGTTGGCGCGCCGCATCCGTCTCGGCAAGGACCACTCATACTACGAGCACATTCTCGGGCGCGAAGCGCACGAGCACATGATCTGCTTGGGATGTGACCGGATTATCGAGTGGCTCGATCCCGAGCTGACGCAGATCGTGTTCAAGAACTGCAGCGAGCAGAACTTCTCCCCGACCCGCCACAGCCTGCAGGTATTCGGCTACTGTGAAGCCTGCCGTGAGACCAGGGAGGCGGTCGAAGCTCTCGAACTGGGCGAGGACGCGACATTGCTCGAGGACTCTTGACACTTCCGTCGCGCTGTTGCGGGTGCGGGCTCGAGCTGTCGTTTGATCCCTTTGAACACCGTTGCCCGGAGTGCGGCGAAGCCCTGGAATTACTACCGGCAGCGGCAGCCCCGGAGGTCCTCGAGCCCGCCTTTCCGGGGTTGTCTCCCAGCGGTGGTGTCGCCGACGGCATCTGGCGTTACCGGGCGGTACTCCCGCACGTTGACGCATCGCTCATCGAGCGCCGGGTGTTTCTCGGTGAGGGGGCCACGCCCTTGCTGCGGGCGCGACGGCTGGGAGACGAAATCGGCTGCGCCAACCTGTGGCTCAAAGACGAGACCCGCAACCCGACCGGCTCATTCAAAGATCGCGGCACGGCGGTAGGGGTCGCCGTGCTCGCGGGTCTCGGATTCGATTCCGTTGGCACCGTGAGCACCGGCAACATGGCGCGTTCGGTGGCGGCCTACGCGGCCCGCGTCGGGATGACGGCGAGCGTTTGGGTGGGCGCCGATACTCCGGACGACAAACTCGCACCGGTTGCCGTGCACGGCGCGGACGTGCAGCGCTTCGACGCTCCCTACGGGCAGATCTATGAGACCAGCCTCGAATGGAGCCGAGCACGCGGTGTGCCGTTCGTGAATTCCGACTCGCCGCTGCGCGTCGAGGGCCAAAAAACGATTGCCTTGGAAGTGGTCGAGCAACTCGGCGGCGTCGCGCCGGATTGGATGATCGTGCCGACCAGTAGCGGTGGCAACTTTTCCGCAATCGCCAAGGGATTCAGCGAAGCTGAAGCCGCCGGGTGGATTGAACAGACAGGTCGGCTTGTCGCCGTGCAGGCGGGCGGTTGCGACCCGATCGTGCGGGGCTGGGATGCGGGCGCGGACGGCCCCTTGCCCGTGGAGTCGCCGCACACCATCGCCGGCGCCATCTCGAATCCGTCGCCGCCCAGCGGTGCGCGGGTCATTCGTTGGCTCCACAAGACCGGCGGCACGGCGCTGGCGGTTTCCGACGACGACATCGAGGCCGCCCGCCGGCGCCTGGCGAACACCGCGGGGCGGTACGTCCAGCTGGCTTCGGCGGCGCCCCTGGCGGCGTTGATTCCCATGCTTGCCGACGGGCGGATCGGCGCCGACGACACCGTCGTGCTGCTGCTGACGGGATCGGGAAGCAACGCATCGCCGCCCCGAGTCGAACTGCCGGAGCTACGTCCGCTAGCCGGAGAGTGACTCGAGTTCGTTCAGCCAGCGCATAGTGTCCTGAGGCTCAAAAAGCACCCGTTGCGGGTAACGTCCCTCACTTGCTATCGGATCGGTCACACGAAGCTGGTACCGCATGGTGGACCGGAATGCTAAAAGCGTTGATCATGTTCCGTGTTTTCGATACTTCGCGATGTCGCCGGCACGCGGCGCGTGCCTTGTTGCCGTACGCCGCGCTTTTCCTGATCGGCTGTCAGGGAATGGACCGTTTGCAGCCGGACCGGGCGGCTGACGATGTTGCGGGGACCCGTGGCACGGTTCTCGACCCGGCATCGAATCCGGGCATGGGCGGTGGCCGCCTTACGGAGGAGATCGCAACGCGCTGGGTGCGCCAAATGGAAGCCGCCGCCGGTGCAGAGCGGCTGCAGATCGCCGAGCAGTTTCTCCAGGAGTACCCGGAAGCGCGGGTTATCGGCTACTTTCACGAGCTCGTCGGCGACGCCTACACCGCTACCGAGGCGCCGCTCGCCGCGGCGAAGTCCTTCGAGAACGCCATCGACATGTCGTGGCCGGCTCCGGACATCCTCGAGCTCCCGCTGGTGAATCAGGAGCTGCCGTACCGGGTCGGCTGGGCCCACTTCGACGCCGGCAACGCGGAGGTGGGGAGTGACTGGCTCGTGCGCGCCACGTTCATCAGCGATCTACCACAGCTCGAGCAGGGGTTGCGCTTCCTGCACGGCGAGCTCGGAGGGCCGGGTGACAGCTTCGACGGCTGGCTCGCATCGCGCCGCGCCGCTCTTTCGGTGGAGGCGCCCGATTTCGAGCTGCCGGGCTATCAACAGGAGACACTGCGGCTCAGTGAGCTCGGAGGCCGGCTGACGCTGATCAACTTCTGGACGCCGACGTGAGCAGCATGCCGTGAGGAGTTTCCTCACCTGGACGCGATGTACCGCGAAATGAAGGCTCTAGGCTTCAACGTCATCGCTGTCGACGTCCGGGATGACCGCAGCGGTACGCGGGCTTTCTACGAGGAATTCGGCTTCGAGATCCCCAACGTGTTCGACACGCGCAACGTTTCCGTGAGCCAGTATCGAGTTGCCGCCACCCCCACGATTTTCCTGGTCGATGAGGCCGGGCGCGTCGTTTGGCGTCGCTACGGCTACTTGGCGGGCGAGGAGATCCCGCTCAGGGAGCGCATCGAGAGCATCCTGGGCGGTTAATCCGAACTCAAATCTGAGAAGTTCGGCTTAGCCTCACAAAAAAAGCGCGGCAAGCGCGCACGAAAAAGTGGCTCGGGTGCTCGCCGCGATCGGCCTCCCAACAACAGCTTCCGCTTCTCCTCCAGCAGCGCTCCTCCGGTTTTCCACTGGGGCCGAAACCTCAGCTTCCTTCCATCGTTACGTTGCCTTCAACAGATCCGCGGCGACTGTCGCCGCTCGGCCGGGGCGTTCACCCGAGCCAGCACTACATTAGCGACTCCCGAAAATCTGTCAATAGATTTCTTGCCGTTCCGCCGAGTTTCTTCGATCTTTCTTCGTTTGCTCGTTTCACCTTTTCAGAACGGCGCGCTAGGGGCCGACACCTGCTGCTAAACTCGCCGCGCCATGACCGCAGGCAAGCCCAAAAGCCGCGAGCTCTTCTCGTCCCGTTGGGGGACGACGTTCGCGCTTCTCGGTGTTGCGGTTGGCCTCGGCAACGTGTGGCGCTTCCCCTACATGATGGGGTTGTTCGGCGGCGGGGCTTTCCTGCTCATCTACTTGGTGGTTGTCGCCATGTTCGGCGTTCCGGCGCTGATGGCGGAGCTGGCGCTGGGGAGGAGCGTGCGAAAAGGGCCCTTGACTGCCTTCGCCAGAGCCGGAATCCCCGGCGGCAAGTTAGTCGGAGGTGTGCTGTTTCTCGGCGTTGGCATGGCCATGTCCTACTACCTCGTCGTGGTGGGGTGGGTCCTGGCGTACTTCTTCTTCGCATCCTTCAATCTCGTCGGAGTTTCCGATAATTTTTCGTCCGACACGTTCGCATGGCTCCAGGAGAACTGGCCGCTGCAGATGCTGTGCACCGCCGTCGTCGCGGCCGGCTCGGCAGAGGTCGTGGGCCGCGGCGTGAAGCGCGGAATCGAGCGTGCCAGCACCGTGTTCGTCCCTGTTTTCGGCGTGCTGATGATCCTCTTGGCGGTGCGCTCGGTGACCCTTCCTGGCGCCTGGGAAGGCGTGAGGTACCTGTTCACGCCCGAGTGGGAAAACGTCACGCGGCGGGCCGTGTTGTCCGCCACCGGCCAGGCGTTCTTCTCGCTCGGCCTCGGCGGCACGTTCTTCGTCATCTACGGGTCGTATCTCAGCGATGAGGAATCCCTGGCGCGCCGCGCCATCGGCACTGCGGCGGGCGACATCTTCGCTAGCTTGCTGGCCGCATTCGCCGTGATACCCGCCGTATTCGCCACCGGTCTTTCGCCCACCAGCGGTCCCTCCTTGCTTTTCGAGGTGTTGCCGGCCGCGTGTTTGGCGATGCCGGGAGGTCTCGTATTCGCTGTCTTGTTTTTCGCCGGGCTCGGATGCGTGGCCTTCTTGTCGGGGGTTGCCGCCGTGGAGGTCTTGGTAGGCTCTCTCACCGAGAGATTCCGGCTGTCACGTCGCAAGACCTCGTGGGCGGTGTGCGTGGCCCTCGTCGTAGGAGCGCTGCCCGCGACGCGGTCGCTCGACTACCTCTTCATGAGCGACCAGATCTGGGGATCGACGATGCAACCTCTGGGCTCGGTTCTCGCCGTCGCGGCTCTCAGTTGGGGGCTGGGGCGCCGCCGCGCCACCGCTCAGGTTGCTGCGGCCAACGGTGACGTTCCGGGCTGGGTGGGCACCTGGTATCTCTGGCTGCGCTACGTCGTGCCGATCGGCGTGCTCGCGGCGTTGCTCTCCGGTTGGATCTGAAGGATGAGCTATTCCGACGCCGTCATGGACGACCAGGCGAAGTTCTGGCGGCTGCGCCGCTCGGCGCTGCTCGACTGCCTGAGCGACGCGGATGGCAGGACGCGTTTCCTCGGCAAGCAACCGGTGTTGGCATTGCGGATGACGAAGCTCATCGGCTTGCGCCTCGAGCGCGTCGAGTTGCGAATCCAGGATATCCTCTTCAGCGACGTTCGGACGCGATTGGCGCACACCGTGGCGCGGTTGGCGAACAAGTTCGGGGAGGAAATTCCGGAAGGGACGCGCATCGGCATGCGCCTCACGCAGACGGACCTCGCCCATTTGATCGGCTCTACACGTGAGACAACCAGCACGATCTTCAACGAGTTCCGCCGTGAGGGCCTCGTCGACAGCGATGGACACTACATCATCGTCCACCACATCGATTCGCTTCGCGCCCTTTGAACGATCGCGGCTTGCCGAGCTTGCCCGCGTCTCTCTCCGCGCCCTCGCGACGAAGGGCGTTCAGATATGCGGGCTTGCGGCGATTCTCTTGCCGCTCATCGCGCCCAGCGCGCCGCTAGCGGCGACCGGTAGTGCACAGGTCGAGGAGTTGCCGCTCGGGTTGCCGGAAGACGTCAGCCTGGCATCGATCCTCCTGCGCGCCGAAGATCGGCGCGAGCTCACCGACGACGTCTTGGACCTGACGCGCTCTGCGGAGCCCGCGCTCCGCGCCCGCGCGGCACTGGCGGTGGGCCGCGTCGGGCTGCCCACGGGCGCAACTCACTTGCTGCGGCTGCTACGGGATCCGCACCCGCATGTGCGCGCCCTCAGCGCTTTCGGGTTGGGACTGATCGAGCTCGACCTCGAGCCGGCGTTGGCCGACGCGACGCGCCGCCGGTTCGTCGAACAGCTGCTGCGTCTGCTGGTCGACGACGACACGATGGTTCGGGAGCAGGCCTTGTGGGCCTTGGGGATGCTGGCCGACCCGTTTGCCCGGGAGGCCGTGCGGCAGATGTTGCTCGGTGCCGGGGCGCAGCCGGAAGCTGTGGTAACTGCCGCCCTGAACGCATGGTGGCGGTTGCCGGATGCGCAGCCTCAGCCGCTCGCCGGGTTGACGAAGTCGCCGAGCCCGCGAGTCCGACACGCCGCCGCGCTCGCCTTGCGCCGTCTCAATGATCCCGATGCCATGCCGCTGCTCGAACCCCTACTTGGCGATCCCGATGCGTTGGTGCGCGCGGCCGCGGCGCGCGGCCTGCGGGAGGCGCCGCCGGTGGTGGCACAGCGACACCTGCCGACCTTGCTGCGCGACGACGATTGGCGCGTGGTGGTGGCGGCTCTTGGCTGGGTGCTGGCACTGTGGCGCGACGAGTCGGCTATCGGCGACGACACACTCACCGCCGTAATCCGGGTTTCGCTGAGCCACGATCGCCACGTGCAGCGCTTGGCGTTCGAAGCTTTGGCGCTGGCAGCTCCCGACTACTCGGTTCCGGAGGATCGGCTGCGACACGCGCTGACGTCCGGCGAGGCCAGTTCGCGTTTCGCCGCCGTCGACGCCATCGCCAGCGGCCCCCGGGGTCTGATCGGCGACACGCTCGACGAAGTGTTGGCCGCTTATGGCATCGACGAGCCACCGGCTGCGCCCGCCGCCGCCGTCATCCCTTCGGTGCTGGCCGATTCGCCGCTCGAGGCCGCCTCCGTCGTGCGGGTGCTCGCCCGGTCCGAGCGCGACGACAGCGAGGCTTGGCTCGAAATCCTCGCCGACCACGGTCCGTTGGCAGCTCGGGCGGAAGCCCTGCGGCAGTTGCAGGAAATCGATCCAGCAGCCGCCGCACGGCGCGCCACTGTGCTGCTGACCGATGGCCATCCGGTGCTGCAGGCGGTGGCCGCCGAAGTGGTTCGCGGATTGCGGAATGCGGGGTTGCTGCCGCCGCGCGAAACGGAATTCGATACCTGGACGGACGTGCTGTGGACCGCACAGCGAGAGCTCGGCGAGGTGGCGGCGCTGGAGCCACGATTGATTGTTCTCAACTCGTTGCTGTCGCTCGATCGCGACACGATGCAAATCAGGCGCAGTGCGCTGCTGCCCGACCCCGACAGGGTCTTCCGGCTGTGGGCGTTGCGTAGCCTTCCCGCCGCTCCGGGTTCCTCTCGCGGCGACCTCGATGCCGAAGCAATCGGACCCCTGGACACCGGGCTCATGCCTGCCCGCTACCGAGAGTTGGCCGCCCGCCTGCTGGAGTTGCAGGCGGATCCGCCGGAAGTGATCTTGCAAACGTCGCGGGGAGAGCTAGTGGTGCAACTCCGTCCCTCTTGGGCTCCGCTCACCGTGTACCGCCTGGTGCAGTGGGCTAACGAGGGCTTTTTTGCTGACCTCATCTTTCACCGCGTGATCCCGGATTTCGTGATCCAGTCGGGAGATCCGACGGCTGTGGGGTACGGCGGCGTGGCGGGAGCCGTGCGCAGCGAGGAGACGCCGATTCCGTACGTCACCGGTACCATGGGACTGGCGCTCGCGGGACGGGACACCGGTGGAAGCCAGTTCTTCATCGTGCACTCGCCGCAACCGCACCTCGACGGGGCATACCCTGTCCTCGGGACGGTTGTGACGGGCCGGCGCGTGATCGATGGAATTCAACCTGGCGACAGACTCTCGATGCGCGTCTCCGGCCGCTAGCAGGGTGCTAGCAGGGTGCTGAGAACTCCCGGGGGTGCCGCGCCTGGGTCTTACGCGGCAGAAGCTAGGATCGGAGGATTCGTGCAATTATTTGTCGACTCGATCGGATGGATAGGCTCGATCGGCGTGGTGCTCGCTTACGGTCTGGTGTCGTCGCGGCGCGTCGATCCCGCATCGGTGAGCTATCAGCTACTCAACCTCTTAGGGGCGATCGGCCTGGGACTCAATACGCTGTATTACGCTGCCTATCCGTCGACCGCGGTGAACGGAGTGTGGGTTTTGATTGCCGTCGCGGCGCTTTGGCGCATTTCCGTCAACCGGCGCGCGGCGACCACCTGAACATCATCGCCAGCGAGCACAACGGCCTGTGCGTGTCAGAATCGACTCTCTCGGTTGCCGCCTGAACATCGGCGAGGCCGACCACATTGCCCGGCAGCTGGCCGGCTGCGGCCACCGGGTCGTCGGACCGGGTGAGCGGGTCGACATGTTGATCTTCAACTCGTGCGCCGTCACCCACGTCGCGGCGCGCAAGTCGCGCAAGTTGATCCGCCATTGGCGCCGCACCCATCCGCAGGCGACCCTGGTGGTTACCGGTTGCTACAGCGAGCTCGAGCCGCTCCAGGTCGATGAGCTCGGTGTTGATCTGATCGTCGGCATCCAGGATAAGGACCGGCTGCCCGGCGTGCTCGAGGAAGCGGGATTACTGAGCGATGCGGAAACGATTCCGGGGACCGACGGCTCGCCGCTGGACGCCGCTTGTTTCAGCAACCGCACGCGCGCCTTCGTGAAGGTTCAGGACGGGTGCGACAATCGTTGCACCTTCTGCATCGTCACGGTGGCACGTGGCGACAGTCGCAGCCGCCCCATCGCTGACGTCGTCGAAGAGATTCGCCAGCTCGGCGACCTCGGGTACGTGGAGGTGGTCCTCAGCGGCGTCCATTTGGGCAGCTACGGCCACGACCGCCAATCGATGCGGGGACTCGAGGAGCTTGTAGCGGCGGTTTTGGAGCAAACCGACATTCCTCGCCTGCGTCTTTCGTCGCTCGAACCCTGGGATCTGCGGCCGGAGTTCTTCGAGGTCTGGGGCACGAGCCCGCGATTGCTGACGCACCTTCACCTGCCGTTGCAGAGCGGCAGTGATGCGACCCATGCAACGCATGGCGCGGCGGACCGATCAGGCGTCCTTCGCGCGGCTCGTCGAGGAGGCACGCCGGGCCATCCCGGAGCTCGCTGTCACTACCGACGTCATCGTCGGATTTCCGGGTGAGACGGCGGCCGAGTTCGAGCACTCGATTGCTTTCGTCGAGCGCCTGCAGTTCGCCGGACTTCACGTTTTTCGCTACTCGCCGCGAGCCGGCACGGCCGCCGCCACGATGCCCGACCAGGTAGCGCCGGCGACTGCCCAGGAGCGCAGCCGCGCGATGCACGCGCTCGGCAGCGATATGGAAAGCCACTTCCGCCGACGTTACGTCGGCACCAGCCATTCCGTTCTCTGGGAAACGGCGGAGCCACGCGAGGGTCTGGTGCGCTGGAGTGGGTTGACCGGCAACTACCTGCGGGTCGTCACGGACACGCCGGAAGACGTCGATCTCGAGAATCGGGTGACACAAACTACCCTATGCGCTGACACGCCGGGGGCGATGCTCGGGCTCACCGAGGGATCAATCGAGGTAGGGGCGGTACGAGCTTGGCAGCGATCGAGAACATCTTCTGCGCCACCATCAGACCCTGGCCCGGGAGCTTGGCAAGCGCGGCCATCTTGCTGACGCCGCTGACGACGGGGTGCGAGGGCCGCTCCGACGCAAAATCAGCGTGGCGCCAGCTACGCTCCCAACGGTCGAGGTTGCGCCGCCCCAAGTCGATGGCGCGCCGCATTTTCTCGGCTTCGAGCTTCGAAGCGCGGCGAATGAACGCCCATTCGCGCGCGACGTCGGCGCGCCCGATGCGCATGTCGTGAGCGCGCATCTCGAGCGCGAGCATCCTGCTGGCCCTCACCGGCTGGCGTACCTGGCAGTCGGGGTCGTCCTTGCCGTTCTTCGACGAAGCAACGGCAGGGGAAACCAGCAGCATCGCACCGGCAACGACCAACGTGATTGCGGCAACCGCTTTGAACCCTTTCCGTGACGACATCTCGAAAGCTCCTGAAATTTTTCTTTTCCGGTGACTCGTTGTTGGTTTGCAGCGTTTTACTGCGGGGTTTCGTAATTTGTGCCCCTATCATGAATTAAGACGCACGCGCAGCCGGTTTGGTTGCACTCTTTTTATCGAAGGTTGTCGCCGATCATCGACTATGCCGCCATCGGAAGCTCGCCAGGCTGTGAAGCACAGAGCGTCCGCCTGTGGGACGAGGGCGTCCCGCAGGCGGACGTTGGCACGCCGTCAGGCTCCCGGAGACGCTGATACAGTACGTTTCGCGGCTGGCATCGTCTTTGCTTTGAATAACTGACAGGCCGTCTCGTCCAACTTGAGGTACTTGCATGGAAAGCCTGTTTCAGGACCTCCGATACGGCTTCCGCGTGCTGCGCAAGAAGCCCGGTTTCGCCGCTGTCGCGATTCTGACCCTCGCCCTCGGCATCGGTGCCACCACGGCGATTTTCAGCGTTGTCAACGGCGTGTTGCTTCGTCCTCTGCCGTACGTCGATCCCGACGAGCTGGTGATGGTGTGGCAGGACTACACGCGCATCGGCGGCCCCATCGACGAGTGGGCCGACCCGAACAACTTCTTCGACTGGCGCGATCGCAACGAGGTGTTCGACGGCATGTTCGTGTTGGGTGGCTTCGCGCCGACGCTCATCGGCGTCGATGAACCGCAGATGCTGAACGGAGCCTCCGTTTCGCACAACGCTTTTGACGTCATGGGAATCGAGCCCGTCCTCGGCCGGGGATTTCTCCCCGAGGAGGACACGGCCACAGGAGAGTTCGTCGTCGTGCTCGGCCACTCGTTCTGGCAGCGGCACTTCAATGCCGATGAGGCGGTCCTGGGCAGCACGATCAACTTCAGCGGTGGGCCGGCGACGATCGTCGGCGTGATGCCGGAAGACTTTGCGTTTCCGGTTGTTACGGGGGGCGACGTCTTCGCTCCGATGCGCATTGACGAGACCAACGCCTGTGGTCGGCAATGTGTCACGTTGCGCGCGATCGCCCGTATGAGCGACGGTGTGTCGCTGGCGCAGGCGCAGTCGAACATGGAAGCGGTAGCGGCCCGGCTCAGCGAGGAGCACGCGGAGAACCGCGACATCGGAATCTATCTCGAGCCTCTCGCCGATCGTGTGCTCGGGGCCTTTCGTGGCGGCCTGTGGATGCTGCTGGGCGCCGTCGGCTTCGTACTTCTGATCGCTTGCGCCAACGTTGCCAACCTGATGCTGGCGCGAGCCACGGGGAGGCAGCGTGAGGTGGCGATCCGCGTGGCGATGGGAGCGGGGCACGGCCGCGTCTTCCGCCAGATGCTCACCGAGAGCCTCATGTTGGCGTTGGCCGGCGCGGCGATCGGGGTCGTCGTTGCCTTGTGGGGCGTCGATTTACTGGTGGCGTTGATTCCGGCTGGCACTACGGTGTTTGAATCCGTCGCCGTCGACCGCACCGCGCTGGCGTTCACGTTGTTGATCGGTCTGGGTACCGGGCTGCTGTTCGGGCTCGTTCCGGCGCTGCGGGCGGCGGCACCGCAGTTCCACGATTCGCTCAAAGAAGGCACGAGCGGCGCCGGCGCCGGCCTCGGCGGGCAGCGCTATCGCTCGGCGTTGGTTGTCGCAGAGGTGGCGTTGGCCCTGATGCTCCTGATCGGTGGCGGTCTCATGTTGCGCAGCTTTGTGGCGCTGATCACCGTCGATCCGGGCTTCGACGCCGACAACGTGCTGACGCAGCAGATTTTCCTGCCGGGTACCAAGTATGGGGATCCCGCCCCGCAATTAGCATTTGTTGATGAGTTGGTCGGTCGCGTCGAGAACCTGCCCGCCGTCGAAAGCGCCGGGGTGATCAACACGCTGCCGCTGGCGAGCAACGACTCTGACACGGGGTTCTTGATCGAGGGCCGACCTCGAGAATCGGGCGAGCGCTCGCCGGTGACCTGGTTTCGCACGGTTACGCCCGACTACTTCACGACGATGCGGATGCGGCTGGCGCGCGGCCGCTGGTTCGATGATCGCGATCATAGCGAGGCGCCGCGGATGGTGATGATCAATGAAGCAGCGGCGCGGCGCTACTGGCCCGACGAGGATCCCATCGGCGCGCGGATCACGTTCGGGGGCGAGAACTATCGCGAGATCATCGGCGTGGTCGGCGACACCAAGCATTTCGGGCTCAACCAAGACGAGCGGCCGGCTACCTATCTTCCGTTCGCGCAGGCGCCCGGTCCATTCATGAGCCTCGTGGTACGCACCTTTGGCGATCCGATGGCGCTGGCGCGCTCGGTGCAGGCCGACGTGCGGGAAATTGATTCGGATCTCGCCGTGTCCGGCGTGGCGTCGATGCGCGACGTCGTCTCGGGAACGGTCGCCTTCGAGCGCCTGGTAATGGCGCTGCTGGTTGGGTTCGCCGGTGCGGCGATGGCCCTCGCCGCGATCGGCATATACGGGGTCATGAGCTACAACGTCGGACAGCGCACCCAGGAAATCGGTGTGCGCATCGCACTCGGCGCCGAGCGGAGCGACGTGCTCAAGCTCGTCGTCGGCAAGGGCATGTGGCTCATGCTCGCGGGGGTCGGAATCGGTCTGGCGGCGTCGTTGGCGCTGTCGCGGTTCCTCGAGAGCCTGCTTTTCGAGGTGAGCGCTACCGATCCGTGGACCTTCGTGCTGGTGCCGGCAACCCTGGCACTCGTTTCGCTCTTGGCCAGCTACATCCCGGCGCGCCGCGCCTCGCGCGTCGACCCGATAGTAGCGCTGAGGTACGAATAGGCATCGTCGTCGAGCGCTTGCCCCGAATCGCGCCACGGGGTGGGTGGGCCTCAAAAAAGATGCACTCAGGTACGAATAGGCATCGTCGTCGCCTCGGCTGTGTGTTCATCGGCAAGACGGAACCACCGCCGAGAAGGTTGTAAGCCGTGGCAAGAAAAAAAGGGCAGCGGTAGCTACCGCTACTTGCTCTCCTCGACGTAGAGGTCGCCGTAGAGCTCCTTGCCGCAGTTGGGGCAGATGCCGTGGCTGAACTCGGCTTCTGAGCGCTCCGAAACATAGGTCTCGACCATCGTCCAGTAGCCGTCGTCGTTGCGAATCTTCTTGCACTGGGCGCAAATCGGCAGCAGGCCGCTGAGCGTCTTGATGTTGGCCAGCGCTTCTTGCAACTCGACGATCAGCCGCTCCTTCTCTTCCTCGGCGCGCTGCTTGGCGTCGGCGATGCGCCGTTGGGTGAGCACCTGATTGATGACGACGGGGAGTAGCTCGAGGTAGCGGCCCTCGGCGTCCTTCACGATGTAGTCGGCGGCGCCTGACGTGAGCGCCTCGACAGCCGACAGCTCGTCGCCCGAGCAGGTAAGCATGATGGAAGGTGGGCCGTCGTCGGGGGCGAGCTTCCGGATGACCTCGAGCCCGTCGTGTACCGGCATGTTCTTGTCGACGAGCACGAGGTCGTAGCTGCTCTCCGAGCACTTCTGCAGGCCTTCGCCGCCGTCGCGCGCCAGGTCTACCTCGAACCCGCAGGCCTCCAAGCGCTTCTGCACCACTTTGGCGGTTACCGGTTCATCCTCCATGTAAAGGATGTGCGGGTTCGACGCAGGTGTCTCGGACACCACGGCGTCGTCGGCCGACAGACCGGCCTCAGGCGAGCCCACCTCGGACTGCTCGCTCATCGTGCTCTGTGCTCGGTCCCCAAACCCCGCCGTTCAATTCGCCAGCGGCAGGCGAAAAACCGCTGCCTCTGCAGCGTTGCGGACGACGAGATACGGGCCGTACAGCGCAAAGTTGTTCCAGGTTTTCCCTTCGATTGCCTGGAAGCGCCCGAGCACGTTGTCGCGTCGTTCCGCGCTGGCTTCCACCAGTACCACCTCGCCTTCCTCGCTCAGCACGATCAGCAGATCGTGCACCCGGAGAATCTGACCGTGATGGTAACGGCCATGCTTCCAGATTCTCTCGCCTGTTTCCACCTCGACGCACTCGAGGATTCCTTCGGACAGGCCGTAGGCGTAGCCGTCGAGCATGGTTACCTGGCTGAACTTGGTGCGCAGGACGCGCGAGTTGTGCCACAACTCGGTAACGGTGAACCGGCCACCGCGACCCGGCGTGAGCTCTAGTAGAGCCGCGCCGAAGCCGTAGCCTTTCGACAACCACACCCGGTTGGGTGGCATCGGCACTGCCTGCGACACGTTTGCGTCGCTGCTGGTTATCCCCGGCCATGGGTATTCCCACAGCACAGCGCCGCTCTCGGCGTCGTGTCCGCTGACGACGTTCTCGTTGACGACCAGCACCTGTTCCACACCGCCCAACGTCGCGGCTGCGGGCGAGCTCATCGAAATTTGGCGGTTGCCACCCTGCCATATCTTGGCACCCGTCTTCTTGTCGAAGGCCACCAGCGACACGAAGCCGCGCTCCTCGATGCCGCCGGCCGGCACAATGACCAAGGAGTCGAGGATGAGCGGCGAGTTGGAACGGCCATAGGGCAGGGCGGCCAGGTCTTGGGCCGGTGTGCCGCCGTATTGTTGGCGCAGGTCTTGCTGCCACACCGGGTTGCCGTTGCTGCCGTCGAGCGCCACGAACAGGCCGCTGTTGGTCAACGCGTAAACAATCCCCTCGTCGATCGTCGGCGTGGCCCGCGGCCCGATACCGGCGATAATACCTTCGAAGCGATTCGTTACCGACCAAGTCCACACGAGCTCACCGGTTTCGACGTCGTAGCAGGTCACCATCTCGAGGTCGCCGCGCTGCTCCATGGTCACGGCGTAGCCGTTGACCACCGCGAAACTCGACCAGCCGGCGCCGATCGGTTGGCGCCACACCAGCTCGGGAGGATTCGTGGCCCAGTCGCGACCGAGCGTTACGGCAGAAGCCGACACATCGCGCTGCGGCCCGAGAAACTGCGAAAAATCCCAGGGTGTGGTGCTCGACAGGTCGGCAACCCGGGTGGTGGTGCCGGTGCCGGCCGGTACGACGTCCAGCGTCCGGTCGGCGACTTGGGCGAAGCGGAACGAGAACTCGGGCACGAAGTCGCCGCTGAAGTTGTCAAGCCGGAAGACGGTGAACAACGCCACCAGGATTCCGAACATGGCGCCGAGCGAGCCGAGGCGGGTCTTCTTCGGCGCCTCGCTGAAGAAGACGAACCATACGCCCGCCGTGAGCGCCGACACCAACCAAAGGACGAACTTCAGAACGTTGTCGAGGCCGCCGGCGCCGGTCAGCCCGCCGATGTGGATCCAGGCGCTCAACAGCAGCGCCGTGATGATAAGGATCCAGATGTTGCGCGGCAGGACGTACGGGTTCTTGCGGGTTGTGTTCATACTCGAGAGGTTACGGGAGACGCGGTCGAGCATCCAGTTGGCGCCCGTTCTCGCAGCAAGCAGGCTTTCGCGCCATCTTGGCGATCGGCGCGTTCCGGCAGAGAGGCAGCTCGTTCTGCCCCGGAGTTGACAGGCAGGCCGGTTGCTGCTAATTATTTAGCAGCATATTAAATTTTTGGCACCAACAACGAAACGAACGCGCCCGAAGGGGCGTCCTCACAGCAACGGATTCGAGGCGGAGTCCGATAGGGGACATCGATGGTTGAACAGCTACAGCACAAGCTGAGCCGCCGGGAGCGCCAGATCATGGACGTGCTCTTCCAGTACGGCAAGGCAACCGCCGCCGAGGTGCGCGACGAGATGCCCGAGGCGCCGAGCTATTCGGCGGTGCGCGCCTTGTTGCGCATTCTCGAGGACAAGGGGCACGCCTGTCACGAGCAAGACGGACCACGCTATCTCTATCGTCCTACGGTGACCAAGCACAAAGCCCAACGCTCGGCGATGAACCACCTCGTAGATACGTTCTTCAACGGATCGGCGGAGAAAGCCATGGCCGCGTTGCTCGACGATTCCGGGAAACAGCTCTCCGACGACGAGCTCGAGCGTCTCTCGAACCTGATCGCGCAGGCGCGCGCCAAGGAGAACTAGTCATGGGCTGGCTGCTGGACTCGATAGCCTCCGTAAACACCGCCGCCTCCGGCGAGCTGTTGGACATCTTCGCCAAGGCGGCAGTGATCTTGCTGGCGGCCTTCGCCGGAGCGTACGTCTTGCGCCGCGCCGCGGCGGCGACGCGCTACCAGCTGTGGACCGCGGCGTTGATCAGTGTTCTGGCGTTGCCGTTGCTCTCGGCGTTCCTTCCTGCCTGGCAGGTTCCGTTGCTGCCGGCTGAGATGATGGAGGCGGGGCTGGAAGAGGCGCCGTTCGCGCCGGCATCCAGGACCGCGTTGCAAGAGCGGCACGACAGCGGCAGCAAAGCAACCGCTGCCACACCGCCGGCAATAAGCGCACCGCCGAATCGGGGCTCAGCAGGCGTTGAGCCGGCGCCGGCGCAGGTTGCCGTGCCGGCCCCGAGCGTGTTGGCGAGCGCCGTGGCATTGCTTTCTTCGCTGAGCTGGTCGATATGGCTCATGGGGATCTGGATGGCCGGCACGCTGTTCTTGCTGACCCGCTTGGCGGTGTCGATGGTCGCTGCGTGGTGGGTCACCCGGCACGCCGAGCCGCTGCGCGGCAGTCGCTGGGCGGTCGCCGCCCGGTCCGTACAGGATCGCCTCGGGATCACTTCGGAAGTCGCCCTCGTTACCAGCGACAAGACCACGATGCCGATGGCCTGGGGTATTTTTCGCCCCCGTGTCTTGCTGCCTCGCGAAGCCGAGCACTGGCCCAACGAACGGCGCCGCGTCGTGCTGCTGCACGAGATGGCGCACCTGAAGCGGCGCGACTGCCAGACTTTGCTGTTGGCGCGGCTGGTAACGGCGCTGTATTGGATCAACCCGCTGGTGTGGGTGGCCAACCGGCGGATGCAAGCTGAGCGCGAGCGCGCCTGCGACGATCTGGTATTGAGCGCCGGCACCCGCGGCACCGACTACGCGCAACACCACCTCGAGATCGCCCGCAACATGCGGCGGCCGACGACGGCCGGCTATGCCGCCGTGGCAATGGCGCGGCCGAGCCAGCTCGAGGGTCGCTTGCTGCGCATCCTGGACCCGAGTCTCAACCGGCGACGGGCAACGCGAATTGCATCGGTTGCCGGAATCGCGCTCGTATCGATGCTCGTGCTGCCGCTGGCGGTCCTGCAGCCTTGGGCGGAGGCCGCCGTTTCGTCGCCGGCACAGAACGCCGGTGGCCAGGAACTTGAACGCGTCCAGGATGGCGAGCGCCAGACGGATCGCGGCGTGCAGGTAGAAACCGACGTGCGGTCCTCCGATGGGGCGCGCGAAGCGATCCAGGAGGCGATGGACTCGATCGACGAAGAGAAGCTCGAGCTCGCCATCGAGACTGCCGTTGAGCGGTTGGTGGAGCGCGACTTGGAGTTCACCTACGAGGTCTCCCACCGCCAGGCGGATCCACGTGTACTCGCGGCGCTGACGACCGCGCTTGCCGACACCGAGTGGCAGATTCGCGAGCAAGCGGCAGAGTCGCTGGGTAACCTCGAAGATCCCGCAGGCATCCCCGTGCTCAGCAACGCGCTGGCGACCGACGAGTCGCCGCAGGTTCGCGAGGCAGCGGCTCGTGCGCTCGGCATGATCGAAGACGTGTCGGCGGTGCCAGCGCTCTCAGCGGCGTTGGGCGACGAGGTCGACGCTGTTCGCGAACAGGTAGCGTGGGCCCTCGGCATGATCGAGGACGAAGCGGGAATCGCGGCTCTGTCCACACTCGTCTCCGACACCAACGTGGGCGTGCGCGAGGAAGCCGTTTGGGCGCTCGGAATGATCGAAGACCAGTCCGCCGTGCCGGCGTTGACCGCGGCGCTCGACGACGCGGCTGTCCAGGTTCGCGAGCAGGCTGCCTGGTCGCTGGGGATGATTGAAGACGAATCCGCCGTGCAGGCCCTGGCCACGGCGCTGAGCGACGACCGTGCGGAGGTTCGCAAGCAGGCCGCTTGGGCGCTCGGCATGATCGAGAGCACCGATGCCACGGAGCATCTCGTGGCCGTCGGCCTGCAGGACGACGAATGGTTCGTTCGCGAACAGGCCGCCTGGGCGCTCGGCATGATCGGGGATGAGCGAGCCCTCGACGCGCTGCTCGACGCAATGAGCGACGAGAACCTAGAGGTGCGCAAGCAGGCGCTGTGGGCGGTGTCGCAGATTTCCAGCAACTCGAATGGCAATTAGACACATCGAGAATGGCCGGCTTCGGCCGGTCATTTCTTTTCGCCTCAGGTGCTAATTCTTTAGCCACAAGAGAACCCCGAAGACGGGAAGAGCAGCGCGGACGCCAGTGGATGCGGCGTCGACTTCGAGCAAAGCAGGAGAGCGAGCATATGGGCGAGGTGATCCGCGACATCCGCTACAGCGTCAGGACGTTGCTGCGGCGGCTGGGCTTCAGCGTCTCGTCGTGATCCTAACCTTGGCGCTGGGTATCGGCGCCAACACGGCGATATTCAGCGTCGTGAACGCCGTGCTCCTCGAGCCGTTGCCGTACGCCGATCCCGGCCGCCTGGTGCGTGTGTGGAGCGCTTTTCCCGACGACCAGGTGGAGTTGGGCACGACGTCGCCGCACGACCTCGATGACTGGCGCGAGCAATCGGATACGTTCGATGCGATCGCCGGGTATCCGACCTCCGGCTCAGCGGTTTCGTACTCACCAGCGGCGACGAGCCCGAGGAAGTCGAAACCATGTTCGTGACCGAAGATTTCTTCGAAGTTTTCGGGGTGGACGCCCTCGAAGGCCGGAGCTTGCGGGCCACCGATCATGCCGAGGGAGACAACACGGTGGTTGTCTTGAGCCACGGCTTCTGGACTCGTCGTTTCGGATCGGATCGGGCAGCTGTGGGCAGCACGCTCACCCTCAGCGGGCAGCCTTTCAGGGTGATCGGCGTGATGCCGTCGGACTTCGAGTACCCGGCTGCCGGCGTGGAGATGTGGGCGCCGCTGTCGCTGATCCCCGACACCGGAGTGCCGCGCCGCCGGCCCATTCGCTGGCTGAGCGTCGTCGCCCGGCTGGCGCCGGAAGCGACGATCGACCAGGCGCGCGCCGAGATGCAAACGATCACCTAGCGTCTCGCCGAGGAATACCCCGATTCCAACGCGGACCTCACCGCCGCCACCATCCGGCCGCTGCACGAACAGCTGGTGGGCGACGTGCGACCGGCAATGCTGACGGTGTTCGCTGCTGTCGGCTTCGTTCTGCTGATCGGTTGCGCGAACGTTGCCAACCTCGTGCTGGTACGCGCCGAAGGCCGCAGCCGCGAGGTCGCAGTACGCGCCGCCTTGGGCGCCGGCAGCGCCCGGCTGCTGCGCTATTTGCTCACCGAGAGTCTCGTCTTGTCGGTGGTGGGTGGCCTGGCGGGTATCGCCGTCGCGGCGGCCGGCGTGGACTTCCTGATGCGCCTGGCGCCGAGCGAGATTCCGCGGCTGTCAGCCGTGGGTATCAACGCCAGCGTGCTGGCATTCACGTTCGCGTTGTCCGTCCTGGCCGGCCTGGCTTTCGGCGCCGCCCCAGCGTTGCGTGTCGCAACGGCCGAATTGCACGGCGCATTGAAGGAAGGCGCTCCTGGTAGTGCCGCCGCGGGTCGCCTGCACCGCGTGTTGGTGGTGGCCGAGGTGGCGCTGGTTGTGGTGCTGACGATCGGCGCCGGCCTGCTGATACGCAGCTACTCCGCGCTGCTGGCCGTCGACCCTGGTTTCGTAACGGAAAATGTCTTGACCTTGCGGGTTGCGGCCCGAGCCGACGACGGATACATCGATTTTCTCCACGAGGCGGTTGCGCGCATCAACGCATTGCCGGGCGTGCAGTCCGCGGGAATGATCCGACATTTGCCGCTCGCCGGCGACACGTTTCAGGGAGAGAGCACCCGCTTTTCGATCCCCGGCCGGCCCGTTCCCGATGACCCCGACGAGCTACCCGAAGCGTACATGCGGTTTGCCGGTCCGGGCTATTTCGAGGCCATGGGCATTCCGCTGCTGGCCGGGCGCGACCTGCGCGCCAGCGACGATCGCGAATCGCCGTTCGTGTTCGTCGTCAGCCGCGCCGCCGTCGAGCGTTACTGGGACGGTGCCAACCCGGTAGGTACGAGCGTCAACGCCGGCGACGACCTCGAGATCCAGATCGTCGGCATGGTCGGCGACGTGCGCCAGATGAGCCTTGCGGAGGAGCCCGAGCCGGTGGTGTACGTATCGCACCGCCAGATCTCGCGGATCGGCATGACCTTCGTCGTCCGCACCGCGGTGGCGGCCGATTCGTTGATCGGCGCCATCCAACGTGAGATTTGGGAGCTGCGCCCCGGTCAGCCGATCAACGACATCGCCTCGATGAGCGCCGTGGTCGGCACGTCGGTAGCCCAGCCGCGTTTCGCGATGACGCTGCTGAGCATGTTCGCCGGGCTGGCCCTGTGCCTGTCAGCCGTTGGCATCTACGGTGTCATTTCGTATTCCGTCAGCAAGCGTAGCCGTGAGATCGGCATTCGCATGGCGCTAGGTGCCGAGCCGCGGGAGGTCCTGCGCTTGGTGGTCTCCAACGGCTTCGCACTCGCAGCGTTCGGCGTGATCGTCGGCGTCGTTGGCGCCTTCGCCGCGACGCGCTTGATGGCGAGCCTGCTGTTCGGCGTGCCGCCCGTCGATCTCGTCACGTTTGCCGCTGTGGCGTTGCTGCTGCTGGGTGTGGCGTTGATCGCCAGCGCCATCCCCGCGCGCTGCGCGCCAGCCGCGTCGATCCCGTAACGGCGCTGCGCGCCGAATGAACGAACTAACGAATCTTTGAACTTGCACGCTTCCCGAGGAGGGAGTCCATGAGAGTCACCAACTTCATCACCACATCCGTGAAGACTTTCGCTGCCGTCGTCACCGCGGCGACCGTTGTGGCCGCGACCATGGCGGGAGCGTTGCCCCCCGCGTCCTCGTTCGTGCCGATTGGTTTGGAGATCGAGCAGGATCAAGACCTCGACGAGCTGATCGCTCAGCTCAGCGCATCCGACGCCTACGACCGCGCCATGGCAGCCTGCCGTATCGGTCGTCTGCGCCGTACCGATATCTCGAGCGCGCGCGACACGCTGATCGGCTTGCTCGGTGACGGAACACCGGTCGAAAGTCGTTTGTGCCGTGAGGAAGGGGACTGGTATCGAGGCCGGCAGCGGGATGAGAGCACATCCGGCCGCGAGGCCGCGGATCGCCCTTGAAGACGTCGGCGACGCGGCGGTCGAGCCTGCCATTGGCGTCCTGTCGGACTCCAATCCCGTGGCGCGTGAGAACGCAGCCTTTGCCCTCGGTCTACTCGAGCGCCGCCGGGCAATCGAGCCGCTGGCCGGAGTGCTCGACGACGCCGTCGCCGTGGTGCGCTCGCGAGCCGCCTGGGCGCTGGGAATGATCGAGCACCGTGACGGCGTCACAGCCTTGAATCGGGCCATCCGAGATGACGACGCCGACGTACGCGAGCAGGCGGCGTGGGCCCCGGGGATGATTGAAGACTCTTCGGCTGTCGAGGCGCTGATCGGTGCCCTCAGCGACACCGAGGCTGACGTTCGTGAGCAAACGGCGTGGGCGCTCGGGATGATCGAGGACGCGAGCGCCGTGGAAGCGCTCACCGAGGCGCTCGACGACGCCGATGCCGATGTACGCAAGCAGGTGCTGTGGGCGTTGATGCGCTGCGTCGACGCCGACGACGAAAATTTCGACTACGAAGAGCTCGCGGAGAAGCTGCGCGCAGCCTTGCGGCGCGGCGGCGTGTAGCTATCAGAAAAGGACGGAGTCCTCGCCACGCTCATCGATCATCCGCTGCACGTACTCGATCAGCTTCTCGAGGCGGGCCCTCAGCGCAACGGTCTGCTGGCTTTCGAGAAACGGCGTCAGCTTACGGCTCATCTCCTCGGGATCGATGGCTCGGATGTTTTCCCAGATACGGCGACTGACGCGGGTCACGCTCTCGATTTCGAGTAGCTGGCTCTTGATCTGGAAGCAACGCCCGCAGTCGATGAGCCACAGTTTGTCGTCGCCGTCGACGAGGAGGTTGCCGGAATTCCGATCGACGTTGTAGACCAAAGCATCGAACAGGTTCATCGTCCAAAGCTGCTGTGTCCACTCCTGTATGCTCTTCGGTTTGAACGCCCCGTCCCCGGCGCCGCGAAGATTCTCGACCCACAGCTGGAGGCTGCCGTCCGTTTGTCCGATGCGGCGAAGAATTGTCGGCGGGACGTTGTCGATGCCGAGCATGAGCGCCATCTCGTAGGCGGCGCGCTCGAAGATGTAGCTGTCGCGGAAGACCAGGTAGAATTCGCCGCCGACGCGCTGGTTTTCCCGGCGGACGTCGACGTCACGCCAGCCGCCACGCACCCTGATGCCATCCTTTTCGAGCACCACGCGGTCGATGCCGTTGATGCCCACGTCGATGTACACGCTCTCGATGACGGGGGCGGTCCGCATGAACTCGAGAAGCTCTTCGGTACTCTCGAAAGGCAGCTCGGTGCCGTCGATACTGACCCAGCGTTGCCGGCTCTGCTCCGGTTCGGTTCGCGGGGCCCTGGCAGCGTCCTGAACCACGGATGTGGCCGCGCCGGAGATGCCGAACACCAAGGTCGACGCCGTCGTCGCGCCCAAGGCTGGGCACACGGCGAGGGCGATGAGAAGTTTCCGCAGCGGCGAAGCTACGTGCATCAATATCCCTCTCGAATCTCCGGCGAGCAGCGATAGGTAGGAACCGGTGGCTGCAACTAGGCCGACGATATCATTCGCCCACCCCTTTGTCCGGGGTTAGCCCTTCGCCGGGGAAATCCACGACGCCGGCGTGAGTGCGGTCTCGACGCGCTGCAGCGCCGCGACGAGCTCGACGACACTGAACCCGTGGCGATTCGCCGTGCGCAGCGACCGCGTAGCGATGTCACGCAGCAGTCGATCGCGATCCAGTACCGGCAGATTGTTCAAGTTTTCCAGAATATAAGTTCCGGACCCTTGGCGTAGCTCCACGATGCCATGCTCGGCGAGTAACAAGTATGCCTGGCGCACCGTGTTCTGGTTGATACCGAGCGTCGCGGCCAGTTTGCGTACAGATGGCAGGGGGTCTGCGGGCTTCAACAGCCCCAGAATGAGCGAAGAACGCACTTCGTCGACGATTTGAATGTACACCGGCCGCTCATCGGCGGTATTGACGCGGAACTGCATGGCGTTGGTTGCCTGCTTTCGGCAGCTGCGGAGAGATCATGGCAAAGTGTTATAGGATATTATAACACTTCGATGCCTCTTGTGCCGGGACTTTTCTAGGGGTGGCTACTGCCCGTGCGTGATGGCGAGCGAGAGGACTGCGTTGCGCTTGATTTGTCGCTCGAGACCAAGAACGCGCACTGAAAGCGCCGCGAATAGCCATTCACAAAAACGTGAACATGAAATGCGAGGCCCCGCGGTGCCGGCTACCGGGATTCTGGGGTTTCCGGGCCGTTGAGCTCCAGCCGGTAGCGGCGCACCTGGGGAAACGGCTCGCTGTGGACCGTGTAGAGGGCGCCCCATGGTCCGACGGTCCACGGACGGCCGATGTCCGGCAGGGGAGTGTCGGGGGACAGACGCGAGGCGAGGAATCGGCCTTCGGGGTCGAACAGGTCCAGCGATGACGCCCACGCAATGGGCGGTCGACCTTCGGGCTCGAGGGCCGTGAAGGCATTGGGGTCGTCGACGTTGGTCGGCCAGGAGGTGAAGACCAACCAGTGACCACTGTCGAGCACGACCGGCGCGCTGAGGCCGCCGTAGGAGGTGCCGCGGGTGGCGTCGCCAACGGCCGCGAAACCGGGACGCCGCAGATGCGTCACCGGACGGGTGACTTGACGCTGGAGGGCTCCCGCCGAGTTGTAGACGCGGAGTACGTATCGCTCCCATCCGCCGAGGAAAATCTCGTCGCCATGAAAGTAATTGCTGATCTGGAAGATGAAACCGGGAGGCATCTTGATCTCGGGAATCGATGACACGCGGAAGCGCATCTCGACGCTCATCGGCGCCCGCAGGTCAAGAATCACGTAGTCGTTGGCGGCGGTCTCGAATACGTTCGTCATCACGGCGAGTCGATCGCCCGACAGGTGGCCGCCCATCCAGGCGCGCATGACGCCGGACTCCTGGAGCGGTCGCGCCGATCGATGCCGGCCATCCGTTCCCCAGAGATCGAGTCGCGTTCCCGCTTGGTTGAGGACGTAGATCGTGTCGTCCCCGTCGAAGGCGATGCCGCGCGCGGCGTTGAATTGCCCCGGTCCTTCGCCGGGACCTCCGGAGCGTCGCGTCAGGCTCCCGTCGGGAGCGAAAGACACCAGCTGATTTGCCTGGCTGTCGTACACGTGGACGTTGCGGTCGTTGTCGATCACGAGCCCGGCGATGTTGCCGAGAATGGCCTCTTCGGGCGCCGAATCGACGCCGAACAGCTGCTCCAGCTCGAAACGGATCGGCTCTGAAACCGCGTCCCAGAGCCCGCGTTCGGGGTTTTCGACGTATGTGACCCCGCCTCGCACCTCGATGCTGCCGGTCCACTGGGGGTAGCTGGATTCCGGCGTCGTGGCGGCGATGCAGCCGGTCGCAATAAGCAGGGACACCGCGACGACGCTGCCCGAGAAGCGGTTCATACGCGAGATTACAGTCGCGATGCTAGCGGTTGGCGTAGACCTCAGTACGACCGTCATTGTAGAAGGCCATCACCCGATAGCGCTGCGGAGCGCGTGATTCCATGCCCGGCGCCCCCTGCGGCATCCCGGGAACGGCGATCCCGGCGATATCGGGCTGTTCCTCGAGCATCCTGGCCACCAGGTCTGCCGGCACGTGGCCCTCGACCGTGTATCCCTCGATCTTCGACGTGTGACACGACCGCAGCGGCACCGTTACGGCGTTGTCGGGCTTCATCTGCGTGAGCTGGTCGTTGTCGATCTCTTCCGTGATGACCTCAAATCCATTACTACGCATGTGGGCGACCCACAGTTTGCAGCAGCCACAGGTGGGGGTGAGATACACGTGGACGGTGTGTCCCTCGCCGACCGGCGGCCCGCTGTTGCAGGCAGCGGTCACAGCCACGGCCAGCGCCAATATCAATGTCGTCACAACTCGTTGCCGATTATCCCGCATTGTCTCGCTCCTGGTCCCACGAATCTCGATAAGCTCGAACCTTCACTGGAATTCTACACAAGAGTTCGGAACGCTGCAGGTCGGAGTCGGTGCCTTGGTACCCGGCCTTACATCGCCTCGGGGGGAGCGGGGCTGCACCCATCCCGCCAAGGCCGCAATGCGACACACGTGGCAGATCAGTGTCGCGGCCAGATCCAGGCCTTGACTTCCTTGGTACCGAAGTCGAGACCGATCTGCAGGGTCGTGGTGATCTTGTTGTCGAGATCATCGACGTCGGCGTGCCAGCCACGGATGTTGAAGTACCACTTGTCGCCGCGGAACTCGTGCAGAAAGGCGAATACCTTCACGTCCTTTACCACGCCGTCCACCACGCCGAAGAACTTGTAGCTTCTCCGGCCGCGCTTGCGGAAGGAACGGGCCGGAATGACGAGCTCGAACTTGTCGCCGGCGGGGTCCACGAACCTCAGGGTGAGCTCCTCGTTCACCGGATCGATGCCGTCGGAGAACAGTTCGCTCAGCGTGAACAGTCCGGAGGCCTTGAAGAAGTCGATCCGCTTGTGGATCTTGACCTTGACCCTGAAGTCGTCGAACGGAATCAAGTCGCCGGGATCTGGGATCTTGACCACTTTGATCGTAACGCTGCAGCTGTTCGACTGGTTGTATACGTCGGTGGCCGTGAACGTTAGCGAGTACGGCGAGTCGTTGACATCAGCGGGAACCGGCTCCCAGGAGAACTCACTGAAGACGCTCCCGGCGCCGGTTGTCGGGAGGCTGGGTGGATCCGTCCCGAGTCCTGTAGAAAAAGAAATGGCGTAACCTCCGAGTAGGAAAAACGAGTCGCTGGAAACGGCGACAACAAGGAGGTCACACCATGAGCAACGGTAGCACGGGAGAGGTATCGGTCATCGAGTTCCGTAGCGCCATCCAGGAGCTGCTGCACAGCCGCATCCAGGAGGCGATTACGATCACGCTTGAGGAGGAGCTCGCCGAGGCGTTGGGATGCGGGCCGTACGAGCGCAACGGCTCGCGGCGAGGATATCGGCACGGGACGTATCGGCGGCAGATCACGATGGCGCAGGGGCCGCAGGATCTGGAGGTACCACGGGGACGGCTGCTGCGAGAGGACGGCAGCACCGGGGAGTTCCGCAGCACGATCCTGCCGCGGTATCAACGGCGCACCGAGGAAGTCGACGAGGCGATTCTAGGGGTGTACCTGGCGGGTGCAAATAGCCGACGGATCCACAAGGCGCTCGCGCCGCTGCTGGGTGAAGCGAACCTCTCGAAGAGCGCGATCTCAAGGGTGGTGGGGCGGCTGAAGAAGCTGTTCGGGACGTGGTGCGAGCGCGATCTGACCGGTGAGTCGTACCCGATCGTGTACCTGGACGGGTTCCACCTGAAGGTGAGGTTGGCGCGGCAGGTCGTGTCGGTGCCGATCTTCGCCGCGCTGGGAGTGGCGGAAGATGGGCGCAAGGTGTTGGTGGCGTTGCGTCGGGCCGCTTCGGAGGCCGGGTGTCACTGGAAGTGGCTGATCGAGGACCTAGAGCAAAGAGGTCTTCGGCCGCCCCGGCTGATCATCGCCGACGGCCACAAAGGGCTGGCCAAGGCGACGACGGTGTGGCCCGAAGCGAAGGTGCAGCGCTGCCTTCAGCACAAGTGGAAGAATCTGTTGAAGCATTGCCCGTCACACGCCCACGACGAGCTGAAACGAGACTGGGACCGCATCGTGAAGGCGGCAAACGGCAGCGAGGCGAGGGCCGCGTACAGCAACTTCGTGCGCAAGTGGTCGAGGTTGGTGCCGGCGGTGGCGCGCAGCCTCGAGGAAGCGGGGCTGGTGCTGCTGACCTTCTACGAGTTCCCCAAACCGATGTGCAAGACGCTGCGCACGACGAACCCACTGGAGAACCTCAACCGCGAGTTCCGTCGCCGTACCAAGACCCAGGGATCGTTCAGCACCGAGGCGGCCGGGGTGACGCTGCTGTGGGGGCTGATCGCGCATTCGGGCAGATCCGCATGCGCCGCATCGACGGGTACCGGCATCTCGCCGCGATCATCGACCAACAGGAGGAGTTGGCCGCGTAGCAGGTAACATCAAACGTCCAAGCTCGGAGCCACGCCAGACGATTTTCTACAAACTTCGGGACACATCCGGCTGGGTGTCATAGTGGCAGTGCTGGCAGTGCCGAGGCAGGGCGGACACGTCGAGCGTGACGTTGATCTGCCCCATGTGTTTGGGCCACTTGTTAACTCATTGAATCGGTGCTGACAAGAGGTTGTTGGAGCCAGCGGAGCGGAGCGCAGCCGGCTGCAACAACATCGCTTCGGGTGCGGGTGGCCAATAGTCCAGCGAGCTATGGGGCCGCACGCGGTTGTACTGCTTGCGCCATCTCTCGATCAGAACCTCTGCCTCCTTAAGTGTGTAGAAGATCTCTCCGTTCAGGAGCTCGTCCCTGAGCTTGCCGTTGAAGCTCTCCTTAAGTGTGTAGAAGACGTAGCCGTTCTCCCAGGGCGAGCCGGGCTCAATGAACAACGTCTTGACCCCGATCCGCCCAAGCCACTCCCGCACCACCTGGGCCGTGAACTCCGGCCCGTTGTCCGAGCGGATGTGATCCGGAACACCCCGGCTCACGAACAGCTCAGCGAGCCGCTCCAGCACGTTCTCGGAGTTCAGCCTCCTTGCCACATCGATCGCCAGGCACTCCCGTGTGTACTCGTCGACGATCGTCAGCAGACGAAGCGCTTTCCCGTCGTGCGTTCTCTCGTGCACGAAGTCGTACGCCCACACGTGATCTTTCCTTTCCGGCCGCAGCCGCACGCAGGACCCGTCGTTGAGCCACAAACGTCCTCGCTTCGGCTGCTTGCGCGGCACTTTCAGCCCTTCACGTCGCCATAACCGCTCGATCCTCTTGTGATTGACGCGCCGGCCTTCACCCTGAAGCAGCGCCGTGATCCGACGGTACCCATAGCGCCCATACTGCGTCGCTAACTGACTCATTCGCTCAACGAGCGCCGTTTCGTCCTGAGGCACCTTGGCTCGATACTGCTGCGTCGAGCGTCTCTGGCCGAGAACTCTGCAGGCCCGCCTCTCGAAGACCCCCAGCGACTGCTGTGCGTTCCGCACTGCCCGCGTCGCCGCGCCGGGCTCAGAAGTTTCCCGACGAAGCTTCCTTCAAGATAGCGTTATCGAGCATCGTCTCGGCCAGCAACTTCTTCAGCCGGGCGTTCTCGCGCTCGAGCTCCTTGAGCCGCCGCGCCTGATCCACTCTCAGACCGCCGTACTCCTTCCGCCACCGGTAGTACGTGTTCTCGCTGATGCCCAGCGTCCGGCATACCTCCGGCGTCTTGACTCCCCGCGCCAGCTCCACCTCTGCCTCTCTGAGCTTGGCGATGATCTGCTCGACCGTGTAGCGCTTCCGTGCCATTTATCCCCCTTCTCGAACCCGTCTGAGAGCCTCAAATCCTAACTCTTAAACTGGCCCGACTATTGGGGGGCAGGTCACTCCAGCAACAGGTAGGCTTTCGCCACCGTTTTGATGTCGAACGCCAGGTCGGTTGCAAGCTGTCGAGCGGAAGGCAAGGCATCTCCTGGGCGCAATTTGTCGCTGAGCACGGCTTTCTTTATCTGCTCGACTAATTCGGTGACGTCGTCCCCAACCCATGCGCGAACGAACGCGGGGACCGATTCGTCGATGTCGATGACCATTTCCATGGCGTCTCTCCGCGGTGGCCTAGCCTAGGTGGCCACCGGATCCTCTCGGTAGACCTCGAAGTTCACGTTGTCGATGCGGAATTCTCGGAAGCTCATCAGCGCCAGCAGCTGAAAATAGAGGCTCGTCGACACAGGAAGGAAGTCAGACACGTCAAAGGCGCGAAGGGTCACGTTCAGAGGGATGAACAAGGTCACCGCGATGCTAGTCCAAAGCAGGATCGTGGCGGTGGTCTCCATTTCCCTTGTCCGATCTTCGTGTGCCTGGTACGGATCCTTTTGCTTCCCGTACACGGCCTTGAACACGACCCCCGCGAACGCCAGGTTGATCGCCGTGACCCCGACAAGGTTCAGATAGCCCCCAAACCAAGGGAATTCGAATTGTTTGACGTAGACGATGAACACGATAAAGGCGACGTACACGAAGGTCGCGACGCCAAGCAGTGCGGGCGAAACAAAATCGAACACGCGGCGAGGAGTTAGCTCCGCCCTTCGAGTCGAGCTCGAGTCCGTGTTTCGCAGGGGATTGAAATAGGTAATTCCGGCGTTCGTGGCGAGGATCAAGATGGGAGAGAACTGGATCATCAGGTAGATCATGGGTACGAAATCGTTCTCGCCATTGAACATTTCGTTGCCGGGCCAGATGAGTTCCGCCAACACCATTGCGAGACCCACCAGGAGCGCGAAGACGTTCAAGTTGCGGTAGCTACGCTGGGCCCTCTCCACCTGATCCATCGGCACCGGATAGAGCTTGGGGAATTGCGCCGCCGGACAGGTCCGGACGACGAACCTCAGTCGCGCCAGCACTTGCCTCGGCAAGAAGACGGAAATGAGGAGGACTTGGCTCAAGAACACCACGGAGAACAACATCTGCAGCATCTGCTCTGACATGACTATCTCCTCACTTGCCGCGACGACTCATCACGTCGCCGAAGGCAATCCGAATTTCTGAGTCCGTTGCGCCCGACTCTCGGAGCGCGTCTATCGTGTCGCTCAATTTCGTCACCACCCACGCATTCAAGTCGACCGTGCTGTTCGCCTTGGCTTCCGGGTGAACGAAAGTGCCGCGATAGCCCTTCGTTTGAAGGACCGAATCACGCTCCAGCAAACGGTAGGCCTTCGCCACCGTCTTGTTGTTGAGCTGTAGGTCGTTGGCGAGCTGTCGAATCGAAGGCAAGGCATCTCCCGGGCATAGTTTGTCGGAGAGCACGGCCTTCTTTATTTGCCCAATCAATTGAGCAAACAAGGGGACTGCATCGTCGATGTCGATGACTATTTCCATGGGAATTGTTCTCCGGTATGTACCCTGTGATCTAAGGGTACAACTGGGTCGGAATGAATGCAAGTCAAAGACACCGGAAATTGCCACCTAGCTGAAAAAGCGGCCATTCTGCCGACGATAGGAAACACCGGCGGGATGTGCCCACGACGGTGCGCCGCTTCTCGACATCGCCGTTGCCTTTGAGGGCCGTTGCGGGTAGCTTTCGAGGATGAACGACCCTGACACCATAGCGCCCGAGCGGAAGGACTCGGTGGTCATCCGGTTCGCCGGAGATTCCGGCGACGGGATGCAGCTGACGGGAACGCAGTTCACTGCAACCTCGGCGCTGCTGGGCAACGATTTCGCCACCTTCCCGGATTTTCCGGCAGAGATCCGCGCGCCGGCCGATACGGTACCGGGCGTCAGCGCCTACCAGCTGCAGTTCTCCAGCGAGAACATCTTCACTTCGGGCGATGAACCCGACGTCCTCGTGGCAATGAACGCCGCGGCCTTGAAGGTGAGCCTGCCGGCGATCCCGCCCGGCTGCACGATCATCGTCAATACCGACGGCTTCGCCGCCGGCAGCCTCTCGAAGGCGGGCTACACGGAGCATCCCCTAGAGGATGGAACGCTCGACGGATACCGGGTGATCCCGGTTCCGCTCACCACGAACACACTCAAGGTCCTCGAGGACTCCCCGCTCCCGGTTCGCGACCGTCGACGCAGCAAGAACTTCTATGCCCTCGGCATCATGTACTGGCTCTATTCGAGACAGCTCGCGCCGACGGAGGAGTGGATCGAGGCGAAGTTCAAGAAGAGTCCGGACATCGTCGAGGCCAACCTCATTGCTCTCAGGGCCGGATACGCGTACGCGCTGGCGAGCGAGCTGTTCCAGGCTCGCTACGAGGTTCCCGCGGCACCGCATGAGCCTGGCTTATATCGCAACATCTCCGGCAACACGGCGCTGGCGCTGGGGCTCCATGCTGCCTCGGTCCGCGCCGGGATCCCGCTGTTTCTGGGCGCCTATCCCATCACACCCTCTTCGGACATCTTGGCGGAACTGGCACGTCTCAAGCCGCAAGGCGTGATGACCTTCCAGGCCGAGGACGAGATCGCCGCCGTCTGTGCGGCGATCGGCGCGGCTTTCGGCGGCAACATCGGCGTGACCGCAACCAGCGGCCCCGGGGTGGCGCTGAAAGGCGAGGCCATCGGCCTCGCCGTGACCACGGAGCTACCCCTCATCATCGTCAACGTGCAGCGCGGCGGCCCCAGCACGGGCCTGCCGACCAAGACCGAGCAGTCGGACCTGCTGCAGGCCCTGTGGGGTAGGAACGGCGAGTGCCCGCTCGCCGTTGTGGCGGCTTGCAGCCCCGGAGATTGCTTCTACAGCGCCCTCGAGGCGGTTCGGATCGCCCTCACCTACATGACCCCGGTCGTCCTGCTGTCGGACGGTTACCTGGCGAACGGCTCGGAGCCCTGGCCGGTGCCACGGGCCACAGATCTCCCGGACATCTCCGTGCAGTTCCGAACGGAAACCGGTGGCTTCGCTCCGTTCCTGCGCGACCCAGAAACTCTGGCGCGGCCGTGGGTGCGGCCGGGCACACCGGGCCTCGAGCACCGAATCGGTGGCCTGGCGCACGAAGATGTCAGCGGCAACGTTTCCTACGACCCAATGAACCACGAGAAGATGACGATTCTGCGCGAGGAGAAGATCGCCCGTATCGCCGACACTATCCCGGCGGCGCAGCCGTTCGGCGACGAATCCGGGGACCTGCTGCTGGTCGGCTGGGGAGGAACCTACGGCGCGCTGCACGCCGCAACGCTGGCGGCCCGCGACAAGGGCCTGAGCGTTTCCCACGTCCACCTGCGCCACATCAACCCGCTGCCCGCCAACCTGGGGGACGTGCTGGGCGCGTTCGAGCGCGTGCTCGTCGCCGAGCTGAACCGCGGCCAGCTCGACCTGCTGCTGCGGGCCCGCTACTTGGTAGACACCGTCAAGCTCAACAAGATGCAGGGCCAACCCTTCTCCGTCGGGGAGGTGCTGGCGGCGGTGGAGCAAGCGATGGAGGCGCACGAAGCATGAGCACCGAATCGACCGCCACTGCTGCTTCCGCGTACACGAAGAAGGACATGGCCTCCGATCAGACGGTCCGCTGGTGCCCGGGCTGCGGCGACTACGCCATCCTGAGCACCGTGCAAAAGACCTTCGCAGGCCTCGGGATACCGCGCGAGCAGTTCGTCATCATTTCGGGCATCGGGTGCTCGAGCCGATTCCCCTACTACATGAACACCTACGGGTTTCACTCCATCCACGGGCGGGCGCCCGCCTTTGCCACGGGTTTGAAGATCGCGCGGCCGGATCTCTCGGTATGGGTGGTCACCGGCGACGGCGACGCGCTGTCGATCGGCGGCAACCACATCCTTCACTCGATGCGCCGCAACGTCGACATCAAAGTGCTCCTCTTCAACAACCGGATTTACGGCCTTACCAAGGGCCAATACTCGCCGACCTCGGAGGTCGGGAAGAAAACCAAGACCTCGCCCTACGGCTCGGTGGATCGGCCCATTGACCCGATCTCCGTCGCGATCGCCGCGGAGGCCACGTTCGTCGCCCGCAGCGCCGACGTCTACGGCGCCCATTTGTCGGCGGTTCTCCGCCGGGCCGCCGAGCACCGGGGCTCCGTCTTCGTCGAAATCCTGCAGAACTGCAACATCTTCAACGACGGCGCCTTCGACCGCGTGACCGATCGAGGAACCCGCGACGACAACAAAGTCGACCTCGAGCACGGCAAGCCCCTCGTCTTCGGTCAGGACCGAGACCGGGGAATTCGCCTGGATGGTCTTACGCCCGAGGTCGTGCGGATCGGCGACAACGGAGAGGGGGAGGCAGATCTTCTCCACCACGATGAGAGCACGCCCGATCCTTCCCTTGCCTACCTTCTCAGCAAGCTCGGCCCGCCCGACTTTCCGATGCCGATGGGAATCTTCAGGGCGATCGAAACGGAAACGTACGACGCGGGTGTACACCGACAGATCTCGGAAGCGCGGGAAATGACCGCCGAGAAGGACCTGGACGATCTGCTGCGGGAGGGCAGCGTCTGGGAGATCGGCGAGGAGCAAACCAACTAGTGTGCTGTCTCCGACATGGCTTGACACTTGTAGCGAGCGGGACCGGGCGGAGCGAACAGAGGGACGAGCGATGATTGAAGGCTACGAAGAGGACCTCAGCATGTATGAGGAGGCCAGGGGCCCCCGCACCAAGCAACTCGACAACCTCGTGCTGTTGCGCCCCATCAGCGACCTCGACTACCCGACGAAACCTGCCATGGTCGCGCCCGAAACGGAGGTAGGCGTGGCACTGGCGACGATGGGCGAGAAGAACATCGGCGCCCTCCTGGTGGTCGAGGACGGCAGGGTCGTCGGCATCTTCGGCGAGCGCGATCCGCTCACGAAAAACCTCTACGACGGCACCCGGCTCGAGCGGCCGGTGCGCGAGTTCATGACACCCGACCCGGACTGCCTCACTCCTGAAGATTCCATCGCCTTCGCCCTGAACCGCATGGTGGTGGGCGGCTACCGCCATATCCCTCTGGTGAACCCGGCGCACGAACCGGTGGGCATTCTGGTGATGCGGGACGTCGTCGGCTACGTGGTTTCCTTCTTTCCGGCCGAAGTGCTGAACGCCGCTCCCCACAGCGAACACAACCCTCCGGATCGACAGCGCGAGGGCGGCTAGCGACTACAGCGTCAAGAAGCTCCACTCCTTCGAAAACGGGATGCTGCTGAAGCGCACGCCCTTGGTCGCAGCGACCCGCAGGTTGTCGCTCGGATTGATGCCGGTGCCGTTGGCGGCATCGTAGAGCCCGGGCTCCATGCTGAACGTCATGTTCTCCTCGATCAGCGAATAGTCGCCGAGGGCGATGAACGGGGGTTGGTGGCCGACGCCGAAGGTTCCCTGCCCGTGGGCCGGGCGGTGATAGATGAAGTCGGCCATGCCGCTGTCGACCTGGTGCTGATGGATCTTCAGGGCGATGTCGGAGCATACGGCGCCCGGCGTGCTCTCTTCCTCCTGGATTTGGATCGTTTCGGCGACGACCTCGAACATCTTCTCTTGCTCCGGCGTGGTCGGGCCGATGAGGTAGTTGCGGTAGCACTCACCGCCCATCCCGCCCAGCTGGATGTCGGTATTGACGTAGACGCTCTGGCCGCGCTCGATCTTGGCGTGAAAGAACTGGTTCGGATGCGGGTAGGCGGTGGCGACACCGGTGCGCACGTAGTTGGAAGTCACCTCGATGCCGACACCCGAGTTAGGCCGGCCGTCGCGCTGCGCGTCGTTTATCAGCAGGCCGATGCCGTAGGCCTGTAGCGCCTGGCCGAGCTCGAAGTCGGTGGCGTCGGTGCCGCGCTCCAGGATGTAGTCGCGGGCGAAGGCGTGGATCTTGTCGAAGTAGCGGTAGGCACGCTGGATGAGGGCGATTTCCTCGGGTGTCTTGATGATCTGCATCTCGAGGCAGGCCGCCGAGATGTTCACGAAGCGGGCCCGCGGCAGGACGTTGCAGGCGGTGGCCAGATCGGCGTCCGATAACTTTCGATCGACGGCGATCGTCTTGTCGCCCAGGCCGCGACGCTCGAGGCCTTCGAGCAGCCACTCCCACAGGTCGACACGCGCTCCCTGCACCAGCTCGCCCCGGTTCGGAAACCCGCCCTCGGCGTGCGGGTAGCAGAAGTAATACTCGTTGTCGGTGGCCCACCAGGATGTGATCAGGTCGCGGTCGATCCCGGGCGAGTACCAGTAGGCCGTGTCCTGCTCGTCGAGGCGAAACATGACCCGCGTAGTGCGCTCGCCGCTGCCCCGGAAGCAGCCCGAGAAGTAGACGATGTTCGGATCGCGCTCCAAGACGATGGCGTCGGTGCCGAGCTCGCCGGCGCGTTCCTTCAGCAGCCGGGTGCGCTCCTGGTGCCACTCGAGGGGCAGCCGATCGTATCCCCGCGGCGCCGGATCGACGTGGTCGGGATTGGCGACCCGCAGGGCCTCGGAGCCACTTGCCGCCGAGCCCTGCTCGGGCGCTTCTGAGCCGGGAACCGAACACGCGAGGCTACTCGCCGCAACGCCGGCGCTGGCCAGGCCGGTGCCCATGGTCTTGATGAATTCGTGTCGAGAGGGATGCACGAGGTTGCCTCCAGGTCTATTTCTTGTCCTTCAACAGCTCTTCCAGGTTGGCGAACGGCTTGTGGGTTGAAAGCGGCTGTTTTCTGCCCGTCGTCGGCGCGCCGTAGGCCTTCGCGGTCTCGTTCCGTGAGTGTTCATCGTCGTGGCAGTACACGCACAGCAACTCCCAGTTGCTGCCGTCGGCGGGATTGTTGCGGTGGTTGTGATCTTTGTGGTGCACGGTGAGCTGGCGGAGGTTCTTGCCGGTAAAGTCGCGGGCGCACCGCGCACAGACCCACGGGAGGATCCTGAGAGCCTGCTCCCGATACGATTTTTTCGCTGCCATACGCGAATCCTATTGCGCTTCCGAAGGCAAAGCCACGCTGATCGGCGGGTCAGTTGGTCTGCGTGCCGCGCCGCTTCCTCACGGTGGCCCTCTCCGGTAGTCTTGCCGCCATGTCACGCCTGTTGACCTTACTTGCCGTCGCGGCGGTCATCGTGCACCCAGTAGGGGTGATCGCCCCGGCTCCAAACGCAATTCTGGCTCCCGAGAGTGGTGCCGTCGCGGACAACTGGCCGCAGTGGCGCGGGCCGGGAGGGCTGGGCATCGGGGAGGGCGAGTACGTTGACACCTGGTCGGCCACCGAGAACATCGCCTGGAAGACCGAGATTCCCGGCCGCGGGCACTCGTCGCCCGTCGTTTGGGGCGACCGCGTTTTCTTGGCGACCTCGATCGTCGGCGAGGAAATTCCGGGTCGCACGGCGCCGGACCACCTCGGCTTCGACCTGCAGCCCGGGTACCTGCACCCGGATAGCGTCGGCGTCGATTACGCCCATACGCTCAAGGTGCTGGCGGTGGACGCCGGTACCGGCGACATCGTGTGGGAACGCACGGTGTACGAGGGCCCCGTCTACGACAATCGCCACCGGAAGAACACCTATGCGTCGGCGACGCTCGTTACCGACGGCCAGATGGTCTACGCCTCGTTCGAATCCGAGGGGCTCTTCGCCTTCGACGTGAACGGCAATCTTCGATGGAACATATCGTTCGGCGGCATGGCCAAGGCGGGCCTCGGCCCTGGCACGTCGCCCATCCTCTTCGACGACCTGCTGATCCTGCAGGGCGATCAGGAAATGGGCGCCGGCTCGTTCATCGCGGCGCTCGATCGCGCCACCGGAGAGCTCGTTTGGCGGGCCGAACGCTCCAACCGTCGCAGCTGGGCGACGCCGTTGCTCGTTCAGGTCGGTGACCGCACCGAGCTGCTGGCGTCGGGCGCCGAGGCCGTTATCGCCTACGATCCCGCGACCGGCGCCGAGTTGTGGCGCACCGACGGCACGCGGAGTCACCCGATCCCCAGCATCGTCGCCGGCGGCGGCCTGGCGTTCGCGACCGCCGGCAGCCAGCGGAAGGTGGCGCTGGCGATTCGACTCGGCGCCGATCACGAGGAGGACCGGATCGCCTGGCGCTACGGCAAGGGCACCGCCTACGTGCCGTCGCCGATCCTCTATGGCGATTATCTCTACTTGATGAACGACCGCGGCATCGTGACCTGCCTGGACCCGCAGACCGGCACCGTCCTCTATGAGGGCGGCCGCGTGTCGGTGCCGGCGACATTCACGGCGTCACCGGTTGCCTTCGACGGCAAGATCCTCCTGACCAGCGAGGACGGCGACACGTTCGTGCTGCGCGCCGGCGCGGTGCACGAGATCGTCCGCACCAACTCGCTCGACGAGCCGGTCTATGCGTCGCTGGCGCTCGCCGACGGTGTGATCTTCATCCGTGGCGCCCGACACCTCTTCGCCATCAAGTAAGCGCCGGGCCGGTTACTCCGATCACCCCTTCAGTTTTTCCTGAAACTTGTCACATCCGTGTCGTGTATTACTATTACGTGGTACGTATTAGTTATGCGGTTCACGATGCTACCCGGCGGAGTCCTATGTCCAATCCACTTTCGGTCCCCGTGTTCCATATTCTGCTGTCGCTCGCAGATCGTCAGCTCCACGGCTACGCCATCCTCCGTGACATCCAGCGGCGCACCGAAGGCGATGTCACGCTCACTGCCAGCACCTTGTACTCGGCGGTCAAGCGGATGCTCGACGCCGGCTGGATTCGAGAGAGCGACGAGCGGCCCGCCCCCGAACTGGACGACGAGCGCCGGCGCTATTTCGCCATCACACCCGCCGGGAAGGAGGCCCTGCGGCGAGAGGCGGGGCGGCTCGAGCAGGCGCTCGCCACCGTCAGGGAGAAGGGTCTGGTCGAGTGAGTGACCACCCCTTCGTCCTTCGGCTCTACCAGCGCCTTTCGGTGTGGCTGCTGCCGCGTGACTTCTACGCGCAGCAAGGTGAGCACATCGTCAGGCTTTTCGAAGATCTCTATCGCCAGACACTGCGCGAGCGAGGCGCCGCATCGGCGGCGCGTCTTTGCCTCCGCGAGCTCGGATCACTGCTGCGCACGGCAGCCCGGGAACAGGCGACACAGAGGGTCTGGAACCCGCGACCTCTCGGGACCATCGACGCGAGGCGCTACGGAGGAGAAGACAGAATGAAGTTGATCCGCACCGTTGGGGCGTCTCCTATGGGCGTACTCGCTCAGGACGTTCGCTACGCGGCCCGTAGCCTCAGGAACACCCCCGGGTTCACGATCGTGGCGATCCTGACTTTGGCGTTATGCATGGGCGCCAACACAGCGATCTTCACCGTCGTCAACTCGGTTCTTCTGAGGTCGCTGCCGGTCCCTGAAGCCGACCGAATCCTGTTGATGTACAACAGTTATCCGGGCGCCGGACTCGAAAGGGCGTCGACCGCGAGTCCCGATTACTTCGATCGACTCGAGGCCGTCGACGTCTTCGAGGAACAAGCGCTCTTCAACTACGCGGATCAACGCATCAGCATCCAAGGAACCCCCGAGCTCGTGCGCGGCATGCGGGTGACGCCGTCCTTGTTTCGCTTGTTGCGAGCCCAGCCTACGCTCGGCCGGATCTTCGGCGAAGAAGAGGGAGAAATCGGCAACCATCAGAAGGTCATCCTCAGCCACGCGCTGTGGCTGAGGATGTACGGCGGAGACGGGTCGGTGCTCGCCCGCGACCTGTCGATCAATGGGACGCCCTTCTTGATCGTAGGCGTGATGCCGGAAGAATTCCTGTTCATGGATCCCGACGTTTCCATGTGGACGCCAATTGCGTTTGTCGAGTCCCAGAGGACCGGGGGTCGTCACAACAGCAACTGGGAGATGCTGGGTCGTTTGAACCCCGGTGCGACACTCGAGCAGGCGCAGGCGCAGATCGACGCGTTGAATGCGACCAACCTGGAGCTCTTCCCGAAGAATGTGCTGATCAACGCGGGATTCCACACACGGGTAGTCGTTCTGCAGGACGAGGTCGTGAAGGAAATCAAGGACGCTCTATCCTTGCTGTGGGGTGGCGTGCTCTTCGTGTTGCTGATCGGAACCGTGAACATCGCCAACCTGGTCGTGGTTCGTTACTAACGCGCGCCTGAAAGAGCTGGCGACGCGCGCCGCCCTGGGCGCCGGGCGTTGGCGGATCATCCGACAGCTGCTGACTGAAAGCGTCATATTCACGATCGTTGGCGGCAGCGCAGGACTGCTGGTCGGGTATGGCGTACTCAATGTTGTCGGCGCCTTGGGAATGGATCAAATCCCACGCGGCTCGGAAATCGCGATGGACGCCTCCGTCGTCGTGGTGACGCTCAGCCTGGCGATCATTGTTGGTTTCGTTGTCGCGGCTATTCCTGTGGCTCAAGTGGCGAGAGCGAACCTGGACGCCATCCTTCGGGATGACTCGCGCACAGGATCGAGCGGACTCGGAACGCGCACGGTGCGCAACGCGTTGGTAACCCTGCAGGTTGCTTTTGCATTCGTTCTGCTGATCGGCGCCGGGCTGTTGCTCGTCAGTTTCCGGCAGGTACTGTCCGTCGACCCGGGGTTCGAGCCCGGGGAGCTGCTGACCGTGACCGTGAATCCCAGCGGGCCCCGCTACCCGAACGGAGCCTCGGTAGACAGCTTCGCCATGCAGGCGACCGAGAGCATCCGCGCCCTTCCCGGCGTCGTCGCAGCGGGCGTGACCCACAGCGTTCCGTTCGGCGGGAGCTACGACGAAGGGTCTGTGATGGCCGAGGGCTATGTCATGGCGCCCGGAGAGTCGCTGATCGCCCCGAACCTGGTCGGCGCGGGACCGGGATACTTCGAGGCCCTGAGGATTCCGCTCGTTCGCGGCCGGCTTTTCGATGACCGCGACGCATCGAATTCCCAGCTGACGGTGATCGTCGATCAGAGGTTGGCCGACAAATTCTGGTCTGGTGGCGACCCTCTCGGCAAAAGGATTTACCTTCCGGGGGCGAGCGATGCTCCGCCGGACGAGAACACGACCTGGTTCACCGTCGTCGGAGTCGTGGGCAACAGCAAGCTCCGGAGCCTCACCGATGCGCAGGAGCTGATCGGTACCTTCTACCTCCCGTACACGGTGCTGACGCGTTTGCCAATGAAATTCGCGGTGCGAACGGAGACCGACCCGACGAATGTGATCGGCGCCGTGCGCGGTGCGATCGCGAGCATCGACCCGGAGTTGCCGGTGTTCGATGTCCGCACGATGCAGGAGCGCATTGACGCGTCGCTCATCGGTCGAAGGACCCCAATGTTGCTGTCGATGGGCTTCGGCGCCGTTGCGCTGTTTCTCGCGGCAATCGGTATTTACGGCGTGCTGGCCTACTTGGTCGGCCGACGCACGAAAGAAATCGGTATCCGCATGGCCTTGGGGAGCACAGCGCGCGAGGTATTCAAGCTCGTGATCAGAACCGAGGGAGTAGTCATGTTGGTGGTCGGGCTCGGCCTCGGCCTCGCCGGCACCGTCATGATTGCGAGGGTGATCGAGAGCCAACTCGACGGTGTCCAACCGCTTGACGCGGGCATCCTCGCCGCTGTTGCCGTTCTGCTCGGGCTAGTGGCGCTGGCCGCTACGGCAGTGCCCGCATGGCGCGCCACGCGCATCGATCCGATGGTGGCGCTGAGCCGCGAGTGAGTCGGCGAGTGGTGGTGCCTACCTCGGAACGCGAAACTGAACCGGCGGCATGGTGACCTCGTCCGGCAACCGCGACGCGTCGCCACTGGCCGCGAAGTGCAGGATCCCGGCGCGAAATTCGGGAGAAGCGCTCATCGCCGCCTGGATCGCACCGTGCGGGCCCCGAATGACGGGGATGAACGTGCTGTTCTTGAAGTAGGGAACCAGCTCGAGGGCGTTCTCGTAGGGCGTCGAGAGATCCCAGGTTCCGTGTGCGATGACGGTCGGGATGTCGGTCTCGAAGTTCTGCCGGAACGCGTCGCCGAGGTCGCTGTCCCAGGCCGAACAGCCGGCGCGGTAGCTCCAGTTCATGCGCCACAGCAGGGCTATGGCCGGGTCGGCGTTCTGTTCCGCGAGTCGCTGAGGTGTGATGCCCGAGCCGCAATCGAGCATGAAGTAGCTGGCCGTTGTGAAGTCGCGTTCGGTGCTGCTTGATTGCGCGTAGAGCCGCCGCGCGGCTTCGCTGAAGTCGCCGCGCGACATCGTGATCACATCGGTGGGCCAGCTGGCCAGCCCGCCGGAGTATCCGCGGGAGACGCGCTTGATCGACTCTCCGTCGAAGAGCACCTCGTGGCGGGTGCCGTCTGCCGGATCGGCCACCGGTACCGTGAACGGCTGTTGCGCGGCGCGCGCCACCACCGCCTCGATGGCCGCGATCAGCCCGCCGTCAGGAATCATGCCTTGCAGCTCGGGAGCCGCCTCGGCCTCCTCGGCGACGCGCCTGTAGACGTTCCACAGGTGGCCGGGGTGATCATAGGTGTGGTCCGGTCCCTCCATGCCGCGCAGGATCGCCCGCTCGACGATCTCGGGATGCAGCCGCATCAGGCTCATTCCCCAGTGCGAGCCGAAGCTGCCGCCCCAGATGATGATCTTGTCGTAGCCCAACGCTTGGCGGACATCGTTGACGTCCTCGGCGGCCTGCACCACGGTGAAGCCTCGCAGATCGAGGCCGCTCTCCTCCCAGAAGGACCGTTCGTCGGCGAGAACGCGTTGCAACTGCGCCGCGGCCTCAACCGCGTCGGACGGCTGATCCGGCCGGGGGGAGGGGCTCGTAACGTCGATCGTAGTGGTGGGCTTCGACGAGCCGATTCCGCGTTGCCCGACCACGACGACGTCGGACACGTTCGTCAGCGGCAGCCACCGTCGCTCGAAGGTCCTGGGTTGCTCGAGCGCCCGCTCCAATCCGGCGAAGCTCGGCCCTCCGTGGAGGAAGAAGACCGGCGGGGTTCCGGGTTCGGCGTCCGGAGACGCCCGGAACCGGTACACCTCGACGCCGATCACGGCGCTGTCCGGCACGGAGCGGTTCACCGGGGCGAAGTACATGCCCCGTTCTGCGTTGACGAAGCCGCCCCCTTCGAGCGGAATTCGTTCCGGAAAGAAAAACATCGTTCCAGCCGCCGGCGGGGGTGCGACGGGCGTGCCGAAGGTCGCCGATTCCCGCGTCGGTTCTGCGATGGGCGTGGTGCAGGCGGAGGCAACGATCGCGGCTATCAGGATCGACATGAACAGGCGGGCTCGCATGCGGTTTTCTCCTGTTGCGTTTTGCGGTTGACCAACGCAATCTACGGTGGCGGCGCCGTCGAGCACCAGCCCCCGTGCAGTGTCGCGAAGTGACAATAGCAACGCGGAGCTCAGATATGGCGGAAGTGCTGATCCTCAATCGTTCCGAGATGGAGAACTTGCTGACGCTCGAGGCCATGCTGCCGGTCATCGAGCGCGCCTTCGTGGCTTTCACCGATGGACGCACGGTTGCCTACCCGGTAGTTCGGGAGCCCGTCGCCGCTCACCGCGGCATATTCGGCATCAAGTCGGGACACCTCATGGAGGAAGGGGTGATCGGGTTGAAAGCGGGCGGCTTCTGGCTCGACAATCCCGACGTCGGGCTGACGCGGCATCAGTCGACCACGGTGATGTTCGACCCGGCGACCGGGCTCCCCACGGCGTTCATGGACGGCAACCACATCACGGCCGTTCGTACCGCCGCTGTGGGCGCGCTGGCGGCCCGCGAGGACGCCCGCACGGCGGCCGTACTGGGGTGTGGAATGCAGGGGGTGGGACAGGCCGAGGCGCTTTGCTTGGTGCGGCCCATCAAGGAGATTCGCGCCTTCGACATCGTGCCGGAGAATGTGGAGCGCTTTGCCGAGAGTCTTCGACAGTTCGGCGTCGACGTGAAGGCGTGCCGTGACGCCCACGAAGCGGTCCGCGGCGCCGACATCGTCGTGACCGTGACCCCTGCCAAAGAACCGGTCCTGCGTTCCGACTGGATTGAGCGGTCCGTGCATGTCAGCGCCTTCGGAGCCGATACGCGAGACAAGAACGAGGTCGAAGCGGCGCTGTTCCGGCGCGCCAAAGTCGTCGTCGACGACGTAACCCAGGCGACGACCCTGGGTGACACGCACCACGCGGTGGATCAGGGGTTGTTCGGCGCGGAGGACATCCACGCCACCTCGGGAGAGATCCTGGCAGGTCGGAAGAACGGCCGAACGAGCGACGACGAGATCACGCTGTTCGATGCCACCGGACTCGCGTTCCAAGATCTCGTCGCCGGCGACCTTGCCTTGAAGCTAGCCGCGGAACACGGTGTGGGGACCCGTGTATCGCTAAACGGCGGTGACCCGGGTGAAGCCGATCGAGTCTAGGTCAGGCTCCTACCGCCGCCGGTACCCGCCGCCTCGCGAGCGCACGCCGGCGCCGCTAGAGCGGTAGCTGCTGGAGGCCCGAGCCTGGGAATTGCCGTAGGCGCGTGCCCGTGCGTCTTGGTTCAGACGGCCCGTGACGTCGCCGGTTCTCGCACGTTGGTCGAAGGTCCCGGCGCGGTTGCCCGCCGCGCCGGCGCCGCCGCCTGCGGCCGCGCGGTCTTGGAAGGTGGCGCGTCCGTCGGCCGTCCCGGGCCGTTCCGGTGTATCGACCGGATTCCATCCGCCGTTCTCGTGCTTGCTCCAGCCGCTGTCGTCGCGCCGGTAGACGTTGCCGTCTCTGCCGACATAGGTGTTGTCCTCGCCGCGCGCCACAACGCCGCCACGGCCACCCGAGGTCTCGAAACCGCGCAGCGTGGTGCCGGACTCACCGGCGGCGCTGAAGGTGCGTGCCCAGTCGTCGCCGCGCGTTACCACCGAGCTTCCCCAGCGGCCGTAGGGGCTCACCGACTGCCGGGTTTGCCCGTAGGCGCCGGTGCGTGGGTTGTAGGCATCGCCGATCATGCCGGCGCTGTACGGGCCCCAGGCGGCGGCGCCGCGCGCGTAGGTGCGCCGGTGCGCGGGTTGTACGACGCCGAGCGGCCGTAGCCGCCGTAGGGGCCATAGACCGCGGCGCTGCGCCCGTACCTACCACTGTAGGGGTTGTACCAGGCGCCGACCCCGTAGTAGTACGGAGGCCAGTACCAACCGGTGCCGAAGTAGACTGACCCGTAGCCCCAGTGGACACCCCAGTACCCTGCGGAGATGGCGAAGGTGACGGAGGTGTTGCTGGACTCCTCGACCTCGCAGTAGGTGGTGTTGTGGACCGGCGAGGTTGCCGGAATCGAATAGATTTCCGCCGGAATCGAGTCAGCGACCTGCCAGGGGCCGGCGGCGGTGGAGCCGGTGAACCAGACACCCTCGAAGTTAACGTAGTACTCATCATCGGCGACCCTGATGACATCGAAGGCCGTGTTGACGGCGTACGCAAGATCGGTCCCCTCGATGGGCTCGAATTCCAGGTCGCCGGCGTAGGACACGTCGACGGTGGCCGCCGCCCGGCCCCGGTTGACCACCGCCGTCTCGGGGATCTGGGAGAGAATCAGCGCCTCCTGAGCCTGCGGCGTGCCGGGGACGGTATAAAGGATTTCACCGCGCTCGTGATCGGCTGGAATCTGCGCGAAGTCGTCGGGCAGATCGCGACTGGCGAACGTCCACGGGCCCGCCAACGACGCGGCGCGAAACCAGCGGCCGGCGACCAGGTAGTAATAGTTGGCGTCGCCGGAGTGGAAATAGAGGTCGCTGTCGGTGTCGGCCACGAACGACAGGCGCGTGCCGCCAATCGTGGTCGTCTCCGGCTCGCCGTCGATCAGAATGAGCTCGGTCGGCACCGTGCTGATCAGCACGGCAGGCTGTGGCTCCCCGGTCAGCGGACGCGGCGGCAAGGCATTGCGGACCGCGGTCCAGTTGTCGGTTGCGGGCAGCTGCGTGAAGCTATCCGGCAGTCGCCCGGCAGCTTGCCACGGGCCCCGGTAGTCGTTGGCCGCCAGCCAGGCGTCGTCGTTGCGCAGGTAGTAAGGTCCCGACTCACCTTCTCGAAACAGGTCCCAGTTGGTGTTTACGGCGAACCGCAAACTGAGCTCCTCGTTGACCGGGCTCATGATCGGCTCGCCGTCGAGAAGCACGAGCACGGCAGGCTCGTTGCTCACCAGGATCGTCGGCGGATCGGTGGACAACTCGATCGTGCCGCGACCGGTATCGGCGCGATCAAAATGAGCCAGCACACGGTCGAGCGCCATTTCTCGCGAGGCCTCCGGTAGCAGCGATTGTGCCGCCTGGACCATCCGCATCGTGCGCACCTCGTCCAGGGCCGGAAAGTTTGCCTCGACAATCTGGAGGTTGTACGCGATTACGGTTCGCTCTTCCAGATTTGTCTTCGTGTCGGCGGTAAAGTGCAACGCGCCGACCACGGGCTCTTGCTGCCCGGCCCGCACCGTCGACACCGCCATCCAGCCGTCGAAGCGCGCGTGGTCTTCCCAGGTGTTGATCTGTGGCTGGAACACGGTCCAGCGGGTGCCGTCGGCGCTGGCCATTTCCCGCGGCCATTCGACCTCCGCAGCGCTGGTCTGGCCGGAAGGTCGAGCCGGAGAGGGGGTCAGCAAAACTGCCGCCAAGAGCAGGATCAACAGTTTGAATTTCATCGGGTCACCTGGGCAATCTTTGTAAGCTGCTTACGATCGATTCTACAGAGTATCCATTTTGAACAAGGTGGGTTTCAAATCGGGGTACATGGACGACGTGTATCGTCGTTCCCGACCGGATACACTCGGATCATGCGCGGGCAGATACCGAGCCAGGCCCTGGGTTACGCCATGGTGGGGCTCGCTCTGGCCGGCACCGTTGTCGCCACCGGGATCGTCGCGTCAGCTCCGCCGGCAACGTCGGCGAGCGCCGGCGAGCCGACCTCTCCGGGAGTGATGGCGAACACCGTCGAGCGGTTACCGGAAGCTACTTCTTCAAAGGCCGAGCAGTACTGGCGCCGCCGCCGCAACCGCACGCCACGCTACCCCGACCCGAACGCCCAGATCGACGGGTCGTTCGTCTTCGCCCGGGTCCAGTACACGCAGGTGCGCGACGAATACCTCGGTACGGGCTGGACCACCGACTATCCCGAGGGCGACAGGAACTTCATGCGCCGGCTCGAGGAGTTCACCAGTGCGCCGATCAGCAGGTCGGGCGACTATCCCAACCACGTTGTGGTGACGTTGTACGACGAGGCGTTGTTCGACTACCCGTTCATCTTCATGTCGGATGTCGGCACGATCGGCCTGGATCCCCTCGAGGTCGAGCGCCTGCGCGACTACTTGCTGCGCGGTGGCTTCCTGTGGGTCGACGACTTCTGGGGCATCACGGCGTGGGACCATTGGCGGCGGGAAATCGGGCGCGTGCTGCCGTCCGATGAATACCCCATTATCGACATCGACGTCGATCATCCGATCCGGCAGATGATGTATCCGGTCATGGAAATCCCGCAGATTCCCTCCATTCAGTGGTGGCGCCGTTCGGGCGGCTACACAACCTCGGAGCGCGGCTTCGAGTCGGACATTCCGCATCTGCGCGGCATCGAGAGCAGGAGCGGCCGCCTCATGGTGCTCATGTCGCACGACACCGACATCGCCGACGGCTGGGAGCGTGAGAACGAGGACTGGTCGTTTTTCGAGCAGTTCTCCTTCCCCGCCTACGCCGTGGGGATCAACGTCGCGCTGTACGCCATGTCGCATTGACGCGCCGCGTCGGACGGCCGGTGTCGGCTCCGGGGCGGATGTGAGCGGCGGTATAGACTGGTAGCGTCATGCGCGCTCGTCTTCCGGTGTTTGCGATTGCGGCTGCTGCCACGGCCTCGATCGCGATCCAAGCGCCAGTCGGTGCTCCAGCTGCGCTCGCAACGCGGGCGCCGGTCGCCGCTGCGACCACGCTCACAATCCAAGCGCCGGTCAACACCCCGTCATCGCCGCACCCGGACATCCGGATGTTTTTCGAGGCGACGTCGGAAGATTCCGAGGTCGCCGAAGCTGCCCTCGAGCAAATCGCTGCCAACTGGCGCGACGGCTACGCGATCATGCTCGTCGACCTCGCCACACTGCTGACGCCATCGGAAACCGCCGATCTCCGCTCCCGCATCCGGCGGCGGCTGATCCGCTTTCTGGTACAGCAAACCGGCCGCACCCTGCCGGACGATCTGAGCCTGTGGCGCGACTGGATCTGGGACCTAGACTACGAGCCCCACCCCGACTACGCCCTGTTCAAGGGAACGGTGTACGGGTTGATCGACGCCCGCATGCAACGCTTCTTTCCCGCCAAAGCGCCCGCCACCATCCGTCTCGACGAGATCGTCTGGGGCGGTGTCCGGGTCAACGGCATCCCGCCGCTCGATCATCCGGCGCACCTAGAGGCGGCGGCAGCCGAGTATTTGAAGGATGACCACCTCGTGTTTGGCATTGCACTGGGGGGCGAAGCGCGGGCCTACCCGCGGCGCATCATCGCCTGGCACGAATTGGTGCGCGATGCGGTCGGTGGCGTCGAGCTGACGATCGTGTACTGCACGTTGTGCGGCACAGTGATTCCCTACGGCAGCATGGTCGATGGGCGGCTGGTGACGCTCGGCACCAGCGGCTTGTTGTACCGCTCCAACAAGTTGATGTTCGACGAGGCGACGATGAGCCTGTGGTCGACGCTCGTCGGCGGTCCGGCGGTCGGTCCACTGGTGGGGCAGGGCATCGAGCTCGACGTGTACCCGGTCGTGACGACGACGTGGGGAGAGTGGCGGGCGGCCCACCCCGATACGAAGGTGCTGTCGATCGATACCGGCTTCGAGCGCGACTATTCCGAGGGGGCCGCTTATCGCGAGTACTTCGGCACCGACCGACTCATGTTCGAGGTCCCCGAGCTCGACGACCGGCTCAAGAACAAGGCCGAAGTCCTGGCGATTCGCCTGCCCGACGCGCCGGCGGGGACGCGGCCGCTTGCCATCGGCACGGCGTTCCTCGACGAGCATCCGCTCCACGAGCTGGAGTATGGCGGCCGTCGTTTGGTGGTCGTGACCAGCCGGGAAGGGGCAAACCGCGTGTTCGACGCCGGTGATGTGAATTTCGACCGGCGCCTCGACGATGGCGCGATCGTTGATACCGCGGGGCGCCGCTGGCGGGTGTCCGAGGCTGCCTTGGTCGCCGAGCTCGACGAAGCCCTGCGGCTACCGCGGGTTGCTGCGCACCGGGCCTTCTGGTTCGGTTGGTACGCACAGTTTCCCGACACAGAGCTCATCAGGTAGAGCCATGACGGCCTTCCTACATCGCCGGGCTTTGCTACGGCAGTGGCTCAGTATGCTCGCCGTGGGGCCCCGCCTTGCCCAGCGGGTGGCGGCGCCGAAGGAAGGCTATCTCGATCTGGAAAGCCCAGTGGTCCTGCTGCTGACCGCGATTGCGGAGCCGTGGAGCGCCGTTCACTTCGACGCCTGGTTGCGTCGCCCTGATTCGACCGATGCCGATGTGCTGCTCAAGGGCGTCCTGCTGCGTACCGCCACCACCGACGGTCCCGGTGAGGTCAAGGCCTTCTGCCGGTTGTGCCCGCACGAGATCTGCAACGTCGAGTACGTCACGGATACCGCGCCGGTTCGGCTGGATTCGGGCGCCACGCCGCGGCATCCGTTGCTGGTCTGCCCGTGCCATTTCAGCGCCTTCGATCCGCTTGCCGACGGCGCCCAAATCAGCGGCCCTGCCTTCAGAGGCCTGTATCGATTCACGACGAGGGTGGGGCAAGACAACGTCGAGATCACCCAGGTAGAGGAAAACGTGTTGGCGCTTCTTGCATGACCCGTTGTCTCGAGCAGCGAAGAATGAAGAATGATGAAGTGGTCCTGATTGGAGGAGGAGAAATCATGAAACGAGCAATCGTGGTGTCCGTAGTGCTCGTCGTCGCGCTGGTGGCGACCCTCAGTGCCGCAACCGGTGAGCGCCAGAAGCTCTACATCCTGAGCAGTGCCGGAAACGACGTCACCGTGGTCGACGTGGCGACTAACAAGATCATCGGTTCCATCGAGGTCGGCGATCGCCCGCACGGCCTGACGACGCCCGCCTCACAAGATGTCCTGTACGTCGCCACCGAGTTCGACAGCGGACTGGCGGTGGTGGATCCGGTGCGCGACGTCGTCATCAAGCGCTACAACATCTTCGGCAAGCGACCCAACGAGATCGACGTCACTTCGGACGGAAGGTTGCTGTACGTGCCGCTCTACGGGCAGGGTGTCTACGAGGTGTTCGACACGCACGCCGAGAAGATCGTGGCGCGCATTCCCACCGACGGCCTGCCGCACAATGCCGTTGTTTCTCCCGACGACAGATTCATGTATCTGTCGCCGATGGATCGAGGTATGGCGACGGCGGAGCAAATGGAGCGCCGCGGCCTGCCGACCACGGAGAACAACAAGATCTACATCGCCGACACCCGCACGCACGAGGTGGTCGCCACCATTCCCACCGGCGACGCGCCGCGTCCGATTGCGATCAGCCCCGACGGCAAGCGTCTCTACGTGAACACCGACGGGCTGGATGGCTTTCTGGTGCTCGATCTCGAGCGCCGCGAGGTGGCGGCTCGTGTCGAGTACGAGCTCACCGCCGAGGAGCGGGCATCGCCCAGCCGTTCGCACGGCCTCGTCGTGACCCCGGACGGCAAGGAAGTCTGGTCGGCCGACGTCAATCGCGGGCTGGTTTTCGTGTTCGACGCGACCCAGAGTCCGCCCCGGCAAATCGCCAAGCTGCACAACGCCGGCGACCCGTACTGGATGGCGGCGACCCCCGACGGCAAGACCGTCTACGTGTCGAGCGCACCGAACGACACGGTGACTGCCTTCGACGTGGCGACAAAGACGCGCAAGGCCGTGATTCAGCTCCCGGACGGCAAGGCGCCCAAGCGCCTCCTCGTCATGACCGTTGCGGACCTGGACTTGACGCAGCACTGATTCGGCGAGCGGCACCCTGCGGCGAGCAGCGGTCGGGCACAACCTCGGCTCGGCAAGTACCTCTTCGGGAACTATCACCCTGGACCGTGTAGGCGGGATCAACGATACTAGCCATTGAATGACTAATAGTATCTAACTTTGTTGGATAATAACTTATTTATATCTTATCAAGCCTAATAATGTTGTTTTATAGTTTTATCTATTGGTTAACGTGGTTGGAGACGGCACAGAGGGTAGTGAAGGCATGCAAGAACGTCGCCTCTATCGTCGGACACCAGCAAGCCGCCAGCTCGAGATCCGCCCTCTCAGGATCCCCATCCCTCGGGCTCCTTGGGAACAGTCGGCGTTTAAGCCGGAGACAACGGTACCCGAGAAGAACTTCGGCCGCCTGATCGATATCGGTTGTGGTGGCATTGCCGCTATCTTCAGCCAACTGGTCGACGTGGGACAGGCGTGCGAAGTACGAATCAGCGGCCCCAGTGGCAAGATCCAGGCGGAGCGCGGCAGCGTGCGCACTCTCATACGCGGCGTCAAAGACGGCAACCGCGTCGGCATCGCCTTCGATGATCCCGTCTTTGCACTGGGCGACGTCAAACGGCTCGGGCCGAAGTTGGTGGAAGACTACGACATCCGGCCGCCGACGCTCATCGTTGACGACGAGCCCGACGTGCGCAACACGCTGGACAGGTTTCTGACGCGTCGCGGCCTGCGCGTGCTTCGGGCCGGCGACGCCAACCAGGCGCTTGCCGCCATCGAGCTCGAGCCCCCTTTACTCTTGCTGCTCGACCTGAAGATGCCGGAGGTCACCGGCATTCAGCTGCTCGAGCGCATGCAGGACCGCGGTCTCAGCGTGCCGCACATCTGGGCGATGTCGGGCTACGCCAGCAACGAAGAGGCCGGGCTCGCCCTCGATCTCGGCGCCTCGGTATTCTTCGACAAGCCGTTCGATCTCGATCACCTCGACTACAGCCTGGCGTCGCTGGTGCCGGCGACCGCGGTGTAAGAAGCAGCACCCCTTTCACACCGCCCGGATTTCCGGCTACCCTCCCATCCTCTGGCGGACATCGTCGCGCCGGATGAGTCGGCTCCGATCCTCTACTGGCTAGGCAAATACTTCTTCGGGAACTTCGCCACCACCGTGTAGGCAGGATCGACGATGTTGGCCACCGAGCTCTCGCCGAGCTGGCCGACGAGCAGGTAGGCGTCGTTTCGACCGAAGCCGTAGTCGCTCTCGAGCCATTCGACCAGCTCCACATGCGCCAGACGGAAGGCATCGATGAGCGGCCGGGCGCTACCCGCCACCATGATGTAGTCGTCGTCCTCGAACCGAGGCCAGTCGATGGTCTGGCCCTTGATTAGGTCGATCCGTAGCACGACGTCCATCGACGTCTCCAACCCGGTGCCGTTGACTTCGCCCTCACCTTGCCGCGCGTGGCCGTCGCCGAAATAAAAATAGGCGCCGTCGTGGAATATCGGCAGGTACACGGTGGTTCCGGCGCTCACCTCTTGTGCATCCATGTTGCCGCCGAAATCCCCTGGCCACAGGCCAACGAAAGCTTCCTCGCCGCGCGGTGCAACGGCGACTCGCCCGAGCATGGGCTCCAGCTCGATAGTGATCTCACTCATTTGGCTGTCCGGCAGCGCCACGGTGCCGGTCATCGCCTCGGTATCGAGACGCCACTCGTAGCGTTGCGCCGCGATCGGCTCGTTGAGCAGCCGCATACGAACGTCCGTGGCCAGGCCGCCGAAGTCCGAATAGATCTGCGAGCCCGCCAAGCCGCTATTGGGCATGACCGAGATGATCTCGACCACGAGCGTATCGTTGGTCGTCGCACCCTCTATATAGAACGGTCCTACCTCGCCGGGAAACTCGCCGCCGCCGGGCTCGTAGTACGGGCCTTTGTTGGTCTCCGAGTACAGCACCGTACCGGGGCTGATGCGGAGCACGGGCTCGCGCACCGCGAAGGTTGGATAAGCCACTGTGGGTGTGAAATGCACTTCCTGCTGGGCCGATGCATAAGTTGCGCCGCAGACGATCGCGGTCGCGGCGAGCAGCGCCAAGCGCCGTCCACCCCGAATCTCGGACATGTCGTACCTCCTGTTTGAAAACCGCTGATGTTCTAATCCGATCCTTCGCCGTCGGTGATTGCCTGATACACCAACGCCCGCAGCGTGGCCTGGTCGTCCAAGCCGCGGCTGGGGATCAGTTGGGTGAAATAGACGACCACGAGGTCCTCGGCCGGATCGACCCAATAAACGGAGTGGTACGCGCCGCCCCAACCGTACTGGCCTACAGATCCCAGAACACCGTGGGCGCCCAGGTCTTCGACAACCTCGAATCCGAGCCCGAACCCCATGCCCGGCGCGCCAGCGGCGAACAGATCGCCTACGTGATTCACCGTCATGAGCTCGATGCTCTTGCGCGACAGGATCCTTACGCCGTCGAGCTCTCCGCCGTTCAGCGTCATCTGGAGAAAGCGGGCGTAGTCGCGAGCCGTGGAGAGCAAGCCGGCTCCCGCCGAGTAGCTCTTCCGCGGCCCGTCCACGTAGGCGCCCTGACCGACCATCCCGCCAGGATCGGGTGCCCGCGAAAGACCATCGTCGCCCGCGGAATAGACCACCGAGAGACGCTCGCGCTTCGCGACCGGCAAGTAGAAGTGGGTATCGCGCATGCCGAGGGGTTCGAAAACACGAGTGCGGAGGAACTCGTCGAGCGAGATACCCGAAACAACCTCGACCACGGCGCCGAGGATGTCGGTGGAGTAGCCGTAGACAAACCGCTCACCGGGATGCGCTGGGAACGGCAGCACCGCCATGCGCGTGACGGTTTCCACGATCGGCTCGTCGCGGTCCGCGAAGTACCAACCCTGGATCCCGGCTGCGGCCCAACGCTCGTCCCCGGCGCCACCGCCGTAGCCGACTCCGGAGGTGTGCGTCAGCAGGTCCCGGATGGTGATGGCGCGGTCGGCCGGAACCACGTCGTACCCGCCATTGTGGTTAGGGACGGCCACCGTGGTTGCGGAGAACTCGGGCAGGTAGCGGCCAAGCCGGTGAGAAATCAGCAGCCGCCCCTCTTCCTGCAGCATCATGATGGCGACGCTGACCAGCGCTTTCGACTGAGAGGCGATGCGGAAGATGTCGTCAGCCCGCTGCGCTGCCCCGGCCTCGCGATCGCGCTGGCCGAATGCTTCCAGATACGCGACGCGCCCTTTGCGGGCCACCAGAGCGACGACCCCGGGCAATTGCTCCTTCTCGACGTACTTCGTGAGGGCAGTGCTGAGCCGTTCGAGGCGTGCGGAAGAAAGTCCCACTTCTTCCGGGACGGCTCGTTGCAGCTCCTGAGCGGCAACGCTGCCGGCAAACGCCAGAACCAGGAGAACGGACGCGATGAATCTGCTGCAGATCTTCGACATCGGATGACCTCAGGAACGGTGTGCGCGGGCCGCAGAGTACCGTAGCGGCTGTGAAACCACCAGCAACGCGGTGGCGAGGGAGCGTTGTCAATCTGACGCGGCGTTCCGCGATCCTTCAGTCGCGCCGACGTCCCGGTTGTGAGTGCTCACCGAAGTTCCTTCTTATCGTTGCGCGCAGTGCATGTGTTACATACACTGTGTGCGACGGTCGTTGGCGGATCTAGGAACGTCATGTGAGGCGCAATTACGATGAAAAACCTGTCCTTCCGAATCGCGGACGATTTGGCACACCGCGTCGGCGAGCGAGCGCGACGCTGGCGTGCTGAGAGTGACAGCGAGCGCTACAGGCGGATCATCGAGGAATGGGTCCGGCTCCAGGAGCACCCGGGGATCCGTTTCGTCGATGGTCCGGCGGGCCGGCGCGCGGCGCTGGTCGGAGGCCCCGATGTTTGGGAGATCATCGACACCGCGCGTGCCTACGAGTTCGACACCGCCGCGATTGTCGAAGCGTACCCTTGGCTTTCGGCCGAACGGCTCGACATCGCGACTCGCTATTTCGATTCCTTTCCCGACGAGATCGAGGCGCTGATCGGGGACAACCGCCATGTTGCCGAGGAGCTCGCGCACGAGCTCGATCTCGTCGTGCGCGAAAGAACGTCGTCTGAACCTCGACCGCGGGGGCGGCGCTCGGATTCGTGAGGCTGTACCTCGACGAGATGATCAGCCCACGCGTGGCCGCGGGTTTGCGCCGCCGTGGATACGACGTTGTCGCCGCCGCCGAACGCGAGACTCTGGGCAGCTCCGATGCGCGCCAGCTCGCTGAAGCGATTCAGGAGCGCCGCGCGCTGGTCACCTTCGACATTCGTGACTTTTCCATTCTGGCGAAAGCGGCAGCGGTTGCGGGCACCGAGCACTGGGGGATCGTTCTCGTGTCGCCGGCTCGTTTCTCGCGCTCGAGCATCGGTGAACTGGTCAGCGCACTGGACCTCTTGCTCTCCCAGAATTCGGACCCGGAGGCCATGAAGAACCGAGCCACATTTCTCGATTCCGAGTGAAACTGCGTTGATCGGGTTTCCAAGCCGGATCGTGAAGAAGCGCGAGCCGTCGGTCATTACCGTGTGTTTGCGCTCGCGGGCGGTGCGGAAGACTGCTCGACGCCCAGGATCTAGAGGCCCTGGGCGCCGAGTTGGACACCAGGATAGAAAGCTCGTTTGAGTGTCTAATGAACGGGGTTCACCTCACCGCTTTGGAGTTGCCGCGCTTTGGTGGACGGTTTCCCGCTCACATTTAAGCGATCTGAGCGTACCTCCTTTCGTACCCCATGGGCGAGTCGTAGTCCAGGGGTGAGTGTCTGCGACGCGGGTTGTAGAAGCCCTCGATGAACTCGAAGACGGCCATGCGGGCTTCCGCCTGGGACCTGAACCGCCGGCGGTTCAGGAGCTCGCACTCGAGGGTGGCGAAGAAGCTCTCGCACATCGCGTTGTCGTAGCAGTCACCGGCTGATCCGGTCGACGGTCGCACCCCGACCTCCTGGCAGCGCTGACCGAAGGCGATCGACGTGTACTGCGTACCTTGGTCACTGTGATGAATCACCTGTTGGGGCCGTCGTTGCGAGATCGCCATGTTCAGCGCCTCGAGCACGAGCTCGGTGCGCAGATGGGTCGCCATTGACCAACCGACAACGCGACGGCTGAAGACGTCCACGACGACCGACAAGTACAAGAACCCTGCCCACGTTGGGATGTAGGTTATGTGGTGCCTCGGCTCTCCCTGTGGATCGCTTCGATCCGTGCCTGCAGCTTTGCGTCCGCCCGCGATCGAGCCGACGGTTCCCGCCGGCGCCACGCGTAGTACCCGCTGGAGGAGACCTCCAGCACACGGCACATCGTGGCAATCGGATACTTCGCCTGGTGACCGCTCACGAACTCGAAAGACTTCGGCGGTACCGAGTCGGTCTCCCGAGCGAACCAGGCCGCGGCTTTTGAAAGGATCTCCCGCTCTTGCTTCAGCTGGCGGTTCTCTTTCCGCAGCCGCCCCAGCTCCTCGCGCTCAGCAGTGCTGAGCCCTTCGGCGCTGCGGCCTTCGTCGCGGTCAGCCTGCTTGATCCACTGGCGAATCGTCCAGTACGACGGCTCGAACTCCTTGGCCAGCTCGGCGACGCTCCGCCCAGCTCGTGCCACTTCTATGATCCGCCGCCGAAACTCCGCCGGGTACGGCCCTCTTGTCCTTGGCATCCTGAACACCTCCCGTGTACGTCGTAAGGTGTCCACGAAATCGGGTCAAGTCCATGGAGTGAACGCCAGCTTGGCCACGAAGATGTTGAGGGTGCGATCGAAGGTGGTATCAAAGGCCCCGACGGTCGTGGGGAAGTTGACTGAGAGGGTGGACCCCGTCACGTAGACGTTGCCAGCAGCATCCACGGCGACACCTTGGATTCCGTCGTCGGCGTCGCCACCCAGGAAGGTGGAAAAGACCAGCGCATCGCCGGCGGCATTGATCTTGGCCACAAAGCCGTCTCGTGCTGCAGCACCGGGAGTCAAGGTTCCGGCGTCACCGCCGTAAACGCCTTGGGTAGGATTCACCGTGGGGAAGTTGGACGATCGGGTGAACCCCGCCACGTAGGCGTTGCCGGCAGCATCCGCGGCCATGCTCAAGCCGTGATCGAATTCGCTTCCGCCTAGGTAGGTGGAGTAGACGAGCGCATCACCGGCAGCGTTGATCTTCGTGACAAAGGCGTCTCCTCCGAAATTGTCGCAACAAAGGCTGCCCGGGCCACCGCCGTACGCCGCCTGGATAGGGCTCCCCGCCGTCCCCGGGAAGTTCGGCGAACTGGTTCTCCCCGTCACGTAGGCGTTGCCAGTGGCATCCACGGCGATCGCGCGGCCTGCATCGGGGCTACCGCCGCTTAGGAATGTGGCCCAGACGAACGCATTGCCAGCGGCGTTGATCTTCGCGACAAAGACGTTGGCACCACCTCCGCCGGGCGACGGCTGGATGTGCGGGATGTCAATCCCGGCCGCAGTCCCGGCCATCCCGGTGAAGTCGGAGGAGTTACCGGCTCGGCCGGTCACGTAGGCATTACCGGCGGCATCCACAGCGATGTCATGGCCAAATTCCAGCGCACTACCGCCCAGGAATGTCGAGTAGACGAGCGCCGAGCCGGTGGAATCCAGTTTCGCCACAAAGGCGTCGAACTTGAAAAGGCCACCGCCGAACAGGTCCTGGATCGGATTCTTGGTGGGGAAGTCGGCCGACCCGGTAAGCCCGGCCACAAAGGCATTACCCGCCGCATCTACGGCGATGGCGAGGCCGAACTCTCCCGAGGAGCCGCCCAGGTAGGTGGAGTAGACCAACGCATCACCGGCAGCGTTAACCTTCGTGACAAAGACCTCTGGGGAACCGATGGCGCGCTCGGGCTGGAAGGCTCCGACGGAAGTGGGGAAGTCGGGCGACACGGTTCTCCCCGTCACATAGGAGTTGCCGGCTGTGTCCACCGCGATGTCCGTGCCTGTATCGCCGCTGCCTCCGAAGGAGTCACTGCCGCCGAGGAAAGTCGAGAAGACCAACACCGGATCGATGATGAGCGGTCGGCTGGCATCGTACGGCGCCACGTCGAAATGAACCTCATGCGCGCCGTCGACGACGTACCGCCCGGGGATCGTTGTCCTCGTGCCCTCAACTGTCTCCTGGTAGATGAGCGGGGCGCTTTGCAGGATCGTGCCGCCGGGCACGGACACGCTCAGGTTGCCGTCCTCATCGAGGCTGAGCTGCTCGGCCCCTTCGAACCCGAGCCGAATGACACGGGGATCTGCTCCCGGCGCGATGATGAAGTCGTATTCCAACTGTCGCTGGTCGCCGTAATAGACGAGATCGATACCGGGATATACATCCTGGTACTTGACCCTGGCGTAGTTAGGGACGTTGGTGTGCCATTCTTCCGGGTCGTTGCCGATGAGGTAATTGCTCTTGCCGGGCAGTTGCTCCAGTCCCACCACTTGCGGGTCGCGTTGGGCTCCACGGAGCCTCATGCGCAGCGTGGTCGGTGCGCTGCCCTGGGCGCTTTCCGTCTCAACGGCAACCTGTTGGTCTTGCATGGTCATGGGCGTGGCGTCTGCTGCGGTCAGGGCTACCAGCGCCTCCAGCGCCCCCGGGTCGCGCAGCGTCAGCACGGCCTCATTGGGTGTCAAGAACAGAGCGTAGCCGTTGCCACGAGACAGAAACTCCACCTGCTCGTCGGTCTGCCCCCGGTTGGCTTCAAAGCTCAGCGGCAGCCTGCCGTAATCGGCCACGGCCGCAGGCATACCGAGATCGTCGTTGCGCTGCGCAGGGTCGACTTTGTTGTCGCCGCCACAGGCGAGCGCGAGGCACGTCACGCCTAAAAAAGTCACCCGAAGTACGGAACGGTACATGATTCCCTCCCTGGTGCTGGTTCTGGAAGCGCACCAGATTTCGCCCTTCTTCCACCTTCCCGGGCCCTGGAGCCCAAGTGGGGGCGTTGCCGGGGTTCTGGCCGGTGGCTTCCTCGAAAAAAGTCCTCTTGACCCACGACAGGGTGTAGGCGTCCGGGGCGGAAGTCCTGAGGCTTGCGGGAGGAAGTTCTGAGTACCGGCCCTCAGCCGAGCGAGGCTTGGCGGCTGGCGCGCTCTAAAGTAGCCGATCATCGCCGCTGCTAACGATAGGCTCTTTGCCGCTGGGCAATCTCCAGCACGAGGACCAGCAACTCGCTGTGCTCGTATCGGTAGATGATGCGCACGGTGCCGACGCGAAACGAGCGTTTGCCGCGTAGGGGGCCGTACAGTGGCTTACCGGAGTCGGGTTTGCCCGCGAGCCGATCGAGGGCGCGGTCGACGCGCACAAAGAGGCGCCGATCGGAACGCGCCAGCTTCTCGTAACTCTTGCGCGCGTGGTTGGAGAGGCTAACCGTCGCCATGCTCGGCGAGCGCACCGCGCAGATCGGCGAGCGCGTGGCCACCGCCATCGAGCAGTTCCTCTTCGGCTTCGATCAGGCGCTTGACGAGGACGCGATCCGAGAGGATCTCGATGGTCTCGAGAAGCCCCTCGAGCTCGGCGGCCGCCATCAACACGGCCTCGGCGCGCCCGTGACGTGTGATGACGAAGCGCTCGAACTCCTTGTGCGCGCGCTCGACGAGCTCCGAGATGCGCGGCCTGAGGTCGGTCAGAGAGATGGTTTCGGTCGACATCGTTGGTGTCGCTAGTGCGCTATTGCTTACGGTCTCGCGTTGGTCTGGGTACGCTGAAATATACATGATCATGTAAAGTAGAGAAAGACGTGGCTATTCTGCACCCCCCCCCTCCTCCCTGCGGTCTCAGATCTCGATTTCGCGAACGATCTGCTGGTTGGCTTCCCAGTAGGTCTTCTTGAGGGCGATCTCGGGGTCGGTTTCGGTCGGCTGGACGCGGCCCTTGGCGTCGGTGGCGCGTGACACCAGGGTGTGGGTGCCGGTGGGCGGATTCGTCCACACGTAGTTCTAGAACGTCCAGGTGTGGGGCGTCGCGTCGGCCGGCTTGGGCTGCAGTGTGGCCTCCATCCACTCGCCGCCGTTGATTTTCAGCTGCACGGACTCGAGCGGCGTACCGTCGGTCCAGGCGGCGCCCTCGATGCGTACGTCACCGTCGTCCTGTCGAAGGGCGCGCGCTGCGATCGACTTCACCCGCATCGGGCCGACCAGCGTGCGGTGCCACACGGTGCCGCTGTCGGTTTCCTCGCCGCGCAACGTTACATAGTCGCGCGACATGAAGCGGCCGACGTAGCGCCTATCAACAATGTCGATGCGGTTGAGCCACTTCACCCAGGCGACGCCGAACCAGCCGGGAATCACGAGGCGGACCGGCGCGCCGTGCAGCAGCGGCAACGGCTCACCGTTCATCGCATAGCAGAGCATCGCCGTGTCCACGACCGGCCGGCCGAGCGGCAGCGACCGGGCGAAGTGCTGCTCGTACTCGTTGCGCCGAATCTCCTCGATGCCGGAGTCGGCGCCGAAAAACACCGCCTCCATAGCGTCGGGGTGGATGCCGCAGTCCTCGAGCAGCGGCATGAGCGGCGTGCCGGTCCAGCGCATGTTGCCGATGGCGCCCATGAAGCGGCCGGCCAGGCCGTTGCCGCCGCACTCGATGGTGGCGGTGTATTCGATGCTCGGCAGCTGCTTCAGCTCCTCGAGAGACAGGGTCCGCGGTCGCTCCACCATCCCGGTAATGTCGATGTTCCCGTCGCTCAGTTCGGTGGGCTTGTCGTAGTGCGACACGTCGTAGAGGCGATCGGCGGGCGTGTGCCAGTCGAACGGTTTTTGTCAGACGATCTGGTTGGTGAGGTCGTCGGGCTGGGTGTCGTTGACGAATGGGATCTGCTGCTCGTTCTGCCGCAGCGCCGGCCACTCGGTGCCCGGCATGAAGGCCAGGGCGCGGGCGCTGTAGGGCACCGCGGCGGCCGCCGCGGCGGAGGTCAGCAGTTTTCTGCGGGTAATCGGGTCAGGTTTTGATGCCATAACGTGCCTCCATCTGCTAGATCCGCCAGAGCACGACCGCGGTGAACACGGTCGCGGCGAAGGCGCCCCCGTAACAAAGAACGCCCAGCAGAAGGCTGATCTTGCGGAGTCCTATATCGACGAGCGTGAACTTGAAGCGGTGCGCCCAGTGAAAGAAGGGCAGGGCGATCACACCGAAGAGGACCAGCTTCACGACGATGCTGCCGGACACCGCAGCGTGCACCCGCTCGTACGACAACGTGTCGAGGGGCGCGAAGCCCTGCGGGATCACGAATCCGGTGATCACCATCAAGATCGGCAAGAACAGCGCCGCAATCATGCCGCCCGCCGAGAACAGCGACCAGAAGATCGGTTCGTTCGACTTTGCCATCGCTAACTCGAGCCTCCCGTCGCCAACAATAACCATGCGACGGCGCCGGAGACGACGAGCCAACCGGCGTAGTGTGCCCCCGCGATGATCACGGCGGGAACCCGCTCCTCGCCAATATGAAAGACGAGGACCTTCGGCGTGACGTTGAACCAGGTGATCACGTGGTAGAGGACGAGCAGCAGACCGACGGCGTGCAGCACGTAGCTCGTCGGCGACATGATCAGCCCGATGGCGGCGGCATACGCCTCCGGCCCCTCACTCAGCGTGTACATGAGGTAGAGCAGAAACGCGCAATACACCGCCACCGCCACGCTCGTGAGCTCGCGGACGATGAACAAGAAGTAGGGCTTCCGCTTCAGCCACCAGGTGTTGGGAACCTTGCGGATGTAGCTCATTTCCGTTTCCCCCACGGCATCAGGAGATCCTTGAAGTAATCCGTGGTGCTCGACAGCTTGGCCCGTTGAATGGCGCCGGCAGGGTCGACGTCCTTGGGGCACACGGCGCTGCACTCACCCACGAAAGTGCAGTGCCAGATGCCGTCGTGCGAGGCGATGACCTCCTGGCGCTGGTCGCGGCCCTGGTCGCGGGAATCCATGTTGTAGCGCTGCCCCAGGGCGATCGCCGCGGGTCCGAGGAAGTTCGTATCGAGGGCGAAGACCGGACAGGCCGCGTAACAAAGCATGCAGTTGATACACATCGAGTACGGCTTGTACTCGGCCAGCTCGCCCGGGCTCTGTAGATACGTGCCCTCTTCGATCGGTTTTTCCTCGCCCTCGTTGCGGATGATCCACGGGCTCACGCTGGTGAGCTTCGAGACGAACCCGTCCATGTCGGTGACAAGATCACGCTCCACCGGGAAGCCATCGAGGGGTTCCACCCGGATCTTTTTCGGGTAGTACTCCTTCAGAAACGCGGCACATGTCAGCCGCGGAACGCGGTTGACCATCATCCCGCAGCTTCCGCAGACGCCCATGCGGCACGACCATCGATGCGAGATCGTGCCGTCGATCTCGTCCTTGATGTAGTTGATCGCGTCGAGGACTACCCATTCCTCGTTGAACGGCACCTCGTAGCTCTGGAAGGTCGGCTCGGACTCCTGTTCGGGCCGGTAGCGGAAGATTTCGAGCTCTATCGTCTTGGCCACGTCAATCCGCCTGTCTTCCGTAGACCCGTTCTTCGGGCGGCCACTTGGTGATCACGACATCCTTGTAGTCGATGCGGACGCCGTCGTCGGCCTTGAACGCGAGGCTGTGCTTGAGAAAGTTCGCGTCGTCGCGCTCCGGGAAATCGGTGCGCTGGTGTGAGCCGCGGCTCTCGGTTCTCGCCAGGCCGCTGTACGCCAGCGCCAGCGCCAGGTCGAGCATGAAGTCGAGCTCCAGTGCCGAGGTCAGCTCGGTGTTGAAGGTCAGGCTCCGGTCCTCGATCAAGAGGTTGGCAAAGCGCTCGCGCAGCTCGACGAGCTTCTCGCTGGTGGCGCGCAGCGTGGCGTCGGCACGATAGATACCGGCGCCGTCTTCCATCGTCTCGTGCATCTCTCTGCGCAGCGTCGCGATGCGCTCGGTGCCGCCCTGCTTGTTGATGAAGTCGCGGGCGATTCGTTGCTGCTCGTTGGCGCCCTGCGCTTCGAGGGCGGCCACGTCTAGATCCGCATTGGCGGTGGCGAACTCCGCCGCGGCCCGGCCGGCGCGGGCGCCGAAGACCAGCAGCTCGGTGAGCGAGTTCGAGCCCAGCCTGTTGGCGCCGTTGATGGAGACGCAGGCGGTTTCCCCGGCCGCGTACAAGCCCGGCAACGGAGTGGCGCCGTCGATGTCAGTGTCGATGCCGCCCATGACGTAGTGCACGACGGGGCGCACCGGAATGGGTGCCTCGACCGGATCGATGCCGACATAGTTCTTGGCCAGCTCCCGCACGAAGGGGATCTTCTTGTCGATCTTTTTCTCGCCGAGGTGGCGGATGTCCAGGTAGACGATCGCCCCGTGGTCCGTGGCGATCGTGCCGCCCTTGTCTCTTTCCTTGATGAACGCTTGGCTGAGCCGGTCGCGCGGGCCGAGCTCCATGCTCTTCTTTACGGGATGATTCGGATCGGTGATCTCCAACGGCGTACCGAGGTCGTAGTCCTGCAGGTACCGATAGCCGTCTTTGTTGACCAGGATCCCGCCCTCGCCGCGCGCCGCCTCTGTAATAAGGATGCCCGTGCCGGGCAGGCCGGTGGGGTGGTACTGGATGAACTCCATGTCCTTCAGGCCGACCCCGGCTCGATAGGCCATCGCCATGCCATCGCCCGTCTTGATCGCCCCGTTGGTGGTGAACGGAAACAGCTTGCCGGCTCCCCCGGTACACATGATCACGGCCCCGGCGAGAACGGTTTCAACGTTGCCGGTCAGCAGATCCAGAGCCGCAACCCCCTGGCAGCGGCCGTTCTCCACGAGAAGCGTGGTGGCGAACCACTCGTTGTACGCGGTGATCGGGCTGTACTTCAGCGAGGTCTGGTAGAGCGCGTGCAGCATGTGGAAACCGGTCTTATCGGCGGCGAACCAGGTGCGCTCGATCTTCATTCCACCGAAGGGGCGGACCGCCACACTGCCGTCGGGCTCGCGGCTCCACGGACAGCCCCAGTGCTCGAGCTGGATCATTTCCGCCGGGGCGGTCTCGACGAAGAGCTCCACCGCGTCTTGATCGGCGAGCCAATCGCTGCCGCTGACGGTGTCTCTGAAGTGATCGTCGAGGCTGTCGTTTTCTTTGGCCACCGCGGCGGCGCCCCCCTCTGCGGCAACCGTGTGGCTACGCATCGGGTACACCTTGCTCACCACGGCGACGCTGAGAGAAGGATTGGTCTCGGTGATGGCGATGGCCGCGCGGAGCCCCGCGCCACCGCCGCCGACGATTATGACGTCATGCCGAAGGCTCATGCCGATAGGCGCCGGTGGTGCGCGCTCGCCAGTGTTTCCATTCGCCTTTCGCCCTTCCGCAAGGCCGTGCTCAGGCAGGCCGCGATCGTGCTCCGCGGCGGGTGAACTGCAGTCGATTGCCGACCTAAGGTTACTAGCGCCGGGGAGGGTGTCAATCCGGCGCGATCGAGTGTTGGGACCTGCTAGCCCGCTTCCCAGTCCTCGAGCTTCAAGCCGATTACCTGGGAGAACTCGCCCACATTGTGGGTGATCAGCGTCGCGTCATTCGCCACCGCGATGGCGGCGATCAGGACGTCGTTGGGACCGATCGGGGTGCCCGCGCGCTCGAGCTCTTCGCGAATCCGGCCGTACGCTTCACTACAATCGTCGTCGAATGGCAGGCTTCCGAACAGGGAGAAGAAGCGTTCGAGCCGTCTCAAGTTCCCGGCACTGCGGCCGCTTTTTCGGGCGCCGTACAGGAGCTCGGCTTTGACGACCGAGCACAACTTCAGCTCCGACGGCTTGTGAGTCTCGATCCTCCCCGCCATCGCGGCGGAAGCATCGTTGATCAGCTGGACACAGACGTTGGTGTCGAGGAGATACATCGGTCTCCCGTCAGTCCTCCTGCGGCGATTCGCTGCGCTGTCTCGTTTCGGGGAGCCGCAGTTCCACACGAGTTTCATAGGGAAGTTGCGGGGGTCGCTCGAGGCGCTCACCTTCCCATCCCCCGACGAGTCGCTCGAAAAAATCCGGCGGCCACTCGTCGGCGACCTCTTTCTTCACCAAATCGGCGAGGTACTGCGAGACCGTCCTCTTGTCGCTCTTGGCTCGTTCCTTTACCTGGTCGGCGAGTTCTTTGGAGACGTACAGGTGCAGTTGCGGCAACTGCTACCTCCTTATGTGACGGTCACGCGAACTGAGATTCCGCGATTCTTCGGCCTCATCTGCCGTTGCTCGCTTGAACTATAGCAAGTATATGTGTACACATACATACGCTCGCGGACTCGTGACAGGCGAGATCGGGGTGAATGCGGAATTTTCCCTGTTGCCGGGGCCCATTCGCGCATAGAATCCTGCCGCGCTCCCCGCCACAGGAAACGGTGTTGTGATCGGTAGCTCGTTGGGCCCCTATAAGATCCTCGAACAGCTCGGTGCCGGTGGCATGGGCGAGGTGTATCTCGCCGAAGACTCGTGTCTCGGCCGCAAGGTGGCCATCAAGGTGCTGCCGCCGCATTTTGCCTCGATCCCGGAACGGCTCGAGCGCTTCGAGAGGGAGGCCCAGGCGGCTGCGGCGCTAAATCACCCGCACATCGCCGGCATCCACGACGTCGGCTCCGAAACCGTCGATGGAACGGAGATCCACTTCATCGTGCAGGAGCACCTCGAGGGCCAGCCGCTCAACCGGGTGCTCGATCACGGCCGCATGCCGGTAAAAAAGGCGCTCGGCGTGGCGCGCGAAATCGCCGAGGCGCTGGCCGCCGCGCACAAGGCCGGCATCGTGCACCGCGACCTCAAGCCGGGCAACGCGTTCCTCACCGAAGAGGGACACGCCAAGGTTCTCGACTTCGGCCTCGCCAAGCTCACCGAGATCGACACGACCGGATCGATGATCGATCCCGAGGGCTCGGGATCGCCGACGGCGCTGGGTACCGCCGCGGGGCACGTCGTCGGCACGGCCGGCTACATGTCGCCCGAGCAGGTCGGAGGCGCCGAGATCGATCACCGCGCCGACGTTTTCGCTTTCGGTTGCCTGCTCTACGAGATGACCGTCGGGAAGAAGGCTTTCTCGGGTCGGAGCACGGTGGAAACCCTGCAGCAGATCGTGCACGAGCGGGTGGCCTCGATTGGCGAGGTCGACAGCAGCCTGCCGGTGGAGCTCGACCGCATCCTGCGCAAGGCCATGGCCAAAGACCCGGGGCGCCGCTACCAGGGCGCCCAGGACCTCGCCGTCGATCTGGATCGGTTGGCGCAGGACGTGGATTCGGGCCGCACCGTGGCCATCGCCGACGCTTCGTCGGTATCGGACGCCGCCGGCGAAGCCTCCGCCGCGCCGGGCGTCACCGCCGCGGGCGCGCGCGGCATCCCGACACCGATCGCCCTGGCCGCGATGATCGCGGTCGGCGTGGTTTCGGCCGCCGCCGTATGGTTCGGCATGGTGCCCGGCACACCCGCAGCCGGTCGCGCCAAGCGGTTCGTCGTGCCGATCGAAGAAGGTCGATTCGTTTCCGGCCGCAACGGATCGGTGGCCCTGTCGTCGGCCGGCAACGCGATTGCTTACCTGTCGTCGATCAGCGGCCAGAATGGCCGTTCGCTGATGATCCGCTCTCTCGATCAACTCGAGCCGCGCGAGCTCGTACCGTTTGGTAACTCGTTAACGCCGTTCTTTTCGGCCGACGGAGAGTGGGTGGGGTTCGCCGAAGGTGCGGAGCTCAAGCGCGTTTCCGTCGCCGGCGGCCCGCCGCTGCCGCTCACCACCGCCGACGATGTCATCGGCGGCGAAGTGTCGTGGGGCGCCGACGGCACGATCGTGTTCAGCGCACCGGCGACGGGGTTGTTCGAGATTCCGGAAACCGGCGGTCCGCCGATGTTGTTGCTGGCGGGCGATCCAGGGGTCGATACGCGCTTTCTCGTCGCGCCGCAACACATACCGGGGACCGCCGCGATTCTCTACTCGCTAGCGGCCGGTGGGGCCACCGTACCCGCCGTTGCCGTTTTGGAGCGTGGCTCCGGCGCCACCAAGGTCGTCGTCGAACCGGCACTCGGGGCTCGGTACCTGCTCACCGGTCATCTCGCCTATCTCGTCGAGGACTCGTTGTTAGTGGTTCCGTTCGACGTCGAGACGCTGTCGACCACGGGCCCGGCGGTGCCGATTCGCCAGGGCGTCGGCCAATTTGCCGTCGCCGGCACGCTGGTGCTCGTGGAGGGAACGGCGCGACAAGTGCCGGATTCGAACCTCGTGTGGCGCAGGCTCGACGGCGAGATCGACGAAGTTATCGCCAAGCCCGTCGAGCAGGGGATTTTCTGGCTGCCGCGCCTATCGCCCGACGGCCGCCGCATCGCGTACCGTCTCGACACCGAGGAGGCCGGAAGGCGCATCATGGTTCACGACCTCGCCCCCCGCGGCGTGCAGCAGGTGTTCGCGTCCGAGGCGGATCACCGGGCGTTCGAATGGGGCCCCGCCGGCGACTATATCTATTATTCCTCCGAGGTCGACGGCAACACCGACATCTACAAGCGACGTGCCGATCTCAGCGCGCCGCCCGAGCACGTGCTGGGCGCGGAGGGCAACCAGTTGGTGCGGTCAATCTCGGCCGACGGTGACTGGTTGCTCTACGGGCAAACCGGAACCGTCAATACCGGGTCGTACGACATCTGGGTTTTCTCGCTCACCGAGGGCGGTGAGCCGCGGCCTCTCTTCAATACCGAAACCAATGAAGTGTCGGCCAAATTCTCGCCCGACGGCCGCTGGATCGCCTGAGTGTCGAACGAGTCGGGCGGGACGGAAGTCTACGTGACCACCTTTCCCAATACAGGAGCGGTTCAACAAGTCACGGTCGACGGCGGGTCGGAGCCTGCCTGGAGCCCCGACACGCGGCGGCTCTACTACCGCCGCGGGCAGACCCTTCTGGCGCTCGACTTCGACCCCGATCTCGGCCCCGCCGGCTCCCCCGAGGAATTGTTCTCGCCAATGGCAGTTGGCACGCAATTCGGCAGCGCGTACCAGATCGCTCCCGAGGGCGACCGCTTGCTGCAGTTCATGTTCGAGGATTTGGAGCAGGACGCCGCCAACCCGGGGTCGCGGATTCACTTCGTGATCGACTGGTTCGACGAGCTCCGGCGCCTCGATATCGCGGGCGGGCGGTAGGCTCGATAATCGGTAGGCGCTGATCCCGTTGGCGCCTGATGTCAGCCGATCGCAGGGCCCACAAGGGGCAGACGATGGACCTGACAACCGGGGCGGGCGTGCCGATCTTACTTCTGGGTCTCGGAGCCCGGGAGGATCGGTTCGCCGAAGGGGTTGCCGTTGCCGCGGCGCGCGGCGTGAACTTCTTCTTCATTTACCATCTGAGTAGCGGCAAGTGGGCGGCGGCGCTGCGCGAATTGGCGGCTCGCGATCGCGCCCGGATCGCCATCGCCACGGGGAGCGGCAGCCGCACACCGGAGGGCCTGCGTCGGGAGCTCGCCGCGTACCTGCAAGCGCTCGGTACCGACCACCTCGATGTCTTCTTCGCCGAGTACGTGCATCCGGACGAGGACCCCGACTGCATCCACGGCGACGACGGGACGCTTGCCGAGTTGGCGCGGTGGAAGGATGAAGGAACGATTCGCTACGTCGGGGCGACGGCTCACGACCGCGCCGTTTCACGCCGCCTCGCCGAGGACCCGCGCGTCGACGTTCTCATGCAGCGGTACAACATGGCGCACCGCAAGGCGTCAGAGGAGGTGTTTCCGGCGTGCCGGAGAAACGACGTCGCCGTCATCGTGTTCACGGCGACGCGCTGGGGGAGCCTGCTCGCCGGGCATCCGCAGTGGCCCGGTGAAGCACCCGGCGCGCTGGACTGCTACCGGTTCTGCGCCGCGCATCCAGCCATCGACGCTGTCCTCGCGGCGCCGGCGAACGCCGCCGAGCTCGAGGAGGCGGTGGCACTGCCGAACGAGCCGCCGATGCCGAAGGCGGCGATCGAGCGCTGGCAGCGCTACGGCGATCTCGTCTACGGCGACGGAACGGACGGTTTCGAAATCGATTGGCCGTAAGCCACGTCTCAGGCCGTTGCTGTGCGGCATGTGCCCGCGCCGCCGCGAAGCCCGCCGTCACGAAACGCCCGGTGGTCCTTGGCGCCGCCGTTCGGTAGACTGCGGCCACACCGAGGAGGGGACATGAGAATTTCCAGGGTTCTCGCGTTGCTGCTGCCCGTCGGCGTGGTTGCCGTGGGCTGCCAGGCAGCGCCCGATAACAGCGGCCCGGAGGAAACCGCCGCCGCCGAATCAGCGGCCACGGACTCCGCGGCCGCCGCCGAAGCGACCGGTCAGAGGGAGCGCGGCGAGCGGCCGCAGCCCGCCGCGCCGCGCGCCGAGGGCGAGCAGCTGGCCGATTTTCTGCAGAGCGCTGATGTGCTGCTGCTCGACGTTCGCCGGCCCGACGAGCTCGAAGAGAACGGTACCGTGGAGGGCTATCTGAACATCCCGATCGAGGAGCTCGCCGATCGGCTCAACGAGGTGCCGAGGGATCGTCCGATCCTCACCGCCTGAAACGGCGGTGGCCGAGCCGCGCGTGCCGCGGCTTTATTGGAGGAAAACGGTTTCGAGGTAATCGCGTTCTGCGGTCTGAACGACTACGACGGCGAGAAAATCTTCCCGAAGGCGGGAGGCGGCTCCTGATCTAGGGCGCTGCGGGGGGAGTGCGGGCCCTGCGCCACGAAGCTACAGCAAGGGCCCCAGCAGCCGCAGTGTGTAGTCGATGTGGTCGAGGTCGAAGGGCTTGTTGAGGAACTCGGTGGCGCCGAGCTGCATGGCCTTGCGCGCGTCCTCATCGCTCACATAGCCCGACATGGCCCAGATGTTGGGCACGGTGACGCCGATGCGCCGGAGCTGCTCGAGCAACTCGAGGCCGCCCATCTTGGGCAGCTTCAGGTCGAGGATCATGAGCGACGGGCGCTCGTGCTTGATCGCCTGCAGGGCCTCGTCGGCGTCGACTGCCGGGAACACGCGGAAGCCGCGCTCGGTCAGAAAGTCATCGAGCACGCTGCGCACGCCGGGCTCGTCGTCGACCAACAACACCAGCGGTTTCACCGCGTGATCGTGAACCGCCTTGAGGCCGTGCCACTCGGTATCACCGAGCGCCACCAGCGGCTCGTCGAACGAGATGCCCACCCGGTGGCCCGCGTCACTTGGCCGCAGGTTGCGCACCAGTCCTCTTCTTTCTTGAACTTTGCCCTCGGTGCCGCGGATGAGCACCGCGCAGGGCGCGTCGATCTCGAAGGTTTGTCCACCACGCCGCCGATGCCGCCGCAGCCGATGTCGATCAGGCGGCCGGGAGCGGTGGTGGATACAGCGGTTGCGGCGGTCGTGGGGCTCCGGTCTGCGCCCTGCATCCACTTGGAGCTACTGCTGCTCAGCTCGCCCAACGACCGGATTTCGATTTGTCGCTGCACCTGCGTGCGGCGATGAAGGCGGCGCTCCTCCATAATCCCCAGGGACCTTCTTAGCGCTTCTATGACCAAAGTCGGCGGGCCAGAATGTGGCTCGCCGGTTGCTTGGCTGTATGACGTACCGATCGTGAAATTTCGGAGGTAACCTCCGAAATTTCTGATCGTCCTCGAGGACATTCGAGGTTGAACAGGGTCGAGCTACCGGCCGTAGCGGGCGATTACCGACTCGGAGAATCGCTCCATCTCCTCGTACTGCGGGCTGAACTGAAGTAACACCAGGTCGACCCCGGCGGCCTCGAAGGCCCGCAGGCGCTCGACGAGCTGCTCGGGAGTTCCCACCAAACCGCTCTTCAGGCCCCGGTTGGAAACCGAGTAGTCCTGCACCTGCAGCTCCTGCTCCAGCTCCGTGCCGGCGAGCCACTGCTGGAAGTTCTCGAAGCCGGCGGCTCCGTCGCTGACGTTGGCGACGCGCTCGTACTCGCGTCGAACCTCCTCCTCGGTATCGCGGCAGATTGCGAAGCCCGACACGCCGTACACGAGGTCGGGGAGGTCGAGGCTGGAGCGCCGGGTGCGCATGTCGGCGATCTTGTCGGCCACCGTGGCGGGAGGATCGCCGTGCATGAGGTAGGCGTCGCACTGCTTCGAGATCATCTCCTTGGCCCGCGGCGACTCGCCGCCCGCGTACACGATCGGCCGCGGCTTCTGCACCGGCTTGGGCTCGAGGATCGCCTCCGCGACGCTGTAGTAGTCGCCGGAGAAGCTGAACCTCTCTTCGGACCACATCCCCGAAACCACCTCCAGCCACTCCGAAGAACGCGCGTATCGATCGTCGTGGTGATCGAACCCGACACCGTACTGGAGCGCCTCGTCCTCCCACCACGACGACACCAGGTTGATGGTCAGACGCCCGCCGCTGATCCGATCGATATTCGCCGCTTGCTTCGCCAGCAGGGCCGGCTCGTGAAAGGTGGGCCGCACCGCAACCATCAGCTCGAGGCTCTCGGTGACGGCAGCGAGCGCCGACGTCGTGGTCCAGGCGTCGAGAGCGGGCGCCTCGATTCCCTTGATGTCGTTGAGGTTGAGCTCGGCGATCAGCGTGAGGTCGAAGCCGATTTGCTCGCTGCGCCGGGCCAGGCGCGAGACGTAGTCCCAGGAAGGCTCCATCCCTTCCTGCTCGACGTTGCGCAGCCATCCTCCGAAAACCGGCAGCCAGAAGCCGAAACGCATGTTCACACCCTATCCGGCGCCGTTTCCGTTCGCCGCACGATCGGCCTCTTCAACTAGGTAGTCGACCAAACGGCTGAAGGGATCGAAGCCGATCACGTTGGGAGCGTCGGCCACGAAGTTCGATAGCGCGTTGAGGTCGTAGAAGTAGTGCCGGCCGTCGCGTTCGTCGACGACGTACTCAATGCCCCCGACATCGACGTGGGCCGCGGCCATGATGCGCTCGACTTGATCGACGATCTCCGCCGCCGGCTCGTAGCCCTCGACGTACAGTTCGTTTTTCGGCGCATCCTCCGGGTAGGCGGAGCGCTCCAGCTTGTCGCCCCCGACGCACATGCAGATGCTGCCGGGACACAGGTTGAAGGCGCCGTCGGCCGGCATGTAGATCCGGATGGCGTACAAATACCGCCCCCCCACCACCTCCACCCGAACGATCCTGCTCTCCGCCGCCGGAATGAACTCCTGCAGGAGCGCAGTGCCGTCGACTCCGAAGTCCAGATCGTTTTCCTCGGCCGCCTGTCGGAGGTCGGCGGCGCTCTCGAACTTGCGGATTCCGGCGCCGCTGCCGCCGATGTTGGGCTTGAAGATGACCGGGAAGCTCAGGCCCTCGGCAAGCTGCGCGGCAGCCGACGCGTTGTGGATAAGGCGGGAAGGCGGCGCCGGCAAACCCTCCTGTGCGAACAGCGCTAGTTGCCGCGCCTTGGAGATCTCCGTGGCGAAAGCCTCGTACCCGTTGATCACCTTCACGCCCAGCTTCTCGAGATGTGCCAAGTATTGCAGCGTGTAGAAGATCGCCCCCGAGTGCCCGCGGGTGAAGGCCGAGGGGCTGATGCGGTTGAACAGGAGGGAATACGGAGGCCGGGGATCCGCGATGTCGTAGGAATGATCTTCGACATGCAGCCGGTCGTGGGCGATGCCGCGCCGCTCCAGCTCGTCGAAGAGAGGGCCGAACCAGCTCGGGTGCTCGTAGTAGATGGCGATGGGTGGCGTCGCCGGTGCCGTCGATCGAGTAGACATGTGGAAAGTAATTCCGAGTGAATCCGTCAGAATTCGCGATTGTAGGCTACTCCACGGCCAACATCAACAACGCTGTGGGCTTCAGGGCCAGCGGCTGGTGTCCTATTGGGACAGCACCGGGATGGCGGATCTCCGGCACCCCCGGCCGACTGGTACCATCTGACGGGCGGGAATATACTCCCGGATCGTTCACCGGTAGCGATTCTCAAGAACCCGATATGCGACGCACACCCATTCTTACCATGGTCGCGGTATTCACTCTGGTTGCTACCGTCGGCGCCGAACCTGCCGATGCGCCGAGCAGCCATCATCCCGGCCGCGGCGGGCAAAGAGCCGCCGGCGATCCGCCGGAGCAGCTCACGGAAGCGGCCATCCTCGAGGATTTCGACAACATCGTCAGGCTGATCTGGACCCCCGCCGAACAAGACGCCTGGAACGACGCGAACACCCGGGCGGAGCAGCAGGCCTTTATCGCCGCGTTCTGGGCCGACCGCGATCCAACACCGGATACCACCGACAACGAATATCGCGAGATCTGGATTGACCGCGCGACGGAAGCCTATGAGCGCTACGCGAACGAAGGCGTCCCGGGCTACGCAACCGACCGTGGCCAGCTCCACCTGATCTACGGCCGCATACCGATCCTTGCAGAGGAGCGCAACTTGGCAACGGCCAGGGGAGGGGTCATCTGGACCATCGACACCAGCCAGAATCCGTTCCTCGATAACAGAGACACCATCACGTTCTTGCGCGCCCAAGGGCGGGGCTTCACCAGGGCCACCAGGGGCATCCAGCTCGACGACGAGGCCTTTCGCGCAGGCGTCGAGGTGAGCAACTACTTCGCGGCACGCCGAGCCAATCCGGCAATACCCGGGCCGGCAGGGCCGAGCACGATTCCCGGCGGCGCAGCAACGATGGCTTCCCTGGAGGCCATGGATCAGCTCCTGGGGAGTGACGAGACCCGGCAGGATTTGGCGCTGAAACAGCAAATGGCCTACACCCCGGCACAACCGGGTGCCACCTACTCGATCTTCAATTTCGAAGTCGGCAAGGCCGGATTGACTTTCGAGGCGGACGGCGCCCCGGCACCTGCTTGGCTGCGCGTTTTCGGCGTTGTGCTGGAGAGGAATCCCGAGGCCCTCGTGCGTGAGCTCATCATCGACTTCAACGTCGATCTCGGCGATGGCAACGCCGAGGAGATAAGCACCCATTCGTTCGGCATGACGCTGTTGCCCGGGAGCTATCGCATCGCCTGGGGGGTGGTCGACGTAGCTTCGACGCGGCTCGCCACCGCTAACTACGAGTTCGAGGTGCCGGACTTCAGCGGCGGCGAGCTGCAGATCCCCAGCGTACTGATTGCCAGTGGAATCGAGCAAACGGCCGACGCCATCGATGTCGATACCGTCTACAAGGGGACGCGCGTCGGGAACCTGGAGCTGCGCACCGACATCGACAACGTCTTCGCTCGCAACGACACGATCACGGTGATCTACTTTGTTCGGGGAGCGGCTGCCGATCCGGCGACGCAGGAGACACAGCTCGAAATCGGCTACCGTATTCTCAGCGCCGGAGACGACCGGAGCATCGCCCGGCTACCAAACCAAACAATGCCGTTTTTCGCCGTTCAGCAAGACATTCCGCTCGCTGCGATCCAGCAGCTCGAGACGGACAAAGCCTACAAGATCGAGATTCAGATCAAGGACCTGATCACCGGCAACGAGCTGACACACACCGTGCCTTTTGCTGTGGCGAGCGGCTCGTAGCCTCTCGCAGCGCGGTCAGATCAGCGATGCAGCCGGTTGTCCCTGCCTGCACCGTGTAGCGTGCGGGCCCGCTCGTTGCGTTCGCCTAGCGCCCCGTCGGCACCCGCTTCTCCAACTCCTCGAACCAGTTCACGACAACCTTGATCTCCGGGGTCGTCGGAGTGGCCGGGCGCCTGATGACAACGCCGAAGCCGCGCCCGTCCGGCAAAACGTCGAAGTTGGCGCCGCGGGATCCCTGAATGTCGAGCTTCCGAGGCGTTTCGCGGATCCCGTCCAGCTCGTCGAACGAGACCATCCAAAGCCCATTCCAGATGTAGTAGAGCTCATTTCCGTTCGATCCCCACCTCGGGCCTACTCCATGGCTGGCGACGCCGAACGACGCTTGCTTGTCCGGGTACGAGATGACGCTGATCTCGCCGCAGTCGCAGGCGAGCCAGCGTCCGTCCGGCGAGAAGCTCGGGAACATCTCATCGATCGCGGTATTGAGGAACGGACGGGGCTCCTTGTCTTCGACGGACACGACCCAGATGTCGAATCCGGCTTCTGGAGACTCCGCCTGATAGGCGATGGTTCCATCGGGGGACCAGGAACCGGGAACGAGCATGCCCTCTCCCGACACGATGAAGTCTGGTCTGGATGCCGGTTCGTTGGGCGTCGTCACGACGCTGCCGTCGGCGGGCAGTGTGATGATCTCGCTCATTCCGTCGCGGTAGGCCCAGAATGCGACCCGCTTGCCGTCCGGGCTCCAGACTGGGGCCATCTCGTCGGCGCTCGTGGACGTCAGCACGAAATGCGTGCCTGCTTCGAGATCGTAGATCCAGATGTCGTAGTCGGGACCCTCCCTGACCGCCAGCGCGGCGCGCGTCGCATCGGGCGAAAAGCGCAGGCCGCGAAAGTCCAGCCGTTCCGCGAACGGCGACCGGGAATTGCCCTCCCGATCGTACAGCAGGACCTCGTTGCGGCCCCGGACTCGGAGCATCTCTCCGGGGTAATAGGCGAGCGTCCCGGTGTCGGAGACCGCGAACTGCACTTCGCCGAGCGACTCCGACATCGCGACTCCCTGTATCACGAGAGCGGGCGGCCCCGTAGTCTCGAGCGCTCGCGGATCGAAGGGAGCAGCCCAGAGATCGCCGTCGCGGGCAAAGACCAGATGACCGGACGGTACGAATCGGGCGTTTGTCCCGTCGTCGAGCACGGTGCGCTGCTCGCCCGTCTCGATGTTTACGGCGGCGATCTCCGCCCCCCGTATGGTCCGGGTCCGGCGGATGGTGACCAGGACCCATTCGTCGCCGGGCAAGAAGCTGGGCCACAGGTACATGACGTCCGGCCCCTCCGTGCTCGGGGTCGGAACGACCTGCGGCGATCCTCTCTCCGCAGACAGTCACCAAAGTTTGCCGTGTGCGACGACGATCGTGCCGTCTTCGCCCCACGTTCCACCGGCGCCCGAGCGGAACCCCAGCCCCTTGAAGCACTCTTCGCAGAAGGTCTCCTTCTCCCCATCGGCCAAAGACATGATCGTCAGCCCGCCCTCGATAACCACCAAGTGCCCGCCGTCGGGCGAGAAGAAGGGACGGCGGCGGAACTCTTCGAGAGATCTCGAGACTCCGTCGTTCAGGGACCGCGCGTACAGAGAACCACGGGAGTGGTAGCCGGGCATCCGGAGCGCGTAGACCAGGGTGGAGCCGTCGGGTGAGATGGCGACGCTTTGCTCATTGGCGGGAATCACGCCGCCGGGCGGTGCCTGGACAGAGAAGGCAAACGTCGGCGGAGGCGTTGCCTGCCGCGACGATAGCCCGGCCCACAACGCGACCACGACCGCGACGACGGCAACCACCGCGAGACCTGAGAGGAACAATCGCCGGCGCGGCCACGAGGAACTCGTCTGCAGTCCGACATCCGCGAGAACCGGCTCGGAGTGAGCGGAATCGCCGGATCGTGCGCCATCCACCGACACCGGGGCGATGAATCGGTAGCCGCGGCGGTGCAGCGTCTGGATGTAGGTGGGCTGCTGCGAGTTGTCGTCGAGCGCGTTGCGAAGAAGTCGAACCGCTTCGGTCAGAGAATGGTCGGTGACGACCGTTCCGTTCCAGGCGCTCTCCATGAGCTCATGCTTCGGGACTACCCTCCCGGGGCTGCCCCAAGAGGTACTCGAGAACTTCCAGCGCCTTGGGCGCCAGCGGAACTTCGGTCCCGTTTCGACGCAGCACCCCGGCGAGCCGGTCGAGCTGAAACGGCGTGAACGTCAGAACCTCGCCATCCCCGGGCGATAGGGCAGGGGGCGAAGTCTGATCAGTTTCGCTCATCGGCAATCACTCTCGACCACTCGGGGATGTCCTCCGTCCGACGAGCGGGAATCGCGTTCCGGTAGCCCTCTGCCGGCATCCTGACGGCATCCTGACAGTTTCCTGAGGGTTTCCTGCGTCCACACTGAGGACTTCCTCCTCCTGGCTACATGAATTCCCAGCGCACCATCGGCCGGTTCCGGTGAACGCAGGGCCGAGGTGTAGCCGCAAACCAGCGGTCTGGCCAACGAAGGCTAGCCGCTACGACGCCGGGGGTTCAAGTGGCCCGCCAGGAGGAAGTCATGAAGCGCACGTTGTTGCTGGTAACGACTGTTTTGATTGTCGCCGCCTTGGCGATACCACAGGCCGGCGCCGTCGCCTCCCAGCAGGCCGTGGCCGCCGCCGCCAAGAAGGGCAAGCCGCCCAAGGATCCGGAGCCGGTGTTCGCCATCCAAATGGCGATCAGCGACCCGACCGGGGGCAACCAATTGAAGGGCGATGGCCTGGACCGGCAAGATCCCTCCATGGATGCGGACGGGGACGGCTTCGGAGATCTCACAGGTGCCTTCCCGGGGCTGGACATCTTCTACCAGGACCACCGGATCGACTTAGACGGACCCTATGCCGATCCTTGTGTGGGCTCGAGGCACGGCACCGACGACGGCTTCGTGCAAGTCGATCTTGACCGGGGCAACGTCGACGTTGGCGGATTCCTCGGGAAAAACTGCAATGTCGCTCTCGACTACACCACCGATCCGCCTTCTCTTTTCGCCGATGACCCCACTACCACCGAGCTGGACGAGGCCGACGGGCGCACCTTCACGTTGGAGTTCGTGTCGGGAGGTCCCCTAGACCCGAACAACCTAGACCTGAACGACCCCGTCCACTGCGTGTGCCACCAGTTTCGTTACCTCGCCGACGATGATCCGGACGAGGAGATCTGGGGGGCCGGCGCGCAATGGGGAACCGGCTTCAAGTGGACATCCAACGGCTGCAGCGTCACGCTGTCGACGGCCGGGGTCGTGACCGATGACGACGCGAGCCGCCACACGGCAAACGCGATTTTTTCGGGTCTCCCGTTCAAGACCGCCGCGAAGAAAAAGGGCAAGCCCGGTCCGACGTCGGGGGGGCTGACAACAGACCTCGATATCAGCTTCAGGGCCGATCGGAGGGTCCCCGGCGACCTGAGAAACTACATCGTCGAGTCGCAACAGGAAGACCTGCCGATCACCGGTGCCGATGACATCCGGACTATCACCGCGACGGACCAGCTCTTCGACTTGTGGCTACGCGGTGCCCCGGGGAATTCGCCGGCTTGCTCCGGTTTCAAGCTCCCCCTGCAAATCAAGTTCCAGCGATTCGACGTAACGCCGAGCGGATAGCCGCAAGCCCGGCCTCCGGCAGAGGCACCGACGCCTCAGGGGAGGCCGGGGCAAATTGCCTCAGAAGGTGAAGGTCGCCTCAGAAGGTAAAGCGAAAACCGAACTGGATCTGGCGGGGCACGAACGCCCCGGTCGGGATCAAGAAACCCCTGCGTTCAAACCTGGTGCCGCCGCAGCCGCAGAAGTTGACTGCGTTCGTGAGATTGAAGGCGTCGACCATCACAGTCAGGTCGTAGGCAGCCCCGATCGCGACCCGGTAGCGGACGCTGAGGTCGAGCTGCGTGAAGTCGGCCCACTCGGCGCCGTTCTCCTTACCGTCGAATTCCACGTTGGTTAGGCCAATGTCCGAGTCGGGGTCGGCGCTGTAGATGCCGGAGGGCGCCAATTCACGGCCGTTGTTTTCCATCCGCGAATTGCCGGTCAACAGCACGAGGTGCGGCCCGCTCATCCAGCGATAGATCCCGGAGACCATCAGCCCCGCGTTGCCGCGCCATGAAGTACGGGGCACGAGCCACGTCCAGGAGGCGACGAAGTTGTGGTCGCGGTGCCACGGTGCCGGACGATCCACGTTGCGCGGGTCGTCGAGGCCCAGGTCCGGTGTCTCGCCGATGAAAACGCCGTTGTCGAAGTCGTAGCCGGTTTCCGTGCGGAACTGAAAGCGGGTGCCCGCCCGGGTTCCCGGGTCGGCGTTTCCGCTCTGGTCGGCCCACGTATAGGCGACGCGGCCGCTGATACCCCCAATCGCCGTGTCGCTCCAACGCCTCCTGAGCGAGAGTTACAACGCCCGGTACGTACTTTCGCCAGCGTTGATCAAAGTCCGGATGCTACTGAGCGATACGACCTCTCCGTCGAGAACGCTGATGTTCGGCCGGCGGAATTGCCTCCCCGAAACCGGATCGGTTCCGAGCGGATTCAGGTCGGTCCTGATGAGGATCTGGCTGCTCTTGGTGTGGACGAAGTCGACGCCGACCGACATTTCCGAGAAAAACTCGCGCTCGACACCGACGGTGAACGTGTTGGCGTGGGCCTGGCGGCGGTCGGGGTTCTCGACCGACGGTGACCTGTTGAAGAGCACGGTGTCCTCGATCAGCACGGCCAGGAAATCGCGCAAGCCGTTCAGCGTGGTGATGCCGTTCTCCGCCGCGAGGTCGATGAAGAACTGTTGATCGAACCTGTCAAGTATGGACTCGTCGAAGCCGCTCGTTAAGGTCACCGCATCGATGAACTGGTCATCGAAGAACGTGACCGGGAAGCGCGAGTAGTAGCGACCCCAGCCGCCGCGGACCACCGTCAGGCCGTCGCCGAACGCATCCCAGCTCGTCCCCAAACGGGGGCCGAAGTTGTTCGTGTCCTTGGTGATGTCGGCCCAGTTCCAGCGCAGGCCCAGGTTCAAGGTGAGCCCCCGTGTCGGCTGCCAGTCGTTTTGGGCGAAAAGCCCCAGCACGTTGTTGGCCGGGGTCTGGTGCGACGGCTCGCCGCCGAGCGGCCCGCGGACCTTGATGCTAAACAGCTCGGGATAGGTGCTGGGATCATTCGCGTCGAAGGGGCGGTCCGTGTCGAAGAAGAACTGGCCGTTGGCCAGGTTGGACACCAGCCTGTTCACGGTGCGGCGCGACCACTGGCCGCCGAAGCGCACGTCGTGGTCGCCGTGCCAATCCGGCACGAACAACGAAAAGGTGTCGTCGATCTGCAGCGATTCGTTGGTCCTGCCGCTCGCGGAGGTCGACGCTCCCTCGATCAAGGTCTCGCGCAGCTTCGATACGTCGAGCGCCCGCTGGGCCGCGAAGGTTTGGCCGTTCGCGTTGAAACCCGGGTTGCCGAACTGGAGATTCTCGTGGACGAACGAGACCTGCAGCGTGTTGAAGCTGTAATCGCCGATCACCGAGTCGAGCCAGCCGCTGACGTGCGTGTCCTGGTCGGTTTGCTCGCGTGCAGCCTCGAGGGTCAGGGATCGACGCACAGTGTCGCCCACCTGGTTGAAGATGGGGGAATAGTCGCGCAGGTAGTGGAAGGTGAGCTTCTGGTCCGGGGCCACCTGCCAGTCGAGCTTCGCCAACCAGTTTCGCTTGAGGCTGTGCTCCCTGGTGACGAAGTTCTGGTCGGGGCGGCTCGGGAACTCGCGCGCCACGTCGCCCCCCGGCCGACTCCGTTCGAAGCTGACAAAGAAGTTGGCCCGATCGCGGGCGATCGGCCCACCCAGATTGAACCCGAAGATCGTGTCGGTGAAGTCGGGCTGGGGCACGCCGAGCCGCTCGACAAAGAAGTTCTTTTCGTTGAGCCGCGAAGCCTGGAGGTAGCTGTAGCCGGTGCCGTCAAACTCGTTGCTGCCGCTCCTGGTGACGGCGTTGAAGACCCCTCCCTGCGTGCGGCCGTACTGGGCGTCGAACTGGGAGGTCAGAACCTGAACCTCCTGGATCGACTCGAGGGTGGTACGCACTTGGCCACCCGCCAGGTTGCCCGTGTGATCGTCGTCGTTGCTCGCACCGTCGAGGTTGTAGGAGTTCTCGCGTCTGTGCTGACCGTTGACGTAGGGCGACGAATCGGTGCCCCCCGGGTCGCTGCGCGGGTTCGGGACCACTCCCGGGAAAAGCGAGACGAACCCCGCCAGGTCGCGGGTGATGCTGGGCAAATCGTCGAGCTCCTGGGCAGCAATCGCCCCACCGATCTCTTTGGAGGTCACGTCGACGAGCGGAGTCGGCGCGGTAACCGTTACCGTTTCCTCCACCGAGCCCAAGCGCAGGGTCTCATCGACGACAACGCCCTGGCCGATGAGCAGCTCGACGCCGGGGCGCTCAAGAGTAGCGAATCCCTGTAGCTGGAAGACCACGCTGTAGATGCCCTGGCTCAGGCCGGGGGCGACGTAGGCCCCGTTGGCGGCGGTGGTCACGAAGCGCACGCAACCGTTGGCTTCGTTGCGCACCGTCACCGAAACCCCGGGCAGGCCGCCGCCGTCGGGGTCCGTGACCGTCCCCGAGATCGACGCGCGGTCAATCTGGGCCGCGCCGGGCGCAGGGATCCCCGCGACAACAAGCAGCACGCAAGCCGCCAAGCTGATGACCGCAGGGCTCATCGCCCCCCTCCCCCCCCCCCCCCCCCGATTTCGACGCCATCCATAGCGCGTCAGGCTACCGGTTGCCGCTGCTACGATGCAAGGGATGCTGTGAACCTACCGACACGGCGATCACACACGCGTGAGACCCTGCGAAACGAGACCGCTCTGGCAGGTCGGTCCAAGCCGGATCTGTGGATCGCAGCCTGGGCGGTTCAAAACGCGGCGCCGTTGGTGACCCGCAACACAAGCCACTTCGGAGACATCCCCTGCCTCTCGCTCATCAGCTACTGACGTGCGATCGCACCTAGCGTCCCGTCGGCACCTGCTCCTTCAACTCCTCGAACCAGTTGACGACGACGTGGATCTGCGGGGTCGTCGGACCGGGAGAGGCCACGTTTCTGTTGACCACGCCGAAGCCGCGCCCGTCTGGCAATACGTCGAAAACCCCGCCGCGGGATCCCTGAATGTCGAGCTTCCGAGGGGGTTGGGGAATCCGGTCCAGACCCTCGAACGAGACCATCCAGATCCCATTCCAGAAGTAGTAGAGCTCGTTGCCGTTCGATCCCCACCGCGGGGCTATTCCCGGGCCGCCGACGCTGAACGACGTTTCCTTGTCCGGATACGAAAACACGCGGATCTCCCCGCCGCAGTCGCAGGCGAGCCAGCGTCCGTCCGGCGAGAAGCTCGGGGCCATTTCGTGGCTCGAGGTCGCGAGGAACGGGCGCGGCTTCCTGTCTGCGACGGACACAACCCAGATGTCGGATTCGGCTTGGGGAGACACCACCCAATAGGCGATGGTTCCGTCGGCGGACCAGGAGTGGGGAGTGAGCAGGAGCTCGCCTTCTTCCATCACGATGCGGGGGTCGTCGCTGCGGCTCAGCGTTGTGCTGCCGTCGGTCCGTAGCACGATGATCTCGCTTTGTCCGTCCCGGTGAGAGGACATGGCGATCCGCCTGCCGTCGGGGCTCCAGACCGGGGCCCCCTCGTCCGATCCCGGCGACGTCAGCTCGATATGCGTGCCCTGCTCGAGATCGTAGATCCAGATGTCGAAGTCCGGACCTTCCGGGACGGCCAGCGCGGCGCGCGTTCCGTCCGGCGAAAAGCGCAGGGCGTTAAAGCTCAAGCGTTCCGGGAACGGCGACCGGACCTTGCCCTCCCGATCGTACAGCAGGACCTCGTGTCGCTCTCGGAGCATCTCGCCGGGGTGGTAGGCAAGCGTCCCGGTGTCGGAGACCGCGAACTGCGAGGCGCCCGTCCGTTCCTCCATCGCGACGCCCTCTATGACCAGAGCAGGCGGTCCCGTAGTCTCGAGCGCCCGCGGATCGAAGGGCGCCGCCCACAGATCACCGTCGCGAACAAAGACCAGATGACCGGACGGTACGAAGCGGGCGTTTGCCCCGTCCTCGAGCACCGTCCGGTGCTCACCCGTCTCGATGTTTACGGCGGCGATCTCCGCCCCGCGTATCGTCAGGGTCCGGCGGATGGTGACCAGGACCCATTCACCGCCGGGCAAGAAGCTGGGCCAAAGGTAGGCAGGCCCGCCGCCGGAGCCGGCGACGGGTTCGCCACCGCCCTTGTCGATCGCGGCGCTCGGGACGGCCCGCGGCTCTCCGCCATTCGCCGATATGCTCATCAAGCTGCCGTGCGCAAAGACGATCGTGCTGCCGTCGGGGGACCACGTTCCACCGGCCATCGTTATCTGTCCGATGCGCGGCCCGCAGGGATCGCAGAGCGTCGTGATTTCTCCATTGGCCAAAGACCTGACCCTCAGCGCCCGGGCGTCGAAATACGCCAGCTGCTTGCCGTCGGGCGAGAAGAATGGTCTCTCTGTGCCTCTCGTTCCCCGCGGGAACTCCAGAGGTCTCGCGACCCGCTCGTCCAGGGCCCGCGCGTACAGCGAGCCCGTGCCCTGAAACCGCACAGGGTAGACGAGTGTAGAGCCGTCCGGAGAAATGGCAGTGCGTTGACCATAGGCAGGAATCACGCCGCCAGACGGTGCCTCGATAGAGAAGGGGACCACCCGCGGAGGCGTTGCCTCTCGCGGCGACAGCCCGGCCCACGACGCGACTACTACCGCGCCGACGACAACCACCGTGAGGCTGGACAGGAGCGGTCGCCAAAGGCGGGATAACGACCGACGCGTTGGACGCGGCGGCGAAGCCTTCGTCTCCGGTTCCACATCGGCGGGAACCGGCTCGGAGTAAGCGGAATCATCGGGCCGCTCGCCATCCACCGACACCGGGGCTATGAATCGGTAGCCGCGGCGGTGAATGGTCTGGATGTAGGTCGGCCGTCGCGGATCGTCGCCCAGGGTTTGGCGGAGGACGCTGACGACCTCTGTAATCGAAGCCTCAGCGACGGTCGCGCCGTCCCACGCTGCATCCAGCAGCTCTTGTTTGGAGACGATGTCTCCGTGGTGGCGCAAAAAATAGATCAGGACGCCGAGGGGCTTCGGCTGCAGCGAGATCTCGTCGCCATTCGAAAACAGCAGCCGATTCGTGGCGTTGAAGCGGAAAGCCCCGAAGGCGAGAATCACCAAATCCTCAACCTCTGACTGGTACTAAATCGGGGCTTCGGTCAAGCACCGATTCAATGAGTTAACAAGTGGCCCAAACACATGGAGCAGGTCACAAGCCCGTACAGGGTCTACCCAAGGTTCACCATTCCGGCCACCAGCTCCGCCGCCAGACGGCCGGTCTGGGCGCCCCCATTCATGAACCCGCTGAAGGCGTCGCTGAGATGTTCGCCGGCGAATACCAGGTTGCCCACCTGGACACTCTGGCGCTCGCTGGGATCGTCGGATTCCACGTAGAAGAAGTCGTCGAAGGTGCTGAGCTGGCCCGGCTTGAAATTGGAGTAGGCACCCTGCGTAAAGCGGTCGCGGCTCCAGTCGGTGCGCAGATAGCGTCCGGTGGCGGCGTCCTGGGCGCCGGGGACAAAGGCCTCGAAACGCTCCATCACGGCTTGGCCCTGGGCGGGCGCGGTGCCTGCCTGCAGACCCGTGACCTGGTCACCGCCAAAAAAGAAGGTGAGTGCAGCGTCCTCGCGGTCTGTCTGGCTCTGGGTGGCGTCCCAAACGACGGGGGCCCCTAGGTCGGTCCAAGCCTCTATGCTGAACCCTCCGGGTTGCCGCCAGACTCGGTGCCGAAAGCCGGCGATGAGCTTCTCGTTTCGGCCCAGTTCCAGCTCGTCGATGAATCTGCGGAGCAGCGGCGGCAGATCCACCTCCATTTCGACCTGGCGCAGCACGCTGAAGGGCAGCGCCAGGATGACGTACTCGGCATCCACCTCGGGCTGGCCGGTGAAGCTCAGCCGAAAGCCGTCACCCCGGCGGCGGATAGCCGTAAGCTGCATGCCGGTGCGGACATGCCCGTCCAAGGTCTCGGTCAGGGCATCGGTGATCCGGCTGCTGCCGCCCTTGACCATGTAGACGTCATCGCTGTTGCCCAGGATCTTGACCCGCCGGCCTTCCACTGTGGGCAGGTTGTACAAGAGCTGCAGAGCGGAAGAGTCAGCGGGTTCAGCGCCGTATTCCGTGCGGATGGAATCTTCAATCAAGCTGCGCACCCAGGACGCTGGGATCAGGTCCGTGTGGCGGTCCAGGTAATCGGCCACCGACAGCGCATCCAGAGCCGGGGCATACCGATCCCAGTCCTGGTCGATCCGATCGGCGTCCGCAGTGATTTGGGCGGCCAGGGGCCGCAGTTCGCCGGCCAATTCGGCCTCGGGGATCACGCGGCCCTCGAAAAGTACCTGGTGGCGGGAGACGGTGAGCCGGCGCTGTCCTCGATCCGGTTGAACAGGTCCACGCCGAGCTCATCGGCCAGCGCCAGCATGTCATGGTGATTGGTGTTGATCAGGGCGCCACCCAGGTTGGTGACCAGGCCCTCACCCACTGCTCCGCTGACGGAAAACATTCGCCCCCCGGTTCGATTTCTGGCCTCATAGACGGTGGCCTCAAGACCCAGGTTGTGTAGCTGATAAGCCGCGTTGAGTCCGGCGATGCCGCCACCCACCACGGCGATCCGGGGCGGAGGTGTGGGTGGCGAGATCAGGCTGCAGGCAGGCAGGGTGGCGGCCAGCCCGGCTCCGCCGGCGGTCTTGAGAACGCGGCGCCGGGTCCAGCAACCCTGCGTCCTGGCTACGGCCGGAGACTCGCCAGCGGCAGCCAGGTTGGCCTGCCGCGCCTGTTGCAGCAAGGTGATCAGGCTATGGAACATGAGGCTGCGTGCCATGCGCTCAGTAGCCGAGCGAAGATGTCTCGCGGCGCACGTCTCCCGCCGCTATCAGAAGCCCCGTCTGCAGGTCCCTGAAGGTCACGGTCGGGGCGCAGGCTTGCCAGTTCCACAAACCCCAGGAGACGACTCGATGGCCGCCCATTCGCTCGAGCGCCTCGGCAGTCTCTGGTGGAATGCGATCCTCCAGATTCAGCCGGGCGGGGTTCGAGTTGATCTCGCTGCCGGTCGCCGGAAAGTTGTAGCTGCCAAACCTCGGCTGATCGAGGGCCAGTTCGGGCGACCATGCCCCAGAGCACGACGTTCAAGATGATCTGGAGAAGCGACTGCAGTTGCCCCCGACGCGCCCGTCGGTTTCGTCGGCGCGGCAGCGGGCAACCGAAGCACGGGAAGCTCGCAACAGCCGTCCGGGAACGATTTCACGGCCGCACGATACGACCTCGCTGAACGTAATGGATTCCGAAGGCAACGTGTTTCTCCATGACCGAGAGCGACGGTCACATGAGCACGCCCATGATCCCGGGGGTGGGGCTTCGGGTTGGGCAGTCGGATGGGCCAGTTCAACCTCGATGCTTCCCTGGCCAACGCGATGGCGCCCAACAAGCGACCCCGCAACACGAATAGTCCCGTCCTCGTGATGAGGGAAGCTGCTGGTCACCTCCCGGGGTCGACAAACCCATGAACGGCTGGCCGTCGGCGAGCATTTTGCGGGGATCTCCCCATGGCGGCATGTCTTGGAATGCCCTCTTCGCATCGATCAGCTCCACACGCCGCCGCGCGTATTCCGGGGAGTAGAGCGCCTGCGGGATATCCACGACGTCCGGGTCGCCGACGTACTTGTGGCTGTCCGCCATCGCCAGGTCGATCACTTGTGAGATCGCGTGGATGTACGCCGGGGTGTTGTCCCCATGCTTCGCAGGTCGAAGTTCTCCAACATCTTCAGAAACAGGACCAAGCGCGGTCCCTGAGACCAGCCGTCGCCGACGTACACGTCGTAGCCCATGAAGCTCGCGTGCAGCGGGGCCATCCACTTGCCTTCGTAGCCGGCCAGGTCCTCGTAGGTGACGATGCCCTCGTGCGCTTTGAAAAACCGGTCCACGGCCCGGGCCGGCTCGCCTTTGTAGAACGCATCCCTGGCCGCCCGGATCCCGTCCGAGCGGCTGGCGTCTGCGGCGAGCGTCTGCTCTTCCGCCTCCATCATGTAGCGGACCAGCTTGCCGAGGTCCTCGTTGACCACCAGCTGCCCGACTCGTTGCTGCCCAACGCCATGCTGAAACCAGAACTCCGCGTTGTAGGGGAATTCCAGAATGGCCCTTGCCCTGTCGTCGATCAGCCACTTCTGCATCTTGTAGAGGTGGTAGCCGTTCTCGGCTACTTGCAGCGTGGGGTCGGCGGCCTGGGCGAAGCTGAACGTGCCGAACCGATCGAGCGCTGCCAGCCAGACGTCGACGTCGGCCGGCAGCAGTGCGGTGTTTGCCACGGTCTTGCCGTGCTCGAGGAAGTAGTCGAGCGTCGCCGGTGCCGGAGTCAGGCCCGCCCCGACGCGGGTGATCACCTCGTCCTCGGTCGCGCTATAGAGAATGAGAGGGGCGACGCCTGTCCAGCCGGCATAGCCCATCTTCTTCGCCTTCAATGCCATGGCCGCGGTGACGCCGGCATCGAAAGCGTTGCCGCCGCTCTCGAGCGCCTCCATCCCGGCCATCGTGGCGAGGTAATGGCCCGTCGAAACGACTCCGCGGGTTCCCATGACGCGGGGCCGCATCGACTCGATATTGTTCTCGTCGTAGACGTGCCCGTGGCTCCGAAACGGGCCGATGGTCTCCAGAAGGCTCTGCTGATTGCCCTCCTGACTTCTGGCCGTGCCGAAGGGAACGGTAGTGGCCGCCACGATCACGGCCAGCAAGAGAAGTCTCGACGTTGTGCCGCTGCGCTGAATCATCTGTTGCCTCCTGTCATGTCATCTGGAGATGCGGATCATTGTGCGCCACCCGTCGGCACCAGCCGTTTCAACTCCTCGAACCAGTTGAGGATGACGTTGAGGTGGGTGCCCGATGCTGTGTCCTCAGTGTCACCGCTACCAGCGGGCACCCTCACCAGGAATTTCTGTCCATCGGCGGTGACATCGTAGTTGCCCACGGAAGTGACGATGTCCGAGATCTCGACAGGGTCGGATGCGACAAACGGCTCCACATCCACTTCCGCGACGAGGATGCCAGAGCCTAGTTCGGAGCGGTAGTAAATCTCCCTTCCATCTCGCGACCAGAGAGGGGACCGACCACCACGGGTACTCGTAGAGACCGGCCCGAATCTCCGACCGCTCGACACCTCCCACACGTACACCGCATCTTGCCCGGTCTCGGCCGAAGTGAAGGCGAAGAAGCGACCGTCCGGCGAGAAGCTGCCGTCACCCTCATCGGCGGCGGTAGCGACGAGCGTTTCCGGCTCCTGATCAGGATCGAGAGCCAGTATTCCCACGTCGCGATGCGGGTTCTCCCCACTCTGAAACAGCAGCATCGTACCGTCCTCCGAGATCGACTGCGGGAGCACGGTAGCCTCTGTATCCAACACCAGTTCCGCGTCGACACTCTTGTCAGCCCGGCGCTTCCAGATGTCGTAATCGCCACCCCGATCCGACGCGAAAAAAACCCACTCTCCTTCGGGCGACCAAATGGGATATTCGTTGCTGCCCTCCGTGGTCAGCCGCACCTGGCTGCCCCCTCGTTCGACGTCGTAGATCCAGATGTCGAACTCGCCGTCATCTCCGGGGATTTCGATCGCGATGCGCCGATCATCCGGCGAGAGGTCCAAGTACCCAGACTGACCCGGCTCGAAGGGCAGCGGCTCGACTTGGCCGTTGCGATCCACCCAAACGAGCTGGATTGCGCTCGCAGCATCACCTCCCGGCATGTACACCAACCCACCGCGATCCGAAAACGCGTACTGGCCTGCTCCCGATTCCCCGAGGGAGTACGCTTGTTGGACCCCCTCGACGATGGACACCGGTCCGCCGGTGACCTCCATGCTGTCTACATCGAAGGGCACCGCAAGAAGAGCGCCTTGCAGCGAATAGACGATGTGGCCGGTGGGCACGTAGCGGCCATCGGTCCCTCCCTCCACCAGCACCTCGGGCTCGCCGCCGGAGATCGGCTGCGCCACAATGCTCGCAGCGTTCCACGAGCCGGAGACGCTCCCCAGCGTAAACAGCAACCACTCGCCACCGGGAAGAAGTTGTGGTCCGTAGGCTTGCGCGCCTTCTTCCAATGCAACGACTACTTCTGGCTCACCGCCGTTGTCCGAGACCTGCAAGATCCCTTCGTAACCCTGCCCGAAGTAGATGTAGCCGTCATCTGCCCAGCTCGCCCCGAGGACTAGCGCACGCGCTGGCCCCAGCGACACCGGCGCACCGCCGGTGATCGAAAAACCTTCTTCATCTGCCTGTCGCCTCCCCAAAAGCCGAGCTGCTGGCCATCGGGGGAAAAGAACGGCACTCTGGCACCCTCCGTGCCACGGATGGGAGTGGCTTCGAGATCGTCAATCGCTCGGAGCCAAAGCTGCCGGTTGGCGTTGAATACCACCCACTTGCCATCGGGTGAGATCGCAACCCCCAGAAGAAGAGTGCTCTGGAAAGTAGTTTCTGGTGGAGAGCCGATCCAAAGGTGGCGGATCAGCGACTCTGGCGGCGACGGAGTCGTGATCCAGACTGCTAGAGCCCCCAGAAGGGCGATGGCGGCAGCCAGCTTCCACGGAATGCCCGCGTGTCGCTTCCACGGCTGCGGGGGCAGCCAGCATCGCGGACATAGCCTCTGTGTCCCCACTGAGCGAGTCCTCGATCTCGATCCGCGCATCAGCGATGTCGTGCAAGCGGCGGTCGGGATCTTTACGTAGGCAGCGTCGAAGCAGCGACTGAGCCAAGGGGGGCATGCCGGGCGGCAGCAGGTTCCAATCGGGCTCATCTCTCAGAATCGCTGCCAACGTGTCCGAGAGGTCCTCCCCGACGAATACCTTCTGCCCTGTCAGCATCTCGTACAGCACGACCCCGAACGCCCAGATATCGGTGCGCTTGTCGACGGGCTCTCCCCGGGCTTGCTCGGGACTCATGTAGGCCACCGTGCCGACGATCGCCCCCCTGCAAGTGCCCTTGATCGTTATGCTCTCGGTCGGCGCCTCGGCAGCTTCGTCGCCGAAGACGCTCACCTCCAGGGCCTTCGCCAGCCCGAAGTCCAGCACCTTGACTTGCCCCTCGGGGGTCAGCTTGATGTTGGCCGGCTTCAGATCGCGGTGAATGATGCCGTGCTGGTGGGCGGCTTCGAGCGCCAAAGCGATTTGCCGGGCCGTTTCCAGCGCTTCCTCAACACCCATGCGCCGTCCGGAGTGGAGCCGTTCTTCGAGCGTCTGGCCCTCCACCAACTCGAGCACCGGGAACTTGACGCCGTCGGTCTCCTCGAGGCTATGGATTGCCGCGATGTTCGGGTGCGAAACCGACGCGAGGAGCTTCGCCTCTCGCTCCAAACGAGCCAGACGCTCCGGATCGCCGGCGAAGTCCCCCCGCGCGGGCTAGCAGCTTGACGGCGACTTCTCGCTCCAGGACCAAGTCCCGGGCCCGGTACACCGTCCCCATGGCCCCGACACCGAGGATGTCGAGGATCTCGTAGTTCCCGAGCCTCTCGCCGACCTTCAACCCACCTTCATCCGGGACGCGGGGCTCGACCGACGTAGGGGCCTCGCTCTCGGCATCCGGGGCTGACGCGGCTCGCTCCTCCACAGAGCCGATGAACCGATACCCCCGCCGGTGCAGCGTCTGGATGTAGGTCGGATCGCGGGTCTCGTCACCCAACACTCGCCGCAGGAGACTGATGGCGTCAGTCAGCGAGCTCTCGGCGACGTAGGTGTCCGCCCAGACGGTCTCCAGCAGCTCGTCTTTGCTGACCAGCTGCCCGGCACTCTCGAGAAGCAGCTGCAGGACATGGGCCGCTTTTAGCGGCAGCAGCGTCGCTTCGTCGCCCCGATACACGAGCCCTGCGGCGGCGTCGAACTCGAAGGGATGGAAGCAAAAAAGGGCCGTCGAAGCACGCTCTCGACGCTCGTCCATTCCTTCTTCGCTCATTGAAAAACCCAATGACGGCAGGAGGTTAGCGATTCCCAGAACTTCCCGTGAAAAGCCCGAGAACAACACCAGAGCAACGCGAGGACTTCTGAAACGGGCCCCAGCACCTTGGGGCCATGCTCACTTCAAAAAGCAGTAGACGCCTCGTCGTTGCCAACTGCCTGGGACTTTTCATGGTCCTGGGTTCTCAGGATACGAGTCTTGCGGCGGCACCTCAACGGGTCCCTGCCAAGGCACAAAGCTCGGGCTCGCCGATCGCCAACACCGGCGATGCAGAGAGGTTACGACTCCGTCTCACCCTGTTCGACACTGTGGGCCTGCCAGAAAAGGTAAGCGGCAAAATGCAGTTGGAGGTCGAAGAGATCTTCGAGCAGTTCGGCGTCGCCACCGATTGGTACCAGCCGCCACCCGTTCGGCAGAACGACAATACCGCCCCCGGCTACTTCCTCAAGGTGATCTTGTCTTCGCACGAGCCGTCCGTCTTCGGTCTTCCGCACGACGTCATGGGCCTTGTCAACGGAACCCAGTCCCCTCCCGACGTGGCCTGGCTGTTCGACCCGGCAATCCGCCGTGTGCTGCAAGGCTCAGGGAGTCGGGCTCGTCGGCTGAACGCCGAAGAAGAAGCCAGAGCCTACGCGAGGGTCATGGCCCACGAGATCTTCCATGCGATCGCCAACGATCACCGCCACGCGAAATCAGGGCTCATGGCGCCGGTGCTGACCGACAACGTGCTCACGGCGGCACGCATGGCGGTGGACGGCGGATCGAAGGCGGCGTTTCTGAGGGGATTGGCACGAGTTCAAATAGGGAACGCCGCGCCGGCCAGTGATGCGCCCCGCCAGTGACCTGGAATCACTGCAGGAGCGATAGTTCGCTTCGACGGATTCCAAACTCGGCGGGCAACAGCTTGATCGCCACCTTGCGGCCCAGGCGGGTGTCCTCGCCAAGATACACCTCGCCCATGCCGCCAGCGCCGAGCTGCTCGATGATCTTGTAGGGACCGAGCGAGGTGCCGATCATCGCGAACCTCCCGTCGGCACCCGCTGCTTCAACTCCTCGAACCAGTTGAGGATGACGTTGATGCGGGGCGTGGCGGGCTCTGCCGCCGTGTCGGTCGCGGCGGCTCCTACCCGCATCATGCCCAGGAACCTCTGACCGTCGCCGCTCACGTCGTACTGGTTGTGCATCCCCGTGACCTCGAAGAGTGGGCGTGGGGCCGAGAAGACAGGCTCGGTTTCTCCCGTCACCTCGACAACCGACCGCTGCCCTGGTCCCGACCAATAGAAAATCTCCGTGCCGTCCCGTGACCACACGGGGATGATGCCCCCACCCGTGGAGATCGTTCGGCGACGTTGTGTCTCGATCTCCTGCACTTGGATCTGATTGCTTCCCGTTTCGTTGGAGACGAATGCGAACCACCGCCCGTCAGGGGAGATCGACGGGTCGAACGTGGCTGCCTCGGTCTCTATCAGCATCCGGGGCTCGGCATTGCCATCGAGGGAGATCATCCCGATGTCGGGATTGCCACCCACAGGAATGTCCCGGAACATCAAGAGGTTGCCGTCTATCGAGATGGAGTTGGGCCACTGCTGACCCTCCGCCTCGAAGAGACGCTCCGCGTCGGCGCTGAGGTCGGCACGCCTCCTGAAAATGTCGAACGCGCAGCCACGATCCGAGCCGAAGTACACCCACTGCCCATCGGGTGACCAGACAGGACGAAGGTTGTTTCCCTCGAAGGTCAGCGGCTGCGAGGTGCCTGTCGCAAGATCCAGAATCCAGATGTGAAACCCTCCTTCTCGGATCTCTACCGCGATGCGGTCCTCCTCGGGGGAAAGGTGCGGCCAACCGTAGCCTCGGGGCTCGAAGGACAACGGCTCGGTGTTGCCCTCACGATCCACCCAGGTGAGCGTGTACTCAGCCCCGGATGCCGCTCCCGTGCCCCGCGAATAAGCCAGCACCCCGGTCTCGGAGAAGCCGAACTGCGCCCCGCCCTGTGAGTTGGTCGTGACGTTCTCTACCACCGGGGCTGCCGAGCCGGTCGCTTCCAGGGCATCCAGATCGAAGGGCATGGCAAACAGCGTCCCGGCATTCGCGTACACCAGGTGTCCCGTCGGGACGTACCGTCCATACGTACCGCCCCGATGCACCACCTTGCGCTCCCTGGTCTCCAGATCCACTACCTCGATGGTGGCGGCATCGAAGCCGCTATCAGCCACGTGGGAGGTGAACACGACTGCCCTGCCACCCGGCAGAAACTGCGGCCAGCGGTGGGTTGCCTCGCCTTCGGCCAGCTCCGTGAGGGGCTCCGGCTCGCCGCCATTCGCAGACACCAAAAACAGGCCGCTTGTCGGGTCCGGCGTAAAGACGATGGTTTCGTCCGGTCCCCAATCAGCGCCGCGATTCCGGCTCACCTGGGCGATTGAAAGGGGTGTGCCGCCGGTGACCGGGACCTTTTTCAGTTCGGTACTCATTACGAATCCCACCCACTGCCCGTCGGGCGAGAAGAACGGTTGGTAGGGAGAGTCGAGGTTGTTTGCGCCGGCGACCAGGCTGGTGGAGTCCTGCTGGTCCAGGGAGCGTGTCATCAACTCCCTCGCTCCTGGGATGACACCGAGGACGTAGGCGACGCGCGCTCCATCGGGAGAAAGCACAACGCTGGAGCCGTGGGTACCTGCGATGTCTTCTTCGATGTTCAGATCGAGGCGGACCGGGGGTTGCGGGGCAACAGGCGCGGGACGGGTGGCGAGCCAGGTTCCGAGGATGCCGACGAGAAGGGTGGCGACGGCTATCGAGACTGCCAGCTTCCAGGGAATAGCCGCTGCCGTCGCGGTGCCCGCGCTTGCCAACGCCCGCCGCTTCTCACCCTCGGGGTCGGCCAGATACTCCTTCACCGCGATGCGGCACTCACCCACATCGCGCAACCGTTCGTCGGCCTGCTTCTTCAGACACCGCCCCAGCAAATCGCGAACACGCAACGGCGTCTCGGGTGGCAACGCCTCCCACTGCGGCTCCTGGTGCACGATGGCCGCGAGAATGTCGGTCACCGTCTCGCCCTGAAACGCCCGCTTGCCGGTGAGCGTCTCGAACACCACGCAGCCGAACGCCCAGATGTCCGTGCGCTTGTCTACCGGCTTGCCCCGCGCCTGCTCCGGGCTCATGTACGCCGCCGTGCCCATGATCACGCCGGTACGGGTTGCCGCCGCCATTGTCGGCGAGTGGCTCAAGTCGGGCGACATCTCCTGGCTCGTCCCATCGGCCTCGAACGCCTTGGCGAGGCCGAAGTCCAGCACCTTCACCTGCCCCGCTGCGGTCCCCTCCGTTGCCACCTGAATGTTGGCGGGCTTCAGGTCGCGGTGCACGATGCCCCGTTCGTGGGCAGCTTCGAGAGCCTCAGCGATCTGCAGCGCGATCTTGAGCCCCTCGTCGATGCCGATCGCGCCATCCGATAAGCGTTGGGCCAGCGTCTGCCCTTCCGCCAGCTCCATGGCGAGGAAACTGATCTCGCCCTCATCCTCTAACCCATAGATCGCGGCGATGTTCGGATGGTTCAGTGCGGCGAGAAGCTGCGCTTCCCGTTGCAGCCGCGCTAGCCTCTCGGGATCGTCGGCCAGCAACGTCGGCAACACCTTGATGGCGACGTCGCGGTTGAGCTTCGTATCCCGCGCCCGGTACACCTCTCCCATGCCGCCCTTACCGAGCGGTTCGAGGATTTCGTAATGACCTAAGGTTTTGCCGACCACGGTGATGGCTTCCTGTCGGGAGAAGAGCCGGCAGGATTGTACTCGGAGGCAGGAGCGGGTTACAGGGGAACGAGACGTTGTAAGACCCGCCTAGGGGCAGCTGGAGCTCGCTTCCAGGCACTTCCGGGTCTGACAGGAGGTGTTCACACTCGCTGATTAGGGTGTCTCTCGGCGCGGTATGATGCCATACGGTCGTGACGACTTCGTCACGGGTGAAGCTGCCGCGTTGTCACTGGGAGGTTGGTCATGAGGCTGTCACACATCCGTCTGTTCGCGCTCGGCGTCACGGTCTTTGGGATGCTTGTGGTGCTCGGTCCGGGACGCGCTACCACAGAGGCCCAGACCAACCGCAACGTGACCCAGGCCACGGTCGAAGGGTGGATGACGGAGCTGTCGAACTGGGGGCGCTGGGGTGACGACGACCAGCTCGGGGCGCTCAACTTGATTACGCCCGAGAAGCGGACACAAGCAGCCGCGCTTGTCCGCGAGGGCATTTCGGTGTCGTTGTCCCACGATTACCTGACCGAGCGGGCCGCGGACGCGACCTCGCCCTTCGAGCACGAGATGAGAGGGGTCGGCAGGGGAGGAGCGTTCGTGGGCAACCGTTATTCAATTATTCAATCGCTTATCACGGTTACGCCCACAGCCATATGGACTCGCTGTGCCACATGGCGCTCGACGGGACGATGTACAACGGCTTCACCCGCACCGCGGACGTTTCCGAGGACGGGTGCGCCAAGCTGTCGATCCTCGACGTGAAGCAGGGCATCATGACCAAGGGTGTCTTGATGGACATCGCGCGGCTCAAGGGGGTCGACTACCTAGAGCCGGGCACGCAGATCTATGTCGAGGATCTGGAGGCCTGGGAGCGCCAGGCCGGTGTACGCGTCGAGCCGGGTGACATTCTGCTCGTGCGCGCCGGTCGCTGGGCCCGCCGCGCCGACGTGGGGCCCTGGGCGACCGGTCAGCAAGCGGCCGGGTTGCATGCCTCGGTGGGGCCGTGGCTCAGAGAACGCGACGTCGCGATGATCGGCAGCGACTACACGAATGACGTGCTGCCGTCCGGTGTCGACGGGGTCCCGCAGCCGATTCATCAGCTGGTGCTGGTGGCGATGGGGGTGCGTATCTTCGACAACCTCGATCTAGAAGCGCTCGCCGAAGAGGCCGCGCGGCAGAATCGCTGGGAATTCATGCTGACCGCCGCGCCGCTCACCGTCGTCGGGGGCACCGGATCGCCGCTCAACCCGATTGCGACGTTCTAGTACTTTAGGATTACAGGGGCAGGGGCACGCGCCCGTGCTCAATCCGCATGATCACCTCCTGCTGTCGTCACGAGTCATCCGGCCACCACCAGCCAACATCACGAACGCGCCGCAACACTTCCAACTGGGCTGGCTTGCGGCCGACCGGGATCGCTTCCACCGTCCACTCCTGGCCGCAACCCGGAAGGGAGAAACGGCATGAGCAATCACCCCAATACCTTGTGCTAAAGAAAATTATAAGTAGCTAACGCCGTAGATCAGCTCTGGTAAAGGCTTTCAGCTGAAAGATCAGCGCAAATGCGAGTGCGCGCGGAGTCGGGAAGGTAAATGGAATACATAGTCATCGCACTCGTCGCGTTTTTCGTGTCGGGGCTGACCCTGTTTTCCGGGTTCGGGCTGGGCACGCTCCTGCTGCCGGCATTCGCCCTGTTCTTCCCGGTGGAAGTGGCCGTCGGCGCAACCGCCCTTGTCCACGGCGCCAACAGCGCGTTCAAGGCGGCCCTGTTCGGCCGGGATGCCGATCGAGACCTGGTGATCAGGTTCGGCGTGCCGGCGCTGATCGCCGCGGTTCCGGGGGCGGCGCTCCTCGGCTTGCTCGTCTCGATGGATCCGCTGCTCACCTATTCCGTCGGCGCGCGCCTCGCCGAGGTGACGCCGGTCAAGCTCACCATCGGCGTGCTCATGTTGGTGTTCGGGGTGTTGGAGTTGTTACCAGCCTCCGGGCGGCTGAGCTTCGGTCGCTCGCACATGGTGTGGGGCGGGATGCTCTCGGGCTTCTTCGGGGGGTTGTCGGGGCACCAAGGAGCCTTGCGTGCCGCTTTTCTGGCCAAGGTCGCGGCCTCGGCGCCGGTGTTTGTCGGTACCACGGCGGTCATCGCCCTGCTGGTCGACGCCATGCGGATCAGCACGTACTCGGTGATTGCGGTGACCGCCGGCAACGGACCGGCGATGAGCTCGCAGGATTGGGGCCTGCTGGCCGCCGCCGTCGCGGCCGCGTTCGGTGGGGTGATGACGGGCCGTCGCTACCTGCACAAGGTCACGATGCGCGGCATACAGATCCTCACCGGCCTGCTGCTGCTGGCGATCGCCGTGGCGATGGGGAGCGGCATTCTGTAGGGGAACCGAGCTTTTCGAGGCGCGAGTCAGAAAACGACAGCGTCTTGTGGAAACCGCTGGACTGCGCGACGATACGCGCCGCGGCCCGGAATGAGGTGCTTCCGGGCCGCTGAGCACGGAGACGCTGAGAACGCCGGAGGCGCACATGACGGAGGAAGCGAAGTTCGACCTGACCGACCTCTGGATGGCTCGGCCTGGGTCTCGCTCGACGCGGCTACCTACGAGATGGGATCGCGCCGCGGTCGTGACGATGCTCGGCCGGTTCGCGGCGTGAGCCTCGCGGCTTTTCGCGTGTCGCGCTACCCGGTAACCAACGCCCAATACGCTGCTTTCGTCCTCGAGTCGGGGGCCGAGGCACCGGAGCACTGGCTCGACGGCACGATTCCTGACGGCAAGTCAGACCATCCCGCGACCTACGTCTCGTGGCTCGATGCCCAGGCGTATTGCGCGTGGCTTACCGAAAAGGTGGGGCTGACGGGCGAAAGCTGCGCCCACCTGCCCACCGAAGCACAAGTGGGAGTTCGTGGCCCGCGGCACCTCCGGGCGCGACTACCCGTGGGGCGACGAGGCGCCGACTCCGCAGCGCACCAACTTTCAAGAGAGCGGCATCGAGGACACCGCCCCCGTCGGCGTTCACCCCGCAGGTGCGACTCCGGACGGCGTCTACGACCTGGCGGGCAACGTACGGCAGTGGTGCCAGGACTGGTACGGCCGCTACGGCGAGGCGCCGGAAGAAGACCCGACCGGCCCCAGCGAAGGGTTCGACCGCGTTCTGCGCGGCAGTTCTTTCGTCGATTCCGCCGGTACCCTGCGCTCCGGTTATCGCTTCAACATCAAGCCCGATGAACGCTACGGCTTCATCGGCTTCCGGGTCGCCTGGTCGGACAGCGGGCTCGACAGCTAGCCGCCCGTAACGGATCCCGACGATGCCTCGCATCCCGCGCTACGCGCCGTTGTCCTGGGACCTCTCGCCGTTTGCCAACGTCCGTAATATCGACAGCGCCGATCATCTCGGCTGCGGCCCGCCGACCTCCTTTTCCTTCCGCTATGCGCGCTACTGGTTCATGTACAACTACCTGATGGAGTTGTACGCCAGGCGGGGCCGACCGCTGGAGGTTTGCGAGGTCGGCGTGCACAACGGGCAGATGCTGGTGTTCATGGGAGGCGCCCCTAACGGCGACACGCTTGCCCGCCCGCCGGCGGTTGCCGGCTGGACCGCGGTCGACATCAACATCGACGAAGGAAAGCTGCGACGCTACGGCTACACCAACATGAAACGTCGTAACCTCGAGGAGCCCTGGGATCTCGAGCCCGAGCGCTACGACGCCATCGTCTTGCTGCACGTCCTCGAGCACTTGCTCGAGCCCGAGCGAGTGATGGCCGAGGCGCTACTGTCGCTGCGGCCGGGCGGCATCATGATCGGCGGCTCGCCGACCATGCCCGATTGGCTCGTCGGCTACCAAGAAACGCGCCTGCGAGGGAGCGCCGGGGCCTTTGAGCACGTCAGCGTGATCTCGCCGGCGCGCCTGCGGCGCGTTGCGCGTCAGCTCGAGCTGGAGCTTGACCATGTGACCGGCGCCTTCGTCGTGCGGATGAGCGGATCGGCCATCGAGAACAGCGCCCTGTGGCTGCGTGCCAACCTGGCGTTCGGCGCCACGCTTCCGAGTCTCGGCAGCGAGGTCTACTTCATGATGACGCGAAAGAGCTGACTCGAGCACTCGAATCAAGCGCAACGTAATCACCGAGGGCCTTGCGATCGCGCCGCCGCGAGAAGTTCGGGCTACTCGGCGTCGACTACTCGGATGACTAACTCCTGGCCGTTGGCGCGGATCTCGGGCACGTACATCGCGTGGCCGACGAGCGGCAGGGCGTGGAACTCGCCCGGAACTTCGGCGCGCAGGTGACCAGACCCCGCGGTTAGTACCACCTTCTATCTCAGTAACACGGTGTATGAGGTGTACCCCAACTTGGGTCCATCGAAAACGAGAAAAACTCGGGTTAGTGGGCATCAGGTAGCTGCAACCTCCTGCAGCAGTTGGACATACACGGCAGGCGGCAGGTTGCCTAAAGAAGAATGCGGTCTCGTTTCGTTGTAGTCCTTCCGGAATGCGTCCAGCTGTTCCTGAGCCTCGGAGAGGCTCAGGAACCAGCTCTGGCTCAAGCACTCGTCTCGTAGCTTGCCGTTGAAGCTCTCGATGTAGCAGTTCTCGACCGGACGTCCCGGCCGGATGAAGTCTAACTGGATCCCCGCCGAGAACGCCCAGGCATCGTAGTGCCTCGAGGTGAACTCCGTCCCGTTGTCTTGGGTCAGGGCGACCGGCACTCCGCGCTCGGCGATGATCTCCTCCAGCTGTGCGGTGACGATCTGTGCGGTGAGCGAGAAGCCAGCCTTCAGCGCCAGGCACTCGCGGCTATGGATGTCGATGACTGTCAGTACCCGGAAACGGCGACCGCTCACCAGTTCGTCGGCGACGAAGTCCAGACTCCACCGATGGTTCAGCTCGCTTGGGGCCGGCAGCCGAACCCGAGGGCGCGCCGCAACCTTCCGACGACGTCGTCTACGTACCTGTAGGCCCTCTTCCCGATACAGCCGGCAAACCCGCTTGTGGTTGATCTTCCAGCCCTCACGCTGCAGCAAGATGTGCAGACGCCGAGATCCGTACCGCGGTCTGGCTGCCGCCAATTCCTTCAAGCGCAACCGCAGCTCATCCTGTGGGTCCCTGATGCTCTGGTACCGGTGGGTTGTTCGACCAATCTGAATGAGCCCACACGCTCGCCGTTCCGACGCTCCATACTGCTCCTGCGCTCGGTAAACGAGCTTTCTCTTGCGCGCGGGCTTCAATCTTTTCTTGCGAGCACATCCTGCAGGATCTGCTTGTCGAGGCTCAGGTCTGCCACCAGCTTCTTCAGTTGCGTGTTCTCTCGCTCAAGCTCCTTGAGCCGCTGCAGCTCGCGCGGCGCCAGCCCTCCATACTTCCTGCGCCAGCGGTAGAACGTCTGCTGGGATATTCCGTACTTCCGACACAACTCTGTGATCGGCACCCCGGCTTCGACCTGCTTGATCGCGTACACAATCTGTTGCTCTGTGAACCTCGACTTCTTCACGAGAATCTCCCTCCTCGTTTTCTTATCGAGAAATTCTCACTATCCGCGGTCCAGTTTCCAGGGCACAGGTCACTCACCGGCACGGCCGCCTACGGCCAGCCTGACGGGCCCGGGGGCGCTCACCGAAACGACCCAGTCGAGTCGTGCTTCGCGCCGCCCGCCGGAACCTGGGCCCGGGGAGCCGCGTTGCCGACCACGTTCACTCCCGTGACCTCCAGGGAAGGCGTCACGGTCATTGCCGCGTCGGTGTTGTTGTTGAGCACCGCCAAAATCGTCGTGGTGTCGCCGACGACGAAGAAGCGCGGCGCCTGCAGCCGCACGATCAGAGGTTTCTGCGTCCGCGTGCTCGACGCGGCAGTTCCGAACTCGCTGCGCATCGTCGCGACGCGCGCGGTGGCGCGCCAGGTGGTCAGGGAGTCCGGGTAGGTAACGCTTACCGTTGCGGTACCGTCGTCTCCCGTGACCACGTCGGGTTGCCAGAGTGCCGTCGAGCGAAAGTCGCTGCGCACCTGCACCGCCGGCTGCTGCTGCCCGCCGCCGGCTAGCCCGGGAGCCGGGGCCCTGGCAATTTCTTCCGACATCGGCATGACCGCGTCGGCGGCACGGTAGCGGCCTCCGACCTCACCCTCGGCCACCATCGACTTCGACGCGAAGCCGATGGCTCGATTGGCGGCGTAGAGGTCGTAATCGCGGCGCTCGTTGCCCATTTCTCCCGTCGCCGCGGCCTGGCGCTGCAGCGGCTCGCGCCGGTCGACGAGTTGGCCTTCGTCGTCGTCCACGAGGTCCGCGTAGCGCTTCTGTTGGAAGCTGCTGCTGTTCCAGACCGCGTGGGAGCGCTTCTGGCCGAAGAAGTACTGGCGTGGATCGGCGGCGTAGTCGCTCTGGATGTAAAACGTCGATTCGTCGACCAGGCCGAGGGCCACCTCGGCGGGCAACCGGCCGGCCCTGATGATCGTGGACCCGCACGGTGAGCGTGCCTTTCTTCCCCCGGTTGGTACTGCTCGCGATCGGCTGACACCTCGACGTCGGAGGAAATTGCGGGTCGGCGGAACGATGACCTGTTTCATGTCGGCGTAGATCTGATGATCGGCAACCATCGTGCCGGCCAGATAGATGTTCGGGACGTGGCGCTCCTCCAGATCGATCTCGACCAACTTCACGGTACCGGTCAGATGCACGAGCTCGTAGCTGTAGAGATCCTCGCCCTCGACGCTGAACAGGACGTAGCGGTCGCTGGCCGGGGCGGTGAGCATTACCGCCGCCGTTTGGCCGACGCGGAACGTGTCGGCGTCGACGATGATCCCCAGGCCGCCGTGCCGATAACCGAGCTCGGTGGTGCTGTTGGTCGCCACCCAAACGGCCGTCTGCGCCGTGATCGGCAGGTCGTCGTCCTCCTCGCTGGTGAACGAGACGCTGTAGTAGCCCTCTGTTTGTGGCGTGAAGGAGAATTCCGCCTCGCCCTCGTCGCTCGTGTTGATCGAGCGGGTGAGCACCTCTTCGTGCTCGTAGCCGCGGAACTTCAGCTCCCACAGGCGGTTGCCGACCCGGGGAAAGCCGGGGTTGGCGCGTTGCAGCGCCCGCAGCTCGTCACCGCTGATCTCGTTGCCCTCGGCATCGACCCAAGTCTCCTGCCAGCTGTCGCGCGTCACCTTGACGATGCCGGTGATACTCATGGGTTGCTCGTTGGCGTCGAGCGCTTTGAAGTCGACCTCCACCTGGTCCTGCGGCTGGTAGATCTGGTGGCGCGGCGTCGAGTAGACGTAGTAGCGCTGCCGCGTCACCCGCACCGTGCCGTTGCTGATGATCTCGCGCCGCGAGGCGTCGGTGACCCGTGCCTCGATGCGGTACTCGAAGTCCTGCCCGCCGTTGGCGGGGGTCTCGAACGTCAGCGTCGCCCGGCCGTCGGCGTCAGTCTTGAGGGTCTCACGCTTGATGACCTGGCCGCCGCCCTGGTTGTAGCCGTAGTAGCGGGGATCGATGTCCTCGTAGTACCAGGCGAATTCGCGCTGCGGGCGCCACCAGTGATAGAAGGGGCTCTGGTAGACGAGCACCTCGACGGTGGCGTCGGCCACCGCGCCGCCGAAGTAATACTCCGACTCGATCTCGACCTCGACCTCCTCGCCGAGGCGGAAAGCCTGCTTCCTGCCGTCTTGCTCCGGCGTGTTGACCGCCACCTTGAACTCCGGCAGCTTGTACTCCTCGAGGCGAAGCAGCGTCGCATCGCCGATGTGGCTGCCGCCGTTGCGCTCCCGGAACGTCACGCGATATTCGCCCAGCGGCATCGTGCCGGTGAGCTCCAGGCTGCCCCAGCTGCTACCGAAAGCGTTGAGCGTGACGTCCTTTTCGTTGACCTTGGTGCCGCGCGGATCGAAGATCTCGTAGTAAATCGACTGGTTCGACGGGGGCGAGTACATCGAGCCGTTGTATTGCCGGGCGATGAGCTTCCAACGTGCCTCTTCGCCGGGCCTGTAGGCGGCGCGGTCGGTGAAAGCGTAAATGCGCCAGGTGTCCTGCGCCCGCCCGTAGTGGTAGCTCGATCCGGCGCTGAAGGCTTCGTGGTCGTCGAGCGCCGCCGCGGCGAACAGGTCGAGGTTGTTCGACGTGCGACTCAACCTGAACGTCGCGATGCCGTCCTCGCCGGTACGGGCGCTGAGGTGGCGCCATACCCAATTGCCGTTTCGATAGCGGCGCTCCCACAGGGAAACGCCGGCGCGCCGGCAATGGGGGAGCCGTCGAACGTGTCACAGAAATACACGAGGGCCTGGGTGCCGGCGGTCTTCAGCACCAGCGACGCGTCGGTCACGAGGATGAGCTCGCGGCCGCTGGCCGGCGCCGTAGCCGACACCGTTGCACTCGGTCCCGCCGTGGCGTCGGCATCGGTGGCCAACAGCAAATAGGCTCCCAGCGGCAACTGCTCGTCGAGCTCGATCGCCCGCTGGCCGGGCCTGTGCACGCCGTCATCTTCGGTTTCCACGGACCACGACAGGATGGGCTCCGCCGCCGCGGTCAGGTCGACGGCCTGCAGCCACTGCGAGCTGCCGAGGTCGGGAAATTGAGCGAAGTCGGCCGACCGATCCAATTCGATTCGATAGAGCTCCAGATCGACGCGTGCTACGTTGCGCCAGCCCAAGTAGAACTGGATCTCGGATCCCGGCAGGAAGAAGTTGCCGGTGCTCACCGAGATGGTCGGCCGCGTAATGTTGTCGATCTGCTGGACCGCCTCGTCGTAGTAGCGGGTTTCGCCCTCGCGGAACTCCCCGACGATCTGACGGTACAGCTCGAGGGCCGTCACGTAGTCAGGCTCGTAGCTCCATTGCGTGCCCGTCGTTCGTACGACGCGACCGTTGCTCGCCAGCCAGCTGGCGTAGTGATACAGCGCGTCGTCCCGCCAGCCGGTAGCGGCGACGAGTTCCAGCGCCGCCTCGAACTCTTCGGGAATGCGGCGCATCGTCTCCCACGATCCACCCTGTTGGCGCAGCGTCATCGCCAGCAGGAAGTGGGCCCGGGCTCGGTCTTCGTCGGTAGCCGCGATATCCAATACGTTGTCGATAATCTCGAGCGGCACGACGTTGCCGTAGTAGCCGTAGTAGTAGTACTGCTGGGCGCCGGGCGGCTCGGCGATTTTCCACACCATGCCGATGTAGCGATCGCGCGCCTGCTCGATGTCGTGAGAGCCGGCCCACCAGTCGAGGGCCGGTTGATAGTGCGTCCAACCCTGTCCCCAGTTGCGCGAGTCGCGCCGTGCCCACCAGAAGTCGCCGAGCGACTCGTGCGCCTCGGCCTACACCAGATCGCGGTCCTCGACGCGTGAGACGGCGGCTATCAGTTCTTCGAGTTGCTGACGTGCCCGCTCGAACGTGGTGTTGTCGCTCGTACGCGAGCCGGCTTGCGCCCGCCACGTAGTGTCGGCGAGTCGAAAATCCACCCAGCGCCGCTCGTCGGCGTCGAGGTCGGCTTCGGCAACGCGCTGATATTGCTCACGGGCGAGGCTGTAGGAACCCTCGTCGTAGAAGCGCTCGGCCAGCTCTCTGATCTGCTCATAGGACGCGCTTTGAATCGGCCCGGGAAGCCCTGTCGAGCTTTCGCTCGAAGAAAAAGCGGCTCCCAGCAGGGCGACGATGCCGAGAAGCGACAGCGCCACCCAGTGTCGCGGGCTGTATGCCAGCGGTCGGCTGCCGCGGTGTATTCGCCGGCCCGGTTTGTGAGCTTGGTTTCGTTTGGTGGCATCTCGGAGAGTTCAGATTCCGTGCACGTTTTTCATGGTTCCCGCCCGTTGATCTGTTTGTTCGGAGTGAAACGACCCGCGGCTCAACAGCCGCGCGGGCCACACGGCAGAGCTCTCGCCCCGCCTTCACCCCTTCAGACGTCCAAGATAGAGAAATCAACACACGAAATCTTCCCGAAAAATCGATGCGTCACGTCCCTGGGTGGCGCAACCACACCCATCAGGGTCTTACGACGGCCGGTTAGCGCCGCTGCCCGCGTCCTATGCGCTCGAGCATCAATTCGAGCTCGTCGGCGTCGATGACGCCGTCGCCGTTGGTGTCGGCGCGGTCGAAAAGGCGCTCGCGCATCTGCTCGGGCACCTCTTTGCGGACGATCAGGTCGTCCTCGTTGGCATCCCAGCTCAGGAACCGCTCGCGCATCGCGTCGCCATCAGCCCCGCCCCCGCCCGCCGCCTGCCCTGCCACGGCTGCCGCGACCACCGATACGGCCTCCCACGCCGCGGCCGAAGGTACGGCCGCCGTCGGGATCCGCCACCAGCGAGATCTCGTAGCTTTGCGTCACCGGGATACACCAGGTGTTGTCGTTGTCGCAGGCGTAATAGGTGACGGTGAGCTCGAGAGGCTCCTCGCCCTCTCGCGGTGGGCGATGCGTGTCGATCTCGACGAGAAACTCGCGCGGGTCGGCGTCGGCCTCTTCCTCGACCTCGGGGAAGGTCGCCGCGGCCGGATCGAGCTCCACGCCATTCGGCGCAGCGATCGAGAATTCCGGCTGTGGTGCCAGGTTGTTCCAGTGCACGCGGTAGATCGGATCGAGATGAAAACCGAGGTGGAGCTGTCCCTTGCCCTGCTCCAGCACGCCTGGCTCGGCCTCGACGCGGAGCTTGGCATAGGCCGGAAGGTCGTTGACCGAATCGGTTAGCTCGATCAGCAGCGGCAGCGTGCGCCCCGAGAGTTGGACCCGCGGCACGACGCCGGTCGCTACTGTGGCCTCGTAGTAGGCGGGAACAGGCATATCGAGGTCGGCAACAGAAGTCGGATCGGCTACCGGGCCGACGAGCTTCTCGAGGTCGGCCCGCAGCGCCGAGGGATCGCTCCAGGCGCGGCGCGCTGCGACCTTGCCCTCGGGATCGATCACCAACTCCGCGTTGGGCACGTCGCCGAGGGCTCTTTTCAGCTCGTTGTCCATGTTGTCGGCGATCCAGGCGATCTCGGTACCCAGTGCCCGCTTCGCCTCTTCGATGTGCAGGAGACGCTCGTCGAGCGTTACCGGCTCCACGTAGCCGTTGAGCTCGGGGTGGGCGAGCGATTTGTAGACGTAGAAGAACTCGACGCCTTCAGGACCGTAGTCCCGGAATATGGTCTCCACCCGGGAGACCTTGCTCAGGAAGGGCGGTGAGGTGAGGCAGCCGAGGACCACCACCGAGTAATGACCCGCAAACAGCTTCTCCAGGGAGACGGAATTGCCGGCATCATCGTAGACGGTGATATCGGGCATCGACTCACCGATGCCCGGCGCCACGGTGTCGAACTTGCTGTTGACCATGTCGCGGCTGGAAAAGCCCCGGTCGCGGCCCATTCCCTGGGACCGCCCGCCGCCGCCGCGTTGTGCGGTCGCCGGCGCGGCGATACTCAAAGCGATCACCGCAACGACCAAGCTAGAGAAAATTCGCTGCATCAGTCGGTTCTTCATGTCTCATTGATACCGCGGGCGAGCCGCCGAGGCATAGTCGAGCGCCGTTAAGTTTCGTAAGGATTGGTAAGGAGGGCACCGGGGCACGACCTGAAAGACCCCCGCTAGCCGCGGGGGCGATTGCCATTCGTTCACGCTTCTGATTGATTCATTCACTTGAGCGAAACGGCACAGAGAAAAACCCGGGTTGCGGCGTGGAGCGACCTTGAGGACGGCAAGCCCACGTACGCGCTGGTGGCGGACGTCGATCTCGTCGTCGTGCGAGGCGGCAGCGACGTGTCGGTGTTCTACGGCCGCTGCTTGCATCGCGGCGTCCTGCTTGCCGATGGCCGTGTCGATGGCGATCGGCTGGTGTGCGGCGTACACGGCTGGAGGTACCACCGCGACACCGGCGTGACGCCGAGTGGCAAGGTGCTTCCGCGTTTCGCGGCGTGGGTGGACAAGGAAGCGGACGCGGTGTTGGTCGACGAGGCCGAGGTCGAGGCATGGCGAGACGAGCACCCGCAACCGTACAAGCGCGACGAGTATCTGGGCCTCTATGCCGATCCGACGGGTACCGCCTTGGAGCCCCACAACCGGAACATCCGGAACCTTGCGGAGCATGGCCTCAAGAAGGTCGGCCACCACGGGCCGGTTTCGGCGATGGGCGTGCCGCTCACCGAGCTGCCGCGCTGGGACGACCTGCAGATCGTCACCGCGCAGCTCGCGCGGAAGCCGCTGCTCGACGATACCGAGGTTAACACCGAGCTGGTCGTCGGCCCCAACGCGGCCAAGCCCCTGCGCCTCGAGATCCCGCTGTTCGTGAGCGACATGAGCTTCGGCGCCATCAGTGCCGAGGCCAAGGTTGCCCTGGCCACCGGCGCCGAGATGGCCGGCACCGGGATCTGCTCGGGCGAGGGCGGCATGTTGCCCGAGGAGCAGGAGGCCAACGCACGATACTTCTACGAGCTCGCCTCGGCTCGCTTCGGCTGGGATCTCGACAAGGCCGCGCGGTGCCAGGCTTTCCACTTCAAGGGCGGGCAGGGCGCCAAAACCGGAACCGGCGGCCATCTGCCCGGCCACAAGGTATCCGAGAAGATCGCCGAGGTGCGCGGCCTCGAGCCGGGGCAGGCGGCGATAAGCCCGGCAACCTTCCCCGACCTGACGACTCCCGAGGACTTCCGCGAGGTCGCCGACCAGGTGCGCGAGGCCAGCGGCGGGATTCCGATCGGTTTCAAGATATCGGCGCAGCATATCGAGGACGACATCGACTTCGCCCTCGAGGCAGGGGCCGACTACATCATCCTCGACGGCCGCGGCGGCGGCACCGGCGCCGCTCCCGAGCTCTTCAAGAAGAACATCTCCGTGCCGACGATCCCAGCGCTGGCGCGGGCCCGCCGTCACCTCGGGAAATCGCGTGACGTGACGCTGATCATCACCGGCGGGCTGCGGACCGAGGCCGACTTCGCGAAGGCCCTCGCCCTCGGCGCCGACGGGATCGCGCTCGCCAACTCGGCGATTCAGGCGATCGGCTGCCTCGGTATGCGCGCGTGCCACACCAACAACTGCCCGGTGGGAATCGCCACGCAGCAGGGACATCTCCGGGCCCGCCTGGTGATCGAGGAGTCGGCCCGCCGATTGAACAACTACCTCACAGCGTCGGTGCACCTAATGCAGGTGCTGGCCCGCGCCTGCGGGCACGCCCACCTGAACCAGGTTCGATGTGAGCGACCTCACGACGTGGAGCCGCGACATGGCCTCCCTCGCCGGAGTTCGCTACGCCGGGGTCACGACTCTCTAGCCCGCATTTCTCAACGTTACGCGGCTGCGCCCGCTCGCTTCGCGACCCGTTGAGAAATGCGGGCTCGCAGGCCGCGGTGAACGTGTGATGGGTCTACCGCCGTTTCTTGACCCTCTCCCCGTGGATGTTGCCGGCCAAACGTGGTAGGAACGGGGCATCGAAATGCCTCTCCTCGTCCGCGGGAGGCATGCAAACCTGGGGAATTCCTCGATGTCGAACGTGGAGATCATCACAGCGACCCATCGAGCGGTGTCGCGGCGATCCTTTATCAAGGGGGTCATCGCCAGCGGCGCCGCCGCGTACTCGGCCGGATACCTATTTCGCGGCGCCTCTGCGGTTTACGCGCAGACCGGCGCCCAGGGAGCGGTCGAGCGACTCGTTTCACTGAGCATCAACGGCCAGCAGCGACGCGTGGATCTGATGCCGCAAGACACCCTGGCGATGGTGCTGCGCTACAAGCTCGGCCTCACCGGCACGAAGTTCGGCTGCGACCGAGCTGAGTGCGGCGCCTGCACGGTGCTGCTCGATGGCGTGCCGCACTATTCCTGCTCGATCCTGGCCCACAGCGTGCGGGGGCGCCAGGTCACCACCATCGAGGGGCTGGCGAGTCCGACCGGCGAGCTCCACCCGGTGCAGCAGGCGGTGATGGACGAGGCCGGTTTCCAGTGCGCCTTTTGCGCCCCGGGCTTCATCATGGCGATGACCGGGTTCCTGTTGACCAACGACAACCCGACTCGGCGGGAGGCCGCCGAGGGCATATCCGGCAACCTGTGCCGTTGTTGCGACTACAACAAGATTCTCGACTCCTGTATCCGCGCCGCCGGCTACCTGCGCGAGGGAATCCCGACGGAGGTGAGCTCCAATGCCTGACTTCAAGCTGATTGGCAAGAGCTTCACGCCCCCCGACCTGGAGGCCAAGATCACCGGGCGGGCGAGGTACGCCGAGGATTTCCGCGCCGAAGGGATGTTGTTCGCCAAGCTGTTGGTCAGCCCGATGCCGCATTGTCGGGTCACCCGCATCGACGCCAGCGACGCGCTGGCGATGCCCGGCGTCGAGGCGATTCTGACCGCGGACGACCTACCCGGAGCGCGCCCCGCCCCGCGTGACGAGCGAGCTTTGACCATGGAGCCGGTCTACGAGGGCGAGCCTATTCTCGCGGTCGCCGCGGTCGATGAGACGACGGCGGCAGACGCCATCGACAGGGTCCACATCGATCTGGAGCCCCTGCCGTTCGTCATCGATCCGCTCGACAGCCTGCGGCCCGGCGGCCCCGACGGCCGCGTCGGCGGCAACATCTCGGTGCGCAACGATGACGGCGAAACGGTGCTCGAGTCGCGCAAGTGGTCCCAGGAAGTATGGGACGCCGCCGGCGAGGACGGCCTCCCCATGGGGGAGCCGACCACGGAATGGTCGCTCGGCGATCTCGACGCCGGCTTCGCCGAGGCGGACGTCATCATCGAGGAGAACGTCTTCCATCAGTCGCAAACCCACCACCCGCTCGAGCCGCGTAGCTGCATGGCGTACTGGCTCGGCAACAAGCTCCACATCCACCCGTCGACGCAGAGCACGGCGCGCACGGTGGGCCCGGTCGCGGCCGGTGTCGGCATCGATCCATCCGATGTCGTCGTGGTGGGCGAGTTTTGCGGCGGCGCCTTCGGCAGCAAGATCTCCGGCACCGTCAACATGCCGATCCCGGCGCTTTTGTCACGCCAGACGGGCCGCCCGGTGATGCTCCGGGTGACGCGCGCCGAGGAGAATTACTTTGGCCGGGCGCGACCCGGATTCCAATCGTGGATCAGGATCGGCATGCGCCGTGACGGTCGGGTGACCGCCCTCGACATGTACATCGTGCAGGACAACGGTCCCTACGGCAGCTCGGGCGATCACCGCTCGGCGGCCAACATGGCGCACCTTACCTACCAACCGGAGAACATGCGCTTCCGGGGCATCACGATCTTCACCAACACGCCGCCCCGCGGCGCCCAGCGCGGACCGGGCGGTGTGCAAGCGATCGCCATGCTCGCCCCGCTCATGGACAAGGCGTGCCGCGAGGTCGGCGTCGACCGGATCGACCACCTGCGCGCCAACCTGCCGACCCATAACGCCAAGATGGGTGCGAACCTGACCGAATTGTCGAGCTGCTTCGTTCGCGAAGCCCTCGAGTTGGGTGTCGAGCGGTTTGACTGGGCCGGGAAATCGGCGATGTCGGGCCGTCGGGAGGGAACGAAAGCAACCGGAATCGGCGTGGCGGCGAGCCCCTACACCGCCGGCAGCTCCGGCTTCGACGGGCTCATCGTGCTGCGGCCCGACGGCAGACTGCAGATTCACCAGGGTATCGGCAACCTCGGTACGCACTCGATTGCCGACACCGGCCAAGCTGCTGCCGAAGCCATCGATATCCCCTGGGAGCGTTGTGAGATCATCTGGGGCGACACCAGCCGGCATCTGCCTTGGAGCTCGGTGCAGGCCGGCAGCCAGACGACCCACGCCCACACCCGCGCCAACTGGGCCGCCGGGATCGATCTGAAACGCAAGCTGCAGCAGATCGCGGCGATGGATCTGGGCGGCTCGCCGGGCGACTATGAGGTGACCGGCGGAAGGGTCGTTCACGCTTCGGATCGCGGCCGCACGATGAGCTTCAATCGCGCCGCGGCGCGCGCCATCGAGCTCGGCGGCATCTTTGACGGGCACGAGCTCCCCGAGGATCTCAACGACATGACGGTGGCCTCGGCCACCGCCCTCACCGGGCAAGGTCTGATGGGCGTCTCGAGGGACAATTTCGAGCGCGGCGGACCGTTGCAGTCGTGGGTCGTCGGCTTCGCGCGTGTCGAGGTCGACATCGAAACCGGCATGGTCGAGATCATCGAGTACGTCGGCGCCACCGATTGCGGCACGGTGTTGAACCCGCGCGGCCTCCGCGCCCAGGTGCTCGGTGGCAGCATCCAGGGGTTCGGCGTGGCGCGCAGCCAGAAGTGGGTCTACGACCCGCAGTGGGGCGTGCCGTTTACGAAGGGATTCCATATGGCGAAGCCGCCGACGATTCTCGACGTGCCGCTGGAAGTGGACGTGGTCGCAGTCGACGAACCGGACCCGTTCAACCCGGTGGGGTGCAAAGGAATCGGAGAGCCGCCTATGGGAGCGGGGGCGGGAGCGGTCGCTGCCGCCATTGAGGATGCGCTCGGCGGCGTCGGCTTCAATCGCACGCCGATTACCACCGACATGATCATGGCCGCGCTCGACGACCGGCCGCAGCCGTTCCGCGGCCTCACGGCCCACATCTAGGAAAGGAGGAGAACGATGGCGATTATCCGCGACATGATGCCCACCTTCGAGCTCTTCCAGCCGGCGAACGTCGACGAGGCAATGGACTTGCTTGGTCGCTACGAGGACAGCTGGGTGCTGTCGGGCGGGCTCGACAGCTTCGAGTGGTTCAAGGAGCGCCACCTGCGGCCGCGCACGGTGATCGACGTCAGCGGCGTCGATGAGCTCAAGGGGATTCGCGACAGCGAAGGCGGCCTCGAGATCGGCGCCATGACGACGCTCACCGAGATCGTCACGAGCGAAACGATCCGGCAGCGCTTCGGCGTACTCTCGACCGCGGCGTACGCCGTGGCGACGCCGCAGATTCGCAACCAGGGAACGATCGGCGGCAACATCTCCCAGGACACCCGCTGCTGGTACTACCGCGGCGGTTGGCCCTGCTACCGGGCCGGCGGCAACATTTGCTATGCCGACACGCCGACTTCGATGAACCGCGAGCACTGTCTCTTCGGAGCCTCGCGGTGTGTCGCGGTGAACCCCTCCGACACGGCGCCGGCGTTGATCGCGCTCGACGCCAAGGTCGTGGTCCGCAGTGGCGGCAGCGAGCAGGTCTTCGACGCCGAGGACTTCTTCATCGGTCCAAGCACCGACATCACGCGCATGACCGTGCTGCAGCCGGGCGACCTGGTGACGACGATTCGCATTCCGGCCGACTGGGCCGACAGCGCCTTCTACTTCGAGAAGGCACGTGACAGGCAGTCGTGGGACTTCCCGCTCGTCAACGTCGCAGCCGCGATCAAGGCGAACGGCGGGACGATCCAGGACATTCGCTTGGCGGCGAACGCGGTGGCCCCGTATCCGATGCGTCTGGCGCGCGTCGAGAACCAGCTCCGCGGCCAGCCGATCAACGAAGACGTCGCCCTGGCGGCCGGTGAAGTGGCTATCCAGGGGGCGCGGACGCTGCGTCACAACGCCTACAAGCTCCCATTGCTGCGCAACCTCGTGATGCGGGCCATCCGCGACGCCGGGGTGCAGTAGGCATGGATTTTTTCCAGTACGATTCGAATCCGTGGGGCCAGGAGATCCTCGTGCGAATTTCCTGGGACCTGCTGTGGGCGGCGCTGATCTTCGGCGGGCTGTTCGTTGTCGGGCACCTGGCAATGCGCAAGCTGTGGTTTCCGGCCCACGGCGCGACGGCGGAAAAAGCGGCCTCCGAGGCGAAGGCGGTCGACGATCCGGGAGCGCCGGACGGCGAGGCGGGGGTTGCGGACGACGCCGCGCCCGCACGCGTCGTGCGTCACTCGATTGGCTCGAGGCTCTTTCACTGGACGATGGCGGCGTCGATGTTCGCCCTTCTGATTACCGCCTTTTTCCCGCTGCTCGGCATCCAGTTTCCGTGGCTGACGATCCACTGGGTCGCCGGTCTCATTCTGATCGCCTCGATCTTGTTCCACGTCGTCCACGCGGTGTTCGTCATGGATCTGAAGGCCGTATGGATTGGGCCCGGGGACGTCCGCGGCATGTGGAGGCGCTTCTTGCGCAGCATGGGGCGGGAGGGATCCGATCCGGCATTGCCGGGCAAGTATCCGCTGGAGAACAAGCTCTACCACCACGCCGTCACCGTGACCGGCTTCGGTGTGATGATCACCGGTTTGCTGATGATGTTCCGAATCGATACACCGCTGTTTGCGCGCAACCCTTACATGTTCGGCGAGCAGACTTGGGGTTGGGTCTACGTTGTCCACGGGCTCTCGGCGGTGGGGCTCGTGGCGCTGGTGATCACCCACGTATATTTCGCTGTCCTGCCTGAGAAGCGCTGGCTCACGTGGTCGATGATCCACGGCCGGATCAGCCGGGAAAAATACGTCGAGCACCACGACCCGGAGCGCTGGGCGGCGCGAGATTAGGTAACGGCCTGCTAACCGGGATCCGAACCTTTGTCGCGCGAAGACCTCAAGAACCGGATGGTCACCATCGAGACAGCGTACGAGTTCATGCTCTCGTATGCGGCTCGCGGCACGCAGACCGACGGCGCGTCGCCGCTGCGTGCCCATCTTGAAAACACGGCGGCCGCCCTCGACGGCATGGGCAGTGCGGTGCGCGCCGTTCTCGACGATGCCGGCGCCGACGGTGAGGCCGCGACCTCCGGCGTCGGGCCCTTCGTCGACGTCTTGGAGCGCGACGCCGCGGCCTCGCTCGCGGCAGTAGGGATGGTCCTCGCCCGCGACGCCATCAGCTCCCAGCTCATCGACAACCTCAACGCGTCGATCCATCTGCGCGCCCTGCTGACCGACCTGTTCCTGCTCGACGAGGCTCTCGAGCTCAGAGTGGGCGAGACGAGCCCACCCGCCGTGTTCGCTCCGGACGAAGAGGAGCAGTTCGGCCCCGACTAACCATCGGGTTTGACGATGCAGTTTTCCCCAGGCCACTCGCTACGGGGCATGGGATGTCGAATCTACTGACCAAAGCCGGAACTCACGCGGGATGGTGGAGCGGACCCGCGGCGGGCGTGCGCCCCGCCTCAGGCAACCTCTCCGAGGGTTTGGCCCGCGTCGGACGCCCCCTCTATCTGCTCGACCACGGCGACTCGCTCGCCTTCTCCCACGAGGGCCGGGCCGAGCTGGGCGTGGAGCAGGCCGTCGACGGCCTTCCCCTGCTCGCCGTGGCGCCGGCCTGCCGGCCTCGACATCTCGGCTCCAGGAGCTTCGCCCGGGACCACGGCGTCCGCTTCTGCTACGTGGCCGGGGCCATGGCCAACGGAATCGCGTCGGCGGAGCTGGTGGAGGCGATGGGCCGGGCGGGAATGCTCTCCTTCTTCGGCGCGGCGGGGCTCGGCCCGGGTCCGATCGAGGACGCCATCGATCGCATCTCGACGCGTCTCGGTAACCTGCCCTGGGGCTTCAATCTGATCCACAGTCCCTACGAGCCGCGGCTGGAGGAGGCGGTCGCCGACCTCTATGTGCGCCGGGGGGTGAATCGCGTGTCGGCCTCGGCGTACATGGACTTGACGCTACCTCTGGTGCGCTACCGGCTGCACGGCATCCACGCTGACCCAGCGGGCCGGGTGATGGCCCCGAATCGCATCGTGGCCAAGGTGTCGCGTGTCGAAGTCGCACGCAAGTTCCTCGGGCCCGCCCCCGGCAAGATGGTGGCGGAACTGGTCTCCCGAGGCGAGCTGACCGACGAGCAGGCCCGCATGGCCGAGTCCCTTCCGGTGGCTCAGGACCTGACCGTGGAGGCGGACTCGGGCGGTCACACCGACAACCGGCCGGCGATCGCTCTCCTTCCCACGATGCTCGCTCTGCGCGATCGGCTGCAGGCCGAGCACGGCTACGCCCTTCCCTTGAGGGTGGGTGCCGCCGGGGGCATATCGACCCCACATTCGGTGGCTGCGGCCTTCGCCATGGGTGCCGACTACGTGGTGACGGGGTCTGTCAACCAGGCCTGTCGGGAAGCCGGGACGTCCAACCCGGTGCGCCGCATGTTGGCGCAGGCGGAGCAGGCGGACGTCACCATGTGCGCCGCCGCCGATATGTTCGAAATGGGCGTCAGGTTGCAGGTGCTTAAGCGGGGAACAATGTTTCCTATGCGAGCAGATCGGCTATATGATCTGTATCGGGCTCATGCAGGGCTCGAAGACATTCCCGACGACGAACGGAAGAACCTCGAAAGCACGATTTTCCGTACCTCATTGGACGAGGTCTGGGCCGAGACGCGCCGCTTCTGGGAGCAGCGTGATGCGGCGCAGGTCGAGAGGGCCGAGAGCGATCCGAAGCATCGGATGGCGCTGGTTTTCCGGTGGTACCTGGGCATGTCTTCCCGCTGGGCCAATCGCGGTGAGCCGGGCCGCGAGATGGACTATCAAGTGTGGTGTGGGCCGGCGATGGGTGCTTTCAACGAGTGGGTCCGGGGCAGCTTTTTGGAGCCCTGGGAGGGTCGCCGCGTAGTCAGCGTCGCCCACAACATGCTGTACGGAGCAGCGGTCATGACAAGGGCCAACGCTCTACGAAGCCAAGGGATCGAGCTTCCGGCCGACAGTGTGGACGTTCGTCCCCGAGAACTAGACGAACTCGAGGAATTACTGTCTTGAACGATCGGAACGAAGATCAGGCCGCCACCCAGGCGCCTATCGCCATCGTCGGGATCGCTTGCCTCTTCCCACGGGCGGGCAGTCTGCAGGAGTACTGGGCGAACATACGCGACGGCTTCGACGGGATCACCGAGGTACCCGAAGGGCACTGGCAGCTCTCCGACTACTTCGACGCCGATCCCAAGGCGCCAGACATGACCTACGGCGGCCGGGGCGGGTTCCTCGATCCCGTTGACTTCGAACCGATGGCGTTCGGCATTTCCCCTCGCGATCTCGAAGCGACGGACACGACGCAGCTGCTGGGCCTGCACGTGGCCCGGGAGGCCTTGCGGGATGCAGGGTACGGCTCGGAGCATCGCGAGTTCGACCGCGACCGCACCAGCGTCATCCTTGGCGTGACCGGGACGTTGCCCCTGGTCATTCCGCTCGGCGCGCGCCTCGGCCACCCGATCTGGCGCCAGGCCCTGGAAGAGGCCGGGGTCGATCCGGAGACCAGTGAGGACGTGATTCAGCGCATCGCCGAGGGCTACGTGCCGTGGCAGGAGAACTCCTTCCCCGGGCTCCTGGCCAACGTCGTGGCGGGGCGCATCGCGAATCGACTCGACCTGCACGGCACCAACTGCGTGGTCGACGCGGCCTGCGCCTCGTCGCTGAGCGCCATCCACCTCGCGGCCCTCGAGCTCGAGTCCGGCCGCACCGACATGGTCCTGAGCGGCGGACTCGACGCGTTCAACGACATCTTCATGTATATGTGCTTCTCCAAGACGCCGGCCCTCTCGGCCTCGGGGAACGCACAGCCGTTCAACCGGGATGCCGACGGCACGATTCTCGGCGAGGGCATCGGCGTCGTGGTGCTCAAGCGCCTGGCCGACGCAGAGTGCGACGGCGACCGCATCTATGCCGTGATCAAGGGCTTGGGATCCTCCAGCGACGGCAAGGGCCAGGCGGTCTACACGCCTTCCTCTGAGGGACAGGCACGGGCGCTCCGGGCCGCCTACCGCAACGCGGGAGTCAGCCCATCCACCGTCGAGCTGGTCGAGGCGCATGGAACCGGGACTCGCGTCGGCGACGCGACCGAGGTCGGAGGCCTCACGACGGTCTACCGCGAGGCCAGCGAAAAGGGAACCTGGTGCGCGCTCGGCTCGGTCAAGTCGATGATCGGCCACACCAAGGCAGCGGCGGGGGCAGCGGGCCTGATCAAGGCTGCCATGGCGCTGCACCACAAGATCCTCCCGCCGACGATCAAAGTGGAAAGCCCCAATGAGGCAGTTGCTCCCGGCGAAACCCCCTTTTACGTGAACACCGAGAAGCGGCCCTGGTTGCCCCCGAGCGGTCATCCACGCCGAGCCGGCATCAGCGCCTTCGGATTCGGGGGGAGCAATTTCCACTGCGTGGTCGAGGAGTACGAGTCGCCGGTCAGAGAGACGGACTGGGACGGCCACGTCCAGATTCTCGCCTTCTCCGCGGACGACCGCGGCAGCCTGACGAATCAGCTCCAGGACTTCGACTCGGAGTCTGCCTGGGACGAGATCAGCGGGCGGGCCGCCGAGAGCCGCGCCCGCTTCAGCGCGACCGCAGCCGTGCGCCTGATCCTGGTCGTGGAGCGTGACGGCACATCCGTGGCCGACATGATTTCCATGGCTCTCTCGCAACTGCAGGACGAGCGGACAACCTGGGCGACGCCGCAGGGCATCTACTTCGGAACGGGCGCCCCCGACGGCAAGTGGGCCGCCTGCTTCCCTGGCCAGGGAGCCCAGTACGTCGGCATGATGCGGGAGCTGGCGTGTCGTTTCCCCGTGGCCGTTGAAGCGCTGGCCGCCGCGGCCGAGATAATTCCCGAACTGGCGGACCGGATCTACCCGCACCCTGCCTTCGACGAAGGTGCCCGCGCCGAACAGGAAGCGGAGCTGCGGGCGACCCAGATCGCTCAACCGGCCCTCGGCGCGGTGAGCCTGGGGGCGCTCAGGGTGCTCGAGCAGTTCGGGCTCTCCCCGGACGCCACCTGCGGACACAGCTACGGAGAGCTCGTCGCACTGTGTGCGGCGGGTCGCGTAAGTCCCATGGAGCTGTACCAGCTGTCACGGCGCCGGGGCGAGCTCATGGCCATGGGCGACGGCGACGGGGGCTCGATGCTCGCGGTCGTTGCCGAGCTCACCTGGGTCGAGCGGTTCCTCGAGACGCATGACCTCGACCTGGTCGTTGCCAACCACAACGCGCCGCGACAAGCGGTGCTCTCCGGGGTGACAGACGAGATCGAGCGGGCGCAGGATCTGCTGTCCCGTGAAGAGATCAAGGCAAGGCGGCTCCCGGTGGCGGCCGCCTTCCACAGCAGCCTGGTTGCACAGGCGGGAGCGCCCTTCGCCGAGAGCCTGGCGAGCATCGAGCTGGCCGGCAGCTCCGTGCCGGTCTACGCCAACGCCACGGGTGCGGCGTACCCCGACTGCTCGGCGGATGCCCGCGAGCTCCTGGCCAGCCAGCTGACCTCTGCGGTGGACTTCGTGCAATGCGTGAAGTCGATGTTCGAGGACGGCGTGCGCACCTTCGTGGAGGTTGGTCCCGGCCGCAGGCTGTGTGCCCTGATCGACGAGATCCTCGCGGACGAGGACATCACCACGGTGGCCATCGATGCGTCGTCCGGGCGGCGCGGGGGATTCGTGGACCTGGGTCGCACGCTTGCACAGTTGGCGGCGAATGGGCACTCGGTGGCGCTGGAAAGATGGGACGAGCGAGCCCTGGAGGCGTGGCAGCGTAAGCTCGCCCTCGGCAAGCCGGCCATGACCGTGAAGATCAGCGGCGCCAACCACGTCGAGCCGCGGCCCAAGCGGGCCCCGCGGGCGGCGGCGCCCAGCCCCTTGCCGACAGCGCATGATCCATCCGTGCTCCCGACGTCACCGACGCCCGTCACCTCGGACCCGCAGGTCCTGGCCGAGGCCATGCGTGCCAGCCAGGCGAGCCTGGCCGCGCTGGTTCGCCTGCAGGAGCAGACGGCCGAGCTGCACCGGCGGTTCCTGGAGTCCCAGGAACGCACGATCCAGACGATCGCGGGCCAGCAGGGCTCCTTGGCGCCCGAGCAGATTCCGGCGCTGCCCGCCAGTCTGACGTCCCCGCCGCCCCAGGTGGCGACCCCGACTCCGGCCCCGGGTCAGCCGCCGGCCGCTGCGACGCTTGCGCAGCAGACGCCCGATCAGGCCGAACCGGCCGCCGCGACGCCCGCGGCGCAGATGCCCGATCACGCCGAACCGGCCTCCGATGTCGCTGCGGTGCTGCTCTCCGTGGTATCCGAGAAGACCGGCTATCCGGAGGAGATGCTGGAGCTGTCGATGGGCCTGGACGCCGACCTGGGCATCGACTCGATCAAGCGGGTCGAGATCCTGGCCGCGCTCCAGGAGAGGCTACCCGGCGCTCCCGCCATCGAGCCCGAGCACCTCGGCGACATCCAGACGCTCGGTCAGATCGTCGAGTTCCTAGCCGGGAGCAGCGCTGCGCCGGCCGCGTTGGGCAACGGGCCCGCCGCGTCGAGCGCGCCGCTGGTCGCGTACGCCCCCACGTCCGAAGTGCCCACCAACGGCGGGGTCGACGTCGCCGAGCTGTCGCAGGTCCTGTTGAGCGTGGTCGCCGACAAGACCGGCTATCCGGTGGACATGCTGGACGTATCGATGAACTTGGACGCCGATCTAGGAATCGATTCCATTAAGCGGGTGGAGATCCTGGCGGCTCTGCAGGAGGCGCTGCCCGACGCTCCGGTCGTGGCGCCGGACCAGTTGGGCGAACTGCGCACGCTCAGCCAGATCGTCGACGTACTGGCAAACGGAGCCGCAGAGCCGGTCGCCGTATCCACCCCCGAGCAAGCCCCGGCGAAACCGGCCGACACGCTCCCCGCCCAGCCGCCCCGGTCAGCGCCGGTCACCGTGTCCACCCCCGAGCAGGCTCCACCGGCCCCGGTCGGCGTCGAGCGCCTGGTCCCGACACTCGAGCCCGTTGCCGTACCCACCGAGCCGATCGACCTGCGCGCCGGCTCCAGGATCTGGGTCACCAAGAGCGTCGACGCGCTCTCGGGGAAGATCGTCGAATTGCTGAGCGCGCGGGGCTTCGCGGCCGAAGAGGTGGAGCTTGCCAAAGAGGTGCACGACCCGCCCAACGAGCTGGCGGGCTTGATCGTCGTTGTTCCTCCGCAGATCACGGACGAGGACATCCTCTTCGGGTTCGGCCGCATGCGCGCAATGGCGCCGGTGCTGCGCCGCGCAGCACTGCACGGTGGAGCCCTCCTGTGCAGCGTGACGTGCCTGGGCGGCGGCTTCGCACTCGATGCCCCTCCCCCCGAGAACGTCGATCCGACAGGCGGGGGTTGGGCGGGAATGCTGAAGACCGCCGCGGCCGAGTGGACCGATGTCAACTGCAGGGCCGTCGACGTCGATTTGACGCGGGACGACCTGGCAGCCGAGGTGGTGCAATACGCTCTGGCGAAGGGACCGACCGAGATCGGCCTGGGAAGCGACGGGGCGCAAACCGTGGTGCTGGAGTCGCAGCGCGTAGAACCCGCGGCGCAGCCGGTCCTGGGCTCGGACGACCTCGTGGTGATCACGGGTGGGGCGCGCGGGGTGACCGCGGAAGTCGCCGTGGCGCTGGCCGAGGCCGGGCAGCCCCGGCTCGTTCTACTGGGCCGCAGCCCGGAGCCGACGGGAGAGCCCGATTGGCTTGCCGGCCTCGAGGGCGAGGCGGAGATCAAACGCGCTATCGTCGAGCGTGCCGAAGGCCCCATCAGTCCGCAGGAGGTCCAGGCGGAGTTCGCCCGGCTGTGGGCCAGTAGGGAGATTTCGCGCAACCTCGCCCGCATCTCGACGGCTGGTTCCGAGGTCGCCTATTGCTCCGTGGACGTCCGCGAGGCGAATACGGTGGGCGCGCGGTTGGCACCTCTCGTAAAACAATGGGGCCCGGTTACCGGGCTGATCCACGGCGCCGGGGTGCTCGCGGACGGCAACATCGAAGGCAAGACCGACGAGGACTTCGCCTCGGTATACGACACCAAGGTCAAGGGCCTGCGCGCCCTGCTCGCCGTCCTGAAAGACGCGCCGCTGAAGGTCATGGTGCTCTTCTCCTCCTCCACGGCGCGCTTCGGGCGCCGCGGTCAAGTGGACTACGCCGCGGCCAACGAGGTGCTCAACAAGCTGGCCCAGGTCGAGGTCGCCCGCCGCGACGGATGCCGCGTGGTGTCCGTAAATTGGGGTCCCTGGGACGGCGGCATGGTTACAGCCGCGCTCAAGAACATGTTTTCGTCCGAGGGCATCGAGGTCATCGGATTGCAGAGCGGCGCCCACTACCTCCTCGACGAAATCGCCGACGCCGACGGTCCGACCGAGGTGCTGATCCTCGGTTCCGGATCGGAGCTGCCCGATCAGCGACATGTGGGGGCGTCCATCTCCGTCGCCGACGATGAGCTTCCGGTGATCTTCGAGCGCACGGTTGCCACGGACACCCACGAGTTCATGGCCTCCCACGTGCTCAACGGTCGCGCCGTCCTGCCGGCGGCCATGACACTGGAGTGGCTCGCCCACGGTGCGCTGCACGGCAACCCCGGGCTACGTTTCGTCGGCGTGGATGACCTGAGGGTGTTCAAGGGCTTGCTCCTCGAGCCCGGAGAGTCCCGCCGCGTACGCGTGTGCGCAGCGCCCGCCCGCAAGCAGGCAGACGACTTCCTGGTCACGGCCGAGCTCTGCAGCGGCGGCAGCAACGGTCGCCGCGAGTTGCACGCCCGAGCCGAGATCGTATTGGGATCCAGCCAGCCCGATCCTGCCGCCGCCACGGCTTCGGCCGACCTGCCGGCGCTCGGGCAGTCCATCGACCACATCTACTCGGAGACGCTGTTCCACGGGCCGGCCATGCGCGGGCTGGTCGAGGTCGAGAGCTGTGGAGACGAGGGCCTGGTTGCCCGCTGTCGCGTGGCGCCCCCACCCGGCGAGTGGATGCACGAGCCGGTACGCAGCCGTTGGATCGCCGATCCGCTCGTGCTCGACAGCGGTCTGCAGGCGATGATCGTGTGGACTGCGGATCGGGTCGGAAAAGTGTCCCTGCCGTCGAGACTGACCCGCTATCGTCAGTTCGTCCCGGCGTTCCCCGAGAGCGGAGCGCGCATCGTCATCAGCGTGCGGGACCGGAGCAACGGCCGGATCATATCGGACATCGATTGGGTCGGTGAGGACGGCAACCTGCTTGCCCGGTTGGAAGGGTACGAGTCCGTAGTGGATTCCTCCCTGGACTCGGCGTTCCGCCAGAACCGACTCGGCGAGGGCACGCCCACGCGGGCTTGACCGCGGACTCGCTATGACACACGAGCCGATCGCCATCGTCGGACTCGGCGGGGTGCTCCCCGGTGCCGCCACCCTGGATGACTTCTGGAAGGTCGTCGAGCGGGGCATCGATACCGCCTCCGAGCCCCCGGCCGACCGCTGGCTGCTGGATCTCGACCTGGCCTACCACCCCGACCGGGCCCGGGCCGACCGGGTTTACTCGCGCCGCGCCTGCTTCGTTCGAGACTTCCGGCTGGAGCCGACCGGACTGGACCTGCCGACCGATCTGCTCGACGCCCTGGATCCCATGGTTCATCTGGCGCTGGACGCGGGGCGACAGGCCTGGCAGGACGCAGTCACCGAGCCCGTAGACCCGGAGCGGGTGGGCGTGATGCTGGGAAATATCGTGCTCCCCACGACGTCCGCGTCGGCCATGGCCGACTGGATCCTCGGGCGTCGCTTCGAGCGTGAGCTCTTCCGGGCCGCCGGCGTACCCATGCCCACCGAGACCAGGTCCCCCGTGAACGCCGTCAACCGCTGGGTGGCGGGCCTTCCCGCGGCCATGCTGGCGCAGGCCTTGGGGCTCGGCGGAGGGCGCCTCTGCCTCGACGCCGCGTGTGCCTCCTCGCTCTTCGCGGTGGAGCTGGCGGTTGATGCACTGCGCAGCGGGCGGCTCGACGCGGTGCTCGCGGGCGGCTTGTCGCGGCCCGACTCGCTCTACACGCAGATGGGCTTCTCGCAGCTGCTGGCGCTCTCGCCCACCGGTCGCTGCTCGCCCTTCGACCACAAGGCCGACGGGCTGGTTGTGGGCGAGGGAGCGGGCGTGCTCGTTCTCAAGCGACTAGCGGACGCGCTGTCGCACGGCGACCGCATCCGTGCCCTCGTGCACAGCGTCGGCCTGTCCAATGACGTCGAGGGCAGCCTGCTCGCGCCCAGCCGGGAAGGTCAGCTCCGGGCGATGATCTCGGTCTACCGGGCAGCGGGGTGGCAGCCCGGCGACGTTGATTTAGTGGAGTGTCACGCGACCGGCACTCCCGTGGGAGACGCCGTGGAGTTCGCCAGCCTGCAGAAGCTGTGGGAAGGGGAGGACGCTCCACCCCACGGCTGCGTGATCGGCTCGGTCAAATCGAACACCGGCCACCTCCTGACGGGCGCGGGTGCCGTCGGCTTGCTCAAGACCGTTCTCGCCCTGGAGCATGGCGTGCTGCCGCCGACTGCCAACTTCGAGCGCCCCGGCGACAACGTCGACCTGGCCGACAGCCCGTTCCGCGTCCTGCAGCAGGCGGAGCCTTGGCCTTCCCCCTCCGGCCACCCCCGCCGGGCGGCGGTTAGTGGATTCGGTTTCGGCGGCACCAACGCCCACGTGCTCATGGAAGAGGCCGTAGAACCGTCGCGCGCGGCAGTCTCGGTGCGGATCCCCGATCAGGTCCCCGAGCGTCTTCCCGACCCGGACGTGGCCATCGTCGGCCTGGGCGCCCGCATCGGGCCCTGGCGCGATTTGGCCGCGGTGCGGCAGCGCCTCTTCGGGCGGGGTGAGGATCATGCGGCCCGGCCCAAGCGAAACCATTGGGGCATCCCTGCTGCTCCGGTGGGCTGGTTCATCGAGGAGCTCGAGATCCCGTTCGGACGCTATAAGATTCCGCCGCGCGAGATCGAGGAGGCGCTTCCGCAACAGATGCTGATGCTCCAGGTGGCCGGAAGCGCGATCGCGGACGCCCGCCTAGCCGACGTCGAGCGGCTCCGCACCGGCGTGTCCGTGGGCGTCGAGCTCGACCTCAACACGACCAACTATCACCTGCGCTGGTCGGTGCGGGCGCGCGCCGCCGACTGGGCCCGACGGCTGGGCCGTTCCGCCGAGGGCGAGGAGTTCGAGCATTGGGTCGACGGGTTGTGTGATGCGATCGCCCCGGCGCTCAACGCCAACCGGACCATCGGCGGCCTTGGCTCTATTGTCGCCAGCCGTGTGGCGCGGGAGTTCGGCCTGGGGGGGCCGAGTTACGTGCTCTCCAACGAGGAGACCTCAGGCGTGAGCGCCCTGCGCGCGGCCAGCCGCGCGCTCCAGCGTGGTCGCCTCGATTGTGCGCTCGTCGGGGCGGTTGACTTGTCCGGAGACGTGCGCTCGCTGCTGTCGCTCTCGATCACCGGCGGCTTCTCTGAAGATAGCCTCCCGCGCCCCTTCGATCCGGGCGCGGACGGCGCCATGCCCAGTGACGGAGCGGTGGCGCTGGTGCTCAAGCGTGAGCGGGACGCGCGCCGCGACGAAGATCGGATCTACGCGCTCGTCCGCGGCATCGGCAGCGCAGAGGGCGACCTGGAGCATGCATGCGATCAGGCGATCCGGCGTGGATGCGACGACGCGGGTGTCTCGCCGCGCGAGCTCGCGTACGTCGAGTCGCACGGCAACGGCGGCGGCCGCCGGGACCGCGTCGTGGCGGCCGTCCTGGGACAGACCTTTCCCGCCGACACCGTCAAGGGTTGCGCCAAGGCTAGCGTAGGACACGCAGGTGCGGCCGCGGGTCTGGTGTCCGTCTTGGGCGCGACGCTATCGCTCTACCACCAGATGCTGCCGCCGGCGCGGGCGAGCCGGCGGGGCTCGGGCGAGCTCACCCACCTGCCCGAGCCTCACCCCTGGCTGCGAGACCGCATCGATGGTCCCCGGCGGGCGGGTGTCCTGGCGCTCGCCCGTTCGGGTGCCTGCGCGCACGTCGTTCTCGAGGAGTCCGACAACGGGGCCCGGAAGGACGACTCGGCCCAGCCGCTCGGACCGATGCCGGAGGGGCTCTTCGTGGTGGAGGCCGACGACGCCGACGGCCTGACGGTAGGTCTGCGCCGTCTCTCCGCCTTCGCGTCCGGCGCCGAGGACCGGCCGGCTGCGGGTCTCGCCGAGAGTTGGTGGCAGGAGTGGCCTCTGCGCCCGGAGGTCGCGCTGGCTGTCACCGTGGTCGCTCGAAACGCCGCCGAGTTGGCGAGCCTGGCCCGCGCCGCGGCCGATCAGATGGAGCGCGGCGAAGATCCGTCCGATGGGAGCCTCGGCCGCATCTTCTTCGCGCCCCAGCCGCTCGGGCCCCGGGGCGGACTCGCCTTCGTGTATCCGGGCTCGGGCAGCCAGTTCAGCGGGATGGGGCGCGAGGCGTGTCTGCAGTGGCCGGCGGTCGTACGGGAGCAGGACCGCGGCAACGACCGGCTCCGCTCGCAGTTCGTGACGGACTCGATCTGGCGCGGCGATGCCGCCGCGCTCACGGACGCCCGCACGGTCATCCTGTCGCAGGTGGCCCTGGGCACTATCACGACCGATCTAATGGCCGGTTTCGGCGTTCGACCCGACGCCGTGGTGGGCTACTCCCTCGGCGAAACGGCGGGCCTGTTCTCGCTGGGTGCGTGGCATGAGCGGGACGAGATGTTGCGCCGCACCATGGAGAGCGACCTGTTCGTCAGCTCGCTCACCGGCGAGTGCGCGGCGGCACGGTGGGCTTGGGGTCTCGCCGAGGACGCCGATCTGACGTGGCTCGTGGGCGTCGTCGACCGATCCGCCGACCGGGTGCGGGAGGCTCTGGAGGGACGGCAGCGCGTCTACCTGCTGATCGTCAACACACCGGATGAATGCGTGATCGGTGGCGACGCGACCGCCGTCGCGGAGGCTGTCGAAGCGCTGGACGCGGCGTTCCACGCGCTGCAGGGGGTCCCCACCGTGCACTGCGAGGTGGCCTGTGAGGTGGAGGACGAGTACCGCGACCTGCATCTGCTCGACACCCGTGTTCCCGAGGGCGTTCGCTTCTACAGCGGCGCGTCGGGGGAGGCGTACGAGGTCGACCGGGAGAGCGCGGCAGACTCACTGTTGGCGCAGGCGATTCATGGCGTCGATTTTCCCAAGACGGTGCGCCAGGCGTACGAGGATGGGGCCAGGATCTTTCTGGAGATGGGCCCGGGCTCGTCCTGCACGCGGATGATCCGGAAGATCCTGGAGGGTCGCGCGTTCCGGGCCCGCTCGATGTCGTCGCCGAGCCAGGACGAGCCGTCGACGGTGCTGCGCGCCCTGGCTATGCTGATCAGCGAACGGGTGGCCGTCGACGTGGGCCCGCTCTACTGGGGCATGCCGGCTGCCGAAGAGGAGCCCGGGCCCGTGATCCGTGTGCCCGTCGGGCAGGAAGGCTTCGGATCGATCGCGGAGCTGGTTTCGGCCGAGGCCCCGGCGCAGCCACCGTCGCACCTACCGGACGTTCCGATGGAGTTGCCGCATGGAGCCCCGAATCTCGGACTTGACTCTCCCACGTTGGACGTCAGCGGCGTGCCCGCCGAGCTGGCGGCCGCCCTGCAGGCCACCGAGACCACGATCCAGGCGCACGAGGCCTACCTGAGCGCCGCGCGACGGACGCAGGAGCTCGGTGCTCTCCAGATCGCCCACCAGCAGGAGCTGATCCGGGCGATGGCGCAGGGCGGGCCCACGCCCGTGCTCGCGGGGCCCGCGCATCCCGACTCGGCGCCCGTGCCCGCGGGGCCGGTGTATCCCGACGCGGCGCTCGCGGATCCCGATGCGGCCCACCACGACCTCGGCACGATCCTTACCGCCGACCCGCCGACCACGGAGCGGCCCGTCGTTCTCGACCACAACCAGCTCATGGAGTTCGCGGTGGGCTCGATCGGCAAGGTGCTGGGCCCGGCGTTCGCTGGGGTCGATTCGCACGCGACGCGCGTCCGGCTGCCGAACGAGCCGCTGATGCTCGTCGACCGGGTCACCGCCATCGAGGGCGAGCCGCAATCCATGACCGCGGGGCGTATCGTCACGGAGCACGACGTCCTGGAGGGGGCGTGGTACCTGGACGGGGACCGGATTCCCACCTGCATCGCCGTCGAGGCGGGTCAGGCCGACCTGCTCCTGTCCGGCTACCTGGGCATCGATTCGGAGACCAAGGGGCGGGCCGTGTATCGGCTGCTCGACGCCGTGATCACCTTCCACAGCGAGCTCGTTGGCCCGGGGCAGACCATCGTCTACGACATCCGCATCCTCAGGTTTTTCCGCCAGGGCGACACCTGGCTCGTCCGCTTCCAGTTCGATGCCACCGTCGACGGCCGCCCGCTGCTGACGATGAGAGAGGGTTCGGCCGGCTTCTTCACGCAGGGCGAGCTGGACGCCGGAAAAGGCATTGTCCAGAGCAACATGGAACAGCGCCCACAGGCCGGCACCCGGCCCCACGACTGGCGCGAGCTCGTGCCCCTGCGCACGGAGGAGTCCTACGACGCCGAGCAGCTCAAGGCGCTGCGTGCCGGCGACCTGGCGAAGGCGTTCGGCGGCAAGTTCGCCGGGCTCGACGTCGAGCGCCCGCTGACGATCCCGGGTGGCCGGATGCGCCTGGTGCATCGCGTCACCGAGCTGGACCCGGAGGGCGGCCGTTACGGTATGGGCAGCATCTCGGCGGAGGCCGACATCCACCCGGACGACTGGTTCATCACCTGCCACTTCGTCGACGACGAGGTCATGCCGGGCACCCTGATGTACGAGTGCTGCATGCACACGCTGCGCATCTTCCTGCTGCGCATGGGATGGGTGGCGGAAGAAGACGCCGCGACCTGGCAGCCGATCCTCGAGGTCAAGAGCCGGCTCCGCTGCCGCGGGCAGGTGCTCGCGTCGACCCGCCTGGTCACCTATGAGATCAGCGTCCGCGAGCTCGGTTACGGTCCCGAGCCCTACGCCATCGTCGACGCCCTCATGTACTCGGACGGCAAGCCGATCGTGGACCTCCGCGACATGTCCGTTCGCCTGACCGGGGCGAGTCGTGAGGGGCTGGAGTCCATGTGGGCCCGCCGGCGTGCCGCTCCGGCCTCGGTCCCGGGACCCGCGGATACGCCGACCACCGGCGCCGGCGCGAAGACGGCGCCGTACGACAAGGCGAGCATCCTGGCCTTCAGCGGCGGCAAGCCGTCTGCGGCCTACGGCGATCCCTACGGCGTTTTCGACGAAGGCCCGCGGCGCATCGCACGCCTTCCCCGTCCGCCCTACCAGTTCCTCGATCGCATCACGTCGGTGGAGGGAGAGCCCTTCGTCATGGAGGCCGGCGCCCGGGCCCGAGCCCAATTCGACGTGTCGCCGGAGCACTGGTACTTCGGCAGCAACCGGCAGCACGAGATGCCGTTCGCGGTGCTGCTTGAGGTCGCGCTCCAGCCCTGCGGCTGGCTCGCCGCCTACGTCGGCTCGGCGCTGACGTCGGCGGGCAACCTGCGCTTCCGCAATCTGGGCGGCGACGCCGTGCAGCTCGCCCGCATGACGGCCATGGACGACGTCATCACGACGGAGGTGGAGCTCACCAGCGTCTCCACGTCGGCCGGCATGATCATCCAGCACTACCAACTGGCGCTCGACAGCGAGAGCGCCGGACGCCTGTACGAGGGCACGACCTACTTCGGCTTCTTCTCCGACCAGGCGCTGGCCGATCAGGTGGGCATGCGCGACGCCGTGATCCATCAGCCCTTGCCGGCCGAGCTCGAGCGTGGCACCGGTTTCCCGGTACCACGCACGCGTCCCTTTCCGGACCGGCGCATGCGCATGGTGGACTACATCGAGCTGTTGGTTGCCGACGGCGGCCGGGAAGATCTCGGGTGGATCCACGGCTCCATCGCCGTCGATGCGGATGCCTGGTTCTTCGAGGCGCACTTCTACCAGGATCCCGTGTGGCCGGGCTCCCTGGGCCTGGAGGCCTTCCTGCAACTCCTCAAGATCTACGCCGCGCGCCGCTGGGGCCTGGGTGAGGAAGCCCAGTTCACCTCGATGCCCGCCGCGCACAAGCACCGCTGGAGCTACCGTGGCCAGATCCTGCCGGATTGCGAACGTGTGGAGGTCTTTGCCAGCATCACGGCGGTGGACGACGAGCGACGGAGCCTGGTCGCTGACGGTTTCCTGGTGGTGGACGGTAGGACGATCTATTCCATGAACGACTTCAGCCTGGAGGCCCGCGGGTGAAGTATTCTCGCGTCGTCATCGAGCGCTTCGGATACGAGCTGGCGCCCTGCGTAGTCACCTCCGCGGAACTGGAGGAACAGCTGGCCCCCGTCTATGGCAGCCTGCACATCCAGCCCGGGCAGCTCGAGCAGATCACCGGCATTCGAGAGCGGCGTTACTGGGAGCCGGGCTACACCGTGACTCAGGGCGCCGCCGCGGCGGCCGCGAAGGTCCTGATCGGCTCGCCCGTCCCGTCCGAGGCCTTGGAGATGCTGATCTACGGCGGTGTCTGTCGCGAGCACTTCGAGCCCGCGACCGCCTGCCATGTGGCGGCTGGGCTGCAGCGCGCCGGCTATTCGATCCATCCCTCGGCACACGTCTATGATGTCGGCAACGCGTGCCTCGGCGTGCTCAACGGCATGCTCGACATCGCCAACCGCATCGAGCTCGGCCACATCCGGGCGGGCATGGTGTTCAGCTGCGAGACGGCGCGCGACATCGTCAAGACCACCATCGCCCGGCTCAACGGCGCCCCCGACATGAAGGAGTTCAAGACCGCCGTCGCCACGCTGACCGGCGGATCGGCGGCGGTCGCGGTGATCCTGAGCGATGGATCGTTCGGCGAAGCCGGCCGGCGGCGCCTACGAGGAGCGGTGGTGGAGACGGCCCCGGAGCATCACATGTTGTGCCGCTGGGGAGTCGAAGCGCATCCCGCCGGCCAGGCGCCCGGGGCAGAGACCAGCCTGAGGGAGTTCGCCAGCACCGACGCGCGCGCCGTGCTCGATCACGGCGTCGTGCTCGGGGAGCGCACCTGGGATTTGTTCCTTCGGGAGATGGAGTGGCAGGTCGCGGACGTGGATCGGATCGTTTGCCATCAGGTCGGATCGGTACACCGCGGCGTCATGTTGAGCCGCATGGGCCTGGAGCCGGCCCAGGATTTCATCACCTACGAGTACCTGGGGAACACGGGAACGGCGGGGCTCCCGGTGTCGGCCGCCCTGGCCCACGAGCGAGGATTCCTGGAGCCAGGCCACCGGGTCGGCCTGCTCGGCATCGGCAGTGGGCTCAACTGCATGATGTTGGGGGTGGATTGGTGAGCGCGCTCTATCCGTTCACCCCGCACTACCTGGACATCGGCGGCCACCGGATGCACTACGTTGACGAGGGTGAGGGCGAGGTGGTTCTCATGCTGCACGGCAATCCGAGCTGGTCCTTCCTGTACCGTGACCTGATTGGAGAGCTGCGGCGCGATCACCGGGCCGTGGCACCGGATCACATCGGCTGCGGCCTCTCCGACAAGCCCGGCGACCGTGCCTACGACTACACGCTGGCCTCCAGAGTGTCGGACGTGTCCCGGCTGGTCGAGGAGCTCGACGTCCGCAACGTCACGCTCGTGGTGCACGATTGGGGCGGCATGATCGGGATGGCCTGGGCCACTCGGCACGCCGATCGCGTCGCCCGCCTCGTAGTGCTGAACACCGCGGCGTTCCCGCTGCCGTCCGGCACGCGCATTCCCGGAGCTCTCGTGCTGGCGCGGGCCCCGGTGCTCGGGGCGCTGCTCGTGCGGGGCGCGAACGCGTTCTCGCGGGGCGCCGTTCGCCGCTGCGTCACGCGCCAGCCGATGAGCGGCGAGGTGGCAGCGGGGTACCTGGAGCCCTACGACTCGTGGGCCCACCGGATTGCCGTGCATCGCTTCGTTCAGGACATTCCGTTGGCCGTCGGCGACCGCGCCTACGCAATCGTGCAGAGGACTGCAGACGAGCTGGAGCGGCTGGCCGACACCCCCTTGATGATCTGCTGGGGCATGCAGGACTTCGTCTTCGATCGACGTTTCCTCGACGAGTGGCAGCGCCGCTTTCCCTCCGCCGAGGTGCACCGCTTCCCCGACTGCGGGCACTACGTGCTCGAAGATGCCGGAGAGGAGATCGTTCCGCTCGTTCGCCGCTTCCTCGAGGCTCATCCGCTGGAAGCATCGGTGTGAGCGTCGCCGGGGCCGCCGCGCCGGACCCGACCGCTCGGCACGGCAACGTTGCCGCGTACCTTCCCGAGATGGCCGCCCGCCAGCCGGACACGCTGGCGGTGGCCGTGGCCGCCGGCAGGAACCCCGACGGAACTGCGCGCTACGGCCGCCTCACGGCGCTCGAGCTCGACCGTCGCTCCGACCGCATCGCCCACGCCCTGGTCGGCGTTGGCATCGGCGAAGGCGTGCGCACGGTGCTCATGGTCACGCCCGGCCTCGACTTCTTCGCCCTGTGTTCGCGATGCTCAAGGTCGGGGCGGTGCTCGTCATGGTCGATCCCGGCATGGGCACCAAGAACCTCGGGACGTGCCTGGCCGAAGTGGAGCCGGAGGCCTTCATCGGCATCCCGAAGGCGCACGCCGCCCGCGTCGTGCTCGGTTGGGCCCGCAAGACGGTGCACAAGAAGGTGACGGTCGGTCGCCGGCTGTTCTGGGGAGGGCACGTGCTGGCCAAGCTCGAGGCCGCCGCCCCCGATCAGCCGTACCCGGTGCTCGAGCCCGACGGCGAGCAGACCGCCGCAATCCTGTTCACCAGCGGCAGCACCGGGGTCCCGAAGGGCGTGGTGACGCCGTTCCGCGTGTTCGCCGCCCAGGTGGAGGCGCTCCGCAGCGTGTACGGCATCGAGCCCGGCGAGCGCGACCTGGCCACCTTCCCGCTGTTCGCGCTGTTCGGCCCGGCGCTGGGCATGGCGTCGATCGTGCCGGACATGGACGCCAGCCGCCCCGCCGCGGCCGACCCGGAGCGCCTCTTCGAGGCATTTCGCGACTTCGAGTGCACCAGCCTCTTCGCCTCTCCCGCCCTGATCGACAAGCTCGGCCGTCACTGCACGGATCAGGGCCTGACGCTCGCGTCGCTGCGGCGTGCCATGTCGGCCGGCGCCCCCACGTCGACTGCGGCGCTGGAGCGCTTTCAGAGGGCGCTGCCCGAGGGGGTGGAAGTTCTGACCTCGTACGGGGCCACGGAGTCGCTGCCGGTCTCCGTGATGGGGAGCGCGGCGATTCTCCGCGAGACCCGGCAGATCACCGACCGGGGCGGTGGAGTGTGCGTTGGTCGACCGGTGCCGGGCATGGACGTGCGAATCATCCCTATCAACGACGAGCCGGTGGAGGCCTGGTCGGAGGACCTGCCGTTGCCGGTGGGCGAGATCGGGGAGATCGTCGTGCGTGGCGCCGTGGTGACACCGTCCTACTACGAGCGCCCCGAAGCGACCAAGCTGGCCAAGATCCCCGGGCCCGACGGCCGGCTCTGGCATCGTATGGGCGACGTCGGTTACCTCGACGAGCAGGATCGTCTGTGGATGTGCGGTCGCAAGGACCACCGTGTCGAGACGGATCGGGGCACCCTGTTCACCATCCCCTGCGAGGCCGTGTTCAACACCCACCCAGCCGTTCGTCGCAGCGCCCTCGTCGGCGTGACGCGATCCCGCGGGGTGCCGGAAAACCTCCGGGGACCCGATACGGCACCCGCGGGAGGTTTTCACCAGCCTGCCGAACTGATGGAACCGGTGCTGTGCGTGGAGCGAGCGCCCAGCCACGACATCCGGCCCGGGGCGTTGACGCGGGAGCTTCTGGACATCGCCGCGCAGCACGACCACACGAGCCGCATCAAGACCGTTCTCTACCACGACTCATTTCCCGTCGACGTCCGTCACAACGCCAAGATCTTCCGCGAGAAGCTCGCCGTATGGGCGCAGGGGCAGCTCGCGTGAAGGCCCTGGTTACCGGGGCGGGTGGGTTCGTAGGCGGCGCCGTGGCGCGAGCCTTGCGGACGCGGGGCGACGAGGTCCGGGGATTTTCGCGTGGGCCCCACCCGGAGCTCAGCGTGCTGGGTGTCAACCACCGCCGCGGCGACGTCGCGGACAGCCCAGCCGTGGAGGACGCCGTGCGCGGCGTGGACATGGTCTTCCACGCCGCCGCCAAGGTGGCGGCGGCGGGGCGCTACCCCGATTTCCACGCCACCAACGTGGGGGGGACCGAGAACGTCATAGCCGCCTGCCGGAAGTGTCGCGTGATGGCTCTGGTCTACACATCGACGCCCAGCGTGAGTTTTGGGACGTCGGATCTGGAGGGCGTCGACGAATCGATCGGCTACTCGGATCACCACGACGCGCTCTACAGCCGCACCAAGGCCGAAGCCGAGCGGCTGCTGCTGGCCGCCGCGTCGGACGAGCTGCGCACCGTCGCTCTGCGGCCGCACCTGGTGTGGGGCCCGGGAGATACGTCTCTGCTGCCACGCCTGGTCGAGCGAGGTCGGAGCGGGGCGCTCCGCCGCATCGACGGGCCCGCCAAGCGGACGGACGTCACCTACATCGACGACGCCGTCCAGGCCCACCTGCTGGCCGCCGAGCGCCTGTTGGCCGGGGGCGAAGCGGCCGCCAGAGTCTCCGGCAAGGCGTACTTCCTCAATTCGGGTGAGCCGGTCGAGATCTGGGAATTTATCGACCGGCTGCTGGCGGCGGCCGGCGTTGCACCCATCGAGAAGCGCGTCTCGCGCCGCGCCGCCATGGTGGGGGGATGGATGTTCGAGAAGCTCCACGCCCTGACGGGCCCCAAGGGCGACCCGCGCATGAGCCGCTGGGTCGTGCGTGAGCTGACCACCGCCCGCTGGTTCGACATCAGCGCCGCGCGTCGCGACCTCGGATACGAGCCGCAGGTGTCGCTGGACGAGGGCATGCGCCGTCTTGCCGCCTGGATCGAAGAGCGTGGCGGGCTCGACGGTGCCCTATGAGCCATCAAGCGTGAAAGCCGTTCGCGATTTCCAGGAACCGGTCGATCTCGGGCTCGTTGTTGAAGAGCGCTGCGCCGACGCGGATCTGCATTCCTTGTTCGCGTAGGGTGACCTGTACGGCTGTCTCGTCGAGCGCTCGGCGGACGGCGGCGGGGTCGTGATCGTGCTCGAAAACGACGATGGCGGAGCCGTTGCCGGGTGGCGTCAACAGCCGGTGGCCTTGGGCCGTGAGGCCGTCATGCAGGCGCTGCGCGAGGGCCACCGTGTGCCGCTCGATATTGGCGATGCCGACGTCGAGCAGGTAGTCGAGCGCCGCGCCGAGCTGGTAGATGGCACCGAAAGCCGGTGTGGCATAGATGTACTTGCGGGCGTCGTCGTGGAGCTCGAAGTGAAAGTCGGGAAGCTCGCGGGCGATGTTGAGCGAGCCGGCGCGGTCGGGCTCGATGGGATCCCTCCCGTGGTTGTTGGCCCGGGCCAAGGTCGTCGTCGCTCATTCGGAGCGTACCCCGCCGCCCCATGTTGCCCGTGTGCTCAGCTACCGTACACGGGGTGGGTGTTGACCGCCCCTAAAACGCCCAATCCATGGCGAGGTCATTCTGCCAACGGCCGATGAGGCGCAGCCGTTTCATCGCCGAACGGTGCCAGTCGGCTTATCAACTTGACGAGCCGACGAGAGAACCCTCCTGTCCTTCGGCCTTCCTTTTCGATTAGGATCGCTCCCTGTCCAGACCCGAGGAGCGGAGGAAGAATCGACATGCGCAACGAGACGGTCAGAAAACCCGGCGCGGCGGCAGATAGGAAACCGACATTTCGCACGGTAACCTTGCTAGCGCTGGCGGCCCTGCTTACGACACTCCCGATGGGTGCGCTCGCCCAGCAGAAGCCGCGGGCCCGCGATCTCGGGGTTCCGTTCGAAGGAACCTCCGGCGCGCTCAACGCGATCACCGACGTGACCGGCGTGGAGGTGGGACACACGACGTTGGTATCCGGAAGCGGCGAGCGTGTCGTCGGGGAGGGGCCGGTGTGCACCGGGGTGACCGCCGTGTGGCCTCGGGGCAAGGTATCTCCGGATCCCGTCTTCGCGGCCTGGTTCTCGCTCAACGGCGATGGAGAGATGACCGGCACGACCTGGGTTCAGGACTCCAGATTGCTGGAAGGGCCGGTGATGATCACCAACACACTCAGCGTCGGGGCGGTTCACCACGCCGTCATCGCCTGGGGGGTGCGGAAGAGCATCGATTACGAGGGCTCGGGATATCCGCCGTTTCTTGCCTCCCTGCCGGTGGTGGCCGAGACCTGGGATGGGACGCTCAACGACATCATGGGCCAGCACGTCAGCGAAGACGACGCGCTCGCGGCAATGAACGACGCCACATCCGGCCCGGTCGTAGAGGGCAACGTCGGGGGCGGCACGGGGATGATCTGCCACCGCTTCAAGGGCGGTATCGGAACCTCGTCGCGGCTCGTCGAGATGCAGGGTGTGTCGTACACGCTGGGCGTGCTCGTGCAGTGCAACTACGGCTCGCGGCGACAGCTCCGCATCGCCGGCGCGCCGGTGGGTCAGGAAATCACCGACCTGACGCCGTCGCGCGGCGGTCGCGTTGCCTCGGGCGGGGCGATTCCATGGCCGGCGCAAGCCCTCGGCTCCGACGAAGACCTGGGCTCGATCATCGTCGTCGTGGCTACCGACGCCCCCGTCCTGCCGCACCAGCTCAAGCGCATCGCGCGCCGGATTTCATTGGGGTTGGCACGCAACGGCAGCACTTCGGGGAATGGCTCGGGGGACATCTTCATTGCCTTCTCCACCGCAAACCGAGAGGCGGCCGGGAACCGCTCCGGTCCCGCTGACCTAGCCATGATCGCGAACGAAAACCTCAGTCCGTTGTTCACGGCTACCGTGCAAGCAACGGAAGAAGCCGTCGTCAACGCGTTGGTAGCCGCCGAGGACATGACGGGTGCCGACGACATCACGGTTTACGCGTTGCCCCACGATCGCTTGCGCGAGGCGCTACGAAAGTACAATCGACTGCAGGGCCCGGTGCGCTGAGTTGCCTAGCCCGCATTCATTCCAAGCATAGGAAAGCGCTTTTCAACCTTGAGGTCGTGATTCCGGTTACATCAGCCGTTAATGTCACAGCCTGTGAACTGCAGTGAACAACAACGCGAGGTTATGGCCCGTATTGCCGTCGTAACGTCGACCCCGCCGCTCGTCGAAGGCGGCCACCTGGTAATCGCGCGATCGCTCGTTCGGGCGCTCGAAGAAGCCGGACATGAATCCGGTCTCGTTCTCACGCCACAGAACCGCTTCGGACGCCAGGCGTCAGCGTACCTCGCCAACTGGTTCACCGACGTCGGCACGACCGGCGACGGGCGCACCGTGGACCAGGTCATCAGCTTCAGGTATCCCAGCTACGCGGTGCGCCATGAACGTCACGTCTGCTGGCTGAACCACCGCATGCGCGAGTACTACGACCTTTGGGAGGAGTTTCACGCGAAACTGTCAAGGAAGGGACGGATCAAGGAGCGCCTACGACGCCGGCTGACTCACGCGGCGGACCGCTACCTGCTGACGCGCAACGTGACACGCCTGTTCGCCCAATCGCACAACATCCAGACGAGGCTCCAACGATGGGGCAACATCCCCGCTGAAGTCCTGTACCCGCCGCCGCCGCCACGACCGTACCGCCACGAGCAATACGGCGACTACATTTTCGCCGTCTCGCGTCTGGCGCCGCTCAAGCGCCTCTCTCTGCTCATCGAAGCGCTGGCGCGTCCGGAAGCCGAAGGGATTCAGTGCCTCATTGCAGGTGAAGGGGAGGAGCAGGGCGCGCTGCGGCGCGCCATCGACACCCGAGGATTGGCCTCTCGCGTGCGGTTGCTCGGCCGCATCGATCAGGGTCAGCTACTCGATCACCTTGCCCGATGCCGGGCGGTTTGTTTTCCGCCATACCACGAGGACTACGGCTTCGTGACCGTCGAGGCTTTCGCGTCGCGCAAGGCGGTCATCACGTGTACGGACAGCGGCGGCCCGGCGGAGCTGGTCGTCAACGACGTCAACGGTAAGGTGTGCGCTCCGACGCCCGAAACGCTGGCCCTGGCCCTGCGGGAGCTCATGGACGACGCCCCCGCCGCTCGACGGCTCGGCGAGGCCGGGTACGAGCTGGCCGCGTCGATGACGTGGGAGAAGACGCTGAAGCGGCTGTTGTTGGTGTGATAATGCGGGGACCTGGGACGTGGACGTGCGGAATCACTCGAACATCGCAGCTTTCTGCCTGGCGCTCCTAGCGGCCGCCTGCAGCCAACCGCCGGGAGGCGATCGTGCGGCCGCACCGGGGCCGGCTGCCGGCGACGCCGGCCGCAAGATCTTGCGCGTTGCCTACGAGCGCGAGATCGACGTGCTCAATGCCTTCACCAGCCAGAACCTGGTGGACATCCACTTCAGCATGGTGGAAGGGTTGGTCACGACCGACGAGAACAACAACTACATCGCCGTTCTCGCCAAGGAGATCCCCACCGAAGAAAACGGCCTGATCGAGCGCCAGGCCGACGGTACGCTCGACATGACCTGGCGTTTGCGCGAGGGGGTTCGTTGGCACGACGGGGAGACTTTCACGAGCGAAGACGTTTGCTTTACGTGGAGGTTTGTTGCCAGCGACGGCTCGCAGACCTACAACCGCGACCAGTACGTGGGCATCATCGGCTGCAGGATGCCCGACGAGCACATGGTGGTTTTCACCTGGGACGACGAATACGGCTACTATGCCGGGCTCTTCGAGGCGATCCTGCCCGCTCACGTCCTCGGCGGGATGAGCACCGAGGAGATCGTCAATCACACCCCCTACAACCGCGGTGTCGAGACGATCGGCACCGGGCCCTTCAAGTTCGCGGAGTGGAAGGCGGGCGAGTACATCCGCGTCGTGCGCAACAACGACTACTGGCGGGGACCCGAGTACCCGGCGATCGACGAGGTCGTCTGGACCTTCATCCCCGACTCCAACACCCGGCTCAACGCGATGAAGGCGCAGCAGTACGATTACGCCCGGCTCGAGCCGGTCCACGCCGAGCAGGTAGCGGAGCTGGAAGGCTACGAGCTCCACCTGATCAGCTCGAATACCTTCATGCACTGGGACCTGAGCGTGAACGGGGAGCGGAGACGCCGGCTGTTCGGCGACCGTGAGGTGCGGCGGGCACTCTTCCACGCCATCGACCGGCAGGCCATCGCCGAGCAACTGATGCGCGGCGCCGTGACGATCGCGCATACGCCAGTGAATCCAACGAACCCGTATCACAACTCCGGAGTGATGACCTACGAGTTCGATCCAGAGCGGTCGCGACGGATGCTTGACGAGGCTGGCTGGGTCGAAGGGCCCGACGGCATCCGTGTGAAAGCCGGCGAACGCTTCTCCTTCGTCATGCTCAACCGCGCCGGTACCGCCGACCGGCTCGCCATCGCCCAAGTGATCCAGGCTCAGGTCAAAGCCGTCGGCGTCGAGGTGGCGTTCGAGACGCTCGAGAGTGCCGCCTGGACGCAACGCTGGCGGAGCGGCGATTGGCAGGCCATCGTGAGCGCGTGGTTCCTGCCCGCCGATCCGAGCCTGACCAACATTTACGCCTGCGACGGCTCCAACAACATGACCCGGCTGTGTAGCCCGGAGCTGGATGTCGTGCTGCGCCGCTCGGACCGCGCCCTCAGCTTCGCGGTGCGCAAGCCCTTGCTCGATGCGGCGCAGGCGCGCCTGGCCGAGGTAGCTCATTCGCTACCGATCTACTACAACGTCGTTCCGGAGCTCGTGAGCCGGCGGGTGTCGGGCTACCGAGGCAGCGGCACGAACTTCGGCAGCTTCTGGAACCTCTATGCCTGGGACCTGGTCGAGTAAGTACTCATGGAAGGGAGTACGACGTGACCGCCTACATCGGCCGCCGCCTGCTGCAAACGATTCCGCTGCTGTTCGGTATCTCGATCGTTCTGTTCGCGGTCATTCAGGCGGCGCCCGGCGGTCCTGAGGCGAGCCTGCTCGAGACGGGACGCTTCATCGACCCTGAGGTGATCGAGGCGTACCGGCAACGGCTCGGCGTCGACCAGCCGGTCCCCGTCCAGTACGTCCGCTGGCTGACGACAACCCTCACCGGCGATCTGGGCGTGAGCTTCTCGACGACGCGGCCGGTCGCCGAGATGATCGCCGAGCGCCTGCCGGCGACGCTCGAGTTGATGGCGTCGGCCTTTGTTCTGGCCGCTCTCATCGCCGCGGCACTCGGTATCTTCAGCGCCGTACGTCCCTACACCGCCCTCGATCACGCCACGACCGGGCTGTCGTTCCTCGGCATCGCGATGCCGGTGTTCTGGTTCGCGCTGATTCTGCAGCTCGTGTTCGCGGTGCGGTTGGGTTGGTTGCCGGTCGCCGGCACCGAAACCGTCGGCGATACCTCGTTCCTCGACCATGTGAAGCACCTCGTGCTGCCGGCCATCGTTCTGTCGTTTCGCTACGTCGCCGGCTGGTCGCGGTACCTGCGGGCCAGCCTGCTCGGCGTCTTGCGGGCCGACTACATTCGCACGGCTCGCGCCAAGGGCGTACCCGAGCGTACGGTCGTGGGCAGGCACGCCCTGCCCAACGCCCTCATACCGCTGGTTTCGGTGATGGCCTTGAACCTCGCCGATCTTTTCTCGGGCGCGGTAATCACGGAGACCGTTTTCGCCTGGCCGGGGATCGGCCGTATGTTCGTGCAGGCCATGTTCGCCCGGGACTATCCGCTCCTGATGGGGATCCTGCTCCTCGGTTCCACCATGGTCGTCGTCTTCAACCTCGTCGCCGACGTCGTCTACGCCGTGCTCGATCCGAGAATTCGCTATGACTGATGGGTCCGTGAGCACCGTCGCGTACGATGCCGAGGAAGCGCCCGACGGCGGCGGCGCGGCGCTGTGGGGCCGGCTCCGGCGGCACCGCCCGGCGGCGTGGTCGTTCGGGCTGCTGGCTGCGGTCGGCGTGGTGTGCGCCGCGGCTCCGCTGATCGCGCCCTACGAGTTCGATGCGATCGACTTGTCGAAGATACGGCAGGCTCCGTCGCTGCAGCACTGGATGGGAACCGATGCCTTGGGGCGCGACCTCTTCACCCGAGTCTTGTACGGCGGCCGCATCTCGATCCTCATCGGTGTGTTGGCTGCCGTAGTCGGTACCGGGTTGGGAACGGCTTGTGGCGCGATTGCCGGGTTTTACGGCGGTCGCATCGACAGTTTTCTCATGCGCATCACCGACGTCGCCTACGCGATTCCCGCCCTGCCTCTGCTGATTGTGTTGAGCTCCTACGTGCAGGCGGCAGTCGGGTCGATGGCGGTGATCATCGGTCTGCTGAGCTGGATGGCCACGGCGCGGGTCGTGCGCGGCGACGTCTTGTCGATCAAGCAAATGGCCTACGTAGAGGCGGCAAGAAGCCTCGGCGCAACGAACGTTCGCATCATCGTCCGCCACGTTCTTCCCAACGCGATCGGCCCGATTGTCGTCGGCGCGACGCTCGGCGTCGGCAACGCGATTGTCTTGGAGTCGTCGCTGAGCTTCCTCGGTCTCGGCGTCCAGCCACCGACGCCGACCTGGGGCAACCTGCTCCAGGAGGCACAGGCCTCGATGGCCTCGGAGCCCTGGCTGGCGATCTTCTCGGGCTTGGCGATCCTGGCGATCGTGCTGGCGGTGAACTTCATCGGCGATGGCCTTCAGGATGCCCTCGACCCGGGTGGGAGGCACACGTGAGCCCGGTGCTCGAAGTGCGAAATCTGATCACCCGCTTCGCTACCGATCATGGTGTCGTGAACGCCGTGAACGGCATCTCCTACGCGGTCGAGGCGGGACGGGCCCTGGCCATCGTCGGCGAGAGCGGCTCGGGGAAAACGGTGAGTGCCCTTTCCGTAATGGGATTGGTTCCGTGTCCGCCGGGGCGCATCGAAGGCGGCGAGGTCCTCTTCGGTGGGCGCGACCTGCTGTCTTTGCCGCAAGCGGCGTTGAATGAGGTGCGTGGCCGCGACATCGCCATGGTGTTCCAGGACGCCACAACCTCGCTCAATCCCGTGCTCGCCGTGGGCCGCCAGATTGCCGAAGCGATCGAGCAGCACACATCGGTTACCCGCGCCGCCGCGCGGCAGCGAGCCGGGGATCTGCTCGCCCGCGTCGGCATTCCGGATGCCCGGGACCGGTTGTCGGACTACCCTCACCAGTTCTCCGGAGGCCAGCGCCAACGCATCATGATCGCCATGGCGCTGGCCTGCAGCCTATCGGTACTGATTGTCGATGAGCCGACGACTGCCCTCGACGTGACCGTCCAGGCACAGATCGTCGAGCTCATCGGCGAGCTCCGCGCCGAGCTCGGCATGGCGGTCGTCTGGATCACGCACGACCTGGCGCTCGTGGCGGGCGTTGTCGACGAAGTGGCGGTCATGTACGCGGGCTACATCGTCGAGCGGGCGCCCGTCGAGGAGATTTTTGAGCAACCGAGGCATCCCTACTCCGTAGGGTTGCTGCGCGCGATGCCGCGCCTGGACAAGCCGGCACGCCGGCGTCTGCAGACGATCGACGGTCGCCCTCCCGATCTGCGGCAGAGCTTCGCGTGCTGTCCTTTCGCGCCGCGCTGTCCTTGGGTCGTCGAGCAGTGCCGGGAGGAGCGACCGGAGCTCGAGGACGTCGGCGGGGAGCACCTGTCGGCATGTTGGCGCGCCGACGAGCTGCCGGCGTTGGCTGCGGAGGAAGCGGTATGAGCGCCGACGGGTCGGCGGGCGCCCTCCTCGAGGTCCGCGACCTGCGCAAGCACTTCCCGATCGTCCGCGGCCTGTTACGACGCCGGGTGGGCTCTATGCGGGCCGTCGACGGCGTCAGCTTCGAGATCCGTCCGGGCGAGACGCTCGGACTCGTCGGCGAGAGCGGCTCGGGCAAGTCGACGACGGCCCGGGCGTTGTTGCAACTCGTTCGTACGACTGCAGGACAGGTGCTTTTCGAGGGACGCGACCTGACGGCGATCGGGGCCGAGGGGCTCCGACGGATCCGGCGTGACCTGCAGATGATTTTCCAGGATCCCTACGCCTCCCTGAACCCGAGACTGCGGACGTCGGCGATTGTACGCGAGCCACTGGATATACACGGTATCGCCGGGGCAGAGGAGCGGGTCGTCGAATTGCTGGAGCGGGTAGGGCTCGACAGGTTCACCGGCCGCCGCTACCCGCACGAGCTTTCCGGGGGCCAGCGTCAGCGCGTCGCCATCGCTCGGGCGTTGGCGACGAGCCCGAAGCTCGTCGTTGCCGATGAACCGATCTCGTCGCTCGACGTGTCGATTCAGGCGCAGATCGTCAACTTGCTTGCGGAGCTCAAGGAAGATCTCGGATTGACGTATCTCTTCATCGCCCACGACCTTTCGATGGTGCGCCACATCAGCGATCGGGTGGCGGTGATGTATCTCGGGAAGATCGTCGAGCTGGGCGAGCGCGACGCGGTCTTCGACGAGCCGCTACACCCCTACACGAGGGCGCTGATTGCCGCGATACCGGTGCCCGACCCCGGCCGCCGCGCGGCACGGCCGTCCCCGGCGCTTCAGGGGGAGATCCCCAGCCCGGCAAACCCGCCGTCCGGTTGCCGCTTCCGAACCCGCTGCAGCTTCGCTACGGAGCTGTGCGCCGAACACGAGCCCGAGCTACGGGAGCCCGAGATGGGCGGGGCGGCTGATGCCGGGGCGTCGCATCGGGTAGCCTGCCACTACGCGGAGGAAATCGCTGCGCAGGGAATTGTGGCGCAACAGAGTGACTGAGGACTGAACCACTAGCCGCGACCCGTTGAGAAGTTCGGGCTCCACGCGGCGCGTCTCGAAAGTGAAGCTCCGGGAGGGTTGTCTTGGCAAACGACAGTGTGCGTTGGGGTGTCATCAGCACCGCGAACATCGGCCGCGCCGCCGTCAATCCGGCGATTCAGGCCTCACGCAACGGCGAGCTCTTGGCTGTCGCCAGTCGCAGCGCGGCGGTGGCGAGCGACTTCGCCGAGCAGTGGGGCATTCCCGACCACTACGGCAGCTACCAGGCTTTGCTCGACGACGAGCGCATCGACGCGGTCTATATCCCGTTGCCCAACAACATGCACAAGGAATGGACTATCCGTGCCGCCGAGGCGGGCAAGCACGTTCTTTGCGAGAAGCCGCTGGCGCTCAACGCCGCGGAGTGCAAGGAGATGGAAGACACCGCCGACGACAACGGGATCAAGTTGATGGAGGCCTTCATGTATCGCTTCCACCCGCGCAGCCAGCGGGTCATCGAGATGGTGCGCGAGGGGGTCATTGGTGAGCTCAAGACGATCCGTAGCGCCTTCACCTTCCGCCTGGGTGGGCCCGACAACATCCGCTGGATGCCGGAGTTCGGAGGCGGCGCTCTCATGGACGTCGGCTGTTATTGCGTGAACGTGAGCCGCACGATCGTCGGGGAGGAGCCCGTCGAGGTGCTGGCTACGGAGAGCCGCGCCGTCACCGGCGTCGACGACCACCTCGTCGGTATTCTGCGCTTCCCCAACGGGGTCGTCGCCCATTTCGACTGCGCCCTCACCATGGAGCGTTGCGAGTTCTACGAGGTTGCGGGCACGGATGCCTATCTCCGCGTGCCCGCCGCCTTCCTGCCCGGGACGGCGGATGCCCCCATCGAGGAACAGCGGGGCAGGGGAGACACCGTCGTCCACATGATCGACGGGGTCGATGAGTACCGGCTCATGGTCGAGCACTTCGCCGACTGCGTGCTCGACGACGAACAGCCCCGCTACCCGGCCTCCGAGGCCGCCCGCAACATGCGCGTCATCGAGGCGCTCTACGAGTCCGCCGGGATGAACGGAACGCCTGTCGAGGTGATAGAAATCTGATGCATCAGGTGCTGATTTTCCTGTAAATCAGCAACATGGTCAGACAATAGACCTATCTCCACCCCGATGTGTCGGTCCCCGGCGGCGCATTGCCGGCAATGTGGTCGGCCATGATGCGCAGCAGCTCGGTGCTCGGGTAGGGACGCCAACCGTGCCCGCCGCGCGAACCGAACGTAAAGGAGCCGTCGTAGTACGGATCCTCGGTGCTCTCGAGGAACTCCTGGACGTGATAAACGCCGACGTTCAGATAGAAGTTGTCTACGTCGCCGGTGATCACGTGCAGCTTGCCGACCAGCTGCGGGCCGAGCTCCTCCCAGTTGGTCTCGAGGATGTGGCGCATGTCGTAGTTTTCGCGCCAGTATTCGGCCACCTCGGCATCGATCTCTCCGGTTTCTTTGTCGAACAGCGGCTTGAAGTAGCCGTCATCGCCGACCGGCCCGAACACCGCGCTCCAGATGTCGAGCTGTTGGCCCGAGCGCCCCTTGGTGCCGTTGACCAGCTCCATGGTGTTGCGCTGCTTCGAGGTCAAGCGCACCTCGCCGGTGGGCGCGAAGCGGGTATTGGCAATCGGCACCTGGTACCACTCGTGCTGCTTGTAGAAGGCGTTTGTATCCTCGTAGATGTTGATGCCCTCGACGTTGCGGAAATCGAGCGGGTCAGGGGCAAACGACCAGGTGCCGCCGTAGAAGTCGGGATACAGGACCTGCAGCGCAAACGATTCCCAGCCGCCCGTCGAGCCGCCGGTCAGCACCCGCGCCCAGGACTCCGGGATGGTTCGGAAGCGGCGCTCGAGCTCGGGGATCAGCTCCCGGTGGATGGCGTCACCGTAGGGGCCATTGTTGGCTGTATTCACCGCGTACGAGTCGTCGAAGTACGGCGTCGGATGCTGAATCGTGACGGCCAGGAAACGCGGGAAGTCGTCCGAATCCCAGGCCTCGGTGAACTCGTTGCCGTCGCCGTAGCCGAACGGATTGCGCAGCGAGAAGTGACCCTGCTGGTAAACCGTCGGGTAGTGCACATCGGGATTGTCGTCGTATCCCTCAGGCAGCAGGATCGTCGCGCCCAAATACATCGGCTCGCCCCAGAACTCGCTGAGGATGTCGCTCTGCATCCGGATGCGCTTGACTTGCTCGGTGTCCTCGGGGAGCTCGACCGGCGGGATGATCTCGGTGACCTCGAGTCGGTGGGTGGCGCTGTCCGCCGGATCGACGTGTATCTGCTGCACGGCGCTGACGACGTTGCCGGGCGAGCGCCGCCAGTTCTGCCCCTCCCACTGGTCGTTGTGCATCCACACGACATGGCCGTCGGCGCGTTCGAACCGCGTGTACTTGTTGAGCACCGCCTGCACGTAGTAGTCGCCGGGCGGAAAGTCGCTGAGCGTCTCGATCGGCCAGCCGAGAGTGTCGGCGTCGATGACCACCGGCGTGTCCGGCGCGAGGCTCTCGAAGTCGACGCCGTAGACCGGCACGCCGTAACGACCCACCTGCAGGCGCGGCTCGCTTTCGTCGTTGCGGGCGATGGTCAGGAACATGCGACCGGTGAGCGGCTCGCTGCTGACCGCGGCCGGAAACGAGATCTCGAAGCGTAAGTCGGTGCGCCCCGGGTCAGCCACCGGCGCACAACCGCCGATGGCCGGGACAACGGCGAGAATCGCCAGGGAGGGGATGCCAACGTGACGGGGGCTCGCGCTTCTTCTCATCAGCGTCACTCCTGTTTGGTGGACACTAGCGGGATTGTTCGGCGACGGCTCCGCCGGCGGAGCGTGATCGCCTCTTCGATGCTCTGGGCGCCGGGCTGGTTATCATCGTGGCGCTGCTCTACGTTTGGTTCTTGTCGGCGGGTCGCGACGCGGTCCGTCGAGCACTCCGGGCTAGCGGCACTGTACCCGGTCTCGCTCGGACTTATCCGGAGGTGATCATGAAATTCGTATCCGTTCCAGGATTAGTTCTCATGTCGTTGGTGCTTATCGGATTGAGCGCCGATATCTCAGCGCAGGGCAGTGGAGACTACGCGGAACTCTTGAGCCTTTTTCAGGACTTTCGCGACTTTTCGCAGGAAGACTATCGGGGTGATCCATCTGGCTACGCTGCAGCCATGGAGACCAAGTTTGGCGAACTGCGAGATTCTCAGCGTCGCCTGCTCGCGATCGACATAGACAATTGGCCCATCTCCGAGCAGATCGATTACCACCTCGTCCGTGCGGAAATGAACGGGCTCGAGTTCCAGCTTCGGGTTCTCCGCCCCTGGGTGCGTGACCCGGCGTTCTATGCGGGCGGGAGGGGCGGACTGGGGCGACTCCCCGGATTACCCCTTGAGGGGGATCGCTTGACCGAGTTGCAATCGAGACTTCGGGCGGTCCCGGGGTACTACGAGCAGGCAAAAAGGAATCTCGGTGGCGGCAACATATCCGAGATACCGGGTGACCTGGCGATCCTGGCCATTCGTGGGCTGCAGAGGAGTGACGATTCTTTGGCGGAATTCGTCGTCCAACTGGGCGAACACCATCCTGATCTCGTGCCCGATGCCCGACGAGCTCAGGCGGCTGTTGACGGCTACCTCAGCTGGCTCGAGGAAAACAGAAGCCGGATGACGGCCTCAGCCGGTGTTGGAATCGAAAGCTACAACTGGCTGATGAAAAACGTCTATCTCTTTCCCTATACCTGGGAAGAAATTCGCACGATCGTAGAGCTTGAAGACAATCGCGTCGTCACGTTCCAAAAGCTCGAAGAAAACAGGAACCGCAATCTCCCCCCGCTCACGCCTGTGGCGTCTGCCGAGGAGTATCGTCGCAGCGCCCTCGACTCCGTCGAGCGTGTCATGAATTTCATCCGCGACGAGGAGATTTTTACGGTTCAGGATTACGTCGTTGTGGATAACTACCGGCAAGGCAGGTTGCGAGCCACTAGAAGACCGTGGCCGGAAAAGCATGACTACTTCTTCAATTTTTCCCACCGCGAGTCGCTCATGGAAGAGACGCACGAGATGGTGGGTCACCACTTTGATCTACTCAGGGCCCGGCAAGACGACCGGCCGATCCGGGGAAGCAGGGAACACGAAGGGCCGTATGACATGGCGGTCGCCCGCCTGGAAGGATTGGCTTTCGCCTTCGAGGAACTACTGATGCACGCGGGCTATCTCGACGAACGGCCGCGACGAGCGCGAGAAATCGCTTACGAGCAAGCGGCCTTTCGCACCGTCCGGGCGCTCTCCGATCTGCACATGCACAGCGGCGAATGGACTCTGGCGGAAGCGATGGAGTTTTCCGTCGCCAATGCGCCGCAAGGCGAGCTGCTCGATGACAGCCCTCACCTGTGGAATGAGCTCGGGGACACCACCCTGCTCCATGTCGGCTGGCACGCGCAGATGGTCGCCGGCAAGGTCCACTTCATGAAGTTGCTGCGGGATCGAGCGCAGCAGCTGGGCGACGACTTCAAGCTCAGAGAGTTCATGGATGAGTTCTATGCCGCAGGCGTGATCCCCATGTCGTTGATCCGCTGGGAGATGACCGGCTACAACGACGAGATCAACAAGTTGTGGGAATGACTGCTAGCGGTACGGTTCGACCGTGAAGGTCTGCGCTTCGTAATTCCCAGCTCAACTCAGGATCCGGACGAAGATGCTTTGCGCGGAATCGGCGCATCGCTCATTGCGGCGTGATAGACGAACGAGGCCATGATGACGGCGTTCTTCATCAGGTCGTCGATCGGCAGCGTGTCGAAATAGTCGAGATTCGTGTGACCGGCGGTGCCCCCGACCCGGTTCTGAAGGAACTGGAAACCCGGCAACCCGGCGGCGTCGAAGGGCACATGGTCGGTGCTGCCAACGCCACGCGCCGAGATCGTCGTCATGCCCAGGTCTCGGAACGGCTCCATCCAGGCCGCGAACGTTTGTCGCACGTGCTCGTTGCCCTGTAGGTAGATGCCTCGATATTGCCCGGGGCCGTAGTCCTGATTGAAATACACGGAGAACTTGTCGTACGCCGGCGTCGTTCCGACCACCGCGTCGCGCGGGTCACCGAAGTGGCGCTTGACGTATGCCCGCGACCCGAAGAGGCCTTGTTCTTCGCCCGACCACAGTGCCACACGTATGGTGCGCCGCGGCTCGGCGCCCACGGCCTTCAGGAGGCGCGCCGCCTCCAGCATCACGGCCACGCCCGAGGTGTTGTCGCTGGCGTTGGGGCTGGCGTGCCAGGTATCGAAGTGGGCCCCCAGCATGACCAGCTCGTCGGCGAGGTCGGAGCCCGGGATGTCGCCGAGCACGTTGCTGGCTTGCTCAACGCTGTCTCCGATGCGGTTGCGGATCTCGACTTCGATGCTTACGGGAACGTCTCGCTGCAGGATGCGGTACATGCGGTTGTAGTGCTCGGGGTTCACCGCGACGATGGGCAACGAGGCGAAATTGCCGGCACGCGACCAGTCGTCGGTCTTGGTCCCGGGACGGGCGAAGCCGCGTACCGCGCCCGGCCAGCCGCTGCGTGATTCCAGCACCACCGCGACACCCTCGGCCTTCAAGAAGGCAATCCGCTCCTCGGCGCCGACGATGTCGGGGTTCGGAAGCGTCACAGCGCGCTCTGGTGGCGTCAACACCACCTGCTCCAACTCCCGTAGTTGGTCATCGGTCCAGGGCTGAACCCCCGTGGAGAAGCGGGTACGGTCGACCGTGGCCGGCGTCGTCGACAGCACTGCCACGCCGCGCAGCCGCCCCCTGTGGTGCTCGAGGTCCTGCCGTGTGCGGACGTCGGCGATGACTACCTGTAGCTGCCGCTTTCCCTCGGTCCCTGGCGTGTTGGCCAGCGGATAACCGACCATCGGCTGGTAGTCCGGCTCGAGCATGTGCAACGAGAAGTACTCGTTGTCCCAGCTGACGCCGTAGTCCATGAAGGGCTCGATGACGGTGTTGACCAGCCCGATGCGCTCCATCTCGGCAATGGCCCACGCCTGGGCGCGCGTCTCATGTCTTGCGACAGCGTGTATCGTGCTCCCAGCACGTCGGTCATGTACGACAGGGTGTCGGCGAGCTGCGACCTCTCGAATCCTTCCTCGCGGATGCTCGCGACCATCTGCCAATCCACGCCGGGCCCGGCTTCCTGCGCGAGTCCGGTTTGCAACAGTGCTCCGATGAAGAGAACGACCAGCGTTCCACGACAGATCATGGGCTTCTCCGTTCGTTGGGCGGGACTTACTGCCCGAGGCTACCGAGGAAGGGGTGGCGGGAGCAAATGGCGGTATCCTCTAGACATGCGGAGAAAGATCCTCCTCGCCTTGCTCGTCGTGCTCGTCGCCCTGCCGGCAGCGGCGCTGTCGACCTCCACCCGGCAGGACGACGCAGCCGGCGTTCGCCTGGCGTTCATGGGCGATATAGGAACCGGCGACTCTCGCCAGGCGGCGGTGCGCGACCAGATAGTTCGCGTTGCGGAACGCCTCGATGGCGTCTTCACCTTGGGCGACAACATCTACGACAACGGCGAGGCGGAGCACTTCGGTCCCCGTTTCCTCGACATGTACCGGCCGCTGTTCGATCGAGGGGTACCGTTCCACGCGGCGCTCGGCAACCACGACATCAGGAAATGCGACGTCGCGGTAGCCGATCCGCTGCCGCGCGACGCCGATGTCTACAAGAGCGATCGGCGCTGCTGGGTGGACCAGCAGCTCGGCACCGCCGAGTTCGGGTACCCGCAGGGACAACGCTATTACTCCGTCGTTCTCGGTGACTCGCTGGTAGAGGTTTTCGTGCTCGACTCCAACACCTTGGCGAGCGATCAGACCGTGCTCGAGAGCGGCGTCGACTCCGCCCAGGTGAACTGGCTGGGGCAGGCGCTCGACGAATCGACGGCGGTCTGGAAAGTGATGACGCTGCACCACACGCTGCATACGCCCGCAGGCGACGGCTTTCTTTGGGCGGGACACACCCCGGAGCTCGACCTCCGCGCCCAGCTCGAGCCGATTTTCGCCGGCCGTGTGGACGTCGTGTTCCAGGGTCACAACCACCTATACGCCCGAATGCTGCCGCAACGCGGCATCCGCTACTTCGTTGCCGGCGCCGGAGGCAAGAAGCCCTACAAGTTCAAGCCCGACGCGATGACCGTTGCCCGAGACGACAAGGGCCGTTTCAACCACTTCGTGTACGCGCAGGTTACCGAGGGTTATTTCCAGTACTGCACCATCGACAGCGACGGCGCCATCCGCGATGGCGGGCGGTTTGCCAAAGGCGATGCTGCGGATACTCCCTTCACTGCCGGGCAGTGCCCGTTGCTCGCCACGTTCTGATCGACGTCGTCTGACGGCTCCCACCGGGCGAGCACATCGGCTGCGGAGAGCGCGATCTTCTGATCGGGCTGAGCCGTCTCCGGCTCGTTCAACTGCCACCAGTCGGTGGCCCGGGCGTTGTCCCACGAGCGGCGCAACGGCACCGCGGCGAGCTCGCACGACAGCTCTTCGGCGCTTTGGAACCTGTCCTCGACGTTCTTCTCCAGGCACCGCAGGATGATCTGCTCGAGCGCTTCCGGAATCACCATCTCGGTACGCAGAGAGGGCGGCGAGGGCGGCTTTTGTACGTGCTGGACGACGGTAGCCACCGGCGTATCCGCCGTGAAAACGTGTGTGCAGGTGAGTAGGAAGTAGCCGACACAACCGAGCGCATAGATGTCGGAACGGCCGTCGATGCGATCCCGTCCCATGGCGATCTTGGGCGGCATGAACGCCGGGGTCCCTGGGGTGACGCCGTCGAGCGTCGGCTCGTTGCTCAGGTCCTGGCTGCTGTCACTCTTGACCAGGCCGAAGTCGAGCACCTTGACGAAGTCGTACGAGCCACCCATGCAACAAGAAAGGATATTGGCCGGCTTGATGTCACCGTGCACGAGGCCGCTCCGATGTGCTTCGTGCAGCGAGCTGCACACTTGCCGCAACAGGAATACGACCCGTTCCGCCGGTAGCGGCCCGTGTTCGTTGGTCAGCGTGTCGAGGTCGAGGCCCTCGAGATACTCCATCGCGTAGTAGTAGTGACCGTCTTGGGTCAGCCCGAACTCGTAGAGCTCGACGGTGTGCGGCGAGCGCAGCGCCGCAATCGCCTGCGCTTCGCGCACGAAGAGCTCATGGGTGCGCCGTGCCGAACCGTCGAAGCCGTTCCCCCGCTTTTTCGGTCGGATCAGCTTGACGGCGGCACGGCGAGCCAGGAGGTTGTGATCGGCGATCCACACTTCCCCCATCCCCCCCCTGGGCGATCTTGCGTTTCAGCGTGTACTGACCTGCGGTCCTCAGTTCGGCAGGGGCACGGCGCAGCAGTTTGGGTAGGAACATTGCTCGGTTACCCCCGTGCCCGTGGCGTGCAGGTTCGGTTGTTGATGGCGGCACGCTTGCTCTCGAAGACCGTGGTCCACGCCAACGCCGTCAACTCGGCTTTGAGCCGCGCGTCTTCGACGTCGGCGATCGTTAGCTCTTCCCGTTTCCCGCCCCGGGACGGGCCGTTCATCACCGCTCCGATATCGAAGGCTTCCAAGAGCTCGGTGGCCCCGTGATGGGTGAGGCTGGCGCGAATCAGCTCGTCGACCTCGAAATCCTCGGCACCGCCGTCGGCGTAGGCCCCGGCGCGAACGCCTCGGAACAAGTCGCCAATCTGACGCAGCGACAGTCGGTTCATGAGCCCAGCGAGGAACTGCCGTCCCTCCTCGGAAATCGGATAGGCGTCGAACGTGCACTTCATCCCATGGTCGGAGCCCGTCGTGCAGGAGCCTGCTTCTTTCCAGATCTCCTGGCTCTGCCAACCGCCGAGCCTGAACTTGGCCCGGCTCACCGAGAGCGCGCCCGGCTTGCCGAAGGTGGCGCCGAGGTCATGAACCATCATGAACGGACGGCTGCATTCGCCGGGGGCCGCCTCGGAAAAACCTCCGGGCAGGCACATCAAACGCTGGTTGCTCGCCTTGCTGTCGACGGATTCGATGAAGCTCATCAGGAGTCGGAAAGCGTCGAGCTCACCCCGGCTGCTCGAGTCGGGCAGCATCGTGTCGACCCGCGGAAGGTCGTCGCGCCAGCTCCAGCCCTCGTCGTCGCTGGTCTGGATTCGCCGGCCCTCCATTCGGCGCTCCACGGACACCCATTCGAAAGCCTCGATGCCCGAGCCGGCGCCGGTTTCGCGCGCGCGCCGCCCGCGTTGCTTGAATCGTTTCTCCAGGTCGATGTTGCCTCCGTCGCGGTGCGCTTTCTTCAGTGACGCGGGACAGCCGCGGCAGTGCACCCGTCTGACCACATACATGCGGTCGGCCCCGAATCCGAGGACGCGTAGCAGGCGGCTGGCCGCCACTTCCGCGGGGATTTCTCGCGTCGAATCGGCGTCCGACTTTCCGAACTTGACCTTGATGAGCTCGCCGTTCGACAGGCTGCAAAGAAACTTTGGAACGCTCCCTCCGAGATCGGTATCCACGTAGTCGCAGGTGATCTCGTCGGCGAGTCCGAGATAGGGGTCGTTGCCGCTACGCAGATCCGCCTCTTCGATCGCGATCTCGGGGTCCATCCATACGCGTGCCCGTCGAATTGCCGCCTGGCGTGCCCGTTCCTTTGCCTCTTGGGGCATCTCCTCGGGCAAAAGGTCGTACGGGACCCGCGGCACTTCGACGGACGATGCGCTGTGAAACAGCGTCGCCAACAGGGCGGCTGCTGTGAGGATCTGGGGTCGAATCATTCGCGGCTCCTTTCAGACGGTGTGTTTGGTGCCCACCCTCCAACGCGCAAGCGGAGACCAGATCGGCTCGTGGGCAGGGGGTGAGCTGATTCGCCGACCATCTGCGCGCCACAGGGTGGAGACGAACCACACACTGCAAAGGAGGAAACAACGATGCGCCAACAGCGGAGCAGGATTCTCGAGCTGAGCATCGCGGCGTTGCTGCTGACAGTCCCCACGGTCTATGGAGAGAGCGGTGGCGCGTTGCTCGAGCGAGCTCGTCTCGTAGTGCGAGACGCGATTCCATCGCCCGCGGAAATTGCCGCCGGCCCGGCTACGGAAACACCGCTTCCCGACGATGGGATCGTTCACTGCGTCTACTGGGAGTTCAAACCGGGCGGCACGAACCCGAAATTCGGTTGTTTCCTGGCGGCCGCGGACGGCGGCTATCTTCGTGACGGCAACCTGAAATACGTTCGGACCGACGTTGTTCGCGGTGACTTCTACGACACCGACGGAGCTTTGCGCACCGACGTGCAGCTAAACGTCGTTGATGCCGAGTTCGTCGATAGTGGCGACCGACCGGTCGCCGGCTCCCCGCCGCGGCTCTTGAAGATCAAGTACAACGACACCAACTTCGTCGAGGCAGCGGGGGACCGACCTGGCGTCGATGATCGCAAGCCGGCGCCGGCCTCCCTACCGCAAGGCGCGCGACGTTTACACGGAAGTCGCCGCAACCCGCCTTTTCTGGGCGCTCGGGTATGCGGCCGAACCCGCCTACCCGACGGAAGACGTCGTTTGCAACGGCTGTCCCCGCGACAATGCCTTCAAGCAACAGGGGCGCCGCTCGAACATGGTGTACATCGACGCCATGGTCGATCAGCGGCTTCCCGGCACGGTGGAGATCTCGGGCTGGAGCGTCAGGGAAATCGTCGGGCGCGTCTATGTGAGCGATTGGTCGGCCGACCAGAGAGCCCACTTCGACGGGCTGGCGGTTATCGCCTCTTTCGTCCATCACAAGAGCAACGGGGCGAACCAGAACAGCCTCGTGTGCCTCTCGCCGGACGGCGCGGAGTGCCCTGAGGACGCCGAGCCCTTGATGTATATCGCCGATCTCGGATCGACCTTCGGCGCGCCCAGCGCTAAGGGCCAGCACTCGTCCTGGACTGAGCACCCGGTGTGGGCTGACGCCGCCTCCTGCCGGGTTTACCTCTCATGGAGGGAGATGTCCGGCAGCGACCGGCATCTGTGGATTACCGAGTTGGGAAGGGAGTTCATCAGGGCGCGTCTCGAGGCGCTGACGACCGACCATCTACGGGCGCTTTTCGAGTCGGCTCATTTCGACTGGGTCGACGGACAACTGCGCTTGCAGAAGTTCGTGGAGCTGTATCCGGAGCTCATCGGCAGCGAACAGATTCCTCAGGACATTCTCTGGGAGCCAGGTCTGGGCGACGGCGACTTCGAACAGATCTTCCCCATTCTGGAGCGGCTCGAGGCACGGCTGACGGCCGCCCAGCGCGAGGCGCTCAGCAGCGCCGTCATCGATCAGTGGGTGGCGTCGTTCCAGGACAAGGTTCGCCGCCTCGGAACCGAAGCCGGCCCGTGCCCGTCCAAACTGCGCCGCAAAGCGAGGAGATAGCGATGTTCGCCAGAGGCACGATTACCGTTCCTCTCTCGACGCTGTGGCTGCCGGCCTTCTCCGCGACGCCGAACCCCAACGCCTGCGTCGTGTCCATCGAGCGCGCCGGGAGGACGATCGTATCGGTGACCGAGGCGTCCCGCTCGAGCTGCATCGATGCAACGCGGTTCGCTGGCCCCCAACCGGTGTTGAGCGTCGAAACATGTTTCTAGGACCCGACGGACGACCGGGCGAAACGGCCTACTGCCGCTTCGTTCCCTACAAGATGCACCTGAAGAGCGCCGGTAAGAGCCTCAAGTTCTGGTGTCATCGAACCGACGGAGCGGGCCGCTACTACAACGATCGACGTGAGCTCACCGCCGCCGCCATGTCAGCCGATGGCTTTCTCGTCGATGCCGGCGGCCAGCTGATGCGCTACGCGGACGGCCAACCGCAGCGTGCCGAAGTCATCAAGGTGAAGTACACCAACGGGGGAAATCGTGGCCGCGAGGTATACACCGAGGTCGCCGCCGGGAGGTTCTTCTGGGCGCTCGGCTTCCCGGCCGATCGCATGTTTCCGGTCCGCGTGTGGTGCGACGGCTGCAGCGAAGACCCGTTCAAGGACATCAAGAGGGAAGCCGACAACGTGCGGGGCGCCGCGACGAGCTTCTTCCCGCACGCCTCCATCGAGGCCCCGTTTCCGGGCCGCAAGATCGAGACCGAGGACGACGAGGGGTGGGACTGGGGCGACACCTATGCCGAGAGCGCCTGGAGCGACGCGCAACGCGTCGAGTTCGAGGCCTACGTCCTGGCGGCCAACATGATCCATTTTCACCACGGGTTATCGAAGCAGAACACGCTCGCTTGTGAAGACGGGCACTGGAATCCGGGCAACGGCTTGTGCTCGAAGCCGGTAATGTACCTCGACGACATGGGCTCCTCGTTCGGCGGCGGTCGCTCGCGCGGCGAGTACGGCAAGTACCGCGACAACAAGGTCTTCGCGAGCCGTGGCACCTGTGAGCTCGGCGCCGACCTCGCCGGATTCGGGCGGCTATCGGAGGCCGCCCGGCGGTTCCTCGTCGAGCGGCTGAATGGGCTCGACGAGCCCGTCGTTCGCGCGATCTTCGAGGTCGCCGGCTTCACCGAGGAGACCACTGGCGCCTCGGCCGCTCGGTGGACGGCCGTGTTCATGGAGCGGATCAACGAGGTCCGCACCGCCAGGTGCCGGTAAAACGCGGCGGTGGCGGCCGCGATCGCCATCGGTGATCTGCGGCCCCCGCCGTTGCCGGGGTCAGAAATCGCGCGGGCTGACGCTGTCGTTGATGATCAACGGATTCATCGCGTCGGCGGTGGCGATCGACTGCCAGGGGACCGACTTGAAGTTCTGGTTGGCTCGCGAGCCCGTTGCATCGTCGGAGTTCTTGTCGTCCTGAGCCACGAAGACGCCGTTCGGAAACCGCGGCCCCAGTCCGAAGCCCAGCACGTCGATGCCATCGGTTCCCGTGACGCCGTCGACGACTCCGTCCGAAATGCGAAGACGCATCAAGAACGCGTTGTCGCCGGCTCGGTCGTAGACGACGAACTCATCGGAGCCCTGGCTCGAGGCCAACAAGTAGCCCTGTCCGTCGGTGTCGTAGTATAGGGTCAGACCCTCGACGTCGTCGGTCAGATTACCCGAACGTTCCGTTGAATCGATGAGCAATCCGCGACCGGCGCCGGCGCTCGGCTCGGCACCGAACTTCCAGATGCCGGCCCTCTCCTCAGCGACATACAAGTAGCGGAGCCCGTCGTCGGCCACGCAGCCCTCGGCCTGGCTCGGGACTCTGATCTCGCGCACCAGCACACCGACGACCTCGCCGGCGCCATTGTCGCGTAGCTCCCACTGCTCGATATTGCCTCGCTTGCCGATCATGAACGCGTAAAACTTGCCGGATCGTGAGCTCCGGTACATGCAGCGGCCATAGGCGGTAACGTCGACGGCGATACCTTCGCCGCCGATGTTCGCGAGCGTCCGGGTCGCGGGATCCATCTTGTAGACGGCGATCGTGTTGTGGGTGCGATCGCTGGCCGCGACGATGTCGACACCGGTCCCGGCGAGCGGGAAGTGGTAACGCAGGTCGACGTTGTTGATCTTGCCGACGGGCAGGTACTGCAGCAAGGTACCGCCCAGATCATATACAACGAACCCGCCCTTCTTGTCGGTACCGATAATGACGCTCTGCGCCGGATCTTCCGGGTGGACCCAAATCGCCGCATCATCGGCCGCGTCCGAGCGATTCGAAACCGCGTCTGTTTCCATAGCCGCGGTTACGATGGTGTCGCCGGGCGCCATCGGGTAGGTGGCAGGCGGGAAGGCCAGCGCGGTGGCCAGAACGGTAAGGAAAACAGCCGATCGAAGCGCTTTCAGCATTTTCTCTCCCCTCGTTCCGCTGCCTCCTCCTTGTACCGTGCCGCACGAGGCAGCCAGGACCTTGGTTCGTTCTCTATCCAGTTTACTGATGGGGTTGTGCCGATGCACGGCGGAGCCGATCGTCTATCACCTCGGGAACTGCGTGAGGTCTACTGGAGCTGCGCTCGTTTCGATAGGCTCGGTAGGCTGTACCGCGCCTCCCCCGACGAACCTGCGGCTTGTTGCTGAGGATGATTGCCCTGACACCGGTGAAACGAATCGGGATCGACGCCGAGGAAGACGCTCGGCTGGCGGCCATCGCCGCTTCGTGATCGGCCGCCAACGAGCGCTTCGACGCCGACCGCGAGGCGTTCGCCGAGCAGCTTCCCGATGAGCTGCCCGGCGAAGATGCGTTGACGCTCCAAGTCGACGACTTTTCGATCATCTCCAACCTCAAGAACATCCCCGCGATCGAAGGCTACCCGGCGCGCGCCTTCGTGCGTGCCCGGGAAGGCGACCTGGTGGCGGGCACCTTCCCGGCGATTCCCGGCTACGCCGACTACCTGGACGGGCACCTCGGCCTCGGCACACTGACCTACATCCGCGCCGCCGCGGCGCCCCGGGCTCACACGTCTACGCGTGCTTCGAGGCGCTGCTGGGCGACGAGGAGGCGCAACGGAAGATCGAGGACAAGATCCGCGCACACGATCGCGATTTCTGGCTCCATCCCTACATGGGGCTCGAGGCGGCGTGGAAGTTCGCGCGCCGGATGACTGATCGGTGCGGCCGCCAGGCGCGCGTCATCGGCCCTCTGCCGACCATCACCGAGCGCGCCAACAACAAGCTCTGGTTCACCGACGTCGTCGCCGCCGTGCTGGGGAGCGACAGCGTTCTCGATGCACGGGCAGCCCGTTCTCCCGGTGAGGTCTGCGCCGGGCTCGTCGAGATCGCCACCCGCCTGGCGGATAGCGCCACGAGCGCCGCTCGGGTCACCCTGAAGCTGACGGACAGCGCCTCCGGAATGGGGACGAGCATCTTCGAGCCGGCCGCGATCCTGGAGCGATCGCCGGAGTTGCTGCGGGCGTTCGTAGACGACTGGTTGCATGAACACGAATGGAGCCCGGAGGCACCGCCGCTGTCGGTAGAGCGGTGGGAGGCTCCGACCCTCGGCTCGCCCAGCATCCAGCTCTGGATCCCGCCGCTGCCGGCCGGCGCCGAGCCCGCCGGTTCGGCCCCGATTCTCGAGGGCGTTTTCGACCAGCTTTTCTATCCCGACAACGAGACCGTTTTCCTCGGCGGCATGCCGACCCGCCTCCAAACCCGATCAGCGATCGGATCGGCGAGGCCGGCGTGCGTATCGGGCGCGTCTTCCAGCGACTCGGCTACGTCGGCCGCTGCTCGTTCGACACCATCCTCGTCGGCGACGATCTCACCGACGCCGCGATCAAGTTCACCGAGTGCAACGGTCGCTGGGGCGGAACCAGTACGCCGATGAGCCTGATGAACCGGCTCTTCGGCGACTACCGGGAGCAGCCCTACTCCTGCCGCAACTTCGCCGCCGGCAACCTGAAAGGCGTGCCGTTCGACGAGCTCAAAGCCGTGCTCGAGGGCGTGCTCTACGACGCGCCCAGCGGCGAGGGCTGGGCGATCCTCTTCAACCTCGGATGCCTCGAGCCGGCCGGCAAATTCGACCTGATCACCCTCGGCGGGACCCTCGAAGAGGCCGAGCAGCGGCAGGAGGGCTTCGACGAGCTCGTAGCACGATTGTTCCCGTCGTGATTCCTGGAAGATGGTCTTGCGCCTGTAGCGGTCGAGGAAGTTGCCGGCGCGCCACTGTATCGCGTGGCCGCCAGCGCTTAGAATCTGCCGATCATCCACCGGGACAAGTCCGAAAATGACGAAGCCGCACGATCGCAACCTCGGTATGAGCCGGGAGATCACTCGGCGCGATTTTCTCAACGGTGTCGCGATCACGTTGACCGGATCAGCGGCTGCCGGCCGTTGGGCGCGCCCGGTGGGCGCCGAACCGTTGCTCGCCGGTGCTCAGGCCGCCGACTACTACCCGCCGACCCTCACGGGCATGCGCGGCAGCCACGCGGGATCGTTCGAAGTGGCCCATGCGCTGCGCGACGGCAGAACCTGGGACAGCGGTCCCGACACCGATACGGGTGAGCGCTACGACCTTGTCGTTGTCGGTGGAGGCATCAGCGGCCTGTCCGCGGCTTGGTTCTTCCGCGCGGCCGCCGGGCCCGCCGCCCGCATCCTCATACTCGACAACCACGACGATTTCGGCGGCCACGCCAAGCGCAACGAGTTTTCCTACGAAGGCCAGACACTGTTGATCAACGGCGGCACGTTGAATATCGAGGCGCCGGGGCAGTACAGCGCCGAAGCCGCCGCGCTCCTGCGCGAGATCGGCATCGATCGGGAGCGGTTTCGCGCCGCGCGCGACCGCGATCGGGGCCGGCCGAGGGGCCTGGGGCGGGCGTTCTTCTTTGATCACGAGACCTTCGGCGAGGACCGGCTCGTGCCCGGCTACGGCAGGCTGCCGTGGACGGAGTTCGCGGAAAAGGCGCCCTTGTCCGCAGCTGCCCGCCGCGATCTCGTGCGCCTCAACGACGACGCCTCCGACTTCGAGACGATGCCGGAGCTCCACTCGGACGCCAAGAAGGCGCGGCTGGCCACAATCAGCTACCGCGACTACCTGGTCGACGTTCTCGGGCTCGATTCCCGGGTCGCGGACTTCTATCAGTCGCGCCCGCACGGGCTCTTCTGTGTCGGTATCGATGCGATCCCGGCGCTCTTTTGCTGGGAGATGGGGTACCCGGGCTTCCAAGGGATGGCGTTGGAGCCGACCCCGCCCGAGCGGCTCATCAACGAACCGGGGGGCCAGCACGGCCGAGAGAACGGGGCGCGGACCTCCGAAGGTGGTCCGAGCCTCCGTTTCGCCGACGGCAACGCGACGATCACTCGGTTGCTGGTGAGCGACCTGATCCCCGAGGCGATCGAGGCAAGCTCGATGGAAGACGTCGTCATGGCGGATCTGTATTACGACCGCCTCGACGTGGCGGGCGCCGACGTACGGATCCGTCTGAACAGCACCGCCGTGCACGTTGCGCACCGCGGTGACCCCGCCGACTCTTCAGAGGTGAAGGTCACCTACGTGCGCGACGGCAAGGCGCAGACCGTTCGGGCCGCCGGCTGTGTCATGGCCTGCTACAACGCCGTCATTCCACACCTGTGCCCCGAGTTGCCGGCCGCACAAAAGGAAGCGCTCGCGTACGCCGTCAAGGCCCCTATCGTCTACACGAGCGTTCTACTCCACGACTGGAGCGCGTTCCAGGAGCTGGGGGTGAGCAACATCGCGGCGCCGGGTGCCTACCACACGAGCCTCAGCCTGGATTTCCCGACGCGACTCGGCGACTACCAGCCGGCGCGTACGCCGCGGGACCCGGTCCTGCTGCACATGGTGCGGACGCCCAACAGCCCCGGCTTGCCGAAGAAGCAGCAGCATCTCGAGGGCAGACGCGACCTCCTTGCGGCGACCTTCGAGACGTTTGAGCGCAACATCCGCGGCGACCTCAGCCGAATGCTGTCGGGCAGCGGTTTCGACGCGGCACGCGATGTCGTCGCGATCACGGTCAACCGCTGGCCGCACGGCTACGCGTACACCTACAACAGCCTCGACGATCCGATCCGTTGGGCCCTCGACACCCCCGACGACAGGCCCAACGTCGTCGGTCGCAAGCCCTTCGGCCGCATCGCCATCGCCAACTCCGACGCCGCGGCCAGCCCCCACACCGACGCGGCGATCAACGAGGCCCACCGCGCCGTGCAGGAGCTGCTGTAGGGAGAAGCCGTACTTTCCCGGGGAGCCGGCCCGAAGACGGGTGCGGCATAGTGGGCACGTATTTGTCCACTATCTGGTGCGGAAGCCGTTCGCGCATCGCGATATGCTCGGGAGACGATGACGAATACCCCCCGGGCCGTCGAAGGTCCAGCCGCCTGGTATCGCGCCGACATGGTGCGTTCCGAGGAGTGGCTCCACGAGCTTGCCGCCGATGAGATCGCCGAGATCGACACGGCCGTCGAGAAGGTGTTGAGCCGCGGCATCGAGATCATCGACATCGAGCGCGATGACTTCGAGCTGCCGACCCTGGGCCCGACCCTCGACCGAATCCGGAGCGAAGTGGTCGATGGTCGGGGCTTTGTACTGATTCGCGGCGTGCCTGTCGATGGCCGCACCATGCGCGAAAAGGCCATCGCCTACTGGGGGATCGGAGCCTATTTCGGTTGGGTGGTGCCGCAGAACGCGCAGGGGCATCTCCTCGGGCACGTCAGGGACATCGGTATGGATCCGGCCAACCCGCTGCACCGCCTGTACGCCACCCGAGCCCGGCATCTCTTCCATACCGACTCCTGTGACATCGTCGGTCTCTTTTGCCTGCATCGAGCCAAGTCCGGCGGCGCGAGCATGATCGCCAGCTCGGTGACGATCCACAACGAGATGCTCGAGCGCCGCCCGGATCTCAACGACGCCATGGGCCAGCGCTTCTATGTCGACCGCAAGGGGGAGATCCCCGAGGGCAAGAGGCCGTACTACCAGCTCCCGGTCTTCAACTACCACGCGGGCTACCTCACGACGATCTATGCTCGCGACTTCATCGAGGGCGCGCAGCGCTTCGCGGAGGTGCCGAGGCTGACGCCGCTACAGATCGAGGCGCTGGACATGGCCGACGAGCTCGCCAACAGCGACGAGCTACGGCTCGACATGGACTTCAGCCCCGGCGACATCCAGTTGCTCCACAACCACCAGATCCTGCACGCGCGCACCGCATACGAAGATTGGCCGGAGCCCGAGCGCAAGCGACACTTGCTGCGCCTCTGGCTGGCACCGGCCGACGGCCGCCCGTTGCCCCCCGGCTTCGAGGAGCGCTTCGGCAACATCGAGCCCGGCACGGCACGTGGAGGAATCCGGGTGCCGGGGCAAACGCTGTGCGCCCCGCTCGAGCCCGACCCATAAACGCGCCGCGAGCTAGCCCGTGGCGGCTAATACTTGTCGAATCCCTGCGGTCCCCTGGTGGAGCCTTCTCGCGGGGAATCTGGAGCCCTCTCGCGGAGAATCTAGTGGCTCTCGGGAACCGCCTCCATCAGCAGCGCCAGGGCGCTCGACAGCCCCTCGTCGCCGGGCCCCTCGCCCTTGTAGTGGCCGAGGCGCACCACCACCAGGTCGTGTGAAGGGATGATGATGGTCTTCTGGTTGCCCGCCCCGGCCATGTAGTAGGCCTCCTTCGGGATCGGATACGTCTCGGTGCCGTTGATCCAGAAGAAGGCGCCGTAGATCGGGCGACCGTCGGCCTCCCAGCCGGGCGCCACCGTGCTGACGAACTCGACGAATCCCTCCGGCAGGATGCGCTTGCCCATCCACACGCCATCCTGCAGGTAGAGGTTGCCGAGGCGCGCCCAGTCGCGCCCCGTGCCGAACTCGTAGCCCTGCAGCAGGTAGTTCCCGTAGGGATCGGTTTCCATCACCATGTCGCGGATGCCGATCTCGTCGAACAGCGCCCGCTGCGGAAACGACAGGTACTCTCCACCGCGCCCTTCCACACCGAGGCGAACGAGATAGTTGGTGAGCACCGGATCGGAGTTGCGGTAGCGGCCGACGGTGTTGGGCGGCCACTGCTGTGGTCGGGTCGCGGCGTACTTGAACGAGTTGATGGTGCCCGTGTAGACATACAGGTGGTCGGGGTAGCCGAGCGACGGATCGAAGCCGGGATCGGCGGCGTTCCGGAAGCGCAGGCCGCTCGACATCCGCATGATGTCGGCAATGCGGATCTCGGCGCGCGGGTCGCCTTCCCCCTGCCACTCGGGCACCGGAGCCGGTTGCCACAGATCGTAGACGCCCTGCTCGATGAGAATGCCCATCAGCGTCGCCGTCAGGCTCTTTCCCATCGACCAGCTCTCGAGCGGCGTGTGCATGGTGATGCCGTCGCGGTAGCGCTCGCCGATGATGCGACCCTTCCAGGTCACCACGAACGCCGCCGTCATCCCCGCGGCGGGCTCGAAGGCGGCGTCGACGGCCTCGGCGACCTTCGCCTCGTCGAGCTCGGCGGGAAACGGCTCGTCGGGCAGCAGATCGCCCATCGGCCACGGCGTGGTCGCCGCATCGGGGAGCGTGCTCTCGATGCCGACCGGCGTGAAGTACACGGACTCCTCGCCGATCGGCAGTGTCACGCAGCCCTGGTCGCCGACGACCTTGGCCGTACGCACGACGCCGTCGGGAAGCGTCAGGTGCACGGCCTTGTTTCCCCAATCGATGCTGCGATCGACTACTTTGGCTCGCTCGTCGTAGGCGCTGCTGAAATAACCGATGTTTTCGGCTACGAAGTCGGCGTCGAGGCCGGTAATGAACACACCCGCGCACAGGATCTTGGCGAAGCCCGAGGTGTGGTGGGCAAGGGCGTCGCCCGGCGGCGGGACGTACTCCGTGTCGAGCTCGAGCTCAGCCGCACGCGCCAGCATCGATTCGCGAGGCGACATTTCCGCGGCGGGCACGTCCTCGCCGCCGGAACCCTGGCAGGCCAGAGAAAGCATCGAGAGCGATACACAGAGGGCCGGCACTGTTACCCGCGACTTGGGGCGCTTGGTCATTCGAACTTTGCCTCCTGCCGCAGCCGGTGAGTCGCTGCGGATGGTCGGTAGATCTGCGGCAACCATACTCCACCCTTCGGCCAATCACGCGGGAGCCTCGGCATCGACCGACAATCGCACCGTCCGCTAGCATGCCTCGGCTCGAAATAGTCGCGCGCGCCCCGCGTCAACGACTATTCAGCCCGCAGGGCGTTCGCCGGCTCCACACGGGCGGCACGGCGCGCCGGTATCCATGCCGCGCTCAGCGCCACGGCGCACATACGCCGGACGCCTGAAACCCGGCAGCGAGAACGAGGTCAGGCTCGAGCTTCAGGACTCGTTCGATATCGACATCGGTGAAGCCGCCGACGCGGGGGATCGCGAGGGCGTCGGCTGGGAAGTCATCGAATCGCGTGGTGCCGACGATGAGCTCGCCGGCGCCCATGGCGAAGAGGGTTTCCGTGTTGCTCGGCGCCAGAGAGACGATCCGCCGTGCCGGCGCCGCGAGCGCGACCCGCACCCCCGAATCCTCCTCGAGGACGAGCTGCCCGGCGTGGGACCAGGCGGCAACGAGCAACGAGGCAACCACCACGATCGCTACTTTGCTGCGCAGCAGCATCGCTCTATTGCCGCGCCAACGTGACCGTCAGTCCGATGTAGCCGCCGATGCCAGCGGTCCCGTAGCCGATGACCTCTTCGTAGTCGGTGTCGAAAATGTTGTCGATGCGGCTGCGCACGAGCAGCACAGGCGTGATCCGGTAGTCGGCGGCGAGGTTGACGATCCCGAAGGCATCCATCTGCACTCGGCCTTCCGGGCCAAAGTCGAAGCGCCCCGCCTTCCAACGAAGCTCACCCCAGAGGCGCAGGGCACTCATCGGCACCCACGTGGTGCGAAAACCCCCCTGATGGCGGGGCCGGCGAATGAGTTGGTCTTCGGAGCCCTCCGGCAGCACGTCGGTAAACGTGTAGTTGCCCGACAACGTGACTGCCGCGTGCGGCGTGTAATCCCCGCCGATCTCGATGCCGCGCGTCGTGACATTGCCGACGTTCACCGGGCTAAAGGTCGCAAAGTCGAACTGGATCAGCTCGCTGATGTCGTTGTAGAAGAAGGTCAAGTCGATGGTGCCGCCTGTGAAGAACGACCCGACGCCGAGATCGAAGCCAACGCTTTCCTCAGGCTTCAGGCCAGGATTGGAGAAGCCGGGGAAGAAGAGATCGTTCAGGGTCGGCGCCTTGAAACCCGAACCCACCGAGCCGTGGATCCTGACGGATCGGGTGGCATCCACGGTGCCGGTGGCGCGCCCGGTCCACTTGCTGCCGAAGGTGCTGTGATCTTCGAAGCGCACACCACCCGTGAGGCGGGCGCGATCGCCGACCCTGATCTGGTCCTGCGCGTAGACCCCGAAAAAGTCGACCTTCTCGTCGAAACCATCGACGCCGAAGGCGGACTCACTGGCGATTGTCGCCTGCTCCCGACGGTATTCGATGCCGCCGATCAGTGTTTGTTGCCCGGGAAGCGCGACCCTGTTCTGCCAGTCGAGCTCGGAGATCGCCGAGTCGAGCAGGAATCCGGTAAAAAACCCGTCGGGCGAGATCGTTTCGATCTCAGCGTCGGTAAGGGAGAACTCGACAATCGAGGATACCCCCGACCCCTCGTAGCCGCCGGCGAAACCGACGTACGTCTCCCGCGTGGTCTGCACGTTGTTGAGCGCATCGATCGGCTCGCTGCCGAAGTCGTCGAATTCGACGTCGCCGTCGAAACCTCGAAAGAAGCCTCGCAGGACCGTACCGTTGTTCGCGGCATAGTCGGCGCGGGCGTTGTACGAAAGGTTGCGGTAACCGTCACGTTCGGGGTTGCCGTTGGCTTCGTTGGCAGTCGAAAAGCCGGCGCTGTCGAGGTAGGAAACCGAGCCGTTGTAGCGGATCGATTGCGCCTCGCCGTTGATCCAGCTGTGAACACGACCCGTACTGTACGCGCCGCCCTCGGCATCGATTTCCCATGTGCCCGGCCCGCTGCCTTGACGCGTGATCACGTTGATCACGCCACCGATCGCCTGCGATCCGTAGAGCGTGCTCTGTGGTCCGCGAACGATCTCGATCCGCTCAATCTGATCGGCGGCCAGCTGAACACCGGTAAGGTCGTAGCTCCCCGTGGTGGGGGAGTTGACCTTCACGCCGTCGATGAGAAAGAGGGTATGGGTCGCGTTGGCGCCTCGAAGGGAGACGTCGGTTTGGGCTCCGGGAGGACCTGTGCGCACGACGCTGACACCGGGCGCGAACTGCAATACGTCGATGAGCCAGCGGGCGCCGCTGGCGGCGATTTCTTCGCGGGTGATGACCGACACGCTGCTGCCGACGTTGCGAACGTTCTCGACTTCACGATCGGCGGTAACGACGACCTTCTCGTCGACCCGCACCGGGGCCTGGCGCTCTTGCTGCTCGCCTCGACTCGGCGCAGGCACGATGACGCCGCGGGCCCATGCAGGTCCGGTTGATAGATGGACAACGACAGCGACAACGACAACGAAAAAGCGGGGCTTCATGGCATCCTCCTCAGATGCCCGGCTAGAAGCCCCGCGAGAGGGTGACGGAAAAAAGAAAACCCGAGCCGTTATTCCGGCTCGGGACATTCGTCCAGGTTTCCCGTCGACGCATGTCCCCTCCCGCGAGGGCCAACCCAGTCGGGTTGGTTACGGTCTCCTGGCTTACGGATCATCCTACTTGCCGCGCCTTCCCAAGGTAGTCACCTCAGTGGCAGTACGAACGAGCCGTCGTCATCTTGCCGATGGCAATGGTCGCTCGTTGCGGCGTTCGTCCCCGATCACAGTTGCGGGGCAGCGTGGGATTCACACCCACTTCCCGATGTCAAAGATTTAATGAGCTCGAGAATTAGTATCACGACCGAGGCGACGCCGCAAGGCGAGCAGCATGGCGGTTCAGTTGCGGTCCGGTGGAAACACGACTAAACTACTCGGAATTATCTGCCGACGATATCCTTGAAAGAGGCCCCCCCGATGCATCGCCGCCCTGCCGCGTACTTATCTCTGATAGCCCTCCTCCTCTTGTCTGTCGTTCTACTCGCCCGCAACCAACCCGCGGGGTTCGACAGCGGCTTGCGAGCGCCGGACTTCACCGTCTACGACGCCAACGGCGATCAGCTGCAGCTCGCCGACTATCGGGGCCAGCACTTGCTGGTGAACTTCTGGGCCTCGTGGTGCGCTCCGTGCATCCGGGAGATGGAGTCGCTGTACGATCTGGAGCAGATCCTGGCGGACGAGGTGCGCTTTCTGTACGTGGGCATCAACACCTTCTATCGCGATGAGCGCCCGCTCGATCCCGCGGAGATCGCCGAAGGGTTCCGGCCCGGACTCGATCAGTTCCGCGAGCGGCTGCGCGGCGCGACGCTCGTGAAGGACGATCCCGTGAAGAACGACATCGTGGTGAATCATCTGCTGGATACGTCGCTCTTCGATTTTCGCGGCTACTGGCAGCGGCAGTTCCGGGCGCGCACCAACGAACGTTACGGTGTCCCGGTGACGTATCTGATCGACGAGCGCGGCATGATCCAGCTCATCGTCCACACGTATCAAGATTGGCGCGAGCACGAACAGATGATGCGCGACTTCGTTGCCGACAAGAGCCTGGCTGCCTACGAAGATCGCTTCGTCATCCCGGTGGAGTTGCTCCCCGAGGTCACCGAGACCCCGGTCGAGGCGAGCGACTGACCAGAATTCAGCGGCACTCTTGGGTGAGCCGGCCTCCGGGACTACGGTACGAGCAGGCGGATGGTGCCGTCGCGTTTGTTGAGCAGAAAGATCTGGCTGTCGGGCCCCGTGCCAAAACGCAGGTCGGCGCGCCTGGCCGGCGACCTGCCTTGCTCGCGGTTCTTCTCCTGAATGAGCTGCAGCAGGGTTTTCGCGTCGCCGTCGTTGTTGAACAGAATCCGGCGGATGGCATCTTGTCCGCCGCTCGGTAGCCGGTCGGCGCGGACAGAGAAGACCTCGCCGCTGGGGTTGTCACCGAACAACAGTAGGTTCGCCAGTGCGGGGATCGCGTTCCGACGGTAGACCACGATGCCGGTGGCGGCCGCGCTCCGCTGCAGGAGCGGATCCAGCTGCCCGTACTCGGCGATGGGATAGGTGAGTCCGGCCTCGCCTTGCGGATCGACGAGACTGACCTCCTGCCGGCTGATGAACCTGAAACTGCCCTCCCAATCGTTCCAGCCCAGGTTGGCGCCGGACGTGACGAGACTGACTTCTTCCACGATGTTCTGGCCGATGTCGGCGACGAACATGTTGCCGTTCGCCGGGTCCCAGCCGAAGCGCTGCGGATTACGGACGCCAAAGGCATAGATCTCACCTAGCGTACCGGCGTCTCCGTCGGCGGCAAACGGGTTGGCGGCCGGAACGCCGTACTGGCCGTTGGCGCTGTCGGAGCCGAGCGGGTCAATGCGCAGGATTTTGCCGAAGACCACGCCGAGGTTCTGGGCGAGGTCGAGCGGGTCGCCGCCGCTGCCACCGTCGGCCGAGCCGACGTAGAGCAGCCCGAAGTCGGCGTCTCCGGGCGCCGCCAGCGGGTTGAAGCCAATCTGGCCGCCATTGTGGTTTCCAAAGGGTTGCTCGACGCGGAACAGCTCGCGTGGCGGGTCCCCGTCATAGGTTGCGGCGCCGGGGTTCCCGGCCGTCCATTCCAAGAGGATCGTGTCATGGGCGTCGTCACCGCCACCGGGCGCGAAGTCGGGCGCCGGCGCAGTGTTGCTGGTGTCGAGGTAGGCGTAGAACTTGCCAAAGCCCGGCGTGCCGGGCTGGTTGAATTGCGGGTGGAAGGCGAAGCTCTGAAACCCGCGCTCGGTGCCGGACGCCTGGATGCTGAGATCCCAGCTCCGGGCGGTGAGGTCGAGATACCGGGTGACGGTCTGTCCGTCGTAGCTGACGCCGTACAGCAGGCCGCGCATGTCGTTGACGAACAGGCGACCCGTCTCGGGCTCATCGACGAGGAGCATCATGCGCGCCGGCTCGCCGTCGACGTCCGGGAGCGAGGCGAACTCCACGACGTCGACCGTGATGACGCCGTCAGCCGCGGCGATGGGAGAGGAGAACGGATCGTTGCTGGTCTGGGCGCCGCCTATCAGCCCGCCGACCGGCAACCCGCTGCTCGGCACTCGCGCCGGGATCTCTTTGTCGAAATCGTCGTCGGTGAGGGCCTCGAGGAATGCGATGATGTCCCGCATCTCGCTCTCGCTCATATCGTCGACCCGCCGGAAGCGGCTGTCGACGCGCGGCGTGCCCCGCTCATCCCTCCGCCCCCGTCCGTTGGCCACGTTGGGGTTCTCGAAGCGGCCTTCGTCGTAGAAGTGAAGAACGTCCTCGAGGGTCTCCAGAACGCCGTTGTGCATGTACGGCGCCGTGAGGGCCACGTTGCGGAGCGACGGCGTGCGGAATCGGAAGCGACCATCGCCTGCGTCCGGCGCGGTGAGGAGGGGATGCTCCCTGACGCCCTCGGCCCGAAGGTCGAAGTCGGAGAACATGATGCCCTCGTGGCAGCCGTCGCAGCCCACGTCGTCGAACGCTTCCCGTCCGCGCCGCTGTTGCTCGGTGAGCGCATCGGTGTCGCCCGCCTGGAACCGGTCGAAGGGGCTGTTCATCGCGACGAGCGAACGCTCGAAGGTGGCGATCGCGCTGGCGATCTGATCCGCCTGGATCGGTCCCGTACCGAAGGCGTCCTCGAACAACGATGCGTACTGGGGGATGGCCTGGATCCTGGCCACGACGCTGTCGATCGCAGCGTCCTCGGGATACGCCGCACCGCGCATCTCCTCCATCGTCTTGAGCGGCTCCAGGGCCTGCACCTCGAGGCTTCTCACCCGGTTGTCCCAGAACATCGGTGCCCTCAACTGATCGACCGACGCGACCGTACCGTCGAAGGCGCGCCGATCGTCGGAACGACGTCTCCGGCGCCGCCGGTCCAGCCCGTTGAAGTCGGTGTTGATCACGGTCGGGGAGTTGCGTCTCATGACGGGGATTCGCCCGCTCGATGCATCGACCCGTTCCGGCCCGAGCCCCACCGCGCCGACGCCGAGCGACAGAGCGCGACCATCGGCGTAGGCGAAGTCGGGGTGGTGGCACGTTGCACAGGAGACGTCCCGCTCCCCCGAGAGGATCGGGTCCCAGAAGAGCAGGCGACCCAGCTCCTCCGTGCTGGTAGTGGGTGCTGACGGCGCTCCGGTAGGCGCACCTGAAGCCGCGGTGGCCACCACCCCCACGAAGAGCAGCAGCCCCCCGGCTCGGATCCTCGATCCGAACTTGCGAGCACTCATCCTGGCGCCGGAGCCCATGCCCTTGAAGCCGACACTTCTCACACTCACCTCCATCCGTTCCCGGGTACCGACAGGATAGCTCCGCCGCGGATCCTCGCCGCCCTGCGTTCCAGTCGCTCGGCTTCCCGTTTGCGCCCTATCCGCCGTAGCAAAATGGCGTATTTTTCCAAGACGGTAGCCACGGTGGGATGGTCCGCCCCCAGCTTCTCCTCGCTGATCGTCAGCGATCGCAGGAAGAGCGGCTCCGCATCCTCGTACCTGCCTTGATTGCGGTACAGCCCCGCAAGGTTGTGGAGGGTCGTGGCGACGCTGGGATGATCCGGCCCCAATCGCTCCTCTTTGATTGCCAGCGACCGCAGGTACAGCGGCAACGCCTTCTCGTACTTGCCTTGGATGTCGTACAACACCGCGAGGTTGTGGAGGCTGGTCGTCACAGTGGGATGATCCGGCCCCAGCTTTTCCTCCCTGATGGCCAGCGATCGCAGGTACAGCGGCTCTGCTTCCTCGTACCTGCCCTGGTACCGGTACAGCACCGCAAGGTTGTTGAGGCTGGTAGCCACATCGGGATGATCCGGCCCCAGCGCCTCCTCCCTGATCGTCAGCGATCGCCGGAACAGCGGCTCTGCCTCCTCGTATCTGCCCTGGTTGCGGTACAGCACCGCGAGGTTGTTGAGGCTGGTGGCCACGTAGGGATGATCTGGCCCCAACGTCTCCTCCCTGATGGCCAGCGATCGCAGGTACAGCGGCTCGGCTTCTTCGTACCTGCTTTGGTAGCGGTACAGCAACGCCAGGTTGTTCACGGCAATGGCAACGTCGGGATGATCCGGCCCCAGCTGCTCCTCCCTGATTGCCAGGGATCGGAGGAAAAGCGGTTCCGCTTCGTTGTATCGGGCTAGAGCGTGGTACAGCAACGCAAGGTCGCTGAGGATGGTAGCCACGTCGAGATGTTCCGGCCCCAGTTGCTCCTCCGTGATCGCCAGCGATCGCCGGAACAGCGGCTCCGCGTCCTCGTATCTGCCTTGGTTGCGGTACCGCATCGCGAGGTTGTAGAGGCAAGCAGCCACGTACGGATCATCTGGCCCCAGCCTGGGATTCGATTGCCACCCGCATGGATCTCCTGCTTGATCGTCAGATCGCAGAGTGGCCCCGACGATGGCAGGGTTCGTAGACACCTGGCCGCCGAACCCACTGGTCATCGCAGCCCACGTAATAACGGCCGAGCCAAGTTGGAATCGCATGACGGTCAGTGCTTTGACTTGAAAATCCGCTGCTTTGCTCCCTCAGCTACCGGTGCACCCGGTGCTCGAGACCTGCCAACAACTAACGAATGAGCAAGAGCTCTTGTTGCGGTGGAGATAGATACTCGACCCCACTGGCAGTGACAACCGCTTGCTCATGGTCCCAGAACAACAAGTATTGGTCTTCGCCTTCGCCGGCAGGCGACGGCATATAGAAAAAATACTCTAGAACGAAGTGGTGATTGGGTGAGAGCGGTACGTCGTAAGTCCAGTCCGGGCCATAAGAACCCATCCTGGGGCCCATGTAGATATCGAACTTCCGCCCACGCGCTCCCTTCCCCTTGCCGTGGAGGTCGAGCGTGAGATGGGTTTTCCCGGGGTCAAAGCCTGTCGCATAGACGGGAAAATCGTTCTTCGGCTGAACCATATGCAATTGTGGATCCCTGACGATAATGTCGGCGTCTTCAAGCTTCTGCGCATAGCTCTTCATTATTTCGCGGGGGGTAAGTCCCGCCTTGATGGTTTCCGCCAGAATCCTGTCGATCGTCAGATATTCCGCCCATAGCTTCTTGATGTCGGCGGGCGGTTCGGTCTCTCCGTCACGGAGCACATAGGCGTACATTCCCTGGCTCGGCGCTGCCAGGATGTCGCCTCCTTGAACCACGGTGTTTTCCCAGCCTTCACTCCGTCCCCTTTGCGATAGTCCGGTGCGCATCCGGCGAAAGACAACTATGTCCACCTCGCCATCGCCGACTTCGCCCACGTCGCTGTGCTTGGTTACGCCCGGCACGATTTCAGCAAGAGCCTGCTTCACCAGTTCGACTTCGTAGGCACGCATTTTCTTGAGAAGCTCGACTTCGCTCGGCACCGGACTGACGTTGTAGTCCATGACCAGGTATTCCGACGAAACCAGCCTGTCGGCATATGTCTCGCCGAGCTCTTCGGCCAGCAAGAGGTAGTCGATGTGCGAGATGCCGTCATTTGTTCTGGAGGAAGTCGGCCACGTCGCCAGATTTTCCCGAAAATTTACGGCGATGCGTCCGGGGTCGCGCGCTTCGACAAATTCTCGGAGGCCCTTGAATCGGTAGTCATATTCCGTCATCGGGCTCGACACCGGTTCGCCCACGAAAACCGGGTCGGCGATGATGTCGTACGCGCCGAGCGCTTCAATGGGATCCGTGTAGTCGGAGCCGATCCGCTCACGCTGTGAAGCTCCCCAGCGACGCCCGACAATCGCCCGCTCGATCCTGTCACCACCATGGTCCGTGAAAATGAAGACACCGGACGTGCTGCCCAGATCTTCGGCGCCGAAGGAATCGGGAATCGCACGTCTCATCACATGGATCCACATGTCGATGCCATGGGCCCGCATGATCTGCGGCAGAATGAGGTCAAACTTGTCACGACGAATCTGATTGTTCTCTTCGATGTATTGTGAGGGTGTTCCGCGCCCTTCCTGAGCCTCCGCCGCGGTGTCGAACGGAGCGACGAGCCCGACCAACAGGACGAGGCACAAAAGACCCGAACAGGTCGTTCGGGAAGCTGACAAAGCATTCGGTGTGTGTTGCATACTTGCCCCCTCTACGGTAAATGCGCGCGGATCACGCTACTGACGAACTACCGGCCCCCCGGCACCCGCTCCTTCAAGTCCTCGATGATCTTGTAGGGACCGAGAGATTCGCCGATCAAGGTTCAACACGATAGGGGATAGTCGCAGGACCGCGACAAATCTATCCGTAAACACCCATACGAAACAACGGGAGGGATGCGTTTGGTAACCGCAGGCTCAGGTCGCCCTCATTAAGCTGACGGTCCCTGCGATCGATGTGGCAAGGGGTCTTAACTCTGATAACGTGCCGGAACGACGCAGCCACAGGAGACCCCATTCTGACGATGTCGAAGATCGAGCGCCGGGTATTCATTGGGATGGTATTGATCACAGTCCTGATGATGTCGCGAGGTCCGCAATCCATGAGGGGGGACGCCCCTCACTACCTGGCCGTCAGCCATTCCTTGATCCACGATTTCGATCTCGATCTCCGCAATCAATACGATCCCGACGGCGAGCCGTTTTTCTACACAGGAGACTTGGCAAGCACGGCACGCGCCGGAAGGGACGGCCGGCTCTACCCGCGACCGAATGTTGGATTGCCGGTCGCGTTGCTGCCCGCCTACGTTGCTGCGGAGACCATCGCAGCGGTCCTACCGGAGAGCTTTCTGAACATCGTTAGCTGGGATCGCTCGATCGCGGTCCGTGACCTCTTGTCGTTTGGGATGGCGATCCTCTATGCCTGGACAGCGGTGATGACGCTGCGGATCGCCAAGAAAATTCGACCGGACGGCAAGGCCGCGACAGTGGCAACGATCGTGGCCTTCGCGACGCCCCCGCTCCTGGCAATTTCGATTCTCGTCTTCCCCGAGATTCCTGTCGCCTTCCTGGGTATCTGGTTTCTCAGCAAACAACTGCGAGGGGACTCGCCTGGGTACCTCCGGACGATCCCGCTCGCCCTGCTGCCATGGTTCGACGTGCGCTATGTCGCGATCTCTCTGGTCGGCTTGGCCTGGATCATGTGGGAAGCGCGGCGGCAGAGCCGCGACTTCCGTTCGCTAGCCGCAATCGTGACCCTGCCGCTCGCTTCCGCCGCGGCGTACCTCGTGCTCAGCGCATGGATGTTCGGCCCGTCCCTCGGGTTCGGGTCCGGTCGAGAGATTGCGCTTGTGGCCGCCGTCGCCATGCGCGGCGCGGTAGGGCTCCTCCTCGACGCTGATTTCGGGTTGCTAGTGATCGCGCCCTTCTGGTTGGTCGCGATCGCTGGGGCGCCGGAGGTTCGAAACGAGTTCCCCGGATACGCCACTTTCGCATCGTTGGCATTCCTTGCCACGTGGGGGTTGGCGGCATTCTCCGAGGAGTGGTGGGGGGGCTACAGCCCTCCCGCCCGGTTTCTGGTACCCGTGTTGCCGCTGCTGGTTCCCATGTTGACGGCGGGGTTCGCGCGACTGGCGGTGGGATCTGGACGCTGGTTGGTTTACGCCGGTATCGGCTGGGCCGTGATGATGAGTTGGGTTCTCGTCCGCGCCCCCATCAATCTTTGGACTGCGCCGAGCATGTCCCGCGGCCTTGTGGCCGCATCCTTCATTGGGGCGTGGCGTTCTGAGCAACTCCCAACCAGCGATGTGGACATTGCCGCGTTCCGGGAGCACATCCGTGCGCCCTCTCTGCCAACGTGGGGTGAGACGATGGAGGTTGGATAATTACTGAGCAAGAGGGCGAGGTCGGAGACACAAGAATGTCGGAGTTGAGCAACAACGGTGCAGGAGACCACGAGGCCACCGGACGTCCGGTGCAGGGAGCCGGAGGCGACCGAAAGCGGACGTCGCGCGAGCCCGCGGTCCCGGCCCCCGACCCCCAGTTGGTCGAGCGACCACGGCGCCGCAAGTTCACCGCCGAGTACAAGGTCCGGGTGGTACGCGAGGCGGACGGGTGCTCGAAGCCCGGCGAGGTCGGCGCGCTGCTGCGGCGCGAGGGGCTGTACTCGTCGCATCTGTCGGTGTGGCGCAAGCAGCGTGACGCCGGGGCATTGGTGGCGCTGGCTAAGCCACGCGGCCGGCCGGCGCCCGATCCCCGAGACGCGCAGCTTGCCAACCTGCGTCGCCGAGCCGAGCGGGCCGAGGCGGAGCTCGAGAAAGCACGGCGAGTAATCGAGGTGCAGGGAAACGTCTCCGCGCTTCTGGGAGAGCTGCTCGAGCCCAGGGGCGCCAACGCGACTACCAAGCGATGATCGAGCAAACCGTCGAACAACTCACTCCCATCATCGGGACTCGCCCGGCGTGCCGGACGCTGGGCGCCTCGCACGCGACGATCTACCGCCGCCGCCGGCCGCCTGCGCCCCGACCGAGCAGACCGCGGCCCAAGCCGGCGAGGGCGCTGTCGGAGCCCGAACGTCAGAAGGTTCTCGCCGAGTTGCACAGCGAGCGGTTCGTCGACTGCGCTCCTGCCCAGGTATGGGCGACGCTGCTGGACGAAGGCCGCTACCTGGCATCGGAGCGCACGATGTACCGGATCCTCGCCGCCCAGGGCGAGGGCGGCGAGCGGCGCAACCAGCTCGTGCACCCGCCCTACAACAAGCCCGAGCTGCTCGCCAAGCGAGTCAACGAGGTGTGGTCGTGGGACATATCCAAACTGCGAGGCCCTGCCAAGTGGACCTACTTCTACCTGTACGTCATCCTCGACGTGTTCAGCCGCTACGTGGTGGGCTGGACTCTCCAGCACCGCGAGAGCGGTCCCTTGGCCGAGCAGCTCATCGACCAGGCGCTGCTCCAGCAACGCATCGGACCTGATCAGCTCACCATCCACGCTGACCGCGGCAGCTCGATGACCTCCAAGCCGGTCGCCTTCCTGCTCGCCGATCTCGGGGTCACCAAGACACACTCGAGGCCCTACACCTCGTCGGACAATCCCTACTCCGAGGCCCACTTCAGGACGCTCAAGTACCGACCCGAGTTCCCTGCTCGCTTCGAGTCGATCGAACACGCCCGTCTCTTCTGCCGGGCATTCTTCCACTGGTACAACTACCAGCATCGCCACTCGGGCATCGGCCTGATGACTCCGGCGACGGTGCAGGACGGACTCGCCCAGCAGACCCGCGACCGGCGTGCCGAAGTCCTGCTGGCCGCCTACCGGGCCCGGCCTGAGCGCTTCGTCAACCACCCACCCAGCCCGCCGGCGATCCCCACCGCCGTCTGGATCAACAAGCCTGCCACCCTCGAGAATGCTCACTAATTACGCGTGACCACCGTCTCATCCGCGTTGACAGGCACCGGCGCTCCGCTCCGCTGGCTCCAACAACCTCTTGTCAGCACCGATTCAATGAGTTAACAAGTGGCCCAAACACATGGGGCAGATCAGACCGATCGCTTCTCGCAACAGATCCCCATCGAGCCGACAACGGTCCCGCCATAGCAGTTCTCCACTGCGTGCCTCTATGGCGGCGAGCTCCAGTCCCGCGTTGCAGTGTGCGTCGATGCCAACATACGATTCCATGAGGGCGTTTCTCCTGGTTGAGTTGGTTGGGCAAACCGGACTTTACCAGTGAAGAAACGCCCTTTTTCCTTACGCTACCTCGGTAACTACAAGATCATCGAGCAGCTAGGCGCTGGCGGTAAGGACCGAGGTGAGACGGCGCTCTTGCTGGCGGCGCGGAGAGGCGACGGCAATGAGGTGGAGCGATTGCTTGACGGCGGTGCCGCACCGAACGCCGCTGCGAACACCGGCGAAACGGGGCTGATGGCGGCAGCCGCGCGCGGCGACACTAGAGATCGCTTCCCTCCTGCTTGGGGCCGGAGCCGACGTCGATGCGGTCGACAGAGACGGCTGGACGGCTTTGCTCGTCGGCACCGCCGCCGGCCAGGCCGAGATCGCGCGTGCCTTGACCGAGGCCGGCGGTGACATCGACCGGGCCAGTGAGCTGGGATGGACGCCGTTGTTGTACGCCGCTTATGCGGGGAACGTGGACCTTGTCGCGGCACTTGTCGAGGCCGGGGCTGATGTCAATTTCCGTAGCACCGCGGGCAAGACGGCCTTGATTCACGCGGCGCGGCAGGGCCACCTGGAGATGGTGAGGATCCTGCTCGCGGCGGGCGCCGACGTGGCGCAGAGCGTCACCAGCGTCGACGCGTTGACGTGGGCACGACTCGGCGGCCACGCCGACGTGGTTGCGGAGCTAGAAGCCTGGGCGCGCGATGGCTGAGACCCCTGAACGGTCGGGCAACCAGCGCCCGCAGGAGGCGGCGGGAACCTCGGGGCGTGCGGCCAACGCCGCGCCCGCGGTTTTTTCCGTGTTGCTGACCCTTGCCGTGGTGGAAGGCGGCCTCGCCGTCGCGGGCTATGAATACTCGCCGCTGTCCATCGAGGTGGGATCGAGCAATGACTCCCGAGCGTTCCACCTCTCCGAGGACGAGCATTTTGTCTACGATCCCGACTCGATCTGGCGGCCTAAGAAGGGCTTCTCGGTATTCAACTCGCAGGGGTTCCGCGGGCCCGAGCTCGCCGCGGCGAGGGAGCCGGGCGCCTTTCGGATCTTTACCGTCGGCGACTCCAACACCCTGGGCTGGGCGGGAGAAGGTGGGGCAAACTGGCCAGCCGATCTCAACGAGCTCGTCCAGGCCTCCAATCCGGGGGCGGTTGTGGTCAACGCCGGGGTGTGGGGCTACTCGTCGCACCAAGGTTTGATCCGGCTCCGGGAAGTGCTCGAGTTGGACGCCGACTTGGTGTTGATCAGCTTCGGATCGAACGACGCCCACCCGGTCGCCAGCTCAGATCAGCAGTTCGCCGCGATGCCCGTGCGAACGCTCGGCCTGGCGCCAGCCTTGGGCGGATTCAGATTGGGGCAACTGGTTCTGTCCCTGGTCGATCGATCGGGAAGCAGTGGCGAGGAGCTCAGCGCAAGAGTCAGCCTCGAGGACTACCGCCGGAACCTGATCACGATGATCGAGGCCTGCGCCGAGCGCGACGTTCAGGTGGTGCTGATGACCCGACCCTACAGCGGCGCTGTCGGCAGCGAGCTTCGATGGAAAACCAACGCCCACACATACAACGCGGCAACCGGCGATGTGGCGCGCAGCGAGGGGGTGTTGTTGATCGACCTCTACTCGACCTTCAAGAATGCTCACTAATTACGCGTGACCACCGTCTCATCACGCGTTACAGACGAAGGGCACCGCGTCGCGGCGCGGATCGTGTACGACGATCTGCAGCCATTTCTTCGTCGCTAGTGTCCTGAGTTTCAAGTTCGTTGCATACTGCTGGCGTGAGACGGGGGTAAGCTCGAGGCGCAACAACACAGCTCACATCGAAATGGGAGGACGGCTATGAGGCGGATGGCGAGACATCCGTTCGCAGCGGCGTTGCTCGCGCTCATTGTAGCGTGCGGACCCGCGGCGGACGTGGCTGAAGATACGGCGACCGACGCAGCGGCGGCCGCCGGCGGAGTGATGGCGCCGATGTTCGAGGTGGACCCGCTCTGGCCCAAGCCACTGCCGAACCACTGGATCATGGGCTCGACGATCGGCGTGTCGGTCGATTCCCGGGATCACGTTTGGGTCATCCATCGGCAGACCACGTTCAACGCGAACACCGAGATCGGCGCCACGGCCGACCCGCCCATCGCCGTGTGCTGTTTTCCGGCGCCGAACGTCCTCGAGTTCGACCCGGAGGGCAACCTCGTGAACCATTGGGGTGGCCCCGGAGAGGGCTACGAGTGGCCGTCGTCGAACCACGGGATCACGATCGATCACATGGACAACGTCTGGATCGGCGGCAACGGTGGGACCGACGCGCACGTCCTGAAGTTCGCCAGCAACGGGACGTTCCTGATGCAGCTGGGGAGCTCCGGTGGAAACAACGGCAGCAACGACACGGAGAACTACGGCAGGGTGGCCAAGATCTCCATCGACGCCGCGGCGAACGAGGCCTACATAGCCGACGGCTACGGTAACAAGCGTGTGATCGTGGTCGACGTCGATAGCGGCGAGTTCAAGCGCTACTGGGGCGCCTACGGCAACGAGCCCGACGACACCGACCTCGGTCGGTACAACCCCGACGATCCTCCGGCCCCGCAGTTCCGCAATCCGGTGCACTGCGCCGAACCCTCGGAGGACGGGTTCGTGTACGTTTGCGACCGGGCAAACGACCGGATTCAGGTGTTCCAGAAGGACGGCACGTACGTGCAGGAGGCGTTCGTTGCACCCCAGACGTTGGGTGGCGGCTCGACGTGGGACATCGCCTTCTCCAAGGATCCAGGGCAAAGGTTCCTCTACCTCGCCGATGGCCAGAACATGAAGGTGTACATCATCGAGCGGGAGACGATGGAGGTGCTGACCAGCTTCGGCGACGGCGGCCGCCAGCCAGGGCAGTTCTTCGGCGTGCACAGTATCGCCACCGATTCGCAGGGCAACATCTACACGACCGAGACCTACGAGGGAAAGCGCCTGCAGAAGTTCGTGTTCATGGGCCTCGGGTCGGTCCCGCAGCGGGACCAGGGCGTGGTGTGGCCGAGCTCTTCGCAGTAGAGCGAGGCGCTGTAACACGCGTCCTGACTTGTCCGGTCATGACGCCGGTATCGTGGACAGAATGCTGAAGAGGAAGGGCAGGGAAATGCATCTCGTCAACTTGGGGCGGTGTACGTTCACGTGGCGACCGGCGGTTTCCGCGCTCCCTCTTCTCCTGGTAGTAGCGTGCGCGTCGTCGGCGTTGGGGCAGGCAACGCCAGGGACGCAGCGCCGCGGCTACCAGGGACAGATGGACGAAGCGCGTGCCCGGTCCCTGTACGTGAGCACCGACCCCGAG
>CBDCBL010000008.1:0-774845 GCA_965214245.1 Acidobacteriota bacterium
GGCACGCTCCCTGCACTTGTCTACAGACGACGGCGACTTCGGGGCCCATAACGTGGTCGGTACGCCTATCGAGGAGCTTGTGCCCGACTACAGCATCCTCGGACACGTTCCCTACGCCTATCCCGTGCAAGACGCCTACTTCGGGTATGCGTCACGCGGCTGTATTCGCAAGTGCTCGTTCTGCGGCGTTCCGAAACTTGAGGGCGGCCAACGGGAAATGCCACCTATCACTGGCCTCGTCGTCGGCGTGGACGAGCAGTTCGGTCCCAGGAAAGATCTCATCCTCATGGACAACAACGTCGTAGCGAGTTCCCGATACAGGGAGGTCATTGCCGAGATACGAGACCTCGGTTTCCACCGCGGTGCGGTGTTCGAACGACCTGACTCTCGTCCGGTCAAAAGGCGGGTTGACTTCAATCAAGGTGTCGACGCACGAATCCTGGCCAAGACCCCAATGTACCTGAAAGAAATGTCAACGATCTGCATAGATCCCCTACGGATCGCTTTCGATCATGTTGGCATGCGTCGCGTCTATGAGAGATCCGTGGAAATGGCGGCGGATTACGGACTGAAGTCGCTTTCGAACTACATGCTCTACAACTTCATGGACACGCCGAGCGACCTCTACCAGCGCATGAGCATCAACATCGCGCTCAACGAGCGGCTCGGCGTCCAAATCTGGTCCTTCCCGATGCGCTACCTGCCCGTCACGATGAAGGATCGGTCTCATCTCGGCAAGAACTGGAATCGCTACCACTTGCGATCGTTCCAGATCATGCTCCAGGCGACGCACGGCGTCGTATCTGGCAGCAATGAGTTTTTCCTCAGAGCCTTCGGGAGCAGTTACGATGAATTCGAAAGGCTGCTCTCGCTTCCACATGCCTTCATCTTCCATCGCGACTTCTACGAGTTCGGTAAAGGCAGGCCCGTTCTGGATGAGTACAACGCACTTCGGCGCCGCCTGAATACCACACAACAAGGAGAACTCATCGGCCTGCTCAGCGCGGCCTTGCTCGAGCGCCCGCAACGGGAGGCGTTCCTCAGGCTCGTTTCCGACAAGTCCCTCAGCCACTTCATCCGTCAACTCGCGCCATTCCATGCGATCGATACCAAGGCGCCGAAAGTCACGGACATTGCCCAGGTATTCCCCGAACTCACGCCTGACCAGATGCTCCCCGAACCAGAAGCGTTGGTCGAGGACGCTGGCCTGTACGAGTCATTGGACGAGCCACCGGCCGTGGACCTCATGTCGTCGCAATCCGTCGGCCCCGGCGGCACCCGATGATTACCGACCCGATCGTCGGTGGTGATTTGCTTCGCCTGATCACCGCCGGAATGTATGCCAACCCGCTCGTCCTCTACCGGGAATACCTTCAAAACGCTGCCGACGCGATCGCTTCCCAGGGCAGGGGGGCCGTCCACGTCAAGATCGACCGGCTCCAGGCTCAGGTCACGATAGTAGACGACGGGATCGGCCTGTCACCCAGAGAGGCGGCCCACCGCCTCATCGACATTGGACGCAGTACAAAAGACCGCACGACAGACCGCGGTTTCCGAGGAATCGGCCGACTGTCCGGCCTCGCCTTCGCAGAGCAGGTTGAGTTCACCACACGCACGCGCGCTACCGAACCCGTGACGCAGGTAACGTGGAGCGGACGGACGCTACGCGACCCAAGCCTTTCGCAAGTGGACGCCGCAACAGCCATCGGGCAGTGCACGACGATACGCCAGGCCTCCGACGGCGACTGGCCGGACCGTTTTTTTCAGGTCACCGTCAACCGCATCAACAGACATGCGGCCTCCGCGCTCCTAAACGAAGATGCCGTCCGAAGCTATATCGGAGAGGTATGCCCCGTTCCGATGGCGAACAGCTTTCCGCTCGCAGACGAGATCCGCGAGGTTATTGGCACCCATACCGACTATTTTGTGCTCGACGTTCGCGTCAATGACGACAGTCGGCCAGTTGAACGACCGTTTGCAGATACCATCCCATTGACCGACCAGTACGGCGCCGCCTTCGAGCGGCTCGAGACGCGCCTCATTCCCGCAATCGACGGAAACGACCCAGCAGCCATCGTGTGGCTTGCTCATACACCCTATGCTGGCTCCATACCTCGTCGGCTCGGCGTCCGCGGTCTTCGCGCCCGCATGGGGAACATCCAGATTGGCAGCGACCGCATCTTCGAGCACCTGTTCCTGGAACCGCGATTCAACGGGTGGTGTGTCGGGGAGATCCACATCCTAGACAAGCGCCTGCTCCCCAACAGTCGGCGCGACTACTTCGAGCCTAGCCCCCACCTCCGCAACATAGAGAATCACATCGGGGCCATCGCTCACGAGATCAGCTCGCGATGCCGTCAGGCTTCGTCCCAGAGAAACAATCTTCGCAACATCGGCGCTGCTATCAATCGCCTCAGGCGGGCCCATGACCTCGCGGTTTCCGGCTATCTGTGTTCCGAAGACGCCACTGCTCTGGTCGAACGGGAGCGCAAGCGTATTCCAGCAATCAAGCAGACACTCGCCAAACTCGAAGCCGCCACGTCGAACTCCGATCAGGAGGAGCTTGCCCATTTCGAGAATCAACTAGAAGCCATCGAGGTCAACCGTGAGCCCGCACTGAACGGTGTGCCACCTAACTCTGTTGCGACTGTCCAAGCTGCTTTCGGCGCAATCGCCGAAGCCATGCCTCCCGATTCTGCCTATGATATGATCGAGACCATCCTTCGCCGTCTGTCTGGTTAGTTCCATCGCTGGGCCAGCGGAGGAACGGGGTGGTGCTTTGCGGTGCGATTCCAGGCCCGAGATCCGATGGCTCAGGATCCGCCCGATACCCAGCTCGCCGAGCGCTTCATCGGGACGCGGAAGGAGGAATCTAGCCGCGGGTAGAACGGCGCTTCACCGACGCCGACCTCTCGGACCGCATCCGCCCATCGTCATACCCCGGTGTGCAGCGCGGCAACCTTGCTGGCTGTCTGCGACGACCTCTTCCGGCTTGTGGCTTCTCTCCATGCCATATTCCTCCTCTCAACCGTCTCTTGCGTCAAAGGCGATCTGTGGCATGACCGACAAACAAAAATATCTAGGCCCCCTCGTCTCCGTGACCAGACCCCGCGGTTAGTACCACCTTCTATCTCAGTAACACGGTGCTGACAAGATGTTGTTGAGGCCGGCGAGGCGTAGCATAGCCGGTTTCAACAACACCGCTTCCGGTGCCGGAGGTCGATAGCCCAGCGAGCTGTGCGGTCGTACGCGGTTGTACTGCTGGCGCCATCTCTCGATCAGAACCTTTGCCTCCTTCAGCGTGTAGAAGATCTCCCCGTTCAGCAGCTCGTCTCTGAGCTTGCCGTTGAAGCTCTCCACATAGCCGTTCTCCCATGGGGAGCCCGGCTCGATGAACAGCGTGCCGACGCCGAGCCGGCCCAGCCAGTCGCGAACCGCCTCGGCGGTGAATTCCGGTCCGTTATCTGACCTGATGTGCGCTGGAATACCTCGATGAACGAACAGTCGTCCTAGTCGGTGAAGTACGTCCTCGGAGTTGAGCTTCCGCGCCACGTCGATTGCAAGGCTCTCCCGTGTGTACTCGTCGACGATCGTCAGCAGCCTCATAGCCCGACCGTCATGCGTCCGGTGGTGGACGAAGTCATACGCCCAGACATGATCCTTGTTCTCGGGGCGCAGTCGGATGCAGGAGCCATCGTCGAGCCACAGCCGTGCTCGCTTGGGCTGTTTCTTCGGTACTTTCAGCCCCTCGCGCCGCCAGATCCGTTGCACCCGCTTGTGGTTCACGAGCCAGCCCTCCATGCGCAGTAGCGCCGTCACTCGCCGATACCCGTAGCGGCCATACTCTCGGGCTAGGTTCACGATCCTCTCCGTCAGCACCTGCTCGTCGTCCGGTTGCCGTGGCACGTACCGCTGCGTCGTGCGCGACTGCTTCAGCACCCGGCACGCTCGTCGCTCGGAAACGCCCAGCCTCCGCCGAACATGCTCAACCGCATCTCGGCGACGTGCCGGGCTCAGAAGTTTCCCTCCGCAACTTCCTTCAGGATCGAAAGATCCAGCTCCTTTTCCGCCACAATCTTCTTGAGCCGGACGTTCTCCTTCTCAAGTTGCTTCAGCCGCCTGGCCTCGTCGACCCTCAGCCCCCCGTACTCGCGTCGCCACCGGTAGTAGGTGTGCTCGGTGATTGCTAGCTTGCGGCAGGCATCCTTGGACTTGACCCGATTTCGTGGACACCTTACGACGTACACGGGAGGTGTTCAGGATGCCAAGGACAAGAGGGCCGTACCCGGCGGAGTTTCGGCGGTGGATCATAGAACTGGCACGAGCTGGGCGGAGCGTCGCCGAGCTGGCCAAGGAGTTCGAGCCGTCGTACTGGACGATTCGCCAGTGGATCAAGCAGGCTGACCGCGACGAAGGCCGCAGCGCCGAAGGGCTCAGCACTGCTGAGCGCGAGGAGCTGGGGCGGCTGCGGAAAGAGAACCGCCAGCTGAAGCAAGAGCGGGAGATCCTTTCAAAAGCCGCGGCCTGGTTCGCTCGGGAGACCGACTCGGTACCGCCGAAGTCTTCGAGTTCGTGAGCGGTCACCAGGCGAAGTATCCGATTGCCACGATGTGCCGTGTGCTGGAGGTCTCCTCCAGCGGGTACTACGCGTGGCGCCGGCGGGAACCGTCGGCTCGATCGCGGGCGGACGCAAAGCTGCAGGCACGGATCGAAGCGATCCACAGGGAGAGCCGAGGCACCTACGGTCGCCCTCGGATCCACGCCGATCTGCGAGCCGACGGTGTGGGTGTTGGCGGCAAGCGTGTGGGGCGCTTGATGCGACGTGCAGGCCTGCAGGGCGTCAGCCGTAGGCGACGCGTTCAGACAACGCGGCGAAATCGGGAAGCCCGCCCAGTTCCGGACCTGGTCGAGCGCAAGTTCAGAGCCGACCGCCCCGACAGGCTTTGGGTGGCGGACATAACCTACATCCCAACGTGGGCAGGGTTCTTGTACTTGTCGGTCGTCGTGGACGTCTTCAGCCGTCGCGTTGTCGGTTGGTCAATGGCGACCCATCTGCGCACCGAGCTCGTGCTCGAGGCGCTGAACATGGCGATCTCGCAACGACGGCCCCAACAGGTGATTCATCACAGTGACCAAGGTACGCAGTACACGTCGATCGCCTTCGGTCAGCGCTGCCAGGAGGTCGGGGTGCGACCGTCGACCGAATCAGCCGGTGACTGCTACGACAACGCGATGTGCGAGAGCTTCTTCGCCACCCTCGAGTGCGAGCTCCTGAACCGCCGGCGGTTCAGATCCCAGGCGGAAGCCCGCATGGCCGTCTTCGAGTTCATCGAGGGCTTCTACAACCCGCGTCGCAGACACTCACCCCTGGACTACGACTCGCCCATGGGGTACGAAAGGAGGCACGCTCAGATCGCTTGAAATGTGAGCGGGAAACCGTCCACCAAAGCGCGGCAACTCCAGTTGAGGGGTGCCTGCGGCTACAGCTAAAAAGCTGTGGCGGCTCCGTCATGATCCCGCCGCAAAGCTGGCGACTGCTAACGAGCGGAGCCGTCCTGTAGGGACGTACCCCGACGCCGAGCTGGTTGAGAACGTGCTGGTTCCACAACTCCGCGATCTCAGCGACCCCCGGTCCCCGTATGCGTACCCGATGTTCTTGGTCACGTATGACTGTGGGCTACGGGCACGGGATGCCAAGCACCTCAAACCCGAGCAATGTGACTTCGAGCGGCGGGTGCTGGTAGTGCCCACGAGCAAGACGGGCAACGTGGCGGTACCACCGATGTCTGACCGGCTAATCGAGGTGCTACGACCCCTGGTCGAGCAGAACGCCACGACCAGATGGGTGTTCCCGGACCCCCGTACGGGCAAACCCTACGTCACGGGGCCGGTGCGTGTTTGGCGTCGCCTTATGGGTGAGATCCCCGGCCTGGCTCCTTTCCGGGTGTTCCACGACTGGCGGCACAGCTTTACTTCGAGGGCGTCAGAGGCAGGGATACCCGAGGCGGTGATTGCCCGGTGGCGGGGCGATGCCGACACGTCGATGCTCGCTCGCTATCGTCACATGCGGCCCGAAGCTATCGACCACTGGCGCGACGCGCTGCACGAGCGCGATGCAGCCTACCGCAACGGCAGGCTGGTAAACTTGGGCTCCCGTAGGCGCGAATTGGGGACGGATTTGGGTACGTCGGCCAAGAAGAAATCCCAAACCCCCGAAAACAGCGCCTAAAGTACCCGCCCCTGTAGCTCAGGTGGATAGAGCACGGGATTCCTAAGTCAACGAACTCGCCTGCGCTCTCTTTGTATCCAGCCGTATCTCGTTGTATTCGCTCGATTTATGTCTTGGGAGAAGTGACTCCTCTTTGTACCTGGCTGGCGGTGGTTAGATCTAACTTGGCGAGAATTTAGCAGGATAGCGAAAAGCCGCGCAGGAGTCGGTCGCGCTGGATTGAGTCGACGTCGAGCGTGATACTGCCCGGTGCGTGCCGTGGCGATGACGAATAAACCGGGCGAGGGTGCCTGATGAACCGCCGAAGACGGATTCCAGCCGAGATCGAGACCGCTGTGCTGATAGCGTCGGCGAGAAGGTGCGCGGTCTGCTACGGCATCGATAGCGACTTCGCGGAAAAGGAGCGGGGTCAGATTGCCCACCTGAGCAAGGATCCATCTCGCATCGACGAAGATGACCTCATCTACCTTTGTCTGAATCATCACGACCGGTACGACAGCCGGACCAGCCAGTCCAAAGGGTTGACTGCCGGGGAACTCCGCGAATACCGAGCCCGCCTCTATAAGGCCGTAGAGACGAGCCGTGTCGCCACGCAACCGACGCCTGCTGACGTTCGCGCCATCGAGCCACAAGGCCCCGCTGTCACAGCCCCGATCACCGCCGAGTGGGCGGACGGTACAGTCGACGGATGGACGCGCGCCAACATGCAACTCGACATCTACGCGAACACCGACGGGCCGATCACGATCACAGACTTGCGCTTCTCGTATTGGCCGGTGGGCGCGAAGGCGTTGAAACGCGACCGCGGTCCAGGCCGCTGGGCCCCAGAGCTCATGGGCCAGGGCCATGAGCGGGAGGCGGGAACCATCGAATTCCCGTTGGACTGGATACCGGAGAGCAGGAGAGGTGGGCAGCAGGACGCTCAGGGGCTTGTTGAGGTGTATGCGGAGGTGAAGTATTCGGATGAATCCACAGGTCAAGAAGGCACCGTGGCAGCTGGTCCGATCCGAGTCGCGAAAATACCGCCAATGCCGAGAGAGACACGGAGGTTGCTGGTTGAAGCTGCCAAGGACCGGGGCACGTTGTACCGGATTCCCGCTGGCCTTGGAGAGTCGACGGTTACTTTTCAGGCCAATGGACAAACATTCGGAACCTACGGTGACCCACGATCAGAAGCGATCTGGGAGGAGGCTTGCGAAAGGTTGGAGGCGCTTGATCTCGTCCGCGGCCGGAGCGGCAAACGAGAGGTCTTCCAGGTCACGGCCGCCGGATACCGCATCGCCGACGCGCTCCGCGGTGAGGTCGAGCGATAGCGGTGCCGAAGCCTTAAGCCACGAGCTGCCGTCGCAGCTGGTTGCCAACACCCCCCCCACCCGCGAGGACTCACCTGGGGGGCAGGTTACCTATTCTCTGCCGCCGCCAGGAGGATTCCCTTTCACGTACTCAAGGAATTCCTTCCGTTTCTCTGGTGGAACCGCCTCGCGAGCAGTCTCGAGATGCATCTCGATGATGCCCCGCACAACGTCCCCCCAGTCATACACGACGTCGTGTCTTGGATTCGCTCCTAGACGGCGAGCCGTAACTGCAATCCGCAGCTCGGTGCCGAGAGCCCTGTCGGCAATTGTGATCTCCTCAGTAGCCACGTCATCACCCTCGATCAGCAATCGGCGGTCCTTTTCAGCCAGCGCCTTGGCTACCGCGAACAAGGACGGGCCCCAAACCATGCTGGCATATCCGGCATCGGAAAGCTGTCGCATCCGGGCGTTGACAGCCTCGTTGCCGCTGACGATTACCTCGCATTGAACGCTGTACAGGAATCCTTCGCCGTAGCTATTGATGCTGAACCTGAAGCGCGGCATTTCTCCTGAGCGGCCCCAGTCGAGCGCATAATCGTTGTGGAATGTGGAGTCATCGAAAGTGCCACTGGTGCCAAGATCAGGAGGCTGGATTGCCGCAAGCAGATCCGCCAGTCCCTGGGCATAATCCTCTCGGAAGTCTGCGTACCTCTTGTCGCGGAGTAGCGGCGGAATCTCGCAGTCCTCGATGAGAACAGGAAGTATGAAGACCTTTCGTTCCTCAAGCTCCCTCTGAAGGGCGGCCCCGAGCTCGCGCTGGACCCACTCGGATCCTATCGATGCCGTGGACAGCACGATCCCGAGGTAGCTCGCAGTCGTGATTCCCCTCCTCAATCTTGCGCATCAGCGAATCCCCGACCTTGATTTCCCAGTCGCTATACCAAACATCGACCTTCCGGATCGTAAGATCGAGAGCCAGTGTCTGGGTAAACTCCTTGTCTGCCGAACTATGCGAAAGAAAGAGGGCAGGCCTCAATGTGCCCCTCTCTCGCCGCAGGAGTGTGGGGAAACACCAGAAGCGGCGCGCCAGAAATGCGTTCTGCGAAATTGGAGGATCAGCGCGTTCCTCGCTCTCGGCCTCTGGACTCCGTGCCCTGAGCCTTTCCCACTCGACCCTTACATCGTCAAGGCAGTGTGCCTGAAGCTTCGAGAGGTCGGCAACCCGATTGGGACACACCCCAACGCGGACGGGGCAACCTCCCCGGCGTTCATACCACTACGTGTCTCAGTAACACGGTGTATGACCGAAGCCCCAAATCGGTGCCAGTTCAGAGGTTGGGATTCGACGTTCCGAAGCCTCCGTTTGCTAGCCCTAGAAAGCTCATTCTGAAACCCCTCCCGAGCGGGGTCTGGCTCTACCCGCACGCTGGAAAAATTTGCCGTGCGAATCGTGCGTTTCCCACAACCACGCGGGTTTCACGGCGCACGGTCGTGCGAATTGGGCGCACGATTGCGTGCAAAAGGGGGCCGGATTTTTCTACGAAAAAGTACCTGAGAGCACGAATTTGACTGTAGAGTGCCGCGGATTTCGGTCCCAATTCCACCCAGGGAACAACGGCATGGGGGTCAGCAGCCGACAGAGCAGCTTCCGAGTTATCAGCTGCCAGGGCGCACGTCGTGCGAGTAAATCGGCCTGAGTTTCTCCCCGTGCAAGGACCCCTGGGCATCGACCCCGGGCCGGCGCGATCTCATCGCTTTTTCGTGCGACTGGACAGGCCGATTGCCCGAGCTTCCAATTGCAGGTACGTAGCATTACGGGTATCTTGTGGCTTCCCCGACGCTAGCAATCGGTCCGTCTTGCTGAGCTAGTTCAACCTCCCCGCGTGCGTCGCTACAAACACTCGAAAGGAACCGAAATGCCCACGGTGAATCTCGAAGGCACGCCCGTCATGATCACGGATTGCCAGGTAGACATTTCCAAGCTTCGTCTGGACCAAAACAACCCCCGCATTGGACTCTACAGAGATAGTCAACCGAAAGATGGTCTGACAGAAGCAGACATACGACACGCCATTCGCAACCGAAGTCCAGCCAGCTACGGGAAACTTCGGGATTCCATTGAGATCAACAAGGGGGTAGTCAATTCGATCTGGGTCGGCCCGGAGACCAATGAAGGGCATCAGGTGATAGAAGGCAATACGCGTGTCCTGATATATGCGGAACTTGCCGAAAAATACCCGGCCGCAGAAGAATGGAAGGCTGTTCCAGCGAAGGTGTTGCCGCAGGGAATCCGCGACTCACAGATCAACTTCATTCGCCTAGAAGCACACCTGCGAGGCGCGACGGAATGGGATCCGTATGAGCGGGCTCGATACCTGTACATCCTCAGCGAGGACGAAGGCTATTCGGTCACCCGACTAGAGCAGCTAACTAGGCTGCGAGCTGGTGAGATCAAGGTCGAGATCCGGGCGTTTCGGGATATGGCCGGTGTCTACCGTGACAGGTTCCCAAACGACCAGTACGAAGCTCAAAAGTTCAGCTACTTTGTCGAGTACGAACGAAGTCCCCGGGTTAAAAGGAAGCTAGAGAGCCGCGGCATGACGGTCTTGGACTTTTGCGATTGGGTCGGGGAGCAGCGGATTCCGAAAGCCGAGAACGTTCGACGGCTGCCGGACATTCTTGACGATGAGAAAGCTGCCGACCATTTCGTGAACGATGGGTACGAAAGGGCTCTCAACTACCTTGCCCTATCCAAGCCTGACCTTGTGGATCCGCTCTACCAGCGTATCGAGGATGTGACCGACAGACTGCGGCGAATGGCTTTTTGGGAAATCGATGAGATCAGATCGGGAGAGCAGCCTGGCAAGAAGAGGCTGCTCAAGAACCTCTCCGAGATATCGTCGGCGTTGTGGGCGCAGGTGTCGAGCGACTCGGATGACCTGGACGAATCACCCTGATAGCTAGCAGAACATGATCGGGTCAAGAGCTCATGAGTTGATGGTTGCTCTCATTACTCGCAAGATCGTCGAGTCGGGATACGAAGTAGCAGCCATCGAGTCGTCGTTTGGTTGGATGTTCGGCGCAGAGTTCAAATTGCCACCGCCGATTCTCCGGCATCGTCCAGATGTGCTCGGGGTCAGGAACACCCCACCATACTTGGCGATCGGTGATGCTAAGACCGTTCGAGACCTGAGTACTGCTCGAACTGCTCATCAGTTGCGCGACTACGTGGCACTCGCCATTGCCGAAGCCCCCCCCTTGTGCTCGGTGACTATCGCTGTCCCGCAGACTGGACTGACTAAGCTTGACCGTTTGCTGTCTCGCCTTGGCCTCCCGGTGGATCAAGTCGTCGTAGTGGGCGTACCCGATGTCCTGCTGGACCAAGGCCCCCGATGAAACGGGCAAGCACGTTCGATTTCACCCCGCGCTCTCGGCCCTACCCACACCAGGTTGAGGCAGTCTCCTTCTTGAAGAACAGAGAATACGCAGCTCTGTTTGACGAACAAGGATTGGGCAAGACGAAGATCATCATAGATGCGATCGCAACAGGAATCAGGGAGGAGCAGATTGAGGGTGCCCTGATTGTCTGCAAGAAGAGCCTCCTGGGAACCTGGGAAGACGAGGTGAGAAAGCACTCCCACCTCAGGGCCATCACGTTGCGCGGATCGCTGAAAGTGCGCGGAGTCAATTTCATGTGGTTCTCTCACTTCTATCTCGTCAACTACGAGCTTCTGATCTATGAAAAGGAGCGAGTTCGCGATCTGCTGGACACGCGGCCGATGGCGATCGTCCTGGATGAAGCCCAGAGAATAAAGAACCCACGAAGCAAGGCGACCGCTGCACTGCACGAACTCCGGGTTCACGCACGGCGGAGATACATCGTGACGGGCACACCTGTTGCCAACACCCCCCACGACCTCTGGGCCCAGATCTACTTTCTTGATGGGGGAGATTCGCTCGGTAGCACGCCGGAGGAATTTCGCGATCGATTCAGTTTGCAGAAGAGACCGCACAAGGAAGATTCTGTCGATGGCGAGAGCTTGGCGCGACTCCGGGGTGCGCTCTCGCCGTTGTCCATTCGACGTCTCAAGGACGACGTCTTGGAGTTGCCGGAGAAGCGTTTCGAGACCGTTTTCGTTGAGTTAGAGCCATCCCAACGAGCCCGCTACGACGAAGTGAGAAGGGAGCTACGTCTCTCGATCGTCGATATGGACGGCGACCAGGTTGAAGACGATGCCTCCAATATTCTCAAGCGCCTACTTCGATTGGTGCAGCTAAGTAGCAACCCGAGGCTTCTCGATGCCTCGTACGATCAGATCCCGGCGAAGGTCACCGCCACTAAGGAAATCGTCCGTCGGATCCTTAGTCAGGGCGAGAAGGTGATCATCTGGTCGTCCTTCGTTGGCAACATTCGGATGTTACGGCAGCTGTTCAGCGCAGACGGGTCGGCGATGATCTTTGGTGAAATACCCATCGCTGATCGCGACCGGACAATTAAACAGTTTCAATCAGACGAATCGCTAAGGGTCCTGGTCGCCAATCCCGCGGCGGCGAGGGAAGGGCTCACGCTCACCGCAGCTAATCACGCGATCTACATGGACAGGACTTTCAGTCTCGTTGACTACATGCAGTCTCAAGATCGCATACACAGAATCAGCCAGGACCAACCCGCTTACTACTACAACCTGGTCGGGCGGGACACGATTGACGAGTACATTGACGACATCGTTTACCGCAAACAGATGGTTGCGCAGTTCCTGTATGGGGACGATGAAGACCTCTCACTCACGCCATCCCCGTACACGAAGGACGACGTTCTCCGTCTCCTCGGTGGCTAGCTGATTTGGAACACCCATGACGAAATCTGGCTCAAGCAAGACGACAATCACTGTTGGCAAACTCTCTGTTGAGGTCACCGTTGCCGAGGTTCCGGTTCAGCAGATCAGTTTCTATCGAGAGAACCCTCGCATTTACACGATTCTCCGGCAGCACGGGCGGGATGTTACCCAGGATGTCATCGAAGCGGAGCTTTGGGCACTGGATTCAACAAAAGACCTCTTCCACGATATTCGAACTAACGGCGGCCTTCTTGAAGAGATCCTGGTAAAGGACAGTGAAGTGCTGGAAGGGAATTCGCGACTGTGCGCCTATCGGCGACTGTTGAAGAAAGCTGAGGACGAGGAGGACGAGAAGGCGGTTTCGCGCTGGTCGACGATTCGGGCGAAGATCCTCCCACCGGACCTGGCTGAAGAGGTGATCTTTACGATTCTAGGGATTCTCCATGTCCGCGGAAAAGCGAAATGGCTCCCATACGAGCAGGCAGGCTATCTGCATAGGCAAAGCGTCGAGTTCCGCAAATCAGACAGCCAACTCGCGGAGCAGATCGGCTGTAGCGAAGCCGACATCAAGACTGCCATCAAGGCATTCAAGATGATGGAAAAAGGACGCGTCAAGGATCCCAACAGGCACAGCTACTTCGTTGAATTCGTCAAGAGTCGGAAGATGAAAGACGTCGACGAATTTCTTCCAAGAGACTTCGACCTTGAGTCCAAGTTCGTTGAATGGGTTGAAGACGGAGTCATCCCGAGAGCCGAGCACGTTCGTCATCTCCCATTGATACTCCGGGACAAGAAGGCGCGTGGAAAGTTCTTGGCGGACAAAATCGGCTTCGAAGATGCCCTGGAAATAGCCCGCGATCGACATCCAGAAACCAGGTCTTCCTTTTACAACAAGCTCAAGAATGCCACCGATGCGCTGGCAAACGCTGAGGCGCTGAGTATCAAGGGGCAGATCGAGCAGGATGTCGGGAAAAAGTACATTCTCAAGAACCTCCGCAAGACAGTGAACAAGTTTTGCAAGTCGGTAGATTTGGTGGAACAGGCGAGACCCAGGCGGCGTCGAAGCCGTCGTCCGTAGTTCTCTCAGGGATTGAGGCCATGAAGATCGCCCGTGGGTTCGAATTGGGAACGCTTGGCAAGGACTTCCAGCGCAAAAGTGCGCTGCTCATCAACCCACCGATATACGACACACAATATTGGGCAGAGTGGGCTCAACCTTATGGGTTGCTTAGAATTGCCAGGCTTCTCCGGCAAAACGGCTATAGGAAAATCTGGCTTTACGACTTCTTAGAGACAGATGCCAACACCCGCAGAGTCGAACAACATCGGATCAGTTTCGGGGAATCGTATGCCGATAAGGACCGTCCTGACGGGAGCGCCCAAAGCTTCGTCTTGAGAAAGGGAGCTGAGAGTAGGGAGTTTCATTGGAAGCACTTCGGCCGATCTTGGGAGGACTTTGACAACTGGTTGAAGCTAAGGGCTCTGCATCGTTCGAAACAACCGGATGAGGTTTGGATCTCCTCCGTGATGACGTATTGGTGGGAGTCGAGCAGGGACCTGATAGCCAGATGCAGACGGTATTTCCCGAATGCGAAGATCATCCTCGGTGGTATCTATCCAACCCTTGCGCCACACCACGCCCTGACCTATTGCAAGCCAGATATCGTCGTCGAAGGGGAAGTAGACGAAGCGAATGATCTTTGGACTGACCTGTCTCCATACTCAGCAACGCCAGGCTACGCCATCATCACGCCCAGCCGCGGTTGCCCATTTAACTGCTCGTACTGCGCGCAGCTGAAGATCAACGCAGGCAGCCAAACCGTTCGTTTTCGAAGCCCGTCCGACATCGTTACAGAGATGAAGGACAAGGCCGATCGTTTCGGAATTCGGGAGTTCGCATTCTATTCGGATTTCTTATTGTGGAAGTGGGAAGACTACCTGCTTCCAATCCTCGACGAGCTGGCGCAGACAAAGCGTGAATACGCCTGGCAGCTCTACGCACCAGAGGGTCTCGATACTCGGTTCGTCAGCCAAGACCAGCGACTACTTGATGCGATGAAGGCCGCAGGCTTCCGGAAGATCTACCTACCGGTCGAGAACATCGATGATTCCTACCTGAAGTTACTTAATCGGAAGCACGTGAAACTTGACCATTTTGTGAAGGCGGTCGAGATGTGCGGGAAGGCCGGGTTTCGTCTGAGAAACCTAGAGGTTAATGCGTTCACCCTCTACGGGCTGCCGGGCGAGGAGATCGATCACGTCGTCAAGACGATCCTGTTTGTGTCCGAAATCTGCGGTTCTATCATCCCCATGCTGTTTGCCCCCGTGCCATCGACACCTATCTTCGACCAATGGCAACCATGGTTCAGCGAGCGGGGCTGGGACGGTCGACTTGAGCGTCTCAACGGAAAACTCTATCCATTTCTGGCTGCTAACGAGGGTGGGATTGAGGACTACATGGATCTGCAACGCCTGATGTTCACGCTGAACCAGCATTATCGAAGTAAGACATTTCAGGTGTTTGGTGAGTCATTGACGAGTCAGGCGTTCGTGGACAACGTCCGCAATGAGTTCGGCGAGTTCGTTCGTGGGTATAAGAAGGATCCGTCCCGAGTCCTGTAGAAAAAGAAATGGCGTAACCTCCGAGCAGGAAAAACGAGTCGCTGGAAACGGCGACAACAAGGAGGTCACACCATGAGCAAAGGTAGCACGGGAGAGGTATCGGTCATCGAGTTCCGTAGCGCCATCCAGGAGCTGCTGCACAGCCGCATCCAGGAGGCGATTACGATCACGCTTGAGGAGGAGTGACCTGCCCCCCAATAGTCGGGCCAGTTTGAGAGTTAGGATTTGAGGCTCTCAGACGGGTTCGAGAAGGGGGATAAATGGCACGGAAGCGCTACACGGTCGAGCAGATCATCGGCAAGCTCCGGGAGGCAGAGGTGCAGTTGGCGAAGGGAGCCAAGACACCGGAGGTGTGCCGGGCGCTGGGCATCAGCGAGAACACGTACTACCGGTGGCGGAAGGAGTACGGTGGACTGAGAGTGGATCAGGCGCGGCGGCTCAAGGAGCTCGAGCGCGAGAACGCCCGGCTGAAGAAGTTGCTGGCCGAGACGATGCTCGATAACGCTATCTTGAAGGAAGCTTCGTCGGGAAACTTCTGAGCCCGGCGCGGCGACGCCGGGCAGTGCGGAACGCACAGCAGTCGCTGGGGGTCTCCGAGAGGCGGGCCTGCAGAGTTCTCGGCCAGAGGCGCTCGACGCAGCAGTATCGAGCCAAGGTGCCTCAGGACGAAACGGCGCTCGTTGAGCGAATGAGTCAGTTAGCGACGCAGTATGGGCGCTATGGGTACCGTCGGATCACGGCGCTGCTTCAGGGTGAAGGCTGGCGCGTCAATCACAAGAGGATCGAGCGGTTATGGCGACGTGAAGGGCTGAAAGTGCCGCGCAAGCAGCCGAAGCGAGGACGTTTGTGGCTCAACGACGGGTCCTGCGTGCGGCTACGGCCGGAAAGGAAAGATCACGTGTGGGCGTACGACTTCGTGCACGAGAGAACGCACGACGGGAAAGCGCTTCGTCTGCTGACGATCGTCGACGAGTACACACGGGAGTGCCTGGCGATCGATGTGGCAAGGAGGCTGAACTCCGAGAACGTGCTGGAGCGGCTCGCTGAGCTGTTCGTGAGCCGGGGTGTTCCGGATCACATCCGCTCGGACAACGGGCCGGAGTTCACGGCCCAGGTGGTGAGGGAGTGGCTTGGGCGGATCGGGGTCAAGACGTTGTTCATCGAGCCCGGCTCGCCCTGGGAGAACGGCTACGTGGAGAGCTTCAACGGCAAGCTCAGGGACGAGCTCCTGAACGGGGAGATCTTCTACACACTTAAGGAGGCAGAGGTTCTGATCGAGAGATGGCGCAAGCAGTACAACCGCGTGCGGCCCCATAGCTCGCTGGGCTATCGGCCACCCGCACCCGAAGCGATGTTGTTGCAGCCGGCTGCGCTCCGCTCCGCTGGCTCCAACAACCTCTTGTCAGCACCGATTCAATGAGTTAACAAGTGGCCCAAACACATGGGGCAGGTCAACGCCTCCGAGTTGGAACCAGCTCCGCATCTGGCTGAAGCGTTGGGAAGGATTGCGTCATGGCGCGGTCTAGCAGTCCTGTTGGGCGGGAGAAATGCCAGCTTTTGTGGGGAAGTCTCGAGTCCGACACCGGCGGCACCGTTACACCGGTGGCGAGCGATGAAAACGCTCGGGTACGGGCAACGAAAAGCTCAGCCCCACCGAGCCTCGACCACGCGAACGGGCCGCGGACCTGTCGTGATGAGGGTTAGTGCACCGGCAGCGGCGTTCGCTACGTCGTCATGGCTACCCGGCGCATGGTCAATGGAATCGCGGCCGCCCCGCGCTACTCGCCGCTCAAGGCAGGCGATCTGGGAGAGCAATCGCGGTACGTCCAGCAGCTCGACGTTGCCGCTGTTCAGTAGGGGCAGGAACTCTTTGTAGATTTCGGACTTTGCCTTCGCGCTCGGCTCGACCATCACGCCGTGCTTTGCCATATGCTCGACGGGGAATTGCCCGGCCCACCGGTCAGCCGTCGCCGTGCCGATGCCGTAGCTCCGTAGGACTACCGCGAAGTCGGCACACACCTGCTCGGGTGAAAACGGCGGTCGCACCTCGCGTACGGCGTCGAGGGTGAATACCTTCTGCCCGTCGCGCTCTTCTTCGTGGGCCACGGCCAGCGTTGCCGAGTCGGCGCCCGAGCCACCGGCGAAATCGAGGAAGCCTACGTAGCGCTCACCCCTCACAAGGGGCAGCTCTAGCCGCCCGGGTATGACGGCCGCGTCAATCGCCTCGCGCGACACAAACGACTCCACGTCGAGACGGAATTGGGCGCCATATTCAGCGAGGGCGGAGGCTTCGTCTTCAGCATAGGCGCGGTCGATTACCTCCTGAGGCACGGTGTCATTGAGAACCCACGTGGGGGCTTGGATCACAAGCACGTCGCCATCCTTTTCCGTAGTGATTACGGTGGGCCTTGTACAACTCGCCCTTGCGTGCATAGGGGCTGCTAAGGCAAAGCAGTACGGCGTCCCTGTATCGTCGCCATGGCTGGCCTCAGCGCCGCGATAATCTCTCTGTCGGGGTCGGCTGCATCGTCCGTGGGGAAGAAAGCCAGCTCATCAAGCACGGCACCGACAACGGTGTAACCGCGCACGGTTCGGAAGCTGGCAGTGTGTATTTCAATGGCGATGCCGGTGGTCAGCTCGATAGCTGTTTTCGTTTCGCTCGCGATGAGTTTCTCAAGTACCGGGGTGCTATGGAGCAGGCCGCTAATGTAGCGACTCACCACGCGGGCTTGGAGCCGATCAGCGGCGATCACCATAAACACTCCACGCTCACCAGGCGCGAGGTCCGCGTACTCACGACACGTGGTCAAATAGACGGCCACCAGCGCGGAGATTCTTGACTTGCCGGCGCGGCGCCCGCATATGGCCCATACCTCACGGGCCGCTTCTGTGGGCGCGGACGTGCGGCTCGTCAGCTTCTCGAACGTCTGCAGCTCGCCGTCTTCAAACGGGAGCGCGAACATTGCCTTCAGGATCACGCGCCACCCATCCCAACTCGCGCCCGCGAACTGCGCACCGAGAACTTTGCTCATGAGCTTCAGAATCGAGCCTTTGGCCGGGTCCGTCATTCTTCCTCCATCACCTGGCCCAGCGTCGGTGCAGGTTGGGGCCGTCGCTCAAGCCCGAGCGCCAGCGCTAGCCGGGTTTCGCGATCCAGGGCTTGGAGGTACGACGAATACAGCACCCTCGCCGTTCCTTTCGTCGTGATAGGGCCGCCCAGTTCCACCAGCCGCCTGAACATCGCGTGCCGGAATAGCCGCGCCTCAGCGTAGGCGTCGATCAACCCCAACAGCGTTTCGGGGCCTGCACCATCCGCCGCGCCCAGGTCCACCTCTAAGCGCTGTACCAGCTCGCGCTTCGCTTCCTCCACCGAATTCCAGAAGTGCTGAGAACGGGCCAGCGTCTTGCCGCCCACTACGTTTCCCTTCACAAACTTTCCGCTTCCCGCGTCGCGCTGGGGGCGCTGTAGCAGCCCGTCTAACGCCTCATCTACCCGTCCCGCCGTGTCCCGCCCATGTTTTAGGTGTTCCTGAGACGGTTCAGGCGCGGCATTTTCAGCGGCTTTTGACGCGCGTGAACTGCGGGTCATAAACCCGACGTCCGCCTGTAAGTCCCGATCACTCAAGGGGAAATCTCAAGGAGTAAGCAGAGGTAAGCGGGCTGTAGGTTTTCAGCGAGGCTCGGTAGGGGGCTGCTAACCGTCTGTGGGCTCCCAAAATCGAGAGTTTGGAAGTGCCTCCCCCCCCCCCTGTTGCGCGACTTCGAGCCCACTCCTCGCCCATGGTGCCGGTGACGTTTCCGCCCATGCCGCCGGTGATCGAGACGGCAACCCCCCCCAGTCTTTGGCCCGCTCATAGCCTTACGTGGGGGCGAGCCCCTTCCTTGGGCGCCTGTTTGCCCTCTCGTAGCCTCACGTAACGTCTCCGCTCGGCTTAGCCCCTTTCCTTGGGCGCCTGTTTGCCTGCTCGTAGCCTCCACGTGGGGTTTCCGCTCGGCTGCGCGTCTTCCTTGGGTGCTTGTTGGCCTGCTCATAGCTTCACGTGAGGGTGAGCGCCTTCCAAGGGCTGCCATGTTGGCGTGTCGTTGTGTGGCTGCAGCGAGGGTGAGGCGCTCGGCGCCGGTGAGCCTGCTCATGGCTTCACACTCGGGCCACTTCTCCCAGGTGAGCGCGTCGCGTGCGGCATCTAGGAGTTCCGGTGGTGTGTAGCATTCCTCATCGCCGGTGAATACTGCCTTTGGGTAGTCCGCACTGGCCTCCTCTTCATGGGCGTTTCCCCCCATGAGCGCACACTCACCTTGCAGGCCCTGAGCCGCGCCGCTTCCCACCCCTTTGCCCTGAGCCCTCTTCAACGTAACCCCCCCGCGTTACTGCCCCCTAGCCACCGCCCTGGGCGCCGACGCCCTTTCATGCGTTTCACCACGGCCCTTAGGGAGTTTCCAAGCCCCGCCGCACTGCTTCGAAGGCCACCTCGCACGTACTGCGCCGGTGGCGGTAGAGGTAGAGCCCCTTTCCTCTCGCCCTTGTCGTAGTTGCCCAGTTCCTCGGTATGGGCCTGTTGTTCCTCCTGGATTGAGACAAGCAGCTTTGTTTCGATTCGTTCCAGGGTGAGTTTGAGGGCGTGGACATTAACCACCGGTGACACGTGAAGCGGCTCACCCTCGCCACCGCTACCCGTGCCCTTAACGTGTGTTCTTGGCAAAGCGTTCCTCCTCCAGGTGTTAGGTTCCCCCCTCATCGCTTCAACATCGCCCGTCCCTTACCGTTCAAAACAGAACTCCGCACCCCACGTGGCCGGGACGACAAAGCCAATCTCTGAGAATCGAGCGACGAACGGCGCGGGGTTACTGCCAAAATAGAAGAACGCCTGCCCTTGCGTCGGGGCGGCTGTCTCACCTGCGGGGTTCACGAATTTCACACGGCCCCTGGTGAAGCAGATTGCAGTAGCCACGCTCGCCGCTTCGTGAAACCAGGCCGTGTCCGTGAAGTTGTGAGTCAGCATGATGGCCTGAGTCGCGTTTCCCTCGCCCAGTTCGGCGACCAGCTTGCTCACGAATTCACCGATAGCGGGTTGCGTGTAGGGCGGGTTCAGCCATACCCGCCCGCGCCACTCGAATCCCAGGCCGTCGTGTTCCTTGTCGAAGTACCGGGAAGCTTGGACTTGCTTCTGCGCAGCGTCGGATGACGCAGGGTCGAGGTCGAATTCTCCAAGCACGTCGCGTGCGGCTTCTAGGAATTGCGGCGGTGTGTACCATTCCTCGTTCCCGGTAAACTCTGCCTTTGGGTAGCTAGGGCTGGCCACCTCGCTCAACTTCCTCATGGGCAACTGTGCCCATGAGGGCCTCTTCTGCCTCTTCTGCATCGGTACCCATGAGGGCGCGGCGCAGCCAATTGTTTGCCGTGCGTTTTGGGATGCCAATGGCCTCGCAGTAGTCGCCCCAGCCGCTCCCCGTGGGAGTGGGGCTTGCTCAGAATTTCCCGCGCCACGTGCAGTTCCGTCAGAATCTCAGCGGTGAGAGACTTCCATGTACGCATTCGCGTAGCCATGACGTCAACGGATTTATCGAAGTCCCAATCGGCAGGAACTTCAGGCGTCGCCGTGCCCGGAAAGCTCGTTATCGTCCCGGGGCCTATTACGCGCGTATTCATTGCACCCTCGCGTCGCCGGGCCACTGGCACGTGAAGCACGGCGCGCCGTCAGCGTCGTTGGGTTGGAGCCCACCGCCGCAACTCGGGCAACGATCGGTGGTGCCCCCGGGCGGCTGCCACGGCTCCACTCGTTCGAGCCCTGCTTGTTGTTCGGCGCGGAGAGCTTCGAGCACTTCGGCCTTGTGGGCGCGGAGCGTTTCGATGAGCTCGGGCGTTAGCCGGTACGCGGGCCGGAGCCGGAAGCGGTCGCCGAGGGAGTACACCTCGACGCCTTGTGAGCGGACTTGCTCCAGTAGCTCGAGGCCGCTCATATATCGATCCCTTCGTCGGCTTTCGTCGTTGGTTCGCGGCCCTCTTTACCGTCCTCCGAAACCATTGCTTTTTCTTTCTTTTCACCTAAGAGAGAGTGTTTGAAAAGAAAGTATTTAAAGGCACTTCCCTTGACGCCCTTTCCGGCCTTCGACAACACCCCCGCTTCGAGCAGCTCTTCCGCAGCTCTATTCAGCGTCGCCCGGCTCACCTTTACGTCCACGTCGCCCAGTAGATCATCAAGGGTCCGGGCCTCCGCAGCGTTCGTCGGTGCGACGCGCTCGATAGCCCCCTTCGCGTCCTCGAGCGCGACCGATGAGGCGGTCCCACGGGAGGTATAGCCGTCGTCCGTTAGCTCGATAACGAGTAGATCGGGCGTCACATCCAATCTCGAAAGCGCGTGCAGCTCCCGAACTTTCGGCCGCGTTCCTGTCTGGGGACGGCGTAGGCCGAGCACGATATCGGCAGCACCCGCATAGGCCGACGACCCACGGCCAGCGATCCCCACAGGCCCGCCGGACTTACGTTCGTGTCGAATCGCTAGGACCGCGAACCCTTTAGCCGCAGCGTCCTGCAGCGGACGCATAGCCTGAAGCACCTCCCCGGTGGAGTTCTCCGCGTCTCCCTTGAAGTCCATGAACGTCGGCGCAGTATCAACGACGATGAGGGTGGCGCCGACCTCCGCTGCCTTCTGCGTGGCAAGGGTCACCGTGTCGGCCCACGTCACCCGCGCCACCTCGTAGCGCGTCATCCAGTGGAAGTCCGCACACCCGACCAACCCGGCCCGGCGCATCGCCTGCGCAAACGTCGTCTCCGTCTCCTCGGTCAGGTAGACCACGGGGCCGCGTTGGACTCCGCCACCCAGGAAGCGCTCACCCCCGAGCACGGCGCGTGAGAGGTGCGTCGCGAAAGTCGTCTTGCCAGCTCCCTTGGGGGGGCCTGCGAGGTCAGTGATGCCACCGGCGACGACGTAGGGCTCGACCACCCACGGCGGGTCCGCTGATGCGGCGTTTAGTAAGTCAGCCCCCGTCCGCCAGGTGATGTCTATTCTTTCTTTTCTCACACCCTCCCCTAGGTGGAAAGAAAGCATTTCGACTTTCGCCTCCAATCCTTTGCCACCGTTCATCGCGGACTTAGAGACGTCATTCGCGCCGGTGACGATGCGCCGCAACACTGCCTTGGCTTTCACGATGCCCCCGTAGTGAGGAACATCCGGCGCCCGTGACAGACCATCGAATAGGCCCGCGAGGTATGGGTACCCGCCCGCCCGTTCGAGGAGGTCGCTGCCGAGTTCGTCGCCGATCGTTATGGCGTCGATCGACGCACCGCTCCTCTCAGAGAGCGACACCATCGCTCGAAAGATGAGCTGATGAGCTTTGACGTAGAAATCCTCGGGCTCAAGGATCGCGCCCACAGCCACGAGCGCCTTGCCGTCGAGAAGGACTGCCCCGAGGATCGCTTGCTCGGCCTCGGGGTTGTGAGGTAACGCTCGGTCGGCCTCACTCACGATGCCACCCCCCGGCGTTTTTCCAGCTCGTCAAGCACGGCGGTAGCCAGGCGCTTGACAGTCAAATCGAGCGTCTCTGGGCCGTCATCGGCAGCGGCAGCCAGCAGGCGCTGTGCTCCCGCCCCCTCGCTCACGTCGAGCTCCGCGAGCGCGGGTACCCCGACTTGCAGAGCATGGGCGGCCCCCGTGTTAGCGTCCATGTCTCGAACCTCCGAAACGAGCGCCTCGACGGCCGCCTCTGCGGCCCGCTCGAACTCAGTCGGCCGGGCGCGCATCGTCGCCTCTCTGCCTACGCGGGCCAGCGTTGGATGTCGACGTGCCGGCCAACTGCTCCGATGTGGATTGCACCTCTCGTTCGGACACCCATCGCGACAATTCGCGCGGGCGGTAGCGCACAGCTCGCGGCGACATCCGCACATACCGCAGACCGACGCCACGCAGGCGCCAATCTTCGAGCGTCCGGGTACTAAGGCCAAGCGCCTCGGCAGCCTGCCGGGTGTCGAGTAGCCGCGCTCCGAAATCGTCTAGTACCGTAGGCCCCGTGTCCATGCCGCCCACGATACGGGGTGGGCTGCGCGATAGCTCAGTTGCTGCGCAGGCGGCCGCGGGTCACATAACTCCGGAACGTTGCGAAGACGATAGTCCTCTCGAGGCCCGTCCTGTCGTCCACCTGGACCACCTTCTCGCCATCGCGGTAGACCGGGTTGTAGAGGTTTTCGCCTTCGGGGATCAAGTCCCATATCTCGCGGGCAGTGGCGCCCGGATGATTCGCAACAAACTGGTCAACGACGTCCTGTACAATGGCCAAGCGCTTCGGTGCCCGGCCGCCCCGGCTCCGGGCGCCGTCAAGAGCGGCTTTCTCGACCTGAGCCTCTAAGCCAGCCGAGAGAGCGTCGGGTAGCTTGTCTGAATCCACCTGTAACCCCGCCATGTGAAAGAGGCGGCCCGACATGCAGGCCTGTAGCTCGGTGAGCAGTACCTTGAAGGTGGAGATGACGGTCCCGTCAGGCGCGATGCCCCACCCGGTCGCGACCGCATCCTCGGGGAAGTCACCTGCCATGACCTGCTCCTTGGTGTAGGGCTTCGCCAGCACCTCCATCTCGCGCGGTAGCTTGTCGTCCCCCTTCACCGCCGGCGCTCCATCAGCACTACGTCAGCGAGCTGGCTGGCCATCGCCGCCGCGATCCTGCCGGCTACGGAGTCGGCCACTTCACGGAGCCGCGCCATGTCCACGTGCAGATAGTCATTGAGCACGGGATCACGCGTCAGCGACCGGCCGGTCAGCATGCCAGCGTAGGCTGGTGCGAGCTCGAACGCGACGGTCTCGAACGTGTGCCTCAGGCAGTGTGTATCCGCACCGGAGATATCGGCCACCTTGTAGATGAGTCGCCGGGGCTTGTCGAGGCCGCGGTATGGCTCCGACGGATCGCGGGGCGACGCCACTACCGGCGCCTCTGGGTTCAGATCGTCTGGCTTGATACTACGCAGCAGATCGATCGTTGCCGTCCCGAGCGGCAGCATCCGCGGACCGCCACCCTTGCCGCCAGCGCCGCCGCCGTGTGCCACCAGCGCGTAGGTGCCGGCCTCGAGGTCCAGGTCTGACCACCGCAGCCCTTCGCGCGGGCCTCGGCGTGCCTTGGTCTGGTGGCCGAGCAGCTCAGAGCGTCTCATGCCGGTCATCGCGAGCAGCCGTAGCGTCGCCGCCGCTGCCGGGTCCACCGCGTGGCCGTCGAGTTGGCCAATGGCTTCGACACCGTCAAGGACGCTGCCAAGCCGCGCCAGCTCGTCCAGGGTCAGCGCGCGGCGCCGCTTGGCGGGCTTCGAGTAGCGCTTCACCGGCGCGGCTGGGTTGGTGCTGATGAGCCCCTCGGTTAGCGCTCGCTCGAACACGGCGTGCAACACGGTCCGCACGTGATCGGCCGTCGGTGCTTTGTCGGCGAGCGTCCTGTGGACGCGGCGCACGTCCTCGACGGTCACGTCAGCTATCTTGCGCCGCAGCATCGCCGCCGGCACGTGGCGTTTGACGAGCCCACAGGCAGACTCCCACCCCGACAACCGGCCGCGCTTCGCCCCGGCCTCGGCTCGCGCACGCAGGTCGTCGAGGTAGCGGGCGACCACGTCGGCCAGCGTGTCACCCTCGCGCTCGCGGCGCTTGCGCTCCGCCGGGTCCTTGCCTTTCGCCACGGCGTAGAGCGCCTGTTTGGCCAGCTTCCGAGCCTCGTCTACCGTAACCGGCCCGTACCGGCCCACTGCAAACCGTCTCTTGCGCCCGCCGTGACGGTAGTCAGCGATGAACGTCTTCGCTCCGGCCGCCGTGACTCTCAGCCCAAACCCCGGCAGGTCGGTATCTTGATAGATTGTGTAGTTTCCGGAGCTGGTGTGCTGCGCGCCATCTACGGTCCGCTTCGAGAGCTTCGCTTTCGGCACCGCGCGATCTCCTCGTGGTCGTTGTGGCGACGCGCGGGCGACGCCGCCTCAGGGGCCGTAAGTCCCGCGTGTCGCCACTGTGTCGCCACGTGTCACTGTTTCATGCCGTAGACGATAGTAGCACGCGCGGCGCAAGGGAACCGCGCAAACCCCTGTCCTGATTGGGTTTCAGTGGGAAAAACTGGCGGGGCCGACGGGATTTGAACCCGCGATCTCCGGCTTGACAGGCCGGCGTGGTAACCAGGCTACACCACGGCCCCGCCTAGACTCTCAGAACTCGCGTAGCCAGGAGGTCGTTGCGAGGTGGGCGGTACTGGGCTCGAACCAGTGACCTCCTGCTTGTAAGACAGGCGCTCTCCCAGCTGAGCTAACCGCCCGAGATAGCTTCGAAAGCTTACCCCGCGCCAAGGGGGCCTGCCAGCCAGCTAGGGAGCGTCCTCGGTGATCAGAGGAAAGGCTCAGCGATACACATCGCGGCGGTGCGCGATCTTGAACACGGTGCCCTGCTGCGCCGCGTCGTCGACGAGGTAGACGACACGATAGTGACCCCGTCTCACGCGATACTTGTCACTCCCGGACAGCTTCTGGCATCCAGGCGGTCTCGGGTCGTTCGCCAAAGCAGCGATACGATCAACGATCCGGCGACGGTCCTTGTCGCCTATGACGTCAAGTTCCTTCGCCGCGGACGTCTTGGCCAGAAGCTCATAGGCGGCCACGTCGTCTCAAGTCCTTGAGACGACCGCCTCGAACGTAAGGGAGGGCTCTTGCGCCCGCTCTTCGAACGCCGCAAGGTCGGCGGCGTCTTCCGAGAGGCCCTCGCGGACCGCCTCGTTGACCAACTCCGAGATGGAGTATTCGGTCTGCGCCGCCTTCAGCCTCAGGGCTTGGTGCAGCTCGCTGTCGAGGTAGATCGTGGCTCGCTTCTTCGCATCGCTCATAGCAAAACGATAACGTTTAAACGTTAAAACCTCAATGAGCCAGCAACTGCTTCATCTCGCGCACCGCGCGCTCCAGCCCCACGAACGCTGCTCGCGCCACGATATTGTGGCCGATGTTGAGCTCGACGATCTCGGGGATCGCCACCATGCCCGAGACATTCCGATAAGTCAGGCCGTGGCCGGCGGCGACGCGCAGCCCGGCTTCGGCGGCCAGGCGGGCGACGTCGGCGACTTTTTGCCGCTCGTCTTCGGTGGGCACAGCCTTGCGGGTTTCGCTCGTGTCGGCGTAAACCGCGGTGTTGATCTCGATCTGATCGGCACCAATGTTGGCGGCTGCGTCGATTTGCCGCGGGTCGGGATCGAGAAAGATCGCCACGGTCATACCGGCCTCGCGCAGCGTGCTCACCGCGTCGGCGAGGCGCTCCGGATCGCCAGCAACGTCGAGCCCACCCTCGGTGGTGATCTCCTCGGGAGTCTCAGGCACCAGCGTAACGTTGTCGATGCGATGCTGCCGCGCGATGCCAAGCATTTCCTCGGTGGCCGCCAACTCCACGTTGAGGTGCGTCTTGACGGTCGCGGCGAGAAGCTCGATGTCGCGCTCGTTGATGTGCCGCCGGTCGGAGCGGATGTGCACCGTGATGCCGTCGGCGCCGCCCAGCTCGGCGAACGCCGCCGCCTGCACCGGGTCGGGCTCGGGGGCGCGGCGCGCCTGGCGAATGGTGGCGATGTGGTCGATGTTGACGCCGAGGGCAATTGTTTCGCTCATACGATTCCTCCTGGGAGCGCACCTAGCAGCGTGCGGAGAACCCGGCTAGCGGTCTCCTATGGCGTCATGGAGAGCACCGGCGATGCCGGCCGTGAGCTCGCGGATCTGGGCTTCGCTTTCACCCTCGATCATGACGCGCGCCAGCGGCTGTGTTCCCGAGAATCGTACCAACACCCGGCCGCTGCCGTTAAGGGCCGCCTCGGCGGAGCGAAGCGCCTCCTGCACCGTGGGCAGCTCCTCGAGCGGCGTGCGCGCCGCGATCTCGACGTTCTCGAGCACCTGCGGCATATGGCTCATGCACGACGCCAGCTCCGACAGCTTGCGGCCGCTCTCGACCATTGCGCACAACACCTGCAGCCCCGTAATGAGGCCATCGCCCGTGGTCGTGTGGTCGAGAAATACGGTGTGTCCCGATTGTTCGCCGCCGATATTGTGGCCACCCTCGCGCATCGCTTCGACGACGTAGCGGTCACCGACCTCGGTGCGCTGCAGCTCGAGTGCAACCTCCGCCAGCGAGCGTTCGAGGCCGAAGTTGCTCATCACCGTCGCGATCACCGTGTCGGTAGCAAGCCGGCCTCGCTCTTTCCAGGCGCGGGCGCACATCGCCAGCACCTGGTCGCCGTCGACGAGATCGCCGCGCTCGTCGAGCAACAGGCAGCGGTCGCCGTCGCCGTCGAGGCAGAGGCCAACGTCGGCGCCCTGCTCGACCACGGCGCGGACGGCAACTTCAGGATGCATCGACCCCACGCCGTCGTTGATGTTGGTGCCGTCGGGCGTCGCCCCCAGCACGATCGTGGTGGCGCCCAGCTCCTCGAGCACCCAGGGACCGACCTTGTAACCGGCGCCATGGGCGCAATCGATAACGACTTTGAGACCTTCGAGCGTCAGATCGATCGGGAAAGATCCCTTGACGTGCTCCACGTAGCGCCCGTCGGCGTCGTCGATGCGAAAGGCCTTCCCCACCTCGTCAGCGGTCGGTCGAATGTCGTCGATCTTGCCCGAAAACGTCAGCTCTTCAATGGCGTGTTCCGTGTCGTCGCTGAGCTTGAACCCGTCGCGCGAGAAGAACTTGATGCCGTTGTCTTGGTACGGGTTGTGCGATGCGGAAATCACGATGCCGGCGTCGGCGCGCAGGCTCTGGGTGACGTGGGCAATGCCCGGGGTCGGCAACGGGCCGACGAGCAGCACGTCGACACCCATCGAGCAGATGCCGGCGGTCAGCGCGCTCTCCAGCACGTAGCCCGACAACCGCGTGTCCTTACCGATCAGGATGCGGTGCCGGTGCACACCGTCTTTGAACACATGGGCCGCGGAACGCCCCAGGCGCACGCAGGTTTCCACGTCCATCGGTGCAATGTTGGCAACGCCTCGAACACCGTCGGTTCCGAAGAGGCGTGCCCGTTCGCTCGCCTCTGTCATGGGCGTCGGTTGCCGATCGAGTCGTAGACGTGTACGTCAATTGCGCTCTGCGGCGTGATCGCCAGCACCTCGATCGAACCGAACGTCTCCGGATGGTCGTAACGCACCTGCGGTTGGATCCGATAGTCCTCGCTGCGCGGCTCCAGGTCCGTGGCGTCAATCACCATCGTCAGCGTTTCAGCGGTCAGCTGGGCGAGCAGCGACGGCGGGCCGCTGAGCACGACGCTGAGCTCCGACGGGTTCACGTCGACCCGGTAGCGGGTGTTAATCACCTCGACCTGGACGGCGTCGAACTGTTGGGCGATCGCCTGCTCGACGATCTCGATAGTCAGCTCGGCGGTGCGCTCACGCAACAGGTCGATGTACTGGTTCCCCGGCACGAGCGTGACGGTTTGCGTAAACGAGTCTTCACGCCCACCGACATCGACCGTGTTGGTGCTCACCTGTTGGAGCATATCGAGCAAAGACCTGGGCCCCGACAACTCCACTTGCTCGGGCACCGTTGCCTTGCCGACGACTTCGTATCCGAGAGCCGGCTCGCCCATCACCACGGCGCTCACCTCGACCAGCTTCTCGATCCGGTCGTCGAGCACGATGTTGATCTGTCCCGGGGTGATCTGTGTTACCTGGACGCCGCGCGGCGTGCTGATGTCGTCAGCGAACAACGAAAATAGGTTCGGTCCCTGCGTCGCGCCGCCCAAGTCGATCACCGGGCTCAGCTGGCCCGTGGCGAGGTCGCGCAGATCGCGGGCCGAGCCACTGACACGAATCTCGATCGTGTCCTGCCAATCGCCGGCAACCGCGAGGTTCGCCGGCAGGTTGATCACCGACACGGGAACGTTCTGGAAGATCTGCAGACCGGCGTCCTCGGCGTTGACCGCCAGCCACATCAAGAAGGCCAAGCCCACGGCGATGGCCTTGTCCTTGAAGTGCTCTCCCGGGTGCGGCTCGATGGCGGTGAGAACGCGGCGCCATGTGCTCATTTGCCGACCCCCTCGGTGGCCGTCGGGCCGCCCATGGAGTCGCTCACCTCGATCGCCGCGGTGGCGGCCGCTTGCTCTTCGGCCTCCTCCTCTTCCTCGGCCTGGGGCGGCGTGACGCCGAGCAGCTCGCGCAAACATGCCGCGAGCTCTTGACCGTCGAGGCCACGCGCGATGCTGCCGTCGTAGACGATCGAGATCTTGCCGGTTCCTTCGGAAACGACCACGGCGACGGCGTCCGTCTCCTCGCTGATGCCGATGGCGGCGCGATGCCGGGAGCCGAGGTCGCGCGACAGGCGGGGATTGAGAGTCAGCGGCAGGAAGCACGAAGCCACGGCAATGCGCCCCTGCTGAATGATGACGGCGCCGTCATGCAGCGGCGTCGCCGGATTGAAGATCGATACGAGCAGGGCATAGGTCGTCTCGGCGTCGAGTCGCACGCCGGCCTCGATGTATTGGCGCAACGACATCTCGCGCTCGAAGACGATGATTGCCCCCTCGCGCCGCGTTGCCAGCTCGGTAGCCGCGGTGACGATTTCGTCGATCGGATCGAGCTCGAGGCCACGCGACATGCTGCGGAAGTACGCCGTGCGACCGAGACTGGTGAGCAAACGCCGGATCTCGTTTTGAAACAGCACGATGATGGCGAAAACGATGTAGGCGTAGACGTTCGACAACAAGAAATCGAGCGTGCGGAAGCCGGCCAGGTTGGCAAAAAGGCCGAGCATCGCCAGCACCACCAGACCCCAGGCCATGCGCATGGCCCGCGTGCGGCGGATCAACAGCAGGAGCCGGTACAAGATGTAGGCGATGATCGCGACTTCGAGGGCGTCCTTCAGCCAGAAATGGCTGAGTCTGTCGATCAGGACATCCATCCGACCCCCTCACTGCGAATCGCCGCCGCCACCACAGCAGCCCGTCTCATCGCCTCGACGTCATGCACCCGTATGATATGCGCTCCGGCGAGTACCGCGACCGTCACCGCCGCCGCCGTCCCCTCGAGGCGCTCCTCAGGCGGCAAGTCAAGCACCGCGCCGACGAACGACTTGCGAGACGGCCCGACGACAATCGGCCGGCCGAGCGAGCGCAGTGTCGCAAGATGACGCATCAACGTCAGGTTCTGTTGCGGCCGCTTGGCGAACCCGATGCCCGGATCGATAAGCGTCAGGTCCGGATCGATTCCGGCCTTGTGGGCGCGCGCCAGCGCCTGCCGCAGCTCTTTCACGATATCCGCTATCACATCGTTGTAGCGAGCCGCTTCGTGCATTGTTTCGGGCACCCCTCGCATGTGCATGAGCACGATCGGCACGCCGGCAGCGGCGACGACGGCGCCGAGCTCGGGGTCGGCCGCCAGTCCGTGGACGTCGTTCACCATCGTGGCGCCCGCCTGCAGCGCCGCCGCGGCGACTACCGCTCTCGATGTGTCGATCGAAATCGGCACGTCGATGGCGCCGCTCAATGTCTCGATTACGGGCACCACGCGTTGCAGCTCGACCTCCGCCGGCACCCGCTCGCCTCCCGGCCGTGTCGATTCGCCGCCGACGTCGATGATCGAGGCGCCCGCGGCCACCATTTCCCGGCCGGCGGCTACCGCAGCTTCGCCTTCGACCCGGCTGCCGGCGTAGAACGAATCGTCGGTGCAATTGACGATTCCCATGATCAGAGGCTGCAGGTCGCAGACGAGTGTGTGGGGGCCACACGGCACCTTGAAGCCATTGCGGTGGTAGGCGTGCAGCGTCGAGATGAGCTCCTCGGCGAGGCGCGACAGGTCGGCGTTGGCGGCCAACAGCTGGGCGCGCAGCGCTTCGCCCTGCGGCAGCGTGGCGAACACGATCATGTCGACCGCGGCGCCGGCATCGCCCGCTTCGCCCTCCCCCGCCGGCCGTGTGTGGGCCACACCGCCGACGCGCCCCAACGCCTGCAAGAATCCTGCGCTCAGGCCTTCGCTTACGCCCTGCAACCGCACGGCGTAGGCGCCGTGACTGGCGGCAACTTCTTGAAACCCCGGGCTGTCGTCGGGAAACTGCAACGGCAGCGGGTCGTAACCACCCAGAACGTGCGGGTTGTGTGGATACAGCCGCTCTACCAGATCCGAAGGCAACGGCCGGGTAGAACCGACCACGGCCTGCTACCCCTCAGCCGGCTGGCCTTCGTCGAGGCTTGGAATCGACGCGGCGTTGCGCGACTTCTCGGGCCCCTCGTCGGCCTCGACGCCGCGTGCCGAGTCGCTCGGCGACTCTTCGACACGCAGCCGGACCTCGGGAAGCTCTTTACCCGCCGCCAGCGTGGCGATTTCCTCACCGTCGAGCACCTCACGCGTGAGCAACGCCTCGGCAACCGCGTGCAGGGTATCGGTATGCTCGGCGAGCAAGTCCTGCACCTTCGTATACGCGACATCGACGATTTTCTTGATCGCCGCATCGATGGCGAAGGCGGTCTCGTCGGAGTAGTCCTTGTGCTGCACGAAATCGCGGCCGAGGAAAACCTCATCATTTTTGCCGCCGAACGTCAGCGGGCCAAGCTTCTTGCTCATGCCCCACTCGGTAACCATGCGGCGGGCGATATCGGTTACGCGTTCCAGGTCGTTGCCGGCGCCGGTGGTCATGTCGTTCATCACCAGCTCTTCGGCAACACGGCCACCGAGCAGCACGCAAACCTGGGTCTCGAGATACTTGCGCGTGTAGTTGCGCCGATCGTCGAGCGGCAGCTGCTGCGTTACGCCCAGCGCCTGGCCGCGCGGGATGATCGTTACCTTGTGCACGGGGTCGGCCTCGGGCATGAAGTGGGCGACCAGGGCGTGACCGGCTTCGTGGTACGCGGTGACCCTCTTCTCCATGTCGGAGATGATCAGGCTCTTGCGCTCCGCGCCCATCAGGACCTTATCCTTGGCCTCCTCGAAGTCGTCCTTCGTGACCTTGCTATGGTCGCGTCGGGCGGCCAGCAGCGCCGCTTCGTTCACCAGGTTCTCGAGGTCAGCGCCGGTAAAGCCAGGAGTGCCGCGCGCCAGCTCTTGCAGGTCGACGTTCTCGTCGAGCGGCGTGCTGCGCGTGTGCACGCGCAGGATACCGAGGCGACCACGCACGTCGGGACGATCGACCATGATGCGCCGATCGAAGCGACCGGGGCGCAGCAGGGCCGGATCGAGAACGTCGGGGCGGTTGGTGGCCGCCATCAGGATGACGCCCTCGTTGCTGGCGAAACCGTCCATTTCGACGAGAAGCTGGTTGAGCGTCTGCTCGCGCTCGTCGTGGCCACCACCGAGACCGGCGCCGCGGTGGCGCCCGACTGCATCGATCTCGTCGATGAAGATAATGCACGGGGCGTTCTTCTTGCCCTGCTCGAACAAGTCGCGGACGCGAGAGGCACCGACGCCGACGAACATCTCGACGAAGTCGGAACCGGAGATCGAAAAGAACGGGACGTTGGCCTCGCCGGCGATGGCGCGGGCCAGCAGCGTCTTGCCGGTTCCCGGCGGGCCGATCAGCAGCACGCCCTTGGGAATGCGGCCGCCGAGGCGCTGGAAGCGCTGCGGCTCGCGCAGAAACTCGATGATCTCCTGAACCTCCTCCTTGGCCTCGTCGATGCCGGCGACGTCCTTGAACGTAACCTTCTTGTCCTGATTCGAGGTCAGGCGGGCGCGGCTCTTGCCGAACGCCAGGGCGCGGTTGCCACCGCTCTGCATCTGCCGCATGAAGAAGATCCACACGCCGATGAGGATGAGCATCGGAGCCCAAGAGATCAAAGCTGCCAGATACGGACTCTGGTCCTGGGACTCGACGTTGACCACCACATCGTTGTCGAGCAGCGCGTTGATATAGGGCTCGTAATCCGGAGCCACCGTCTTGAAGGTGGACCCGTCGCCAATGAAGGTGCCCTCGATGTGATTGCCGGGCGTCGTGATGGTGACGTTGGCAACCCTGCCGGCGCTCACGTCGGCCAGATGTCGGGAGAACTCGATGTCGGTTGTCGGGACCGGATTGGTGGATACGACGTTCCACACGACGATGGCGATGACAATCACCACCAGCCACAAGCTCAATGTCCTAATCGTTGCGCTCATAGTTCAAAGAATACACTACGCGTTGTAGGAGGGTCAGCCGGAATGCGGCTGCCCCAGGTGTCTGCCTGACAACGGCAAGAGCCGAATTCTGTCGTTTTCGACGCGTAGCCTTACACCCGGCAAATCGGTGGCGTTCGCACCCGCTTCACCGGCACCCCCGATGGCCTCGACAACCCGTTCAACGTGCTCGAAGCCGATGCCTCTGCTGTGACCCCGCACCTCTTCAATAGCCCGGCGCACAACGCGCCGTTGTAGCGGCAGCGCCAGCTCCGCGAGGCCGGCCGGGCTCAACGCCACGCCGCCCGCATACTCCTCCGTGCGTCGCAAACGCGCGAACGCCTCTGCAGCCAGCTCCTCGAGCCAATCCTCCTCCTCGGCGAGCAGGCGGGCCATGCGGGCTACGTTGCCGACGGCCCCGGCGTTGATTTGTTGCAATTCGCTCAACAAGCGATGTCGCAAGCGGTTGCGCGACAGCGAGATATCATTGTTGGATGCGTCCTCGCGCCAGGTGAGCGACCGCTCGAGGGCGTATTCGCGCAGCGTCTGTCGGCGCTCATCGAGAAGCGGGCGCACGATCAGCAGGCCGCCCACACGGGAACGACGGCGCATCCCGGCCAGTCCGCGGCGCACGGCACCGCGCGTCAGGTTGAGAATGACGGTTTCCAGCTGGTCGTCGGCGCTGTGGCCCAGGGCCACCGCATCGGCCGGCCAACTTGCCGCCACCTGCTCGAAGAATCGCAGGCGGGCGCGGCGGGCGGCGTCCTCTTTCGAACCCGGCGCCCCATCGAGCCTGGCGCGTTCCTCGAAAAACGGCAGCTCGTAGCTCTCCGCGGCGCGGCGCACGGCGTCGAGGTCGGCTTCCGCGGCATCGCCGCGCCAGCCATGGTGCAGGTGGGCAACGGCGAGATCCAACTCCGCCCCCGCGGCCAAGCGCACCAGCACGTCGAGCAGGGCGGTCGAGTCGCCGCCGCCGCTGCAGCCGACGATCAGGCGCCGGATGCCAGCGAACAGGCCATCGCGCCCCGCTGCCGCGGCGACACGCTCCAGCAGCAGCTCTGCTTCAGAACTTCGAGGTTCGGCCATGATGTCTAGCAGGCTAGGAACCCTCGGCAGAGGCCCGCGTCGGCCGCGGACCCCTGCCAGGGAAAGTGGCGGTGCAGGGAGTCGAACCCCGGACTCGGCGGATATGAGCCGCCTGCTCTACCTCCTGAGCTACACCGCCGGACAAGGGAGGAACCTCGGGAATGATCGGAAGCCGTGCTGGAAACCACGTTTCTCCCGACGAGGCCCGTGAAGAGTATGGTACACGCAAGCCGACCTCCGGAGGCGTTACCGGATGACCGTGTCGACCTCGGTCTCGCCCTCCGAGCGCGCGATGATCGCGGCCCCGCAGGAGTCGCTGAAGACGTTGACCGCGGTCCGGTACATGTCGAGCGGGCGGTCGATGGCGAGCATCGAACCGACGATGACGTTCACGTTCGGGCCTCGCAGACCGATCGCCTCGAGGACGATGAAGATCACCACGAGTCCCGCCGAGGGAACCGCGGCAGCCCCGATGGAGGCCAGCAACGCCGTGATGATGACGACGGCTTGCTGCATGATCGTCAGGTCGAAGCCGAGAACCTGGGCGATGAACAGCGCGCCCACGCACTCGAAGATCGCGGTCCCGTCCATGTTGACCGTCGCACCCATCGGCAGCACGAAGGAAGCCACCTTGTTGGAAACGCCGACCTTCTTCTCGACCGTGTTGAGCGTAACGGGAAGCGTGGCACCCGAGGAGCTCGTCGAGAACGCGATCAACAGCGGCTCCCGCATGTTCGCGAAGTGGATTCGCGGGGCGATCTGCCCCAGGACAAGCAACAGGATCGGGAGCGTGACGAGCAAGTGGATCGTAATACTCGAGCCGATCGTGACCGCGTACAGCGCCAGCGGCCGGAACGCGTCGAAGCCCGTCGTGCCCACCATCCTCGTGATCAGCGCGAACACGCCGATCGGCAGGAACTTTATGATCCCCGAGGTGAGTCGCATCATCGCGTGGAAGAGGGCTTCAACGAGCTCGGTGACGATGTCGCGGGTCTTGTCGGGAAGCGTCGTGACAGCCGCCCCGAAGACGATGCAAAAGAAGATGAGCGCAAGCATGTCGGCGGCTGCCGCCGCCTGGACGACGTTTTCGGGCACGATGTCGAGCAGTAGCTCGACCGGAGAGCTGGCGGTCTCCAGCTCCGGGAGCTCCTGTTGCGTCGTTCCCGTCATGTTGGCGCCGACACCTGGACGGATTAGGTTGACCATAGAAAGGCCGACCATCACAGCAAACAGGCTGGACAGCAGGTAGTAGCCGAGCGTCTTGCTGAAGAGGCGGCCGAGCGCCTTGCCCCCGCCGACCGACGCGACCCCCGAGATGATCGAGGTGACCACCAGCGGCACGATGATCATCCGCAGGAGCTTCATGAAGAGGTCGCCGATCCAGCCCAGCGACTCGGCGGCCGGCTCCCCAACGACGAGACCGGTGATCGCACCCACGACCATCGCCACCAATACCTGCCAGTGGAGCTGGCGGTACCACGGAAGACTCGGATTATGCTTCATGGCGGTCGACCTTATGCTGTAGCGTCGGCATCTTCACGGGAGCAGCCGAGCGCCGGTCACTCCGGCTTCTTCTTTCGCTTCTTATGCTTGGCCAGCGCCTTCTTGAGCGCTTCGTCGATGCGTTCCTTGATCTTGTCTTCGCTCTGCCTCTCAACGAGGGCGATCTCCGAAACGATCAGGTGCTTGGCCTTCTCGTACATCTGCTTTTCACGGTACGAGAGGGCTTTGCGCTGCGACAGGTGCTCGAGGTTCTTCAGCACGTCGGCCATGTCGAGCAGATGGCCGGAGCGCATCTTCTCGGCGTTTTCCTTGTAGCGGCCCTTCCAGTTCGAGTAAATCTCGATGTCGCCGCTCTGGAGATGGTCGAACAGGGCCACAGCCTGCCGCTTGGCGAACAGCTTGCGCACGCCAACGGTCCGGGAGTTCCCGACGGGAACCATTACCGTCGTCTCGTTGGCGAAGATCCGCAGGTGATAGAACTCCTGCTTGGCGCCGGCGAGCTCCCGGACTCTGACGTCTTCAATGACCCCGACACCGTGGCTCGGGTATACGACTTTGTCGCCTGGCTTGAAGCGCAAGGCCCCCCCCGGGGGTTGGTGGTGTGGGGAATGCTGGAGTTTGAGCTTCCAGAGAATACCACGTGCTTTTCGGTTAGTCAAATCAAGGATCGGCGCAAAGCGTTGACAGGCTTGAGTTTGCGCCGAATTGCAGGGTTTCTCCGGCGGACAGAAATTGGATCCGCGGTGATTCGATGTCGGCACAGTTGACCCCGGGACATACTTCCTCTCTGCGCCCGTATTTCGACATATCGTCGTTATTTCGACGGCAGGGTGTCCGCCCGCCGTCAACTGAGCGATGCGCAAGAATCGCAGTCTATGCGCAGAGTCGCGCAAATCGCCGTTTCCCGCCCAATGACAGCCTTTGCGCCGGTGCGGCACGGCATTTGCTAACAAATCCTTACAACGCCACGCGCTCCCGTGGTGGCGGCCGCAGGGGCGGCCCGCCGCAACCAGGAGGTGAACCGTGCGTCGAAACCCGTCAGGTGACGCCCTTCGTTCCGATTCTTTTCGCCTCACCATGCAGACCCTCGCAGCGGGTCTCGCCATCAGCGCCGCGTTGATGCTCACACCGAGCCTGGCGAGTGCTGCGCCAGCGCCGCCCCCCAACGACGACGACAAGCCCGGCACCGCCCAGGCGGCAGACTTCAAGTTCGGCGCACCGCGCGGCTCCGTGGGGTTCAAGGTGGGCTGGCTGGTACCCCGGGCCGGCAGCGACATCTTCGCGTTCAACGCCGAATTGCTGACCCTCGACCTGAACAGCTTCAGCTCGCCGCTGTTCGGCATCGATGTCGGCATTGCCGTCAACGACCGTATTGACGTCGTGTTCGGCCTCCTGTTCAGCCGCAGCTCGCCGGTATCCGAGTTCCGCGACTTCGTCGACGAGTTCGGCGCGCCCATCGCCCAGCGTACCGAGCTCACCCAGGTGCCGTTGACCGCCGGCCTGAAGGTGTATTTGACCAGCCGCGGCCGCGCGGTCGGCAGCTACGCCTGGGTGCCTGCCTCCGTCGTTCCCTACGTCGGCGCCGGCGCCGGCTTCACCTATTGGCGCTACGAGCAGTTCGGCGACTTCGTCGACTTCGTCGACTTCACTATCTTCGAAGAAGTTTTTCTGATCAAAGGATGGGACCCGAGCCTGCACGCGTTCGCCGGCATCGATTTTTCGGTAACGCCGAGCATCGCGATCAACTTCGAGGGCCGCTACGACTGGGCAAAGGGGCAGCTGGCTCCCGCCTTCGCCGGCTTCGAACCGATCGACCTTGCCGGCTTCCGCGGTATGTTCGGCATCTCGTTCCGTTTCTCATAAGCCTGTCTAGCATGGTGCTGAAGAGCTCCCGAGAGTTTTTCGGCACCCTGCCAACCCTGGAGACAAGTTGATGCGAGCTCTGAAGAGCAGGTATGTGGCAGCGGCTACCACCGTCGTGATTCTCGGCAGCGCCGCGCTGGCCTCGGCCGGCCAAGCGGCGATGATCCAACCCGGCGGCGGCCAGGCCGCGGGCGAGCTGCTGGAGCCGCGCTGGCTGCCCTGGCTCGGCTGCTGGGAGTTGTTCGCCGACGCCGTGGACTATCGGGAGACGGAAGGCACCGGCCGTCGCGTAGTGTGTGTGAGCCCGCGACCCGACGGCCGGGGTGTCACGATGACCACTCATCTGGACGGTGCCGTCGTCGGGCAGGACACCGTCCTCGCCGACGGCCGAGACCACCCGACGCAGGAGAACGGTTGCGAGGGCTGGCAGCGGTCTCTGTGGTCGGCCGACGGGCACCGCTTGTACAACGAGGCCGAGTCGACTTGTAGGGGTGGTGCCAACCGAACCCTCGCCGGGATCAACATGCTGGTGGAAAGCGGGCGCTGGCTCGAGCTGCAATCGATGTCCCTGGACGGCGGTGAGCACCGGGAGATGGTGATTCGCCACTACCAGCGCCTGGCCGACAGTGCTCTGGCGGAATTCGGCTTCGTGCCGATGGCGCCGGAGCTCACCATTACCGCGGCTACGGCCCGGGCCGCCGCCAGCGGGCCTCTCGATATCGACGACGTGCTGGAGATCGACGAGCGCCTACCCCTCGAGGTCACCGAAGCGGCGATTCTCGAGAGCAACTCGCAGTTCCCGTTGGACAGCAAGGAGCTGATCAAGCTCGCCGATTCCGGACTCGAGGAGCGCGTCATCGACTTGATGGTGGCCGTGTCGTTTCCCGACCGCTTCCTCGTCGACAACGGCTCGCGCAGCGGTGGCGGCGGTGGAGGCGGCTACGGCGGCTATGCCGGCATCGGCGTGTACGGCCCGTCCTGCTCCGCTTCCTTCTACGGTTCCTACTACAGCCCCTTCAGCCCCTTCACGTCGCTGTATTGCAGTCCGCGCTACTACAGCCCGTACTACCGGGGCGGCTACTACGGCGGCGGCACCGGCATCACGATCAAGGTGCCGAAGAGCGGCAGCCTGTTCGGCGGCAAGGTCCTTGCGGGCCGCGGCTACGCCCGCGTCCGGCCTAACCCCGAGCCGGTCGACAGCGGCGGCGGCCGAGCCTTCAGCCGCGGGTTCTTCGGTTCCGGTAATGGCGGGTCCGGGTCGTCGGGCTCGTCCGGTGGCTCCGTCAAGGGCTCCGCCGGACCCAGCGGTTTCAGCAGAGGCGGCTCTTCGGGCGCTTCTGCCAAGCCCAGGGGCGGCAGCAAGAGCAAGGGCAAAGCCAAGCCACGCGGCGGCTAAGGAAAGTTAGCAGGGGGTCAAGAGGAAGGATCGACTCGATTCGGCGAGGGGCCCTCCTGACCTCCTCTTTAATCTTTGAGCTCGTCCACCAGCAACCGGACGCTGCCCTGCTTCACGACAACGCGCAGCGAGAACTGTCCGGCCAGCAGCCGCAGGATGTCGTCGCCGGCGACATCGCGCCGCCAGCCTTCGAGTATGGGAAGCGGCGGCTCGGTCGGTCGGTTCTCGTTTTCACCGTCCAGTACCCGGCGCACCAGACGCTCGAGGTCCTTGCGGTTGGCCAGCAGCTGTGGCGCCAGATCGAGCTCGCGCGTCCGCGTCTTCAAGAATGCGTCCGCCAGCGTCGCCGCCACGGCGATCTTCGGGTCATCGTCGCTGCGACGTTGCCGGCGAACCTCCGGCAACTCGTCGTCGGGAAGCTCGAGAGCCCGACGCACTACGTCGACGATGGCGTCGGCGGAGCGCTGGCGCTCGTTCGGATGCAGGCCGCGCACGCTGTTGAGGTCGGCCGCACGTTGGGGCTTGCGGCGCGCGATCTCGGTCAGCACACGATCCGGGACGATGCGCTGCCGCGGCTTGTCGCGCCGCTGCGCCTCTTCTTCGCGCCAGGCTGCGAGCTCACGCAGGATACCCACTTCGCGGCGGTTGTTGATCCGAGCACCCGATACCCGGCGCCACCGCTCCTGGGGCTCGATCTCGGAAATCGCCGTGGCGCGGGCTCGTTCGAACTCCTGATCGGCCCAGCCCAACCGGTCGCGACCTTCGAGCTTGCGGGTAAAGGTGTCGTGGATCGTCAACAAGTAGCGGACATCATCGAGGGCATATTCGAGCTGCTGAGGCTCCAACGGCCGTCGGCTCCAATCAGTGTAGGCCTGCGACCGTTTGAGCCGCACGCCACAGCACGCCTCGACGAGCCGCGCGTAGCCGATCGAGTGGCCGAAGCCCAGAAAAGCGGCACCGATTTGCGTGTCGAAAACGCGCTCCGGAACGATGCCCAGACGTCGTTTGAGAATCGCCAGGTCCTGCGATCCGGCGTGCACGATCATCTCGACGGGATCCGAAAACAGCTCGGCCAGCGGGCTGAGATCAGCGCACTCGAGGGGATCGACAGTGGCCAAAACTCGGGGCGCGCCGATCTGAATGAGGCACAGGCGCGGATAGTACGTCCGCTCGGTGAGAAACTCCGAGTCAACTGCCAGTCGCGGCTCGCCGACTAGGCGGTCGACCAGCTCTCGCAGCCCACGATCATCCTGGACGTTCAGAGTTTCGCTCATTTTCTTCGATTCGTCTCCTCACATCTGCCCCCACGGTGCCCGTAACGGCACGCCCGGGAGTTTTTCGGCACCCTGCTCAGGCCCGGCGCCTTATCTCGGCCAGCGCCAAGACGCGGAGGCCCGCGGCATCGACCCGCCAGGGGCGGCCCCGGCCAACGTTGACGGTCCCGCTCGCAGCTTCTTCGGCCTCGTCGATCATCCAGGGAACTTGCTCGACATCGTCGAGCGTCGCAAGGGCTTCCAGTTGGTCGGGCGGTATCCGCGCGGCATCACAACGGACCACCTTGACCAACGACTCGACCGCGACCCCTGCGGAGTGCTGATCCTTTGACAGCTTCAACAGATGGGCGACGCCCTGCGCCTTGCCGATGTCGCCGAGCGCCACGGCAATGTTACGGCGCAAGCGCAGATCGCAGTTCTGCAGGCCTCCTTCCGCCTCGAGCACCGCGCGGAGGTCATCGATCGCCTGTGGATCGCCGATCCTCCCGAGCGCCGCCGCCGCTGCGCAGCGCCTGAATCAGCACCGGCACGGCGGCGGAGTCGTGGAGCTTGCCGAGCGCCGCCGCCGCCGCCGTCCGCACGCTCCATTCGGCATCGTTGAGCGCCGCGAGGAACTGCGCCGCAAACCGGCCGTTGCCGGTCGAGCTCAGCCCTTTGACCGCGGCCAGACGCACGTCGTGATGCGCATCGTCGAGCGCCCCGGCCAACGCCTCGGCTGCCACGCCGCCGCGCACCTCGGCAAGCGCCTCGGCCGCCGCCCGACGCGCCGACGCGTCGTCGTCGTGCAGCGCTGCCACCAAGAACCCGACGACGGGCTTGCCGCCGATCCGCCCCAGAGCCCAGGCCGCATTACAACGCACATCAACCTCGGCGTCTTCCGACAGGGCGTTCTGCAGATGCGGAATCGCGCGGCCATTGGCCAGCTTGCCGAGCGCCACGGCCGCGGCTCCACGATCGGGCCAGGTTTGGTCGGCCAGAGCGACTCCGAGAGGTTCGACCGCTTTCGCGTTGCCGCGCTCCGCCAGCGCATGGGCGGCGCCCGCCCGCGTGCGAGCTTAGGCCTGCGTTTCTCAACGGAATGCTACTACGGGCTCGCTGCTCGGATCGTACCGGCGGATCGGATAGCATTCCGGCTTTCCCGGACGACGACGAACGACACGATTGCCGATCACGGAATGAACGCCAATTCCCTCAGCGCCGGCCAGCAAGCTCTGGTCGACGCGCTGGCGCAACTCGACGACTTGGATCTCGGCGGCGCCGAACCGGCGGTGGCCTTCGACGCCGCGGCCTGGACCGGCGTGCCGGCGCCGAGCCTCGATCTGGCCGCCTTGGCGGCGGCGAGTGACGACGCTCGCGGCGCAGCTGCGGCGGCCGGCACTCCGAGCGTCGCCGACCGGGGGTCCGCCGACGACAGCAGCGAGAGCTCCGCGCCGCCGCCGTGCGGCGGGGTTGTCGAGATTTGCGCCCGGAACAACGCTGGCGACGTGTCGGTCGTTGATGCACTGGAGGACACACTGCGTCGTGTCGAGGCGCTCAATCCGCTTCTCAACGCCATTGTGCGGACGACGCCCGAACGGGCCCGCGCCGAGGCCGCCGCTGTGGCCGAAGTCATCGCCGAGGGGGAGCGCCCGCGCCCCCTAGCCGGCGTGCCGCTGGTTCACAAGGACATCATCAATACGCGCGACACGCACACGACCGCCGGCTCCGAGCTGCTGCGCCACAACGTACCCCACAACGATGCAACCGTCGTGGCCCGGCTGGCCAACGCCGGCACCCTCCTGGTCGGCAAGGCCAACACGCATGAATTCGCCACCGGCACGACGGGAGCGGTGTCGTGTTTCGGGCCTACTCGCAATCCTTGGGACGTCGATTCCGTCGCCGGAGGTTCGAGCTCGGGCTCGGCCGCGGCGCTCGCCGCGGGGTTGGTGGCAGCGGCAACCGGAACCGATACCGGCGGATCCATCCGCATCCCGGCGGCCTGTTGTGGCATCGTCGGACTCAAGCCGACCTACGGGCGGGTGAGTCGCAACGGCGTTTTCCCGTTCGCCTGGGGACTCGACCACGTGGGCCCCATGGCGCGGCGTGTTGCCGATGCGGCGACCTTGCTCACCGCCATGGCCGGCAGGGATCCATTCGATCCTACGAGCGCCGACGTGGTGGCCGAGGACTTCAGCCGCAACCTGGAGCGCGGCGTTACGGGCTTGCGCTTCGCGATTCCTGACTTCCGCTTTCTCGAGCTGGCGACGAGTCCGGTGGCCGAGGCCATCGTCGAGGCGGGTCGCATCTTCGAAGAGCTCGGTGCCCGGAAAGTCGACATTAGGGGTCCCGAGGAGCTGGCCCTCGTCGGACCGGCGGCAATCGCCCTATTCCTTGCCGAAGGCGGCGCCGTTCACCGCGACACGCTGCGCTCGCACCCCGAAAAATACTGCGACGAAACCCGTGCTTTTCTCGGCCTGGCGGAGCGGGTCAGCGCCCACGCCTACTTGCAAGCACAGCGCCTGCGCGCGGCGCTGGCGGACGGCTTCGCCCGCGTCTTTCAAAGCACCGATCTGCTGCTCACGCCGACCCTGCCGATCACGGCGCCGAAGCTGGATCAAAGCCAGGTCGAGGGCGCCGACGGTCCCATGGATGTGCGCGCCGCGCTGACGCTGTTCACGCGGCCCTTCAACCTCACAGGGTTGCCGGCGCTCAGCATGCCGTGCGGCTTCGCCAACAGCTTGCCGATCGGCCTGCAAATCGTCGGCCGCCCGTTCGAGGAGGCCACGCTGCTAGGTGCGGCGCATGCCTACGAGCACGCCGTCGGCTTCCACGAGCGCCGGCCCGAGCGTTTCGCTTAGCCCGCCGACGAAACCTGAGGGGGTCAGGGACCGTCTTGATACCATGAGGGAAGGGGCGCGCTGCGCCCGCTCACCGGCATCCGGACACGATCATGCTCACCTCTTCGAAGCTTGCCCTCGCCGTGGCGCTGGCTGCATTGGTTGCCGCGGGCTCCCGGGCCGACAGCCCCACGACCCTCCTGCAGCAACAGCTCGATGACGACATCGACGTCTTCATGGAAAAGGTGCTCGAGCGGCGCGAGATCAACTGGGAGGAGCTCTACAACCACGTGTTCAGCGAAGCCGAGCGCCTCCGCCTCGGGGCCTCGAAATTGCCGCCATGGAGAGCTTCGAGCGCGACTACACCTGGTACGTGCGCGAGGGCTACCTGGTGCGCAGTCCTTGGAAGGTCGATGGCGTCGAAGTCAGCGACGCCGAGCGCGAGGAAGAAGAGCTCGACTGGATCGAAGACGTCAAGCAGGGCGAGATGGTCGGCGAGTCGCGCGGCCGGATCGAGCGCGACAGCTTCTTCGATTTCGAGTTCGAGCCCGGCAACTATTTCTTTGCCGGGCGCGAGGAGTTCGAGGGACGCGAGGTCGTCAAGATCGAGTACTACCCGACGAACCTATTTTCCGACGCGGATGCCGAACGCGAGGGCGATGACGAAGACGAGGACTTCGACGAAGAAGAATTCGACCACATGTTCGACAAGACGTCCCTCGTCACGATGCTGGTGCTTCCCGAGGAGTACCAGATCGTCAAGTGGACGTTCGAGAACATCGGCTTCGAGTTTCTCCCGGGACACTGGCTGGTGCGGATCGATGAGTTGTACGCCTCGATGGTCATGGATGAGCCGATCGAAGGTATCTGGCTGCCGCGCAGGATCTGGGCGGCGGGAGTCGCCAGCACGGCCGCCTTCGAGCTTACCGTCGAATATTCGCGGGACTTCTCCGACTACAAACAGACGGGCGGCGGCGGCGGCGTGATCTTCGGCCGGCCCAAGACCAAGAAGAAGCAATAGCGCCCGCCCATGCGATCTCTAGCCCGTATTGGGCCAGCCGTTACGGTCACCCTGGCGCTGGTCTTTGCCGTTGCTCCGGCGGCCGGGGCGCAGACGGAACAGCCGCAAACCATCGCCGGCATCCGGTTTCACGGCAATTACTCGATCCCCGACGCCGAATTGCTGCGCGTCGCCGGCGTCGACATCGGCGATCCGCTGACCGCCGCGACCCGCCGGCTCATCGAGCAGCGCCTACGCGACCACGACCGGGTAGGTTCGCTGGAGATCCGCGAGCGCTACCGGTCGCTCAACGACACGAGCCAGGTTGTGCTGCTGATCGTGATCAAGGAATCGGTTTCGGTTGCCGACAAATTCATGTTCCTGCCGGTCTTCAGCTGGACCGACGAGTACGGCATTACCTACGGGGCGCGATTTACCACCATCGATTTGCTGGGCGCCGGCGAACGCCTCTCTTTCCCGCTCACCTGGGGCGGTGAGAAGCAGGCCGCTGTCGAGCCCTCGTTGCAGCTCGACCGAGCGGCGTTGACGCGGCTCGAAGGCGGCTTCGGTGTGCTGCGGCGCACCAATCCGCACTTCGACATCGACGACACGCGGCAGCGAGCCTGGGTTCGCGGCCTGAAGCGCTGGGGCATTTTCGAGATCGACGCCGACATGGAGTGGGCCGACGTCACCTTCGCCGAGTTCGAAGGACCGCAGATCACGTACGGCTTCGGCGCCCGGCTCGATACGCGCCAGGACATCCAACTGCCCCGCAATGCCATGTACCTCGGCGCCGGCGTGGAGCACCTCGAGCTGCTCGATGGCGGCATGAGCTTCAATCAGCCGGAGCTCGACATCCGCGGCTACAAGTCCTTCATCGGGCGCTCCATCATCGCCAGTCAGTTCTACTACCGCGGCACTGACGGCCGGCTGCCCGCTTGGGAACGCCCATTCCTGGGTGGTGCGGCAACGCTGCGCGGCTACGACGCCGGCGAGTTCATCGGCGACAACATCATGCTGGCGTCGGTGGAGCTGCGCGTACCGCTGACACCGCCGCTTCCCGTCGGCCTGGTGGGACTGGATTTCTTTTTCGATACCGGCCACCGTATACGACTACGGCACGGGCCTGGACAAGGCCAAGTTTCACAGCAGCATCGGCGGCGGCGTGTACTTCTTCGTGGCGTTCATTGGCCTGAAGATGGATGTGGCCTACGATCTCGACGACTCGGTCCACTTCCACTTCAGCACCGGCTTCCGTTTCTAGCCGGGGACTGTCCGCCCTGCTTGCCCGAACTTCTCAACGGGTCGCAGCTGCGGGGTAGGAAAGGCGCCACGCGGGAATGCACGTGCTTCTCATCTCGCCCTACCACGGCGGCAGCCACCAATCCTGGGCCGAAGGACTGCAGCGCTACAGCCGTCACGACATCGAGCTGCTGACCCTACCGGCACACTTCTGGAAGTGGCGCATGCACGGTGGCGCCGTAACGTTGGCGCGCGAGTTTTTCGCCGCGGGCAGGCGCCCAGACCTGATCGTCGCCACCGACATATTGGATCTGTCGACGTTTCTCGCCCTGACGCGGACGGTGACGGCCGAGATCCCCACGGCCTTATACCTGCACGAAAACCAGCTCACGTATCCGCTGCCCGAGGACCCGGACACCGGCCCGATGCGCCGGCAGGCGGGCGAGCGCGACCGACACTACGGCTTCATTAACTATGCCTCGATGCTGGCGGCCGATCGCTTGGTGTTCAACTCGCGCTTCCACGAACAATGCGTTTTCGATGCGCTGCCGCCGTTCTTGGCCCACTTCCCCGAGTACAACGAGCTCGGAACCATCGGTGGGCTCGAAGCCAAGAGCAGCGTCATTCCCGTCGGCATCGACGGCGACTGGCTCGCCGGCGGCGCCGAACAACAGGCCCGGGCGACGGCAAACAGCGAGCCTCCGCTGGTGATCTGGAACCAACGCTGGGAATACGACAAGAACCCGGGCCAGTTTCTCGATGCCGTGTGCCACATTGCCTCCCGCGGCACCGCGTTTCGCCTGGCCTTGTGCGGGCAGGTGTTCAGCGAGCGGCCCGGCGCGTTCGAGAAGGCTGCTGAAGATCTCGGATCCCGCGTCATTCATTTCGGTTTCGCCGATCCGGAGGAATACCGCCGGCTGCTTTGGGAGTCCGCTGTCACCGCGTCGACGGCACACCACGAGTTCTTCGGAATCTCGGTGCTCGAAGCGATGTTCTGCCGTACCTTGCCGCTGCTGCCGGATCGCCTCAGCTATCCCGAGATCCTCGGCGACCCGTGCGGCGGCAAGCTGCAAAGGTGCCTGTACAGCTCCGACGACGAGCTCGTCGATAAGCTGCAGCGGGCGCTGCTCGACCCGGCGGCAACAAGGCGCGGCGCCGCCCGGGCCGCCGAACGCGCCGACGATTTCACCTGGTCGAACGTAGCGCCGCGTTACGACGTGCTGTTTGAAGAAATGTCCGCCTAGCAGGCCCGTGTTATCACTCTGATGGGTCTGGCGCGTGGGTCGGAAGCGTTGCCTGTGGAAACTTTCGATCAGTTCAAGGCGAAGATTGACAATTATTTCACTGGACTTGACGCTTTAGGCCAATTACCGAAAATAAAACGAATATAAATTGTCGATACTCAGCAGTACATTGACACTTATAGAGTCTTGGGGTACCGTCGACATCGTATCTTGACATTTCGGGGGGGGGGGGGGCATGTCACCGCGTCGATCTACCGTTCGTCCCGCCATCGACGACCTGTTGGCTGAATGGGGCAGCATCGCCAGCCGCAACGTTGTCGCCACCACCGGGTTGTCGCGCCAGGCCGTCCACGCTCACCTGGCGGCGATGGTCGACGCCGGAGAGCTGGTTGTCGAGGGCCGCGGCCGCGGCGTGCGCTATCGCCGCGTGCATCCGCGCCGGCGTTTTCGCTACCGCATCGCCGGATTGGAGGAGGATAGGGTGTGGGACGAGGTGCGCGACGAGGTGCCCGAGCTCGACAAGCTTCCCGAGGTGGCCGACCGAGCCGTCCACACCGCCGTGGTCGAGCTGGTCAACAACGCCATCGCCCATTCGGGCGGCGAGTTCGTCGAGGTGCGGTTCCGCAAAGCCCACGATCGTCTGATCGTGCAGGTCATCGACGACGGCGAAGGGATCTTCGAGCATCTGGCGCGGGCCAACAACTTGAACCACGGCCTCGAGGCGCTGCAGGAGCTGACCAAGGGAAAGCTCACCAGCCTGCCCGCCGAGCACACCGGCGAGGGCTTGTTCCTGTTGGCGAAGATCGCCGATTTTTTCGAAATCGACAGCGATGGGCTCCTGTGGCTGGTCGACAACGAGATCGACGACGTGGGCGTTGCAACCGCCGACCGACGGAGCGGGACGCGCGTCCGCTTCGAGGTCGACATCGGCACCACGACCACTCTGGAGAACGTCTTCGCAGAATCCTCGGAGGCCTTCGAGCTCGCCCGGCGTCGTGTCGTGGTGAAGCTGTTCGACACCGGCGATCGTTTCCTGTCGCGTTCCGAGGCCAAGAAGCTACTCAACGGGCTGGAGCGCTTCCGCCACGTCGTGCTCGACTTCAAGGGCGTCGAGGCCGTCGGCCAGGGTTTCGTCGACGAAACGTTCCGCGTTTGGAACGGACGGCACCCCAACACGCGGCTCTATCCGATCAACATGGAGTCGCCCATCGAGTTCATCGTCGAGCACGGCCGCCGCGCCGCCGAATCAACGAGCGCCCACGTCCGTCGCCGATCTGATCGCTAGCAGGCCGTGGCGAAAGTGTGATGGCAGGCGTTAACAGGCCGTGGCGAAAGTGTGATGAGTCGGGTACCCGCTAGGCGCAGTCGGGGCCTTTCACCTCGCTTGCGACGGTGTCGGCAGGCAACAACGAGGCAGTGAATCCCTGCGGGTCGGCATTGCGTTGCGCGATCAGCGCGCGCAGGTCCTCGACGACCCTTTCGCGGCTCGCCAAACCATAGCCGTAGTAGGAGATCGGCCCGATGAGCTTGAGATAAAAGTGATTTCCGGAATCGTGTCCGGTCGAGCAGTTGCCCGGCCGGTGGGCCACGGCAAGCAGCTCGCCACAGGTGGCAGCGAACTCGGCCAGCACAGGCTCGTCGCGCAGATCCGCGGGAATCTCGGGGAATCTGGCAAACAGCTCATCAACGCTCATCGCATCATTCTAGCCTGCATTCCTCAACAGGTCGCGCCGGCGCGAACGGAGTGGCACGCGAGGACTGCGTTGCGCTTGATTCAAGCGTGTTCGATTTCGGGACGCTGGATCACTCCAACGAACAGTTCAGCGTTGCCGCCGAAGCCTCGAAAAATCGGGCCCCGCCCCTCCCTTCTCGTCGGATCCGGCGATAACAGGACTTCCTGAGCAAACGTCGGCGGCCTCACGACAGGGTTGATGGCCTGGCATGGCTCTTGCTCACTTGTAGAGTGATGGCGGTCGGCCTCGCCGCCAGTTACATCCCGGCGCGCCGCGTGCTACAGGTGGACCCGGTTTCGGCGCTGCGGTCCGGATAGGCCGCGAGCAACCCGGGTTGCGCTCATGAACTTGCTCCACGATGGTCCCAGCAATGCCCACACGACGATGGTGCTGGCGCACGGCGCCGGCGCCGGCATGGACTCGCCGTCGATGACCGCATTCGCCGAAGGGCTGGCGGCGGACGACTTCCGCGTCGTGCGCTTCGAGTTTCCTTACATGGGACGACGGCGCATTACCGGCAAGCGCGGCGCTCCCGACCGAGCGCCGGTGCTGCTGGAAACGTGGCGCAACGCCATCGCCACCGTCGGCGCCGACCGTGTGATCATCGGCGGCAAGTCGATGGGCGGCCGCATCGCCAGCATGGTCGCCGACGACGCCGGCGTTGCCGGCTTGGTCTGCCTCGGCTATCCGTTCCACCCACCTGGTCGGCCGGAGAAACTGCGCACCGAGCACCTCGCCAATCTCGCAACCCCGACGCTGATTCTGCAGGGGACGCGCGACCCCTTCGGCAAACCCGAGGAGGTCGCCGGCTACGACTTGTCCGACAAGATCAGCGTCGTGTGGCTCGAAGACGGCGACCACTCCTTCAAACCACGCAAGTCGTCGGGACGAACGCTAGAGGAAAATACGAGCGAGGCGATCGCGGCGATTATCGACTTCTCGGGAAGTCTGGGCTAACGCCTACCGCCCACCTGTGCGCAAAGCGGGCAGCGAAGGTGCCGAAGGCACCGAGAGGCCGGGGGCGGGAGGTGGGAAATCAAAAAAAATAAGAAGGTGCCGCTTCAGCTCAGCCGGCCCGCCAACGCCACCTGTCCCGCTTCAGCTCAGCAGCCCCGCCAACGCCACCGGCCCCGTTTCAGCCCAGCCGCTCCGCCAACGCCGCCAGCGCCGCCTCTAAGTCCGGATCATCATCCAACACGGCGACGATGGGGTCTTCCTTCAGGCGCTTCATGCGCCGCGGCAGTGTCTTGAGCGTGAACTTGCGGAAGTCGAGCTTGGCGGTGACCTCTTTCCAGCGCAGCGGCGCCGACACGGTGCCGCCGGGCATGGGGCGGGCGCTGTATGGAGCAACGATCAGCCGGCCGCGGCCGTTCTGTACGAAATCGATATAGACCCGCTTGCCGCGGCCAGAGTGTGAGCGCACGACGGTAGCAATGTCGGGGTTCTCGGCCACCACCACCCGGGCGATGAGCTCGGCGAGCATCTTCGACTGCTCGTGGGTAAATCTGCCCCCCAGCGGCACCAGGATGTGCATGCCGGTCTTGCCGCTGGTCTTCGGATAACAGGGTACGGAGATCTCCTTGCATACGTCGTGCAGCGCCCGCGCCACCTCCACAACCTGGCTGAACGGCGCTTCCTTCGGGTCGAGGTCGAGCGTGCAGAAGTCGGGCCGCTCGAGGTCGGCAACCCGGCTGGCCCACAGGTGCAGCGGGATCGCTCCGAGGTTGATGATGTACAGCAGCGACTCGACGCTCTCGCATATCAGACTAGTTGTTGCGTTTACCCTCGCCTTCGTCGATGGGCGTAGTGCGGATCCAGCTCGGCACGAAGTTCGGCGCGTCTTTCTGGAAGAAGTTCTTGCCGTCGATGCCGTCCGGGTAACGGTCGAGCACCAGCGGACGGTCGGCGAGAAAGGGTAGCAACCACTCGCCGACGGCCTCGTAGTAGCCGAGGAGATCGCCCTTGGTGTATCCCTCCTCGGGCCAGAACACCTTGTCGACGTTGCTCAATGAAAGCCGGGGGCCCCGACGCCGATGCCGCCGATGCGTCCGGGACCGGCGTCGTTCTTTGCGCGGCCGGGGTCCGGGCCTCCAACTGACGTGTCGGCCGGCGTCGCAAAGTCCACCGGATCACCATCGGACGCGGCGCTTGACAGGCGGCACTCCTCGGGATCCTTGTCGAGCAACGCAACGAACACAGGCTGCCTCAGATGCCCGTCCTCGGTGATCTCCTTGTACCGAATCTGTGCTGCGAGACGCGGTTCCACCCAGGTGTTGTCGTTGCCCTCCGGTAGCGGGCCCTCCATCGCCGGCGGCTCATCGCGCACCAACTCCTCGAGCCCGGCGCCGATGTCGTCGAGTTGCCGGTCGGAGAACCCCGAACCGACGCGCCCCAAGTAGACGAGCCTGTCGCCGTCGTAAGCCGCCATGTGCAGCGCGCCGAACCCCTCGCGCATGCCCTGCGGCGCCGTGAATCCGACGATCACCATGTCGTCGAGCCGTTCCGCGCGGATCTTCAGCCAGCTCTCGCTTCGTCGTCCCGGATACGGCGCCGCCGCCCTCTTGGCCACCAGCCCCTCGAGGCCCATCTTGACGATCTGTTCGTAGAGGGCCTCGCCTTTTTCTTCCACGTGATCGGCGTAGCGCAGCGAACCGGCAGGCGGCACAACCTTTTGCAGCACCTCCTTGCGCTGCAGCAGGGGCAGGCGGCGCAGGTCGAAGCCTTCGAATCCGACCAGGTCGAAACAGAAGAGAACCGCCGGCAGCTGCACGGACGCCGCGGCGATATCGGGCATGCGGCTCAGCCGACCGCGCTTTTGCAGCCTGCCGAAGCTCGGCTTGCCCTGATCGTCGGCCACCGTGACCTCGCCATCGAGGACCACCTGCTCGTAGGGCAGCGCCTGCACCGCCCGGGCCACCTCGGGAAACACGTCGGTCGCGTCGATGCCGCTGCGATAGAACAACCGCGCCCTGCCCTCCCGCTTCTCGGCAAGCAACCGGTAGCCGTCGTACTTGAGCTCGAAGATCCACCCCGGGCGCGAGAACGGGCTGTCGGCAACCTTCGCCAGCGTCAAATCGACCTCTGTCCCCGCCACGGGAGTGTCCGGTGCGCCCCACTCTTGTAGCTGTTGACGCAAGGCCACGGCGCGGTCGGTGCCCTCGGCGAGCTCGTGAACGGTCAGCCCCGAAAGTACCGAACGCGCATCGTAGGCATCTTGCTTGCCTTCCGCTTCCGGGCGCGAATAGGCGTCCTCGTGCTTGATGAGCAACCAGTCGCTCTTGGTCTCGGCCCCGAGGCTCGATGAGCGCTGGCGGACGCTCGGTTTGGTGCGTACCAGGGCCCACTCGCCGCGCAGCTTGTAGCCGCGCAGCTCAACCAGCAGCTTGCCCTTCTCGAGCCCGGCAGCAATGTCCTCGACGGGCACAAACGCGCCCCGGTCCCACACGATCATTGCCCCGGCGCCGTAGTTGCCCTCGGGAATCACCCCCTCGAAATCGGCGTATTCGATGGGGTGATCTTCAGTATGCACGGCCAGTCGCTTGACCGCCGGATCACGCGAGAATCCCTGCGGCACGGCCCATGACAGCAAAACTCCGTCATGTTCCAGGCGCAGGTCGTAATGCAGCCGAGTGGCGGCGTGTTGCTGGACCACGAAGAGGCGCGGCCGGTGCTCGGCGTCGTACCCGAACGGCTCTGGAGTGCGCTCTGCCGTGCGTTTATCGTGATACTTGCCTAATCGCGTGTTTGCGCTGCGGTCTCTAGCAGACATGGAGAGGCCAATGCTATACTCCGGCGCCGTGCCCGGGCGACCGCGCAACCCGGCGCCGGTAGCGGGTTTCTTCCGACAACCCGCCGTACCGCAGCCCCATATCTGCCGCGTCGGCGGCAAGCTCTCTACGGAAACGAAATCATGCCTACGCGACCTATTGCGTCGGGAACCGTCGCCTTCGGGCTGGTGGCCATACCCGTAAAGCTGTATTCGACCACCGAGGGCGGCTCCAAGGTGTCGCTCAACTTCATCCACGAGAAGTGCGGCACCCGCGTCAAGTACCAGTTCTACTGCCCGTCCGACGATGAGCTGGTGACCCGCGACGAGTTGGTCAAAGGCTACGAGTTCGCCAAGGATCAGTACGTGCTGTTTACGCCGGAAGAGCTCAAGGCGATGGAGATGCGCGCCACGCACGCCATCGAGATCACCGAGTTCGTGCCGCTGGCGCAGGTCGATCCGATTCATTTCGAAAAGGCCTATTACCTGGGCCCCGACCAGGGCGGCGAGAAGCCCTACAAGTTGCTTGCCGAGACCATGAAGGTAACCGGACGGGCGGCCGCTCGCCAAGTACGCCGCCCGCGGCAAGGACTACCTGGTGCTCGTACGTCCCTTCAAGGACGGACTCATCCTCCAGCAGTTGCGCTACAACGACGAGATTCGCGCCTTCTCCGAGGTGCCGCTGGGCGACGCCAAGGTCGACAAGAGCGAGATGAAGCTGGCCAAGAAGCTCGTCGAACAGATCGCCACCGACACGTTCCGTCCCGACAAGTACGAGGACAGCGTCAAGGGCGAGCTACAGGCGGCGATCAAGCAGAAGATCGACGGGCAAGAAATGACGCTGGCGCCGCCTGAGGAGCCCAAGGCGCAGATCATCGACATCATGGAGGCCCTCAAGGCGAGCCTCGCGGACGGCGAGGAAGAGGCTCCCAAAGCGGCCAAGAAAACCGCCAAACGCAAGGCCGCCAAGGCCGGCGCGCGCAAGACGAAGGCCAAACGCAAGCCGCCCAAGCGCGCGCCGCGCGAGAAAGCCGCCAAGAAGGCCCGCGCGGTGGCCGCAGGCGGCAAGAAGCGAAAGACGACGGCGAGAAAATAGCCACTCCACGATCGTCGACCACCGGCTATTCGTTGCGCGACGTGAGCGCCATGCTCGGGCTCAGCTCCGGGCAAATCAGGGGCTTTGTCGACGACGGGCTGATTACATCGCGCCGCGGTGCGCGCAGCGAGTTTCTATTTTCCTTTCCGGATCTGGTGCTGCTGCGTACCGCCAAAGGGCTGATCGACGCCGACATCCCGGTGCGCCGCGTCCGCAAGGCGCTCGACAAGATTCGTGAGCAGCTACCGTCGGGACGGCCGCTCACCGGCGTCCACATATTCGCCGACGGCCGTGAAGTGCTGGTGCAGGAGGGCGAGGAATTGTGGAACCCGGAATCGGGACAGACGCTGATCAACTTCGGGGTTTCCAGCATCGCCGCGAAGGCCGAGCCGTTCGCCCGCCGCGCCGCTGCAGCGGCGCGTGACCATGCCGACGAGCTGCAGGCGGAAGATTGGTTCGAGCTGGCCCGCGAGCTCGAGATGACGGCCGCTGATGAGGCGGTCGATGCCTACGAGCGCACGCTAGAGCTCGATCAGCAGCACGCCGACGCGCGCATCTCAACCTCGGCCGCCTGATGCACGAACGAGGCGACTTCGAAGCCGCGGAACACCACTATCGCGCCGCCCTGAAAGGGCCCGACGGCGTGGCCACCGCGCGCTTCAATCTGGGCGTCGTGCTGGAAGACCAGGACCGCGCCGAGGAGGCACTCGAGGCGTACCACGCCACCATCGACGCCGACCCCCACTACGCCCGATGCCTATTACAACCTCGCCGGTTTGTACGAGCGCCTCGACCAGAAGGATCTGGCGCTGCGTCACCTCAAAACGTACAAGCAGCTGGTCGAGCCGTGAGGGTAGATCGCTGACCCTGGATATTGCCTCGGCGTTACTCTGGAGAGGCGGCGCGGCTTTCGAGCAGGGCAGGTAACCGCCCGCCGACCGTTTGGCAAACGGTCCTGTAGCGGGCCGTGGTGGAAGTGTGATGGGTCTGGCGCGTGGGTCTTGCGGGCGGAGGGCAAGGCGGGCCGACGACGCCGATGCTTGCCGCATCGTCGAGGAGGCCCAACGCGGGCATCGCCCGCAAGACCCACGCGCCCAACGGGTTGCGACAACAAGAGGCCATCTGCGGCGTTGCCGTTCCTCCACGATGCGTGCAACATCGCCGTCGTCACGGCGCCTTGCATCTGGCCTCTTGTCGTCGCAACCAGACCCATCACACTTTCGCCACGGCCCGCTAGACAGCAGAATCTCACCTTCGAGGATCTCGACATGGACCGAGCGGCAAGCGTGGAAGAACTGCAAATCGATAATTCATCAGGCACCCGGCGCGCCGGCGCGCTGCGCGCGGGGCTGGCGGCGGCGGCGCTCATCGCCTTGTTCGTCATGGGCGAGGACCTGGCACGGTACATCCCGCAGTTCGCGACCTGGGTGGAGGGACTCGGCCTGTGGGCGCCGGTGGTGTACGCCGCCGGCTACGCGATCGCCACGGTGGCGCTGGTGCCGGGCTCCTTGCTGACGCTCGCCGGCGGCGCCGTGTTCGGCCTCGGCAAGGGCGTCGTCACCGTGTTCCTCGGCGCCACGCTGGGCGCCACACTGGCGTTTCTGATTTCCCGCTACGTGGCCCGCTCCTGGGTCGAGCAGCGGCTCGAGGGCCACGAACGCTTCGCGGTCATCGACGCGGCCATCGGGGAGCAGGGGCTGAAGATCGTCGCCCTGCTGCGCCTGTCGCCAGTGTTTCCGTTCAACATGCTGAACTACGCCCTCGGCCTGACACGGGTGCGCCTGCGCGACTACCTGATCGCCCACCTGTTCATGCTGCCGGGGACCTTCCTGTACGTCTATTACGGACGCCTGGCCGGCGCCGTGGCCGAGGTGGCCAGCGGTACGCAACCGGAGCGTGGCCCCGGATACTACGCGCTCCTGGTAACCGGGCTGCTCGCCACGCTGGCGGTGACCGCTTTCGTCACCCGCATCGCCCGCAACGCGCTACGCGAGATCACGGATGTCTGAGACACCCGCGCAGCACCTGATCGCTCCAGATGACGAACATAATCGGGAGCTGGTGGCTAACGTCCACCCCCTCGACTGGGTGAATCCGGAGCCTGCACCGCGCTACCACCTCGTGGTGATCGGCGCCGGCACGGCGGGCCTGGTTTCGGCGGCCGGCGCCGCCGGACTGGGCGCCAAGGTGGCGGTTATCGAGCGCCATCTGATGGGCGGCGACTGCCTCAACGTCGGCTGTGTGCCCTCGAAGGGCGTGATCTCGGCAGCTCGCGCCTGGCACGCGGCGCGTAACGCCGGCGACTTCGGCGGACCGCGCGCCGAAGGCCCGGGAGACTTCGGCGCCGCGATGCAGCGTATGAGAAAAATCCGGGCCGGCATCGGCCACCACGACAGCGCCGCGCGCTTCGCCGGGCTCGGCGTCGACGTGTTCATCGGCGAGGGCCGGTTCACCGGCCGCGACACCGTCGAGGTCGACGGCAAGCGCCTGGAGTTTCGCCGCGCCGTTATCGCCACCGGCGGACGTGCCGCGGCGCCGCCGATACCCGGGCTCGACACCGTTCGCTATCTGACAAACGAAACCGTGTTTTCGCTCACCGAACTACCGCCGCGGCTCGGCATCATCGGCGCCGGTCCGATCGGCTGCGAGTTGTCGCAGGCCTTCGCCCGGCTCGGCAGCCGCGTGTCGTTGTTCGAGAGGACCGACCACGTGCTGCCGCGCGAGGATCCCGATGCGGCCGCCATCGTGCAAGAGGCGATGGTCGACGATGGCATCGATCTGCAGCTCGGCGTCGCTGTCGAGGGCGTGGAGAAGCGCGACGGTCAGATCGTCGTGCGCATCGAGCGTGACGAAGAAAACCACGAGATCGTCGTCGACCAGCTTCTCGTGGCGGTCGGCCGCGCTCCGAACGTCGAAGGCCTCGGCCTCCGAGAGGCTGGCGTGCAATACGAACGGAGCGGTGTACTGGTGGACGATCGCCTGCGCACGACGAACTCCAGGATCTACGCCTGCGGCGATGTGGCAGCAACGTTCAAGTTCACCCATGTTGCCGACGCCCAGGCTCGGATCGTCATCCAAAATGCGCTGTTCTTCGGCCGCGCCCGCAGCAGCAAGCTGGCCGTGCCGTGGTGCACGTATACCAGCCCCGAAATCGCTCACGTCGGCCTTTACGAGCAAGACGCCCGCGACATGGGCATCGAGGTGGACACGATGACGGTGGAGCTGTCGCTGGTCGACAGGGCGCTACTCGACGGCGAAGCCGACGGTTTTCTGCGCCTTCACCTAAAAAAGGGAACGGACAAGATACTCGGCGCCACGCTGGTGGCAGCGCATGCCGGCGAGATTATTGGAGAGCTGTGCGTCGCGATCACCGCCGGCGTCGGCCTCGGCAAGATCTCGGGCACGATTCACCCGTATCCGACGCAGGCCGAGATCGTCAAGAAGGCAGCCGACCAATGGCGCCGCAGCAAGTTGACGCCGACCGTGCGCCGCCTCTTCCACCTCTGGTTCCGACTGCTTTCCTGACTCACAGTTGTTTGTGGGATCCGTCGCGAGCGAGCTCCAGCTCGACCCTGAGGCGCTCGATCTCGTTCTCGAGAGCCGCCGGCGCGGCCGCCAACTCGCCGCCTCGAAGGCCGGCTCGGCCGACAGGCTGCCGACGCTACCCTTCAACCGGTGTGCCGATTGCCACACAGCCTCAACGTCACCGTCCGCAACCGCACCCCGGATAGCATCCATGACCTTCGGGCAATCCTCGAAGAACAGATCGATGATCTCGACCAACAGTTCCTCGTCGCCACCGAGCTTGGAGAGCAGCGCATCACGGTCGATGACGGCGGCGCCGGCCGCGAGGGGCGCGGCAGGCTCGGCCGCCGCGAGGTCGTGTTTCGCGGGCGGCGCCTCGCCGGCCAACCGCTCCATGGTCTCGAAGAGCGTCTCGGCGTCGAGCGGCTTCGCCAAGTATTCATCCACTCCTACCTCGAGAAATCGCTCACGGTCGCCGATCATGGCGTGCGCCGTCACGGCAACGATCGGGATGTGGCCTCCCGTCCACTGTTCCCCTGATCGAATCGACTTGGTGGCCTCGACGCCATCCAAGTTGGGCATCTGCACGTCCATCAAGATCAGGTCGAAGTCGCTGTTCCCCAGCGTCTCGAGCACCTCCTGACCGTCGCCGACCACGGTGACGTCGTGCCCCCTCGACTCGAGCAGCAGCCGCGTCATCCGTTGGTTGATCAAGTTGTCGTCGGCCACCAAGACGCGCTGTGTGCCGGGCGCCGGCACGGCGGTTTCAACCGTTGTCTCGAAATTTCCGGTTGCGGCAGCCACCGGCTCGGTATGCGCCTCGCCGCGTTCAGGCGGCGCGCCGGCGATGACCGGCGCGTCGAGTTCGACGACCTCGACGTCGGCTCCCGGCCGCTCGAATACGGCGTCGAAGTGAAACGTGCTGCCCTTGCCGACCTCGCTCTCGAGCTCGATCTCGCCCCCCATCAAGCGGATCAGATGCCGGGCGATCGACAAGCCGAGCCCGGTGCCGCCGTAGATGCGCGTCGTCGAGGCATCGGCCTGGGCAAACGAGTCGAAAATCGACTGCCTGTCTGCATCGATGATGCCGATGCCGGTGTCTTGCACGGAGAAATGCAGGGCAATCGCAACGGGCGCCGGCGGCTGCACGTCGGCCAAATCAATCCGGATGCGCACCTCACCCTCGGCGGTGAACTTGATGGCGTTGGAGACCAGGTTGATCAACACCTGACGCAACCGGAACGGATCGCCGACAATCACCTCCGGTACTTCTTCCGCGATGTCGCACGACAGCCGGAGACTCTTGTCGGCAGCGGTGGCCTCGAGCATCTTCATGGTGTCGCCGAGCACCTTGCGCAAGTCGAAACCGACGTTGTCGAGCACCAGCTTGCGCACCTCGATCTTCGAGAAATCCAGGATGTCACTGATGATGCGCAGCAGCGAGTCGGCCGCCGACTTGACGATCTCCAGGTATTCGCGCTCCTTGTCGCCGAGCTCGCCTTCGAGCGTCAGGTTCGTCATGCCGAGGATGGCGTTCAATGGCGTGCGGATTTCATGGCTGACGTTGGCCAGGAACTCCGACTTCGACTGGTTGGCGCTTTCGGCGAGCTCCTTGGACGCTTCCATCGCGCGTTCGGCGCGCGCCAGTTTGCTGACGTCGTGGAAGGTAACCAGTCGTCCGGCGTGCCGACGCCGGTCGTAGAGCAACAGGATGCGGATATCGAACTCTCTCTCCTGTCCTCCTACGCGCAGGACGCACTGTTGCCGGGCCTCCGCCTTGGTCTGCAGCAGGCTGACGACCTCGGGATGCTGTTGGAACACGGTCGTCGCCGAACTACCCAACACGTCGTCGGGGCTCAGGCCGAACAGGCGCTCGGCCGCCGGGTTGAGCTCGGCGATGTAGTTCTCGTTATCGAGCGCCACTACGCCGTCGCGCATACCGGCGATGATGGCGCGATGCGCCACCGGGATCGTCCCCATGAAGCTGAAGCGGCCCATGCCCCACGCCACCGCCAGGCCGGTAACCGTGAAGCTGAACGGCGTTAGGTCGAGAAGCGGAAATGGGTTGGCACCCGTCAGGTACAGCACGTTGCCCGCCCAGGGGCGAGCAACGCCAGCAACATCACGGCGCCCTGCCGAACACCGAGGCGCGGCAAGCGCACCATCGGAGCGAAACAACATCAATGCGCCGATCAGCAACAGTAGATAGGAGTACCCGGCGTAGGCCCAGAGCCCCGGTCCATAGCCGAACTCGAGCATCGGGAAGCGCCGAGGCTCTCGTCGAAAATGATCTGCCGCCAGAACAGCTGCAGACCCGGCGCATCCACTGCAGCCGGCCCGACGAACGTCCGATTCAGCATCACGAGGCCGACGGTGAGCCCCGGGCCGACTGCCAGCAGGCTGAAGCGCGCCGGGGTCAACCACGCCGATTCGCCGACGAAGTGAACGACGAAGCGCAGCCACAGCAGCGGGATTGCGGCGATGCCGAAGTACTGGAACTTGGCCCAGAAAACTTTCGCCTGGGGGTCGATGGCGCTGATCTCGAGCGCGTAGCCGCCCGCCCACACCGCCAGGCCGGCCATCAGCAGCGCAAAGGTCACCCGGCCCGGAACCTTCCGGTAACGCAGTGTGAACACGCATAGCACCAGCGCAATCAGCGCTGCGATGATCAACGGTAAGGTGTAGGGAGTGAACTGCAACGCGCCCTCCGCGCCTCAACCAGACCCATCGCACTTTCACCACGGCCTGCTAGGTCCCGGACACCGAGAATCGTCCCCACAGACCGATCCGGGACACTCAAAGCCCGTTCACGATAACCTGAAAACTGCCGAGGTTGCGGTATGACCGTCAAAGAAGCAAATTATTTGAGCACCGGCGACCGTTTGCGCGTCAACGCCGACGGTTTGTCTCGACACCAGCTTCGGGGAAGGGCTGCCGATGGAACGTACGTGTCGCAGTTCGAGAGCCCGAATCAAGGACGTTTGGTGGTCGTCAGGCTCGGCAAGGGTGGCGCCTTCGGCTTTCGCCTCGACGAGCTCGACGTCTTGCGCCACCGGATCCGCCAACAGGACGCTGCCGACTAAACTCCCCGCGGCGTGCCGTTACGGGCAAGCCGGGCAGTTTTTCGGTGCCCTCCTAGAAATTGGGTTCGCCGCAGGGGACCGGCGACTCTATTATTGAAGCCATGGTCGAGCCGTTTGAAGGACGGGAGCGGCGCGGGTTCCCGCGAACCGCCATGTCGGTGCTTATCCAGGTGCAGGTGGTTCCCAATGGAGGACCACTCGACGATGTTCTGTCGGCCTCGATTTCCGGCCTGAGCACCGACGTCAGCCGCGGCGGGTTGAGTGCCTGGATCGGCCAGGAGATCCCCGATCGCACCGACTGCATCGTGCGTTTCTTCAACAGCCGCGGCCGCCTCAAGCCGAAGCTCGCCTGGGGTGTGATTCGCCGCCTCGAATCGCGCCAGGACGGCTTCGTCATCGGCGTCGAATTCGATACGCCGCTGGAGTTTCTCCGCCTCGCCTCGGGAGGCAGGCAATCGGCCTCGGGCGGCAAGGTGCGCGCCCTGGTCGTCGACGACGAGGCGTCGATCCGCAGCCTGCTGTCACGCTTCTTGATTCGGCGCGGCTTCGAGGTCGACACGGCGTCCGACGGCGAAGAGGCGCTGGCCATGATCGCCGAATCACCACCCGACATCCTGGTGATGGATCTCTACATGCCGAAAGTCAACGGCCACGAGGTCCTCAAGAAAATCCAGGACAACGAGATCGACGTCGGTGTGATTTGTACGATCTCGGGCTACGCCAGCGAGGATGATGCCCGCGAGTGCCTGCGCCTCGGCGCCGCCGACCACCTGGCCAAGCCGCTCGACCTCAAGCAGCTCGACTGGAGCATCCGGCTGCGCCTCGACGCCAAGCCGGAAAGCTAACCCTCCGGATCACCCGAGGGACGGCACGGATCCCTGCCGACGCGAGCGGCAAGACACGCACGGCCGCACGGCCACCGCTGGCGGCACAGCGTGACCACTGGCCCGCCGGAGCGGCCGTTTGGCGCGGGCAAACAGCGCTCCTTCGCCGCAAACAGTAAGATTTGACCCATGCGCGAGAATGAAAAGCTCGCCAGCCTGAAGATCGATCGCAGCGCGAGCAGGCGCAGCGTGTTGCCGCCGATCGTCATCTTGCTCATGGTTATCGGCGGCGCCGGCGCCCTCTGGTATCGGAACGCCAACGCCGCGGTCGAGGTGCGTACGGTGGCGGTGCGCGAGGTGGCACTCGACCAACCGACGACGGTGCTGAACGCCTCCGGCTACGTCACGGCCCGCCGTATGGCCACTGTTTCCTCCAAGGTCACCGGCCGGGTCACCGAAATTCTGATCGAAGAAGGCATGCACGTCGACGAAGGTCAGCTTCTCGCCCAGCTTGACGCTTCCAACACCGAGGTGAACTTACGCCTGGCACAGGCGGAGCTCGCGGCAGCCCGGACCTCGTTGGCCGAAACGCGCGTCCGACTGCACGAGGCCGACCTCGACTTGCAGCGCACCCGGCCGCTCGCCGAGCGGGGCGTCGCTGCCAAGGCCGAGCTCGACCGCTCCCAGGCGAACTACGACTCGCTGGCAGCGCGCATCGTGCAGCAAGAGGACCAGGTCAACGTGGCCGACAGCCGCATTGCGCTGTGGCGACAGGAAATGGCCGATCGCGAGATTCGCGCCCCGTTTGCCGGCGTCGTGGTGGCCAAGAACGCCCAGCCCGGCGAGATGATCTCGCCGATGTCGGCGGGCGGTAGCTTCACGCGCACCGGCATCGGCACGATCGTCGACATGACATCTCTGGGAATCGAGGTCGACGTCAACGAGGCGTATATCAATCGGGTCCAACCGGGTCAGCCGGTCGTCGCCACGCTCGACGCCTACACCGACTGGCGCATCCCGGCCGCCGTGATCGCCATCATTCCGACCGCCGACCGGCAGCGCGCTACCGTGAAGGTGCGCATCGCGTTCGAAGAGCTGGATCAGAGGATTCTGCCCGACATGGGGGTGAAGGTGGCTTTCCGCGAAGGCGGGCCGGAGGCCCTGGTTGTCGATCCTCGAGCGGAAGGGGCCGGGCTGCGCAGCGGCTTCGCTGTCCCCGTGGCAGCCGTGCGCCGCGACAAACGGCCAGGACGTGGTGTTCGTGGTGCGTGACGGGATCGTGGAACGACGGGCCGTCGGGGTCGGCAACACGACCGCCGGCGAGGCAACGGTCATCTCTGGGCTGACCGCGGGCGAAAGAGTGGTTGTCGAAGGACCCGACGAACTGCGTGACGGAGACGAAGTAACAGAGGTCGGAGGATGAGTGAGAGCAACGGCAACCTGGTAAGCGCCCGCGGCATCGAAAAGACCTTCAAGCGCGGCGCCGAAACCATCCACGTGCTGCACGAGCTCGATCTCGATATCCCCGACGGCCAGTTTCTGGCGCTGATGGGGCCATCGGGATCGGGCGAGTCGACGCTGCTCAACCTGATCGGTGCGCTCGACAGACCCGACACCGGGTCCATGGAGGTCGGCGACGAGCGCATCGATTCCATGGGGAGTCGCGCTCTGGCCGGCTGGCGGGCGCGCCACGTAGGCTTCGTTTTCCAGTTCTACAACCTGCTGCCGGTACTCACCGCGGCGCGTAACGTCGAGCTTCCGCTACTGCTGACACCGCTTTCCAAGTCTGACCGCCGGCGGCAGGTGGTGACCGTGCTCGACATCGTCGGTTTGACGAACCGCGCCGAGCATTATCCTCGCCAGCTCTCGGGCGGTGAGCAACAGCCCGTCGGCGTCGCCCGCGCCATCGCCACCGACCCGACGTTGCTGCTGGCCGACGAGCCGACCGGCGACCTCGATCGCAAGTCGGGCGACGCGATCCTCGATATCCTGCAGGCGCTCAGCCGGGACCACGGCAAGACCATCGTCATGGTGACACACGACCCGCACGCGGCGCTGCGCGCCGACCGTACGCTGTACCTCGATGACGGCAAGCTGACCACGGAGGACCCAGGATGAGGTTCCTGCCCCTGGTGTGGAGCAACCTCAGGCGCAAGAAGGTACGCACGTTCCTGACCTTTGCGTCGATCACGGTGGCGTTCGTGCTGTTCGGCTACCTCGGCGCCATCACCGAGGCGTTTTCCCTGGGCGTCAGCGTCGCCGGCGCCGACCGGCTGATCGTGCGTCATAAGATCTCGCTCATCCAACCGCTGCCGGCGAGCTACGAGGCCCGCATCGAGCGGCTTGAAGGCGTCCAGGACGCCACGGTGGCGAGCCTGGTTCGGCGGTGTGTACCAGCGATCAACGAACTTCTTCGCCCAAGTGCCGGTTAACCCACTCGAGTATCTGGCGATGTATCCGGAGTACCTGCTTCCCGAGGAACAGCTCGAAGCTTGGCTTTCGACACGGACGGGAGCCATCGCGGGGCGGACGATCGCCGATCGCTATGAATGGAAAGTCGGCGACCGCATCCCGATACAGGCCACGATTTACCCGCGGCGCGACGGCAGCCAAACTTGGGAGTTCGATCTGGTCGGGATCTACGACGGGGCCGAGCCATCGACCGACACGACGCAGTTCTTGTTCCGCCACGACTTTTTCGACGAAGCCTGGCCCGAGGAGATGCGCGGCATCGTCGGTTGGTACTACGTGCGCGTTCACGACCCCGACGAGGCCGCGGCGGTGGCCGCCGCCATCGACGAGAGGAGTTCGCCAACTCGCCGTCCGAGACAGCGGCGGAAACGGAAGGCGCTTTCCTGCAGGCAGTCGCCAAACAGGTGGGCAACATCGGCGCCATCATGGTGGCCATCATCAGCGCCGTCTTTTTCACCATTCTTCTGGTGGCGGGCAACACCATGGCGCAGTCGGTGCGCGAGCGGGTGCAGGAAATCGGCGTGCTCAAGGCCATTGGTTTCACGCATCGCCAGTTGCTCGCCCTGGTGCTTGCCGAATCGTGCGTCCTCGCCATCGGCGCCGGCGCGGTCGGGTTGGCGATTTCCTGGTATCTGATTTCACGCGGTGATCCCACGGGCGGTTCCCTGCAGGTGTTCTTCTTCGCGCCCGGCGATCTCATCCGGGGAATGTTCATAGCCGTTGTCCTGGGACTTGCGGCCGGGCTGTTTCCTGCCCTGCAGGCGGGGCGGCTACAGGTTTCGGAAGCACTGCGGCGCAAGTGAGGAGCGCGGGATGAACTGGATTTCGCAGATCCTCACGGTAACGGCCTTCGGCCTGCGCACCATGCCGCAACGCATCGGCGCCTCGCTGGCCGCGCTGTTCGGCATTGCCGGCGTCGTCGCCGTGCTCGTGGGCGTGCTGTCGATTGCCGAAGGATTTGAGAAGACCATGCAAACGACGGGCGCTCCCGACCTCGCCATCGTCGTGCGCTCGGGCGCCACCAGCGAGATGATGAGCGTCCTCAGCGGCGACGAAGCGCAGGTCATTGCTGACACCGAAGGCGTTGCGCGCCGCGGCGGTCGCCCGCTCTCGTCGGCCGAGCTGTTCGTGATCATCGACGTCCCGAAGCGCTCGACGGGCACGGCGGCCAACGTTCCGCTGCGCGCGGCGTCGAAGAAGTGGCGTTCGACGTGCACCACGACCTGGAGATCATCGAGGGGCGGATGTTCGAGTGGGGACGTAACGAGCTGATCGCCGGTGAAGGCGCGGCCCGCGAGTTCACCGGCCTCGAGGTCGGCGGCGGAATTCCCGTGGGCCGCGAGATGTGGGTCGTTGTCGGCACTTTCAGCACCGGCGGCGGCGTTGCCGACACGGAGATCTGGACCGACGCGCGCCTGCTGCAGGCCACGTATCGGCGTGAGAACTCGTATGGATCGATGTTCGCACGCCTCGAGTCGCCTGCGTCCTTCACGGAGTTCAAGGACGCGCTGACCGCCGATCCTCGCGTTAACGTCACCGTCAGTCGATCGTCTGACTACTACACCGCGCAATCGGCGTTGCTCAGCGCGGTCATCACCGGCATCGGTTACTTCGTCGCCAGCCTGATGGCGGTCGGCGCCGTGTTCGGCGCGCTCAACACGATGTACTCGGCGGTGTCGGCGCGCACCCGCGAAATCGGCACGCTACGGGCTCTGGGCTTCCACAACACGCCGGTGGTGATCTCGATCATGGTCGAATCGCTGGTCCTGGCAGTCGGCGGCGGCGTAGCTTGGTTCGCCTTCGACGGCTTCCGCGCCGCGACGCTGAACTGGGGCAACTTCAGCCAGGTTGCATTCGCCTTCGCGGTAACCCCCGACCTGCTGGTTCAGGGCGCCATCTACGCGGCCATCATCGGCCTCGTCGGCGGCCTCTTCCCCGCCATCCGCGCCGCCCGCATGCCCGTAGCAACCGCTCTGAGGGGAACCTAGCGGCCCGCTAGACCTTGCCTTGGATGTAGTTCTCTAGCTGGTGAATCATCGTGTCCTGGTCGGACATGATCGAGAAAACGACGTCGCCGATCGACACGACGCCAACGAGCTTCTCCTCCTCGAGAACCGGCAGGTGCCGGACCCGCTCGTTGATCATCACTTCCATGCAGTCTTTGACGGAGTGGGAGCGGGTCACGGTGGCGATGACCCGGGTCATGATCTCGCTCACCGGCGTTTCGCGCGAGCGCTTGCCCTGCAGCGCGAGGCCGCGGGCGTAATCGCGCTCCGAGAAAATCCCGACCAGCTTGTCGTCCTCGACGACGACGAGGGCGCCGACGTTTTTCTCGGCCAGGACCTCGAGCGCTTCGTAAACCGTGGTGACCGGCGTTACGCTCCAGACGTCGCGGCCCTTGGTGTTGAGTAGATCGGCTACGAATTTCATGGGTGGCTTTTATTTACACCTCTTTGAGGGCGGTGAGCAACTCCTGCGCTGCATCTTTGGCGTCGGCGAACAGCATCAAGGCGTTGTCGGCACCAAACAACGGATTCGGGATTCCGGCGAAACCGGGGCTCAGGCTGCGTTTCACGATCACCACCGAACGGGCGCGATCGACGTCGAGAATCGGCATGCCGGCGATCGGGATCGACGGGTCGGACTCGCGCGCCAGCGGGTTCACGACGTCGTTGGCGCCGACAACGAGCGCGATGTCGGCCTGCTGAAACGACGGGTTGATCTCGTCGAGATCCTTGAGAACCTCGTAGGGAATGTTGGCCTCGGCGAGCAACACGTTCATGTGGCCGGGCATGCGGCCGGCCACCGGGTGGATGCCAAACTCCACTTCTACGCCGCGGGTGCGCAGCTCGTTGCACAGGTCGCGGATGGCGTACTGCGCCTGCGCCACCGCCATTCCGTAGCCCGGCACCACGATCACCCGGCGCGCCACGTCCATCATCATGGCGATCTCCTCGGGCGATGCCGATTTGACCGTGGCGTAGACATCTGCGGAATCGGTGGCGGTCACCACCTCTGCCCCGACGCCGGCGAAAATGATGTTGGGCAGCGAGCGGTTCATCGCCTTCGACATGATCGCGGTGAGAATGAAGCCCGCCGCGCCGACGAGCGACCCGGCGATGATCAGTACGCTGTTGTTCAGCACCCAGCCGTGCCCGGCGGCCGCCAGACCCGAGTACGAGTTGAGTAGCGCGATCACCACCGGCATGTCGGCGCCGCCGATCGGGATCACCAACATGATGCCGAACAACGCCGCGAAGCCGCACATCAGCCAGAAGGCGATCGAGGTGTCGGGCTGCGCCACCAGCCAGACGCTGAGCCCCAGGGAAGCGAGGAACAACGCCGCGTTCATGACGTGGCGACCTGCCAGCAAGACCGGCTTGTCGGAAATCCACCCCTGCAACTTCAGGAAGGCGATGGCGCTTCCCGTAAACGAGACCCCGCCGATCAGACCCGACAACGCCGCCGCGATGGTGAACTGCACCGAGATTTCTTCAACGAAACCGCCCTTGAGTGCCTCCTCGAGCGCCGCGCCCACGGCGAGCGCCGAGGCCCCACCGCCGAAGCCGTTGAAGATCGCCACCACCTGCGGCATGTCTGTCATCGGCGCGCGGTAGGCCATCAGTGCGCCGACGAAGCCGCCGGTGACCAGCCCGGCGATGATGATGCGAAAGTCGATGATGCGATGGTCGAGCAGCGTCACCACGATGGCGATAAGCATGCCGAGGGAGCCCAGCAAGTTGCCGCGTACGGCGGTGCGCGGATGCGTCAGCCCCTTCAGGCCGAAGATGAACAAGACCGCGGCGATCAGGTACCACAGGTTGATGAGGGCTTCGGACACTTGGCTAATCATCCCTACTGCGAAACATCTCGAGCATCCGGTGCGTCACCATGAATCCACCGACCACGTTGGCGGCCGCCATCGCCACGGCGATGAACCCGAGAATCGTGGTAAACGTGGTCAACTGCGCACCCGAGGTCACCAGCGTACCGACCAGCGTGATCCCGGAAACCGCGTTGGCCCCGGACATCAACGGCGTGTGCAGCAGCGGCGGCACCTTGTTGATGATCTCGAAACCGACGAACAGCGCCAGCACGAAGATCGTCAAAGCGGCAACAAAGACTTCCATCAGCCCAGCATCTCCTTGACCCGTTGGTTCACCACCTCCCCCGCGTGGGTCACCATCGATTCCTTGATGATCTCGTCGTCGACGTCGAGCGCCGGCTCGCCGTCCTGCACGAGATTCAAGATGAACTCCGAGACGTTCTTGGCATACATCTGGCTGGCGTGCGTCGGCACGGTGGCAGGCAGGTCGACGGGCCCCATGATCGTTACGCCGTGGGCTTGGACTGTTTCCCCGGCCCGCGTCAACTCGCAGTTGCCGCCGGAAGCGGCAGCCAGGTCGACGATTACCGAACCGGCGCGCATGCCACTCACCATCTCGTCGGTAATCAGAATCGGGGCCCGCTTGCCGGGCACCGCGGCCGTGGTAATCACCACGTCGTTGGCGGCCACGGCGTCGGCCATCAACTCGCGCTGCTTGCCGTAGAACTCCTCGTCCATCTGTACGGCGTAGCCGGCGGCGTCCTCAGCGGCGCCCGTATCGAGATCCGCCTCGAGGAAGTCGGCCCCGAGGCTCTCCACCTGCTCCTTCACGGCCGGGCGGATGTCGTAGGCGACCACCACCGCGCCGAGCCGGCGGGCGGTGGCAATGCCCTGCAGTCCGGCGACGCCGGCGCCGACGACAAGCACCCTCGCCGGTGCCAGCGTGCCGGCCGCCGTGATCATCATCGGGTACATCTTGCCGAGTTCGGCAGCGGCCAGAAGCACGGCCTTGTATCCGGCAACCGTGGCCATCGACGACAGCGCATCCATCGACTGGGCGCGGCTGATACGCGGCAGCAGTTCCAGAGCAAACGAGGTAACACCCTGGCGAGCGAGCTGCTGAACCGCGGGGAGGCTGCGAAACGGATCGAGCAAGCCGATCAGGATCTGCCCGTCGCGCATGCCGGCGGCGTCCACACAGCCGCCATTTTCTCCCGGCGGACCGACGCAAACCACCACGTCGGCGGCCGCCAGCAGCTCGCTCGCATCCTCAACGAGGCGAGCGCCGCGCGACTCGTAGTCGCCATCGGGAAACCCGGCCGAGCTGCCGGCGCCGCGTTGCACGACGACGTCGATTCCGGCCTTCGAGAGAGCGCCGACCGAAGCGGGAACGAGGGCCACCCGGCGCTCTACTCTGGTGTTCTCGGTTGGGACTCCGACAATCATGCGCACCCCGTTCGGTGAGAAAGCCGCCATACTTTAGGGCCGCCACAAAATGCGGTCAAGGGCTCGAGACTGCGCGTCGCCGGCGCAGCTCCCACCACACCACCGCCACCACGGTCAGCGCAGAGATCACCACGATCGAAGTGAGCAACGGCGTCAACCACCAGGCATCAAGGTGGTAGCGCAGCGGAATGAACAGGCACACCGGCGCCACCGCCATCACCACCCAGGGCCAGATCCACAAGGCGATGAAACGCAGTGCCGCCCAGCACCACAGCGACAGGAAGAACAAGATGACCCATCGCTGCGGCAACGGCGCCGTGCCGCGCAGGACGTATTCGTCGGGGCCGAGCAACAGGCCGATTACGACCATCGAGCCGACCGCGCCCCAGGCGATGTAGAGGGCCTTGCGGCGCTCGCAGATCCAGCTTTCAACCTGGGCTCGCGACATGACGGCATTCTAACCGAGGCGCTCTAGGCTGGCTGACGCACCGCTCGATCGATTTGTGTCGAACTGAAAAAAGATGGTTCAATCATCAAGAGATACGATCCGACGGGCGCGGCCCTTCCAAGACCAGCTGATATCTATGACCTCATGAACTCGACGCGAAGAGGGTTTTTCATGGGCGCGGCGGCAGTAGGCGGAGCCGCTCTGGGCCGCCGTATCGTCGCCATCCTGACCGGACGGTCGCTGCCCGCGCACGCCGCTTTGGGAACGATACGCCCGGCCCAATCCGCCATCACCCACGGTCCGTTCGTTGGTCACCTGACATCCACGAGTGCGATGGTGTGGGCCAAGTGTTCGACACCGGGTGTCTATCACCTCACCGCTCATGGAAACGGTGAGCGCGCGGCACCGGTCGCGACGGCAGAGGCAACCCCCGAGAACAACATGTGCGTCGTCTGGCGCGTCACGGGACTGCGGGCGGAAACGAGATACGGCTACGAGGCCACCTATCAAGATCAGCCGGTTCTCGGCGGCGAGGACACCTTCTTCGTAACGCCCGCCGCCGAGGACGCACCGACGCTCACCCGATTGGCGTTCGGATCGTGTGCGCGTGAGGACACTGGATCGTCTGCGGTGTGGCGTCGAATGTCCACGCTGGACCCGCACGCCGTCGTGCTGTTAGGAGATACGCCTTATATTGATACGATGGCGCTGGACGTTCAGCGAACCCGATATGGTGAATTCGCGGCGGTCCCTGAGTTTGCCGACCTGCTGCGCACAAGGTCGCTCTATGCCACCTGGGATGACCACGATTTTGGCCTGAACGACACGGATGGACGACTCGCCGACAAGGCAAACTCGCGTCGGGCCTTTATCGAGCATCACGCCAATCCGTCGTACGGCGACGGCGACGGCGACGGCGACGGCGACGGCGACGAGGGAATCTACACGAAGTTTCGGCGCGGTGGCGTCGAGGTGTTTCTTCTCGACACCCGATATTTCGCGGGCACCGAACCCTCGCCGGTTTCGGCGGGCCAACCAACGCTGCTTGGCAGGCAACAGTGGGAGTGGCTGCGCCAGGAGCTACGGGCGTCGACCGCGCCCTTCAAGCTCTTGGCTTCAGGAATGATCTGGAATGGAGCCGTGCGCCCGGGAAAGCCTGATCACTGGGAAAGCTATCCGCATGAGCGAGAGGCGCTGTTTCGCTTCATCGGACAGGAGAAGATTCCCGGGGTGGTGCTGGTGGGCGGTGATATTCATCGAACCCGTGTCCTACGACACGAAACCACCGAGACGGCCGGATACCCGCTCATGGAACTCATCACGTCGCCCATCCATGACAGCATTATCGACGCCGCGAACGCACCTCACCCGGGGTTGGTCCACGACTCGGGTGAGCCGCATTCGTTTCTCCTCATTACCGTCGATACGACCGTGACACCGTCGACCCTCGTCGCCCAGTTACAGAACGCGGCGGGACGTGAGCTGTATTCGCTCACCCTGAGCACCGCGATGCTGTCGGCCCGAGTGCCGGCGCTACAAACTGCAACGCCTACCTCGAGCTGAGGATCTTCTCCAAGCCCGTGAAGTCCGCGTCGGCGCCGTGCCAGATCTCGCCGAGCTGTGCCTCCACGTCGGCAGCCGTTTGGCGGTCGCCACTGGCGCGCGATGCCTCCAGAAGCCCGACGAGCGACGCCGTGCGGCGCGGGGTGCGACCCAGCGCGCCGCGGAAGGCTTCCGCGGCCTCGTCGAAGCGCTCGAGCTCGAGCAAGACCTCGCCGAGCAGCTCGTTCGAGGGCTTGACGATTTCCGGCGGACCGAACTGGAAGGGCAGGTTCTCCTCGAGCTCGGCTGCCTCCTTCAGCAATCCGATCGCCTCGTCGGGCTGGTGGTTCGCGATGGCGAGAATCGCGCTGAGCTCCAGGCCGAGGATCTTCGCGGGCGGCGAGTCGGAGTTCTTGATCTCGGCAACGGCACGACGCGTCGCGTCGAAGTCTTCGCGCTTGGCGGCCGCGAAGCCGTCGGTAAAAGTGGCGTTCACTGCAGCGCCTCCGCGGCCCGAGAGATCGAGCGGCCAGCGGGCCGCCTCGTCCCAGCGCTCGGTATCGAGGATGTAGCGGGCCCGCATGTTAGCGAAGTAGCGGGCGTTGGCTGCCGACGCTTCGTTCGTTGCCCGGTCGTGGCAGGCGTTCATCAATTCCTCGGCGCTGCCGAAACGCCCCTGCTGCAGGTAGCCGTACTGCAGCCACGAGCTGTAGTGACCGCAGAGGTTCGGGGCCCGGCCGAGCTCGACCTCGCGGGCGTCCTCCACGTCGCGAGCGGACTCGTTGGCGGCGACGACGTCGTCCCACATACCCGTCGCCACGAAGATGTGCGAGCACATGTGCTGGGCGTGTGCTGCCGCCGGCGCGATCACGGAGTAGGCACGGGCTGCGGGGAGGCCGAGCGGCGCGTGGATCGGATCGTCAAAGGAATGGATGATGTAGTGGGCGGCGCCAGGGTGCTGCGGGTTCTTCTCGAAGAGGGGCAGCGCGACGGCCGCGGCGCGCATGTAGGTGGCCTGGTCGCGGACGCCGCGTTGGGTTCCAAGGATCGAGAGCGAATAGAAGGCTCGGATCTCGGGGTCATCGGGGTACTTCTCGTGCAGCCGCCGCATGGCATCTGCGTATGCCGTATCGCGCGTTTCCTTGTTGCCATCGCCATACAAGACGTCGAGCGTCGTCAGCCAGTCCTTCTCCCTCGCAGTCGGTGCCTTCGCCACGCGCCCTTCGGCGGTGGGTGCGATCCCGGCAAGAGCCTGCAACGCAGCTTCCTTGTCCTGCTGGTTCCAGATCGGGTGGTTGTAGGTCATGGCCTCACCCCAGTAGGCCATGGCGAAATCGGGATCGAGCCGCTGCGCCTCGCGGAAGGCGGTCGCCGCGTCCTCGTACTCGAAGCTGTGCATGAGCAGGACGCCCTGGATGAAGTAGCGCTGCGCCTGACCCGACCCGGAGGTGGGAAACTCGATGGTGCCGAGCTGCCGTTCCGCCTGGGGCGGTGCTGTGGAGCTCGATGCAACGGGTTGGGCGATGGCGATCGTCGCGATCGCTACGACCGCGATCGCGGCGGCGAACGCGCTGGTCCGAAGGGTGAGGTTTCTCATGGCGTCGGGGCCTCCGATGGTTTCATTGTTCGACTTGCTTGCCGAACGACGGGTCTCGCCACAAAGCGGTCTTCTAACTTGTACCGAGATTCCCTAGATGACCGATGTTCGTAGACGATACTCACATTTACCAACAATTTAGGACCCGACTATGCAAGCACGGATCCCCGGTTTTCTCCAGGAGTCCCCTACCCAGCCGTCGCGGTTGGCGCCTTGCTTTTGGCCGGCGTGGCAAACGCCACCGGCCAAGAGCACAGCGGCAGAGCCGAGGTCTAGCGGCCGGATCGACCCAAACCCTTGTCGTTGCTAGGCTTTGGTTGGACTTGACCCGATTTCGTGGACACCTTACGACGTACACGGGAGGTGTTCAGGATGCCAAGGACAAGAGGGCCGTACCCGGCGGAGTTTCGGCGGCGGATCATAGAAGTGGCACGAGCTGGGCGGAGCGTCGCCGAGCTGGCCAAGGAGTTCGAGCCGTCGTACTGGACGATTCGCCAGTGGATCAAGCAGGCTGACCGCGACGAAGGCCGCAGCGCCGAAGGGCTCAGCACTGCTGAGCGCGAGGAGCTGGGGCGGCTGCGGAAAGAGAACCGCCAGCTGAAGCAAGAGCGGGAGATCCTTTCAAAAGCCGCGGCCTGGTTCGCTCGGGAGACCGACTCGGTACCGCCGAAGTCTTCGAGTTCGTGAGCGGTCACCAGGCGAAGTATCCGATTGCCACGATGTGCCGTGTGCTGGAGGTCTCCTCCAGCGGGTACTACGCGTGGCGCCGGCGGGAACCGTCGGCTCGATCGCGGGCGGACGCAAAGCTGCAGGCACGGATCGAAGCGATCCACAGGGAGAGCCGAGGCACCACATAACCTACATCCCAACGTGGGCAGGGTTCTTGTACTTGTCGGTCGTCGTGGACGTCTTCAGCCGTCGCGTTGTCGGTTGGTCAATGGCGACCCATCTGCGCACCGAGCTCGTGCTCGAGGCGCTGAACATGGCGATCTCGCAACGACGGCCCCAACAGGTGATTCATCACAGTGACCAAGGTACGCAGTACACGTCGATCGCCTTCGGTCAGCGCTGCCAGGAGGTCGGGGTGCGACCGTCGACCGGATCAGCCGGTGACTGCTACGACAACGCGATGTGCGAGAGCTTCTTCGCCACCCTCGAGTGCGAGCTCCTGAACCGCCGGCGGCGGTTCAGGTCCCAGGCGGAAGCCCGCATGGCCGTCTTCGAGTTCATCGAGGGCTTCTACAACCCGCGTCGCAGACACTCACCCCTGGACTACGACTCGCCCATGGGGTGCGAAAGGAGGCACGCTCAGATCGCTTAAATGTGAGCGGGAAACCGTCCACCAAAGCGCGGCAACTCCAGAAAGGAGGCGAAGAGAGTGTCCAGTTCGGGGAGGTGGGTGCGCTGGGTGGCCTTCTGCTGTTCGATGGATTCAACGATTGTGGCGAAACTGTGTTGAAGGTCGAGGGGTGGCACCTGGATCGGCAGAGGTGCCAAGTCGCGTTTGTTCAGTTGCGGTACGGAACTCCCACTCGTAATACTGAGGAGGTCGAAAGTGAGGAACCAAGCATAGAGATAGAGGTAGTCAAGTTGATCCAATGCAGAAATCGCCATGAGGTTCGGGTCGAGGACGGAGTTTCTCGACAACAAACGCTTCTTATCTGTTCCGATTGCTCCACCCCGCTTGGGAAAGACTACTGAGTGCCGTGGAGCCGCTATCCCTTTGCCTCGCGTGACACTCCACATCCTCGATCGCTGGACAGTCGGCGTGTTCTCCGGGTCGTTTAGTTCGCTAACTTTCAGGTGTAAGTAACCGGCGACCTGTCCCGTATACTCCTTCCCAATCGGCAGAGTTGATCCCGCGTGGAATTCAGCGACATCGTTGAGGCGCGTCACCTCCCACCCCATCGGGTTTGTGACGGGGTCGCCAAACATCTCCAGGAAGGTGGGTTGCAGCAAGGTGTCGAGCTGGGCGAGGGACTCCCGGCGTTTGGCCCGCAAGGCGTCCGCTGCATCCAGAATCCCCGCAATCCGCTTCTGCTCGGCGAGGGGCGGAAGGGGAATCTGAAACGACGCGAGCTGCTTCGGACTTATGACCTGACCCCCCAAAACGGATTCAGAGGTAATCTCACGATCCGGGTCGAAAAAGGGAGGTTAGAATGCCGGCGAAGAGGCACAGCGCAGAGCAGATCGTACGGAAGCTACGGGAGGCTGAGGTGGAGCTGGCCCGCGGCGCGACGGTCAAGGATGCCTGCCGCAAGCTAGCAATCACCGAGCACACCTACTACCGGTGGCGACGCGAGTACGGGGGGCTGAGGGTCGACGAGGCCAGGCGGCTGAAGCAACTTGAGAAGGAGAACGTCCGGCTCAAGAAGATTGTGGCGGAAAAGGAGCTGGATCTTTCGATCCTGAAGGAAGTTGCGGAGGGAAACTTCTGAGCCCGGCACGTCGCCGAGATGCGGTTGAGCATGTTCGGCGGAGGCTGGGCGTTTCCGAGCGACGAGCGTGCCGGGTGCTGAAACAGTCGCGCACGACGCAGCGGTACGTGCCACGGCAACCGGACGACGAGCAGGTGCTGACGGAGAGGATCGTGAACCTAGCCCGAGAGTATGGCCGCTACGGGTATCGGCGAGTGCCCTCTCTGCCAACGTGGGGTGAGACGATGGAGGTTGGATAATTACTGAGCAAGAGGGCGAGGTCGGAGACACAAGAATGTCGGAGTTGAGCAACAACGGTGCAGGAGACCACGAGGCCACCGGACGTCCGGTGCAGGGAGCCGGAGGCGACCGAAAGCGGACGTCGCGCGAGCCCGCGGTCCCGGCCCCCGACCCCCAGTTGGTCGAGCGACCACGGCGCCGCAAGTTCACCGCCGAGTACAAGGTCCGGGTGGTACGCGAGGCGGACGGGTGCTCGAAGCCCGGCGAGGTCGGCGCGCTGCTGCGGCGCGAGGGGCTGTACTCGTCGCATCTGTCGGTGTGGCGCAAGCAGCGTGACGCCGGGGCATTGGTGGCGCTGGCTAAGCCACGCGGCCGGCCGGCGCCCGATCCCCGAGACGCGCAGCTTGCCAACCTGCGTCGCCGAGCCGAGCGGGCCGAGGCGGAGCTCGAGAAAGCACGGCGAGTAATCGAGGTGCAGGGAAACGTCTCCGCGCTTCTGGGAGAGCTGCTCGAGCCCAGGGGCGCCAACGCGACTACCAAGCGATGATCGAGCAAACCGTCGAACAACTCACTCCCATCATCGGGACTCGCCCGGCGTGCCGGACGCTGGGCGCCTCGCACGCGACGATCTACCGCCGCCGCCGGCCGCCTGCGCCCCGACCGAGCAGACCGCGGCCCAAGCCGGCGAGGGCGCTGTCGGAGCCCGAACGTCAGAAGGTTCTCGCCGAGTTGCACAGCGAGCGGTTCGTCGACTGCGCTCCTGCCCAGGTATGGGCGACGCTGCTGGACGAAGGCCGCTACCTGGCATCGGAGCGCACGATGTACCGGATCCTCGCCGCCCAGGGCGAGGGCGGCGAGCGGCGCAACCAGCTCGTGCACCCGCCCTACAACAAGCCCGAGCTGCTCGCCAAGCGAGTCAACGAGGTGTGGTCGTGGGACATATCCAAACTGCGAGGCCCTGCCAAGTGGACCTACTTCTACCTGTACGTCATCCTCGACGTGTTCAGCCGCTACGTGGTGGGCTGGACTCTCCAGCACCGCGAGAGCGGTCCCTTGGCCGAGCAGCTCATCGACCAGGCGCTGCTCCAGCAACGCATCGGACCTGATCAGCTCACCATCCACGCTGACCGCGGCAGCTCGATGACCTCCAAGCCGGTCGCCTTCCTGCTCGCCGATCTCGGGGTCACCAAGACACACTCGAGGCCCTACACCTCGTCGGACAATCCCTACTCCGAGGCCCACTTCAGGACGCTCAAGTACCGACCCGAGTTCCCTGCTCGCTTCGAGTCGATCGAACACGCCCGTCTCTTCTGCCGGGCATTCTTCCACTGGTACAACTACCAGCATCGCCACTCGGGCATCGGCCTGATGACTCCGGCGACGGTGCAGGACGGACTCGCCCAGCAGACCCGCGACCGGCGTGCCGAAGTCCTGCTGGCCGCCTACCGGGCCCGGCCTGAGCGCTTCGTCAACCACCCACCCAGCCCGCCGGCGATCCCCACCGCCGTCTGGATCAACAAGCCGCCACCCTCGAGAATGCTCCTAATTACGCGTGACCACCGTCTCATCCGCGTTGACAGGCACCGGTGACGGCGCTACTGCGCATGGAGGGCTGGCTCGTGAACCACAAGCGGGTGCAACGGATCTGGCGGCGCGAGGGGCTGAAAGTACCGAAGAAACAGCCCAAGCGAGCACGGCTGTGGCTCAACGATGGCTCCTGCATCCGACTGCGCCCCGAGAACAAGGATCATGTCTGGGCGTATGACTTCGTCCACCACCGGACGCATGACGGTCGGGCTATGAGGCTGCTGACGATCGTCGACGAGTACAAACGGGAGAGCCTTGCAATCGACGTGGCGCGGAAGCTCAACTCCGAGGACGTACTTCACCGACTAGGACGACTGTTCGTTCATCGAGGTATTCCAGCGCACATCAGGTCAGATAACGGACCGAAATTCACCGCCGAGGCGGTTCGCGACTGGCTGGGCCGGCTCGGCGTCGGCACGCTGTTCATCGAGCTGGGCTCCCCATGGGAGAACGGCTATGTGGAGAGCTTCAACGGCAAGCTCAGAGACGAGCTGCTGAACGGGGAGATCTTCTACACGCTGAAGGAGGCAAAGGTTCTGATCGAGAGATGGCGCCAGCAGTACAACCGCGTACGACCGCACAGCTCGCTGGGCTATCGACCTCCGGCACCGGAAGCGGTGTTGTTGAAACCGGCTACGCTACGCTTCGCCGGCCTCAACAACCTCTTGTCAGCACCGTGTTACTGAGATAGAAGGTGGTACTAACCGCGGGGTCTGGTCAGGTCGCCGCCGGCCGGGAGCCCAACCTCGCATAGGGAGCTTGCCACTGCCCTCGTCGAACACGTCGGCGACGGACTCGACTTCGAAGCACGGCACCAGGGCTTCGTAGTCTCACCGAGAACGATGACGAGCGATTCCGGCACGCCGGGTACCGTCTGCAGCCGCGCCACCACCTCGGTGATCGTGGACTGGGCCGGGACCACGCTCGATTACGGGTGCTACACCCCGACCGTGCGCGTATCATGCCAGCAAAACAACCACACAGGAGCTTATCCACAACCATGCAGCCCACAGTTCTCAAGCCGATGGACATGACCACTGCCGAAGCACTGCTGCAGGAAGCGAAACAGATCCTGGATCAACTCGGACTGGTCTTCTTTTTGCGCCACGGTACATGTTTGGGCGCTGTGAGGGATAACGCCTTCATCGCATGGGACGATGACCTGGACATCGGTTCGGTGATCGGCCTGTACGGTCTCACCGAGGAACATGTACGTAGTGCAGCGGACGTGTTCAAGGAGCACGGGTTCGACGCAAGAATCAACGAGAACGAACTCAATCTGAGCGTCGATCTGAAGAAATCCGGCACCCACATAGACTGGACCTGCTATCGAATCATTGACGACAGCATTTACCAGAGGCCGGTCGTTCAAATCCCAGTAAGCCTGCATACGGACCTGAAAGAGATCGATTTCCTTGGCGCGAAATTCTTAGTGCCGAATCCGCCTGAGGAGTACCTTGGGCTCAAGTACGGTCCGGAATGGATAATTCCAAAAAGAGCGGGCGGGTTCGAACAGGAAGTCCTGGATCTCATGGCCGAAACCACTCTTCCCGCTACCTCCGATGGGATCATGGGCCTGGCTAACAAGCTTGAACCCCAACGGCACACTGGCAGTCTGAAGGTCCTCGACCTCGAGGGTCGTCCGGTCGGGGCGGCCGAGGTCTCGTTAGCCGCCACAACTGTCCTGACAGGGCTGGATAGGTCAAAAACCAATACAGATGGCTATGTCTATTTCAGCCTGCCGGAGGAAGCCGGATACGTCGTCGCCGTCCAATATAGAGATCACAAGGAGATCCTCTATCTTGAGTATCTCGTACCTGGTGTTGATTATGTCTACAAACCGGATCCTCAGAATCTCTCGTCGGGCAGAGTGGAGGCCCTGATTCCTGAACTGGTCTAACCAGAGCTTCGATTAATGATGCATACACCCAAGCCAGGAGAACTTGAAATCACACGCGTGTACGTCGATATGGTGGCCGACTTGTTCCATTATGGGCACGTGAATTTCCTCAGGCAGGCCAGAAAACACGGTGACTACCTTTTGGCGGGTGTTCACGCCGATGAAACGGTGATGAGTTACAAGAGCCGTCCGATATTTTCCATGGAGGAGCGCGTGGCTTCGGTCGAGGGCTGTCGTTACGTTGATGAAGTAGTATCCAACGCACCACTCACGATCGACCGTGCCTGGATCGAACAGCACAATATTGACCTGATCGTGCACGGAGATGACTTTTCCAGCGAGATGGAAGAGCTCTGCTACAAGACTCCGATCGAGATGGGCATTTACCGCTCGGTGGGTTACACACCCGGGATTTCCACGACCGAGATCATCGCCAGGATCAGGGCTGCCAAAGTCCACTAGCAATAGGGGATGCGGGGATTCAGTTCACTCGATGATGTTGATGGCATGATTCGACAGCAGCACAAGGGGCGCTGAGACGGCCTTGCCCTGGCGTCTACATCTCGGCGGGCAGCACCTTGATCGCCACCTTGCGGCCCAGCCGTGTGTCCTCACCGAGGTACACCTCGCCCATGCCGCCCGCACCTAGCTGCTCGATGATCTTGTAGGGACCGAGGGAGGTGCCGATCATTGCGCGGCGTCGGAGGGAACCAGTTCCCTCAACAGCTCGAAGAAGTTCAACACGACGTTGATGTGACGTAGCGTCGGCTGGTCGACCGCGTTTCGGACCATGACGAAGGACCGCCCTTCGGGCGCTACATCGTAGTTGGGTATGGTGAAGTTCCGCCCGAGATGTTGGTCACCGTAGGGGAACAACTCTCTCGAGCCGTGCCGACGCGGAGCTCAGGCTCGGGCGTGATGTCGGCTGCCCAGAGTCGGCGTCGGTGGCTGAAGTAGATCCGACTTCCGTCGGGCGACCATCGCGCCCGATTGGCTCCCCCCGCGCCGGCAGAGACCAAGCGCGTCGGCCCATCTCCGTTGATGGAGGTTACGTAGACCTCGTGGCCTCCCGACTCCGTCGAGGTGTACAGGACCCAGCGCCCGTCGGGAGACGCGCACGAAGTTGTCGCCCTCAAGTTCGAGCGCCATCACGCCGCCCCCGAATCCACGGAACACTCGATGTCCCGAAGCACCTGGCGCAGATCACCGTCCCGCTCCTCCGCCAGCTGGCAAAACACCCTGATCTCGTCGTCCTCGGCGTTCGGGTTCGAGCTCGAGGTAACGAGAAAGCGCCCGGTGAGCCTCCTCAACTTTCGCTCCGGCGAAGGTGCGCCAGGCCAAGGTACCGCCACCTCGGCGAGCACCTAGTGGACGGCGCCCCGTTGCCAGTCGAAGCCAGGCCCTCGGGGCACGGCCTTGAGAGCCTTGCGGAGAGGTTTCAGGGCTTGTTGGTAGCGCCCCTTCTTGACGGCAGCGGCGCCGGCTCGAAAGTTCCGATCGCACGTTCTGTTCATGACTCTTCCCCTCCGCGCTCCGCAATCAGTTTGGCCACCAGCGCCCGAGCGTGCAGAAAGAACATCGCGTCGTCCTTCGACTTGAAGTGCGCGACGAACTCGCCGGCGTCCTCGTTGACGATTCGGTACACGTCCCCTTGGCAACTCACATCCTGGCCAAAGTAGCCGACGTGTGGCGTGGAGTTTTCCAGGTACCAACGGAGCTCTTCGATCTCGTCGGTCGCAATCTCTGTGTCGGTGTGTTGCATGGTGGTGGTGTCTCCGTTGGGTGTTTGCCCTTCCATTGGTTCCCCCTTGGTTGGTCGTTCTTCCCCTAGACAATCTTGGTGTCCATATAGGTGTCCATCGAGATCCAAAATGAGGCGAAATCCAGCAAGAAGACACAAAGATGCCGGACTCCCGTTATTGGCGGGTGGGTAGCTGTAAGTGCTTTGGATTCAGCGGGAAACCCGGAGGGACACGGGTTTGACAATGGCGCGCCCGGCAGGATTCGAACCTGCGACCCGCGGATTAGAAGTCCGCTGCTCTGTCCCCTGAGCTACGGGCGCGCCCTTTGTTTGTGGGCAGTTACGCGTTGCGCGAAATCTCACTGTGCCTGGATTGTGCCCATACTGTAGCGGGAAAAGGAGCGATCGGGTGCATCCATTGAACACCTGAGGCCCGCTGACCACGAGCCGTGCCGGACGGTTCCGCCGGCGTTTAGCCCCGTGATGTGACGATCTGGATCTCCCTCGTCAACGTGCGATGTACGGGGCAGCGATCTGCGATTTCCATCAGCCGGTCGAGCTGAGCCTCATCAAGGTCGCCGACGATGCGCACGGTCTTGTCGAGCCGATCGATCATTCCCGCCTGCGTCTCACAATCCTCGCAGTCCTTGGCGTGGATCCTGCCGTGCTTGACGTCGACTGAGACCCTTTCGAGAGGCCAGCCCTTGCGGTCAGCGTACATCCGCATCGTGATCGTCGCGCACGCAGCAAGGCTTGCGGAGAGCAGCTCGTACGGATTGGGGCCAGCGTCGCGGCCGCCGACAGACTCAGGTTCGTCAGCGGCCCACTCATGCCGTCCGTCGCTGACGACCTGGGTGTAGTTACCAACGCCGGACTCGGTGACTCGCACCGCACCCGGCTCGAGAGGCACTGGTACTTCCATGGCTTGTATCCAATCTAGAGTTCACGAGGCTCATGAGAAACTGGAGCCGGAGAATTGCCCGAGCATCCACGGGGTTCACCCCTTCATCCACTCCTGAATCGCTCCGCGGCCTCTTCCCCAGCATCCTCCTGCCAGAAGTGACTCGCATCGAGGAGAACTGTCTTGTGGTCAGGAAAAAACTCCTCGAATCGCTGCCTCGCCTCCTCCTGAAAGGCAAAATCCTTGACGCCCCAGGTGAGAAGTGTCGGGCGATCCCCGATTCGCTCCAGACCCTCCTCGACAGAGTCAAGATAATCTGCGGCTTTGACCAGCAGTCGGGGAGAAATCGAGGTCTGCTTTCGGTCGGCGCGGCGGCGAAAGGGGGCAAGATACATCCTCAGCACCTCTCGGTCCGGCCGATGGGCGAGGCCTCTCATGAAGAAGAACCGGGCGACGCCATTGAACAGGTAGGCCATCGTCCTCCCGATCGGCCGGCCCATCAACGAGCTGAACGCCCTGTCGCGCCGGGAGGTCAGGCGCCACGGGAAGGTATTGCCGAGAACGAGCCGCTTCACCAGCTCGGGGCGGCGGATTGCCATGCCGAGGCCCACGACGGGTCCTCCCCAATCCTGAGCGATGAGGGTCAGGTCGCGGAGACCCAGCTTGTTGGACTTGACCCGATTTCGTGGACACCTTACGACGTACACGGGAGGTGTTCAGGATGCCAAGGACAAGAGGGCCGTACCCGGCGGAGTTTCGGCGGCGGATCATAGAAGTGGCACGAGCTGGGCGGAGCGTCGCCGAGCTGGCCAAGGAGTTCGAGCCGTCGTACTGGACGATTCGCCAGTGGATCAAGCAGGCTGACCGCGACGAAGGCCGCAGCGCCGAAGGGCTCAGCACTGCTGAGCGCGAGGAGCTGGGGCGGCTGCGGAAAGAGAACCGCCAGCTGAAGCAAGAGCGGGAGATCCTTTCAAAAGCCGCGGCCTGGTTCGCTCGGGAGACCGACTCGGTACCGCCGAAGTCTTCGAGTTCGTGAGCGGTCACCAGGCGAAGTATCCGATTGCCACGATGTGCCGTGTGCTGGAGGTCTCCACCAGCGGGTACTACGCGTGGCGCCGGCGGGAACCGTCGGCTCGATCGCGGGCGGACGCAAAGCTGCAGGCACGGATCGAAGCGATCCACAGGGAGAGCCGAGGCACCACATAACCTACATCCCAACGTGGGCAGGGTTCTTGTACTTGTCGGTCGTCGTGGACGTCTTCAGCCGTCGCGTTGTCGGTTGGTCAATGGCGACCCATCTGCGCACCGAGCTCGTGCTCGAGGCGCTGAACATGGCGATCTCGCAACGACGGCCCCAACAGGTGATTCATCACAGTGACCAAGGTACGCAGTACACGTTGATCGCCTTCGGTCAGCGCTGCCAGGAGGTCGGGGTGCGACCGTCGACCGGATCAGCCGGTGACTGCTACGACAACGCGATGTGCGAGAGCTTCTTCGCCACCCTCGAGTGCGAGCTCCTGAACCGCCGGCGGTTCAGATCCCAGGCGGAAGCCCGCATGGCCGTCTTCGAGTTCATCGAGGGCTTCTACAACCCGCGTCGCAGACACTCACCCCTGGACTACGACTCGCCCATGGGGTACGAAAGGAGGCACGCTCAGATCGCTTAAATGTGAGCGGGAAACCGTCCACCAAAGCGGGGCAACTCCAGTTGTGCTGACCGAAGCCCCGATTTAGTACCAGTCAGAGGTTGAGGATTTGGTGTCCTTCGGCCTCCGTTTGCCACTGCCGAGCGAACTCCGAAGGAGTTCGCTCGGCCAGTGAGCTGTGGGGTCTTTGGGTATTGTAATCGAGTCTCCAAGCCTCGAGTTTCCGGCGGGCGTCATCGATCGAGAAGAACAGGTTAGCGTTCAGGCATTCGTCGCGAAGCCGTCCGTTGAAGCTCTCGATAAACGCGTTCTCCACGGGCTTCCCCGGGCGAATGAACTGCAGCTGCACACCTCTTCGATAGGCCCAGGAGTCCATCGCCTGGGAGTAGAACTCCGAGCCGTTGTCGACTCTGATTACTCGCGGCAACGGGCGCATGAACGACGCACGCTCCAGCGCCCTCGCCACCGTTTTGCCCGTCAGCGAGACACCCGCCTCAAGTAACGGACATTCGCGACTGAAGTTATCGACGACGGTCAGCACCCGAAACTGCCGCCCGCTCTCGAGCCGATCGGTGACGAAGTCCATGCTCCACTGTTCGTTGGGGGTTTCCGGAGACGGCACCAACAGTCGCACGTGGCTGGCTCGCTTGCGCCGCCGCTTCATCCGCACTTCCAGCCCCTCCTCCCGGTAAATGCGATACACACGCTTTGAGTTCACGACCCATCCTTCGCGCCGCAACAGCACACTCAGCCTTCGGTACCCAAACCGTGGTCGTGCCGCGGCGAGCTCGCGGATCCGTCGTCGAAGCACCGGATCGCCTGTCTTGACGCTCTCGTATCGATGGCTGGTTCGGGAAAACTCCAACAGCCGGCACGCACGCCGCTCGCTGACCCGGAACCCGCCCTGCAGGTACCCCACGATCTGGCGCTTGCGGGCCGGCTTCACACCTTTTTTGACAGCACCTCCTGGAGCATGTGCTTGTCGAGCGACAGATCCGCCACCAGCTTCTTGAGCTTGCCGTTCTCCTGTCGCAGGTGCCGCAGCTCACGCAGCTCGGCGACGCCCATGCCGGCGAACTTCCGCCGCCACGTGTAGAACGTCGTCTCGGTCACCCCGAGCTTGCGGCATACCTCCTTAATCGGTGTGCCCGCCTCGGCTTGCCGCAGCGCGTACGCAATCTGCTCGTCCGTGTACCTCTTCCGCTTCATTCCTGCCTCCTTCGGGAGGCCTACCGTACACCGAATCTCTAAACATCAACCTGGCACCGTTTTAGGGTTTTGGGTCACGTACGGGCGGGCGGGTAGCGCTTGGAGCGGGCACCCTGTACACGGCACTTCGGCGCCTTCGCGACGACAAATGGATCGAGGAGATCGAGGCCCCGGGCGGTGAGCACGATCCGCGTCGGCGGTTCTATGCGCTGACTCCAACCGGATCCCGGATTCTGTCGGAAGAGGCCCGACGCCTGGAAACCCTGGTAAGAGACGCTTGCGGCAAGGCGGTTCTGCCCGGCAGGGGGAGCGCCGCATGATGGGTCGCATGGCCTGGGGCCTTTACCGGACGACCAGGAGGGTTCTGCTCCCGGGTCTGAGCGAGGATGATCGCGCCGAGATGGATGAGCTAATCGCGGCTAGAGTGCATGCCGTGGGCGGGCGGCGCGCCGGCGAGGTTATCGTTTGGGCGCGCGAGCTGTCCGATTTGATCAGCGCGTGGCGAACACGATGGCGGGTTCCGAAGCTCGGTGTTTCCTTGCTTGACGTGAAGCTCGGGTTGCGGATGCTGATGAAGCATCCGGGACTGACGGCCGTGGCGGTATTCGCGTTGGCGATCGGCATTCCGGTCGGCCTCGCGCCGTGGCACCTCGTGAACGCCATTGAGGCCCCGCTTCCCGTCAACGAGGGGAATCGGATCCAGGTTCTGCGGTACTGGAACGAGGCGACGAACCGCCAAGACGCGACCAGGTTGGACGACTTCGTCCGGTGGCACGACGCATTGAACGGCTTCGAGGCCCTCGGCGCCGCAAGACCAGGGGTCTACAACGTCAATTCTGAAGATGGACTCGTGCCGCCCGTTCGGGGTGCCGAAGTAACCGCCTCCACGTTCGATATCCTTCGGGTGCCGCCACTGTACGGCCGCACGATCGTTGCCGCGGACGAGGTTCCCGGTGCGCCGGACGTGGTGGTCATCGGGTACGACCTGTGGCGATCCCGCCTTGGCGCGGACCCCGACATCGTCGGTGCTTCCCTACGAATCGGGCGTGTCGCCCACACCGTCGTCGGCGTCATGCCGGAGGGCTTTTTCTTCCCCGCCCACGACGAACTGTGGTTGCCGCTGCGCGAGCAACTCGCCGACGAGCCGTTCCAGGGACTTGCGCTGACCATCTTCGGACGCCTATCGGATGGTGTCTCTGCCGCGGAAGCGCAGACCGAGCTCGTCGCCGTCGCTCGCCGCATGGCGGCTGAGTTTCCCGACTCGCACGAGCGGCTCCGCGGCGAGGTGGTGCCGTTCGCGCTCATGTTCCTCCGTGCCCCGACAGGCGGCATGCGGACGGAAGCAGGATTTTTCGTCGTTCAAGTTCTCGTGCTGTTGACGCTGTTGGTGGCGTGCGCCAACGTCGGCATGCTGCTCTTCGCCCGCACCGCCCCACCCGATCTGAAGAGTTGGCCGTGCGTACGGCGCTCGGTGCCGGCCGCGCGCGGATCGTCTCGCAAATGTTTACGGAGTCGCTCGTGTTGGCTCTTCTGGCGGTGGGCGTGGGACTGGTTGCGGGCGATCAGGTCTTGAATTTTTTGCAGCGAGAGGTCGTGAGCGGTCTTCCGTTCTGGGTTGATCTGAGAGTGACTTGGGACACCGGCGTACGGGCGCTCGCGCTCGCCGTGTTGAGCGCGGTTGCGGCAGGCGTTGTTCCGGCTTTGAAGGTCACCGGGAAGACCGTCCAACGGAATATCCAGGGTGCCGCTGTGGGGCGGACCGGCATCCGGTTCGGAGGCGTGTCGAGCGCTCTCATCGTCGCCGACGTAGCGCTCGCTGTGGCGATCGTGAGCCTGGCCGGGGCATCACTGGAGAATCTGGCGGCGATCGATCGCCGTGGCGCGGTGGGTATTCAGGCCGACCAATTTCTATCGGTTGAGCTCAGACTTCCCGGGACCGAGCCGGCGGCCACCGCCGGCGCTTCAGATCGACGGGAATTCACAGCGCGGGTCGGGGCGACCCAGCAGGCATTGGTTCAGCGTCTGGAGGCCGAGCCGGGAATCCGCGGCGTTGCGATTGGAAGCCGCCTGCCACGCATGGATCACCCGAGCCGACGGGTCGAGGTCGACGGGGAAGCATTGGTGGACGACCTTCGCGGCCATCAGGTGCAGGTAGCGAGTGTCGACGTTAACTTCTTCGACGCGCTCGACCACCCGATCCTCCTCGGTCGGGGCTTCGACAGGAGCGACCTCGGAGACAACCGAACGACCGTGATCGTTAACAACACCTTCGTCGAGACCGTGCTCGACGGCCGCAATCCGACTGGCAGGCGCCTGCGGTACACGGCGGCGAGAGACGGCGAGTCCGGTCCCTGGCTGGAGATCGTCGGGGTGGTGGGGCGCCTCGGCATGAACGTATTCATGCCGAGTCGGGACGCCGGGATGTACCACGCGGCGGCTCCAGGAGAGATCCACCCGGTGCGCCTAGGGATCCACGTGGGCGATGACCCCGAGTCGTTTGCGCCGCGGTTGCGGCAGCTCGTCGCCGAGGTTGACCCGGTCGCCGTCACCGTTAATCCCGTGGCCCTCGATGAGGTGGTTCAAGACGACCTGGTCGCCGTCTTTCTGATGACGTGGGGCGGCGGGATTCTCGTGGGCATCCTGGTGATGCTCGCGGCTTCCGGAATCTACGCGATCATGACCTTCTCAGTTGCCGAACGCACCCGCGAGATCGGTATCCGGACCTCCCTCGGCGCGCAGCGACTCAACATCGTGTTCACGATCTCCGGGCGCGCCCTTGCTTAGCTCGGTGTGGGGGCTCTCCTGGGACTACCCGTTGCGTGGTGGCTCCTGTCCGGGCTCAAGCACGGCATGGGCTGGATACCCACGCACTCGCCGTTCGCGTTGGCGCTGCTGGCGGGCATAGGCGTGGTGGTGCTGATCGGACTGCCGGCTTGCGTCGCGCCAACGCTGCGCGCCCTGAGAATCATGCCGACCGAGGCGATGAAGGGAGGGGCGTAGCTGCAGCGGGAACTCAATGAGCACCACCGCGGGGAAGAATGGCGTAGACGTAGAGCACCCTGGCCCCTCGATCCGGTGTCAGGAGAAGGCGCCAGCCTCCCACCCTGACTCTGCAGTCTCCTTTCAGCTTTCCCGTCAGAGGTCGCACGCGCGGGTGTTGCAGCGGCTGCTCTGCGTCTTGGAGTTCGCGCAGTGCCTCCTTGATCCGTCGGCGAGTCGGCTTGCCGAACCTGAGGTATTGCTTTTCGGCCGACGGCTTGACCTCAATCCGCCAACTCATCGAGCGTCTTGCCCTGGGCGCCAGTGTCCACTTCTTCCTTGCCGCGAGCGATGATGTCGACCCACTCGGGTCTGGAAAGAAGGTCCAGCGTTTCCTGGTGCCGCTCGATGTACTCGTCGATGAGTCCCGAGAGGATCTCCTTCATCTCGATTTTCTCGATTCCAGCGATGATCCTCAGGATGTCCCGTTTTTCCGCGGGAATTCTCACGGTTGCGGTCGCCATCGCGCGCCTCCTTCAGTCTACTGATAGCCTGAGCTACTAAGCGCCTAGTGTCAAACATAATTGAGCCGATAGTAACGGGTAGAGTATGGATCTGATCCGAGGAGGAGACGTGAAACTGCGATCGTTGATGTTCCTGATTTGTGTGTCTGTTGCCGTCACCGCGACGAGTGCACAAGAAAATACCGGCGCCAGAAACGTCATTCTGTTTATCGGTGACGGTTTGGGCGCGGGGCAAATGGCGCTCGGTATCCGATACGCGCGTATGGTCGAAGGGCGTGAGCTGAACCTCGAGCAGCTGATGAACGACGGCAACACGGGCTACGCGCTGGCGAGCGCGTACGGAAGCCAAGTCACGGATTCGGCCGCCGCTGCCTCGCAGCTTGCTACGGGAGTCGAGACGAGGAACGAGACATTGAGTCTGACTCCGTCCGGCTATCGAACGGAAACGATCCTGGAGTGGGCGGAGGGCCGGGGATTGGCGACCGGGCTCGTAACGAACATGCGCCTCTCCCACGCCACGCCGGCCGCCTTTGCGGCGCACCAGATCTCTCGCTACGAGCCGGAACCCGTCATTTTGGATCAGATGTTGTTCGAGCACGACGTCGACGTGCTCCTCGGTGGGGGAGCGCGAGCGCTCGTCCCGGCCGGCCACCGGGTGTCCGAGTTTCTGCCGGACGTCCCCGCGGAGCTGGACGGCGACTCTTACCGTCTCGACGAGCTCGATCGCATCTCCGAGGCGCAAGAAAAGGGATACACGATCGTCTCCGACCGCGACACGTTGGCACAAGCGTCTCGCGATGCGAAGAAGCTCCTCGGTCTGTTTGCCGCGTCCAATGTGCCGTACGTCGTTGACACACGCGCCATGGGCCTCGACGGCGTGCCGAGCCTGAAGGATTCGACGACAGCGGCGCTGGAAGTGCTCGGGCGCTCGGAGGCCGGCTTCTTCCTGATGGTCGAGGGGGGTCGCATCGACTACGGCGGGCACGACAACGACGCCGGGGCCATGCTGAACGAGATTCTCGATTTCGACGCCGCAGCAGGCGCCGCGATCGCGTTCCAGCGTGCGCATCCCGAGACGCTCATCATCGTGACCGCGGACCACGGGACCGGCGGGTTTACGTTTACCTACAACGAGATGGACGGACCGCCCGAAGCCCAAGTGCTGCCGAGCGGTCTGTCGTATCACCCGGATACGGGTTATCCGGAACGGCGTCACCTCGAGCTCTTGCACAACCAATCAGCCTCGTTTCTGTACATGCTGGAGAAGGCAGCGGGCTCACCCGAGCACCTCATCGAGACGGTTCGTGAGCACACGAGTTTTTCGATGACAATGGAAGAAGCTCGCGAGGCGTTGGTCAGAGATTCGGAGGGAAACGCGTGGCTAGAGGAGTCTCCCCACTTTTACGGTGATCCGGAGAGCAACCCCGCATGTCTGCTTGGTCGTGCCCTCGGCCGTCATACTTTCGTGGCGTGGTCGACCGGCGGGCATACGTCGGAGCCGGTGCTGACCTTCGGCCGCGGACCCGGAGCGGAGGGACTGCGGGGCATCTACGAGAACACCCACGTGCATGATGTGATGAAGGACGCGCTGGGGGGATCGTAAGAAGTGACAAGTCCTGTGCGCGGCGCCCCGATGGGCCGACCATGGTTGCTCTGCATCGGTGTGGCTCTCTTGGCCGCCAGTTTCTGGAGCACCGCTGCCGGGGCGCAAGAGCTCACGCCGCGCGCCTACTGGCCGGCGCCGAAGGGGGTCAAGGCGATCGTCCTGGCCTACCAGTACTCCACCGGGGATATCTTGACCGATCCCTCATTGCCGATTACCGGAGTGGACTCGAAGATCAACTTTGCCCAGCTCACCTATCTGCACACGTTCGCTCTGGGCGGCAGGACGGCGAACCTGCAGCTCATCCTGCCTTATTCCTGGGGAACTACCGAAGGGATTGTCGAGGGGGCGTTCCGCAGTCGTTATATCTCCGGCGCAGCCGATGCGCGAGCCCGGCTCTCGGTCAATCTCCGCGGCGCGCCGACGATGGATGCGGCGGCATTCCAGGAGGTGCGCGCGAGCCCGCGATCGCTTATCGGAGCGAGCCTCATGGTTCAGTTCCCGACAGGGGGTTACGAGGAAGACAAGCTCCTCAACCCGGGGACCAACCGGTGGGCGATCAAGCCCGCCGTCGGGTTCATCGTGCCTGTTCGCCCCACCTGGCTTGTGGAATTCGAGCTCGGCGCCTGGTTTTTCGGTGACAACGACAAGTTTCTGGGTGTGACCCGGGAGCAGGCCCCCATCGTGACCACAGGGTTCCACCTGGTGAAGAGAATCCGGCCTGGCTTCTGGGCCGCCTTGGATGTGAACTACTACTTCGGCGGCCGCACCACCGTCGATGAGGTCGTGAGGGCTGATCTGCAGCGGAACTCGAGAGTCGGAGTGACCCTGCTGTTCCCTTTCAAGCCCCGCCACGCGATCCGGGGAAGTTTCAGTGCCGGGGTGGTTACCAAGTCCGGCGGCGATTTCAATAGCGTCGCCGTGGCCTATATGTACGTATGGAGCTAGCGGCCCGTGTCCCCCCGTCTACGTTCACCCGTTTCGACTGAACCGGAAGAACGAAACGGATAGGTGAACTGCCGCGTCCACCCCGACGGCATGTCGCCGTCGTGCAAGCCGTATTCATCCAGCCAGTGGCCCGGCATGTGGTAGGTGCCGAACAGCCAGTCCCAGACCGGCATGTGCACCGCGAAGTTCTTGTCCTGGGCGTCCGGTTGGGCGGTGTGGTGCCAATGGTGGAAGCACGGCGTCGCCAGTAGCCATCTGAGAGGGCGGAGCTCCCAGCGCACGTTGGCGTGGATGAACGTCGCCTGGATCACCACAACCACGACGTAGGTAAACAGCGCCGCCTCCGGAGAAGCCCAGCACGTAGATCGGGACATACGTCGCGCCTCGGGTCACGACAGCGTCGACCAGATGGATGCGGGAGCCGGCGAGCCAGTCCATTTCTTCGGCGGAATGGTAGACGGCATGGAAGCGCCACAGGAAGGGGACGTGGTGGAAGGCGCGATGCACCCAGTACTGGGTCAGATCGGCGATGAGCAAAACTCCCAGAACCTGGGCTGGGAACGGCAGCCTCGATACCCAGGCTGTCACCACCGGAATCCTGGCCCAATCGAACAACACCATGGCCGGCCGCATGGTCAGCAAGGTCATCAGCTGCACCAACAGCGAGTTCAGGAAGAAGTACGTCAGGTCGGTGCGCCAGCCCTTGCGGAAGGTCGGTTGCTCGGGCCGGTGGGCGAACAAGCGCTCGAGCGGCACATACACGGCCGAGTAGATGATCAGGTTGAGCAGAAACCAGTCGAGGCCGAGGAACGGTCCATCGCTCAGCTCACCGCGAATCGAGACCTGAGAGCCGCCCAGCAGTGCGGCAATCAGGGTAAACCCTATTCCGACCAGGCCGAGGGCCTTATTGTAACGGAGGCAGATGCTGAAGGTGCCGAGCAGAAACGCCGTCACCAGGACCAGGTGCAGCAAGGCGCGAACGTAGGGAATCGGGTACAGGGCGCGCAGTTCAGGCGTCGTCAGCCAAGTCGGAAAAAGGAAACACAACACCGCCCCCAGGCCGATTGCCCCCAGCATCGCCGACAATACGCCACTGATCCAGCCGTGACCGAAAGCCCGCGACTGCGTCGTCTCCAGGGAGACGTGCGGCCTATCTCCGGCCGCCATGCTGCCTTCCCGACTTTGCGACTTGCGCCAGAAACGCGGCGTCGTCCTGACGCGGCGTCAAGCCGGTCAGCAACGTGACCGCGCTTTCGGCACGGCGGAAAAAGTCGACATATCCCAGTAGGCCGTTCCACCAGCCGGTGGCGATGCAGTAGTGCGTCGCGTAGGGAGCACGATGATGGAGCTGGTGCTCGTCACGACCCAGAATTACGCGCCTCTCTTGCAACCATCGAACCCAGGCCGGCGGCCGCCGCATATGGGCCCATTGGTGCACCTGGTTGGTGGGCAACGCGACGATTATGAACGAGACCATGAACACCGCCCATCCCCTGCCCCACCCGGTATCGAGTGGAATCCAGAACACGGCGGCCAGAAGCGCGGCGCAGATCATGGCGACATCACCGTTGACATCGAAGAACTCGCGCCGCAGAAAATCGTCGGGATTGACGTGGTGGATGCGGAACGGCTCGAGGAAACGCTTGCCTATGATCGGCATCGATTCGCTTCCCCAGGTATCAGCCGACCAGTGGAAAATTCCCGAAACCAAGTCGGCGAACAACATCCCGGCTATGACGATGATCGGCATCCACCATCGAAAGACCCCGGGCGTTGTCAGCAGGCGGGCTACCTGCCAGGGGGGGGGGCGAGGCCGGCGGCGGCAACGACGCACACAACCCCGAAGACGCGCTGCAGGGGACCGATCTCACAGTGGAGAGATAGTTCGCGCATGGCCGGGGCTCCTGACCGAGACGATGTGTTTACAGATCTCACCGGTCAATAAACACGCCGTGTCGCAAGGTTACCGGAAGCGGGCCGGTCGGCTCTACGCCGTCACGTGGCGATGCCTCTCGATTCCACGGGTGTGAGCGGCGGGTTGGCACCGGAGGGTTGGCAGGAGAGCAAGAAGGAGAGTACTGTCACGTCGAGTTAACTTGACAACGCCAGGAGGATTCTATGAGCCGCGCGTCCTTGAATCGCCGTGAGTTCACTCGCCTCTTCGCCGTCGGCGGGTCGGCCGCCGTGCTGGGGCACCCGAGCTTCGAGGGCTTTCGGCCCGCTCCGCTCTCGACCCGCTCCCTTCGCAGGGGGGCAGTCAATTGGGACGACGTTCGGTCGCAGTTTCCGATGCCTCCCGACGTGTCGGTCATGAACGCCGCGAACCTTTGCCCTTCTCCCGTCGCAGTATTGGAGACGGTCGTCGAGTACACGGAACGATTGGATAGCGTGCCCTTCCCGAGCTACCGGAGCGAGATCGGCGGCGCCAAGAAGGAGCGGACGCGCGAGCTGCTCGCCGGATTCCTACGCGTGACACCCGAAGAGATCCTCATCACCAGAAACACGAGCGAGGCGAACAACTGGGTGTCGAACGGGCTCGACCTCGGTCCGGGCGACGAGGTCCTGATCTTCTCGGACAACCACCCCAGCAACAACCGGGCGTGGAAGGCCAAGGGGGAGCGGTTCGGCTACGCGGTACGGGAAGTCGAGCAGGTCACTCCGCACCCCGGAATGGAGTACTACCTCGAGGCGTTCGAGCGTGCCATCACCGCGAACACGCGCGTGATGACTTTCATGCACCATAGCAATGTCGCGGGAGAACTCTTCCCCGCCAAGGAGCTCTGCGCGCTGGCCCGGGAACGGGGGATCATCTCATTGATCGACGGGGCGCAATCGTTCGGCCTGCTGGACGTGGACCTGTCCGACATCCAGCCGGATTTCTACTCGGGTAGCGCGCACAAATGGCCGTGCGGCCCGAAGGAGACCGGAGTGCTGTACGTCAACGCGCGTGTCCAGGATCGGTTCTGGCCCTCGAGCTACAGCGCCTACTCCGGACAGTCGGGCATCTCGCGCACCCATGAAGGGCTGGGTCAGCGCGACACGCCGGCTCTGTACACCTTCGGCACGCAGATCGAGTTCCTCCAGTCGATCGGCATGAACGAGATCGAGGCGCGGAGCCGCGAGCTGGCCAGCCAGCTCATCGAAGGCCTGAACGCGATCGAAGGGGTGCATATGTGGACTTCAGCTGAGCCGGAGCGGCGTGGCGCGGTTGTCACGTTCCGGCCGGGGGAGCTCAATGCCCGTAGCGTTCTCGGAGCACTCGAGGAGGACGGCATCGTGGCCGCGGCCCGCGGTGGCTCGAGCCGGGGTGGAATCCGTTTCTCGCCGCACTTCTACAACATGGAAGTGGACATCGAGCGCGGAATCGAAGCGATCGGTCGCTACATGCGGCAGGGGCTGTAGCGCGTCTGCCCGACTAACCGCCTGGATTCGAAGGGGCACCTTCCCACGCCTCCGGTTCGCTCATCATCGATCGGTTCCCTTTCCGCCTCTCGTTCGTCGTCGTTCCGAGGGAACTAGAACCATTAGCGGGCCGATCGGCCGCCTAGTATTCGATTTCAATTCCTTTTGCTCTCGAAACCTTATGAAGTGCGTCAAACGTCCTCGGCGCATCCCAAGGGGTGTCGGGAGGCTCGCTGCGGAATTCTCGATAGGCGCGCTCGATATTCATGTAGAGGCGCGAAGCCCCTTTCCAATCGCCGTAGGGACCGAAATCGATCTTCTTGGCAGCTTTCAGCGAATAGAGCCCTTCGTCGAAGCATTTCTTTGACTCCGCACGGACGTACTCCAGGTAGGCTCTCATCTCGGTGACCCCTTCGATGCCGCACACGGGTCCGTGCCCCGGCACGATGACTTCCGGGTCGAGTTCGAGGATCAAGTCAAGGCATTCGAACCACTTCTCATAGGACCCGGTCCAGCCCATCGGTGTGCAGAGGCGAAAAAGCACGTCGCCGGCGAACACGACCCGCTCCTCAGGTACGTGGATGATCGTGTCGCCGAGCTGATGGCAGGGCCCGACGTAAATCAGGTGGACGGCAGTGCCATCCAGATCCAACTCGTGGCGTTCGTCAAAGAGCGTCGTTGGCAGGACCAGCTCGATATTGTCGAAGTTGCAATCCTCCGCAAGTTGTTCTCCGGCCGCCGCGACACCGGGATGTATCGCCCTCAGCAGGATGCGCGTCAGGAAGCGATCGACGCCGTGCAGCAGCTTCTGGCTTTCCTTCGGGTCGGCGACTTCCTTCATCCGCTCAGGCACGGTCCGGTGCGCGATGATTTCGGCCTCGTCGAACAACTGATTTCCCCACACGTGGTCCGGATCCTCGTGGGTATTGATGACCTGCTTGGGCATTGAGGACCACACCTTGCCGAACAACTCGATCATCTGGCTCGCGTGGGGCAAGTCTGACTGCGTGTCGATAACCACGCCGCCGCCACGGTTGATGAGGCCCGAATTGGCGTCGCACACGCGGTTTTTCTCGTTCAGGACGGCAAAACAACTATCGCTGACTTGTTCCATCTTCATGGGGAATGCTCTCTCCTAGCTACTAACAGCCAGTCGGAGTGCAGGAGTCTTCGATCACCCCCGAAAGGCTGACCCAACAAGTGGAGTTGCCCCGCCTTGGTGGACGGTTTCCCGCTCACATTTAAGCGATCTGAGCGTGCCTCCTTTCGTACCCCATGGGCGAGTCGTAGTCCAGGGGTGAGTGTCTGCGACGCGGGTTGTAGAAGCCCTCGATGAACTCGAAGACGGTCATGCGGGCTTCCGCCTGGGACCTGAACCGCCGGCGGTTCAGGAGCTCGCACTCGAGGGTGGCGAAGAAGCTCTCGCACATCGCGTTGTCGTAGCAGTCACCGGCTGATCCGGTCGACGGTCGCACCCCGACCTCCTGGCAGCGCTGACCGAAGGCGATCGACGTGTACTGCGTACCTTGGTCACTGTGATGAATCACCTGTTGGGGCCGTCGTTGCGAGATCGCCATGTTCAGCGCCTCGAGCACGAGCTCGGTGCGCAGATGGGTCGCCATTGACCAACCGACAACGCGACGGCTGAAGACGTCCACGACGACCGACAAGTACAAGAACCCTGCCCACGTTGGGATGTAGGTTATGTGGTGCCTCGGCTCTCCCTGTGGATCGCTTCGATCCGTGCCTGCAGCTTTGCGTCCGCCCGCGATCGAGCCGACGGTTCCCGCCGGCGCCACGCGTAGTACCCGCTGGTGGAGACCTCCAGCACACGGCACATCGTGGCAATCGGATACTTCGCCTGGTGACCGCTCACGAACTCGAAGACTTCGGCGGTACCGAGTCGGTCTCCCGAGCGAACCAGGCCGCGGCTTTTGAAAGGATCTCCCGCTCTTGCTTCAGCTGGCGGTTCTCTTTCCGCAGCCGCCCCAGCTCCTCGCGCTCAGCAGTGCTGAGCCCTTCGGCGCTGCGGCCTTCGTCGCGGTCAGCCTGCTTGATCCACTGGCGAATCGTCCAGTACGACGGCTCGAACTCCTTGGCCAGCTCGGCGACGCTCCGCCCAGCTCGTGCCACTTCTATGATCCGCCGCCGAAACTCCGCCGGGTACGGCCCTCTTGTCCTTGGCATCCTGAACACCTCCCGTGTACGTCGTAAGGTGTCCACGAAATCGGGTCAAGTCCAAAGACACACGGACAACAAGACACCAATTATCTAAGGCGGTCGAAGCACGAGTTTCAAATTGGAGATTGTCTTTGCAACTCGTTCCCGCAACAAGCATCATCGACTTGAGCACCGCAAACCTCGACAGAGAACCAACTAAGGAGTGGAGATGAATCGAGCGACATTGAAGATCCTCGTAGTCGTCGGCCTGCTGGTAACAGGAGCCTGCGCCCCCGCGGACGACATGACGACGGTCGGTACGCTCGACCGCACCGTCCTGCCGATCGCCGAGCCTGACTACTCTCCGATCACCGAGCTGGACGCGCGCAATGCCGAGGCTCCAGCTCCGTTTGCGGTTGAGGCGCCGGAGGGGGCGCCCAACGTCGTCGTCGTGTTGATCGACGACATCGGCTTCGGCGCCGCGAGCATGTTCGGCGGCCCCATCCAGACGCCTACCCTGGACCGGCTCGCGCAAGGCGGTCTGCGCTACAACCAGTTCCATACCACGGCGCTGTGCTTGCCCACCCGCATGGCGATCTTGACCGGTCGCAATCACCATTCGGCCAACGCCGGCTCGGTCATGGAAGTAGCTACCGGGTTTCCCGGCAATCAAGGGCGGCGGCCGCAGAGCGTCGCGCCACTCGCCGAGATGCTCCGATTGAATGGCTACAGCACGGCGGCCTTCGGCAAGTATCACGAGACGGCACCGTGGGAGGTGAGCGTTTCAGGTCCGTTCGACCGCTGGCCGACGCGGTCGGGCTTCGACAAGTTCTACGGCTTCATCGGCGGCGAAACGAACATGTGGGCACCGCTGATCTACGAGGGCACGACCAAAATCGAGCCGCACGACGACCCCGACTATCACTTCACCACCGACATGACCAACCAGGCGATTACCTGGACGCGGTACCAGCAGGCGCTGACGCCGGACAAGCCGTTCTTCGTTTACTTCGCCACCGGGGCCACGCACGCGCCGCACCACGTGCCGGCGGAGTGGATCGCGAAGTACGAGGGTAAGTTCGATGGCGGCTGGGATGAATACCGCGAGCAGACGCTGGCCCGGCAGATCGAGCTTGGCGTGGTGCCCCCGGGCACCGAGCTGGCTGTGAGGCCGGACGACATTCCCGACTGGGAAACGCTGTCGGCAGACGAGAAGAGGCTCTACGCCCGCCAGATGGAGGTTTTCGCCGCCTTTGCCGAGCACACGGACCACGAGGTCGGTCGTCTGGTCGACGCCATCGAGGCGATAGGCGAGATGGACAACACGCTCTTCTTGTACGTTTTCGGCGACAACGGTTCCAGCGCCGAAGGCCGGCTGGCCGGGACGTTCAACGAAACCATCGTCTTGAACGGCTTGCCGGACGCCGTCGAGGATCAGCTGCCGTACATGGACGTTTGGGGCGGCCCCACATCCTTCCCCCACTTTCAAGCCGGGTGGGCCGTGGCCACCAACACCCCGTTCCAGTGGACCAAGCAGGTTGCCTCACACTACGGCGGCACGCGCAACCCACTGGTTGTGCACTGGCCGGATGGCATACAGGCGAAAGGTGAGATCCGCCCACAATGGCACCACGTAACCGATATCGCGCCGACCGTGATGGAGGCTGCCGGCCTGCCGTTTCCGACGTCGGTCAACGGCGCCCGGCAGAAGCCCTTCGAAGGGGTGAGCTTGCTCTATTCCTTCGACGCACCCGATGCCGCGGATCGGTCATACCACCCAGTACTTCGAGATGTTCGGAAATCGTGCCATCTACGACGACGGCTGGGTGGCGGCCACGAAGCACCGGACGCCCTGGGGGTCGGCGCCGGATGGCCCGCTCGACCAGGACACCTGGGAGCTGTACCACGTCGCCGAAGACTTCAGCCAGGCGAATGACCTGGCCTCCTCGGACCCTGCCAAGCTCCGGGAGCTTCAGGACCTCTTCATGGAGGAAGCCTTGAAGTACCACGTCCTCCCGATCGACGACCGGACCTTCGAGCGCTTCAACGCGGCGATCGCCGGGCGACCAGACCTGATGGGTGAGCGGACCTCGCTCACGTTGTACCCGGGGATGACCGGCATGATGGAGAACGCCTTCATCAACGTGAAAAACCGCTCGCACTCGATCACCGCCGAGGTGGAAATTCCTGTAGGCGGCGGTGAAGGCGTGATCCTCGCCCAGGGTGGGCGCTTTGCCGGCTGGAGCCTCTACATGAAGGACGGAAGCGTTTCCTACGTCCACAATTGGGTCGGCAAGGAGCATTACACCGTTACCGCTCCGGAGCCGTTGCCCGGCGGCAAGGCGACGATCCGTTACGAGTTTGCCTACGAAGGTGGCGACGCGCCCGGCATGGGTGGCATGGGGACGCTCTACGTCAATGGGCAGCAGGTGGCCGAGGGGCGGATCGAGCGCACTACGTCCTTTCTGTTTTCAGCCGACGAGACGGTCGACGTAGGCGTGGACGAGGCGACACCGGTTACCGACGACTACGCCGAGCGGCACAACGAGTTCAACGGCACGATCGAAACGGTGACGGTCGAGTTGCAGTAGGGATGAACGCAGCGACTCGATCGAGGGCCAGAAGATCATTTTGAGGGGGTCAGGTCAAGTCGCGTTCACCAGCGCTGCCATGTTCCCGTAGGGGTGGCGATTCTCGTGCATGAGCTGGTGCGCCTCGCCGATCTCGTCGAAGGAGAAGGTATGGGACAGGCACGGGTCGACCTTGCCCTCGACGACGAGCTGGTTCACCGCCGCCGCCTGCTGATCGTTGGACAGGTGGCTCCCCTGTAGGCGCTTCTGCCGCATCCAGTGGTACCGCAGGTCCAGAGTGGCGTTGTATCCACTGGTTCCGGCACAGATTACGATCATGCCGCCGGTGCCTGCGGCGAACACCGACGTCGGCAGAGTCGCCTCTCCGGGATGCTCGAAGACGATGCGTGGATTGATCCTGGCACCGAGTATTTCCCAAATCGCCTTGCCAAACGCGCGGGCGCCCTTGGCCCAATCTCCGTACTCGGCACCCTCGGGGTCGGGCAAGAGCCCCCAATGCGAGAACTCGGTGCGGTTGATCACCCCGACGGCTCCGTGATCGAGGCAGAACTGCCGCTTGGTGTCGTCCGAAACGACCGCGATAGGTCGACCGCCCGCCGCGCTCGTAATTTGCAGGGCCATGCTGCCGAGCCCACCGCCGGCGCCCCAAACCAGAACGACATCTTCCGGCTCGACGACATGGGGCGGCCAGCCCATGAGCATGCGATACGCGGTCGATGCGCAAAGCATGTAGCAACCGGCCTGCCCCCAGGTCAGTTGCGCCGGCTTCGGCTGGCACTGATGGGCCTGGGCACGGGCAAACTGGCAGTAGCTGCCGTAGTTGGTTTGATATCCCCAGATCCGTGTGCTCTCCGCCAGCATCGGGTCGCGGCCCGCCAGCACCCAGGGGTCGTCGGGCTCCCACCAGCCGCTGTGAACCACGACCTCGTCACCCGGCTCGACGCCGGTGACCTCGTCTCCGACCGCCCAAACGATGCCCGCGCAGTCGCTGCCGCCGGCGTGGAAGTCTTCCGGCTCGCCACCTTTCTGTCGGGCAGCGATAACGTCGAGCGGTTGACCGAGAGCGGCCCAAACGTTGTTGTAGTTGATGCCGGTAGCCATGACGTAGATCAGTACGTCGTGGGCCCCGATGGAGGGGGTCGGGATGATTTCCCGCTTCCAGGCATCGCGCGGTTCGCCGAAGCGATCCTGCCGCACGACAAACGCATGCATCTTCTCCGGGATCTCCCCGAGGGGCGGGCGATCGCCGAGATCGGACAGTTCCATCGCCTCCTCCTTTCGGGTGCCGTCGGTAGTAGACCTGAGCGTTGGGTCGATCGGCGGCGATGTATAACATACGGTGACTCGGCCCGCACGAGCAAACTCGGAGGGACACGTGGCGTTACCCTGGAGGATCAAGGGCGAATTCTTGCTGAGCTGCAACTGCGAAGTCTTCTGCCCGTGTGTGATCTCGCTGGGTAGGGCGCGGCCCACCGAGGGGCCTTGCTACTCCTGGTGGGCGATTCATATTGATGAAGGGAACGCCGGCGACGAGAAACTCGACGACACCAACGTCGCGATGTTCTTGGAGGTGCCGGGACCCCTGGCTGAGGGGAACTGGACGCTCGGGCTGTATGTAGAGGAGGGGGCGCGCGCCGCCGCGGTCGATGCCCTGACCAAGATCTTCACGGGCGAGGCGGGCGGCCAAACTGGCTGGTTTTCGATCATGACTGCCAACTTTCTCGGGACCAAGCAGGTGCCGATCTCCTTCGAGAAAGAAGGCAAGGGATGGCGAGTCGAGATCCCGAAGATCATCGGTGGCAGCGTGGAGCCGCTCGAGCGGCCCGGCGGTGATGGTCCCACCATGGTCACCAACAGCGCCTACTGGGTTGCCCCGGACGTGGTTGTAAGTACGGGGACACGCAGCCGGGTCCGCGACTGGGGCCGGAACTGGGATCTCTCGGGCAAGAGCGCCGAGTACGCTCGGATCGAATGGTCGGGTCCATAGAGACCATGGTGGAGAGCTTGGAGCAGCGGATCGCCCGAGATGAGGTGATCCTTCTCGACGGCGCGACGGGCGCACCGAGCTCGAGCGGCGCGGGGTGCCGATGGACGCCGCCGCCTGGAGCGCGGCCGCTGTGGCTACACATCCGGATGTGGTTCGCGCGGTACACGAGGACTACATCCGAGCGGGATCCGACATCATCACCACGAACTCGTTCTCGACCGCTCGGCATCAGCTCGAGGCCGCGGGGCTCGGAGACCGGTTCCGTGAATTGAACGAACGCTCCGTCGCCCTTGCCCGCGAGGCCCGGGAGAACGCCGCTGAACGACCCGTCTTCATCGCCGGGTCGATCTCTTCTGTTCACTTCGAAATCGAGTACATGTGCTCGGTGGAGCAAGCCGCTGCCAACTTCCGTGAGCAGGCAGAATTGCTCGTTGAGGCCGGCGTCGACCTGATCATGATGGAAATGATGTGGGACATCGATTACTCGGCGGCAGCGGTGGCCGCGGCCGTTGCAACCGGGTTGCCCACGTGGATCGGCTTCACCTGCAAGATTGGTGAAGATTCGACGGTCATGCTCTTTAGCAAGAAATACGACGGCACCCTGGCGTCGGCGTTGGATGCCCTCCTGCCATTGGGTGGCGTGGTGGCGAATGTCATGCACACGCAGACACAGGATGTCGCTCCGGCGCTGCGCGTGCTGATGGATCGCTGGTCGGGACCCGTCGGCGCCTACGCTCACTGCGGCGAGTTCGTGATGCCGAACTGGCAGTTCATCGACACGATCTCGCCTGAAAACTACTTGGCGGAGGCTCTAAAGTGGGTAGAGATGGGGGTGCAGATCATCGGCGGCTGCTGCGGCATCGGACCCGAGCACATCCAGATGCTCAAGGAACGACTCCCGTCGTACATTCCGCAGAGTGAAACTCGATAAGGCTATCGATGCTTTCCATGGTGCATTTCTTGTGCTTGCTGCTGGTCTTTCCAGTGATACTCCCGAGCGGAGGCATCCTCACATCGGTTGTCGAGCAGGACGCCGCCGCGTCTGGTGCTGCAGATCACCGTCGACCAGTTGCGCGGCGACCTGCCGACCCGTTATTTCGATCGTCTAGGGGACGGCGGGCTGCGCTACCTCTGGGAGAACGGCACTGTCTATGCTGACGCGCACCACTCCCATGCAAACACCGAGACGATCGTCGGGCACACGACGCTCGCGACCGGGGCCTACCCGGCGGCCCACGGGATGATCGGCAATACCTGGCTCGACCGCGAGACCGGCGAGGTGACCTACGGCATTGAGGATGCCCGCTATCGGTTGCTGACGGCGGGCGCAGACGTCGACGAGGGGGCCGAGATCGATCCGACCCAGCGGGCCGCCCGGAGCGAGGGGCGCTCGCCGGCGGCGATCATGGTGTCTACGTTCGGCGACGAGCTGGCGAGCCACACCGCGGGCCGCGCCAAGGTGTTCGCAGTGTCGGTCAAGGACCGCGGTGCCGTGTCGATGGCAGGTCACGCCGGGAAGGCGTTCTGGTTCTCCAAGGCTGGAGGCGAGTTCGTCACCAGCAGCTATTACTACGATCGTTATCCGTCCTGGGTCGAGCGCTGGAACGAGCAGCAGCTGCCGCTCGCGTACGCCGGCAAGTCCTGGAGCCTGCTGAACGACGTGTCGACCTATCTCTTCGGCGACGCCGACGATCGTCCCTGGGAAACCGACGTAGCGGACTTCGGGCGAACGTTCCCGCATGCCTTCGGCGACGCCGACGGAAGGTATTTCACGACCTTGTTGACGCTCAGCCCCGCCGGAGACTACCTGACGGCGGAGTTCGCCAAGGCGCTGCTGACCAACGAGCAGCTCGGCCAGGACGACGTTACCGACTTTTTGGGGGTCAGCTTCTCGTCGACGGACTACGTCGGGCACGTTTTCGGCCCGTCTAGCCTCGAGGCCGAGGACAACATCCTGCAGCTCGACCGAACGCTTGCCGGCTTGCTGGCATTCGTCGACCAGTACGTCGGGCTCGAAAGAACGCTGATCGTGCTCTCAGCCGACCACGGCGGGCCCGAGGCGCCCGGCTACCTGAACGCGCTCGGCATCCCGGCCGGCTACGTCGAGCCGGCGACGTGGGACACGCAGGCCTCGATCGACGCGATCAAACAGAGGTTCGACATCCGCGGTCCGCTGACTGCGGAACGCATGGAGAGCGTCGACGACGACACCGTCGAGCGAGCGATCGACTTCATCCGCCGCGCCGACGCCGCCGGAACACAGTGGTTCGTGTGGTGGAGCGGCACGCGCATGCACTTCCGCACCCATGTCAAGGAAGAGCTGCGCGGCATCTCCGGGCAGGACGAGTACTCCGACGGCATGGTCGAGCACGACATGCACATCGGCTAGTTCCTCGACGTTCTCGACGAGCTGGGTATCGCCGACGACACGATCGTCTTCTACAGCACCGATAACGGCCCACACTACAACACCTGGCCCGACGCCGCGTCCACACCCTTCCGCGGCGAGAAAAACACGAACTGGGAGGGCGGCTGGCGCGTGCCCGCGGCCGTACGTTGGCCCGGTCACATCGAGGCCGGCTCGGTGAGCAACGAGATCGTCCATCACATGGACTGGCTGCCGACGTTCGCAGCGGCGGCCGGCAACGACACCATCAAGGAGGACCTGCTCGACGGCTACACCTCGTCCGCGCTCGGGCGGGACTACCGGGTCCACCTCGACGGCTACAACATCCTGCCGATGCTCACCGGCGAGACCGACGAGAGCCCGCGCGCCGAGATCTTCTATTTCTCCGACGACGGAGATCTGACGGCGCTTCGCTATGACGATTGGAAGCTGATCTTCATGGAGCAGAAAGCCACCGGGACGTTTCGCGTTTGGATGGAGCCGTTCGTGTCGTTGCGCGTACCGCTGATCTTCAACCTGCGGCGCGACCCCTACGAGCGCGCTGAGCAGACCTCGAACACCTACTACGACTGGTTGCTCGATCGCGCCTACCTGTTGGTTCCCGCGCAGACCTACGTCGGGGGTTTCTTGCAGACCTTCGTCGAGTATCCACCGCGTCAGGAGGCGGCCAGTTTCAGTCTCGACCAGGTGATGGAGATGCTGAAATCATCGGGCGGGGCGCGGTAGACCGAGGGTCATTGCTGCGCCGAAGTTCTACTTCGTCGACGTCGGTGTCGTAAACAGACTGGCCCGAAGGGGGGAGCTGGTGCCCGGATCAGAGTTGTACGGCAAGGCCTTCGAGAACTGAGTCTTTCACGAGCTCTCCGCCTATGTAAGCTATCGCGAGTTCGACGGCGATCTCTCCTACTGGCGACTCGCGAGCGGCATCGAGGTCGACTTCGTGCTCGGCGACTTGTAGCTCGCAATCGAAGCGAAGTCGAGCGCGAAGATCACGCGGGATCATCTCAAGGGGTTGCGCAGTCTCGCGGAGGACCAGGCTCGTATCGAACGGTGCATCGTCGTATGTCGAGAGCCGACAGCGCGTAGGACTGATGACGGGATCGAGATTCTTCCTGTTGTCAGCTTTGTTCGGCAACTGTGGAACGGGGATCTCATCTAGCCCGGGATTCGACCGGTACTGCGCTCAGAATTGCGCCCGCTGGTTTACCCCCTCATCCACTCCCGAATCGCATCCGCTGCCTCTCCGGCTCCGCTACGTGAAGCAGCACGGCCATGATGGCCGACAGATTCGCTGGAAAAGCATCGACGAATATCAGAAGATCGCGCCAACCAGGCGATCTAGGTTCACCGGCTCACCGAACATACGCGGCGCTCAGGAGTGGACCAGGGCGAAGATGAATAGGATCGGCCTACTGAGTTGGGAGGCACCATGAGTCCCACTCGTCGCACCTTTCTACAAACGGCAGCCTTGGGAGCCGTCGGCGTAACGGTCACCAGCAACCCCGCCATGGCGAAGGCCTACTCGATGCGGCGTGGCGTCCCTCCCCAGGAACTGGGGGATCGCTTCGACCCATGGATCGAGGTTGAGGCCGACGCGCTGGCCAACAACGTGGCCGAGATTCGGCGCCTCACGGAGAACCGCCCCATCTTGGCGGTCATCAAGAACAACGCCTACGGCCTGGACCTGACGACAGCGGCGGCTCTTCTCGAGCCCATGCCCGAGATCGTCGGTCTCGCCGTCGTCAAGGCGGAGGCGGCCATCACCCTGAAGGAAGCGGGCGTTCGCAAGCCGGTCTATCTGATGGCGCTGTTTTCCGAATCGCTCGCCCCGGAGCTGGCGCACCTCGGTATCCGGCCCTGCATCTATTCCGAAGACGCCCTGCGGCTCATCGAGCCCATGGTGCAGGTCGTTGGAGGTCCCATAGACGCCCAGATCTACCTGGACACGGGCATGAGCCGGATGGGCATCCCGTATCAGAAGGCCCTGCCCTGGATCGAATCTGTGGTGGGGAGTGGAAAGGTCCGGGTCGAAGGCGTCTTTACGGGCTTCACGGAAGACTCTGAGTACGACTTGGAGCAGCTCAGCCGATTCTTGTCGGTGGTACGCCAGGCGTCGGACGCGGGGTTCGCTCTCGGGGCCCGGCACGCCGCATCCTCGAGCGCCGTTTTCGAGCTCCCCGAGGCCCATCTGGACATGGTGCGGCCGGGCATGGCCCTCTGCGGTGGGTATCCGAACGACCCGGCTCTGCAGCGGGAAACGGCCACTCTGCGCAGCACGGTTCGCCTCAAGGCCAGGGTCGTAAGAGTCGAAAGGCTACGCACCGGCGACAGCGTTTCCTACGGGCGTAACTACGTCGCCCCGGAGCCGACCTGGGTGGCGACGCTTCCGGTGGGGCACACAGACGGGTATCCACGGGAGTCCGTGGAGGGAGGGCGCGTCTTGATTGGTTCGAAGACCTACCCCGTCATCGGCGCGGTGTCGGCGAGTCACACCATCGTGGAAGTGGGCCCGGACCCGACGGTGGCGGTCGGCGACGTGGTCACCCTAATGGGTCCCGATGCCCCGGAAATCGACCCGAACTGGCTGTCGGCCGAGGCCGGCGTTTCAATCTATGACCTCTTCATGCACCTGAATCCGCGGTTACCGCGGGTGGTTGTTTAGACCGCCTCGACCGGAGCCAAAACACATGACCAAATCGTATTGGGGCCTGACCATCGTCGCCGTACTCTCGCTTGTATCGTCTGCGACCGCCGCGCAAGAGCCGGTTTATTGGGACGTCGTCGACCGTATTCGGAGCGAGGGATTCGACAACTCGCAGGTCATGGACAGCGCCGGCTACCTCGCCGACGTGATTGGTCCGCGGCTCACCGGATCGCCCAACATGCGGCAGGCCCAGGAGTGGGCGATGGCCCGCATGACGGAGTTCGGGCTGTCCGGGGTCTCGAAAGAGGCGTGGGGCGACGAGACCGTCGGCTGGGAGATCGAGCGCGTTTCCGTTCACATGACCGCTCCCGACTATCAGATGGTGATTGCCTACCCGCTCGCCTGGAGCGCGGGAACCCAGGGTCCGGTTACCAGCAATGCGGTGATTGCCACGATTCAGAATCCTGAAGACCTGGATCAGTATCGCGGTTGGCTCGATGGAGCAATCGTGTTGGCCACACCACCGATGCCGACGAGTCCCCGCTTCGTGCAAGACGCGTTTCGGCACGACGAGGAGTCGCTGGGCGTCTTCGAGACCGAGGGAACTGACCTCCTCATCGGCCGCTATGCGCGCGGCCAGCTCGAGCAATCGACGTTCCGCCGCCAGGACATCTCCGCCGCCGAGGTCGAGGAATTCTACAAGTCGGCGGGGGTCGCGGTCGTGCTCACAGCGAGCATCGGGAGCGACGGAACCGTCTACGCGACCGGGCATCCAAACACGCGCAACGACCGGACCCGTGCGGGGATCGAGAGCGTCCTCCCCACTCTCGCCGTTGCCACCGAACACTACAACCGCATCTACCGGATTCTCGAGCGCGGCATCGCGGTGACCATGGACGTCGAGGTGAGCGTGGCATTCGATGAATCGGAGCAGACGGGATACAACATCATCGGCGATATTCCCGGCAGTGATCTGGCTGACGAGTTGGTGATGATCGGGGCGCACCTCGACTCATGGCACACCGGCACCGGCGCCACCGACAATGCGAGCGGAATTTCCGTCGTGCTCGAGGCGATGCGCATTCTCGAGGCCATCGATGCCCGTCCCAGGCGGACGATTAGGGTGGCCCTCTGGAGTCAGGAGGAAGTCGGCCACAGCGGCTCTCGCGGGTACATCCAGAACCACTTCGGCAGCCCGCTAGACGGCACCATGCCCGACCACGAGCGCTTTTCCGTCTACTTCAACATGGACAACGGCACCGGCCAGTTCCGCGGCGTGCACATACAAGGCAACACCCAAGCGACGCCCATACTCGAGGCTTGGATGACGCCGTTTCATGAGTTCGAGATGGAGACGATCTCCCAATTCAGCAACACCGGGACCGATCACCTCTCCTTCATCAGAAACGGGCTTCCCGGCTTCCAGTTTCTGCAGGACCGAATCGACTACCGGGCCCGAAGTCACCACTTCAACATGGACGTCTACGACCGGCTCCTGCCACGCGACCTGATGATCAACTCGGTGGTGATGGCGAGCTTCGCGTACCACGCGGCGATGCGGGACGGGAGGTTTCCCCGGCCTCGGACCGAGCGTTAGAAAGGAGACCCACCATGCAACACAGAGGACGAACCATATTGACGCTGGCCGTGGTGCTGCTCGTCGTGACCATGTCATCGGTCGGCGGTGAGGCGTCCGCTCAGCGGGCCGACTCGGTGGAGGCGGTACGGCAGATGTTCGTCGGCAATTACGAGCTGCTGACATACGAGTCGTTTCGGTCTACCGGCGAGGTCGTTCCGCGCGACTACGTCGCTCGGATCATGTACGACGCCCACGGCAACATGGCGGCCATTGGCATGCCGAATGACCTGCCGGAGCTCGACCGAGCGTCGGGCGACGAACGAATACGGCGTGGCTTCGCGTACTTCGGCAAGTTCGAGATCGACACCGAGGAAGGGACCGTCACCCACCACTTGATCGGCTCGCCCATAGCGGCACGATCGGTGGGTGAAGGCTGGGTGCGCTATTACGAGTTTGACGGCGACCAATTGACGCTGTCCATCAAGAACGCTGAAGGGCGCATTACCGGCCAGCTAACGTGGAAGAGGTTCGAATAGGGGCGTGAATCGCCACCCTCACCCTCGCCTCCACTCGTGATGCCGACGAACGCAGAACACCTTCAGGAATCGACCGAAACAGGCGAACAGACCGGCCGAAACGACCTGTACGAACGCCTCGGAGTCACGCCCGTCATCAACGCCTGTGGTGTTTACACGGGACTCGGTGGCTCGATTCTCTCGTCGGCGGTGTGGGCGGCGATGGAAGAGAGCAACCGGTCGTTCGTGAGCATGGTGAAGCTCCTGGACCGGTCCGGCGAGATCCTGGCCGAGATCGTCGGCGCCGAGGCAGCGCGTGTCACTCCGGGAGCTTCGGCTGCTATCACGCTGGGTACCGCCGCGTGTATGACCGGTGTCGACGGGCAGAAATGGGAGCAGCTGCCGGACACGACCGGCATGCCGGACCGGATCGTCATCCAGCGTGGTCACCACTATATGTACGATCGCTGCGCGCGGATGACGGGTGCCACGCTGCATCAGGTGGGTGACGAGCACGGAACGACGCCCGAGCAGCTAGAAGCTGCCTTCGATGAAAGTGCTGCCGTGGTCGTGTTCCCCGCGCATCTCGATGGGGCAGCGGGAACCCTGCCGCTTGCCGAGGTCGCAGCGCTCAGCCGGAGCCATGATGTTCCGACGCTGGTCGATGCCGCCTATCTGATCGACTCGGCCGAGATCATCCGCAGCTTCAGCGCCGCGGGTGCCGACCTGGTCTGCTTCAGCGCCAAGTACTTCGGCGGCCCGAACTCGGGTGGCTTCATCTGCGGGCGCAAGGACCTGATAGACGCGGTCGGCGGCCTTGACTTCACACGTTTCGAATCGGGCGACTATAGGGCCTTCGGGCGGCCCTTCAAGCTGGATCGCCAGGTCATCGTCGGCGTGCTTGTAGCGCTGCAGGAGTGGATGTCGACCGAACCCGCGCAACGCTGGGCTGGCTACGCGGAGAAGGTCGAGCGGCTGCTCGAACGAGCTCGACTCGACGAGATCGAGGGAGTTACGGTGCAGCCGCGTTACTTCACGATGGAGGAGAACCTGCTCGAACGGCCGGTGAACTGTGTCGCCTTGGCGTTCGATGCGGTCTCGGATCACACGGCCCACACCGTCTGCGATGCCCTCCTGACCGGTGAGCCGAGCATCGCGGCCATGGTCCACGAGGAAAACCTCGTCGTGGCCGTCGACGTGATGCTCCCGGGGCAGGAGCTGATCGTGGCCGACCGCCTGAACGAGATCCTCGCCCCGCCCGCTTGAGCGACGGGTCGCAGCGGCAAACGCGTGAACGACGAGCGCGTGCGGCCGGTTACCCGAGTATCTGGACCAAAGCGACGACCACGAAGCCGCCGTAGAAGAGCGCGCACAGGACAACAGATGCCTCTCGCCACAACGGAGGGCGCAACTCGGGTGGCAGGAACTTCCGGTTTACCACCAGTGTGTGGAGGCTCTCCACCAGAAACGTGAAGCCGGCGACGTTGGCACCGATGATGATCAGGGTCAGCGGCTGCGCCAGGTTCAAGGCGACGCAACCCCAAACGGCGAAGACGGCCAGGACACTGTAATAGACGGCGCGCACATCACCCCCCCGCCAGTCGCGGACGGCGGCGCTGCTCGTCCACAACATGTCCGTGATCGCCCGTGGCAGGCCGTCGACCAATGCGAGTTGGGTCGAGAACAGAACCCAGACGCCCGCAATGAGCGTCAGGTACCAGAAGATCGGCCCATGGACCGCCGCGATACCCGACGCCTGGAGGTTGGCCACAGCCCAGCCGTCGATCGACGATCCCGCCGCGACGTACTCGAGCGTCAACAGGATCATCAGCGCCATGCCGACGAGCGAGCCGAGACCGAAGACGCCCCATTGGTCGACGTTGAGGAACTTCCACCAGTTCCGCCATGACTCGAGCGAATCGTCGTCGACCTCGAAGACGTTGCCTTGCGCCGAAAGGGTCACTCGGTCACCGAGCGCCGTCGGGATATAGCCGACCGTGGCGCCCATCCCGTAGCCCTTGTCGCGCATCCAGTTGGTGAAAAAGGCATTGCCGATCCCGCCCATGCCGGAGTACGCGGCAAACGCACCGATAAGCGCCCAGTCGACGTCTTCGGGCAGGCTCCCGACAGTCGCGAATCCGGAGAGAACGCTGCTCCAGGTGCCCCAGGACACCGTGGTGACGTCGATCAGCAGCAAGTACGCCCCCACGAAGCCGACCATCAGCCACATCGCCACCTCGAGGGTACGCTCGATCTTCTTGCCGACCATGGTGATGAGAAAGCAAACGCCGAAGGTCAGGTACCCGAGCCTGATGACGAGACCGGCGTCGGCCGCGGTCGGCATGCGACCCAGCAACAACGCCGCGCTGGCGGTAGCGCTGGCGAGCGCCCAGCCCGGCCAACCGTATTGCAGAATCGACAGAGCGCCGTAGCTACACCCCCAGAAGCCGGGCCCTGGCCAGGTCCGCATGTATCCGGGAATGAGCGGCTCGCCGGTGTAGACAGTGTAGCGCGCCATCTCGAGGTTGAGCAACACCTGCAAGAGCACCGCGACCGTGGTGATCCAGAGCAGGGAGGGCCCGTAGGCGACGATTACCGAGGGGCCCAACAGCCACTCGCCGCTGCCGATGGCGGCGCCGAGGCCGATGATGCCGGGCCCGATCGTACGCAGGACGTTGCGCCGCGTGAACGCGGGTGGTGCAGGCAACGGTTTCGTTCCCCAATCTGGGAGGAGACCGTGCGGGCGGCTCATCGTCATCGGATACCCGTTGGAGAAAGGCCGATACTCTGCCGCTCGGCGGGACCGCGGTCAACCTGCGCCGAATACCTACTCATAGTCCCCGCAACGTTCACCCGAGATGGCGCTAACATAACCTATGATGCCAACCGGGAGGAGAGGCGACATATGAAGCGTGGCCCAGTTGAGCTCGTGAAGAATGTACCCAGCTCGGATTGCGTTATCCCCACGGGCGGCGTGATCGGCCGCGCTCTGCTCGTCGCCGGACTGCTCAGTGCCAGTGTTTCTGCCGGCTGTTCAGGGACCACGAGCGAAGCACTACACGCCGACCTGGTCGTCGTGGCGGCCAACATCATTACCGTCCACATAGCCAACCCACGAGCGGAGGCGCTGGCGGTCCGCGACGGCAGGTTTGTCGCGGTCGGCGGCGAGACCGAGGTGGGCACGCTGATCGGGCCGGGCACACGGGTCATCGACGCCGCTGGCAAGACCATCGCGCCCGGCTTCATCGACGCGCACATGCACCCGAGCCCGACCTACCCGGTGACGTCGCGTCTGGGGCGGGTCGATTTGAGCCCGGCGAGCGTCGGGACGATCGACGATCTGATTGCGGCGTTGGAGGAGAAAGCCCGTATCACACCGGCGGGCCAATGGGTGGTCGGTACTCGCTACCAGGACACCAAGCTCGGCCGACACCCGACGCGCCACGACCTGGACCGGGCGTCGAGGGAGCATCCGATTCGCATCGGCCATTCCAGCGGCCACGTGTCGGCGGTCAACTCCTACGCGCTCGAGATGGCGGGCATCAGCAGCCGAACACCGGATCCCGCCGGGGGCGGCTTCGAGCGTGACGCGAACGGCGAGCCGACGGGTGTTGTCTGGGAGAATGCCATCGGGCTCGTGAATCGCGCCGGCCCGCCGCCTCCCGAGCCGACGCGTGACGAAGAGCTCGAAGGCCTTCAACTGACCTTCGAGAGCTTCCTGAGCAAGGGGATCACCAGCATCGTCGACGCCAGCGGGTCTCCCGGGTCATTCAGGCGCTACCAGAACGCCGTGGAGCGTGGACAGCCGGTCCGGGTGACGATCATGTTCAGGAGTCGGCACCTTGACGATCTGAAACAGCTGAACCTGCGGACCGGATTCGGCGACGACCACCTGAGGATCGGCGCGATCAAGATGAACCACGGCAACTCGCTTTCGGGACGGACCTCCTGGTTGTACGAGCCCTACGACATCATCAATCCCGAAACCGGTAGCAGAGACTACTACGGTATCCGGCCGGCGAGATCGCAGGAGGAGCTCGACGAGCTCGTCTTCGAGATCCACGCGGCCGGGTTCCAGGTGGCGGTGCACTCGAACGGTGACCGGGAGATCGACATGGTGCTCGACGCCGTCGGCGGGGCGTTGGCCCGCTCGCCACGGCCGGATCACCGCCACCGGATCGAGCACGCCAGCGTCGTCAACCGCGGGATCCTCGAGCGGGCGAAGGAGCTGGGCGTGGTGCTGGCGTTGCATTCCTACGTCTGGGAGCACGGCGACAAGATGGAGGCGTACGGGGAGGCCCGCTGGGGAATGATGCACGCCAACCGCTCGGCGCTGGATCTCGGCATCCCAGTTGCCGGGAACTCGGATTATGGCGTCAGTGCGGCGGACCCGATGCTGCGGATCCAGAGCATGGTGACGCGGACTAGCGCCGAGGGGAACGTCTACGGCGCCGAGCAGCGGATCAGCGCCGAGGAGGCAATCGCTGTCTGGACGATGGGCAGTGCCTACTCGACCTTCGACGAGGACGTCAAAGGGTCGATCGAGGTCGGCAAGCTCGCCGATTTCGTCATCCTGTCGGACGACCCGACGAGCGTGTCGCCTGACCGCATCAAAGACATCGCTGTTCAGATGACGTTCATCGACGGAAACCTGGCCTACGAGCGGCGGTAGTCATCGGTTCGGATACCTTGACGGGCCGTGGATTAGATGCGACGGTGCCTCACAGGGGGTTCAGCATGACCGTTCGCAGCTCTGTCTTCGGTGCCCTGCTCGTGGCGGCCCTCGTCGCCGACTCCGGATGCGTCCAGCGAACCGACGTCGCCGGAGCTGCCCAGCGTGCCGACATCCCGAGAACCGCCTCGGGCAAGCCGGACATGAATGGCATCTGGCAGGCGCTCGGCAATGCCCATTGGGACATCGAGCCGCACCTTGCCCGTGCCGCCCTCGCCATGCAGCCGGGCCCCGTGGTGCCCGTACCGACGCAAGAGGTGCTGGCCTTCGGCGCCGTGGGTGCCGTGCCTTCGGGGCAGGGCGTTGTGGTGGGCGGCGAAATTCCCTACCTGCCCGAGGCGCTCGCCGTGAAGCAGGATAACCAGGAAAACTGGCTCTCCCGTGACCCCGAAATCAAGTGCTATTTGCCGGGTGTCCCGCGTGCCAACTACATGCAGTTCCCGTTTCAGATCTTCCAGAGCGAGAGCAAGTTTTTCATCGTCTACGAATATGCCGGCGCGGTTCGCGACATCTACCTCGATGACCCGGGCCCGCCCGAGATCGACTCCTGGATGGGCCAGTCCGCCGGCCGGTGGGAGGGCGATATCTTCGTCGTGGAGGCCAGCGGGTTCAACGACCAGACCTGGTTCGACCGGGCGGGGAACCACCACAGCGCTGCGTTGAAGGTGACGGAGCGGTACGAGATGACGAGCCCCGACCACCTCATGTACGAGGCCACCATCGAAGATCCGAACACGTTTTCTCGTCCGTGGACGATCCGCATGCCGCTGTACCGCAACATCGATCCGGATGCGCGGCTCGGTCAGTTCAAGTGCGTCGAGTTCGTGGAGGAGCTAATCTATGGCGAGCTTCGCAAAAGTCCGGTCGGAGAATAGAGGAGGGGAGATGAGGGCTCTCGTTCGACGCTCGCTCCTGGCGATTTGTTGCGGGATGGTGTTCGTTGGGCTGGCTGCACCTACCGCACCGCCGACCCAGGCCCCCGAAACCGAGCCATGGATCATGCCCCGAACACCCGACGGGCATCCGGATCTGCAGGGCAACTGGACCAATGCGACGATCACGCCGGTCCAGCGCCGCGAGGGGCAGGGCGCCGTTCTCACCCCGGAGCAGGTTGCCGAGATCGAGGCGGGCCGGCAGAACCGGATCGATTCAGCCGCCCAGCCCAGCGACCCGGATCGCGAGGCACCGCCGGTAGGAGGTGATGGCTCGACCGGAGCTGCAGGCGGCGTAGGGGGCTACAACTACTTTTACATCGATGCCGGCGACCGGGTGGCCATCTTCAATGGCGAGCCCCGCAGCTCACTGGTCGTGGATCCCGAGGACGGTCGCATTCCGCGGCTGACGCCCGAGGCACAGCAAGCGCGCCGGGAGGCCGCGGCGCGACGCCGCGAGTTCGGCGAGTTCGACAACCCCGAGAACCGGCCAAACGGCGAGCGTTGCATCATGTCGTTCGGCTCCAATGCCGGCCCGCCGATGCTCCCCAATTATTTCTACAACAACAACTACACGATCGTTCAAACTACCGATCACGTGATGATTCTGACCGAGATGGTCCACGACGTACGGATCATCAGTCTGGGCGAGCGACAGCCATTGCCGGATGACATCCGCCCGTGGATGGGTGACTCCTGGGGTTGCTGGGAAGGCGATACGCTCGTCGTCGAGACGACCAATCTTCCCCCGAAGCAATCGAACGGGCAGTTGTGGATCTACCCTGGTGGCTCCGAAAACATGAAGGTGATCGAGCGTTTTACTCGGGCCGACGAGCACACGATCAATTACGAGTTTACGGTGGAAGATCCCACGACCTACACCCGCCCGTGGAGCGGAGAGGTGCCGTTCAAGGCGCTGGACGGCCGCGTCTACGAATATGCGTGCCACGAGGCAAACTACGCACTGTTCAATGTGCTGAGCGGCGCGCGCGCCCAGGAACGTGAAGCGCGGGAGAGCAGGGAAGAGCCGAGATGAAAACGATGCGAACGAAACGCTTGACGCTGATCGGCGGCGCCGCGGTCCTCATGGCCCTCGTGTATGCTGCGCCGCTCTTGGCGCATCACGCCTTTGGCGCCGAATTCGACCGGGACGCTCCCATTCGACTCGAAGGCAAGATCGTCAGGCTCGAGTGGGTGAACCCCCACACGTGGATCCACCTGGAGATCGTGAACGAGGACAGCACGACCGAGGTGTGGATGGTGGAGGGCGGCACGCCCAACGTGCTCCTGCGACGAGGCCTCCGACGCGACTGTCTGACACCCGGTACCGTGATCATCGTCGACGGATATCAGGCGAAGGACCACTCGCTCAAGCGGGCTAACGGCCGCGACGTGACCTTCGCGGACGGCAACAAGATCTTCCTGGGGTCGTCGGGCACTGGGGCGCCCGATGATGCGCAGCGACAGAGGACCGAGCAGGGACGCTGTTAAGCGCCATCGCGCTCGCGCGCTGTAGCCACCCCGTTGAGAGTCCGGGCTAGGAGAAGCCGATCCAGCGACCGGCGGCGGCCACAGTGAACCACAGCGCAATGGAGGTGGCGCCCACCAGTCGGGTTCGCGCCGACGTCTCGAGCCCGCCCGCGCGGGCGACCCGGGCGCGGACGGCGAAAGTGAACAAGAGGGCGATCGGCAGCGTCGTGATTTTCACCCAGAACGATTGGTTGTAGTAGCACTTCACAGCTTCTGAGAGGAAGAGCAGGAGCCCCGTCGCAACCATCACGGCGAGCGCTCCCGCTAGCCACGGGCGCAGCTGAGCGTGCAGTTCTGCGATCGTCTGCCGTTTGAGTCCCAGTCCCAGCAGCCTGAGGTCCACCACCAGTAGCGATCCGCCGAGCACGCAGAGGCCGAGCAGGTGTACGGCCTCGATGGTCGGGAAGAGCCACAGCGAGTTGCGAACCGCCGCGCCCAGGGCGGTCGCGTCACACCATTCGAAGAACGACAGCAACACGACTATAGGCACCCTGTTAGGGCTGGATCACGCATCCGGCGGCCCAGTTGATCAGATCGGGCTGCGGCTGGATGGCGCAATCGAACCAGTTGTACGCGATCATCCGCCCGGTGACGACGATCAGGGCCCAGGCGACGAGCGACACGGCGCCCGCCACCCGCGCTTCACGTGGCGACACCGGGTCGAGATCCCACTCGGCGACGCGGCGATGGACGCCGCAGTGAAACACGAACGCGTTGAGGCCCGCCACGATCAGCAGCAGCACCTTCAAGCGGAAGAAGATGTTGTGATAGTAGCGAAGGGGAGAGGAGTAGAAGATCAAGAGTCCGGTTATCACCATCACGGCGAAGCCGATCCGCGTCCATGGCAGCAAGCGGCCCGTCACCTCGGAAACCGGTACGCCTCTCATGGTCCAACCCAGCAGGCGCAGATCGTGCATTACCGCCGTCCCGACGAACAGGCCCAGGCTCAGGACGTGGGTCGACTCCAGGAGCGGCCACACATGGAGCGACTCTACGAGCGCGACGCTCCAGGACGTGTTGCCGAGCCACTCCAGGAAACTCAGCATCACGCGCGGCCCCTATTGGTCGCGGGCAAAGGCCGGCCTGAGGGTGTCGGGCGCGTACACCGCGTGGCAATTGGAGCACACCAAGTAAACTTCGCCACCGGCGTAAAAGACCGCTGCAGTGTCTCTCGCCTCCGCCGCCGCGAGCGCCTGGCGCCCCCTCGCGATCAGCGCCCTGGAGAAGTCCATCCATTGCACCCCGCCCTGCACGCGGCCCGGCATCATCAGCAAGTTACCGGACTCGGCGACAACCATGGCGGCGTCGCGCACCGCCTGCCACTCTTCTTCCGTTCTGGGGGCGATCTCCACGGTGCCCTCCAAGTCCATAATCGTGCCCACCGCGTCCCAATACACCTCGGCGGCCGGCTCGAGCACGGAGGTCATCAGCTGTTTCATGTCGGCAACGCTCTCGAACGGCACCGGCTCCGGCGCGCACCCGGACAAAAGTACGGCCAGGGCCAAGAGCGGCAATCGGACGTGACACGGAATCGACGAGCCACGGAGCGTCTTCGTGCCAAGCATCTGTCTCAGTTCTCGAGTGCGTTGTACACCAGCGTTTGGAACTCCGACTCGAGCATGGGGAGGGTCGGGGGGCGCAATCGCGTCATCACCAGCCCGACCAGCTCGGCCTCGGGGTCGATCCAGAAGTACGTGCTACCGATTCCCCACCAGCGGAACACGCCATCGTTGTCCGGGACCGGGGTGGCGTCGTTGTCGACCAGAACGCTGAAACCGAGTCCGAACCCATAGCCGTCCGCCTTCCAGGTGCCGATGCTGACCGGGATCAGCTCCTCGGCGAGCCGATTCGTTTGCATCAGCTCGACGGTTTCGGGACCGAGTAGCCGCGCGCCGTCGAGCTCGCCGCCGTTCAGGAGCATCTGTGCGAACCGGACATAGTCCGCGGCGGTAGAAACGAGGCCGCTGCCGCCCGACAGCACTAGAGGCTTCGTGTTGTAGGTGCCCTCCACCGGCGAGTCGACCCTCCGCAGCCGACCGTTCCGCGCCGCCGCGTAGCCCGTTGCGAACCGTGTGGTCTTCTCCGGAGGAACGGCGAAGTCCGTATCGGTCATGCCGAGCGGCGTGAAGATTCTCGCCCGGAGAAACTCATCGAAGGGTTGCCCGCCCACCACCTTCACGAGCCGACCCAGGACGTCGGTTGACACGCTGTAGTTCCAAAGCGATCCCGGGTGGTCGAGAAGTGGGAGCCTGGCCACCTCCTCGACCAGGTTCGCGAGATCCCCGGAAAAGACGTTGGCTTCGCGGTACAGCGAGTCCACATGCGTCTGACCGAAGAGGCCGTACGTGAGTCCGGATGTATGTCCCAACAGATCGGCGATGGTGATCGGCTGGCGCGGCGACACCAGTTCTCCCTCGGAGTACACGTCGACGTCGGCAAAGGCCGGCAGATGGCGCGACACCGGGTCGTCTAAAGACATGAGCCCATCCTCCACGAGCATCATGACCGCCACTGAGGTGACGGGCTTCGTCATGGAATGGATGCGGAAGATGTCGTTCGCCTCGAGGGGATCCTGGCTCTCGATGTCCCTGAAGCCCACCGCATCCCAGTGCACCAGGCGTCCGCGGCGCGCCACCATCGTGACGATCCCGCCAACCCTGCCGTCGTCGACGTAGCGTTGCATGGCGAGGGGGATCTGCTCGAGCCGTTCAGCGGAAACGCCGACATCGTGAGCGTCGGCCCACGGAAGTGGCAGCTGCGTGTCGACGGTGGCGGATGACAGGACCGCGGCAACCATCGAAAACGAAAGAACGGCGCGCATCGTGGCTCCGGTCATGAGAGGTATTCTCCGGGCTCGAAACTACCCGCGGCCCAGGTGCCAAATTTTCCGTCGCCGCGAAGGCTACCGCGTCGACTGGGGCGGCGGCTACCGGGTCTGCGTTGCCGGGCTGCACTGTCAAGTCGAGTCGGTGCCTGGCAGACTGCGCCGATGGATACCAAGCGGCTGGTGTCGTTGGATGCCTTCCGGGGCTTCACGATGCTCTTCTTGCTGGCGGAAGGAGCACATCTTTATCGGGCCCTCCTGATGTCCACGCCCGAAGGCTCGTTCCTGCACTCTTTCGTGATCCAGTTCACCCACCATCCGTGGAACGGGCTACGTTTTTGGGATCTCGTTCAGCCCTATTTCATGTTCATTGTAGGGGCAGCGCTGCCCTTTGCCGTGGCGAAGCGAAAGCAGCTCGGCCAGAGCGATCGGCAGATCCTGCGCCACGTTCTCAGGCGTGCCTTCGTCTTGTTTCTCCTTGGCGTGGGTTTGCATTGCGTCTATGCCGGAGAGTTGGTCTGGGAGCTCTGGAACGTCCTCACTCAGCTCTCCTTCACGTACCCGCTGGCCTACCTGCTGATGCGCCGCCGGGCGCGCAGCCAGGTCGCCGTGTCGGTAGGTCTGCCGCTGATAGTCGAGCTGCTCTACCGGCTGTGGTCTGTTCCCGGATTCGACCAGCCGTTCGTCAAGGACCATAACTTCGGTGCATGGATAGATATGGTGCTCATGGGCAAGATCAACGCGGGGGGTGGTTGGGTCACGATCAACTGCATCCCCACAGCGGCGCACACGATCTGGGGAGTGCTGGCCGGTCAACTTCTTAAAGACGCATCGCTGCCAGCGGAGAAGATCAAGAAGCTCGCGGTCTTCGGTGCCGTTTGTTTGGTCGCCGGGTATGGCCTTGATCCGATCACGCCGATCATCAAGCGCATCGCGACCAGCTCGTTCGTGATCGTGACAGGAGGTTGGTGCTTGCTGACGCTGGCCGTGCTCTACTGGATACTCGATGTCCGCAAGCGCAGGGGCTGGGCTTTCCCCGGAGTGGTCGTCGGGATGAACTCGATCTTCATCTATATGTTGGGGGAGACCGTCGTGCCCCAATGGGTAAACCCGACGACCGCCATCTTTACAAACCCAGTTTTTTTCTGGATGGGGGCAGGTGGCGCAGCGGTGTCCGGTGCACTGGTGGTGCTCGGGATGGAGTGGTGGTTGTGCTACTGGCTCTACCGGAAAGGACTCTCCATCAAGATCTAGCCCGGGCTAGCCGTCGACGGCCGGGGTCGGCGATCGGGTTGCAGCTTCCAGCCATTGGGGAGCTCGCGATCCCCGACGCCCGTCTCGCCGGGCTCAGTACTCGCTGGGACGCAGCCGACGAATCCAGTAGCGCTCGCCGGTTTCGGGATCGGCTGGAAGATCGAGGCGCACGATCGAGCCGTTGCCGTCGCGACGTAGGCCGATTCCAGCGGCGGCGACGCTCGCAGGCGCCAGACGTCGACGGAACGCCCACCTATATCGAGCTCCATGGAGTCGCCTTCCGCCGTGAGCGCGAACATCTGAAAGGCGTCCTTGGCGTCGCCGAAGGGGCTCAGTCCGCCGCCACCGAGCACGTTGAAGCCGCCGACGCTGATGCCGCTGCCCCCGCTACCGCGCGGTTGCCGCCACCCATCAGGGCGTTGGCGAGCACGCCGGTGGGCGCCATGGCGAGGAGCTCGAGCTGGCCGGTGCCAGCTTCCCAGAGAGCCGGTATCGTCAAGTTCAGCAGGCCGAGATTAGCGAACACCGGCTCACGCCCCTGGCATGGCTGATCCATGTTGCTGCGGCCGCCACCGCCGCCACCCATACCGCCGCCCCCCCCACCGCCGCCGCCACCACCGCGGCCGCCTCCACCGCGGTTGCCGCGCGCCTGGCGCGCCGCGCTGACGCATTCCGCGTCGATCGGCATGAACAAGTACATCCCTGCAGGCGCGTCGAGGTCGATCACCCGGTAACCCTCGAGCTTCGCCTCCTGATCCTCGTCGTCGGCCTCGAGCTCCTTGATGAAGCGCCGGTTCTCGTAGTGGTACTCGATGGTGTACTCGAGACCGCCCATCGGTGTATTGCGCTGTGTTGTAAACCTGACCCGCGTAGGAAAGCCGTACGCATTGATCCGGGCGGTCGCCGTGGTGCGGATCATCAGCGTGCCGCCTTGCGGCTGGCGCGACCCGGCAGAGCGGCCGAAACTGCCCACTTCGTAGGTGAGCGCAAAAACGCCGGCCTCCCGGTCGAATTCCTCCAACCACATGCTCCAGGTCGTGCGCAAGCCGCTTCTCTCACCGTCGGCCCGTTCCAGCGTGTAGCGGATCTCTTCGCCGGGTCTGAAGCCGAGGAAAGTCTCCTCGATGGACTCTTGTTGCTCCGGCGGATAGCGCTCCTCGGTGGCGCCGACTCGGATGGTGCCGGCGCCAAGGCTCGCGACCAAGGCAAAGGTGACAACGACGCCACGGCAGCGACTCATGGTGCCCCCGTTTGCATGCCGCATTGGCGCGCGTCGCTCCGGGCGGCCAGAAAAACAGTCTACTTTCATGAGACTAGAGAAGCGCGTGGATAGCTGTTAAGGAAGCGTAAGGACTTGTAAAGAAATCTCTCCCTGTCGACCGATAAGCTCCCGCAACTCCCGAGGCGCAACGAAGTCACAAAGGGGTGTTGACAGATACGTGTATATACACTAATATGATATTCATGAACCAAACGAAAAGCACTATGAAGAGGCGCGGGGACGTGAAATTCGACGAATGCGCCTGCTACAACACGCGCAAGGCAGCTCGGCTGCTGGGGCAACTCTACGACCGGGCGCTCGAACCGAGCGGGTTGAAGAACACGCAATTCGCAACGCTGGCCGCCATCGCGGGATCGGATGCTGAAGTAACGATCACCGGGCTGGCAACCGGGATGGGTGTCGACAGGACCACACTCACCCGCAACCTCAGCCTCATGGCACGTGACGGCCTGGTGAGCATCGACGCCGGCGCCGACGCCCGCTCCAAGCTCGTGGTGCTTACTGCCGAGGGCGGCAAGGCGCTTGAGACCGCGGTTCCGCTCTGGCAGCAGGTGCAGAGCTCGATTACTCGCAGCCTCGATTGGGACAAGCTGCTTGGCGACATCGAAAAGCTCGCCGAGGTGGCCCGGGAGGCGCAATGAGTCCTTTATTTGGCGCTAATACGTGCAGATACACGTGTCAATCAACCAACCCCCAACCAGGAGGTTCAAATGAGTAAGCACACGTTCCACAACAAGGTCGCTCTGATCACGGGTGCCTCGAGCGGCATCGGCAAGGCGACAGCGATTGCCCCCGCCCGCGAAGGTGCCGTGGCGGTTCTCGCGGCACGCCGCGAGGGAGCGCTTCGCGATGTTGCCGATGAGATCGAGCGCGCCGGGGGTAAGGCGTTCGTAGCCCCGGTCGACGTCTCTTCGGCCGATCAGGTGCGCCGCATGGTGGCGGACGTCGTTGCCGAGTACGGCCGTATCGACATCCTCTTCAACAACGCGGGCATCTCGATGGTGGGCCGCATCGACGGCGACGACTTCATCGACAACACCCGCAAGATGTTCGAGATCGACTACCTCGGCACGGTTCACGTGCTGAAGGAGGTCCTTCCGGTAATGAGGCGTCAGCGCTCGGGACACATCATGAACATGTCGTCGGTGGTGGGGCGTAAGGCCTTCCCGACCTTCGGCGGCTAATCGAGCGTCATGCACGCCCTTTCGGGCCTCACCGATGCGCTGCGCCAGGAGCTCCGGGGGACCGGCATCAACGTATCGGTGATCCACCCGGCACTGACGCAAACGCCGCTGCTGTCGGCGGTGGACCGCGCCGAAATGCCGCCGCCGTTTCGCGGACTGACGCCGATACCGGTGGAGGATGTTGCCGACGCCGTGCTCGACGGCGTGTACCGGAACCGTCCCCGAATCATCGTCTCCTTTCCGCCGAAGCCGCTGCTGCTGGCCGACGCGATCTCGCCCAGGCTGGGCGACCTGTCCGTCCGTCTGCTGGAGAACAAGACGGTTGGCAGGCTGATCGGTACCTACAAGGGATCGGTCTACCAGCACCAGACGGCCAGTTGAGGCGTCCCTTCACCATCGTTACTCTGCCCGAGCGGGGAGGCGATGGCGTTCCTGGCTCGGATGATGCTGAGCCGCCCACCGAGCTTCGAGCGCTGAGAGCGAGACCGAGGGCATCCGATACTGAAGGATCAAATCTTGGCCAGCGACAACCCGGAATGGCGGGCGGTAGCCGAGAAGCAAGAGTTGTATCTACTGCCCGACGGGCTCAGTGCGGGAGAAGCGGCGCGCCTGCCCGGCCCCGGGGCTGTCTTGGGCGAACAGTCGTAACCCGTATTCGATGGCGTCGGTGAGCGCCCGTCACGATGCCTCGATGATGTTGCTGGAGGCGCCGACCGTACTCCAGTGGCGGTGCCCGTCGGTCGAGGTGATGAGCACGCGGGTGATCGCCATCGTGGCGCTCTTCGTATCGAGGATGCGGACCTTGTAGTCGTCGAGCGTGATGCGCTCAACGTCCGGGAATGCCGGCACCAACGCCTTGCGCAGCGCCCGGTCGAGCGCGCGTGGACGGGCCCGTCGCCCTCGGCCGCAGTGTGGACAACGTCGCCACGTATCCCCACCTTCACGGTGGCCTCGGCCAAGGTGCTGCGCCCGTCGCGGTGCTCGACGTTGACCATGTAGTCGATGAGCCGATACGGCGCGGCGTAGTCTTCAGCCTGGCGCGCGAGCATGAGCGCGACCGAAGCATCGGCGGCCTCGTACGAGAAGCCACGCGCTTCGTTCTGTTTGATCTCGTGCAGGACATCCGTCACGTCGTTGCCACCGGCGATCGCGACGCCGTACTCCTCGGCCTTGCTGAGCAGGTTGCCGCGGCCCGACAGCTCAGAGACGACGATACGGGTCTCGTTACCGACGGTGCGGGGATCCACGTGCTCGTAGGAGGTCGAGCTGCGCCGCATGGCCGCGACGTGTATTCCGCCCTTGTGAGCGAAGGCGCTCCGGTCGACGTACGCCATGTGCTCGTCGGCCGCGAGATTGGCGATCTCCGCGACGAAGTGCGAGACGTCGGAGAGCTGCTCGACGTGACCGTCGGGTAGACAGGGCTCGCCGAGCTTGAGCTCGAGGTTGGGAATGACGGCGCAGAGGTTGACGTTGCCGCAGCGCTCGCCGTAGCCGTTGATCGTGCCTTGGACATGGACCGCGCCGGCGCGCACGGCGGCGATGGTATTGGCCGTCGCGCACTCGCTGTCGTTGTGGCAGTGGATGCCGATGGGGCCGAGATCATCGAGGCTGCGAATAATTCGAACGAGTTCCCACGGCAGGGTGCCGCCGTTGGTGTCGCACAATACGAGGGTGTCGGCACCACCACGCGCCGCGGCGCGCAGGGTTTGCAGCGCGTACTCGGGATCTGCCTTGTAGCCGTCGAAGAAGTGCTCGGCGTCGTAGATGACCTCACGCCCGGCCTCCTTCAGGTAGGCGACCGCTCTCCTCGATGAGCACGAGGTTCTCCTCGAGCGTCGTGCGCAGCACGTCGGTGACGTGCAGGGGCGACGACTTGCCGAAGATCGTGCACACCCGCGTACCTGCGTCGAGCAGCGCGCGCAGGTTGAGGTCGTCCTCGACGGCGACGTCGGCCCGGCGGGTGGCGCCGAAGGCGGCGATCTCAGCGGTGCACCAATCCACGCCGCGCGCCCGCTCGAAGAACTCGACGTCCTTCGGATTGGAGCCCGGCCACCCACCCTCGATGTAGGCGACGCCGAGTTGGTCGAGGCGCTCGGCGATGCGCAGCTTGTCCTCGCAGGACAGCGACAGCCCGTCGCGCTGCGTCCCATCGCGCAGTGTCGTGTCGTAGATCTGGATCATCAGTACATTCGAGAGCGGGGGTGGGTGCGAGCAGATCCGTTCTTACTCGCCGGGTTTGATCGTGACGGGACCCAGGAATGGCATCATGTCGCGCAGCTGCGCTCCGACCACCTCGATGAGCTGCTCTTGCTCGGAGCGGCGGCGTTCGTTGAACCACGGCCGACCCTTCTCGTTCTCCTCGATCCATTCGCGGGCATAGGTACCATCCTGGACTGCCTCGAGGATCTTTTTCATCTCGGCGCGTGTCTGATCGGTGACGATGCGCGGCCCGCCCGTGTAGTCGCCGTGCTCGGCGGTGTCGCTCACCGAGTAGCGCATGTAGTTGAGGCCGCCCTGGTACATCAGATCGACGATCAGCTTGAGCTCGTGCAGACACTCGAAGTACGCGATCTCCGGCTGGTAGCCCGCGTCGACCAGGGTTTGGAACGCGGCCTTGACCAACTCGCTGGTGCCGCCACAGAGGACGGCCTGCTCGCCGAAAAGATCGGTTTCGGTCTCCTCGGAGAACGTAGTTTCGAGCACGGCGGCGCGGGTGCCGCCAATGCCTTTGGCGTATGAAAGCGCGAGCTCCTTGGCGGCGCCGCTGGCATCTTGATGGACGGCAAGCAGACACGGTGTGCCGGCCCCGTCTTGATAGGTCTCGCGGACGCGGTGCCCAGGCGACTTGGGAGCCACCATGCTGACGTCGACTTCGGCGGGCGGCTCGATGGTGCCGTAGCGAATGTTGAAGCCGTGGGCGAACATCAGCGTGTCGCCGGCCTTCAGATTCGGCGCGATGTGCTCCTCGTACATGGCCGGCTGACTCGTGTCCGGCGCCAGGACCATGATGACGTCGCCCCAGGCCGCAGCGTTGCTCAGCGGCAGAACCTTCAGCCCCTCCGCCTCGGCCTTGGCTTTGCTGTTGCTGCCTTCGCGCAGCCCGACGCACACGTCGACGCCGCTGTCGCGGAGGTTGAGCGCGTGAGCGTGCCCCTGCGAGCCATACCCGAAGACGGCGACCTTCTTGGTCTTGATGAGGTCGAGGTCGGCGTCGTTGTCGTAGTAGATCGTTGCCATTTCTTATGAGTCTCCATTCGTCGGTACGGTGGCTTGTACGAAAGTGGGGTCTACGGGGATCACCTTGTCGCCGCGCGTCATCGCGATGCTGCCGGTGCGGACCATTTCGATGATTCCGAACGGTCGCAGGAGCTCCATGAGCCCCTGCAGCTTATCTTCGGTGCCGGTGATCTCGACCACCAGCGTTTCGGGGGCGACGTCGACAACGCGGGCGCGGAAGACGTCGACGACTTGCAGGATGTGCGCCCGCTGCTCGGCATTGGCCGCGACCTTGATGAGCGCGAGTTCGCGCAAGAGCGTGGGCTCGTAGGTAACGTCCTCGACGCGGAGCACACTGACCTGTTTGTAGAGGTTGGCCTCGACGAGACGCGCGGTTGCGTCGTCACACTCCATGACGATCGTCATGCGCGAGATGCCCTCGACGTCGGTGCCCCCGACGGCGAGCGAGTCGATGTTGTAGAGCCGCCGGCTGAACAGCGCGGCGACGCGGGTGAGCACGCCGGGCTTGTCCTCGACGTAGGCGACGAAGGTGTGCAACTTGTCCTGGCGAGCCGCTGCCGGGCCGGCGGCTCCACCCATTCCCGATGTGGCTTGCATGGTTTTCCGCTCCTATTCCTCGTCGCGGCCGGTCTCGAAAATAGCGTTGTGCTCCGGGCGGCGGATCATCTCGTGGAGGTTGGCTCCCGAGGGAACCATCGGGTACACCGTGTCCTCTTGTTCGACGCGGAAGTCGATGAGCACGATGCCGGCGGTCTCGCGCGCCTGCTGCACCGCGGCCTCCACTTCGCCACGTGCGGTAACGCGCACGCCGTTGAGCCCGTGCGCTTCCGCCAGCTTGACGAAGTCGGGGCTGGTGATGGGCGTCGCCGCGTAGCGGGACTCGTAGAAGAACTCCTGCCACTGGCGCACCATGCCCAGGTAGCCGTTGTTGATGATGGCGATGTTGAGGTTGATGCCCTCCTGTGCCGCCGTCGACAGCTCGGCAGCGGTCATCTGGAAGCCGCCGTCGCCGGCGATGACCCAGATCTCCGCGTCGGGCTTCGCGAAGCGCGCGCCGATCGCGGCCGGGAGTGCGAACCCCATGGTGCCCAGGCCGCCGGAGGTCAGCAGCGTGCGCGGCTCCTCGTGCTTGAAATACTGCGCCTCCCACATCTGGTGCTGGCCGACGTCGGTGACCACGATGGCGTCGCCGCCGGTGAGCCGCCACAGGTCGTTGATGACGTGGGCGGCGTAGAGGTGGCCGTCGTCAGGCAGGCTCTGGATGTCGCGCACGGCGGTGTCGCCCCTGAGCTCGTCGATGTAGGCGATCCACTCGGCGTGTTCGCTTTCTTCGATCGAAGGCATCAGCTCGCCCAAGACCTCGCTCAGGTCGCCGACCAGCCCGACATCGACCGTGACGTTCTTGTGGATCTCGGCGGGGTCGATGTCGATGTGGATCTTCTTGGCGTTGGCGGCGAACGTCTCGATCTTGCCGGTAACCCGATCGTCGAAGCGCATGCCGAAACTCATGACCAGATCGGCTTCTTGGATGGCGGTGTTGACCCACGCCTCGCCGTGCATGCCCATCATGCCGAGGTTGAGCGGGTGGGACGCCGGGAAGGCGCCAAGCCCGAGCAGGGTGAGCGCCAGCGGCGTTTGGGTCCTGGTGACGAAGTCCAGCACGCGTTCGGTGGCGCCGGATCGGATTATGCCCTGGCCGCCGAGGATGATCGGGCGCTCGGCTTGGTTGATGAGCTGGGCCGCATGCTCGTACTCCACCGGCATCGCGCGCAGGTTCGGGCGATAGCCGGGCAGCCGCACCGGTGCGTCATCCCACTCGAAGTCGGTGGTTGCCTGCTGCGCATCCTTGGTGATGTCGACCAGCACAGGGCCAGGACGACCGGAGAGCGCGATGTAGAACGCCTTCCTGAGCGCCCCGGCGACGTCGTCGGCCCGCGTGACCAGGTAGTTGTGCTTGGTGATTGGCAGGGTTACGCCGGTGACGTCGGTTTCCTGGAACGCATCCTTGCCGATCATGAGGCTGCCCACCTGGCCGGTGATGAAAACCACCGGCGACGAATCCATCATGGCCGTGGCGATTCCGGTGACGAGGTTGGTGGCGCCGGGCCCGGAGGTGGCGATGGCGACGCCCACCTTCCCGGATGCGCGGGCGTAGCCGTCGGCCATGTGGGCCGCCCCCTGCTCGTGCCGGACCAGGACGTGGTGGATGTCCGGGTAATCGAGCATCGCATCGTACGCCGGCAGGATGGCCCCGCCCGGATAGCCGAAGATCGTATCGACGCCCTCGCGTTGCAAGACTTCCCAAATGATTTGTGCCCCGGTGCGCTCCATGATCTTCAGTCCGTGAGAACAGCGCCATCGCTGGCGCGACTGACCACCGTCGAGTCGCGGTCGAAGCCCTGCTTGATGCGGTCGGATCTCATTTCGGGTCTCGTTTCTGTGCGGCGTGTTCGCGGCTCGTGTATGTGTTTCGAATCATGGTGAATGCGTTGGGCATGAAAAAAGGCCCCCGCGTGCCCGCGAGCGCCTTGCCTTGCCTTGCTTGTCTTGCGTCTTAGGTGGCAGCCGCCGCGGGTCTCGGAATCTTGATTCCGAGAACGCTAATAAGGCCGCTAATGAGAAGGACGCCGGCGGCAACAAGCCCGCCGATGCCGAGCGGACGGATGACCTCGAAACGGACGCCTGCACTTCGGGCGTCGGCGTTCGAACGATCGATCTGCCGCTGCAGCTGGTCCATCCGGGAAACTCTCCTATTCTCTAGGGCACAAGAACTTAGCAATGCGCGGGCGCAGATGTCAACGCTTTCGGTGCAAATCGTCGACAGCCCGCTAGTGTGCCGTCCCCCTCATAGTTCCACCACGGCCTGCTAAAGTGAAGCCTTTCATTTCCCGAGCAAGGACGCGAACATGCCAAGCCTACTTCCCGATATCGACCCCGATGGACTGCTGGAATACTCGGTGGTCTTCACCGACCGCTCGCTCAACCACATGTCACAGTCGTTCCAGGGAGTGATGAACGACATCTCCACCACCCTCAAGAAGGTCTACAACGCCGACGCCGCTGTCGTCGTCCCGGGGGGCGGTACCTTTGCGATGGAGGCGGTGGCCCGACAGTTCGCTACCGGTCAGAAGTGCCTGGTTATCCGCAACGGTTGGTTCAGCTTCCGCTGGAGCCAGATCTTCGACATGGGCGCCATTCCCTCGGCGTCCACCGTGTTGAAGGCGCGCCCCGTCGATGACGGCGAGCAGCCGGCGTTCGCGCCGGCGCCGATCGAAGAAGTCGTCGCCACGATCGGCGAGGAGAAGCCGGACTTGGTGTTCGCGCCGCATGTCGAAACCTCCTCCGGCATGATTCTCCCGGACGACTATATGCGCGCCGTCGCCGATGCCGTGCATGCAGTTGGCGGCATGTTCGTGTTGGACAGCATCGCATCGGGTGCAATTTGGGTGGACATGCAGGCCGCCGGTGTCGACGTGCTGATCAGTGCGCCGCAAAAGGGCTGGAGCGGCTCACCGTGCGCCGGCCTGGTAATGCTGAACGCTCGGGCGCGGGAACGCACCGAATCCACCACCAGCACCAGCTTCGCGGCCGACCTGCGTAAGTGGCTCGAGATCATGCAGGCATACGAGAACGGCGGCCACGCCTATCACGCAACGATGCCGACCGACGCGTTGACGCGCTTTCGCGACATGATGAACGAAACCGACGACTACGGCTTCGAGAAGGTGCGGGCCGAACAGCAAGAGCTCGGCGACAAGGTGCGCGCGCTGCTGGCGAGCAAGGGCATCAAGAGCGTGGCGGCGGAGGGCTTCCAGGCCCCCGGCGTGGTCGTGAGCTACACGAAGGACGCGGGTATCCAGAAAGGCAAGAAGTTCGCCGAGGTCGGCCTGCAGATCGCCGCCGGCGTGCCCTTGCGGTGCGACGAGCCCGACGATTTCCAGACGTTTCGGCTGGGCCTGTTCGGTCTCGACAAGCTCCACAACGTCGATCGCACAGTCGCGACGCTCGACGAGGCGCTGAGCCGGATTCTGTAGGCGGAGTGCCGTTGGTTCACTGGTTAACGAACCGTTCCTGACGGACCGACTTCGGCCAACGCCTGCTCGACAGCTTTCAGGCGGCCCAGTTCTGCTCGCGGACGAACAGCAGCTGATCGTCGCCGGAGAGCTCCGGACGAAAGCTGTAGCCTTCTTCCGCGAAGTCCTTCAGGCCTTCGGGAGTGACGATTCGGTTCTTGATGATGAAACGCGCCATCAGACCGCGGGCGCGCTTGGCCGAGAAGCTGATCGTCTTAGGCTTGCCGTCGCGGATCTCCTGGAACAGGGCGGTGACGAGCGGCGGGTCGAGCTCCTGTGTCGGAATGGCCTTGAAATACTCGTTCGACGCCAGGTTGAGTACCGCCTTCACCGGTCGTTCGGCGTGCTCGGCGTTCAGCGAGTCCACCAGCCGCGTTCCCCAGAAGTCGTAAAGGTTCTTGCCGCGCGGATTGTCCAGCCGCGTAGCCATCTCGAGGCGATACGGCTGCATCAGATCGAGCGGCCGCATGATGCCGTAGAGTCCGGAAAGGATGCGCAGGCGACCCTGGGCCCACTGCAGATCGCGCTTCGCGAGCGTTGCCGCATCGAGCCCCCGGTACACGTCGCCGCGAAAGGTCAACAAGCACGGCGTGGCGTTGTCCGGCGTAAACGGCAGGTTCAGGTCCTGGAACCGCCGCCGATTGAGCTCGGCCAGCGGTTGGCTGAGCTTCATGAGCTCACGGAGCTTGGCAACCGTCAGCTTCTTGCAGCGCTTCAGGAGAACCTCGGTATCCCGGGCAAAGCGCGGTTCGGTAGTCGGCAGACCGGCCGCAGAGAATTCGCAATCGAGCGTCTTGGCGGGCGAGAGCAGGGTGAGCACCGGTTCTTCCTCCGTGAAATCGCGTCGGGCAGTTTCTACATTGATGAGACTAACAGGCAGCGGCTGCTCGTGATGATATCTGCCAACAACCGTCCGTGTCGGCCTGTGTTCCCCGGGCCGTTCGGGTAGGCTTCGACGATCCTCATGAGCGTGACAGAACGGGCATGGTACAGGCAGGCGGTCGGTGAGTGACGAGAACATCTGACGTCATCGTCGTGGGTGGCGGGGTCAACGGAGCGAGCATCGCCTTTCACCTCGCGAAACTCGGTGTCCGCGTCGCCCTGGTCGAGAAAGACTCGATCGCCGCCGGCCCGACCGGGCGCTCCTGCGGCATCATCCGGCAGCACTACTCGCATCCGGTCACCGCGCGGATGGCGCTGTCGTCGTTGCGCTTCTTCGAGAACTTCGAGGAGTTGGTGGGTGGAGATTGTGACTTCCACCAGACGGGCTACATTGTCGCCGCCGGTCCGGAGCACGTCGAAACCCTCGAGGCCAACGTCGCGATGCAGCAGTCTCTGGGGATCAACACGCGGGTCGTGACGGTAGAAGAGCTCGGGGAGCTCCAGCCCGGCGTCTCAACCGCTGGAATCGTAGCGGCTGCGTACGAGCCCGACTCCGGTTACGCCGACCCCTACAGCACGTCGGTGGCCCTCGCCAACCGCGCTGAGGAGCTGGGCGCCGAGTTGCTCACCGGGACGCGCGTGCACTCGGTGATCGTCGAAGGCGGTAGGGCGAGGGGAGTGGTTACCGACGCGGGTCGGTTGGAGGCCGCCGCGGTGGTGCTGGCGACCGGGCCGTGGTCGCCGTTTCTCAGCAAGCTCTGCGGCGTGGAGCTGCCGATCATCTCATGCAGGGTGCAGGTCTGTCTTTTTAATCGGGCTCCCGACCTCGACCACGACAAGGTGTTCATCGACTCGCCGCTCGGTGTGTACACGCGCCCGGAAGGCGACGACATGATGCTGGTCGGGTCGGTGCAAACCGACGAAGCCGAGGCCGTAGTCGATGATCCCGATCACTTCCAGCGGGCCGCCGACTTCGACGCCGTGTCGCGCTACAGCGAGCAACTGATTCAACGCTTTCCGGCGATGGACAAAGGAAGCTTCGTCAACGGCTACGCGTCGCTGTACGACGTCACTCCCGACTGGCAGCCGATCCTCGACGAGCTGCCGGGCGTCGATAACCTCTACTGCGCCGCCGGCAGCAGTGGCCACGGATTCAAGCTGTCGCCGGCGGTCGGCGCGACGATGGCCAACCTGATTACCCAGGGAAAAGCACCCGACGACGACATCAACTTCTTCAGCTTCGATAGATTCGCCCGCGGTGAGCTCGTCGACGGCAACTACGCCCACAAGATCATGGGATAGCATGTAGCCCCCACCCCACAGTGAGGAAATCGAGATGGCTCGTACGCGTATCGCACTTGTTGTCCCCGTGTTGGTCCTCGTCGCTGCCGGTGCCGCTTTCGGGCAGTGGCCGGTCCACAGATCGGCGCACCACGACTACCGCATCGTCACCGTGGTCGACGGGCTGTCGCACCCCTGGGCCATCGCCTTCCTGCCCGACGGGGACATGCTGTTTACGGAGCGTCCGGGGCAGCTACGTATCGTTCGCGATGGGGTGCTCCTTGCCGGTCCGGTGCCCGGGGTTCCGGAAGTCCACGCGCGCGGCCAGGGTGGGCTCCTGGACGTCGTCCCGCACCCGGATTTCGCCGCCAACCGCCTGATCTACCTGAGTTTCTCGAAGCCGGATCCGAGCGGCGAAGGCTCGACCACGGCGGTGGTGCGCGGTCGCTTCGAGAACGACCGGTTGAGCGATGTCGAGGAGATCTTCGAGGCCGTGACCGAGGGGCGAGGCCACTACGGCTCGCGGCTCGCTTTCGACGGCGACGGCTATCTGTTCATTACCGTCGGTGAGCGCCAGGTCCCGTCGCGAGGAGATTTGGAAGCGCATCCGGCGCAGGACATTTCGAACCACCACGGCACGATCAACCGGCTGCATGACGACGGTCGGGTACCGGCCGACAACCCGTTTGTCGATGTGGAAGGGGCGCGCCCGGAAATCTGGAGTTACGGCCACCGCAACCCGCAGGGATTGGCGATCCATCCGGAAACCGGAGACATCTGGGCGACCGAGCACGGGCCTCAAGGGGGCGATGAGCTCAACTTGATCCGCCCCGGGCTCAACTACGGCTGGCCGGTGATCGGCTACGGTGTGAACTACCGGTCCGGCCTGGCGATTCATGAGGGGACGCACCGCGACGGTATGGAACAGCCGGCCCACTTCTGGGTGCCGTCGATCGCGCTGTCCGGCTTGATGGTCTATACCGGCGAGAAGTTTCCCGACTGGCGCGGCAACATATTCGCCGGTGGCCTCGACGGCCGGCAGCTCGCCCGCCTCACCATGGACGGGCAGGACGTCGTGATCGAAGAGACGCTGGTCAACGACATATGGCGCATCCGCGACGTGCGCCAGGGGCTGGATGGCTACATTTACCTGGCGTTCGTCGGCGGCGCTCGAGACCTGACTTCTATCGTGCGATTGGAGCCGGTCGAGGACAGCTAGCAGGCCGCGGTGAAAGCCTTGCCCTCGACTACAATACTCACGCGCCAAACCCATCACACTTTCACCATGGCTTGCTGAATGTCCTTCCTCCTGCGGTCGATCATCGTCGCGGCACTGGCTTTCACCCCGACCGGACAGAACGCCGACGAGTCGTTCCTGGGCTTTCGCCTCGGCGAAGAGGTGCGCTACGGGCTCGAGTGGGAAAGCGGTGCCGACGGTCCCATCGTCCAATGGAGCCTGCGGCTCGAGGCAATCGACGAGCGAGCCGCCACGGGTGTGTTCGACCTGACGTACATCGTCACGACGCGGGCCGGCGGCGCGCCGTCGGCACAGGCCATCGCCCAAGTGGTAGTCAACGCCTATGGCTTTCCGCTCGCGGTCGACTTCACGTCCGAACGAGCGACGCCGGCGGGTACTGTGGGCTACTCCATCGAATATCTCTACGAGAAGGACAAGTACCGCAAGGAGCTGGTCGGCGACCGCTTCAGGGATCAAGAAATCAAGCTCGACGACTATCCCGGCATCAGCACAAGCGTGCCGTCGGGGTTGTACCTGTATACGCCGATCGACGCCGATTGCGCCCGCGCTTTTACGGGCCGACCGCAGGCACTCGAGGCCGAATCGGGAAGCCCCGGCGGCAGGCCCGAGATCGTTGAGATATGCCGGGGCCGCGAGCTCATCTTCGCCAACCCCGGTCTGCTGAACCTCACCATGCCGGCGCTGTGGGAAACCGGAACTGGCGCGCTCGACTTCTTCGTCTTAGCGCCGACGGGCATGCGCCTGGACCTGTTGATGGGAAATCCGGGAAATCCGGGGAATCCGGGCCGCGGCTTCAACGTCAGCGGCATCCCCATCGGCGCCCTGTTGGGCGGCAGACCGGATCCTTTCGACGACGCCGAAACCGCGCTGCAGGACTTTCGCCTCACCGCCGGCGCCGACCTGCTGCAGCTCGACCTCGGCCGTCGCACCGTAGATGCATGGAGGCTCGACGTCCCGGCCCCTTTCTCGGCGGTCTACGTCGACGGCAACGGTTCGATCGCGCGCCTCGACCTGCCGGAAGACCTCGCGACCGGAGCCCGTGTTTGGATCCGGCGGCTGCGCTCCAGCGAGTATTAGTGTGATCTTCAACCGGCCGACAACCGGATCCGTGGTTTGCCCTAGCTGCGGGCGGCTCGCCGGCGTGCGCGACAAGGAGTGCTTCAGCTGCGGCCGCAAGTACCCCGGCTTGTGGGGATTCGCACCACTACTTCAAAAGCTGGGGCTCGACTTCGGTTTCACGCAACTCGTGCTCGTTGGGTGCGTGGCGTTGTTCGCCATCACGTTGCTCGGCAATCCGGCGGCGATTCGCGGCGGCGGCATTTTCAGCTTCCTGTCGCCGAGCTCGCAGACCCTGTTTCTGTTCGGGGCGAGCGGCGCGATTCCGGTGTTTGGCGCCGGCAGGTGGTGGACGGTGCTCAGCGCCGCCTGGTTACACGGCAGCTTGCTGCACATATTCTTCAACATGTACTGGCTGCGGCAGATCATGCCGCTGGTCGGGGAGTTCTACGGAGTCGGCCGTCTGGCAATCATCTACACGATCTCCTCGGCAACCGGTTTTGCGCTGACATCGGTGATGGGCTTGTTTCCATTGCCGTCTTTGCTCACCGGCGCCGGCTTCACCGTCGGCGCCTCGGCGCCGTTGTTCGGGTTGTTCGGAGCGCTGATCGTCTACGGCAACCGCACGGGGCAAACGGAACAAAGCCGGCAAGTGTGGCGCTGGGTCCTGATGTTCGTGGTGATCGGGTTGCTGGTCCCCTTCATCGACAACTGGGGTCACCTCGGTGGATTTGCGGGCGGCTACGCGACGGCGCGCCTGCTGGATCCGTTGCGCGACGAATCGCCGGTGCACTTGCTCGTCGGGCTCGCTTGCCTGGTGCTGAACGCCCTCGCGATCCTCGTCTCGGTGCTGCACGGCGTGCAGTTTTTTCAGGGGCCTGCGTAGCCCTCGCGAGCCTTGCGCCCGCTCGCTTCGCAGACCCGTTGAGAAATGCCGGCTACCCTTCCTCGCGCCGCCTGTCGAGCTCGAGGAGCCGTTCCTCGAGTGTCATGTCCTCCGACTGGACCTCACCGAGCACCTTCTTTTCCAGCATCTCGAGGGTGTGCCGGGCGAGACGCTCTTGCGGATTCTCGATGTATGCCCTGCGGCCCTCGTCGGGGAGCAGCTTTTTCTCCAGAACCGTGAGCGCCGCGCTTGCCTTGTAGCGCTGCTCGTTGCGCTCGCGCCACACCGATCGGAGCCCCCGCACCACCGGAATCAACATGAGGATCAGTAGCCACAGCACAACGGCCATGGCGATCTCGGCGTACGTTCCCCTCCAGGCCGCAATGGTGACGCCGGCAGCGCCGATGACGGCCAGGCCGGCAGCGTAGAAGAAGAGGCCGAGAAAGACCGCGAACCAGATAAGCAGGGTGAGCAGCAGCACCGTTCCGTACCTGGTGCCGGCCCGGTGCAGATACCTCTCGATGAGTTGATTCATGGAGTGGGTGCGTTAGGGCGGCGAGCGCCCATGCTACCTACTCCCACTCGATCGTTCCCGGCGGCTTGGACGTAATGTCGAGACCGAGACCGGTGATGCCCGGCAGGTCGAGGATCTTCGCGCGCAGCTCCTCCAGGAGCTCGTCCGGAAGCTCGACGGCCCGCGCCGTCATCGCCCGCTGTGAGCGCACCGGACGGACGATGATCGTCTCGCCCTCTTCTCTGCTATCCGCGTAGCGCAGACTCAGCGGCACGAGCACTGTGGGGCACTGCCAGATCTCGTCGTACAGGCCGTGGTGCTCCAACGTCTGCATAACGATATGATCGGCTGCGCGCAGCAGGTCGAGTCGTTCGCGGGTAACGGTTCCGGGAACCGCATGCGCCTCGGTCGGTGGGTGCGGCGCCAGGTTCCACAGGCAACGGTTGATGCCAGGGATCCCGGCGGTAATCGCCGACGTCGCCTGAATCAACCCGTCCCACGGCACGTCGCCACCCAACATGACCGGATGCTCGTAGGCACGCAGGTCGGCCTTCACGCCTACCGAGCGAATCGGCAGCGCCAGCGCCTCGAGGCCGAAGCTTTCGCTCATCGCGGCGAGCTGCGGCTCGATGTCGTCGAAGCCGCTGCGGTCGTCTTCGCCGCTGTTGCACAACAAGCGCACGCCGAGGCCGGGCCCGGGAAACGGGTGGCGGCGGATCAGGTGCGACGGGATCTCCAGGCGCTCGCCGAGCTCGCGGACCTCGACCTTGTAGAGCTCCACCAACGGTTCGACTACTCGGCCCTCCTCGATCATCTGCTCGATGACGGGAACCCGATTGTGGTGCGTCTTGATGATGTCGGAACGCTTCGTCCCCCCGGTCTCGATGGTGTCGGGATAGATCGTCCCCTGACCGAGCAGGTATTCGCCGATGCCGAGGCGCTCAGCCTCGCTGTTGAACACGTCGATGAACGTATCGCCGATGATTCGACGCTTGTCTTCCGGCTCGATGACGCCGTCGAGGGCGTCGAGAAAACGATCGCTGGCGTCGACGAACTCGAGGTTGTCGCCGAGGGCGAGCTCGCGGAAGAACTCGATAACCTGGCGGCTTTCGTCCTTGCGCATCAGGCCGTTGTCGATGTGCAGCAGGTGCAGGCGCTCGGGACCGAGGGCGCGATTAATAAGAACCGCGGCGACCGTCGAGTCGACTCCCCCCGAGGCCAGCAGGAACACCGATCCATTGCCGACGTGCTCGGCGATCCGCTGCTCCTGTTCGTCGAGGTAGCTTTCCATCGACCAGGTCGGCTCACAGTCGCAGATCTTGGTCACGAAGTTGCCGATTATGCGGCTACCGTTGATGGTGTCGTCGACCTCGGGGTGAAATTGGACCCCGTAACGGTGCAACGAATCGGAGGCGATTGCGGCGAAGCGGTGTCCTTGGATGTCTTCGGTCGCCTTGCTGTAGCCGAGCTCTTCGAACCCCTCGCCGACGCTGACCACCGAGTCGTAGTGGCTCATGAACACCTGCTCGACGGGACCCAAGCCGTCGAACAACGGGTGTCCGTCGATCAGATGCAGGTTGGCTTTGCCCCACTCACGGCCGCCGTGGACGATCTCGCCGCCGTAATGCTTGGCGATTTCCTGGTGGCCGAAGCAGAATCCGATGATCGGAATCGGCAGGTCGTAGATCTCGCGGGTGTAATCGGAGTCTTCGCCCATGGAGGCGAGCGAGGGGCTGCCCGAGATGATGATTCCCTTGTAACCGATGTAGGCTTCGATGGGGTCGTCGGGCTGGCGGATCTCGGCGAGCACGCCCTGGCGCCGCACCTTGGTGGCGATCAGGTGGGCGTACTGTCCGCCGAAGTCGATGACGGCGATCTGCGCGTCGCTCATGCTCGACTATTGTAGCGTCGATTTCGAAGAACGCGAGCCGATTGGCGGGCGGCGAGCCGCCCGTGTAAAGCTGACGGGCAACATTCCCATGAGCCAACACGATCTTGATCCCCGGAGTGTCGAGGCAGGCGGCATGGTCGAGCTTCTCTGGCGATCCTGCGACCGCCGTGGCGTCGACCGGCGGACGTTTCTCCGTTTCCTCGCCGCCGGCGGTGCCGGCGCGTTTTTCGCCGCCTGCACTGCCGCGCCGGATGCCTCCATAGAAGGTGATCCGTTCGAGCTTCCCGCCAACTGGTTCAAGGACCCTTCGCCGTTCATCGTGCACGGCAATCGTAATTTGGAAGCCCGCTTGTCGAACCTCGACACGCTGATGACGCCCCACGAGCTGTTCTTCGTGCGCAACAACTCGCGCAGCATCGAGATCGATGCCGCCGGGTGGCGCCTTACGGTGGAGGGCAAGGGGGTCGGGCAGCCTCTGGAACTGAGCCACGGCGACCTCCGTGCCATGCCGCGTCGCTCGGTGCCGAGCTATCTGGAGTGCGGTGGTAATCATCGCGCTTTCTTCGATCTGGTGATGGGCCGGGTTGCCGGCGGCACGCAGTGGATGACCGGCGGCATCGGTATGGCCGAATGGACGGGCGTGCCGTTGCTCGAGGTACTGGACCGTGCGGAAGTCGCCCCGGAGGCCGTCGACGTACTGTTCATCGGTCTCGACGTGGAGTCGCCGGAGCAAGGGTTCCGCAAGGCGATTCCAATGGACAAAGCCATCGACCCGGACACGCTCCTGGCGTACGAGATGAACGGCATGCCGCTGTCTCCGGACCATGGTTTTCCCCTGCGTGCCATCGTGCCGGGGTGGGTGGGCAGTGCCAGCATCAAGTGGCTGGGACGCATCGAGGTGTCAACGGAAAAGATCTGGACGCGCAACAACACCACGTCGTATGTGCTCATCGGTGACGACTATCCGCCGGAAGGCGAGGCGCTCGGCGTGCCGGCGACCGTGCAGTCGATAAAGAGCGCCCTGGCCTTGCCGTGGCCGGCGAGCCTCGACATCGGACCCCAGACGATTCGCGGCTACGCGCAGTCGCCACACGCCGCGATCGGGTTGGTGGAGTGGAGCGTTGACGACGGCGCGACGTGGCAGAACGCGCGGCTGCTTGACCAGCGAGAGGGTTATTCGTGGGCCCATTTCGACCTCGAATGGGACGCACCGGCCGGCGTTCACACGATCACAACCCGAGCCACTGACGCCGCCGGTAATGCGCAGCCGGACACGATCCCCTTCAACGAGAAGGGCTATCTCTTCAGCCTGCCGTTGCCGCACCCCGTTTCAGTGTCGTGAGGCGGAGCGTAAGCTCCAGCCCTCGCGCGCGGTGCCCCGTCGCGGTTCTCGCAGCTACCCTGCTGACGGTGCTGTCGGTCGTCGTGGCGGCGTGCGGCGGCGACAATCGACCGCAGTTGCAGCGCGGCGAGGAAGAATACAGCCGATTCTGCATACAGTGCCACGAGGGGCAGGACGGCATCGGCAGCCGACTCACGCGCGCCGGCTTGTCGGCATACGGGACTGCGGACCTGCTGTACCGCTACAACCGCGACTTCATGCCGTACGGCGGCGAGGGGATACTGACGGAGCAGCAGTACCGGGACATCACGGGTTATCTGCTGGTTCGTTACGACTTCGTGGCCGAGGGCTTCGAGCTGACGGCGACCAACGGTATCGGATTGGAGTTGCGCTAGCAGGCGTCGCAACCAGACCCATCACGCTTTCACCACGGCCGGCTAGAGGATCACCTCGAAGCCTTCGAACTCGGGATGCCCAAGGTACGTGCCCCGGGGCGCACGGGCCCGCGAGTGCGCCTTTTGAAAAGACTCCGATTCGGTCCAATCCTCGAACGCCTGCTGGGATGCCCACACCGAGTGGGAGGCGAAGAGCGTGCATTCCTCGTCGGTCGACCCCCGCAACAGGTGGAACTCCTGGAAACCCGGAACTTCGTCGAGGTAGGAGTCGCGTTGGCGCCACAGCTCCTCGAATACCTCTTCACTTCCCAACGCTACGCGAAACCGGTTCATCGCGATGAACATCACCACTGCTCCTTCTTTCGGCGCCTGATTGCGCCGCATGCCGGCAGCTGCTCGCCGCCTATCGGATCCGCCAACCGTTCACCGGTCCGGCGTTGAGAAAGACCTCCGGCGTCACCACGCCGTCGCGCTTGAACACCATGCCGTCCTTCATCACGAAACTGACGTCACGCAGGGCGTCGATGTCGGTGAGCGGGTTGCCCGGCATGGCGATCATGTCGGCGGCCATGCCCGGTTTGATGGGGCCGCGTTCGTCGTAGGTTTCGGCGCACTTGTAGCCGTTGATCGTCATGATCTTGAGGATCTCGGCGTCGGAAATGCCGGCTGCCTGCCAGGTCTTGATGAAGTCGATCACCAGCTCGCCGCGCGTCATCCCCGGGATGTAGTAGTCGGCGTCGGTCGAGAAAGTCAGATTGACGCCGTTGTCGTAGGCGTTGCGCAGGCGCTCGACCGTCTGCTCGAAGGCAGCCTGGCTTCTGTTGTTCCACTCCGCTGCCGGCGTCTCGGTGCCGGCCCGGAAGATGCCCTTTGCAGCCATCATCTTGTGGAGCTCGTCGTCGAGCGGTTCGTCGTGGGCCAGTGACCACAGCCCGGCCTCGATGGCGCGCCGCGCCCCCTCCCGCGTCTGGATGTGTCCTTCAACCTTCATTCCGGCGTTGGCAGCCTCGGCGACGAACAGCTCCATGTCCTCGACGCTGTAGCCGTAGGGTTTGCAGTCGACGCAGATCTTGATGACCGTGGCGCCGAACAGGATGTTCTGGCGCACCGCCTTGATGATCTCGTCGTGCGTGTCGGCATCGAGGTATTCCGGGTAGACAATCGAATGGTCGTTGGCCATCTCCGGCGTCGGCCAGAATTGTCCGCCCATGCCGCCTATGATGATCCCTGAGTTGATGATCGTCGGCCCGGGGATCCAACCCTGCTCGATGGCGACGCGCAGCGCCGTGTCGGCGTAGTTGCCGTTGTTGCCCATGTCGCGAACAATCGTGAACCCGGCCGACAGCATCTGCATACCGTTCGATGCGGCCTGGAGGGCGCGCAGCGGCGTGGAGTCGAGAACGTATGTCAGGTAGTAGAAGTTGTTCTCCGGCTCCATCTTGTAGGTGAGCGCCAAGTGGTTGTGGGCGTCGACCAGTCCGGGTGACACGGTGAGATCGGACAGGTCGATGAGCTCTGCGCCGGCGGGAATCGACACGTCGGCGCCCACCGCCGTGATCTGTCCGCCCTGCACGAGGATGATCTGGTTCGCTGCCGCCGTTCCGGTTTCCGGATCGACGAGGCGGCCGGCGCGGATAGCGGTGACGGGCTCCTCTTGGGCGGAAGGTATCGCCGGCAGGAGTGAGAGGGTCAGGGCGCAAGCAAGGACGGCAAATCGACGGAACACCACGGGCCGTGGAAAAGGCATGGCGAAAGCCTCCGGTTACGGGTCGGAAAGTGGCCCGAGACTATCAAATACGGAACGGCGGCGCGGGATGTCGGCATTTGGGTGGTGTTCCAATCTGATGGGGACAGCACCGTTGCCTGGCTACTGCCCGAGCGTGATGTGGGTCCAGTCCCAGCTGCGCAAGCCGCGGGCGCTGACCGCTTTCACGGATACGAGCGTGCCGCCGGGGGCGTCGAGCCAGGCGCGCGGCACGTCCACGACGCCCTCTTGGTAAGGACCGCCCGGCGGTCCCCAGCGCACCACGTATTCGAAGACGCTGTTCTCCGGGCTCGGATCCCATGCCACCTCCACTTCGTTGCCCTCCCGACTCACGAGGCGAAGCCCGTCGAGCCGTGTGGGGCTCGACGCCAGCAACATGATCGAGGCGACGTTGGTCTTCGTGGTTTCGCGGATCTGCTCTTGGTTGATGGTTTCGAGTACGTCGTGGACCTGGTGGTAGTGCGGATTACCGAGCACCGGATACGAGCCGATGCCGCCGACGATGTCGCCGTAGGCCTCGTAGTAGGCGGCCGCGTCGGTGCTCTTGTAGTAGAGCGCGTCGTAGGTGATCAGGTCCGAAAACAGGAACGCCGCGGCGTGCTGCAGGTCGCGAATGCCGGGGTTCGAGTAGCGGATCGTGTTGTCGATACGGTGGTCGTTGGACCAGCCCATCATGTCGTTGTTGAGGGCGCCGACGATCTTGTCGCCGTTCTCCAACGCTTGGCGAACGAACTCCCGGCTGCCGAGCAAGCCCGACTCCTCGCCCGTGAACGAGGCGAAGATGACTGAATAGGGGAGGGGGCGGTGCGCCAAAACCCGCGCGGTCTCGAGAAGCATCGCGGTGCCTGACGTGTTGTCGTCGGCGCCGGGGCCGCGCGCCGTCGAGTCGAAGTGGCTCGAGACCACGTAGATCAGCTCGGGGTTTTCGGTGCCCTCGAGCTTGGCCAGCACGTTGGCGGTGCGAATGGGCTCGCCGGCGCCGCGCGCCCGGGTTTCGAACCACTGCAGCGCCGCTTTGTAGCCGAACGATTCGTACGTGTCGCGCAGGTACTCACGCGCCGGCGCGTTGCCGGGTTGCGTGATGTTTTTCGAGCCGAAGTCGAAGAGGCTCTTCTGATAGTCATAGAGCCGCGACATCGATACCTCGGCGACCGCGGCGCGCGTCTCGTCGGCGATGGGCCCGAACATGCGCTCGCCGTGCGCGTGCAGCGTCCGCTCGGCAGCCAGGCTAGTCTCGAGCCGGGCGACCACGTCGGACTTGCTGACCCGGCGATCGAGGTCGACCACGTACACGGCACGCTCCGGCGAAACCGTGTCGCCGTCGCGCTCGGAAACGATCAGCACCTTGCTGCCGTCGGCGCTGGCCTGCCACTCATACTCCGGCGCGATGGTGCGCACAGTGTTGTTGTGGAACAGTCGGCGCCGCTTGAGCGTGTCGACGTCGTAGAGATACGAGCGCCGGTGCCGGCCCTCGCCCAACACGGCGAGGATGGTGTCGTCGGTGAGGAAGCGGGCGGCGAGGTCGTGCTGGATCTCACGGGTAAGGCGCACGGGGTCGGATTCACCGCTCGTGTCGACGAGAAACAGCTCCCAATCCTCGCGCGGCATCGATTGCACGACGAGGCGGTCGCCGCTCGGCGAGATGGCGAGCTCTTGGGTCCGATCAGTGCTTTCGAACACGACTCGCGGGTCGCCGTCATCGGCAAGCGACAACACCGAGATCGACGTGGTGCCGTCGACCGTCGAAGAAAACGTCAGCATGTTGACGTCGGCCGAGGCAACGGGACGGTTGCCCTCGAATGTGCGCGTCGCACCGCTGGAGAGGTCGAACACGGCGAAACGCGCCGCCACGCCTCCGCCGAAGCCGCCCCGTCCGCCTCGCCCGCCGCGCCCGCCGACGGCCGCCGTCGCCGACGGAATCGGCGATCGCGGCGGGATCGTGTACACCAAGTGCCTGCCTCCGGGTACCACGACCGGATCGGACTTGAAGCCGTCGCCGCTGGTGGCTTGCGCGAATGTCACGCCGTTCTCCAGATCCAGGGCATAGATGTCGTTCTTGTCGGATACTCCGGGAGCGCCCGCTGCGGCGTACAGCGTTTCTCCATCGCTGCCGAAAGCCAGTCCGGCGAGTGTCACATCGCTGGTATAAGTACGGCCCATGCCGGGGTCTTCGGTCGGGAAGACGACGGCGAACGTATTCTCGAGGCGAATGCGCTGGACCTCTCGGCGCGCCGCGCGTACCAGCTGTTGGTCGCTTTGATCGACGCCGGCGAGCGCCTGCTGTGCGGCGGTCAGCTCGTTGCTCTCGGCTACCGACAGGTAGGCAGCGCGGCTTCCGTCCGGCGAGAAAACCAGGCCGGTGCCACGGAGACTTACCACGTTACGGCTGCCGTCGAGCGCCGCGAATTCCGTCCGCGTGTCCTGCGCCGCGGTGACTTTGTAGGCGGCGAAGCGACCGTCCGGGCTGATCCTGATGTTGCGCCCGTCGATGGCCACCTCGGAGGCCTCGAACAGCTCGCCGCTGATCAGAGCGATGGTCTCGACGAAGTCGTCGCCATCCGGCGATTCCAGGACGCCGATGAAGTCGCTCAGCGCTTCGATGTATCGGCCCTCGTCCCAGGCCACGGCAGCGAGCTCATATCGCTGTTGCGTCGAGGGTTGTGCTTGTTCCTGATGGGCGGGTACCGAGCTGAGGGGCACGGCCGTCAGTAGCAATAGCGCGGCGCAAACGGCGCAGAATCGTCGCATTGGGAAGACTCCGGTTTTGTCGGGGATAGTCGTTTTCGAAATAACTCTCCATGCGCGACTGCTTCCGAGCCGCACTCCGGCGAAGGCACGAATCCTGTGGTCTGTCATCGTCGATTCCTCGTCGCCGGGGGAGAACGCGAGAATAGTCGAAGGCCGATCGGTTTGCATGCATCCGGGCACGCAATTCCCGGGTGCGATAGATTTCCGGCCATGAACAGAATCTTGCTGTCGACGCTGCTCTCACTGGCTGTCCTCTCGCCGGGAGCTAATGGGATTACCGCCGATGCCGCGGCGGCTCCAACGGCGCAGCAGCAATACGGCCTGATCATCCGTGGCGGTCGGTTGCTGGACGGCAGCGGCAACCCATGGTTCCGCGCCGATGTCGCGGTCAGCGGCAATCGCATCGTCGCCATCGGAGACCTTGCCGGCGCTCGGGGCGCCGTCGAGTTGGATGCCGGCGGGCTCTACGTGACGCCCGGGTTTATCGACGTGCACTCCCACGCCTCCGGCGGCCTCGGCTCCGACGATCGCAACAGCGCCCACACGTTGCTCTACCAGGGCCTCACCACGGTCGTCCTGGATCCCGACGGTCGCAGTCCCGCCGACCTCGGCGACGCCAACGCCGAGTTGACGCGCCGCGGCATCGGCGTGAACGCCGCCCGCATGGTCGGCCACGGCTCGACGCGCGGCGCGGTGCTCGAAATGGACGACCGGGCGCCGACCGCCGTCGAGCTCGCCAAGATGAAGGCGATCGTTCGGGCCGGCATGGAAGCAGGCGCGTTCGGCCTGTCGAGCGGGCTATTTTACGCGCCCGGAAGCTATGCCGAGCTCGACGAGGTGATCGCCCTGGCCGAGATCGCCGCCGAGTACGGGGGAGCGTACGCCAGCCACATTCGTGACGAGGCCGACTACGGCATCGGCGTGGTGGCGTCGGTTGACGAGGTGATCGCGGTGGCCCGCGCCGCCGGGATTCCCGGTGTGGTGACCCACATCAAGGCGTTGGGCCCGAACGTATGGGGCGAGTCGGCGACGATCGTGAAGCATATCGAGGACGCTCGGGCCGCGGGCGTCGAGATGTACGCCGATCAGTACCCCTACGAGGCCTCGAGCACCGGTTTGAGTTCGGCTCTGGTGCCACGCTGGGCGCAGGCCGGCGGACGCTTCGAGGAACGCATGGCCGATTCGGCAACGCGCGCCCGGATCCGTGCCGAGATGGTCGAGAATCTGGCGCGGCGCGGCGGCGCCGATCGCATCCAGTTCACCGGCGGTGGGCCGGCCATGGAAGGTCGCACGCTCCAGGACCTGGCCGCGGAAGCAGGGCGTCGATCCGATCGATGTCTCCATCGAGATCCTTACCGGCGGCGCTTCGGGCTCGATCATTTCTCACAACATGCACGTCGACGACGTTTGCACGTTGATGGTGCAACCGTGGACGATGACGTCCTCCGACGGCGGTATCCCGGCGTTCGGTAGGGGCAAGCCGCATCCGCGCTCGTACGGGACTTTCCCGCGCAAGATTCGCAGGTACGCGCTCGAGGAAGGCTCCGTGACTTTGCCGCAAGCGGTTCGCAGCATGACGAGCCTGCCGGCCACCGCTTTCCGGATTGCCGATCGGGGGATTCTGCAGGTGGGTGCGTTCGCCGATATCGCCGTGTTCGATCTGCAACGACTCACCGACCGCGCCACTTATGCAGAGCCCCACCAGTACTCCGAGGGCGCCGTGCACGTGCTGGTGAATGGGGAGGTTGCACTCCGCGCCGGTGCGCCGACCGATGCGCTCGCCGCCCGCGTCCTGCGGCGAAACGACTAGCCCGAACTTCTCAACGGGTCGCGCCCGTACCCGCTCGCTTCGCAACCTGTTTAGAAGGTCGGGCTAGCGGGATGCTGGGGCGAACATCAGCAGCACGTTGCCGGGCATCTGGTTGAACAGACCGTAGCCCGAGCTCACCAGTAGCCGGCCGTTGGCGACAACCGGCGCCGCGCCATCAAGGGCGCCACCTCGGCCGGCGACGCCGTTGACGGTGTCGAAGTCGCTCACCGTGTCGTATTCCCACAGCAGCTCGCCGGTTTCCGTGGAGTGGGCGCGAATGTAGCCGTCGAGGCCGCCGGCGAACACGACGCCAGGAATGGCGGCTGGTGCTGCCGAGAATGCCGGGAAGCAGCCGCCTCGGTTCAGGCACGTGCCCGACGGTGCCGGAGCGTCCCACAATACGTTGCCGGTGAGAAGGTCGAGTGCATACAAGCCGGGGTGCGCCGGTTCCCTCGTCAAACCCGTGAAGCGGTCAGAGATCGGCGCATAGGCTCGCCGGTCGTCGACGGCCATCCCCCAGTGAATCCCGCCGAGCATACCGCCACGGCCGAGCCGCTCCGACCACAGCAGCTCGCCGCCGTGCTCGGGGTCGAAGGCGAACACCACGCCCGATTTTTGGCCGACTACCAGAATGTCACGGCCCTCTGCCGTGGTGGCCAACATCGGCGACATGCCGAAATCGAGGTCGGGCCCCTGCGGATCGGGGCAATTGGCGTCGGCGCGCGAGCCGCAAGACATGTTCCAGGCGTCGTCGCGCGTCGCCTGGAACTTCCAAACCATTTCGCCGCTATCCATGTCGACGGCGATGATCGAATCGCTCGTGTCGCTGGCCGGCCGCGTCAAGTTTTCCCCGGTGCCGATGTACACGACACCCCGCGCCGCGTCGACGGTGGGGCTCGACCAGACCGGCGCCCCCGAGGGAGCCAGCGTGCGATGGCCGTCTTCGTCGCGGGCGACCTCGACCGCTTCGTCGGGGATCACCCGAAAACGCCAGATCTCCGACGCATCGGAGGTGTCGATGGCGACGAGCTCACCGGAGGAGCTGCAGCAGGCGTAGTCGGGACGCATTGCGGCAACCACCTCCATCGAGGAAACCGGCACGTAGAGCCGGCCGCTGTGCAGCGCCGCGGTCCCGGTCATCGCAGCTTGCGGGTGCATGCCGACCTTGGTGCGCCACAACAGCTCGCCCGTCAACACATCGAGTGCGTAGACGTTGGTCAGGAAGTCGACGACGTACACCGTGCCGGATTCTGCCGGGCCGTCGCCGACGTTGATGGCGCCGCGTAGTGCCGCGTCGGCGGCGAACTCCCACTGGATGCAGCCGCTGTTGATGTCGAGCGAGTAGACGTCGCCGAACTCGCCACCGACGATGACTTGATCGCCGACCACCGCCGGGGCGACCCGGGTCTGCACCTGCTCGGGAAACCCGAATGCCCAGGCAAGCTCAAGATTCGGTACATCCGTGGCCGCGAGGCCAGCCTGCTCGCTGCTGCGGAACCCTGTTGCCTCGAGGTTGCCGCCCCAGCCCGACCAATGGACGGTCGGGTCGGCGGACGGACCGCTCGCACAGTAGGCCGACTCGGGCATGCAGCTCTCGACGAGCTCCTTGCCGGAGGTGAATTCGGCCACGGTACGGCGACCCTCCTCCGAGAGGCCCTCGGCTTGGATGCGCATCGTTCCGATCTCGATCGACGCCAGGATGGCCCTGGCTGTCATCGAGCGCAGGCTCACGACGCTCGGGGCACGCTCGCTGCCGTCATCGTTGTGGCAGCGAGCACACATTGCCTGGTAGATGGCGGCGCCCTCTTCTGCTTGGGTGGCCGCGGTTTGCGCGGTCGAGCTCCAACCCCGGCTGGCGGGAATCAGGGTCGTCGCGGCGAGCACGACAAGGGCTACGGCGAGGAAGCGCGCCACGCCTTGACCTGAGCCCGTCATAAGAGCGCCTTGCACGGTCCAAAGACAACTATCCCTTCACCCGATGGAACGGGAATCCACATGTTTGCTACCTCGTCCATTGAGCCGCGACACCCGTAAAGATCCCGCGTTACCCCTGCTTCTGAGAGGCTCGGATGGAAACACAAGCCTCGCTAGAGATAAAGGGTGCTACCGGTGCGGTGCCAGGACCCGGAATCCCGCTGCCTCTGCGGCGGCAGACAACGTGCGGTCGTAGGCGACGAAGGCGCCGATGTCGTCGGCGAGCGATGCGGCACATGCCAGATGGATGGCGTCGAGCGAGCGTAAGGTCGCCGGGCGCACTGTTGCTGCCTGCTCCAAGACGTCTTCGCGGAGACGGATGAGGTTGACCGCGGCCATGACTTCCCGCGCCCGGCGGTGCACGGCGCCGTCGGTGCTGGCGCGGCGGGCGGCCCGGACCACCTCGACCACCGCAACATGGCTGGTCACGCGCGCCGGCCAATCGGACAGCAACGCGACGAGCGCGGCGCTTTCAGGCTCGGGCACGACGAGTTTCACGAGCGCTGACGAGTCGAGATACAAGAGGGCGTCGGCGCTCACGGTGCCACGGAGCCGTCCAGCGGGTCGTCCACGGGCGCCTCGGCTTCGGCGCGTTGCTCGTCGAGGGCATCGCTGATCGCGACGGTGACTTCGGCGCCCTGTGGTACACCCAGGCTTTGCAGGTCCAAGCCGGCCCTCGTCACGAGACCGCGAGCCGCAAGCCGATCCAATGTCGTCGCCTGCTCGGGCAGCGGCGCCAACACCGCTACCGGGGTGCCACGATCCGTAACCCGCAGCGTCTCGCCGGCGACCACCCGGCGAAGGTATTTCGTCAGGTTCTGGCGCAGCTCGCGGATCCCCACCTTGTCATCGATTTCCACGATGTAGCACATGGTAGCACGTGCTCTTGACTCGACGGCTGCCGCGTCGTGTCGCGGGCGCTGCGCGCCGCGGCGGCCGATGCAGTGATCGCCTTGCGACAAGGCTGAGAATCAGGCCGACGGCCAGGGCACCGAGTGGGTCCACGAGAAAGTGGAACGAGCCGGGCCGTCAGTGTATGAGATGCAGCTCGGTTTGGCGGCGCAGCATCCAGCGCGTCTCGCCGCCGGCCGTGACCTCGGCTTCTTCCTCCATCATCATGCGCACCGGCTGATTGTCCCACTCCGGGACCGGCGTCGTGACCTGCATCTCGGTCGAAAACCACATGCTCGGAACAACCGGCACGTCGCCGCGACCGGGCACTGCCTCCTGGTAGTCCCACAACCCGATCAATGGTCCGGCGCCGTGCCCGTGATCGCCGATCGGATGTGTGTACATGGTGCCGTTGAGGCCGTCGGCGTGCATGCGATCGAGCACTGACGTCAGGATCTCGTTGCCGGTGCGGCCCACCTTGATCTCTTCCATCAGGATGTCCTGCAGCCGCATGGTGTTCTCGAGCGCCGCCTGCAGCCCGGCGGGAGCCCCGGTTTCACCTTCGCGTAACACGTAGCCCATATGCTGGGTGTCTGTATTCAAGCGCATCGCGGTGATTCCGAAGTCGCAATGCAGCACGTCACCACGCTCGATGACCGGATTCGGACCGAGATCGCCGCCACCGCGTCGTTGGATGCTCACCGACGGTTGGAACCAGGTCCCCAATCCCATGTCGTTAACGCGCTGGCGCATCCACCACGAGACGTCTTCGGTGGTGGTTTCTCCCGGAGTGATCACCAGGTTCGAGAAAGCCGCCGAGATCACCTCGTGAACGATCGACTGCAGCCGGCGGTAGACTGGCGTCATGCTGGGCACCCGCATCGCCAGGTAGTCGATTGCCAGGCGGGGGTTGCGGACCACTCGTGACGCGAGGTCCGGGCCGAGGGCTTCTTCCATCTGCTGCCACTCCCCGGCCGTCAACCCGTCGGCGAAGTTGTGCTCGTGATCGATGTTCACCGCGATCACCTGGGGATCGCGTTCGCGCACGAGCTGGGCGAACAAGCGCCATTGGCCCGCGCCCCAGAGCTCGGCTTGCTGATTGTTGGAGGTCGGCAGGTTGGTTCGATAGGCCTCGTACAGCCCGCCCTGTGAGCCGCCACCGAGCGCCAGGCGCTCGACGCCCTGGCCGGGGCCCCGGTCGCGGAACACGTAGATAGTGCGGCGCCGTGCCGCAAAGCTGGTGGGCGACACGAGGGCGCGGAACACCGGATCCTCGTTGTACTCGCGCATGGCTACGACCCACATATCCACGCCCTGCTCGCGCATGATGCGCGGCAAGTTCACCTCGAGCCGCTCCTTCGTCCAGCCCTGCTGAATGTCGGCCTGCTCGCGCAGCGTGCCGAATGGTCGGGCGGCGTCGTATGCACCGGTTTGCTGGGCGGCGGGCAGTGCGGGCGCCAGCCCCATGGACGCGGCGACGGCGGTACAGGCTACGAGCGTGACAATTGCGGCCGGTGGGAGCTTTGAACGCATGGAAGGGACCTCCGGTTGGTTGCTTGAGCTTGAATGCGCTCCATACAACCCCAGAGAACCCCCTCCTGCAACGTGCTGCCGGCGGCGGTGGCGCCTGGATGTAGATCCTTGTCTAGCGGCTGTCGATAGGGATCATCAAGTGAGCGTACGGCGTGTCCGGCCACATGACCCACGGCCCGCCGTTGCGGTGGTCTGTGGAGACGCCGTCGAGCAGCGCGCGATCCGGGATCAGCATCATCAGGTGGGAGCCGAGCTCGGTGACCCAATCTTCCGGCCCGGTCGGTTCCGTTTCGTATGGATCGCTGTTCGATACCGGCGAGTCGCCGATCAACATGTACGCGAAGCCGATCTCGGTGTACGAGGGTTCGGTTTGGCCGACGTATGCTTGCAGAAAGTTGAGCCATGACTCACTCACGCACCAGGGATCGTCGCCCGACGTGTCCGGCCTGTCGGGCAGGCAGGTCCAGCCGTTCGAACCCTCGCGCACGACGTTCAGGTCCCAATCGCGGATGGTGGACTCGGCGGCGATCGACGCCGGCCCGGCGCGTTCGGCGTTGCGGATCAGATCGTCCTGGTTGCTGGCCACGGGCTCGGCGGCCGGTCCGCTCGGGGCACCCTCGGTGGTGCAGGCAAACAGAAGCGCCCCCACAACGATCGTAACGGCAAACCTCATGGTAAATCCTCCTGAGTCAGTTCCAGTTTAGCTGCCGGCTCAATTATGAGGATTCCAGCCGTCGAGGCAAGTGGAAGTACGCGAGAACAGATGTTTGACAGGGCTGCGGCCCCGCAAGATCATGCAAGCCACGCACGGCAAGATGAACGAGTGCCGACGGGGAAAGATACGCAGGGCGCTGGCCATTGGCGAACGATGATACGGAAACATCGGGCCTCATCGGACGAACCGTAGGTCACTTCCTCGTCCTCGACGTCCTCGGATCCGGTGGCATGGGCGATGTGTACCGCGCTCGTGACACCAAGTTGGGCCGCGAGGTCGCCCTCAAGGTGCTGGGTGGTGACGGCGAGATCGATGCCAAGTTGTCGGCGCGGTTCGAACGTGAGGCGCTGGTGTTGGCGGCCCTCAACCATCCCAACATCGCCGCGATCTACGGCCGCGAGGACCACGACGGACGGCCGATCCTGGTTCTCGAGCTCGTCGAGGGGAGAACACTCACCGAGATCCTCGCCGATGGCGCCGTGTCGCTCGACGAGACGTTGCATATTTGCGATCAGGTGGGCGCCGGCCTGGTGGCGGCGCACGAGGAGGGGATCGTGCACCGCGACTTGAAACCCTCCAACGTGATGGTGACCGCGAAGGGCAACGTGAAGATCCTGGATTTCGGCATCGCCAAGCCGGCGCAGTTCGCCGATAGCAGCATTGACACCCACGACCTGACGGCCACGGGAATGCTGATCGGAACGGTGCCCTACATGAGCCCCGAGCAGGTGCGGGGGCAGGAGCTCGACCAGCGCAGCGACATCTGGGCGTTCGGCTGTCTGCTGTTCGAATTGCTAACCGGCCAAAAGGCATTCGAGCGTGAAACCATCGACGATACCCTGGCTGCCATCATCGAGCACGAGCCGCGCTGCGAGCTGTTGCCGGCGGCGACTCCGGCGGCGCTCCAGGACCTTCTGAGCCGTAGTCTCGCCAAGGACCGCGAGGAGAGGCTCGGTGACGTCCGCGAGTTGCGACGCGAGATCGAGCAACTGACGACCGCGCCTGCCCGTGGGACCGACACGTCAACCGTCGGCGAGATGGGCGATCTGGCCAGAGCGCGCGATTTCATCGAGCAGCACGGGTGCCAGGAAGCGTTTGACATACTGGCGCCACGTGCCGAAACGCTGACCGCTCCGGATCTGGCGCGCTTGTCGCGCGCCGCCTGGTGGACGGGAAACCTCCAGCACTGCATCGAGGCCGACGAGCGCGCCTTTTCGATGTTCATGGCGGAGTCGAACTCCACGGAGGCGGCCGCCACGGCGCTGCGAATCGCAGATCACTACTCGCGGCGTCTCGAATCGGCACTGGCGAACGGCTGGCTGGCCCGCGCCGAGCGCTTGTTGGAGGGCGCGCCCGAGGCTCCGGTGCACGGCTGGGTGTTGCGGGCGCAGATCATGCGCGCCGACTCGGAGGGTCGCTTCGAGGAATCGTTGGCCGTATCCCGCCGAATGCTGGAGATCGGCAACCGCCTCGGTGACCGCGACCTGCAGGCGCTGGCCATCCACTACGAAGGCCGCACGCTGCTGAAGCAGGGCGACCCTAAGGGCGGCATGGCGCTCATCGACGAAGCTACCGTCGCCGGCGATCAACGGTGAGCTGAGCCCCATGGCGACAGCGGTTATCTACTGCAATGCCATCAGTGCTTGTCGTCAGCTTGCCGACCACCGGCGCGCCGGCGAGTGGACCGCCGCCGCCAAGCGCTGGTGCGACCGCCAGGCGATTTCCGGATTTCCGGGCGTCTGCAGGGTGTATCGGGCCGAAGTGATGCGCCTGCACGGGCACTGGACAGAGGCCGAGAAAGAAGCCTCGAAAGCGTACACGGAGCTCGAGACGTTTGCGCCGAGCGTTGCCCGGGTGGCTTTGCATGAGCTCGGCGAGATCCGCTTGCGTCTCGGCGATCTGGCGGCTGCACGCGACGCCTTTCACGAGGCCCGTCAGCTCGGCCGCGACCCGCAACCGGGAGCGGCATTGCTGCTGCTCGCCGACGGCGACACCGACGGCGCCGCAAGCTCGATCAAACGGGCCCTCGCCAGCGAGGTGTCGGATCGGCTGGCGCGTATCCGCCTCCTGCCGGTTCAGGTCGAGATCGCGTTGGCCCGCAACGACCTCGAAACGGCTCACGCCGCCCAGGCCGAGATTGCCGAGATCAGCGCCGACTTCGACGCCCCGGCGGTACACGCAGCCGCACGGCACGCCGCCGGCGCCATCTGTTTGGCCGAGGGCGATACGACCCAAGCAGGCAGTTACTTGCGCGAGGCGATTCGTCTTTGGGAGGAGGCAAGCGTGCCGTACGAGGCGGCCCGCGCCCGTGAATTGCAGGCTATCGCCTACCAGCAGGAAGGTGACATGTCCGGGGCCGAGCTCGAACTAGAGTCGGCCTGCGCCACCTTCGTGAAGCTCGGCGCGGCTCCCGACTCACGCCGCGCCGACGTGTTGCTCGCCAAGCAGTCGAGCGACAGCTGAGCGCCGCGCGCCATTGGCCGCGAGTCGGCAGACAACTACACTCGCGTCACCACCTAGGAGAAACGAAATGCGCATTGTGATCGTGAGAGTCAGCGGCATCCTTGCCGTTTTGCTGATCCTTCTTGCAGCGACCGGTGCCGTGTCGGCGTTTGCGCCGCCGACGCTGACCCGGTGACCTCGAGCGCTAGGTAACCTTCGCGCCGGCTCGTTTCCGGCGCCCGGAGGGTTCGCGAAGCCATGGAACTCTTGACTAGTCCCGAAGCCTGGATCGCTCTTGTCACACTGACCGTTCTCGAGGTCGTCCTCGGGATCGACAACATCGTTTTCATCTCGGTGCTGTCGAGCAAGCTGCCCGTCGAGAAGCAGGCCCGCGCTCGTTTTACCGGGCTCCTGATGGCGATGGGCATGCGCATCATCCTTCTGTTCGCGATCGTATGGATCGCTCGCCTCACCGCGCCGCTGTTTACGGTTCTGAGCCACGTGGTTTCAGGACGCGATCTCATCCTGATAATCGGGGGGTTGTTCCTCCTCGCCAAGGCGACCCACGAGATCCACGACAAGCTCGAGGGCGACGACGGCCATGGCACCGCCAGAGCGGTGACTTCGTTCACGTCCATAATCGTTCAGATCGCCGTGCTCGATGTGGTGTTTTCCCTCGATTCGGTGATCACGGCGGTTGGTATGGCCGACGACGTGCGCATCATGGTGGCGGCGGTAGTTATTGCGGTGGGCATCATGCTGGTGGCGGCGGGCACGGTGAGCGCCTTCGTAGAGCGACATCCCACCGTAAAAATGCTCGCCCTGAGCTTTCTGTTGTTGATCGGCATGTCGCTGGTCGCCGATGGCGTCGGCTTTCACATCCCGAAGGGCTACATCTACTTCGCCATGGGTTTCTCGGTGTTTGTCGAGTTTCTGAACCTCGAGGTACGGAAGCGCAAGAGGCCGGCAGGGTCGCACTAGCAGGGTGCTGAGAAACTCCCGCCGGTGCCCGCAACGGCACTCCCGGGAGTTTCGCCGAGGTCAGCTTAAGCTCGCGGCCTTGGCCATGTCGGCCTTGCGGTTTCGATACAGCTCCGGATCGACCACCGAGATCATCTCGTCGGCGTCGAGGTTGCCGCCGAGAAACTCGTTCACCCGCGCGACGAAATCATCGGGCTCGTTGAGCGCATCCTTGAAGTGCACTTCGATCATCTCGAAGTTCGCCCGCTTGCGCACGATGAAACGAACGTCGACGAGATGGCGGATGTACGACTCCTTGGCCTCCTCGTCGCCGATCGGATTTTCCTCGCCCCGCCGTTGCAGCATTTTGTTTTGCGACGCGATGATTTCGTCGAAATCGCGGCGCATCAGAACGACCTTGTAGAAGTTCTCGTCGGGCAGGCTTGCGAGCAGGTGCGAGATCACCTTGAGTACCTTGCCGCGCGCCTCGCGAACCCAGCTTTTATCGGTCTCTTCCTCCAAGTCCATGACCCGGGCGTACTCGAAGTAGCCCTTGGGGTTGTCCTCGTCGGCCGTGCGCTCGTGGTCGGTCATGATCGGCAAGCCCGTAGCGTCGAGCATTTTCATCATCATGGACGTACCCGAACGCGGCAGGCCCGACACGATGATCACGGGGTCGCCGTACTTTCGTTTGCGCAGAAAGCTGGATATCGGATTGGCCAAGGGGTTCCTTCTAGGCGTCCGCCGCGAAGCTCCGCACGATAGGTCCGGCGCCGTTGAGACGTTGTTCGGCGGTGTCGATCAGGTCGACCAACCCAGAGCGCTCGGCGGCGCTCACCGGGACGGCCCCGTAGCGCTGCGCCAGACCCTCGATGTCCTGTACCGGCACGAGGTCGACCTTGTTGAGCACCCGCATCACGGGGACCTCGGGCAGTTCCAGCTCGCGCAGCAAGGCTTCGACAGATTCGACCTTGGCATCGATGCCCGGGTCGCCGGCATCGATGACGTGCAGCAGCAAATCAGCGTCGGCGAGCTCTTCGAGAGTGGCCCGGAACGCCGCCACCAGATCGGCGGGCAGCTCAGAGATGAAGCCGACCGTGTCGGTGATGATCACTTCTCCCTCGCGCGGAAAGCGCAACCGACGGCTCGTCGGGTCGAGCGTCATGAACAGCTGATCGGCGACCTCGATGTCGCTGTTGGTGAGGGCGTTGAGCAACGTGCTCTTGCCGGCATTCGTATAACCGATAATCGACAACACGGGGATACCCTCGCGACGCCGCCGGCTGCGTCGCAGGTCGCGCTGCTTGGAGAGCTTCGCGACGCGTTTCTCGAGAGAGCGGATACGATCGCGGATGCGACGGCGACCGATCTCCATCACGGTTTCGCCCGGGCCGCGTCCGCCGATACCGCCCGTCAGGCGCGACAGCCCGGCGTCCTTCTCGGTGAGGCGTGGCAGCGAGTACCGCAGCTGGGCCAGCTCTACCTGCAGCTTGCCGTCGCCGCTGCGGGCGCGTTGCGCGAACACGTCGAGGATCAGTTGGGTGCGGTCGATCGCCTTGAGCCCGGTGGCGTCCTCGAAAGCCCGCGCCTGCGCCGGCTTGAGGTCGATGTCGAAGATCGCCACAGACGCATTGCGGCGCATCGCCTCGAGCACGATTCCCTGCAACTTGCCCCGGCCCACCACGGTCTTCGGGTGAATCCGGTGGCGCTTCTGGCGCGACGTTCCGGCGATCACCACATCGGCAGACCGCACCAGTTCGAGCGTTTCAGCGAAGTGCTCGTCGTCGGGGCGGATCCCGATGATCAACGCCCTCTCGGCTCCGTCAGCGCCTCCAGCCCGGCCGGTGACCCGCTGGAACTCGTCTTCCAGCGCCGCGATCGTCGACTGGAAGTCGAGATCGAGCTCCTGCACGTTGCGCGCGGTGACGCGCAGGAACGGATCTTCCGGCGGTTCTTCCTCGTCGTCGGCTGCCAACGCCGCCGGGTCGAGGTAGGCGGCCTCGGTATGTCCGGGCCGGCCGTCTTCGCCGACCGCCACCATCGCCACCATGTCGAGCCGTAACAACGCCAAGTCGTTCAAGTCGTCGAAGCTGAGCGGCTCGCCTTTCAGGTGCGTGTGCACCAAACGCAGGCCGCGAAAGCGACCGGCGCGACCGCGCAAGCGGCCGACGTCGGGGAGCATCAGCTGTGCAGCGTCGCCGACGATGACGTTACGAATGTTTCCATCGCGCTCGATGAGCACACCGACCTGTCGTCCTAGCTCACGCGAGATCTCGGTCAGATGGCGGGCAAGCTCGGCCGACACCACCTCGTGAGGCGGCACACGTCGGCGGTAGGTGCGCTCGAGCGTGCGGCGATGCGAGGCCTGCATGCCCTGCGTGTTGCCGTGGATAGCGTGCTTGGGAATAAATGCCTCCCTTGGGAGTTAGCAGGCCACAGCCTGCCAGCGGTGCAGCACGCGGCTGAAGCACCGCGCCAGCAACCAAACTGCCACCACATTGACCAGCTTCATGATAGCGAACCCGGTGACCTTGTTGTCGGCAAACGACGCGAGGAACGTGACCCGCCGCCCGCCCCCCCGCTGTCGCTTCCTACGGTAGCTCCCGTCCCTCGAGCTTCAGATCGGACTGGAATTGCGACTGGTAGAGGCGGGAATACAGTCCCTTCGCCGCCAGCAGCTCCTCGTGCTGGCCCGTCTCGACGATGCGGCCGTCGTCGAGAGCGACAATCACGTCGGCGCGCACGACGGTCGACAACCGGTGCGCGATGACGAACGACGTGCGTCCGGCCAGCAGCACGCCGAGCGCCTCCTGGATGAGGGTCTCGGTTTCGGAGTCGAGCGACGACGTTGCCTCGTCGAGAATCAGAATTGTCGGATCGCGCAGGATCTCTCGGGCAATGGCGAGTCGCTGCCGCTGACCACCCGAGAGCTTGACGCCACGCTCGCCGATCAAGGTATCGAAGCCGTCGGGCATGCGCTCGATGAACTCGAGGGCGTTGGCCGCCGCTGCCGCCTCGCGAAGCTCGTTTTGGCTCACGTCGACGCTGCCGTACGAAAGGTTGTCGGTGACGCTGCGAGCGAACAAAAAGATCTCCTGCGGCACCAAGCCGACGTGCCGCCGGTACCAGTGCAGGTCGAGCGTGGCGAGATCGTGGCCGTCGACGGTTACCCGTCCCGATGAGGGATCGAAGAAGCGCGGCAGCATGTGCGCCAGGGTCGTCTTGCCGGCTCCCGAAGGTCCGACCAGCGCCACCATTGTGCGGGCGGGAACCTCGAGAGATACGTCGCGCAGCACCGGCACCCCCTCCTCGTACCCGAAGCTCACGTTCTCGAGAGTCACGTTGCCGGCGAGATCGTCGATGCAGATTCCGCCATCCGCGCTGACGATCTCCGGGGCGGTGTCGAGCACCTCGTAGATGCGCTCCAGGGAAGCCAGTGAGCTCTGCAGGCGGGGGTTGATGTTGGCCACGGTGCCGAAGGCCGAGAACATCTGCATCAGGTACATGAAGAACGCGAACAGGCCGCCGACGGTCAGATCGCTGTTGACGATCAGGTACACGCCGGCGAGCACGATGATCGTCGGGGCCACGCCGCCGACCAGGCGGAACACGTTGCGGGTGACGAGAAAGAATATTTGCTGGCGCAGGCCGGCGCGCAGGTTGCCATGCACCGCGTGGGCGAAACGCCGTGCCTCGTGGCGCTCCGAAGCAGTGGCCATGACCAATGGGTAGCCGCTAATGCCCTGATGCAGTGTCCGGCTCACTTCGGTCCAGCTCTCGCGCTCGTCCCGCGACAGCCGCCGCATCGTTCCCGAAATCGCGTATTGGAAGCCGAAGATGAACAACACGAGAACCAGCCCCCCCAGTGCCATTCGCCATTCGACGTAGAAAATCATGCCGGCGTAGCCGACGCCGCGGACGAGATCCACCGCGCCTTGTGCAAAGGAGTCCGCCATCACGCCGCTGAGGTTGCCGACGTCGTCGGTCTGACACGACATCAAGTAGCCGGCCTCCTTGTCGTTGTAGTAGCGGTACGAGAGGCGCTGGACGTGCATATAGAGGTCGAGGCGAATGTCGCGAACGACTCTGGTGTGAAACAGCGTCGTGCTGTAGCCGGTTGCGAGGGCGAAAACCACGCTCAGCAGCGTCATGCCGATCAGCACGGCACCCCAATAGAGAATGTCGGTGCGGTCCGAGTTCAACACCGCATCGTCGACCACGCGGCGCACGATGAGCGGCGAGATGAGGGGCAGCGGTGTGCTGACGATGAGCAGCCCGGCCATGATCCATACGTAGCGGAGGTGCGGGCGCACCCACGGCCAGAACCGTTTGATCAGTGGCCAGGTTTGGCTCGGAGGAAGGCGCTTTCTGTCGTCCGTGTTCGGCCGGGGCATCAATCAGCTGCCAACAGCTCGGCCAGTGCCTGGACACGGTCCATCCACTCAGCGAGGTGCTTCGCGTATTCGCGGGGCACGCAATCGGCGCAGATCTCGAGGGCGCGGCTCTTGATCGTCGCGACGCTGTTGTCGAGAACGTTGGAGGCGCGACTCTCCTTCGGCATGCACGTGAGCAACTCCTGCAGAACCTCGAGGGCGGAGGCCAAGCTGGCGAGGATCGACTCGAGAGCGTGCTCGTCGGGCATTTGCTCGGGCCGATACAACAGGTCGTGGACCGTCTGCAACTCGCCCTCGAGAACCGCCACCGTGCTCTCGGTACGAATCCGGATGCGGCCGCGGGGTAGGGAGTCGTCGGTGCACGCCGCTGCGATGGTTTCCAGCTCCGAGAGCACCAGGTGTAGGCTGGTGCGCACGCGGCCGAGCCGCTGCTCGAAGGCGATCCGATGGGTTTCCTCGATCAGCTCCTCTTGGCGGCGTGACACGAGCTTGGAGACGATAAGGCCGAACATGAGAAGGGCGCCGGCACCCTCCATGATGGCGAGGACGCGCGCCGGCCCCAACGGGCTGATATCGCCGTAGCCGATCGACAAGGCGGTCACGAAGCTGAAATAGACGGCCGCGAGCAGGTCATCGAAACCTCCATCCATCGGACTTCGTGTGCCGTCCAGCCAAACCGCTCCGAATACCGAAGCCAGCCAGTAGATGATGCCAAAGCCGACGACCAGAGCCAGCCACGCACCGAGCAGCCCGCCGATCGTGCGGTCGACAACGAGAAGATCGATGGCACGGTCGAGGCGCGCATTGCGATACCGGCGGCCGCGCCGGCCACCTAAGTGCAATCCTGCCCGCGACGCCAAGCCGTCGCTGCTCTTACGCACCCTGCGACGCCGGGCTCTGGATTCAACGGTTTGGCCGTGCGCCAGCCAGTCGGCGACCTTGTGGTATCCGAGGTCGTTCAGCAGGCGAACTGCCCGCTCACTGGAGCTTCATGTGAACGTCGCGCAATAGACGATGATCTCTTGCGATTTGTCGGGCAACACCTTGTCGGCCAGGTCGCGAATGCCGGCGAGCGGCAGGTTGATCGCCCCCGGGGTGTGGCTGTGCACGAAGCTGGTTTCCGGCAGCACGTCGACGACGGCCACCGACGGATCCTGGCGGCGCTCGCGGAACACTTCGTGATCGATCGTTGCGATCAGGTCGGGTGTGCCAGTCTCTTGCATGGGCTCACGATACTGCAGGCCGCCGTAGCAGGCCGTGTTGAAAGTGTGGTGGGCCTGGCGCGTGGGTCTTGTGGGCGAGGGCAAGGCGGACTGGCGCTCATCCTATTCGCTCTTCCCACTCTTCGAGCGTCCGCGGCCAGTCGTCCTTGAGCAACTGCGACAGCATGCGGTCGGCGAGGATGGATGTGTCCCGAAGTTTGTAGAAAATCGTCTGGCGTGGCTCCGAGCTTGGACGTTTGATGTTACCTGCTACGCGGCCAACTCCTCCTGTTGGTCGATGATCGCGGCGAGATGCCGGTACCCGTCGATGCGGCGCATGCGGATCTGCCCGAACGCGATCAGCCCCCACAGCAGCGTCACCCCGGCCGCCTCGGTGCTGAACGATCCCTGGGTCTTGGTACGGCGACGGAACTCGCGGTTGAGGTTCTCCAGTGGGTTCGTCGTGCGCAGCGTCTTGCACATCGGTTTGGGGAACTCGTAGAAGGTCAGCAGCACCAGCCCCGCTTCCTCGAGGCTGCGCGCCACCGCCGGCACCAACCTCGACCACTTGCGCACGAAGTTGCTGTACGCGGCCCTCGCCTCGCTGCCGTTTGCCGCCTTCACGATGCGGTCCCAGTCTCGTTTCAGCTCGTCGTGGGCGTGTGACGGGCAATGCTTCAACAGATTCTTCCACTTGTGCTGAAGGCAGCGCTGCACCTTCGCTTCGGGCCACACCGTCGTCGCCTTGGCCAGCCCTTTGTGGCCGTCGGCGATGATCAGCCGGGGCGGCCGAAGACCTCTTTGCTCTAGGTCCTCGATCAGCCACTTCCAGTGACACCCGGCCTCCGAAGCGGCCCGACGCAACGCCACCAACACCTTGCGCCCATCTTCCGCCACTCCCAGCGCGGCGAAGATCGGCACCGACACGACCTGCCGCGCCAACCTCACCTTCAGGTGGAACCCGTCCAGGTACACGATCGGGTACGACTCACCGGTCAGATCGCGCTCGCACCACGTCCCGAACAGCTTCTTCAGCCGCCCCACCACCCTCGAGATCGCGCTCTTCGAGAGGTTCGCTTCACCCAGCAGCGGCGCGAGCGCCTTGCGGATCCGTCGGCTATTTGCACCCGCCAGGTACACCCCTAGAATCGCCTCGTCGACTTCCTCGGTGCGCCGTTGATACCGCGGCAGGATCGTGCTGCGGAACTCCCCGGTGCTGCCGTCCTCTCGCAGCAGCCGTCCCCGTGGTACCTCCAGATCCTGCGGCCCCTGCGCCATCGTGATCTGCCGCCGATACGTCCCGTGCCGATATCCTCGCCGCGAGCCGTTGCGCTCGTACGGCCCGCATCCCAACGCCTCGGCGAGCTCCTCCTCAAGCGTGATCGTAATCGCCTCCTGGATGCGGCTGTGCAGCAGCTCCTGGATGGCGCTACGGAACTCGATGACCGATACCTCTCCCGTGCTACCGTTGCTCATGGTGTGACCTCCTTGTTGTCGCCGTTTCCAGCGACTCGTTTTTCCTACTCGGAGGTTACGCCATTTCTTTTTCTACAGGACTCGGGACGGATCCGCGAGGATCTTGCCGCCCGTCTGGCAGGGAGCGCAGTAGTTGGTCTCGTTTGCGACGTAGACGATGCGCTGGCCCGGGGCGCCGCAGCGGGGGCACGCTTGCTTGAAGCGGCCGTGCACCGCCATGTCTTTCTTGAAGGCGGTCACCTTTTCCGGGAAGCCGTCGCCGACCTCCGCTCGGAGCCGCCGCTTCCAATCGGTGAGCACGGCGATCGTGGCGGTAAAAAGACGCTCGACCTCGTCGTCGTCGAGGCGAGAGGTCCAGGTGAGTGGGGAGAGCTGCGCGGCGTGGAGAATTTCGTCGGAGAACGCGTTACCGATACCGGAAAACAGTCGCGGTGAGGTGAGCGAGCGCTTGAGGGTGTGGTTGCTGCTGCGCAGCCGTTCGGCGAATTGATCGAGCGACGACTCCTGCACCTCCAGGCCACCCGGATCGTGTGCGGCGAGCGCCTCTTCGCCGCGCACGACGTGTAACGAGGCCCTTTTTCTCGAAGAGGCTTCGGTCATCAGCAACGATCCGGCGGAAAAGTCGAACGCCGCCAGGCCATTCCTGCCGGGGACCTTGATGCCGCGTTCACGATGCGTGCTTCGAGACACTCGATGTAGACGGCGATATCCGGTAATTCCGGCATTACCGGGCCGACGGATCCGAAGCGCCGGGCACGTTCAACACGGACTGCACCCTGCTCGGCTAGAGATCGCTGAAGCCCTTGCCCTTCTGGGCGAGTTGCGCGAGCCGAATCGCCGGCTTCATGAGCTCGCCGTGCTCCGCCTCGAAGGCGACCATCTTGTCGTACACGGCCTGGGTGCCGACGAGATCGGCCCAGAACATCGGGCCGCCGCGGAAACGGGGAAAGCCGTAGCCGTAGAGCCACACGACGTCGATGTCGCTGGAACGAATGGCGATGCCTTCTTCGAGCAACTTCGCGCCCTCGTTGACCAGCGGGTACAGGCAGCGCTCGATGATCTCCTGGTCGGAGATCTCGCGTCTTTTAATCCCGACCTTGGTGGAGGTTTCCAGGATCAATGCCTCGATCTCGGGATCCGGGGTCGGTTTGCGGTCGCCCTTTTCATAGCGATACCAGCCGGCACCCGTCTTCTGTCCCAGTCGATCCATCTCGACGATGCGATCTTCGATATCGGAATAGCGCTCCTCGGGATCGCGGGTCGCAGCTTGGTGCTGGCGAATCAGGTAGCCGACCCCCAGGCCCGCCATGTCGAGCATGGTGAACGGTCCCATCGCCAGACCGAAGTTGACCAACGCTTTATCGACCTGTTGTGGCAGCGCTCCCTCTTCGAGGAGGAAGTACGACTCTCTCAAGTAAGCGAGCAGCATGCGGTTGCCGACGAAGCCCTCGCAGACACCCACCAGCACGCCGGTTTTCTTGAGCCTCTTCGACAAGACCATCGCGGTGGCGATGACCTCCTTGGAGGTTTTGTCGCCGCGCACGATCTCGAGCAGCCGCATGATGTGCGCCGGGCTGAAAAAGTGGAGGCCGATGACGCTGCCGGGCCGAGCAATGGTTGCCGCGATCTCGTTGATGTCGAGGGTCGAGGTATTGGTGGCGAGGATCGCATCAGGCTTGCACACCGCATCGAGCTTGCCGAAGATCTGCTTCTTGAGGGCCATGTCCTCGAAAACCGCCTCGACGACGAGGTCGGCGTCGGCGAGCTCGTCCAAGTCGAGCGTGCTGCCGATTGTCGACAGGATCCGGTTCTTGTCTTCCTCGCCGAGTCGCCCCTTGGCCACCGACGACTCATAGGTCTTCTCGATCTTCTCGAGCCCGGCGTCGAGGGCCTCCTGCGAGACTTCGAGCACCTTGACGGGGATACCGGCGTTGGCGAAAGCGATGACGATGCCCCGGCCCATGGTGCCGCAGCCGATCACGGCAACCTTATTCACGTCGATCGTTGGTGTGTCCCTGGGAACGTCGGGGATCTTGCCGACCTCCCGCTCGGCGAAAAACGCGTGGCGCAGCGCCTTGGACTGGTCGGAGGCGACGCATTCGTCGAAGATCTCCCGCTCGCGGGCGATACCTTGGTCGAACGGCATGTTGGCGGCGTTCTTGATCGATTCGATTGCCGCCAGCGGCGACTCGAAGCCGCGCGCCACTTTGGCCGCCGTCTTGCGGGCCGCATCGAAGATCTCCGTCTTGCCGCGGGCCGCCTCGACGCGCTCGTTTTGCTCGCGCGTGCGTCGGGGTTCGGCGCCCTCGGCGATCAGCTTCTCAGCGAATGCCACGCCGGCGTCAGCCGGGTCGCCTTCGAAAAGCTCGTCGAGCACGCCGACGTCGTGCGCCTTGGGGGCGGGGTTCAACTTGCCCTGAACGATGAAGTCGAGCGCCGCCGGGACGCCGATCAGTCGCGGCAGCCGCTGCGTTCCACCGGCCCCCGGAATGATGCCGAGCGTAACCTCGGGCAGCCCGACGCGGGCGTCCGCCGCCGCCAATCGGTAGTGGCAGCCGAGCGCCAGCTCCAACCCGCCGCCGGCCGCCACACCGTGTATCGCGGCGATGATCGGCTTGTCCGCGTCCTCGACCATGGTGATCACGTCCATCAGCATCGGCTTGGTGAACGCTAGCTCGGTGCCGAACTCCTTGATGTCGGCGCCGGCCGAAAACATCCTGCTGCCGCCGTGAATGACGATGGCCTTGACGTCGTCGTCGGCCAGCGCGGCGGCAAGATGCCCGGCGATGCCCTCGCGCACCGCCAGGCCGAGACCGTTGACGGGTGGGCTGTCGATGCCAATGACACCGACGGCACCGCGCTGCGAGTACTCCGTGACTTCACTCATTCAAACCTCATAAGATGTGGTCGGTTCCAATGTAGAAAGGGATAAGGCAATGAAAGTGCAACGAGGCCGATTCATCAAGCGAGTTGCCGTGGTGGGGTCCTTGGTGCTGATGCTCGTCGTCTCCATCGGCGGCTGTGCCGGGGCTGCCGACGACGTGCCAACGGTTGCCGAATCGGCGTCGACCGGCGGCGGTCCGGCGACCGTCTTCGTCGATGTCACCGTCATTCCGATGGATCGGGAGCGCGTGATTCCGGGGCAGACCGTCCTGGTGCGCGGCGATCGGATCGTCGAGATCGGCTCTTTGCTCGAGGTTGACGTTCCCGACGATGCCGCCGTGGTCGATGGGCGCGGCAAGTTCCTGCTGCCGGGCGTGGCCGAGATGCACGGCCACTACCCGAACCCGGAGCAGGCGGAGTTCACCGAGGCGGTGTTGTTCCTGTACGTTGCCAACGGCGTGACGCTCGTTCGCGGCATGCAGGGAGGGCCGACGCACCTGCCGCTGCGCGACGCGATCGAGGCGGGGGATATCCTCGGCCCGCGTTTGTTCGTGTGCGCACCGTCGATGACCGGCAACAGCGTGCAAACCGTCGCCGACGCCGAGCGGCTGGTGCGCGACGCGGCCGCGGCCGGGTTCGATCACTTGAAGGTCCACGAGGGTCTCACCCCAGACGTTTACGCGGCCATCGCGACGACCGGTCGGGAGGTCGGCATTACCTGGTCGGGCCACGTGTCCAACCTGGTGGGCCTGTACAGCGCCCTGGAGCAGGGTCAAACGACGATCGATCACCTCGACAACTTCATCGAGGCGATGATCGAAGATCGGGAAGCCGTGGCCAGCGCCGGGCTGTTCGACTTGCCGGCTCTGGTGCCGCAGATCGACGACTCGCGGATCGATGAAGTCATTGCGGCAACGGTTGAATCAGGCGCCGGCGTCGTGCCTACCGAAGTGCTTTGGGAGACCTTCCTCGGCGGTCGTAGCGGCGCGGAAATGATCGCCGCCCGACCCGAGCTTCGCTACTGGCTTCAGGAGGGCCGCCAGGGCATCGGCCAGGGCGTCAGCCAGTGGACGACGCAGGCCGACCAGCGTCGTGAGTCGCTGCCGAGCCCCGACGCCGGCGTTCCGGTGGTGGAGCTGCGCCGCCGGCTGATCAAGGAGCTCTACGATGCCGGCGTTCCTGTGCTGCTGGGGACCGACTCGCCGCAAGTGTTCTCGGTACCGGGCTTCTCGATCCATCACGAGATGCAGGTGATGATCGACTCCGGCCTGACGCCTTACCAGGTGCTGCGCTCCGGCACCAAGGCGGTCGCCGACTTCTACGGCGCCGACGACTTCGGCACCGTTGCCGAGAGCCAGAGGGCCGATCTCGTGCTGCTCAACGCCAATCCGCTAGACGACATCGACAACTTCGCCGACAACGCCGGCGTCATGGTGAACGGCCGCTGGATCCCGCGCGGTCAGATCGACGCACGACTTGTCGACATCGAGGCGATGATGGCGGAGATGGGAAGCGGCTAGGGAACTCGCGGCGCGACGCTAGGAGCTCTTGGGAACGACGTCGAAGCCTTCGATGCGGAAGTCATTGTCGAGCGCTGCCACTTGCCCGATTCCCAAGCGGCGCATCATCGCAAAAGACACGCAATCAGTAAAGCTGTACCTGCTATCTGCTTTTCGTTTAAAGAGTTCCCACGCCGTTGCCTCATCGTTGGCGTCGGCACGAATCAGGTCGACACCGTGACCGCTCCAGAGGAGCTCGCCCACGCGGGAGGCCTCCTGGTGTCCCAGCCGGTAACGGCACAACGTCACGGTCTCCTCGAAGACGAAGTTGGACGTCACGAGGCGGCCCTCGAAGTCCAACAGTGCCTTCATGACCTTCGTCCGGTCACGGTCGCTCTTGTTTGCGTAGGCGAACCACGCGGAGGTATCGATGAATAGCAGGCCTTTCACTTGCCCCCGTAGAGGAAAACGTCGTGATCCGCGCCGTGGGCGTCCGGATCGTCGCCAATGCCATCTATGTCTTGCAGAGTCAGCCGTTTCGGTTCCCCGGGAGGCTCCGGCTCCAAGAACGCGCTCACCGCTTCTCTCACGAGTTCTGAAATGCTCCTGCCCTGCCGTTCCGCCTGGGCACGGAGACGCTCATATTGCCAATCCTCGATCATCAGCTGAGTTCGGTGCATAACACATTACATCATACATTATGCGCATAGGCAGTCAACTCCCCACGAGTCGAACGGGTTCCTTGGTGTATGTAGATGGTCACGAATCCGCGAACTGCCGGCGCGGGCGTTCTGCGTGTTTCGTGGCCCGCTGGTATCCTCGAAACGATGGAGATCTACGAGCACATTCTCGAAACCATGGGCGACACGCCGCTGGTCAAGCTGCGGCGCTTCGAGCCGTCGGGCCCCCTCATTGCCGCCAAGATCGAGTCGTTCAACCCCGGCTCTAGTGTCAAAGATCGCATCGGCGCGGCGATGATCGCGGCCGGCGAGGAAGCCGGCTTGTTGCAGCCCGGCGGCACGATCGTCGAGCCGACTTCGGGCAACACGGGGCTCGGCTTGGCAATGTGCGCGGCGCTCAACGGCTACAAGATGATCTGCACGGCGCCCGACAAGGTGCCGAACGAGAAAGTTGCGCTACTGAAGGCCTTCGGCGTCGAGGTCATCCTGTGCCCCACCGAGGTCGCCGCCGCCGATCCGCGCTCGTACTACAAAGTCGCCGAGCGCATTCGCGACGAGCAGGGCGCCTACCTGCCGTACCAGTACTACAACCCGGCCAACCCGCAGGCCCACTACGAGACGACGGGACCCGAGATCTGGCGGCAGACCGATGGACGGATCACCCATTGGGTCGCCGGCGTCGGCACCGGCGGCACGATCAGTGGTGCCGCCAAGTTCCTCAAGGAGCGCAATCCGGACATTCACGTCGTCGGCGTCGACACGGTCGGCAGCATCTACGCCTACTATCACGAGCACCGCGAGCTGCCGCCGGCCGAGCAGATCCACCAGTATCTGATCGACGGCATTGGCGAGGATTTCATGCCCGAGACGGTGCTATGGGACACCATCGACGAGATCGTTACCATCGACGACAAGACCGCCTACGCGGCAACGATGGAGCTGGCGCGTAGCGAAGCCATCTTCACTGGATCTTCCGGGGGTGCCGCCGCTGCCGGGGCTCGGATGGTCGCCGAACGTGTCGCCGCCGGCGAGGACCCGACGGGCCTGGCCGCGGAAGAGGCGCTGATCGTGACGCTGTTTCCTGACTCCGGCGAGCGCTACCTTTCGAAGCTCAACGACGACTGGTTGCGCGAGCACGACCTGCTGGACGGCTAGCGGCTAGCCCGTCGGTCGCCGCTGGAGGCGAATGCAGACAGGAGCGACCAGCGGGGTTGCCTACTTCGCCGCCGGCACCATCACCGCGAGTGCACCCGGGACGATCGAAGCAGTGAACGGCGTGGTTCCGCAGGCGTCTCCGTCGGCCTGCACGACCTGTTCGACGTCGCTCTCGACGCGAACCTCGGCGCCGCGGATACGTTGCACGCGATTCGTGTCCCGACCGCGAATGAGCTGCCACACGACGAACGCCGCCTCGAAGAAGCCGTCGACCTTGAGCACGACCACGTCGAGCACGCCGTCGTCGATGGTGACCTCGGGCCCCAGGCTCAACACCGGCGGAAGCACCTCGGGGCAGTTGGCCACGATTACGGAAGCAGCATCGAACTTCGCCGCCTTTCCGTCGACGTGGATGGTGAAGGGCACCGGCTTGATCTTGTGCGCCGTGCGCACAACGTAGCCGATGTAGGCGCCCACCCCCCAGCGGCGCTTCGATTCGGGGGTCGGCCTGGTGACCAGGTCGGCGTCGTAGCCGGCACCGCAGCCGACGGCGAAATAGCGCCTGCCCGCGGCGGTTTCCAGCCGCCCCAGGTCGATCGTTCGGGGCGTACCGGTGGCGACAATCTCGGCGGCCTTGACCAGATTACGGGAGATGCCCAAGTTGGCGGCCAACAAGTTTCCGGTGCCGCCGGGGACGAGACCGAGCGGCACGGACGATCCGTGCAGTCCTTCGGCGGCCTGCATCGCCGTCCCGTCCCCACCATATGCGGCGACGATATCGACGCCCTCCTTTACCGCCGCGGCAGCGAGCTCCACCGCGTGCCCGTGGCCTTCGGTGGGGTGCACCGCGACCTCGTAGCCCGCCGCCTCGAGCACCGAGATGATCGACTCGAGTCCCTTTGGGTTGGCGCGGGCGGCCACCGGGTTTAGGATCAGAGCGACGCGCTTCACTCCAGCGGCAGTCCTATGATCGCGGTGTGCAGCGTCGCCGGCTCGCCGGGCTCAGTCCACGCCATCACCAGTCGGTTGCCGTTGCGCACGATACGCGGAAAGCCGCTGGCGCGCATCGAGCCGGTCGTCGCGAGCGTGTACCGGCGGCCCGGATTGCCGTCCAGGTCCACGGTCTGTATGACGATGTCGGCCGTGTGGCCGCGCGCCACCAGCCAGCTGACCACCACGCGGTGCGCGTTGACCCACTCGACGTCGACGCGGCCGAGCGGGATCAACACCTCCTCGCTGCTGGCGTCCGACATCCGCGCCACCTGCCGTGGGTCGCCGGCATCGACATCACTCATCTCGACGCTATCGAGGAGAATCGGCTCCGAGAACGTGGTGCCGCCGTCACGAGTGAACGTCACCTTGATCTCGGGATTGCCGTCAGACATTGAGAACCAGGCAACCGCGCCGGCGTTCTCGTCGGCGGCGACGGCTGGTCCGTTCACGGGGCACCCTGGAATCTGCCAGTTATCGTGCGACATTCGCACGGGCTCCTGCCACCCGTCGGCGGTGCGGCGCACGCTGTAGATCTCGCGCACTTCGTCGGCCGAGCGATCACGGTACGCAACGACCAGGCTGTCGCCGAAATACGCGCCGGACGTCTGACAACACTCGCAGATTCGCGGATCCAGGAGGTGCTCGGGGCCCTCGAGGCCTGCGGCGTCGAATCGCACGCCTCTCAGGGTCATCTCGGGGCTGGTGCCGGCTTCGCGGTCGGCGAAGTTACGACCGTCGAGCCACACCGCAGTGAAGCCACCATCCGGTTCTGGCACCAGCGATACGAAGCCGTGCTCGGTCCGGGTCCCGTCGCCATGAGGAATCACCGGTTCTGACCACGTCTTGCCGTCATCTACCGAGCGACTGATACGAACATCGTAGGCGTAGGTGCCGGGTCCGCTCCTTTGCAGCCAGTGCACCGCGAGCGCCCCTTTCCCGGTCTCCACGATCGACGGGAAGTCGGCCCAGTTGACGAAGAATTCCCCGCTCTCGACGATCGTCCGCGGTTCGGACCACTCGCTCCCGTGTAGCGCTGCGAAGCGGATCGCGTGACCCGCGCCCGACGGCTCGATCCAGCTCATGTAGACGCGGCCGTCGGCGGCGGCGAAGAGATTGGGCTCGCCGCTTCCGGGGGCAGCGGGTGAAACCAGATCGACGAGCGTCCCCGGCAACGACCCGCCTACCGTGTCGCCGCCGTTGTCCGAGCCGGTCGCCGGCGAGCAAGCCAGCGGCGCGACCAGGAACAGAGATACGAGCGTCAGCGCAAGGCCCCGGGTCGGGTGAGCATGCGAACTCATGGGCGGCATCCTGCCAGTATCCGGCCGTTGCGTAAAGGGCGGCAAGTACCGGAGGCGTCGCTGTCGGATCGGCTCAGAACCAAACACGGACCCCGCCGAGGATCGCCAACTCCGCTACACGCTCGCTCCTGCTCCTCGCAAGGTCCGCCGTTGCGCCGAAGCGCTGGAACCAGCTGACTCCGAGATAGGGTGCGAGCTCGCGACGGATTTCGTAACGGAGCCGCAAATCGACCGACACGTCATTCAGCCCGCTTCCGACACTCCACTCCTCCACGGTCGACGCGGCGAGATTGATCTCGACCTCCGGCTGCAGGATCAAACGCTGGGTCAGCAGCAGGTCGTACGACGCGGTCACGCGGGCCGACAGGTCGCCGTCCTCGCTGATGAACAAGGCCGGTTCCATCTCCCACCAGTAGGGGGCGAGCCCTTCGAAGCCGATTACGAGGTGCGCCCGCTGCAGGTTCGACCCGGCGCCGAGCTGTCGGTCGTAGCGCACGCCGGCCTGAAAGTCCCAGTAGGGCGCAATCAGCCGGCTGTAGAGCGCCTGCATTTCGAACTCGCCGGCTCCCGCCCGGCTGGTTAGATCGCCATCCGACTTGAACCAGAACCGGTTGTAGTCATCGCCGATCCACCCTTGAACGTCCCAAACGGCGGCGGCGGTGTCGCTCGTTGAAACAAACTCGAGCTGCTCGAAGAACAGGAACCAGAAGATCTGGTCGTCATGGACGGGGCTAGGCCAGTCGTCCCGCTGCGCCAACGCCGGCGCTGGCACGAGGAGCGCTACCGCGACGACCAGAGTTGCCAGAAGCCGATCTCCGCCGACCGAATGCAGGCGGCTCATGATCCCGCCGCGGAATCATGAGGCCTGCCGCGGAACTCCGCTCCATCGTCCGGGAGGTGATCGGGTACGTTGACGACCTGGAACATTCCCGCTTCCATGTGGGTGAGGATGTGGCAATGGAAGGCCCAGTGGCCCGGCGCATCCACTTCCACCTCGACGAACATGCGCTCGCCAGGTTTGAGGTTCACCGTGTGCTTGCGTGGGTTGTAAGCCCCGTTGCCATTGTCGAGATGCATCCACATCCCGTGTAGGTGCAGCGGGTGCTCCATCATCGTGTCGTTGACGAAGTTGATGCGCAGCCTCTCGCCGAGGACGAAAGGAATGGGCCCGTCGACCTGCGAGAACTTCTTGCCGTCGAAGGACCACATGTAGCGCTCCATATTGCCGGTGGCGTGGAGCTCGATCTCACGGTCCGGCGGGCGATGTTCGTACAGCGGCCGCAAGGCGCGCAGGTCCGTGTACAGCAGAACGCGCCGGCCGTCGCTCCCGAGCCCGATTCCCGGCTCGTGGAGCCGGCTGGTCGGCACTTCAGCGACCGCGGCGTTTCCCGAACCATGGTGATCCGGACCGTGCATGACGGGAGGTGGCGCTGCGTTGCCTTCCGCCGGCATGTCCATGGCCGGCATCAGGTGCCCCTCGTGTCCAGCCACGTCGATGCTCCCCATGGCTGCGTCGCCATCGCCCATGTCCATGTCGCCCATGTCCATTGCCATGCCCATGTCGGCCATGGTCCTGATGGCCCGGCGGCGGCGGACCGGAGTGTCCGCTGACATGCCCTCGCGGGGGGCCAGTGTGCCGCGGGCATAGCCGCTGCGATCCATCGATTCGGCGAAGATCGTGTAGGCGCGATCCTCGACCGGCTCCACGATCACGTCGTAGGTCTCCGCGATTGCCACCCGGATTTCGTCGACGGTGACCGGCTCGACATTCTGGCCGTCGACCTGGACCACCGTCATGCTCAGGCCGGGGATACGTACGTCGAAGAAGCTGCCGGCGGCGGCGTTGATCAGGCGTAGCCGAACCTTCTCACCGGGCCGAAACAGGGCGTTCCAGTTGTCTTGCGGCGCCAGGCCGTTCATTAGATACGTGTAGGTCGCGCCGGTTACGTCCGCGATGTCCGTGGCGTCCATCCGCATCCGGCCCCACATCAGTCGGTTGGCGATGCCGAGGTCCCTTTCGTCGAAGAGCTCCGGGAATGTGCGGCGCTGAAAGTTGTGGTAGTTGGACTGCTTCTTGAGCCGCGCCAGAACCTTGTAGGGGTTCTCGAACGTCCAGTCGCCTAGAATCACCACGTGGTCGCGGTCGTACGAAAAGGGCTCGGGTTCGGCGGGATCGATGATCAGCGGTCCGTAGTGTCCGAGTTGCTCCTGGAGTCCCGTGTGGCTGTGGTACCAGTAGGTGCCGTTTTGCTTCACCTCGTATCGATACACGAACGTCTCGCCGGCCGGAATTCCCGCGAAGCTGACACCCGGAACGCCGTCCATCTCCGGGGGCACGAGGATCCCGTGCCAATGGACAGACGTTGCCTCGTCCAACTCGTTGGTAACTCGGAGAGTGGCGGTGCCGCCCTCACGCAAGCGAACCAGGGGTCCGGGTACGGAACCGTTGATGGTCACGGCTTCGCCCTCTTCACCGCCGAAGACGAGACGTTGCTTCCGGATGCTCAGATCGACCTCTGTGTCTCGTTCTTCGCTCCGACGCAAAGGCACGATCCCGGTCGCCGCGCTCGCCCACCGTGGCAGGAGCGCGGACGCCGCCAGTCCCAGAGCCCCAAATCCCGCCTGCTTGGCGAAGTCCCGTCGGGTCAGCGATTTAGTTGAGGTAGTCAAAGGCACATCGGCACAGATAGGTTGGAAGTCGTGAAGGAAACTCATCCACTGGAAGGGAAAGTCGCGGACTCAGATCGCCAGGATCCGTCGCAATCAAGTTGCGCGGCGGAGTCTCAGCGGCGCAGAGGAGCGCTGGTCGCGCTCAATCCAGGCGCACCTGGCGGGGCTTCTACCCCCGACGGGCCACAGACCGAGCCAGCCATCGAGCCTACGACGGTGCGGGCACCGAGCGCGGGTACAGAGATTAACACGGGGGCTACGAGATCTTTTTCCCGAGCAGGCTTGTGCGCCGCGATTGCGCAACACGCGTGCGAGCCGTGATGGTCGCGGGCGTGCTCGGATGAGGACCAATGCGCATGCGCCGACACGTCCATGCCGGCAGGATGGTGGCCCGGGGCGCCATCATGATGTCCGGGTGCGAACACCGTTGCCGCGCAGACGCTGGGCACCAGCACTAGAGTCGCGCAGAATATGATAGCCGCCGAACGACGCCCGTGAGCGAGGCTTTGGGACCCAAGTCGATGCATAACTTCGATCATAGCATCGAAGTGCGGCTCTGATCGGACCTCGGATGGCCCGACGAACGAATCGTCGGTCCGATCGGTTTCGATCGGCAGGTGTGACTAAAGCGGAAAGCCGATCCTGTCGGGATCGAAGGTTTAAACGGAACTTCTGGTTCCCCGCATCGTACCCACAAGCAGGCCTGGCGGCCCACAGATGAGCTCGTGTGGCCTGCACACAGCCCGAGCGCTGGCGGATCGGCGCCGGCATGCCGCCACCCCGGGGGCTCCGGACGATAGAGTGTGAGGCGTCATGCTCAACAAGCTGCGTGGAATGTTCGGCGGCGGCGGCGGCGGAACCGACTCCGAATTCACCACGGTACGCTCGGCCGACGGCGAGGCCGGGCCCCTGATCCGCCTCGAAGGCATCGGCAAGACGTTCGTGATCGAGGACGTGCGCACGCACGCCCTGCGCGACGTCAACTTCGAGGTTGAACGCGGTGATTTCGTTGCCGTCAACGGTCCCTAGGGATCCGGCAAGACGACCCTGCTGTCGATTTGCGGCCTGCTCGAGGAGCCGACCGAGGGTTCGTACGCGCTGAACGGCCACGACGTCTCGCACCTGAACCCCGGCGCCCGCGCCGCCGTGCGCAACCGCGAGGTCGGGTTCATCTTCCAGAGCTTCAACCTGATCGGCGACCTGACCGTGTTCGAGAACGTCGAGCTGCCGTTGACCTATCTCGGAATCGCCGCACCAGAGCGCCGTGATCGCGTCGAGGCCGTGCTCGAGCGTGTCGATATGAGCGAGCGCGCCAAACAGATGCCGAACCAGCTTTCCGGCGGCGGGCAGCAGCGCGTGGCGGTGGCCCGAGCCATCGTCGGTGAGCCCGAGATCATTCTCGCCGACGAGCCCACCGGCAACCTCAACTCGACGCAGGCCGAAACCGTCATCGACATGCTGACCGAATTGCACCGCGCGGGATCGACAATCCTCTTGGTGACCCATGATCCACGCTGGCAGAGCACGGTGCAGCGCAGCGTCGAGCTGTTCGACGGCACCATCGTTGCCGAGTAGCAGGGCCGGAGTCGTTCCGTTTCGCGGCTTTGCACCGGCGGCCTGTTCGGTCGGCTGCCGGTACAGACGCGACCTTCTGCTATAGAATGCCGCCGCCATGGGCGACGGTCCGCTGATCACCAACGACGCCGTAAACCTCGGGATCCTGATGATGATCCTGGCAGGCGTCTTCATCACGGCGCACAGCGATCGAGCCTTCTGGAAGAAGTTCTACTCGATCGTTCCCAGCCTGCTGATGTGCTACTTCCTACCGTCGGTGCTCACCACGCTCGGCATCTGGGATCCCGACCAGTCGAACCTCTACTTCGTTGCCTCGCGCTATCTGCTGCCTGCCAGCCTCGTGCTGTTGACCTTGAGCATCGACCTCAAGGCAATCATGCGGCTCGGCCCCAAGGCCGGTGTCATGTTCCTCGCCGGCAGCGTCGGCATCGTGGTCGGTGGGCCGATCGCCATCCTGATCATGTCGTACATCAACCCGGACGTTGTCGGTGGCGCCGGCCCGGACGCCGTGTGGCGCGGGCTGACGACCGTTGCCGGCAGCTGGATCGGTGGCGGCGCCAACCAGACGGCAATGAAGGAAGTCTTCGAGGTCAGCGACGGCTTGTTCTCGGCGATGATCGCCGTGGATGTGATCGTCGCCAACATCTGGCTTGCGGTATTGCTGTTCGGCGTCGGCCGGGCCGCCGGCATCGATGCTTTCCTGCAAGCCGACACCTCGGCCATCGAACACGTGCGGCAGCGCGTCGAGGAGTATCAGGCGCAGGTAACGCGCGTCCCGAATCTCACCGACACGATGACGGTCTTGGGGGTCGGCTTCGGCGTCATGGGTATCGCGCATTTTCTCGCCGACAACATCGCACCGTGGCTGGCGGTCAACGCGCCGTTTCTCGAAGACTACAACCTGACCAGCCATTTTTTCTGGCTCGTCGTCATCGCCACCACGGGCGGCCTGCTGCTGTCGTTCACCAAGGCCCGCGAGCTGGAAGGCGTGGGCGCCTCGCGCATGGGCTCGGCCTTGCTTTACGTATTGATCGGCGCCGTCGGCATGCGTATGAACCTCAGTGCGGTCACCGAAAACCCCGGGCTCTTCGCCGTCGGTCTCATTTGGATCGGCTTCCATGCCGTCGTGTTGATCGGCGTCGCGATGATCTTTCGCGCCCCGTATTTCTTCCTCGCCGTCGGTAGCCAGGCCAACGTCGGCGGCGCCGCCTCGGCGCCCATCGTAGCCTCGGCGTTCTCCCCGGCGCTCGCCCCGGTCGGCGTGTTGCTCGCCGTCCTGGGATACGCCCTCGGAACCTACGGCGCCTGGCTGTGCGGCCAGCTCATGCGGATGGTGGCACCGTAGCCACTTTCACCACGGCCTGCTAACGACCAGCCGGCGCGCTCCAGCCGTTGCCTCTTATCGCCCGACCCGGAAGCGCCCCCGTCAGCTCGCCTTCGGCCACCACGGCTTCGCCGTTGACGAAGACGTAGCGCATGCCCTCCGCATAGTGGAAGGGATCCTCGAAGGTCGCGACGCCGCGGATCGAGCCAGGATCGATGACGAGTACATCGGCGAAATACCCCTCTGCCAGCAGCCCGCGATCCTCGAGGCCGAGGATGCTGGCGGGCAAAGAGCTCAGCTTGCGGACGGCTTCCTCCCAGGTGAAGAGGCGAACCTCCTCGACGTAGGTCCCGAGCCAGCGCGGGAACGTCCCGAGGTGACGGGGATGGACCAATGGCGGCAGATCCTCCCAGTCGAGACTCAGGGCGCCGCCGTCCGTGCCGCCCGCCACGTATGTCTGGGCCAGCACCTGCCTGAGGGTCTCCTCCTCGTTGTTCCAGTCGATGATCATGCCGGCGCCCCCCTGCTCGAGAACGATGTCCATGAAGACCTCTTCGGCCGGCTGACCGCGGATCTCGGCGACCTCCGAGACCAGCTTGCCGTTGACCTCGGGATCGCGGACGCCGAGCCGGATGTGGTGCCAGCCGATGTTGGCGAGGTAGGGGGGCTCATCGACGAAGCCGGCGGCGATTCGCGCCCGCTGCTGCGGATCGCGCAGCCGTTCGAGCATGGCCTCCCGGCCCCCTTCCTGGGCCCAGGCCGGTATGTAGCTGGAGAGCCCCGTGATCCCCCAGGTGTAGGCGTAGCTGTCGCCGGTAACCTGCATGCCCGCCGCCCGTGCCTCGTCGATGATGGCGAGAAATTCGTCGGCCCGGGTCGACGAGGTCGAGTTGAGATGGAAGAAATGCAGGGGCACGCCGGCGCCGCGGGCGACCTCGACAGCCTCACGGATGGCGTCCGGATCGGTGCCGTTCATGGTGCGCGCGTGCGTGGCGTAGATTCCACTCGCGGGAGCCGCAGCTGATACCAGTGCGGTGAGCTCCGCCGTCGACATATAGATGTTCGGCACGTAGCTCATGCCGCTCGAAACCCCCAAGGCGCCGTCTTCCATCGCCGCCTCGACGATCGCCGTCATCCGATCGATTTCCTCCGGCGTCGGCTCGCGATCTTCGTAGCCGATCACCATGGCGCGCACACCGCCCGAGCCGACGTAGGAGCCGAAATTGGTGGCCATACCCTGCTCCTCCATGTAGTCGAGGAACTCTCCGAGGGTTGTCCAGCGCCCCTCTGCCACACCGGGTCCGTCGCGCCGGCCGCCCACCGGTCCCATCGAGGAAGTCTCGCCGTAGATTTCCGTCGTGATCCCCTGCAGCGAGAAGGAGGGGCCTTGGCCGCCGTGCGCGATCCGCTCCATCTCCGAGTGGCTGTGCATGTCGAAGAAGCCCGGGGTGACGTTGAGCCCCGCGGCGTCGATCGTCAGTTCGGCGCTGCCTTCCAGATCGCCGACGCCAACGATTCGACCCTCACTGATCCCCAGGTCACCTTCAAATTCCGGTTGGCCGCTGCCGTCGAAGATGGTGCCGCCGCGGATCAATACGTCGTAGTCGTGAGGCTCTGCACAGCCAAAGCCGCCGAGCCCGACCGCAAGTGCCAGCGAGCCGCCGAGCAGCCGCGCCGTGTAACTCGAGTTGTTCGTCATGATTACTGCCTCCCTGCTGATGGACTGCTCGAACCGTACGCGCGTTGCCAAGAGGCGACAAGCGTTGGGCGGGCGGGACTGTACCGGCCCGGCGACGAGAGCGCCGCCGAGAGTGCGGCAAACTTACCGCCCGGTGGATTGCTTCAACACCGTCGGCTCGTACCCTAGGAGAATGTCGAGGATGCCCTCGGCCAAAGCACCCATCGGAGCGCCGCTGTAGTTGCTGGCGACGATGAGGCCGAGGTTCTCTTCGGGCAGGATCGCGAAGTGGCTTCTGAAACCCCTATCGCTGCCGCCATGGTAGATGCGAGTGCGGCCGCGATGCTCGCTCAAGAACCAGCTCAGGCCCACCGCTCCGTCGTTGGTCTCGACGGTTGGCGTCCACAGCTCGCCGTAGCTTTCCTCGCTCAGGATTCGGCGGCCGTTGAGCTCGCCACGATTCAGGTTGACGAGGGCCCAATTCGTCATCTCGACCACGCTGGAGTTGAGCGTCCAGCTGGGGGCGTGGCGGCGATTGTAAGGGTAGTGCGCGCGCTCACGATCGGCTCGCCCCGCCCCACGTGCGGCGGCGTACGGAGCTCCTCGGGGACATCCGGCTGTAGGAAGGTGCTGGCCGTCATGCCGAGCGGGTCCAGGATGTTCTCTTTCACGTAGCTTTCAAAAGACTGCCCCGACACCTTGGCGATCACATCTCCCAACGTGTCGAACGCCATGTTGCTGTAGCGCCATAGCTCACCGGGGGCCGCGATCATCGCCTCGTTCTCCAAGCTCCGGACGTAGCGCTCCGCCGCATCCTCGTCGAATTGCGGCCGGTCCCACTCGTAGTCCTCCACGTCGGGCATACCCGAGGTGTGGTTGAGCATCTGGCGGATCGTAATCCGGGCATACTCGGTACCACTCAACTTGAAGTACGGAAGGTAATCCGTCACGGGCGCGTCGAGGCTCATGGCGCCCCGCTCGACGAGCTGCATGATCGCGGTCGCCACGAAAGGCTTCGACACCGACGCCAGGTGAAAGATGTATTCGGGGTGCATGGGCTCGCCCGTCTCGGTGTTTCTGACGCCGAACGCCCCCGCGTACGCCAACGCCCCGTTCCGGGTGACCCCGACTGCCACGCCGGGGACCGCGAAGGTGTCCATGACCTCCTCGACAAATCGCTCGAGCGGGGCCACGAACTCCGGCGCTTGTTCCTCTAGGAACTTTGCTGCTTTCTCGTAGGCTGCGACCTCCCAGCGATAGCTTCGCCGGTTGAGCTCGCGTGCTCTTTGGTAGCTTGCTCGGGCTGCCGGAGTGTTGCTGGCGCGCACATGGGCCTCCGCCAGGCTGTCATGAACCTCCCAGACATCCCCGAATTCCTGGGCGTTGATCTCGAGCAGCCGGAGGGCATCGTCGAGCCGGCCGGCGGCGAGGAGCTGCTGCGCCAACAAGTCCATCTCCTCGCGATCGATGTAGTACGTATCGGGATCGGCGCGCTTGGCTGCGGCAAATTCATCGATAGCAGCCCCCGTGCCACGCTCGCGGATGGTCTCGCCGAGCGCCCTCACCAACGATCGGCGGGCGCTTTCGACGCTGCCCCGTTCGTCTTGGGGGCCGAGCGCCCCTGTGTTCAGGAGGTCGATGGCGAGCTCGAGAACTCGGTCGCGGCTACGTCGGATGTCCTCCGCCGTATTGATCTGTCGGATGTCTGGAGGAACCCCGAGCCCTTCCCAGCAGAACCCGGTGTAGTCGACGAACAGCTTGTAGGAGACCGAAAAGCGCCAGCCATTGGGCAGCGCATCGCCGTAGACGTCGGCGAAGACCCCGGAGGTCGTCTCACCGAGAACCGTCACGTTAGGCAGCACCCGCATCGCCAGTGCGAAGTTTTCCGCTGCGCTGACGGAATGCCGGTGGGTCAGCAGTATGACCGGCTTGGTGAACCGGATCGGCCCGTCGGGCTCGACGTTCCAATACCTGGGGGGGCTGAAGTCGTCATGATCCGGGCCGTTGCGGATGGACGTGATCATGTAGAGGCGTCGTCGATCGGCGAAGCGGTCGGCAATCAGCTTGCCGACCCGGTCGTTGCCGCCGCCGTTGGAGCGCACGTCCACGACGATGGCGTCGGCGTCCTCGAACTCGGCGATGATCTCGTCGATGGCCGCGAGGCTCGCTTCGATCTCCCGGAAGCTCCTGAAGTGGAAGTAGCCGATCGAATCCGTCAGCCAGCCGTAGACGAATACGTCGTCGACGCGTTTCTCGTATTCGTTGCCGAGGTACTTCTCCTGGACGAGATCGAGGGAGAAGTCGTCCATCTCGAGTTGGCCGAGGATGCCGGACTGAAAGCGACGGTCGTCGGAGCTCAGCCTGACGTGGTTGTCGTTCAAGTGACCGAGGAGACTCGACATGATGTCGAACAGCTCGTCATCGGTCGTGTCGGCGTTGACCTGCGGCCTGTAGAGCGCGTACAGCGCGTCCCAATCGACCTTCTTCGGTCCGAAGATGCCGTAGTTACGGTCGAACGTTTGCCACAGGTGCTCGAAGTTCGCCTCCGGGTCGCTGAGCTGCTTCCCGCCGGCCGCCTGATTCGCTACCAGAAAGCAGACCGTCAACGCGCAGATCGAGACGCCGCGCAACAGACCGTGACGACGTGCTGTTGTCGCCGCAAGCATCGCGTTACCTCCCTTTTTGCTTGATACCGACACGTTCGTTGAACTCGCCGATCCGCCGACCGCTCGGCGGCAACGGGACCGTACTCCGGGCACCGTACGAGTACAACGTTGGTCCGCTGTGCGCACTCCAAGAAGGCACCACGAAAACTTTGACTCACATTCCTGCGCTCCCGTTGTTTTCTTGCGTCACCAACGGATAGATTCCCGAGGTTCCCCTCGCTAACGAATCGATGAATCCTTGGTCGGCAAGACCCTCGGTCATTACAAGATCCTCGAACCGCTCGGCGCGGGTGGCATGGGCGAGGTGTATCGAGCGCGGGATACTAATGACCTGACCCCCAAAAATGGATCCAGAGGTAATCTCACGATCTGGGTCGATGACCGAAGCCCCGATTTAGTACCAGTCAGAGGTTGAGGATTTGGTGTCCTTCGGCCTCCGTTTGCCACTGCCGAGCGAACTCCGAAGGAGTTCGCTCGGCCAGTGAGCTGTGGGGTCTTTGGGTATTGTAATCGAGTCTCCAAGCCTCGAGTTTCCGGCGGGCGTCATCGATCGAGAAGAACAGGTTAGCGTTCAGGCATTCGTCGCGAAGCCGTCCGTTGAAGCTCTCGATAAACGCGTTCTCCACGGGCTTCCCCGGGCGAATGAACTGCAGCTGCACACCTCTTCGATAGGCCCAGGAGTCCATCGCCTGGGAGTAGAACTCCGAGCCGTTGTCGACTCTGATTACTCGCGGCAACGGGCGCATGAACGACGCACGCTCCAGCGCCCTCGCCACCGTTTTGCCCGTCAGCGAGACACCCGCCTCAAGTAACGGACATTCGCGACTGAAGTTATCGACGACGGTCAGCACCCGAAACTGCCGCCCGCTCTCGAGCCGATCGGTGACGAAGTCCATGCTCCACTGTTCGTTGGGGGTTTCCGGAGACGGCACCAACAGTCGCACGTGGCTGGCTCGCTTGCGCCGCCGCTTCATCCGCACTTCCAGCCCCTCCTCCCGGTAAATGCGATACACACGCTTTGAGTTCACGACCCATCCTTCGCGCCGCAACAGCACACTCAGCCTTCGGTACCCAAACCGTGGTCGTGCCGCGGCGAGCTCGCGGATCCGTCGTCGAAGCACCGGATCGCCTGTCTTGACGCTCTCGTATCGATGGCTGGTTCGGGAAAACTCCAACAGCCGGCACGCACGCCGCTCGCTGACCCGGAACCCGCCCTGCAGGTACCCCACGATCTGGCGCTTGCGGGCCGGCTTCACACCTTTTTTGACAGCACCTCCTGGAGCATGTGCTTGTCGAGCGACAGATCCGCCACCAGCTTCTTGAGCTTGCCGTTCTCCTGTCGCAGGTGCCGCAGCTCACGCAGCTCGGCGACGCCCATGCCGGCGAACTTCCGCCGCCACGTGTAGAACGTCGTCTCGGTCACCCCGAGCTTGCGGCATACCTCCTTAATCGGTGTGCCCGCCTCGGCTTGCCGCAGCGCGTACGCAATCTGCTCGTCCGTGTACCTCTTCCGCTTCATTCCTGCCTCCTTCGGGAGGCCTACCGTACACCGAATCTCTAAACATCAACCTGGCACCGTTTTAGGGTTTTGGGTCATCCTGCGAGATGGGCAACAACGCGAGGAGCGCGACCGCCAGTCCGACGGGCGGTGCTTTCGGCAGAGGAGGCATTGCGATCATCTGTTCGCGCCGGCGCGTCGGGCGACACCACGCCCATTGGGAGACGAGGGGAGACGACCAAGGGTAACTGAACCCTATTCAAACCATCAGCATCAGCGCAATGGCTGCGGCGGGGATTCGGTGAAGGTGTGGCCGCGCGAGGATCACTCCGCCGTTGACATGGACGATAATGGATTGTCGACGGGGAGTTTGGAGACCGTGGTGACTCCTGAGGTGCACATCCTCCTGTGGTGGGTGCTGTTCGGCGGCACCCATGTGTTCGGGTCGAGCGTTCCGGTGCGCACCGCGCTCATCGGCAAGCTCGGCAACAAAGGCTTCAAGAGCCTTTACTCGGTGATTGCCCTCGCCACCTTCGTGCCGTTGATCTACGTCTTTTTCACCAACAAGGGCGCGGGGGCGATGTTGTTCCGGCCGTCGTCGAGCATGATGGTGGTCACCGACGTCCTCATGTTTCTCGCCTTCATCGTGCTGGCGCAGGGCTTGGCTACGCCAAGTCCCATGACCACTGAGGCGGAGATGAGCGGCGAGTACCCTGAAAAGGCGCGCGGCATCCAGCGGATCACCCGCCACCCCGGTAACTTCGCCTTCGCCCTGTTCGGCGTCGCGCACATGCTGTCGAACCCGTACGTCGGCGACTGGATCTTCTTCGGCGGCTTCGTGGTCTTCGGCCTCGTCAGCTCGATGCATCAGGAGCGGCGCACGCTTGCCGGCGGACGCGAAGAAATCGCCCGCTTCCATGCCGATACCTCGGCTGTTCCGTTTGCCGCCATCATCGTCACGGGTAGGCAACGGCTGGCGCTGGGGGAGTACAGCAAGGGCGCCTTGGCGGTGGGTGTCGTACTCGCCGTGGTGCTCTGGTACTTCCACGCCAACCTGTTCGGCGGCGGGTAGCCTACCAGGGTCGCGGCAGGATCCGCGGCAACATCTCGTCGCGCATGGCGGCGTGATACACGAACGTCGCCAGGATCACCGCGTTGGCCATCAGGTCCTCGGGTACGAGGCGGTCGTAGACGTCCATGTTGGAGTGGTAGCGGCGATCATCGCGGCGGTCCTGGCGGAAGTAGAAGCCCGGCAGGCCGACTTCTTGGTAGGCCTCGTGCGCCGACCCGGTGGCGAAGAGATGCCGCATCCCCAAGCTGTGCAAGGGCTTGATCCACTCGCTGAAGATTCCCCGGGTCGCTTCGCTTCCCTGAACGGACAGGCCGACGATGCGGCCGGCGCCGCTGTCGACGTTGAAGTATGCCGACAGCTTGTCGTAGTCGGGCTTGTACTCGCGATTTTCCAGATCGGCGAAGTTCTGGGCGACGTGGCTGCGATTGCCGAAAAGGCCCATCTCGTGGCCTCCCCATAATCCGATGCGAACCGTTCGGCGGGGTCTGATGCCGAGCGCCTGGAAGATGCGCACGACCTCCATGGAGATCACCACGCCGGCGGCGTTGTCTGTCGCCCCGGTGCCGATCGGTTCCGATTGCAGGTGGCCGCCGACCAATACGAGCTCATCGGCCAGGTTGGTGCCCGGGATTTCGGCGACGACGTTGTAGTCGATGGTGTCGTCGTCGGGAAAATCCACCCGGACCTCTGCCTCCATCTCGACCGGGATGCCCTTTTCCAAAATACGCACCATGCGGTTGTAGTGCTCCGACGCCAGAATCCATTCGGTAATCGGTGGCGGCGCGTTCACGTCCCACATGCGCCGCACCAGGCCGTAGCCGTTGACGGCACCGTCGACGGTGCCGTAGGCGTGGGAGCCCGTCCGCGCGACAGCCGTGGCTCCTGCCGCGAACACCAGGTCGATGCGCTCCTCGAGAGTGAGTCCGGGTCGCGACCGGCGGCGCTGGCGCGGCGCGGTCGGGCCGATCGGAATACGCGCCATCTCGTCGAGCTCCGCCTCGGTATAGGGGGTCGTCGACGGCCAGTACTGATCGCTGAGGTCACGCAGCGGCTCGATGAGCACGACCTTGCCGGGGATCTCTTCGCGGTAGGGATCCAGATCGGCCGCCGATTCGATCTCGTCGAGGTTCACGTGCACCGCCTGGAGCCTGATCTTGCCGTTGGTGCCGGCCGACCAGGGTGCGGGATAGCCGATGATCGGCATGTACCGCGGCACGACCATGTGAAACGAGGTGTACTGGTTTTCCCAGCCGCGGCCGAACTCGAACGGCTCCAGCCGCGCGTTGGAGAGCCCGTAGTCCTCGAGCCGTTGCCGTGCCCACTCCGCCGCCGCCAGGTAACCGCTCGACTTGGAGTTGCGCGGCCCGAATACATCGGTGAGCCAGCCGGCGTTCTCCATGACCTGAGAGTTGTTGAAGGCCTCGTCGAGCATCTGGTCGACGACGTTCCAGTGAACCGGTTCTTGCGCCGGCACTAGGGCGGCGACGAGGAACGGAAACAAACAACCGATGGTAACTAGCCGCGCGACGTTCAATTCGAGCTTCCCTGTGTTGTTGGCGCCGCGCCGACGGCGCTTCAGCGCGCCCCGTTCACGTGATCTGCCAGGCGTACCGCGAGAGCCCCGAGCGTCAGCGTCGGGTTGACGCCGGTGCGTCGGCGGCGCCGCTTGAACGTAGCCGATACTGTGGGGGAGACGCCACCCCGGCACAACTACCCAAAGCGGAACAAGGAGGCATCAGGCAATGTCGATACGAGAGACCCGTCGCAGTTTCTTGCGCAGCAAGTGTCTGGCCACGCAATCTTTGTTCGGGGCTCGTGCTTTGCGACGCCGCCAGCCTGACCCGGCCGGCGCCGCCGCCGCCGCATTTTTGGCGATGGCATCGGGGAAAGCCGGCTTCGCCCGGGCTGCGGAGACGGCGAGCTCGGCATCGAGTTGCCGCCGCCGCCGCGGCCGGTCGCCGTCTACGTGCCGGCGGTGCAAACCGGCAACATCTTGTTCACCGCCGGCCACACCCCGCGAGGGCCGGATGGATCCCCCATGCCGGGCAAGGTCGGCGCCGACATGACGGTGGAACAGGGCTACGCTGCGGCGCGGATCGCCGGACTGAACTTGCTCAGCACGGTACGTAACACACTCGGCAGCCTCGATGAGGTCGTCAGATCACGTCGGGGTTGTTGCGGTCAATGGCGATGTCGATGGCGCCGGTCTGAGCGTTGCGGAAAAGCACCCGCTCCCAGGTGTCGCCGCCGTCGGTGCTGCGGAACACGCCCCGCTCGTCGTTGGGCACGGCGTACTTGCCGAACGAGGCGACGTAGATGACGTCGGGGTTCGTCGGGTGAATGCGGATCTTGGAGATCCCGTGTGAGTCACGGAAGCCGACATGCTCCCAGGTCTCGCCGGCGTCGCTGCTGCGGTACACGCCGTCGCCCGGGAGTATGTTGCCGCGGATGCACGTCTCGCCGGTGCCGAGGAACACCACGTCCGGGTTCGACTCGCTGACCGCAACGACGCCGACCGAAGCAGACGTGATCTTGTAGTCGGTAACTGAGGCCCAGTTCTCGCCCGCGTCGCTCGTTTTCCAGAGACCGCCGCCGACAGCGCCGAAGTAGGCAACCTCGGGCTGACCGATCACACCGCTCACCGCGATCGAGCGGCCGCCCCGGTCCGGACCGAGGTTGCGCCAGCGGTAGCCCTCGAGCAGTGCATCGTTGAGAACAACGGGACCCGCCTCCTGTGCGGATGGCTCGGGGATCGCGACCCCGAACACCGATGAGGGCGGCAAGTAGGGAAACCACAACGGCGAGACGCTTCGCGAACATGGGCTGGCTCCGGTACGGTGATTGCTTTCAAAGGATGCTCGGAATCTATTCCCTAGCGATGCTAACCGGCAACTTGGAGCTCGTGGGGCAGCCCTACTCTTCTTGCAGCTTGTGTCAGCCGCGCACCTCGAAGATAGCTTCAAGCTCGACGGGCATATTCGCCGGCAACGACGCCATGCCGACGGCGCTGCGGCCACCCTTGCCTCTCTCCTCGCCGAAGACCTCGACCAACAACTCGCTGAACCCGTTGATCACCTCCGGCTGCCTGCCGAAGTCAGGCGTGCAGTTGACCATGCCAATCACTTTCACGAGCCTCACGCCGCACTGTGGGAGGCGTTCCGCAAGGAATACACGATGTCCTCCGGCGGCGCCAGCAGCGGCATGTTCAAGAGCACCGACGGTGGCGACACCTGGACCGAGATGACGCGCAACCCGGGCATGCCGCAGGAGGGCATTGTCGGCCGCATCGGCCTGGCGGTCTCGAGCGCCAATTCCGATATCGTGTACTCGCTGTTCGAGAACGAGAACGGCGGGCTTTTCCGTAGCACCGACGGCGGTGCCACTTGGGAGCTCATCAACGACGAGCGCCGCATCCGCCAGCGCGCCTTCTACTACACCCACGTGTTCGCCGATCATCAGGACGAGAACGTCGTGTACGTGCAGAACACAGCGCTGTTTCGCAGCGACGACGGTGGTGCGACATACACCAGGCTCACCGGGACACACGGGGACTTTCACGACCTCTGGATCGACCCCGATGACCCGACCCACCTTGTCGTCGGCAACGACGGCGGCGGCGCGGTGAGCGCCAACACCGGCAATAGTTGGACGGATCAGGAATTTTCGACGTCGCAGTTCTATCACGCAGTAACGACCGCTCACGTTCCGTTCCACGTGTGCGGCTCGCAACAGGACAACAGCACGCTGTGCCTGCCTTCGGACTGGAACGCCGGGCGCTTCGGCTTCGGCGGCGGTGGTGGCCGTGGCGGCGGTGGACGCGGTGGAGCGGCCCCCCGCAGTATCACCGAGGGCTCGATGGACGTCGCCTACCGCGCTGGTGGCGGTGAGCCAGGCTACATCGCACCGGACCCGAAGGACCTCAACGTCTTCTTTTCGGGTACCAACAATGGCCGCTACATCGACCGCTACAACCGAACGCTGAACCTGTCGCGCGAGGTCAACCCGTACCCGTGGTTCTATTCCGGCGAGCCGGCCGCCGACATGGTCGAGCGCTGGCAGTGGACCTTTCCCATCATCTTTTCGCCGATCGACGACAACGTGCTGTACGTTTCGTCGAACCGGCTGTGGAAGACCACCGACGGCGGCAACTCGTGGGAGGTGTTGAGCCCCGACCTGACCCGCGCCGATCCGGAAACACTCGGCCATTCGGGTGGCCCCATCACCGGCGACATGAACGGACCGGAAGTGTACGCGACGATCTTTTCGCTGGGTCCCGGGAAGGTCGACAGCGACGTCATCTGGACCGGCTCGGACGACGGACTGGTGTACGTCACCCGCGATGACGGAGCCAACTGGACGAATGTCACCCCGGCCGATATGCCCAACTCCGGTAGAGTCAGCCAGATTGACGCCTCCGCGTTCAACGCCGGCAAGGCCTATGTGTCGGCGCGGTTGCCGCTGCTCGATGACTTCCGCCCCTACATCTGGAAAAGCAATGACTACGGCGCGACCTGGATCAAGATTGTCAACGGCCTCCGCGACGACGCCTTCGTCAACGCCGTGCGCGAGGACCCGAATCGCGAGGGGCTGCTGTATGCGGCCACCAACCACGGCGTTTACGTTTCCTACGACGACGGTGCCGTGTGGCAGGAGCTCAACCCGAACCTGCCCGATATTCCGATCGCCGACTTGATCGTCGAGCACAACGAGCTGGCGATCGCCAGCCATGGTCGCGGCTTCTGGGTGCTCGACAACATGGCGCCGCTGCGCCAGGCGACGCCGAACATGACCGACCAGGCCGTCGTCCTCTTCGAGCCCGCTGTCGCATACAGGTCGGCCGGCGGCGCGACGTTGTCGTGGTGGTTTGCCGGCGAACCCGCGGAAGTGAAGCTGGAAATCCTCGACGCGGCGGGCGAGGTGTTGCGCAGCATCGAACCGCCGGACCCCGATGCGCCGCCGCAAGGCGGCTCCGGTGGCGGGGCTTCGCTGCCGATGCGCGCCGGCCTCAACCACATGAGCTGGAACATGCAGACCGATTCGGCGCCGACCTTCCCGGGCATGATCCTGTGGGGAGCCCGCACGATGGCGCCGCGTGTCCCGCCCGGCATGTATACGGTCCGCCTGACCGCAGACGGCCGGCGCCAGACGACGCAGCTCGAGGTGCGCGCCAATCCGTGGATCACCGACGTGAGCGTCGCCGACATGCAGGAACAGTTCGAGTTCGGCCGTGAGATCCAGGCCAAGGTCGCCGAGGCCAACGGCGCGGTCATCGGCATTCGTCGCGCCAAGGTTCAGCTCGCCGAGCGCCTCCAGTAATCCGATGGCAGCGCCCTGACCCAGGCCGCCGCGCGCTTCTATACCAACGCATCCGAGGTGGAGGCGAACATTTACCAGGTGCGCAACCACTCGGGCCAGGACCCACTCAACTTTCCGATCAAGGTCAACAACCGCCTTGCCAACCTGCTGTCGATGCTGGAGCGGGGAGACAGCGCGCCGAACAACGGCATGCGCGAGGTCTTTGAAATAATGGTCGAGGAACTGGCCGGCTACATGGCGAGGCTGCAGGAAGTTTGGGATACGGATATGGCGGCCGTGAACGCCGAGCTCGAGCGCCTCGGCCTCGATCCGCTCGATCCGACCGACGAGAGCACCGTATTGGTCGCGCCCAGCGGATAAGCGCAGTCGCGACCGGCGAGACTCGGCGCCCCGGGGTGGTGACTCCGACGCGCCTGGGGCCTCCCAGGCAGAAAACCAGGAGTAATGAATCGGAATTGAGAGCAACACTGAAATCGCCCGAAACAAGCCGGCGCTGCGTGTCCGCCGTCCTCATTGCGGTCGGGGCTGCAGCGCTCGCGCTCCTCACGATGAAGGGTTCCACGGCAGCGGCCGCAGCGGGCACGACGCAAGCACCCGAGGTCACGTTTGCTCGGGCTTCGGAAGGCGCCGGCCTCCATTTCGACCATGTCCACGGCGGGACCGGCCAGCGCTACATGGTGGAGACCATGGGCTCCGGAGTCAGCGTCGCCGACCTCGATGGCAACGGTTGGCTCGACGTGTATTTCGTGCAAGGCGCCGCCACTCCCGAGTTTCAATCGCCGCAAGCTCTACACAACGCCCTCTATCGCAATCTCGGGAACGGCACCTTCGTCGCGGCTTCCAGGATCTCCGGCTTGGATGATCCTGGTTACGGAATGGGGGCCGCAGCTGCCGACTACGACAACGACGGCTTTACGGATCTGTACGTCACCAACTTCGGAGCGAATCGGCTGTATCGCAACAATGGTGATGGAACCTTCAGCGACGTCACCGGGGAGGCCGGAGTGGGCGACGAGGGATGGGGCACCTCGACGGCGTGGGCCGATATCGACGACGACGGCGATCTCGACACCTACGTCGCCAACGACTCGACCCGGAATTTCCTGTATCTCAACCAGGGTGAGGGCACCTTTGTCGACGACGCCCTGTTGGCCGGCGTCGGCTACAACCAGGATGGCAAGGCCGAAGCGGGGATGGGCACCGACTCGGCAGATTTCGATGGCGATGGGCGGCTGGACGTCGTCGTCACCAACCTGGACATGCAGACCAACACCCTCTATCGCAACCTCGGACAGGGCATATTCTCCGATATCACGTTCGCCACCGGCCTCGCCGAGCCGGGCCTTCTGTACGTCGGTTTCGGCACCAATTGGTTCGACTACGACAACGACGCCGACTTCGACCTCTTCGTTGCCAATGGCCACATTATCGACAACATCGAATCGTTCAGGGACAACGTTACCTACACCCAACCAAACCACCTGTACCGCAACGAAGGGGCGGTCTTCCAGGAGGTTCACGAGGCGATGGGACCCGGATTCGAGCCCCTGAAGGTCTCCCGGAGCTCGTCCGTCGGCGACCTGGACAACGACGGCGACATCGACCTGATCGTCACCAACAACAATCAAAGCGCCGACTACCTCCGAAATGACGGCGGCAACCTCGCGGGCCACTGGATTCAGCTTCGACTGGTGGGCCGGACCGCCAATCGGACGGCGGCCGGGGCCCGCGTCCTGGTTACCCCGCTGTCTGCCGAAGGCACACCCGGTGCCGCAGCCAGGGAGCCTCCGATCGTTGTCGAGGTGAAAACGGGCTCCTCGTACTGTTCGTCGAGCGACCCGCAGCTGCACATCGGGTTGGGCACGGCCACGGCGGCCCTCCTGACCATCCGCTGGCCCGGGGGCCGAGTCGAACGCCTGGGCCGCCTGGCAGGAAACCGAGCCTACGTCCTGCACGAGGCCCGGGGCGTGATCGCCCAGCGCGGCCCGAGATCTCAGTAGCTCACCGATTCTTGCCGCCCCCGTAGTAGCATCCCGTCGAGAAATATAGGCTCGCCGACACTGGCACCGTGAATTCAAGAATCCAATCCGTTGTGCTGGGTTCCCTGATCGCCGCGACGCTCTTGCCACACCCGGCTTTGGGCCGCGGCCTGGTTCCGTCTCCAGACAACCGTGAACGGATCCGGTCGATCCTGCGCCAGAATTCGGCTGTCGAGGAAGCCTTCAGGACGGCGATGCGCGACGCCTTGGGCCTGATCCGGCTCGAGCGCTTCCGGGAAGCGATCCCGTATCTCGAGAAGGCCGTGGCCGCCCAGCCCGGGAACGTTGACGCCTGGATGTTGCTCGGCAGGCTGCTGACCCAACACGACGGCAGCCTCGAGGCGATCCTGCGGGCGACCGAGGCCTTCGAGCAGGCACTCGAACAGCGTCCCGAGGGTGTGGAGATTCGCCTGAGGCTGACCAGATCCTACCGTCGCATCGGCCTCTACGAAGAGGCCCTCGAGCTGCTGGACGAGTTCGCGACCGCCGGATCCGTCGCCTTCAGTTTGGCGCTGGCCCGCGCCCAGATCGAGATGCAGGTTGGCTCGTACCAAGGGGCCCATGCGACTTTGACGCATGCGATCGCGGAGGGGGCCGGTGCCTTGGCGCACTATCAACTCGGCATTGTGGAACGAAACCTCGGTGACCTCGATGCGGCGCGGGCCGCCCTCGAGACCGCGATCCGCCTTCGCCCCCGCCTCCTCGAGGCCATCCTCGAATTGGGCAACCTGCTCGTCGCCCGCCAGGAGTTTGCGACCGCCGGGGAAACGCTGCAGCGCGCCGTGGTCGTGGCGCCCGACAACGCTGCGGCTCACAACCTTCTCGGACTGGCCATTCTGAGGGCGGGAGACGCGAGCGGTGCGGTGCCCCACTTCGAGCGCGCCTTGACGCTCGAGCCAACCCTGGCCAACGCCCTTTACAACTTGGCCTTGGCGTTGAGAGACCTTGGTCGCACAGAACGAAGCCGGGCCACGATGGAAAGATTCGCGATTCTGGACGAAGAGCAGGAGGCAGCTGCGATTGCCGAGAATCGCGGCACGGAGATTGCGATCGTCAACGGCCGTGGGCTCTACTACTATTGCCGTGGCGACTCGGAACGGGCTATAGAGATCTTCGAACAGGCTCTCGAGCTGTCCCCCGAAGATGGCCTGGTCCACTTCAACCTCGGCCTCGCCCACGTCGCGATGGACGATCATGTCCAGGCGGCAACCGCTTTCGAGAGGGCCATCGAGATCAACCCGGCCAGGCCGGATGCTTACGCCGCCTTGGCTGTAGAGTACCGAGCCCTCGGCCGGGAGGAAGACGCCGCTCGTATGGAGGCACGCTATCAGGAACTGCGCCGCGATCCGCCCGGTGGATCGTGAGTTGCCGGCCGGACGCCGACCAGAACCGCGGGGCTATTCATAGGACGCCGCCGTCTCTTGGACGAGCTCTAAATCACCCCAAGGAGTGTGATCTCGATTGAAGGAGTCACCGATGAAGAAATGGCCGATCCTGAGCGTGTCTCTCTTGTGGCTGGCGTCGGGCGCCAGTTCTTTCGCGGTGCAATCGAATGTGCCGACCCCGGAGTCGGTGCTCGGGTATCAGATAGGAGCCGACTTCCAATTAGCCTCCTACGAGGATTCGCTCGGCTATTTCCGGCAGCTCGACGCCGCCAGCGACCGACTCCGACTCATAGAGATCGGGCGAACTTCGTTCAACCGTCCATGGTACGTCGCGCTCGTCTCCTCACCCGAAAACCTGGCCAACGTCGAGCGGTACCGCGAGATCTCTCAGCAGCTTGCTCATCCGCAGGGACTGACCGATGACCAGGCAAGGCAACTCGCGCGGGAGGGCAAGGCCATCGTTCACATCGACGGCGGCCTCCACGCCAGTGAAGTCGCCCCCGCGCAACACACCATAGAGCTCGCGTATGACCTGGTGGCGGGAGTCGACGATCCTGAGATACAGGCCATCCACGAGAACCTCATCGTGATGCTTTGGCCGTCGATCAATCCGGATGGCCAAACCCTCGTTACCGATTGGTACGAGCCCAACGTGGGCACCCCTTACGAGACCTCGTCGATGCCGTGGCTCTACCAGAAGTACGTCGGCCATGACAACAACCGTGACGCGTACACGCTCAACATGATCGAATCACGGGTCATCGAACGCACCTGGCGCCACTGGGAGCCGCAGATTCGCTACGTCCCGCATCAGTCGCCGCCCTTCCCGACGCGCATCTTTTTGCCCCCGTACGCGGATCCGATAGCGAATCGGGTCCATCCGCTGATGTCGCGGACCGTCAACACCTTGGGCATGCTCATTGCGCAGGCCTTGGAGGAGCGCGGCCAGGTCGGCGCTGCCCATATGGAGACCTTCGACGTCTGGTACCCGGGGTACGTGGATCACTTGCCCAATCTGCAGAACGCCGTCGCCTTCTTCACCGAGACGGCGCTTTTCCAGTACGCCACGCCGCGTTTCTATACTCTCAGGGACATTCCCGCCAATCGGCAGGATCTGCGCCCCGAATCCCTCTACTCGAGCCCCTGGCCGGGTGGCTGGTGGCGTCTGCGGGATGCGGTCGAGTACATACTCACCTCCTCGCATGCGACCCTGGACTTCGCTGCGAAGTACAAAGAGCGTGTGCTCTATAATCGGTATCAGGCGGGCCGGGACACCATACGCAGGTACACGAATGATCCACCGTACGCCTATTTCATCCGCCAGCAGCAGAGGGACCCCGTCGCGCCCGTCGAGTTGCTGCGGCGCTTGGCGTTCAACGGCATCCGGGTTCATCAACTCCAATCATCGGTGAGCATCGAGGGAAGCACGTACCCACCGGGAACCTGGGTGATTCCCATGAACCAGGAGTTCGCGGAGCTGGCCCGCAACGTTCTGGAGGTCCAGAGCTACCCTGACCTCCGGGTCTCCGAGGAAGCACCTCCGCTGCAACCCTACGATGTCGCGGGTTGGACGCTCGCGTATCAATTCGGCGTCGAGGTGATCGAAGTGACGACACCGTTGTCCGACGATGTCCGCGCGGCGATGAATCCAGTAGAAGGGGAGGTCGCTGACTGGCAGCCGCTCTTCGAGCAGAACGTGGATCCGGCGAGCCGCGACATCGATCCGGCGCCGTTCGACAGCGCCCCCGGTTTGGGATTCGATACCGATCCGGTCGCGGCGGGCATCGTGCCTCCGGCCGGTGAAGTGACCGGTTCGGGAGTTGCTCTGGCATTGAGCCCCACTCAAAACAATAGCTTTCGCGCCGTCAATCGAGCCTGGCGCGCGGGCGGAGCAGTACGATTTCGCGATGGGCGTTACGTGGTCACGGGCATCAGCGACCAGGTCGCCGGCGAGCTCCATCTGCAAGCCGAGCGCACCGGCGCCTCCGGTACAGCCGTTCCGCAACCACGCATCGGACTCTACCGGCCCTGGCGTCCGAGCATGGACGAAGGATGGACGCGTTGGCTGCTCGAGCAATACGATTTCGAGTTCACAAATTTGCGGAATGGCGACTTCCATTCTGGACCGTTGGGCGATCGCTTCGACGTCATCCTCTTCGCCGATGAGCCGGCGAGGACGATTCTTCAGGGCTTCCAGCAAGGATCGGTTCCGCCTCGATATGCAGGCGGCATCGGCGACCGGGGCGTGCGCGCGTTGCGCCAGTTCGTACGGGCGGGGGGAACATTGGTTTGCTTGAACCGGAGCAGTGTCTTCGCAATCCAGGAGCTGAACCTACCGGTCCAGAATGTGGTGACGGATCTCGACCGGCAGGATTTTTACGTGGGCGGGTCGTTGTTGGAAGTGGCCGTCGATCCCGTCCATCCGGTGATGGCCGGCATGCCTGCGAAGGCCAATGTCTTCGTGGGGCAGAGTCCGGTATTTGCAACCATGGAGGGCTTCGAGGGTGCCGCCCTGGCGAAGTATCAAGAGGCCGGCTCGCCGCTTCTTTCCGGCTACCTCTTGGGCGAGGAGCACATCAACGGATACGCCGCGGCGCTGGACGTCCGCCACGGCGACGGCCACGTCATCTTGATCGGATTCCGTCCGCAGTGGCGTGGTCAATCGTTCGGCACGTTTCGGGTGGTCTTCAACGCCGCCCTATTCCACGGGGATAATGCCGCCAATGCCGCGGGCAGTACGGACTTCTGGAGTCCACCGCCCGAGCCCGAAGAGACGGAAGAAACGGAGTAGTTTTTCAGCAGCCTGTTAAGCCACCGGGAGGGGTCAAATGTCACAGCGTTGGCAGGTCGTTCTCAGTAGTTTGGCGGTGGTCGCGTTCCTCTCCGCCGCCTGCACCGGCGGTACCGATGAAGACTTCGACATTCTTATCGAGAATGGAAAGGTCGTTGATGGAACCGGAAATCCGTGGTTCTACGGCGACGTCGGGATTACCGGCAATTCCATCGTCGCGGTAGGAGATCTCGCCTCCAAGACCGCGCGCACGACCATCGACGCTGAGGGGCTGGTCGTTTCCCCCGGATTCATCGACGTGCACGCTCACAGCGAGCGCGGCTTCGGGGAAGCGGATTCCAGCGCGAACCTCAATTACCTGCTTCAGGGTGTGACCACCGTCGCAACCGGACAGGACGGGGGAGGCACCTTCAAGGTCGCCGAGACCAAGGCAAAGTGGGAGGCGCTCGGCATCGGAACCAACGCCATCCACCTGGTCGGTTTCGGTGCCGTCCGAGAAGAAGTCATGGGGGTGGAACCGCGAGAGCCGACGCCCGAGGAACTGGAGAAGATGCGGTCGTTGGTTCGCCAGGCGATGCAGGAGGGTGCCCGGGGAATGAGCTCGGGTTTGGAGTACGTTCCCGGCCGGTTTGCGACGACCGAAGAAATTATCGAGGTGGCGAAAGTCGTTGGCGAGTTTGGGGGCGTTTATTCGAGTCACCAGCGCAACGAGTTCGATGGTGTGCTGGAAGCCACGCAGGAAACCATCAGAATCGCCGAAGAGTCGGGGGTGCGGGGCAATTCAACTCATCTCAAAATCGCTCGAAAGAACAACTGGGGGGTGATGGAAGAGGTCGTTGAGCTCATCAACGATGCGCGGGCTCGCGGGGTCGAGGTCGGAGCCGACATGTATCCGTATCACTTTGCATCGGGCGGGCCCATCATCCCAATCAGAAGCAATGGTGGCTGGGCCCCTTTCCATCTGCCGAACGATATGGAGCCGTTCGCCGAGATCAGACAAACACTGAGAGACCGGAGCTTGCCGGATTCCGAGAGGCAAGCGTTGCGAGACCGCTACATCGATGAGCTGGGACAAGCTCTGGCCGACGAGTCGAAGCGCGAGCAGATTAGAGAATCGGTGCTCGTCGGTAGGCCTGATAGACCAAGCTCCGTGGCCACAGCCGGCTGGGACAGTTATCTGGTCGTCGTGGCCAACAAGAACGCCGATTTGATCGGACGAATTCTTTCTGACCTCGCGGAGGAACAGAACAGAGATCCGTTCGATGTCGCCGCGGATCTCGTCATCGATGAGCCGGACCTGTACGTCGCTTGTGGTGTCATGTCGGAGGACGACATGGAGTTGGCGATGCAGCAGGATTGGCTGATGTTCTCCAGTGACGGAGGGGCATGGCCTCGTGTAAACGACTCCGACGCACCCACGATCAGCCATCCCCGCTCTTTTGGCAGCCAAGCCAGGGTGCTGCAAAGGTATGCCGGAGAGCGGCAAGCCCTGACGCTCGAGAACGCCGTTCGGAAGATGACCTCCCTTCCCGCACGGTTTCTTCGAATGGACGACCGGGGGCTGCTGGTGAGCGGCTACATAGCGGATATCGTCGTCTTTGACCCGGAAACCACCCGGGAGCACGCCACCCACGCGGACGCGCGCCGCTACAGCGAGGGAACTCACTACGTCCTCGTCGACGGAAAGATCACGATCGTCGATGGCGAGTACAACGGTGGACTGCACGGGAAGCTTCTGACGTCCCATGCGGAAGTGCCCGGGGAAGCAGCCAGATGAAAGGAACAACGATGAGCACAGTCCTGGTCGGCATCGTCGCAGCTGCACTTTCTGCACTTGCGCCGTTCCCGGCGCACGCCTCGGGGCAAGCGTACGCCCAGACGGAGCTCACGGCGCAGGTCGACGAGCTGTTCGCCCAGTGGGATACGGAAAATTCTCCAGGCGCGGCGGTCGGCATCTTCAAAGACGGACGGATCGTGTACGCCCGCGGCTACGGCGTCGCCAATCTGGACTACGGGATCCCCCTGGTGCCACAGTCCGTCTTGAGGATCGGGTCCATCTCCAAGCAGTTCGTGGGGATGTGCATCGCGATCCTCGTCGAACAGGGAAAGCTGTCCCTCGATGACGACATCTGCGCCTATCTTCCCGAGATGCCGGACTACGGCGAACCCATCACGATTCGCCACCTGTTGCATCACACGAGCGGAATCCGCGAATACCTCACCCTCGTCGGACTGATCGGGAAACCCGAGGGCAGTGGATTCGGCTATACGACGCGAGAGCTCGTCGATCTCCTCGCCCGGCAGCAGGAGCTCAACTTCAGCCCCGGGACCCGGTTCTCGTACACCAACTCGGGATATTTTCTCCTGGCGGAGATCGTCACGCGGGTCACCGGAATGAGAGCCAGTGCCTTTGCCCAGGAGAACGTTTTCGATCCCCTCGGCATGAAGGACTCTCGCTTCTACGACGACCGCGACGCGATCATCCGGAACCAGTCCATGGGGTATTCGACAAAGCCCGGCGGTGGCTATCGCCTCGACATCCTCCGCTCGGAGGTCATCGGTGACCTCGGTGTCATCACCACGATCGAGGACTTCCTTCGCTGGGACAACAACTTCTATGACAACCAGCTCGGTGCCGGAACGCCGGTATTGATCGAGGCGATGTCCGCGCGTGGAAGAACAAACGATGGAGAGGAGTTGTCCTACGCCTTTGGCCTGGAATTCGGCTCCTACCGTGGCCTCCGGACGATGGGCCACGGAGGATCGGCGGTGGGATATGTGGCCGACTTCATGCAGTTTCCAGATCAGCGATTCTCGGTCGTCATCCTGTCGAACTTGAGCTCGTTTCGCCCCGGACGTCTGGCCCGACAAATCGCCGACCTGTACCTTGCCGATCAATTTACCGAGGCTCCGGTCACGAGCAACGAGGCGCGATCTCGACCCCCCGGCCCGGAAGCCGTAACCCTGCCGATTGAAGAGCTCGAAGCCTTTGCGGGTGATTTCTATAGTGACGAGCTCGATTTCTATTACTCGTTACAGGTCAGGGAGGGCAGCCTGCAAGTCGAGGTTCGCGGAAATCGCACGGACCTGGTTCCTTATTCCGGCGATCGCTTTGGTTGGGGCCGACGAGAACTGACGTTCCTGAGAAACGACAATGGTGGCGTCTCCGGCTTTACGCTGGACGTCGGCATTGTGAGGAACCTGAGGTTCCGAAGGGTGGAGAGCCGCGTTCCGAGCGCCGCCGATTCGTCTGGCATGCCGGCGCAGCAGTCAGACCAGAAGGTAGCGTTCACCAAGAAGGTGGATGTGCTCGGGGTGCCCATCTACGCCACCAACACCACCGGCGACGACAAGCTGCTGCACGCCGCCGGCGTGCTCGCCCAGTACATTGACAACGACGAGGACGGCGAAGCGGACAACCCGTTGATCATGGCGGCCCTTCTCGGGGGCGGAGGTGCCATCGTGATGACCAAGACGCAGGGGGAGATGCGGGGCACGCCGAGAGGCTCGCGCCCGCGCGGCCAGGGATTGTACGACGAAGAAACCCGTCCGAACGCCAAGGAGAGAGGAGTCTTCGATACGGCGCTGGAAGAGATCCTCCACATGGTTTCGGACGTCGGTTGGGGGGGCGCCTATCCTCGGGTCTTCGGCAGGGTGCCGGGCACGGAGATCGCCAACGCGATGGATTTGGCCCGCGGCGGCCGGTTCGAAGAGGTCCCAGACGAATATCCCGCCGGTGCTTGGTATTCCTACGACGACAGAACCTGCGACTACGACTGCATGGCGTCCGAGTACATCTACTGGGCCTTCACCTCGTTTCTCGGCGCCCAGGACATCCCCGGACGCTTCGAACAGGTCGGGCACGAATGGAAGCTGACAACGCGGGCGTTGCTGCAGGAGCGCGATCCTGCCGTGTACGCGATCGTGAGCAACCCCGAGTACAAATTCCCGAGCGTGGCGCCCGACGGAAAGTACACGGGACGGACCCTCGCCATCGAACCGTACGAGCACCGCTAGGGAGCCAGCGATACCCGGCGCAACAGTGCCGATCATCGTCGGCGACGGGGACAGGGCCGAGCCCACGAGCGCCGCCATTTCCGTGAGCTTGGCGAGCCCGAAGTCCAGGACCTTGGCGTGCCCCTCCTCGGTGATGAAGACGGGCGCGACGCTAAGGAATCAACCGACGATCTCCACCGGCTGATCCCGATGCCCCTTCTTGATCCGATAGGTATCGAAGTCGTTGCGATCGAGCGTGAACACACTTCGGGTGTCGAGCTTCTCCGCCGCCACGACGATCGAGGCGTCGGCGAGATCCATCGGATGGTCGCGGTATTGCTCCATGAGCGCGAAAGTTCGATCGAGCCCGGCGTCGTCGAGATAAAAAACGCCACAACCGCCGGCGGCAAAGAACTCGCGTAGCCGGTCTGAACCTTGGCTCGCCGGTGTCAGCATGTGGAACACCTCGGTGAGCACAGGGATCGTCGTGCAGAGGGGGCCGCGAAGCCCCTCCAGTACCCCTCGGCAGCGCTCGTGAAGATGGTCGCGCGGATCGAATAGCGCCACGAAGGGTCCCGTATCGACGAGGATCACCGGCGCGTTTTCTTCTCGATTGCGCGGCGAACGGCCTCGCGCCCGGCGTCGGCCGGCGCGATGGCGTAGCCACCCAGGCCGAGATCGAGAGCGTCGTAGAGTTCCCAGGCCGCGGAACTCTTGGCGCTGCGGATCTCTTGTTGGAGCGTCCCGAGACCCCGTTTCAGAGCCTCCGAAATCGACAAGCCCGTCGACTCGCGGATTTCGTGAAGCGCTCTTTCGGCCTCCGAATCGAGGCGTACGGTGCGGGTGCTCATGGTTCGACTACCTCTGTATTACACTCGTAATACGACAACGTTACAGAAGCTGGCCATTCCCCGTCAACCTGTGTGAGACGGCCACGGCGATTAGTTTTCGTGGCCCCTCCTCAGATCTGCGGCCTGACAAAGGCTCATCAGATCTCCATGAGCGCCTCGACGTCCGGGTCCAGAACGGGAGGGGGTGACAAGAACGAGATCAGAAAGAAAATCGTCATCGAAGCGAGAAGCGACACCGTGCCGCCGTGGATATTGTGGGGCAGCCGGATGTCGAATACCTCGATGGTGAAATTCAAGATGAGGCTTATGGCGATCGCGACGCTCGCCGCGAGGGGCGAAGCGCGCTTCCAGTTGAAACCGATGCCGATCACCGGGACGAGCGCGGCTCCGAAGGTTCCCCACCCGAACGCGCCGAGAAGCGCCACCAGCCGCGCGTTCTCGTAATACGAATAGAGTGCGAAGAGCGCCGCGAGAACTGCGATCGCGACGGTGCCGATGCGCGCCCAGAAAAGCTCGCGCGTGAGCGAGCGCCCCGTGAGAGCGCACGGAATGTCGTGTACGAGGGCCGCGGCACCGATGTTGAGAAAGCTATCCGCCGTCGACATGATGGCCGCGAAGAGTCCGGCGAAGACGATGCCCGCGAGCACAGGGTGAGCGTATTGTTGCAGGAACGCCGGTGCCGCCGCGTCGGCGCTGGCGAGCTCCGGGTGCGCACCGGCGAGGACGAGCGCGCGCATGACGAGGCCGATGCTCACCCAGAGAAGCGCCGTGAGCACATAGCCGAAGACGGTAACAAGCGGCACCCATCGGTAGTTCTGCACGCGCGCGATCATCATCCCCTTCGTTAGAATTTGGGGCTGCCCCGCCGCGCCGACGCTGAACATGAAGTACCACGAGAGGCAGCCGATCATCCCCAGGGGTGCCCCAAGGGCCGGCAGCCTCGGCATCATCGCTCAGGATCGTCGCCACCGCTGCCGCCGCGCCGCCTTCGAACACGTAGAACGTAGTGAGAAACACGAGAAATCCGCCGATGACCATCACGGTGCCTTGAAACATATCGGTGTATACCGAGGCCAAGATGCCGCCGGTCACGCAATAGAAGACGAGAACGGAAGAGGAGATCACGACGCAGGCAATGAGGCTTACCTCGGGGAAATATCCCGTACCGATGAGAATGCTTTGCAACACGATTGCCATCGCGAGTGTCTGCGTCGCGAGGTAGCCGAGGATACCGAGAAGGATCGCGATTGACCTGTGCCCTGGAAACTGGACCGCGGATAGTGAGAATTTCTCGATAAGAAAACGAGGAGGGAGATTCTCGTGAAGAAGTCGAGGTTCACAGAGCAACAGATTGTGTACGCGATCAAGCAGGTCGAAGCCGGGGTGCCGATCACAGAGTTGTGTCGGAAGTACGGAATATCCCAGCAGACGTTCTACCGCTGGCGCAGGAAGTATGGAGGGCTGGCGCCGCGCGAGCTGCAGCGGCTCAAGGAGCTCGAGCGAGAGAACACGCAACTGAAGAAGCTGGTGGCAGACCTGAGCCTCGACAAGCAGATCCTGCAGGATGTGCTCGCAAGAAAAGATTGAAGCCCGCGCGCAAGAGAAAGCTCGTTTACCGAGCGCAGGAGCAGTATGGAGCGTCGGAACGGCGAGCGTGTGGGCTCATTCAGATTGGTCGAACAACCCACCGGTACCAGAGCATCAGGGACCCACAGGATGAGCTGCGGTTGCGCTTGAAGGAATTGGCGGCAGCCAGACCGCGGTACGGATCTCGGCGTCTGCACATCTTGCTGCAGCGTGAGGGCTGGAAGATCAACCACAAGCGGGTTTGCCGGCTGTATCGGGAAGAGGGCCTACAGGTACGTAGACGACGTCGTCGGAAGGTTGCGGCGCGCCCTCGGGTTCGGCTGCCGGCCCCAAGCGAGCTGAACCATCGGTGGAGTCTGGACTTCGTCGCCGACGAACTGGTGAGCGGTCGCCGTTTCCGGGTACTGACAGTCATCGACATCCATAGCCGCGAGTGCCTGGCGCTGAAGGCTGGCTTCTCGCTCACCGCACAGATCGTCACCGCACAGCTGGAGGAGATCATCGCCGAGCGCGGAGTGCCGGTCGCCCTGACCCAAGACAACGGGACGGAGTTCACCTCGAGGCACTACGATGCCTGGGCGTTCTCGGCGGGGATCCAGTTAGACTTCATCCGGCCGGGACGTCCGGTCGAGAACTGCTACATCGAGAGCTTCAACGGCAAGCTACGAGACGAGTGCTTGAGCCAGAGCTGGTTCCTGAGCCTCTCCGAGGCTCAGGAACAGCTGGACGCATTCCGGAAGGACTACAACGAAACGAGACCGCATTCTTCTTTAGGCAACCTGCCGCCTGCCGTGTATGTCCAACTGCTGCAGGAGGTTGCAGCTACCTGATGCCCACTAACCCGAGTTTTTCTCGTTTTCGATGGACCCAAGTTGGGGTACACCTCATACACCGTGTTACTGAGATAGAAGGTGGTACTAACCGCGGGGTCTGGTCAACGAGCGACTTCATCATCTCGAACGACGACTACTATTTCCGCAGGCACGACATGGTCATCGTGTCGCTGGAGAACCGGCCGTCCCGAGACTTCAGTTTCAACACCTCGCTGACCTGGCAGAAAAGCTACGGCAACATCGAGAACACCGTCGATACCAACTGGGGGTTCGGGAATCTGTACAGCGCTTCCACCAACCCGAACTTCAACGGCCACCCCTACTCCGAGGGTGTGCTGACCAACAACCGCGAGTGGCAGTTCAAGGGCTTCGCTAACTATCTATTCCCCTGGGGGATTCAGTCCGCTGTCTACTATCGGCTGGAAAGCGGCAGACCGTGGACACCCCGTATCCGGAAGAGGCGGATACCCGAACTCGACAACACTGCCGCCGAAACATGGACCAACGTCCGGTTAGAGCCCCGGGGCAATCGGCGGATCCGTCCCGAGTCCTGTAGAAAAAGAAATGGCGTAACCTCCGAGTAGGAAAAACGAGTCGCTGGAAACGGCGACAACAAGGAGGTCACACCATGAGCAACGGTAGCACGGGAGAGGTATCGGTCATCGAGTTCCGTAGCGCCATCCAGGAGCTGCTGCACAGCCGCATCCAGGAGGCGATTACGATCACGCTTGAGGAGGAGCTCGCCGAGGCGTTGGGATGCGGGCCGTACGAGCGCAACGGCTCGCGGCGAGGATATCGGCACGGGACGTATCGGCGGCAGATCACGATGGCGCAGGGGCCGCAGGATCTGGAGGTACCACGGGGACGGCTGCTGCGAGAGGACGGCAGCACCGGGGAGTTCCGCAGCACGATCCTGCCGCGGTATCAACGGCGCACCGAGGAAGTCGACGAGGCGATTCTAGGGGTGTACCTGGCGGGTGCAAATAGCCGACGGATCCGCAAGGCGCTCGCGCCGCTGCTGGGTGAAGCGAACCTCTCGAAGAGCGCGATCTCGAGGGTGGTGGGGCGGCTGAAGAAGCTGTTCGGGACGTGGTGCGAGCGCGATCTGACCGGTGAGTCGTACCCGATCGTGTACCTGGACGGGTTCCACCTGAAGGTGAGGTTGGCGCGGCAGGTCGTGTCGGTGCCGATCTTCGCCGCGCTGGGAGTGGCGGAAGATGGGCGCAAGGTGTTGGTGGCGTTGCGTCGGGCCGCTTCGGAGGCCGGGTGTCACTGGAAGTGGCTGATCGAGGACCTAGAGCAAAGAGGTCTTCGGCCGCCCCGGCTGATCATCGCCGACGGCCACAAAGGGCTGGCCAAGGCGACGACGGTGTGGCCCGAAGCGAAGGTGCAGCGCTGCCTTCAGCACAAGTGGAAGAATCTGTTGAAGCATTGCCCGTCACACGCCCACGACGAGCTGAAACGAGACTGGGACCGCATCGTGAAGGCGGCAAACGGCAGCGAGGCGAGGGCCGCGTACAGCAACTTCGTGCGCAAGTGGTCGAGGTTGGTGCCGGCGGTGGCGCGCAGCCTCGAGGAAGCGGGGCTGGTGCTGCTGACCTTCTACGAGTTCCCCAAACCGATGTGCAAGACGCTGCGCACGACGAACCCACTGGAGAACCTCAACCGCGAGTTCCGTCGCCGTACCAAGACCCAGGGATCGTTCAGCACCGAGGCGGCCGGGGTGACGCTGCTGTGGGGGCTGATCGCCTTCGGGCAGATCCGCATGCGCCGCATCGACGGGTACCGGCATCTCGCCGCGATCATCGACCAACAGGAGGAGTTGGCCGCGTAGCAGGTAACATCAAACGTCCAAGCTCGGAGCCACGCCAGACGATTTTCTACAAACTTCGGGACACATCCCAATCGGCCGTCGGATTGGTTCAACAGCGTCGATCTCAGATTCGGGAAGGTGTTCGACGTAGGGAACGCGACTCTCGATTTCACGGTCGATATATTCAACACTTTTAACTCGAGTTCGGTCCTGGGCGATCGAAACGACGCCGGTATCTACCGGAACCTCAGCTCGACCTTTCCCCTCTCTGGAGGGAGCTCCTTCGGGCAACCGCGCGGAATCATCCGGCCGCGTCAAGTGCGCCTGTCGCTCAGATTCGTGTATTGACCCGACTCACCGTTCCCACGGTTTCCAGTCGACACCCATAACGTACTTCTGCATCCACGTGATCTCTTCGATGTCACGCGTGCGTTGATGCCGCGGTTCACGGAAACCGTGGGGCTCGCGCGGGAAGCTCACGTAGCGGACCGGCGCTTTACCGATGTCCTTGAGCGCCGTGAAGAACATCAAACTCTGCTGGGGAGTGCTAACCAGATCGCGTTCGCCGTGGAGAAGTAGGGTAGCGGTCGTCACGTTTTTCGCGTACCAGAGTGACGACACCCGGCGCCACTCCTCCGGGTTTATCCAGTGGGCTCCTCCAATTGTAGTGAACCCTGAGATCGTAGCTGAGCCCCGGCCCCGTCTCCGCGGTCCAACTGCCGACCATGGCCCCTAGCGAGGCTGCCTTGAAACGGTCGGTTTGAGTAATGACCCAGCTGCCGAGGATCCCTCCCCAACTCCAGCCGCGCAGCGCCAACCTCTCGGGATCAACGCGGCGCTCATCAATCAGGTAGTCGACGCCGGTCATCAGGTCATCGTATTCGCCGCCTCCGACATCGCCCATGAGCGCGGTCAGGATGTCGTCACCATAGCTGTCGCTACCGCGAATGTTCGGCCCCAGCGAGGCATACCCGAGCCCGGCGAAGATGTGGAAGTCGGGCCGGAACCCGTTGGCGAAGTGGCCGGGCGGGCCGCCGTGGATGTCGAGGATGAGCGGAACCTCTTGCCCCTCCGGGTAGTCGCCAGGTAGATAGAAGACTCCTTCGATCTCCATCCCGTCCCTGCTCGTCCAGCGAACGATCTCGGCCTCCGCCAGCAGGATCTTCTTCTCGATCCACGGATTGGCGTTCGTCAGGCGGACGGGATCGAGACCCTCCACCGAGGAGGCATACAGGTTGCTCGGTGTCTCGAAGTCGCTGAACGAGTAGACCATCCGCGTGCGGTCCTTAGAGAAATCGAGGGCGCGGAGCGTGCCGGTGACGCTCGTGATGTCGGTGACCGCTCCGGTCTCGGTATCGATCCGGTGGAGATTGCTGTTCGTGCGGCGCGTCTCGCCGAAGAGAAGGCTCTTGCCGTCGGGCATCCAGGTAATGCCGGAGATCTGGCCCTGCTGCTGACCTTCCAGTCTTTTCTTCTCGTCCGTGTCGACGTTCATCACCCAGATAAAACCATGGGTCAAATCGAATTCGCCGTCGGAAGGAGCGTGGTAAGCAATCGTCATTCCGTCCGGTGCCCACAGGGGGTTGTTCTCGGGAGCGTTGTTGTCGGTCAGACGAACGACCTGCCGGCTGACCGTGTCGATGAGATAAAGCTCGGATAAATGAAAATAGTTGTCGAGGTCTTGCCGCGCTGCGGTGAATACGACACGCCTGCCGTCGGGCGACACGTCGAAGCCGCCAACGATGAGCTCCTCATCCGTAAGACGTGCTTCCTCCCTCGATGTCAGGTTGAAGACCCAGAGGTTGCGCCAACTGGCTGCCTGCCTTCCATTCGGACCCTCGCGGACATAGAACGCGTCCGCCCCCTTGTCGTATTCTTCCTGTTCCTCGTCGCTCCTCGCCTCGTCAGCGGTGAAGAATATTTCGCTGGCGGCGGCGGTCCACCGATAGGAAGCGATGCCGTTCTCATGATCCGTGAGCTGTTGCGCCTCACCGCCAGACATGCTCATCCAGAAGATTTGCTGATCGCCATCGACGCGCCGCAGAAAGGACAGGTGCTCACCGTCTGGCGAAAACTGAAACCCGCTTCCGCCTGCGTCCCCGATGAAGTCCGTCGCCTCTCCGCCGCCGGCAGCAATGAGGTAATGCCTTTGCCTTCTCCTGTTCTGGTCCCAATCAAGTTCCGATTTCGAGAAGAAGACCCAATTGCCGTCGGGCGACATTCGTACGTTTTGAACGCGGACCATATTCATGGCGTCGTCGACGGTCATGGGACGGCGCACGATATCTTGTGCGAAGAGGCTTGTGCCGGTGAACAAGCTGACGATCAGGGCGGAGATGACCTTTCTCAACGGCCTACTCCTATGGTTGGAGGCTCAGACCCAATACGTATCTCAGTAACACGGTGCTGACAAGAGCCCGGTGGAGCTGGCCTGGCGAAACGAATCCGGCGCCACCGTTCGGCGCACTGCTTTCGCCGTGAATTCCGGTCCGTTGCCTGTGGACGCGACCCCGAATAGAGTTTCGGCAGCCTGCCGGGGATCTCCTATCGCGTCTGCGCAATCGATGCGGCGGGCAATGAGGCCTGCTCCGAGCCCGGATCTGTCGAGGGGTAGTCGAACTATGAACGAAGTGTCGAGAAGCGAACCGAGCAGTCGGTTTTCGAGGAGGGTAGTCATGATGGGGTTCAAGCGGTCCGCTCTGAGTTTGTTGCTGTTGACGATTTTGGGCGCTGCCGACGTTTCGGGGCAATCGGTTTCCAGCAACGTTCTCGACTGGGTGCATTACCGGGAAATCGGCCCGACGCGGCCGGGAGGCAGGGTTGTTGCGTTTGCCGTATCGCAGCAGGATCCGTATGTGTTTTACGTCGGCGCGGGCCCGGGAGGATTGTGGAAAACCGTCAACAACGGGACGACATTCGAATCGATATTCGACAATGAGCAGACATCGTCGATCGGTGACGTTGTTGTGGCCCCGTCCGACGACAACATCGTCTACGTCGGTACTGGCGAGGGAAATCTCAGAAACAGCGCCTACTACGGAGACGGCGTCTATCGATCGAACGACGGCGGCGCAACGTGGTCGAATATCGGCCTGAGCGAATCGGGACAGATCGGCAGGCTCGTCGTTCATCCCGCGAACCCCGACGTTGTCTATGTCGCGGCGCAGGGCTACTACTACGCGGATAATTCGCAGCGGGGGGTGTACAAGACGACCAACGGCGGGCAGACATGGACGAAGTCACTCGGCGTCGTCGTCGACGGTATCGCGGTCGGTGCGACCGACATCGTCATGGACCCGGGCGACCCCGAGGTTGTCTACGCGGCGACGTACCAGCGGATTCGCAAACCGTGGGGCTTTTCCGGTTCCGGCCCCGGTAGCGGTATCCACAAGACCACCGATGGTGGCGCAACATGGGCGAAGTTGTCGAACGGGCTCCCCGGCGGGCTGATCGGCAAGATCGGTCTCGCGATACAGGCGCGAAATCCGGATCTTCTCTACGCTGTCATCGAGAACGACAACTCTCCGGGAGTCTCCTACGAAGACCGCTGGCGAGAGGTCCAAGCAGGACAACCAGCGGCCGAGGAGCCGGTTGGAAATGTCGTGTACCGGAGCGACGACGGGGGGGAAACGTGGCGTCAGACCACCGAAAGCAATGTCGGCGAGCGCAACAATTATTACGGCCAGATCGTCGTCGATCCCAATGACGGGAACACGGTCTACGTGATGGCGTCGATGGTCCACAAGTCGACCGACGGCGGCCGAAGCTGGTCGCGCGCTTTCGAGTACGGCGGTGACAATCACGCTCTCTGGATCGACCCGGACAACAGCGATCACATGTTGTTGGGATACGACTATGGCTTCGCGATGAGCTTCGATTCGGGGGCCAACTGGCAACATCTCGACAACGTGTCGATGGCGCAGATCTACGCGATCGGTGTCGATATGGAGTATCCGTACAACGTCTACGGGGGTCTGCAGGATTTCGGCTCGTGGAAGGGCCCGAGCGCCAAAAAGGGCAGGTTCCCCATCAGGTTCGAGGATTGGGAACACGTGCAGGGCGGCGACGGTTTTTACAACCAGGTCGATCCGACGAACGGTCGCTGGCTCTATACCGAATCGCAATTCGGTGGTCTTTCGCGCAACGACCAGAAGACGGGCGTGCGACGAAGGATCAGGTACCGCGGCAATCCCGATCTTCGGTTCAATTGGAACGCGCCAGTTCTGATATCGCCTCATAACCCGGATGTGATCTACCACGGCGCAAACATCCTTCTGAGGTCTCCGTTCCGCGGTGAGCGGTGGGAAGAAATCAGTCCCGACCTGACGAAAAACGATGCGTCGAAGTTCGGCGGCCGTGAGGTCAGTCAATACGGCACGTTGACCTCGATCGACGAATCGCCCGTCGAACAGGGGGTGCTGTGGGCCGGAACGGATGACGGCAACGTACAGCTAAGCCGTGACGGCGGCGCCAACTGGACGCTTCTCAACGACAATATTCCCGCCAACCCCGAATACTGGGTGTCGAGAATCATCGCGTCGAATCACGCCGCAGGCACGGCGTATGTGACGTTTACGGGCCGCCACATGACGGACTACCGGCCGTTCGTCTACAAAACGACGGATCACGGGGGGACGTGGACATCGGTAGCCGGCAACTTGCCTGCCGAGAGCATCAATGTAATCCGCGAAGACCACAGAAACCCAAATTTGCTCTTCGTGGGAACCGACCGAACCGTACACGTATCACTCGACGGCGGGCGGTCCTGGAATGAGCTGAAGAACAACCTGCCGACCATTCCGGTACACGACCTCGTTATCCATCCCCGCGAGAACGATCTCGTGGTTGGCACGTTCGGCCGCGGTTTTTACATCGCCGACATCTCTCCGTTTCAGGAGCTGACGCGAGAGGTCATGGATAGTGATGTCCATTTCTTCGAGATCGAGACGAGGGTCCAGTGGGTCATGCCACGGCAAACTGCGGTCGCCGATCAAAACTTCGAAGGCGAGAACGAACCGCACGGCGCCATGCTCAACTACTACCTGAAAACCGGTATTGCCGAGGGCGTAACCCTGTCGGTTTATGACGGGGCGATTCTGATCAACGAATTCGAAGGGCCGGGAGACGCGGGCCTCAACAGCGTCATGTGGGGAATGACCCGCCGGGGTGCCAAAAGATCGCCGGAAGAGGTGGCCCGTTGGGACGAACAGATGCGATTCGGCGAGGCGGAACCGTTCTACGATTACTACGACACCAACGAGTTTTTCGGAGCCCCCGACGAAGAAGTCGGCAGGACCGGACTCTCGCTGAGGACGAGGGTGCAGGGGCGGCCGGGAATGCGGGGAAGAGAGTACGTGCTACACCGCGTTCAGCCCGGACAGTACAGGGTCGAGCTGAGGGCGGGTGAAACGGTCCTCACGCAGACGTCGCTTATCCTGCAGGACTTCTGGTACGACAAGACGTTCCAATAGGATCGGCCCGACGACTAGCCGGGAGGTTTTTAGCACCCGGCTAGGGCCGAGGCGCAACCATCTGACGCTTCGCGGGCGCGGGACGCTGGGTCAGAGGTAGTCCATCGGATTGATGCCGTGGTCCTCTGCGCTGACCACCTCGACGACCCGTCCCTCGGCCGCGGGCACAGCGAGATCCAGCTGCTCGCCGGACCCCGCCTTACCGTCCTTACCTTCCTCTACCAGAATCACCTGGGGGAGATCGGGCGTATGGGGATTGACGGCAAACGACACCGCCAGCCTGCCGCTCTCGAGCCGCAGCACCGAGCCCGGTGGGTAATATCCCACCATGGCCTTGAAGCTGACGAACAACGAGGGCTCGAACTTGGTGCCGGCATCCTCCTCCATGATCCGCATCGCCTTATCGGGGGGAATTTCTCCGCGGTAGGGCCGGATCGAGCGCAGTGCATCGTACACATCGCAGATGCTCACCAGCTGCGAGACCAGATGGGGCTCCCAGCCGTCTTCGCGCAGATCTTCGTGGTAGGCGAGGTGGTGCTCGTAGGCGACTAGCGGTGCCAGATCGCCAATACCCTCGGTCTCGGACAGCATGCGGGGGCGCCCTCGAGGCCGTGGGTGTTGATGATGTCCCACTCCTCGGGCGTGAGCTTGCCGGGCTTGCGCAGGATTTCGCCCGGGATCCGTTCCTTGCCGACGTCGTGCAGCAGCGCGGCGACCGTGATCTCGTGCAGATCTTCCGGCTTGAAGGGGAGGTTCTGCGCCAGCGCCAGGGTCAACAAGGCGACGTTGAGCGAGTGGGTGAAGGAATATTCGTCGTGCTGCATGAGCGAGTGCACGGCGAGCAGGGGGCGTGTTTCCTGCATCGCCATCGCGGCCATGTCAGACGCCGTCTGGTGGAGCTCTTCGACCTGGTGGATCTCCCCCGTCTCCCGTGCCATCGACTTGATGCCGCGCATGATCTTCAGTCCCGCGCCGTACGATTCCCAGGCACGGAACGAGCTGTTGGGATTCCGAACATCTCCCGAATCGACAGTGATCGCGCCGATCTCGATGTGCGGAAGATCGGCCTTCTCGAACTCTGCCTCGAGACCGCCCGCCGATGCCAGCTCCTCGGGGCTGTGGCCGAGGAGGATGTGTCCCAAAGTTTGTAGAAAATCGTCTGGCGTGGCTCCGAGCTTGGACGTTTGATGTTACCTGCTACGCGGCCAACTCCTCCTGTTGGTCGATGATCGCGGCGAGATGCCGGTACCCGTCGATGCGGCGCATGCGGATCTGCCCGAACGCGATCAGCCCCCACAGCAGCGTCACCCCGGCCGCCTCGGTGCTGAACGATCCCTGGGTCTTGGTACGGCGACGGAACTCGCGGTTGAGGTTCTCCAGTGGGTTCGTCGTGCGCAGCGTCTTGCACATCGGTTTGGGGAACTCGTAGAAGGTCAGCAGCACCAGCCCCGCTTCCTCGAGGCTGCGCGCCACCGCCGGCATCAACCTCGACCACTTGCGCACGAAGTTGCTGTACGCGGCCCTCGCCTCGCTGCCGTTTGCCGCCTTCACGATGCGGTCCCAGTCTCGTTTCAGCTCGTCGTGGGCGTGTGACGGGCAATGCTTCAACAGATTCTTCCACTTGTGCTGAAGGCAGCGCTGCACCTTCGCTTCGGGCCACACCGTCGTCGCCTTGGCCAGCCCTTTGTGGCCGTCGGCGATGATCAGCCGGGGCGGCCGAAGACCTCTTTGCTCTAGGTCCTCGATCAGCCACTTCCAGTGACACCCGGCCTCCGAAGCGGCCCGACGCAACGCCACCAACACCTTGCGCCCATCTTCCGCCACTCCCAGCGCGGCGAAGATCGGCACCGACACGACCTGCCGCGCCAACCTCACCTTCAGGTGGAACCCGTCCAGGTACACGATCGGGTACGACTCACCGGTCAGATCGCGCTCGCACCACGTCCCGAACAGCTTCTTCAGCCGCCCCACCACCCTCGAGATCGCGCTCTTCGAGAGGTTCGCTTCACCCAGCAGCGGCGCGAGCGCCTTGCGGATCCGTCGGCTATTTGCACCCGCCAGGTACACCCCTAGAATCGCCTCGTCGACTTCCTCGGTGCGCCGTTGATACCGCGGCAGGATCGTGCTGCGGAACTCCCCGGTGCTGCCGTCCTCTCGCAGCAGCCGTCCCCGTGGTACCTCCCTCCCGTGTGTACTCGTCGACGATCGTCAGCAGAGATCCTGCGGCCCCTGCGCCATCGTGATCTGCCGCCGCACTTTCAGCCCTTACGTCGCCCCGCTGCCGATATCCTCGCCGCGAGCCGTTGCGCTCGTACGGCCCGCATCCCAACGCCTCGGCGAGCTCCTCCTCAAGCGTGATCGTAATCGCCTCCTGGATGCGGCTGTGCAGCAGCTCGACCTAGCGCTTCCGTGCCTCGAACCCGGACTCTCAAACTGGCGCTACGGAACTCGATGACCGATACCTCTCGCCTCCTGGATGCTACCGATTGCTCGATGGTGTGACCGTTGCTCATGGTGTGATCTTCTTGTTGTCGCCGTTTCCAGCGACTCGTTTTTCCTGCTCGGAGGTTACGCCATTTCTTTTTCTACAGGACTCGGGACGGATCCCTCAGGAACATCGAGTACCTACAATTCAGCGACCGAAGAGTGACTCTCTAGCGGATGACGTGCCACTGATCGCCCGCCTGCGGCCGATCCAAGTACCTCAGCCCCTCTTCGGTGAACACAGCGATCTGACCGATTCCCAGCTCCACGCCGCGCTCCCCCCAGCCAGGCACTGCAACCCAAGTGTGGGGCTCAAACGCGTACGGCGTGTTGTAGTGCAGCCTGTGCTCGTTGCTGACGATCTTGTGCCGCTTGTAGCCAGGACCAGAGGACATTCCAGCGACGTATGTGCCGTGGGAAAACATCAGCCCGTTCACCGAGTAGCGGCGCAGGTACATCGGCGGCGGATGGAAGCCGAGGTGCGACCTGATCACGCCCTCCTCTAGGGAGGTCTTGCTGGCGGCCTCCACGATCTCCTTTCCCGTGCGTCCGTACTGGAACTCTCGGGCAAACCGGTCCTGCATCCGGTTGACCTTGCGCAGCGCTTCTTTCAGCGGCTCGGGAACGTCCGTTTCCCCTTCCTCTAACACGTAGGCGTGCTGGTGGGAGTCGGTCACGAGGCCCAACAGCATGACGTCGGTGTCGATGCTGATGATGTCCCCCCGTCGAATTGTCGGGTTCATGCCGTTGATCGTTTGACCGTAGCGGAAGAACTCTGGCGGATCTTCATCTTTGTACTTCTCGATATTCGCGGGCTTCCTCTGGATCATGGGCCCCGGTTGGTTCTCCTTTTCAATGTTCAGGTCCCACAGCTTGTGCCGGAACCACCAATTCAGGTCGTCAACCGTCGTCACGTCCGGAATGATGACTTTGTTCGAATACCCCTCGGCGATGATGTCGTTCGCCACTCCCTGCACGTACCGGTAGACGCTGATCTGCTCCGGCCCCATCGTCGACAGCCACCTCACGCCGAGCGTCCAGGAATCCACCGTGCGGGAGCCGTACTCCGCCAGCGCCTCCAGCATCGCATCGCTGTCTGTTCGCCTGATCGCGATCTTCTCCGGATCCCGCTCCCGCACCAGCGCCGTGATGTGATCGTAGTCCCGCGGCTCCACGTACTCGATCCCCGTCCCCGTGTCGTAGAACATCAGCAATTCCGGGACCGCCGCGTTTCGTTCCAACGGATCCGCGTGCTGACTCGACAGCACCATCCCCTCAAAGTTCGCCGGCACCAACGACGTGTAGAACGGCCCTTCTTTGAACGACGCCTGCCGATACTCCGGCTGCTCATCGTTGCGTACGATCCACATGTCGATCCCCTGCTCCCGCATCACCATCGGCAGCACGTTTTCCTTCTTCCAGTCCCAGAAGCGCTGCATGATCTGCACACGCTCCCGCATGGGGATCATCTTCTGTGCGTCCTGCTGCGCGTTCGCCCCCCACGCTTGGATGCTGCCGCCTGCAAGCAGTAAGGCAAGTGCTGCGATCAACGTCCCGTCTCGCCGCATGATGCCTCCTAGTTCGTTCGTATCCGCTCGATTCGGAAACTGGATGGGCTAGATCTTAGCCGACCGAGTTCGCTTCGTGCCCGATACCCAGTGATTTGCCACCATGGGGCACTATCCGCTTGTGGGGTGCTGACATTGACCATAGCCCCGTATCGGGAAAGAGACAATAGAGCGCCCTCCGCCACGGCAGGAACTGAGGCGCCGCGGGTGCGGAGGGTTGACCAGACCCCGCGGTTAGTACCACCTTCTATCTCAGTAACACGGTGCTGACAAGAGGTTGTTGAGGCCGGCGAAGCGTAGCGTAGCCGGTTTCAACAACACCGCTTCCGGTGCCGGAGGTCGATAGCCCAGCGAGCTGTGCGGTCGTACGCGGTTGTACTGCTGGCGCCATCTCTCGATCAGAACCTTTGCCTCCTTCAGCGTGTAGAAGATCTCCCCGTTCAGCAGCTCGTCTCTGAGCTTGCCGTTGAAGCTCTCCACATAGCCGTTCTCCCATGGGGAGCCCGGCTCGATGAACAGCGTGCCGACGCCGAGCCGGCCCAGCCAGTCGCGAACCGCCTCGGCGGTGAATTCCGGTCCGTTATCTGACCTGATGTGCGCTGGAATACCTCGATGGACGAACAGTCGTCCTAGTCGGTGAAGTACGTCCTCGGAGTTGAGCTTCCGCGCCACGTCGATTGCAAGGCTCTCCCGTGTGTACTCGTCGACGATCGTCAGCAGCCTCATAGCCCGACCGTCATGCGTCCGGTGGTGGACGAAGTCATACGCCCAGACATGATCCTTGTTCTCGGGGCGCAGTCGGATGCAGGAGCCATCGTTGAGCCACAGCCGTGCTCGCTTGGGCTGTTTCTTCGGTACTTTCAGCCCCTCGCGCCGCCAGATCCGTTGCACCCGCTTGTGGTTCACGAGCCAGCCCTCCATGCGCAGTAGCGCCGTCACTCGCCGATACCCGTAGCGGCCATACTCCCGGGCTAGGTTCACGATCCTCTCCGTCAGCACCTGCTCGTCGTCCGGTTGCCGTGGCACGTACCGCTGCGTCGTGCGCGACTGTTTCAGCACCCGGCACGCTCGTCGCTCGGAAACGCCCAGCCTCCGCCGAACATGCTCAACCGCATCTCGGCGACGTGCCGGGCTCAGAAGTTTCCCTCCGCAACTTCCTTCAGGATCGAAAGATCCAGCTCCTTTTCCGCCACAATCTTCTTGAGCCGGACGTTCTCCTTCTCGAGTTGCTTCAGCCGCCTGGCCTCGTCGACCCTCAGCCCCCCGTACTCGCGTCGCCACCGGTAGTAGGTGTGCTCGGTGATTGCTAGCTTGCGGCAGGCATCCTTGACCGTCGCGCCTCGGGCCAGCTCCACCTCAGCCTCCCGTAGCTTCCGTACGATCTGCTCTGCGCTGTGCCTCTTCGCCGGCATTCTAACCTCCCTTTTTCGACCCGGATCGTGAGATTACCTCTGAATCCGTTTTGGGGGGTCAGGTCATTGCCCTCCCGCGTGGCTCTGGAAAGGGCGCACGACGTGTTGTTCCACGTCGGTCTCGGCGAGGCCCGTTATCGCGAGCTCGGCACCTACTCCGTGGGCATGAAGCAGATGGCCAAGTTGGCGCAGGCTATCGTGCATTTGCCCGAGTTGGTGATCCTCGACGAGCCCACCAACGGGTTAGATCCGGCGGCACGGTCGCGCATGCTCGAGTTGGTCAGGGAAATCAAGGGCTACGGCATGGGTGTGTTGCTGTGCTCTCACCTGTTGCGCGACGTCGAAGAGGTGTGCGACGAGGTGATCATCCTGAAGGATGGCGAAATCGTCCATCACGCTGACCTCGAGGAGGAGCGACGCTCCAACCGCCGCTTCGTCGAGCTGGAGGTGTCGGGCGATGACCGCGGTTTGGCCGCGGCACTGCGCGAGCACGGCGCCGACGGCGTGGCCGAAGGCGGCGGCCGCTGGCGCATCGTTTTGCCGCCCGGCCTGGAAATCGACGTTATCTGGCAGCTGGTTACGCGCCAAGAGCTGCTGGTGCACCACCTGACGCACCGGCGCGACTCGCTGGAGCAGATCTTCTTGAAGGCGGTAGGTCACCTCGAAACGACGTTGCCGAAACCGGAGCCAGAGACGGAAAAGGCGGTGGCAAGTGGCAGTCTATAGGCGAGGCTACGTTCGCTATGACGGCGAGCGCACGGGGTACTTGGCGTGGCTCCTCGTGTTGCCGAGGTTCGCCGGCCAGCAGATTCTGAAGCAGCGCATCGTCACCATCGTCCTGGTGCTGGCCACGTTCTGGCCGCTCGGCTGCGCGGGCTACATCTACCTCGTGAATCGAGCCCACTTGCTGCAGGGGTTCGGCGGCGACGTGTCGGAGTTCGTGAAGGTCGACGCCGTGTTTTTCGTCATCTTCATGAACTCCCAAGCGAGCTTCGCGATTGTTCTCGCGGCCCTCGCCGGCCCGCGCCTCATCGCCCCGGATCTGGCCAACGGCGCCCTACCGCTGTATTTCAGCCGACCGCTGTCGAGATCGGAGTACGTGCTGGCGAAAATGCTCGTTCTCGTGGGGTTGCTGTCGGCAGTTACCTGGATGCCGGGCCTATTTCTCTTCAGCATGCAGTCGGGGATGGCGGGGTGGTCGTGGTTCGCCGTCAACTGGACCATTGGGTTCGCCATCTTCTTCGGCTTTCTTCTTTGGGTGTTGCTCGTGGGGCTTGTCGCTCTGGCCAGCTCCGCATACGTGCGGTGGCGCATCGTGGCGGGGGCCCTGGTGCTTGCTGTCTTCTTCGTTCTCGCCGGCGCATCCGAGCTCATCAACGCCGTGCTGCGGGTGCAATGGGCCGCGGCCTTCAACCCGGCGCGGGCGATGAACCAAATCTGGCGTGCCATGCTGGGTGCCGAACCGATCCCGGGACCGAGCGCCGTTCAGTGCCTTATTGCCGTCGGCCTGATGACGGCGATCTTGTTGCTCATTCTGGAGCGAAAACTGCGGCCCGTACGGATCGTGTCATGAACGCCGAGCATCTCGTCAACGCCGAAGACATGGTGGCTGTCGACGGAGTGGTCGTCAGCGGCGACATCGTTTTCGAGGGTGTCTCGAAGTTCTATGGCGAGGTGCTTGGTGTAAACCGTGTCACGTTGCGCATTCCACCGGGCATCAGCAGTCTCGTGGGACCCAACGGTTCCGGCAAGACCACGTTGATGAACCTGATGACCGGGCTCATTCATCCCGATCGCGGCACGATCAACGTGCGCGGTGTCTCGGCGCGCGATCCCGAGCAGCTCATGAGGATCACCGGCTATGCCACCCAATACGATGCGGCGCCGCGCGGCTCTACCGGCTACGAGTTCGTCAACACGGGGCTCCTGCTCGGCGGCTTTTCAAAGGCCGAGGCGGAGGAACTTACCTGGAAGGCCATCGAGCTCGTCGACCTCACGGAGCACGCCCGTCGCAAGATCGCGGCGTATTCGAAGGGAATGCGGCAACGCATTCGGCTCGCCCAGGCCGTTGCTCATGCTCCCGAGGTGTTGGTGCTCGACGAGCTGCTGAATGGCCTCGATCCACTGGTTCGCGCCGAGACCATCGCCGTGTTCGAGAGGTTCGCGGCGGGCGGCCATCACGTGGTGCTTTCCAGCCACGTGCTTCACGAGGTCGATGTCATTTCCGACCAGATCATCCTGATCGCCAACGGCAACATCATTGCCGAGGGCGACGTGCGCGGCGTGCGCGACGAAATCCACGAACATCCACGCCAGTACTTGGTGCGTTGTCGTGAGGTCTCGCAGGTCGCTTCGATGCTGATCGAGCAGGACCACGTCACCCAGGTGCAGATCCACGAGGATCGGCGGGGGCTGCTGGTAATGACCCGCAATCACATGGAATTCGCCCGCAGCTTGAATCGCCTATCGATTGCCGGGCACTGCGTTGAATCCGTGATGGCGGCCGACGAAAACGTCGACGCGCTCTACAAGTACTTGATCGGAGGTGTGGAATGAGCAACTCTGTGCGCCTGCGACAGGTCTGGACGATCGCCAGCCTCCAATTGCGGCGCGTGTTTTTCTCGCGACGCAGCCTGTGGGTCTACATACTGGCCTTCTTCTCTTCGGTCGTGTTCCTGGGCCACGGCGTGGAAGTCGTGGTTACTCGCCAGACCCTGTCGGGGAGTATCACGGCTCCGGCCGATTCGGCTGCTGTCCGTGAGGGCGATACGCCGGAGCAGGTGCTGGCCCTCCTCGGCGAGCCTATTGCCGACCGGACCACCCCGGCACGAACGTTCCGTGACGGTCGCGAGCGCCCCGAGCGGCGTTTCATGAGGTACTACGACGGCCGCAGCCGCTGGTACCACCGGTTCGAGACGGGCGTGCTGGACGACATAGAAAGCCGGCTCCTGATCGACTTTGCCGACGACCGCGAGGTGTTCGCCGGCGTCTTTCAGTATTTCTACCTGCGGCTGGCGGTTTTCTTCGGATGTTTGGGCATTTTCATGAACCTGTTTCGCGGTGAGATGCTCGACCAGACGTTGCACTTCTGGTTTCTGGCCCCGGTTCGCCGTGAGGTGCTGTTGCTGGGCAAGTATCTCGCCGGCTTGATCGCCTCAGTGGTGATCTTTTCGTTCGGGGCTGCGGTCTGTTTCATGGCCATGCTGTGGCCGCAAGAGCCGTCCCAGTTGGCGGCCTTCTGGCCCAGCCCGGCGTTCTCGCATCTGTTCTGGTATTGCGCCGCCGCGGCACTCGCCTGCGTCGGCTACGGCAGCGTGTTCCTGGCAGCGGGGTTGCTGCTGCGCAATCCGATCATCCCCGCGGTGATCATTCTCTTCTGGGAGAGCGTAAATCCATTGCTGCCGGCGATGCTGCAGAAGCTCAGCGTCCTGTACTACGTGCAGGCGTTGGCGCCGGTACCGGCGCCCACAGACCAAGGAGCGCCGGTGCTCATCCAGTTGCTGATGTCGCCGGCCGAGCCGCCGTCCGTGCTCGTCGCAGTCGTCGGTTTGCTGGCGGTGACGGCATTGGTTCTGTGGGCTGCAGGGCACAGCGTGCGGCGCTTGGAGATCAACTACAGCACCGACCTGACAGGGGCGAGCTTCGGCGTTCCTTGCCCTCGACTACAATACCCACGCGCCAGACCCATCACACTTTCACTACGGCCTGCTCGATTCAGGTTCAACCCTGGCCGCTCCGACCTGGAAAGGAAGCAAATGCCGAAATGCCCCCTTTATTTTCCTTGCGACGATCCGGGTCGCTGATCGTGACGCGGCGACGCGCAGTGTGGCTGATCGTGGTTCTGCTGTCCGCCCCGGCGTTGGGCTGCAGCACGCCGGAGCCCGCCGACCTGCTGCTGCACAACGGCAAGATCGTCACCGTGGACGAGGCATTCTCCGTACAGGAGGCGATCGTCGTGCGCGGTGACAGAATCGTCGCTGTGGGCGACGACTCTTTGCTCAACGTGTACGACGCGGCGACCGTCGTCGATCTCGAGGGCAAAATGCTGATGCCCGGTTTCAACGACACCCACATCCACGTCAGCGGCGACCCACCCTGGGAGATCGATCTGACCGAGGCCACGTCGATCGGCCAGATCAAACAGCTCGTTGTCGACATGTCCGGCACCCTGGAGGAAGGCCACTGGATCACCGGCTACGGCTGGTCGGAGGATCAGCTCGCCGAGCGGCGCCGGCCGCTGCGCCCGGATCTCGACGAGGCGGCGCCGGACAACCCGGTGATTCTGACCCGCGCCGGTGGACATAGCGCCGTCGCCAACAGCTTGGCGCTCGAGTTAGCCGAGATCACGAAGGACACGCCGCAGCCGGAAGGCGGCGTCATCGAGCACGACGAAGACGGTGAGCTCAACGGCGTGATTCGGGAGCGGCAAGGGATCGTCAGCCGGCTGGCGCCGCGCGCCACCAGCGATCAGGTACGGTCGAGCTTCGTCGAGAACCTGCGCGAGCTGTTGGGTCTCGGCATTACCAGCATCATCCAGGCGGGCGTCGCGACACGAGGCTACGAGAACTGGGAAGGCGTCTACGAGGCGTACGGCGGGGAGTTGCCACGCGCCACGGTCCAGATCCGCTGGGCTGGGCGAGACAGGATGCAGGCGTTCAACAAGATCACGGGCGACGGCGATGAGTGGTTGCGCGTCGGCGCCGTCAAGGTGTTGGTGGACGGCGGCTTCACGGGGCCGGCCGCGTACACGATAGAGCCCTACAAGGGGCAGCCCGACTATTACGGCAAGCTGAACCTGTCGGAAGAGGAGCTCATCGCGCTCATCGACGAGGCCCATGAGATGGGCTGGCAATTGGGATTCCATGCTATCGGTGACGCGGCGATCAAGCTCACCGTAGACGCCTTCGTCGAGACGATCACCGCAACGCCGCGCAACGATCACCGCCACTACCTCAACCACTTCACCGTCACACCGCCGGCCGCCACCATGAATCTGATGGCTGAGCACGGCATTCACATCGCGCAGCAGCCCAACTTCACCTACACGCTCGAAGGTCGCTACGCTGCCAACCTCGACGAGGAGCGGCTGGCGCACAACAATCCGCTCCGCACGCCGATGGACCACGGCGTGTTCGTGGCGATCGGCAGTGACATCCTGCCGATCGGTCCAATGGTCGGGCTGTACGCGGCGGTTACCCGCAGGGGCATGTCGGGCGCGGTGTACGGCGAGGACGAGCAACTCACCATGGAGGAGGCGATTCGTGCCTACACGGAGTATGGGGCCTACCTCACCTTCGAGGAAGGCCTGAAGGGCACCCTCGAGCCGGGGAAGTTGGCTGACTTGGTGGTGCTCTCCGACGATCTCCTGACCATCGATCCGGAGGACATCCTCGACGTCGACGTGGAGATAGTCGTGCTGGGCGGCCGGATCGTTGTCGACCGCTAGTGACGCGGCACACTAGCAGCGAAGTGTCCGGCGCGCGCCCGCGGCTGCGCAAATCCATCGGCGGTCTCGGCTTCTTCTCGCTCGCTTTCGGCTCGATGATCGGCGTCGGCTGGATCACGGCGCTGGGCGGCTGGTTCGAGCAGGCAGGACCAATCGGTGCGATTTTCGCGTTCGTGGCCGGGGGGTCGTTGATGCTGCTGATCGGCCTCTGCTACGCCGAGGTCACGCCGATGCTGCCGGTGAGCGGCGGCGAGGTGGCCTATGCGTACAAGGCGTACGGCACTTCGAAGGCGTTCCTTATCGGTTGGTTCCTGGCATTCGGGTATCTGTCGGTGTCGGCGTTCGAGGCGATTTCGATCGGCGCAGTGCTTGCCTACATGTTCCCGGCGATCAACGCCCGGCCGTTGTACGACGTCGGCGGCTCCACGGTGTACGGCGCCCACCTGTTGTTGGCGCTCGTGTTCACCGCGTTCATCACCTTCATCAATTATGTCGGTGTGGGGGTGGCGACGCGGGTGCAAGTGGTGCTGACGCTGGCCTTGCTGGCCTGCACCGTGATGTTCGTAGCGGCAGGCCTGTGGGGCGGCGACGCCGCCAACCTCGAGCCGTGGTTCGGAGGCGCCATCGTGTCCGGTTCGGCCATCCAGCCGGCAAGTGCGGTGACCGAGGTCGCCTCGGCGGCGCCTGGGAGCACATGGGCCGTGTTGCGCGGCATTCTCGCGGTCTTCGTTACGGCACCGTTTTGGTTCGTGGGTTTCGACACGATTCCGCAGGCCGCCGAGGAACGGCGGGAAGATCAGCCGCTGCGCTCGCTGGGGGTCTACCTGATGCTCGCGATCGCCGGCTCGACGTTGTTCTACATCGTCGTGATACTGGGCGCCGGCATGAGCACGCCGTGGCGGGACATCGTCGATGCCGCGCTGCCCACCGCCGCCGCTTTCGAGTCGGCGTTCGAATCGCGGCTCATGGTGAACATCGTGCTGACGGCCGGTGTGATCGGCTTGCTGACGAGCTGGAACGGCTTCTTCCTGGCTGGATCACGCGTCTTGTTCGCCTTGGGACGTGGGCGCGTCATCGACGCGCGTTTCGGGCGAACCCATCCGCGCTACGCCACGCCGGCGACAGCCGTGGTGTTCGCCGGCGTCGTGACGTTCGTTGCTGCGTGTCTCGGGCGCGGCGCGATGATCGCTTTCGTCGACGTGGGTTCTTTTTGCATCGCCCTGGCGTTCCTGGGCGTGGCCCTTTCGTTGCTGCGCCTGCGGGCGCGACTACCCCGACCTCGAGCGCCCCTACCGCATGCCGGGGGGTGGCCGGGGCCTGGCCAGCGTTGCTGCCGGCGGGTCCCTGTTCATCCTGCTCGTCATGCTGTGGCCGGGGAGTCCGGGTATGCTGGTGTGGCCGCTCGAGTGGATGATCCTCGGCGCGTTGAGCCTGCTGGGACTGTGTTTCTGGCAAGCAGGCCGGCGCTACCGCGACAGTGTCGGCGAGGACGAGCGGGCCGAATTGATTCTGGAAGACTACGCCTAACAGGCTGCGGCGCTGGGATCTGCTGTGGAAGGGGGGGGTCCTCCTACCGAAGCCTGTTAGGTTACTCGGGGAGGAGAAAGACATGTCGGATATCGTCATCCACGGATTCGAAACTTCCAACAACTTCAAGGTGCGCATAGCCCTCGGTTTCAAAGAAATCCCCTACGTTTTCGAGACTATCGATCCGGGCGACCGCGAAGCCATCTTGGAAATATCGGGGCAGCCGTTCACGCCGGTGATGGTGCACGGTGACGTCGTGGTGTACGACTCCGGCGCGATCATTCGTTACCTCGAGGCCAATTTCCCCGGCACGCCGCGCCTGTTCAGTCGCGACTACGGCAAGATGCGCGACATCGAAACGTGGGAATGGTTTTGCCGCACCGAGTTGCACGAGCCGCTGCTGATTGCCGTGCGCCAGCGGATTTCTGGCGTGCACGACGAGGCTGAGCTGGCGCGCGGCGCCAAGCTTCTGGTCGCAGCCACGGCGAAGCTCGAGACGCGGTTGACGGACAACGAATGGTTGGTGGACAACCGGATGAGCGTTGCCGACGTCACCGGCGGCGCGGTGGTCCACCGGTTCCTCGGCATGGTCGCGTATCCATTTCCGGAGGACAGAGATTCCATGCGGGCGTGGACGGAGCGCGTGATGGCGTTCGACGCTGGGCCCTAGTGTGCCGTCCCCAGAATTGCGGGCGATCTCCGCGTCAGGGCTCGTCGACGATTGTGGGAGCGGGTCGGCTACCCGACGGGCCTACCCAGTCGGCGCGCCGGTGCCGAACAGTGGGCGGCCGATGGCCATGATGCCGCCGACAACGAGGATCAGAGAGATCGTGAGACCGGCGAGTGCGACGCCCCAGCTCGGGGTTTCGCGGCGCTTGTTCAGCACGCTGCCCATGTGCGCCACCGTTGCCGCAGCCAGCATCATGACGATGTGGCCTGTCAGTGCGGGATAGGAGGGTACGAGCAGCCACAACACGACGCCCAGCAGGACCTGTAGATCCAGGAATCCCGTGTACGCGCCGGTTAGAATACCGGCGAGCTTGTTGAACTCGATGCCGCGCACCATGCCGGCCAACAGGTAGGCGAGCGCCGCGAACGCGGCGAGTAGGACCAGGTAACGAACCCCCGAGTGGGCATAGAATACGAAAGCCATGCGCAGACTCTACTCCATCGCAGCATTGCTCGTGATCGCTTCGCCGGCCTGGGCGGTGGCCCAGGAGGCCACGTCCGAGTCGCAGGAAGCTACGCCCGAAGCTCAGGTCGACGAGATCTTCTCCCCATACGACCACACCTGGACGCCGGGTTGCGCGGTGGGCGTGATTCGCGACGGCGAGTTCGTGCTGCGCCGTGGTTACGGCATGGCGAACCTGGAATACGGCATCGCCTTGTCACCGGAGAGCGTGTTCCGCATCGGTTCGACATCAAAGCAGTTCACCGCCGCTGCCATTCTGCTGTTGGCGCAAGAGGGCAAGCTGTCGCTCGACGATGACGTGCGCGACCACCTGCCGGAGCTCCACGACTTCAGCACGCCGGTAACCATTCGCCACCTGATGCATCACACGAGCGGTTATCGCGACTACCTGACGTTGGCGTCCCTCGCCGGCATGCGCAGCGACGATTACTACACCGACGACGACTTGCTCGAGATGCTGGCGCGCCAGCGCGAGCTCAACTTCATGCCCGGCGATGAGTATCTGTACAGCAATTCCGGCTATTGGTTGTTGTCGCAGGTCGTCGAGCGGGCGAGCGGCAAGTCTCTGAAGGAGTACGGCGCCGAGAAGATGTTCGCTCCCCTCGGCATGAACAGCACACACTTTCATGACGACCACACCGAGATCGTGCCCAACCGGGCCAGCGGCTACGCCCCGACGCGTGACGGCTTTCGCATCAGCATGACGACGCTGCCGATGATCGGTGACGGCGGCGTCTTCACGACGGTCGACGACCTGCTGCGCTGGGATCAGAACTTCTACGATTCGAGCGTCGGCGGCCGCGAGCTCATTGAGCAGATGCTGAGTACCGGCAGCCTGAACGACGGTGAAGCGTTGAGTTATGCCTCCGGACTCACCGTCAACACCTATCGCGGCCTGAGCATCGTGAGCCATGGCGGTTCGTTCGTCGGCTTCCGCGCCGAGATGATTCGCTTTGCCGACGAGCACGTCAGCGTGATCTGCTTATGTAATCGATCCGACGCGAGTCCCTCCCGACTGGCGCGACAGGTTGCCGACGTCTATCTCGGTGACCGGATGGAGCCTCGGGAGGGCGCCGGCCAGCGGCGCCCGCAGCCGCAGCCGCCCGCGATTGTGGAGCTCAGCGGCGACGAGCTCGACGCGTTTGCCGGCGACTATTACAGCGAAGAGCTTGACGTGACCTATCGGCTCGAGGTGGCCAGTGATGGCACGCGAATTGACTACGGGTTCGGTAGTCGCCGCTCGTCGGCGCGTCCGATCGGGAACGACTCGTTTTGGCGCGACAATCTGACGATGCGCTTCGCGCGCACTGCTGACGGCACGATTACCGGGTTCCAGCTCGATGCCGGTCGCGTCAAGAATCTGCGCTTCACGCGAGTTTTGAATCGGCCTTAGCTGGCCGAAGTCACACCCCGACGCGCCGGACTCATGAGGGACACTGGATCAAAGCCAGAACGACGTGGCCGGAAAACTAGGGTTCGAGACGCTGAGATGACCGAGAATTCCGACGAAGAGCTGGCCGCGGCCGCCCGCCCCCTGCCGGGCATTGGCCGTGAAGCGATTCGAGCCAAGCTCGAGAAACGCGAGCCCGAGCCGGGAATCGAGCCCGCGGGCATACTGGCGCGCCCGTTCCCCGTTTTTGTCACGCTCCGCCTCGGGCAGGACCTGCGCGGCTGCATTGGCAGCCTCAGCGCCCGGTGCGCCAACCTCGTCGAGGAAACAAGGGACCGTGCCTGCGCCGCGGCGTTCGAGGATCCGCGGTTTCCACCGCTTACCGCTGGCGAGCTGCCGATGACCTCGATCGAGATATCGATACTGGGTCCGTTGCAACGGATTGCCTCACGTGACGAGCTCGATCCGCAGCGCTACGGGATCGAAGTCTCCGACGGGCAAGGCCGGCGCGCCGTTCTGCTGCCGGAGATAGCCGGCGTCGACACGGTAGAGGAACAAATCGCGGTGACCCGCCGAAAGGCGCGGATCGATGCGGCAGCACAGATCGAGATTCGTCGCTTCTCGGTGGTGAAGGTAGAGGAACCGCGTTAGCGGCCTCGCCCGCGATCGAAGCCGCCCTCCCGGAAGCGGGAGAAGTCGAAGTTGCCGCGACCACCGCGAAACTCCCACGGCTGCAGGCCTTCGTCGTAGATCGCGTTGCGGTTGTTCGGATCGACGTAGCGCCAGCGCACCGCATCGGCGTACAAGCGCCCGTCCGCCAGATCGGACAGCTCGATGCTGACCTCCTGCTCCTCTTCGAACGTAAAGCGGCCCAGCCCATTCCAGCCCGGCTCGAGCTGGTTGGCCTGCATCGCGAATCTGACTTCCTGGTCGCCGTAGTGCAGGGTGAGCTCGAAGTTGTCGGCGGACCGCCAGACAATTGTGCGGCCGTTGAGCCGTTCCGGCAGGTAGTAGTAGGCAACGTCGTACTCACCGGCGTAGGGAAGCGTCGCCGTCCATATGGCCGCCTGGCCGCCGTCGCCCGGCTCCTTGCTGCGAAAGTTGCTTTCGTAGCGACCGAAGGCGTAGCTCCGAGACTCGGTCCGCACCCTCCAGTTGCCGCCCTCGAGCGCCGGCCGCATGTAGCGCTGCACCTTGCGCACCGGCATCGAGAAGCCTTGGTCTTCGTTGTCGACGATGATCTCGGTGTAGGCCGCTTCTTCCGCTGTTACCAGGCGAACGTAGCTCTCCGGTGGTCCGGGAGTGACTTCCTCGGGGATGCGCAGCGGCGAGCTCAGCGGTCGCCGGTTCTTGGCCAGGAAGGGTTCCACGGTCAGGCGACCCGGGCGCACCCCGATCACCAGCGACACCTCGACCTCGGTACCGCCGTCGATCTCGATGTTCTTGGCGATCTCGTCGCCGCGGCCCTGTACCTGTACCTGTACGAATCCCCGGGTCGGCTCGCCGTTGCGTATGCGCACGATCACCTGATAGACGACCGCCCCCCAGCCGTCATCCATCTTGAGGGCGGAAACCCGCGTCAGCGTGTACCCCGGAACCGCGGTGCCGTACACCCAGTCGTTGATCAACCGCGCCAGGTTGGCCCGGTCGGCGGCCTCCTCGTCGTGGTCTTCGGGCACCACGGCGCGCTCGAAATCCGCGAACGAAACATCCTCGTATTGCGAGCTCTCGCCGAAACTCTCGATGGTTTCGACAAACTGGTCGGAGCCGACCACGGCCTCGATGACTCGGAACATGGTCAGGCCTTTCGCGTCGAGGATCGAGCGGTACATCTGCGGATCTTCGGTCGGGTCGAGGTCGGCCAGCGCCGTTTGCTGCATGGTCTCGAGCATGTCGTCCCAGGAAACACCCTCGGCGCCGCGCAGCGAGTCACGCCGCCCGCCGATCGAGACGGTGGCGTTGGAGCCGCCGGCCCGGGCTTGAATGCGGACGCCGCCGCCGCCCCGACCGCGTCCGGCACCGCCGCCACCGCCCCGAGCGCGACCGTCGAAGCCGCCGCGGCCGCTCGCATACAGCGAAGATTGGATCTCGCTGGCGATGTCTTCCTGCAGATACATCGGCATGCCGCGCGCCAGCAGCGAGGCGTTCTCACCTTCGAAGCCGCGGTTGAACGACCAGAGCTGTAGCAGCGGGCTGCGAAACAGGCCGCTGTCGTCGTCCTCACTTTCCAGGAAGACCTGAAAGATCGATCTCGTCAGCTGGTCGCGCTTCACCCGTGCCGGGTCCTGATCGCGGTCGCGCTCCGAGTTCATAGTGCGGAATATCGATCGCTGCATGCGGTTGAGACGCTGGAGCATGACGTCCTCTTCGATCATCAGGACGCCCGGTTGCGTCAAGCCGCCGTGTTCCTCCCAGCCCTCGTAGTACCACTGCACGAGGAACGGAATCTCCACCACCGACAGGCGCGGGTACGGGTAGGGCAGGCCGGTTTCGCGCTCCATGGCCGACATGAGCTGCTCGACGAGGGCGGTCACTTCCTCCAACGCGTCTTCGAGGAAGCTGAGTTTCGCGACATGGTCGGGGTGCACGTACAGAGTGATATCTCTACCGCCGATCTCCGCTTCGAAAATCTCATAGCTACCGGCGTTCAAGGAGAACGACGGCACCGGCGTGTCGATGATCCACAGGCTGCGGGCGCGCCCGGAATCGGTCTCCGTGGTGCCCCCCTCGGGGGCTCCCTGCGTGACCGTCTCGAGACCGCCGGGAGTTTCGATCGCCAGGCGGGCCGTCGCAAACGATATCGGTCGAAAACCGTCGTTGCCGTAGTCGACGCCGGGGACCGGGTACCAGCGGCTGCGCGGCGGCAGATACACCGAGTGACCCATGATCCACGCCGTCAGATCGCCCTTCTGGATGGGGCCGTCCCACTTTTCCTTGCGCGCCTGGCCGCGCATCAAGTCGAAGCCGTTGCGATCGATGTCGCCGGCGTAGCCCATGGCCACAACCATCTCGGCGCCGGGCTCAAATGGCTGCGGCGGCGTGATGCGAACCACCGAGCCCTCGATTTCAAACGGCAGGTCACGGCCGGTCCCGTCGGCGATCGACTCGACGACGAGCCCCGGGTTGAGCGTGAAGATCAGCGTGGCGAGCGGCGAAGTGTGCGGATTGCCCAGGAGAAGCTCCGCAGTGGCTTCCAGCGGCACTCCGCCGTTGAAGATCTGCACGTCCATGTCGTAGTGCAGAACCTCGGGAATCGGCAAGTTGCCGTGGCTGATCTGCGTCGCCAGCAGATCGTTGCGACGGTCGATGGTGTCGCGGTCTGTGTTCGCCATGTGCATGTACACGCCGACTGCCATAAAGAAGCCGACGATCGCCATCAGGTGCCCGACGCGCGACCACATGCCCGGCTGCGGCAGGCGCGGGTAGCGCGCCACCGACAGGCCGATCATGCCGAAAGCGATAGCCAGGTAGAAGTAACGGATCTCGATGAGCCTCGAGATGTCGCCGATGCCGGCCATGTCGGAGTAGAACAGCGGCGCGAAGAAGGCGCCAAAGTCGAAGAGGCCGCCGTAGCGTGTGCCGAGGAAAAACAGCACGGCGATGATGTAGGCGATCGACACCAGTGCGACGGCAGTGCGATTGTGCAGGATCACGCCGAGCGAGAAGGTCAGCGCCGACATGAAGATCAGCGCCGGCAGCATCATGAGAAAGAAGTAGTACAGATAGGGCGTCAGCAACAGCGGCGTCCCCATGATGGAGATTTTTGCCGCCTGGATGCCGATCGTCAGAGCCGCCACCAGAGTGCTGAGACCGACCAGCGCCTGGACGATGCCGACGTACTTGCCGATCACCAGCTCGGCGGTGGACAAGGGTCGCGCCGCAATCACCTCGACGACCTGTGCCTGCTCGTCTGCGGCGCGGAAGTTGCCCGCCACGAAGGCGATCAGAATGGTCTGCGTGTAGGTAAAGAAGTAGAACGGGATAAACGCGCTGTAGCCGAAGACCGACGTGCTCTCCGACATTTCGCCCATGGTCTCGGCAATCGACAGAGCCACGCCGAAGAACAGCGGAATTCCGATACCGATGAGCGCCAGGGCGCGAAACCGTGTGGTCCGCATGAGCATGATGCGTTCGTAGCGGGCGACGCCGAGGATGTTGCGCAGGATCGTCATGCTCAGCTTCCGTTCCCGTCCGGCGAGGCACCGTCCATGTGCATGAAATAGATGTAGGCGTCTTCCAGATTGGGAGGCATGGCCTCGGCACCGGGCGGCGGGTCTTCGTCACCTACTATACGTACGATGAGGTCGTCGGCTTCCGGCGTAACCGTAACTACGTGCCACTGCCGCGACACCTCGGCGAAACCCGCATCGTCCACGTGCAGGCTCCAGGTCTTGTTCTCGGCGTGGCGCATGAGATCTTCGGGAGCGCCGTGAAACAGCATCCGTCCGAAGTTGAGCACCGCGATGTCCTCGCAGGTGCTGGAGATGTCGCCCACGATGTGCGTCGAAATCAGGATGGCCCGGTCGCGGCTCAGGCGGCCGAGGATTTTGCGAAAGCGAATCCGCTCCTCGGGGTCGAGACCAACGGTGGGCTCGTCGACGATCAAGAAGTCCGGCTCGGCGAGAATCGCCTGGGCGATACCGAGGCGGCGCATCATGCCACCCGAGAACGTGCCCGAGCGCTTGTCGCGGACTCTTGTCAACGCGACGTCTTCGAGCGCCTGCTCGACGACTTCCTTGCGGTGCTGGGCGGGCCCGATGTGCCCCAACCGCGCCATGTAGTCGAGAAACTCGAAAGCCGTGAGGCTCGGATAGGCGCCGAAATACTGCGGCAGGTAGCCGAGTCGATTGCGGACCTCGGCGCGATCTTTGTCGATCGCCAGCCCATCGATTGTCACTTGCCCGGACGTCGGTTTCATCTGCGTCGACAAGATCTTGATCAGCGTCGTCTTGCCGGCGCCGTTCGGGCCAAGGAGTCCGAAGGTCCCGCTACTGATGCTCAAATCGAGGTTGTCGAGGGCTGGCTGGGCGCCCCTCTTGTAGATCTTGCTGAGCGACGAAATTCGAATTTCCATGGGTTGTTCAGGCGGGGAGGAGGCGGCGCGACGTCGGTGGGCGGCAGAGACCTTGCGCAGCCGTTACTCTAAGCGTACCGCAGTAGAGCCCGTTGCTGCGCGGGGAAACATTTGCTGTCGGTAAGCCGGTTGTAAAGTTTTGTAAGAGCAGCCGGGAACTGTTGTTGTCCCGGGGGCGTATCGTTGTAAGAGTAATGTGACCGGTGGCCCGCCGATGCGGTTGCTTGCCCGGCTTCCCTCCCCGAAAGCGAATACGACTGTGAAACAGAAGAAGTTCCCTTTTTTGCTGATATCCGTGTCCCTTGCCCTGGCGGCGTGTCAGGAGGTGCCGCCGGAGCGGGTGGTCGATCTCACCGTCCCGGTAACCGTGCTGCCGGTGAGTTTGGGCACCATCGAATCGTTCGTTTCGACGACGGGCAGTCTCCGGGCGACGAAAACCGCCGATATCCTAGTCGAGGTGCGGGGTGACCTGCACTACGTCGACACGCCGAGCGGCAACAAGCCGGTCGAAGGGATGCGGGTCCAGGTCGGCCAGCAGATTGCTCGCATCGGGAGCGAGGAGCACGTCAACACCATCCGTATGCCGTCTCGCCAGCTCGCCCTGCAAAACGCGCAGAACAACCTGCGCGAACAGCAGGCGCTGTTCGAGGAAGGGCTGGCGGTCATTTCGGCGGTACAGGCGGCGCAGAAGACCGTCGCCGATGCCGAGTCGGACATTACCGACGCACGCATTCAGCTCGACAAGCTCAACGTGTACGCGCCGCTTTCCGGGTTCTTGACGGAGCTCGCCGACACCACGGAAACGACGCTGGTCGAGCAGAACACGGTGATCGGCAAGGTCGTCGACTACAGCCAGGTGCTCGTCGACCTCAAGATACCGAACTCGCAGATGGCGGCCATCGACCTGGGCCAGGAGGTCAGGGTTACCAACTACGCCTTTCGCGATCGCATATTCACCGGTGGCATCGCGGTGCTCGACCCGACGCTCGACCCGATCACTCGGACCTTTCGGATCGAGGTGGCGGTCGACAATCCCGACCTGGCCTTGCGACCCGGCATGTTCATCAAGGCCGATGTGGTGGTCGAGCAACGCATGGACATCATCACGATCCCCAGGGAGCTCGTACTGACGCGGCAGAATCGCAAGGTCGTTTTTGTCGAGGAAGAGGGCCGAGCGCAGCAGCGATACATCGAGACCGGGCTCGAGGACGACACCCATGTCGAGGTCCTCGAGGGGTTGTCTGAGGGGGAGCGGGTGATCACCAGCAATTACGAGACGCTGCGTTCCCGCACACAGGTGCGCGTGACCGGCCAGAGTGGCCCGGCCGGCACAGCGGGATAGCGTCTCGAACCGATGTCACTGCCCGAATTCTCCACTCGCTACCCCGTCACAATCGCCATGGCGACCTTCGCCGTGGTGTTGCTCGGGTGGATCTCACTCGGCGGCTTGGCGACCGATCTGTTGCCCAACGTACAGACGCCGGTGGTTACCGTCGATCTGACGGTCCCGGGCAAGTCACCGCAGGAGATGGAAGAACGCTACACGCGGCGGCTCGAGCGCGACATCAGCACGGTAAGCGGCGTCGATCGGGTCTACTCGATGACCCGCTCCGGCCAGTCGGTGGTGGTTGCCGAGTTCGCCTGGGATACCGACATGGACTTCGCGCTTCTCGACGTGCAGAAGCGCATGGGCACGTACTCCACCGACGACGAGATCGAGACACTCGACGTCACCCAGGAAGATCCGCAGGCGCTGCCGGTGGCGCGGATCGCCGTGTCGGCGGCGGAGGGCGGAGACCTCGACGAGCTGCTCGGCACTGTGGATACGCTGATCAAGCCGCGACTCGAGGCGCTGGAGGGTGTTGCCTCTGCGGAGATCGAGGGCGATGCCGAAAAAGAGATCCGCGTCATCCTCGACGAGTATCTGCTGGAAGCATTCGGCCTCACCGCCGCAACGGTCGTTCAGCGCATCCAGCAGGCCAACCAGGACGTCTCCGGCGGCCGGCTCGAGGAAGGCGATCAGTCCTATCAAGTGAAGGGCCTCGGCCGGCTGGCCGACATTGCCGAGGTCGAGAACCTGATCGTCGGAGAGCGTGCCGGCACGGCCGACGAGGCGGCCACGGCGGGCGCCGCAACAGCTGCCGCCGCCGGCGGAACCGGGGCGGCTGCAGGTACGGGCACGGAAGAGGAAACACTCCGAGTTCCGGTGTACGTGCGCGACGTCGGACGTGTCGTGCTCGACTATGCGGAGCGCGAGACCATCGTGCGGCTCGACGGCATCGAGTGTCTGGGCCTGGCCATTTACAAAGAAGCCGACGCGAGCAAGGTGAGCGTCGTTCAGGTGGTGCTCGAGGACATCGAGAGCCTGGCGCTCGATCTTCCCGGCATCGAGTTCACTGTCGTGGAGAACCAGGCGCGTTTCATCGAGCAGGCCGTCCGAGAGGTTGAAGAGGCGGCGCTGTACGGCGCCTTGCTGGCGCTCGGTGTGTTGCTTCTCTTCCTGCGCAGCATCACCGCGACAGTCGTCATCGGCTTGGCGATCCCGATCTCGGTTCTGGCGACCTTCACGCTGATGTACTTCCAGAACCTGACCCTCAACATCATGACGATGGGCGGCCTGGCGCTCGGCGCCGGTATGCTGGTCGACAACGCCATCGTCGTGATCGAGAACATCTACCGGCGGCTGGAGCTCGGCGCCGCGCCGCGCGAGGCCGCCTCCAGGGGCGCCTCGGAGGTCGGCGTAGCGATTCTCGCCTCGACCCTGACCACGGTGTCGGTGTTCCTGCCCATCGTCTACGTGCAGGGCCTGGTGGGCGAGTTGTTCAAGGAACAGGCCTGGACGGTGGCCTTCTCGCTGCTGTCGTCGTTGGTGGTCGCCATGACGGTGGTGCCGATGCTCGCCTCATGCGTCCTGAGGCAGCAAGCGGCCGTGTCCGATACCTCGCAGCGACCGTGGTTCCGCGCTTCGCTGGCGGCGGCGCTCAACCACAAGTTCATCGTGCTGGTCGTGGTTGCCGCGACGCTCGGTGTGACCGTGCAGTTGGCGCTCGGCATCCAAATGGAGTTCATCCCGCGCGAAGATCAGGGCCTGTTCAACGTCGACGTAGCGCTTCCCGAGGGCACGGGCCTCGAGATGACCGACAGGGTTACCGCCCGCGTCGGCTCGATGATCGCCGACCTCGGTGGAGGCGAGGTGTCAACGGTGTACGTGCGCTCGGGAATCGATCCGGCGCGTGTTACCAATGTCGGCGCCCCGACGGGTCCCAACCGAGCCAGCTTGTCCGTCGCTTTGGTCCCCGGGCCGCGGCGCAGCATCGCGCAAATCGTCGAGGCGGTCGACGCCGAGCTGGCGCAAATCCCGGATCTCGAGGTCAAGTACCAGCTCCACGAGACGGCATTGGAGGGCGTCATGGGAGCCGCGTCGGCGCCCATCCAGCTCGAGGTGATCGGCGACGATCTCGATACGCTGCGCCGGCTTACCGACGAGCTGGCCGTTCGCCTCGAGGAGCTTCCCGCAGTTTACAACGTGAGCACGAGCTTTCAGGGAGGGCAGCCGGAAGTCGATCTCGGGCTACGCGAGGGCGTGGCGGCTGCCTTTGGCCTCACCCCGCAAACACTGATTGGCGATCTGGAGCGGCGGCTGTCGGGCGAGGTCGCCGGTGAGCTGTCGCGCGATATGCGGTCGCGGGATATCCGCGTCGGTTTCGAGGACGTCACGCTCAGCCAGCTTTCAGACATTCGTGTCGATGCCGGCGACGCCATTCTGACGCTCGGCGACATCGCCGATCCGCGGATCGTCGAGGGGCCGCGCGAGATCCTGCGCGAGGGGCAACGGCGCATGGGGCGTATTAGCGGGTACTTGGTCGAGGGGGCAGTGCTCAGCGAGGCGACCGCCCAGGTCAACGAGCTCATCGACCAGGTGCTATTGCCGAACAACTACCGCATCGACATCGGCGGTGAGGAACACGAGCGGGCCGAGTCGTTTGGCAGCCTGGGTTTTGCCCTGGCGCTGTCGATGATCCTCGTCTACATGGTGATGGCGTCGTTGTTCGAGTCGATCCTGCACCCGTTTACCGTCATGCTCACGGTGCCGCTGGCGGGAATCGGCGTGGTGATTACCTTCTGGGCTCTCAACGAGCCTCTCAGCGTGATGGCCTACATCGGTATCATCATGCTCGGCGGCATCGCCGTGAACGACGCCATCATCCTGGTCGATCACGTCAACCAGTTGCGTCTCAAGCTGCCGACCATTCGTGAGGCCGTCGTGCAGGGCGCTGCCGATCGCCTGCGGCCGATCATGATGACCAGCGCCACGACCATTCTGGCGCTCGGGCCGATGGCGATCGGCCTGGGCGAAGGCGCCCAGCTACGTGCGCCCATGGCCATCGCCGTCATCGGCGGTCTGGTTACCTCGACGCTGATGACGCTCGTCGTCATCCCGGTGGCTTACGAGCTCGTCGAGCGGCTGCGACGCCGGCGGCCCGAGCTCGAGACCCCGCCGGAGCCGGAGCCGGAGCCGGAGCCGGCATGATCTCCGCCCTGGCGATTCGCCGGCCGGTCACCACGGCGATGTTCTACATCGGCATTGGCATGCTCGGTTTCGTTTCGTTGAGTCGCCTCAACGTCGAGCTCATGCCAGAGATCGTGTTCCCGCAGATTTTCATCATCGCCAACCAGCGGACCCTGTCTCCGGAACAAGTGGAACGCGACCTCATTATGCCGATCGAGGGCGAGATCGGGAAGCTGGCAGACGTCGTGCAGATCGACTCCACGTCGCGCTTGGCGAACGGCACGGTGACGGTATCGTTCGAGCCATCCACAGACATGAAGTTCGCGGAGCTGCAGGTACAGCGGGCGATGGCCCAATTGCTGCCCAACCTGCCCGAGCAAACCACCCTCACCGTGCAGCGCTTCGATACCTCGGTGCTGACGAGCGCCTTGATGACGCTACAGGTATTGGGCGAGGGCGACATCAACTGGTTACGCGACTTCACCGAGGAGAAGATCCGACCCGAGTTGGAGGCCGTCGACGGTGTCGTCAGCGCCACGCCCCTCGGCGGGCAGCGGCGCTCGATCAACGTCATCGTCGACCCCGAGTTGCTCGCGGCGCACCAGTTGTCGATGAACAACGTTGTCGGCGCGATCAACCAGGCCAACGTGCCGCGAACCTACCTAGGGCGTGTGTTCGACGGCAACCAGCGATATCCGGTGAGCCTGCGCGGGCAGTTCACTGCGCTCAGCGAGATTGATGATGTGGTCCTGCGCCAGGACGGCCCCCTCACGCTCGCTGATATCGCCGCCATCGACTACGGCCTGCAGGAACGCACCGACCTGGCCCGAGTCAATGGACTTGCGGCGGTCAGCGTGCGGGTCCAGAAAGAGAACGAGGCCAACCTCATCGACGTGGCCGACGAGCTCAATCGGGTAGTGGCACGTCTCAACGCCGAGTTGGCGGCGGAAGAGATCGAGATCACGGTTACTGAAGATCAGGCCGAGCTCATGCTGGAGGCGCTGGGAACTTTACGGCAGGCGGCGGTGATCGGTGTCTTTCTGGGCCTGTGCGTGCTGTTTCTCTTCCTGCGCAACGTGCGCTTCGTGGGCATCCTGTTGCTCGCCATTCCCTCGTCCCTGTTGCTGACGTTCAACCTCATGTACGCCTGGGACCTGTCGCTGAACGTGCTGTCGTTGTGCGGCCTGGCGTTGTCCATGGGAATGCTGGCAGACAACGGCATCGTGGTCATGGAGTCGATCTTCAAGCACCACGAAATGGGTAAGCCGCCGGCAGAAGCGGCGCGCGATGGTACCGCCAGCGTGAGCCGTGCCATCGTCGCATCCACGGCGACTACGGTTTCCGTGTTCCTGCCGGTCATATTCATCCAGAGCGACTTTCAGGACATCATCCGCGAGCTGGCGCTGGCGATCACGTTTCCACTGCTGGCGTCGTTGCTCGTCGCCCTGACGTTGGTACCGATGGCCGGCGCCCGGTCGTTGGCGCGCACCAAGCTCAAGCCGCTCGGCACGGGCCGTCTCTTGGAGATGTATACCGTGGTGCTCAAGGCCAGCCTGCGGCATCGCGTGTGCGTTTCCACGGCCGTGGGTGTGGCGCTGTTGTCGACCCTGCTGGTCGCGTTCTTCATGATGCTGCAGCAGCAAGCAGTCGAAGAAGAGAGCCGCTTCACGATCTACGTGAGCCTTGCCGAAGGGGCAACGCTCGAAGTGACCGACGAGGTCGTACGTGAAGTCGAGGAGGCGGTTGCCGAGCTCGAAGGCGTCGAGACCTTCACGTCGAGCGTGCAGGAGGCGCAGGGCAGCGTGACGGTGATCCTCGTCGATCATCGCTTCGACTTTCCCGACCGCATGACCGTGGACGCCATGAAGGAGGCGCTCGAGGAGGGTCTCGATCGCATCGACGGCGGTACGGTGGGCTACGACCAGCCCACCGGCGCCGGTGGTGGCGGCGGTGGCTTTGGGGGTGGAGCTACGCGCGGCGGCGATGCCGGGCGGGGCGGTGGCGGGGGCGGCTTCAACCTCACCGGCGGTGCCACCCCCGAGACGGCGATCGTGCGGGGGAACGATTTCGCCACATTGCAGATGATCGCCGAGGACCTGCAGTTCCGCCTCGAGGGGATCGAGGAAATCGACCCCGACAGCATTTCGCTTGATCTGGCGCGCAGCTCACCAGAGGTGCAGGTCATTCCCGACGCCATGGCCATGTTCGACCGGCAGCTCGACGTCGCCACGGTGCTTGGCGCCATCGCCCAGGCGGCGCCCGAGGGCGTGCAAACGACGACCGCGTTTCTCGAGCCTGACGGTACCGAAACGCCCATCGAGGTGCGCTACATAGAGGACTTGGAAGAAACGGAGATCGGTCTCGACGATTTGCGCACGCTGCCGATCCTCACGCCCGCCGGCGACCTGACGCCCATCGAAGAGGTCGCCCGGGTGCGAACCGATGAAGGGCGCAACAGTATTTTGCGCACCGACCAATCGCGGCGCGTCATCGTGACCTACAGGTTCACCGACGAGGTGCTCGATTCGCAGCCGCGCGTCGACTACGGGCGCAGCCTCGTGCGCCTCGTGGCCAGCGACATGGTGCTGCCCCCCGCCTACACGATCGAGGTGGTCGAGGCCGAAGTCAATTCGATTTACTACTGGATGATGGGGATCGCCGCCCTGCTCGTATACATGATCCTGGCGTCTCTGTTCGAGTCGTTCTCATCGCCGATCGTGATCTTCTGTACCTTGCCGACTGCGGTAATCGGCTCGTGCTGGGCGCTTCTGCTTACCGGGACGGGGCTGACCTCCGAGGCCGGCCCCATGGCGCTCCTGGGATTTGCCGTGCTGATCGGCATCGCTGTGAACAACGGCATCATCTTGATCGACGCGGTGAGCACGATGCGCGCCAACGGCTTCCGTCGCGAGCGCGCCATCCTGGCTGCCGGCCGTTCGCGCGTGCGGCCGATCTTGATGACCTCGGCCACGACCCTACTGGGCGTCTTTCCGCTTGCCCTCGAGTTCGGCGGCGACTTCGAAATCTGGCCGCCGTTCGCCATCACTGTTCTCGGTGGTTTGGCCGTGTCAATGGTGTCGACGTTGATCTTCGTGCCGGTCGCCTACATGGGTATCGACCAGGTCCGCGAGTGGCTGAAGCGCATCGGCTGGCTGGGCGTCAGCGGCGCCACGCTGGCCGCCGCCGCCGGCACCTACGGGATCTACGCTCGCTACGACAGCTACTTCTGGCCGTCGCTGATCGCCGTGCCCCTGTGGTTCGCCTGTTTGACGGTGGTGTGGAGCTTCATCCGGCTGCATCAAACTCGCTTGCTGGCGCGCCGGCGCCGCGATCCGGTGTACTCGATCGGGTTGCACACGCTCACCAAGATCTACGGCGCCCCGGGGCGTTTCCGCATGGAGTGGGGGAGGTTCGAGCGCCGCGCTCGGCACCTGCTCGACCAAGGCATCGACCCGATCGACCGTAAGTCGATCAAGGACGGACTCATGTGGAAGTTGCCGTTCATGGCGCTTCTCGGCTTCTTGCACTCCTATCTGACGAATCCGATGTGGATCTACGTGTTGACGCTGGCCACCTGGGCCATGTTGGGGCACCTGATTCGAGAGTTGGGATTGTTGGTGTGGACCAAGCCGCCGCGAGCATTTCGGTTGCTGGCGCGCTACGCAGTGCTCGGGCTGACCCTCTTCTACCTGCAGCGAAACCTCGGCGTGACCTCCTTGACGATCGCCACCGGGGTGCTGTTCCTGGTCGCTCGCTTCATCCGTTTCTTGGCGCGCCGCGTGGAAGACGGCAAGGTAGATATCGAGGAGATGACCGGGCGCCTGCGGTGGTTTCGGCGACCGACATACCGAGCGGCGGCCGGCACGCCGCTGATCGGCGCCAAGAAGTCAGAGTTCCAGGCCCTGTACGGCGTAAATCTCGAAATCGGTCGCGGCATGTTCGGGTTGCTCGGCCCGAACGGCGCCGGCAAGACCACCCTGATGCGCATTATTTGCCAGGTCTTGGAGCCGACGTTCGGCTCGGTGTCGGTGAACGGCGTCAACCTCGAAGATCATGAGCACCTGCAGGGGCTGATCGGGTATTTGCCGCAACATTTCGGCTCCTATGCGCACATGACCGGTTACGAGTACCTGCAGTACAGGGCCCTGCTCGAAGGTTTCAAGGACAGCACCGAACGCGACGAGCGCATCATGGCGTGCCTCGAGCAGGTCAACCTCGTTGATCGTAGGGACGACAGCATCGGTTCGTACTCCGGTGGCATGAAGCAGCGCATCGGCATAGCCCAGACCTTGCTGCACATGCCGCGCATCATGGTTGTCGACGAGCCCACCGCCGGCCTCGACCCGGTCGAACGCATTCGCTTCCGCAATCTGCTGGCGCGTCTGAGCAAGGACCGGATCGTTATTTTCTCCACCCACATCGTCGAGGACGTGGCCGGCAGTTGTAACCAGCTCGCCGTGCTGAACAGCGGCCGTCTCATTTACATGGGTTCGCCGCAGTCAATGCGCGAGCAGGCGCGCGGCTACGTTTGGGAGGCGGTGATGGACGAAGACACCTTCCACGCTATCGAAGAGGACCTGCAGCTTATTACGCACCTGCGAACCCCGGCCGGCATCCGCGTGCGCTTTCTCGCTGATGGTCCGGATCCGAGTCTCGAGGCCCAGCACGTGGATCCGACACTCGAGGACGCCTACATCTACCTGCTCGGCGAACATCGCAAGGCGGCATGACGATGGCGGCCGACGCAAAACCGGAAGTCACTACGCTCGAGATTGCCGAGGGCTTGGGTGACGCCCCCGACACCCATGCCGTTCTAGCCTGGAGCCAGTTGCTCCGCAGCATGCTTTTGATGTTCCGGCTCAGCGGCCGCGTGGTTTTTCGCCGCAAGATCCTGTTCATGGCGGCGGGCATACTCGCCTACTACGGAATCATCTACGCGGTTGCCGTGTACCAGCCGAACGAGATGGCGGGCCTCGATGTTCAGGGGGCCCTTTTCATGCTGGTCGAGCTTCCCGGCGCGATCCTGGCGATTTACCTGACGATGGACCTGGTGGCCAAGGAACGCGACCGCAACACGCTCGAAACGCTATTCAGCACCGCGAGCTCCCACTACGTCGTGTGGAGCGTGCGCATGCTCTCGGTGTATCTCGTCCTGCTGGTCACGTTGATGGTCATGAGCACGATCTCGTATTTCTTCTTCGCTGAATTTCCGTTTGTGTGGGGCGGCTTGAACGCCTTCATCCCGACGTTCCTGATGGCCAGCGTAACGTTCTACTGCTCGGTGTTCACGCGTAGCTCCAACGCTGCGGGCATGCTGGCGCTGGGTTTTCTGATCTTCGTCATGATGACGTACGAGGCGCTGCAGGGCACGAACTACGACCTGTTCCTGAAGCCCTTCAACGCAACGATCGCCGGCGACGACCCCGTGTGGGCCGAGAAGATGCTGATGAACCGTTCGGCCGTTTTCGGCGCCGGCCTGTTGCTCCTGTTCCTCGGGCTGCGGCGCATGGAGCGCCGGGAAAAGCTCCTGAACTAGCCCGAACTTTTCAACGGATCGCGACGCCATCCCCACCCGCGTCGGGCACGCCACGGCCGGGCTTTGCGGCCCACGCCCAGGGCAGGATACATTGCGGCGCGGAGGTTCCATCCATCAGCCAGGAGTTTTCGAAATGGGCCAGACGTTCCAATCCATAACCATCAACAGGTCCGCCGATGAAGTATGGGGAGCGATCAGCAACTTCCACGACCTGAGCTGGGCTCCCAACGTGGTTACCGGTGTCGAGGTCGTCGGTGAGGCAGGCGGCGGCGAGATCGGGGCGGGCCGCGTGCTGAACGGTGTGTTCAAGGAAACGCTGCGAACCATCGACGCCGACGCGCGCGTGTTCACCTACAGCATCGACGAAGGTCCGGGGCCGCTCGAGGAGTGCAGCAACTATCAAGGCAAAGTGACCCTGCAGGCGTCGGACGACGGCGGAACCCTCGTGGAATGGACGTCGAGCTGGGACGACAACGACGAGGCCGTCCACGACTTTTGCCACCCGATCTACGTTGCGCTGCTCGACGACATGAAGGCGAGCCTGGAGTAGCGAGGACGGCAACTCGTCAGGCGCGCGCCCGCAGATTTTGTGACGATCAGTACACGTCGCCGGGAATTGCCGGCGCCATCCGAAACACCGTCGGTACTACCTGCAGCGATTCTTCGTCAAACACCATCGCCAGCAAGTGGCCGCGCACCACCTTGCCCTCGAGTACCGGCGGCCACGTGGTGTCACCGAGGTACTCACCCTTCGAGCTAACGACGCGGAAGCGAAACTCGTGGTTGGTGTAGTAGTCCTGAATGACAGGATGGGAATAACGCAGCCAAACGCCGCGGCGATCGTCGATGGTGGCCCGGCCCCAATACGCCTTCGGCTCCTGAAAGACCATGTTGTCGCGGCGTACGCCGAGCTCGAGCTTGCCGAGGACGCGCTCGAGTTCGTTGGATTGTTCGGGAGCTTCGGCGATGGCGCGATCCAGCCCCTCGGCCACGGCTTCGCGTTCGGCGGGGGTCGCAATCTCCGGCTCCAGGCCGAGATGCACCAGTCGCCGCAGTTGTCCGTCCAAGCCGTACCAGCGCAGCACCGGCTTGCTGCCGTCCGCCAGAAGAATCTCCGCCACACCCGGTTCCGCCACATCAGGCGCAGCCAGGCCTTGTACCGCCACACCAGGTTTCGCCACGCCGATTGCGTTTGCAGCCTCCACGTCAAGTGCAGTGGAGGTCTCCGGGACATACAAGGCCTGCGGGAAGGCGACGTAGTGAATCGGTGAGATGAAGCGCAGGTTCCGCCCGCCAACTTCGCGGCTCACCATCTTGGCGTTGGCCACCCACTCCGATTCCACATGGGAAAGGGGTTCCCCGCTTTCGTTCACCACGTCGGCTCGCGCCCGGTAGCCCTGCAACTCGGTGCCGCGCTCGAAGGGTGCCGTGATCACGATGCGGCGCCCGTCGGGTGTGCGGTACATCGCCCGCGGTCGATTCCCCTGATTGTGGCTGATCACGTCGACCGGTGTGCCGTCGGGGGAGAACAGCGTTACCCGATGGCCGCGAGACCCGATGACGTGGAGGTTGCCGCCGATGATGTCGATGCCAACGGATTGCGCAGATCTCCGGGCCCGTCGCCCTCCTGTCCGATGCTGCGCCGGTAGTTGCCGTCAGGATCGAACACGGCGACGCGGTGGCGGCGCGCGTCGGCGACATAAAAGAAACCGTTCTCGTCCATGGTGAACACGCGCGCTTGATGCAGCACTGACTCGGGATTGCCGTCGTCGGTGTTCAGCTCGACGACCTTCTCATAACGGAACAGCTCGCCGGTGAACCGGGGACCGCCGTGGTTGGTGGCGGTGGGGACGCCGTTGTCCTCGCCGAGCTCGAAGCGATGCGTCGAGTCGGCCCCGGCAGGCGCCTCGGAGGGGGCGCCGGCGCAGCCTCCGAGACTCGCGGCGGCGATGAGTGCGACAATCGTCGACAGTCGGTTCATGAAACGCGACGGTACAACGGGGCTACGGACGCCTCCAGGGACGGCGCATGGTGCGAATCTCCGTCGATGAACGCGGGCGCGTTGACCTGCGTGCCGAGTCGGAGTTGCCCATGTCGGCCGAAGCTGCCTGGCGCTGGCTGCGCGACTTCCGCCGCTTCGCCTGTCAGGACCTGTTCCATCGTGTTGTCGAGCTCAAGGCCGCGGAACCGCGGGCGGGGGCGGCTTTTCGGCTGAAGCACCAGTTCGTCGGCATCCACGTATGGCGCGTCGGCCGAATTCTCTTCTGGAACGAAGGAGAGTCCTATGCCTTCAGCGACCTGTCACAACGCGGCCCGCGCGCCGGCTTTCCTCACGTCTACACGCACGAGCTGCTTCCTGTTTCCGCGAACCGCTGCCGCCTCCGCCTGTCGGTGAGGGGCCGTTGGACCGCGACGTTCATACCGCGGCCGCTTGTTCGCCTGTGGCTGGCGGCCATCATGCTCAAGACGCGCGCCTCGATGCGCAATGCGCTGCTGCTCAGCGAGCTGCGCGCTGGAGCGCCAGCGCCCCGATGTTGACCCGGGTCTTCTAATAGCCGAGCACCACCAGAGAGTACGGCAGGCGAAAGCGACCCTGCCCGTACAGCGTCTCGGCGACGCCGATGGTTTGTTCGTAGGTAAGGGCCATGTTAGGTGTGTCGCCGTCGGCGGGATGGTGGCTGGGCACCGCGATCACCAGGGTGTTTACCTCCGCGATGACCATCGCCTGCACGATGCTGCGATACACCGCCGTGCCAATCGATGCCGGGCGTGCTTCGATTTCGAGCTCGCACTTCCAACCCGGATGGTACGCGTCCACCTCGAGCTCTAGCGTCGGCCGGCCGCCGTCGCCGAAAAAGACGGGCCGTCCGATCTTGTCGTCCTTGCGCTTGCCCTTCTCCACGTCGAAGCCGAATTCCTCGAGATCCTCACGCAGGATCTCGAGGATCTGGTGCGTGGTCAGCTCTGCCGCGGCGCCGAACGAGATCGCATCGGCATGGTGACGGAACACGGCGGTGATATCTTCGGCAAACGGCGGCGGTGGCTCGGTGCGTGGATAGGAGCGGTAGCGAACCGGAGATTCGGACGTCGTTGCCTTGCGACTCGGCCGGATGTGGTCGGTGATCCGCAGGGCGCAAACTTCGCGGCTGTCCACCATGATTCGCTGGCTCTCTGTCGGCGTCGAATCCTGATCCGCAAATGAGTCTGTCTCGAAACTGTAGGCGCGATCGGCAGCACTTTCAACGGCGGCCGTCGTTGCCGATCTTCGCCAGGCAACTGCGTGCCACGAACGGATCCTCTCCTTCCAGACCGCGCAGTCGCCGGCTCAACGCCTGGAACAATCTCTTGGACGCCCTATAGGCGTCCGCAACCTCCGGGCGTGGGCGCCGCCGCCGCGCCTCTTCGAGGATCACGTAGACGTTGGTGAGCTCTTCGAGCGAGGCATCCTCACCGCCTTCCTTCAGCCACACCCAGGCGGCATGAATGGCTGCCCCGAGGGCAGCTCCCTCGCCGTGCACCGGGACAACCTCGGCCTCGAAGACGTCGGCGATCGTCTGTACCCATGCGTCGGAGCGCGACAGCCCGCCGGTTACCCGCAGCTCGGTGACGGCGATCGGCATGCCTTCGAACCCGGCGTCCAGGTTCAGCACGTGGCCCTCGAGCACGGCACGGCACATCTCCTCCTTGCCGAGAGAGCCAAGTGGGAAACCGAAGTATACGGGCGCGGCGTGCGGAAGGTCGGGCGTGCGCTCGCCGGAGAACCACGGAATCACGAGGCGCTCCGGAACACACGGCGTTGCCGCGACGATCGCATCGAAGTCGTCGTGCGTCAGCCCGTGCACCTGCAGCAGCTCGTTGTAACCGTTGGCGAGATTCGACACGCACAGCAGCGGCAGGTAGTGACCGGTGCTGTCGCAGTAGGCGGCGATCTCACCCTCGGGATCGACGAACGGTTCTTCCAAGTAGCAACACGCGGTTCCGCTGGTACCCAGGCTGACGGTAACGATACCCTCGCGCACGTTGCCGGTACCGATGGCGCCGTACATGTTGTCGCCGGAGCCGGCGTCAACGGTGCAGTCGGGCGACAAGCTGAAGCGTTCCACCAGCTCCGCGCTCACCGTTCCAATGGACACGTCGGACGGCCGAACCTCAGGGAGCTTGGCTACCAGGTCGGGGTCGATGACGTCCACGACCTGCTGCGACCACGTCCCCGTCGCCGGGTGCCAGAGTGCCATGCCCGAGGTATCGCCGGGCTCCATCGCGGCGATACCTCCGGTCAGATACCAGTTGATGTAGTTGTGCACCAGGAACAGCGTGGTCGATTTGGCGTAGATTTCGGATTCGTGCCGCTTCATGTGGAGGATCTTCGCCGCCGTGTAGCCGGGGCGTTGACTGTTGCCGACCGCCTCGATCATGGCCTCGAGTCCGCCGATCCCCTCGGTCAAGATGTCGCACTCGTCGACCGTCGAGTAGTCGTTCCACAACTTGCTCGTCGGGCGTGCCAGCTCGCCGTCGGCATCGAGGGCGACCAGCCCGTGCTGCTGCCCGGAAACCGAGATGCTACGGATGTCGCCGGCCTCCACCGGGGCCTCGGCCAAGCGGGCGAGCACCATCTCGACCGCCTCTATCCACATGCGGGGATCCGATTCGGACACCCCATCGGGAACGCCTTGGATAACACCGTCACGGGTGCCGTACTCGGGGAGGTCGCTGTCGTAGTTGACTGAATCGACGTGTACGACGTCGCCGGCGTCATGATCGATCACGACCAGCTTGCAGCCTTGTGTCGATACGTCCAGCCCGGCGAAGAGTCGGCTCATCGTGTCAGCTCGTCGGCGTCACCGAATGTGGCGGTTGATGATGCTCTCGAATAGCTCCTGCTGACCGCTGATCAGCTCCGGTTCACCGACATCGGCGGCCAGTCCCGCAAGGTCGCTGAGACCGAGCTCGCCGCGCTCGAAACGGGCTCCGTCGCCCGCGTCATAGCTCGCGTAGCGAGCCTCTTTGAGTGCTTGGTATTCGGAGGTCCGGAGAATCTCATCGGCGATGATCAGACCACGGGCGAGGGTATCCATGGAGCTGATGTGGCCGATGAAGAGATCTTCGGGATCGGTGGAGCTGCGACGTAACTTGGCATCGAAGTTCAGGCCACCGTTGCCGATGCCCCCGATTTCGAGCAGGACCAGCATGATGTGAACGGCGTCATACAGGTCGTGCAGGAACTCGTCCGTATCCCAGCCGCTGTGCGGGTCGCCCTGGTTGACGTCGAGGCTGCCGAACAGCCCGGCGTCGGCCGCCGCACGAATCTCGTGGGTGAACGTGTGTCCGGCCAGCGTCGCGTGGTTGTTCTCGATGTTGATCTTGAAGTCGCCAGTAAGCTCATGCTGATGGAGAAACGCAATCAACGCTGCGACATCGAAGTCGTACTGGTGCTTGGTCGGCTCCATCGGCTTGGGCTCGATCAGGAACGTGCCGTCGAATCCATGATCGCGGCCGTAGTCGCGCGCCTTCTTCAGAAAGGTCGCCAGGTGGTCGCGCTCGCGTTTCATGTCGGTGTTGAGTAGGGAGAAATAGCCGTCGCGGCCCCCCCAGAAAACGTAGTTGTCGCCGCCCAGTGTCACCGTGGCGTCGATTGCCGCCTTTACCTGGGCGGCGGCGTGCGTGACCACCCGGAAATCTGGATTCGTTGCAGCGCCGTTCATGTAGCGAGGGTGTGAGAACAAGTTGGCCGTGCCCCACAACAGCCGCACGCCCGAGGCTTCTTGCTTGTCCTTGGCGAGCGCCACAAGCTCCGCGAGGTTGGCCTGCGACGCGGCCGGCGTGTCACCTTCGGGTGCCAGGTCGCGGTCATGAAAGCAGTAGAACGGTGCGCCGAGCTTGGTGATGAACTCGAACGCCGCATCGAGACGATTGCGTGCTACGTCGAGGGGGCTGTCGCCCTCCATCCACGGCATGGGTCTTGGACCGACCCCGAACGGGTCAGCGCCCGTACCGCAGAACGAATGCCAGTAGGCGATGGCAAAGCGCAGGTGTTCAGCCAACGATGTCCCGGCCACCTCACGTCCGGCATCGTAGTACTTGAAGGCCAGGGGGTTGTCGGAGTCGGGACCTTCGAAGGGAATCCTGCCGATTCCCGGAAAGTACTCGCGTGCCCCGATGAGTGTTTCTGACATCATCTGCCCCTCCTCGCCTCAACCAGACCCATCACACTTTCACCACGGCCCGCTAGCTGCTCCTGATTCGTTTCTATCCTGCGATACCCAGCGGGGAAAAGTAGAGCAAGATCATCAAAATGATCGCCACGATGACCACCGAGTGAACCACGTCCCAGCTGTTCCAGCTGCCACGCGACCTCTCCCGATCGGCGGCCCGCGTCGTCGCGTAGGTGAGGCCGCGGAGCTGCTCATCCGACGGCGGTGGCGTGATCAGGCTGCCGATTACCAGCATGCCGATGCAGGCGAGAAACAGGAAGATCGCGAAGTGCAGGAAGTTGATTTCGGCGTAGGTCAGGAGCCAGCCGCTCAGGTACTGGCTGTTGATCTCGGCCACCAGCCGCCCCATGCCGAGCACGAAACCGCCGGCCAGCGCCGCAATTGCTCCCGTTGCGTTGATGCGTTTCCAGAACAGGCCGAAGAAAAACACCGCGGCGATAGGCGGAGCGATGTAGGCCTGTACGCTCTGCAGATAGGTATAGAGCTGACCGGAGAGGCTCTGCAACAGTGGTATCCACAGCACGCCGAGAATCACCAGCACACCGGTGGCGACGCGACCCACGAGCACCAACGTCTTCTCCGACGAATCCGGGCGCAGCTTCTGGTAGATATCGATCGTGAACAGTGTCGATGACGAGTTGAAGACCGCTGCCAGCGAGCTCATCAGAGCCGCGAGCAAGCCGCCGGCCACCAGCCCGCGAAACCCGGCCGGCAACAGCGCCACAACTAGCGTGGGAAACGCTTGGTCTGCTTCGGCAAGCTCGAGGCGGCCGGAATTTGCCAAAGCGAAAGCGATCACGCCGGGAATCATGAAAATAAAGAAGGGCAGAAGCTTGAGGTAGGCGGCGAAGATCGTGCCACGACGAGCTGCGGTTTCGTCCTCGGCGGTCAGAGCCCGTTGCACGATGTACTGATCCGTGCACCAGTACCACAGGCCGATGATAGGCGGCGCGAAGACCATACCGGTCCACGGGAACTCGGGGTGGTCGGCGGGCAGGAACATGTTGAAGTGGGTGGCGCCGACGGCTTCGACAAGCCCGCTCCAGCCGCCGATTTGCACCAGGCCGGCGACGGTTACGGTGACCGACCCGGCGATCAACACCATCGCTTGCAACGCCTCGGTGTAGACGACGGCACGCAACCCGCCGATCACCGTATAGACGCCGGTCAGCAGCACTACGATCAATGCCCCGGTCCAAAAGTCGACTCCCATGAGTGCTTGAAACACCACCGCGCCCGCGTAAATAGTCACCGAGATCTTGGTCAGCACGTAGGCGATGAGTGTGGTGAGCGACAGAAACCAGCGGGCTGCCGGGCTGTACCGCAGCTCCAGGAACTCCGGCATGGTGAACACGCGGCTGCGCATGTAGAAGGGGACGAATACCCAGCCGAGCAGCAGCACGAGCCAGGAGTGCAGCTCGTAGTGGCCCATGACCATACCGCTGTTGGCGGCCGTGCCGGCGAGGCCGACGATGTGTTCCGAGCCGATGTTGGAAGCGAAGATCGAGGCGCCGATGACGAACCAGCCGACGTGTCGACCGGCGAGGAAGTAGTCGGTGGTCGACTCGGTTTTCTGGCGCATGACCCAGGCCGCGATGCCGAGGAGCACCAAGAAGTAGATGCCGACAACGATCCAATCGAGTGTTCCGAAGACAGCCATCGGCCTCTCGAACAAAGATGAAGGGGCGTCCATCTTCGTCCGTGGGGGGGGCTCGATTCAAGCGGGCGGCGGCATCGGGGTGTGTCCGGTGTGATCGCCCGAAGTTGGATGCGGCCTCGTATTCGGCCGGCGATGGCGGCGTTGATGCCGCCGAGGAGACCCGTTACATTCGGCGTTCTGAACTGGAGGATCCGATGTCACGACCCGTAACGCTGTTTACCGGCCAGTGGGCCGACCTGCCACTGACGACCTTGGCTGAGAAGGTCGCCGACTGGGGCTTCGACGGCCTCGAGCTTGCCTGTTGGGGCGACCACTTCGAGGTCGACAAGGCGCTCGAGGACAACGGCTACCTCGCTGCGAAGCGCGAGCTGCTCGAATCGCATGGACTTTCCTGCGTGGCGATCAGCACACATCTGGTCGGCCAGTGCGTCTGCGATCCAATCGATGAGCGACACAAGTCGATCTTGCCCGACAGGATCTGGGGCGACGGCGATCCGGAGGGCGTTCGCCAGAGGGCGGCGCAGGAAATCATCGATACGGCGAGCGCCGCCGAGCTTTTCAGCGTCGACATCGTGAACGGGTTCACAGGCAGCAACGTGTGGGCAAAGCTGTACTTCTTCCCCCCCACCAGCCAGGATGACATCGACGCAGGCTACGTCGATTTCGCTGATCGTTGGACGCCGATCATGGACGCGTTTGCCGAGCATGGCGTTCGCTTCGGGCTCGAGGTCCATCCCACCGAGATCGCCTACGACATCCACACGGCCCGCCGCGCGCTCGAGGCGATCGACAACCACCCGAGCTTCGGTTTCAACTTCGATCCCAGCCATCTGGTGCATCAGTTCGTCGATCCGGTGGCCTTCATCGACGAGTTTGCCGACCGCATCTTCCATGCGCACGTGAAGGACGTGCGCCTTCAGCTCGACGGCCGCAGCAGCATCTTGTCGTCGCACCTCGATTTCGGCGATCCGGGTCGCGGCTGGGATTTCGTGTCTCCGGGCCGGGGCGACGTCGAGTGGGACCCGATCATTCGGGCGCTGAACCGCGCCGGTTACGGCGGGCCGCTGTCGATCGAGTGGGAGGATAGCGGGATGGATCGTGAGTGGGGTGCGCAAGAGGCGCTGGAGCTGGTGCGCAGCAACGACTTCGCGCCGTCGGCAGTTGCCTTCGACGCGGCGTTCGGAGACGACGAATGAGCGAGCAGGCCTTTACCGACATAGCCGCCGCGGAATCCGGGGAATCCGCCCAGGACGCTCCGCACATCGGCGTCGGCATGCTGGGGTACGCCTTCATGGGCAAGGCGCACTCCAACGCGTTCAAGACAATCCCCTACATGATGTATCCGCCGCCGGCGATTCCCGAGCTTGCCGCCATTTGCGGTCGCGACGAGAGCGCCGTTGCCGAGGCGGCGCAGCGCTACGGCTACGCCAGCCACTACACCGACTGGCGCGACATGCTCGCCGACGATCGCGTGCAGCTGTTCGACAACGGCGGCCCCAACAACGTGCACGCCGAACCCTGTATCGCCGCCGCCGAGGCCGGCAAACACGTGCTATGCGAGAAGCCGCTGGCGCGTACCGCGGAGGAGTCCAAGGCCATGCTCGACGCGGTGGGGAAGGCGGGCGTCAAGCACATGGTGGCCTTCAACTACCGATTCGTGCCGGCGATCCGACAGGCTCGTGAGCTCATCGACAGCGGTGCTCTCGGGCGCATCTACCACTACCGCGCGGTGTATCTGCAGGAATGGATCATGCCGCACTACAGCACACCGAAGATCTGGCGGCTCGACAAGGGTCTGGCGGGAAGTGGGGCGTTGGGAGATCTGGGGGCACACATCATCGACCTGGCGCACTACTTGGTCGGCGACATGAGCTCGGTGGGTGCACTGGCGACGACCTTCATCAAGGAGCGCCAGCTACCGGACGGCACCGGCGCTGCCCCGGTCGACGTCGACGATGCGTTCGTTGCCACGGTCGAGTTCACCAACGGGGCGCTGGGCACGCTCGAAGCGACGCGCTTCGCGGCCGGCCGCAAGAACCATCAGGTCATCGAGATCAATGGTGAGAAGGGGAGCATTCGATTCGACCTGGAACGCTTCAACGAGCTGGAGGTGTTCTGGATCGACGATGCGCCCAAGGAAACGCAGGGTTTCCGTCAGGCGTTGATCACCGAGGCGTACCATCCGTTCTGGGAGAATTGGTGGCCTCACGGACACATCATCGGCTGGGAGCACACGTTCGTGCATGAGATCACGCACTTGCTCGACTGCATCGTCAACGACGGTGACGTGGCGCCGCACGGCGCGACTTTCGAAGACGGCTACCGCGCCGCCGTCGTCTGCGATGCGATCCTCGAATCGGCGGAAAGCCGCCGGCAGGTAGACATTGAATATTAATGTAGTAGTGAATAACTCCCAAGGGTGCCGCGAACGCGCAGCGGCCGAGCAGCACTGACAGAGCGGAGGTTCGACAATGCGTACGCAAACAATTTTCATGATCGCGCTGCTCACGGCGACGACGCAGGTTGCACAAATGCCCACGAGTGCCGCAACCGCATCACAAATCGACGGCGCTCGCTCGCGCTGGGAGATCAGCTGCAACATCCGCAAGGACAAGTTCGATTTCGTGCTGCCCCAGGCGATGCGCGCCAACAACATCGACATGTGGATCGTCATCGACCGGGGTCGCGGCACGCAGCCGATGACGATGGACTTCGCAATCTCGACGATCAACGGCCAGGGTTTTTTCGTTTTCATCGACCGCGGCGGCGATCGGATCGAGCGGCTGCAGCTCGGGGGTGAGAGCGATCTGGCGCGTGCCTGCGGCGCCTACGACGAATTCCGTCGCCGCGGCGACTTGCGCTCGATCGTGCTCGAGCGCGATCCGCAGCGCATCGCCTTGAACTATCTGGAGCTGCCGAACAACAGAGAGGGGCAGCATGTCGCCGACGGCCTGACGCACACGGACTTCAAGTTCCTGTCGGACGAGCTCGGTGAGCGTTACGCCTCGCGCTTCGTTTCAGCGCAGCGGTTGATTGCCGATTTCCGCGGTGAGCGTGTGGCGCTGGAGCTCGTCGAGTTTTCCAAGGTCGCCGAGCTCACCAGCTCGTACATCGAGCGGGCGCTGTCGAACGAAGTGATCACGCCCGAAGTTACGACCCACACCGATGTCGCCTGGTGGCTGGAAGAGCAACGCAAAAGGATGGGCTTGCTGCGCACGTGGTACCCGAGCGTCTACACGCACCTGCCGGACGGCGGTGAGATCGGCGGCACCGATCGTGTCATCCAGCGCGGCGACGTATTGCAGATCGACTGGGGGCTGGAGCGCAACAACTTCGGTACCGACATCAAGCGCTTCGCCTACGTGTTGCGCGAGGGCGAGACCGAGGTACCGGCGGGGATACAAAACGCTTTCGACGAGTCCGTGCGCGTGCGCCGCATCATCCGCAACAACGTCCGGACGGGGCGCACCGGCCGTGAGCAGATCGACGCGCTCAAACAGATCATTCGGGACGCGGGCTACGTTTATACCGAACGAGAGCGTGCCAGCGACGTCGAAGGCATCGAGGTCAACGTCGGCATGCACGCGGCCGGCAACATCGGCCACGACATGGCGGCGTCGTTGTTCGAGATCTTCCCTTACCGCACCGAGTACATGGTGCGACCCAACAACATCATCTCGGTCGAGTTCATCGTGTTTACGCCGGCGCCGGAGTGGAACGGTGCGAAGATTCCGGTGAACGTCGAGGAGAACGCGGTGATCACCGAGCGCGGCATCGAGTGGCTCTACCCGCCGCAGATGCGGGTGCAGGTCATCCGGTAGAGAGGGCTAGCGCTGAAACACGGATTGCCTCGGTCCATGCCGCGACGTTGAACGGTCAGCGCCAGGAGGCCCCGGCGCCTGCGCCGATGTGCGTCACCTCGCCGCTGGCCAGGTCGATGATCTTGAGGACGGACTGACCGTTTTCCCGTACCGTCAAGAGGATCCGGGTATCGTCGGGAGACCACTCGGGGCAGGCGTCGCCGAAGAGCATGTCCCCGGTTAGCTGGCGTTTCTCGGAGCCATCGGCGCGCATGACCCAGAGGTTCTTTTCTTCCTCCGTGCCCGAGGCCCAGGTGACCTGGCTGCCGTCGCGCGATAGCGACGGCCATTCATCGAGCAGGTCGTTGTCGGTCAGGCGTGTGGTTTCGCCGCTCTCCAGATTCGTCACATAGATCTCGGGATTGCCGTCGCGGCCCGACTCGTAGGCAACGGTGCTGCCGTTGCGTCCCCAGCGTGCGTAGGCGTCGTCGGAGCTGCCGGTATCGACGCGCTCCTCTGCACCGGTTGCAACGTCGATGATGTAGAGGCCGCGGCCTTCGTCGCCACCTTTCGTGACGAGAATTCGCTCGCCACGCGGGCCCCAGTCCGCCGGGTTCCCGTTACCGGCGAGTGCCACCGAGGTTTCGCCGGACGCGGTGTCGAGCACCATCACGTCGGCCGAGTCGTTGCCCATGGCCACGAATAAGATTCGATCACCGTTCGGCGACCAGACCGGAAAGGCGACGTCACCTCCCAGAGAGGTCAGCTGCTCAGGGTCCTCGCCGACGAGGTTCGAGGAGAACACCTCATAGGCGTCGCCGGCGGGGCCGGCGTACACGATGGCGGGCTCGGCTCTCGTTGTGGCGGGCTCAGCGCTCGTTACGGCGGGCTCCGACGTGCCCTCGACGGACGATTCGGCGGCCGGTTCGTCTCCTTCGCCGCAGGCTACGAGGAGTAGCGCCAGCATGGCGGCGGTGCTGAGGAGTCGTGCGCGTCGGATCATTGACTCTCCTCGGCCCGCGTCGGACCGATTTCCTGCAACGTCGCCAGGCTCGGCGCGACCATGGTGCGACCGACGGTGCGCTGGTATACCTCGTAGAACTCGGGCAGCTTCTCCTGCAGGTCGGCCTCGTTCCTGATCGTCCACTCGTCTCCGCCCTGCGGCCCGTAGGCCTCCTGGAGATTCCACGCGGTGGAGACGATCCAGTATGCGAACTCCTGCAGGCGCACCCGGCGCATGACCTGCCGGCCGCGCTCTCCCTGCTCGTCGTCGTATTGGTCGACGTTGTAGTAGCCCTCGTCGATGGATTTCTGCATCGCCTGGGCCAGCGCTGAGGTTTCGTTTATGCCCCACTCGTCGGGAAACGTCGTGTGCAACCCCATGTCGCTGGTGTAGTGCAGGATGTGCTCCACGACCTCCATCACCTGCCCGCGGGGCACGTCTTGCATGATGATGTCGCAGATGCTGTTCTGGCCGGAGGTCAACTCCCACGCTGCCTCGTCTTCTTCCCTGAAGCCCCTGTCGTCGCCCACCGGCACGGGGATCACCGCTTTGTATCGGTAGTGGTTGGTGAGGATTTCTTCCTGCATCGCCAGGTCAAGGCTCTCGTCGCGTGGGAATACTTCAGCGATGGTCTTGCCGACCAGGCGCATGAAGTCGTCGGAGGCATCGTCGCGAGCGACCAACTTCAGGCCGCGCGACGTGAGCTCCTTCGTAAACGGCGGATAGGCGTCGGTCGCCGTGACATCGGTTACCTCGTACACGTCGGCGGGCACCTCGCCGATGGGCGACATCAGGATGCAGCCACCGAGCATGGGTTGAGCCTCTTGGGCTTCCGTGGCGGCCTCTGGGGCGGCATCGGTCGCCGTCGCCGAATCGGTTTCGGCCGAGCCGCATCCTGCCAGAATCACGACCGCAAGTAGCGCTGCCGAGAGAGCTTTCATCGAGATTTTCTCCGCGTGGTGTGGCGTGGTCGCCTACCCTTCGTTCAGTCGGGCAGGTCGGGAACCGTGGTCTTCATCCAGTAAGCGGTGTTGTGGAAGTTTGCCGCAACGCTGCCCGGTGGCACCAGGGCGTCACAGGCGGCACGCGTGTCATCGTCGAGGGTCATCTCGAGAACCGGCAATAGATCCTCGAGGTGATCGAGCGTGCGCGCGCCGATCAGTGGCGCCGTGATGCCCGGTTGGTCCTTGCACCAAAGCACAGCTAGCTGCGCCGCTGTGATGCCGGCTTGCTCGGCGACCTTGGCGAGCTCGCGGGCGATGTGCACACCGCGGCGGGTTACCCGGTCGGCATAGAATCCGCCGCGCTTGGCGGCGCGCGAGTCATCGGGGTATTCCTCGGCGTTGTTGTAACGGCCCGCCAGCACGCCCATACCCAGGGCACCCCAGCAGATGATGCCGAGCCCGTGGCGCTGAGCCAGCGGAATGAGCTCGTTCTCGATGCGTCGATCGAGCAGGTTATAGGGGGGTTGCTCGGAGGCGTAGCGTACCCAGCCCTTCATCTCCGACACCATGAGCGCTTCCATGATGAGCCAGGCCGGCTGCGTCGAGCAGCCGACGTAGCGCACCTTCCCTTGGCGCACCAGGTCGTCGAGGGCGCCGATGGTCTCATCGAGAGGAATGTCGAACGAAGGGCGGTGCAGCTGGTACAAATCGATGTGGTCGGTTTGCAGGCGTCGTAGCGACTCCTCGCAGGCGCGGATGATGTTCAGACGCGAGTGCCCCGATTCGTTGGGACCGACGCCGGGGACTTCTTCGTCGAGTGAGACCCCGCGCCGCCGCCGTCCGTGATCGACCTTGGTAGCGATGATGACCTTGTGGCGGGCGCCGCGATCCTTGATTGTCTGGCCGATGATCGTCTCGCTCATACCCTCGGCGTAGACGTCGCCGGTGTCGATCAGGTTGATGCCGGCGTCGAGCGCCCGGTTGATGATCGCCGTCGCCTCGTCGGCCAGCGTCGCGTCGCCGAAGTTGTCCGAGCCGAGACAGAGAGGAGAAACGTTCACACCCGTGCGACCTAGAACGCGGTAATCCACGGCCGTTTTCTTCCTTATATCTAAGGCAGTTCTGCCACAAGAGTTATGAAGTGTATATCGTATACGATCGCCTCGTTGCCGCTGCTGCCTAGACACCGCAACCAAGCCGGGAAGGGATGCTCGCCATGCGACATCGTTTGCTCGCCGTACTGTTCGCGGTCGCGTCGTTGAACGGGACCGGAACCCCGACTCACTGGGTGACTTGATGAGCGCCTGTACGCCGAACGCTGCCGATGGGTGAAATGCCCCGCCGGTTTTTCGCTAGCATCCTGCAGGTCACGCGGGCGGCGGTGCACGCCGTCGTCGTCGTCGTGTTCGCCACCATCGTCATCGTGGTGTTCGGGCAGGTCGTGTCACGATTCCTGTTCAACGCGCCGTTCTCCTGGTCTGAGGAGCTGGCCCGCTATCTCCAAGTCTGGCTGATCATGTTGGGATCGGCGGCCTGCCTGCGCAAGGGGCTGCACCTGACGGTCGACTACGCCATCCACTCGCTGCCACAGGGAACCAAGCGAAACCTGCATCTTCTCTCCCTGGCGGCGATCCTGTTTTTCCTCGGCGTCGTTTTCTTTTCCGGTATCTCGCTGATGGCGGCGACACTGAACCAGCGAACACCGGCTCTGCAGATACCGATCTGGGTCGTCTACCTGGCCATACCTGTCGGCAGCCTGTTGATGTTCTTGGAATCGGTGGGCCTCGTGCTTACCGCCCTCGACGAGGCGAAGCAGCCGACCGAGTCTGGGCAATGAGCGCGCGGCGCGAGGTGCGGCGATGATCGCGATCCTCGTCATCGCCATCGCGGTGTTCTTCCTCATCGGCATGCCGATCGCCTTCGCGATCGGCACCGGCGCGACCATCGCGATCCTCTGGGAGGGCGCGCTACCGATCTCGATCGTCGCGCAGCGGATGTTCTTCGGCCTCGATTCGTGGCTGCTGATGGCGATTCCGCTGTTCATGCTCGCCGGCCAGTTGATGGCGGCCGGCGGCATGTCGTCGCGGCTAGTTGCATTCACGACAGAGCTCTTCGGCTTTATCCGGGGCAGCCTGGGGTTCGTCTGCGTCGCCGCGTCGATGACCTTCGCCGGCGTGTCGGGCTCTTCGACCGCCGACACCGCGGCGGTCGGGTCGATCCTGCTGCCGCTGATGAAGGAACGCGGCTACGACATGCGCTTCGCCACCGCGTTGCAGGCCGCCGCCGGGTCGATCGGCCCGGTGATCCCCCCGAGCCTGCTGATGATCCTGATCGGATTCACCACCAACACCTCGGTGTCGGCGCTTTTCCTAGGCGGCATTGTTCCGGGCTTGTTGATCGGGATCGGCTTGATGGTGGTCACCTACGCGCACGCCGCCCGCGGTGGCGACGCCTACCTGGGCACCATTAGCCACGTCGACCTGCGGCGCGTCGTGCGCACCGGTCTGGTGGCGGCGCCGGCGCTCGGCATGCCGGTGATCATTTTGGTCGGCATCGTGGGAGGGATCTTCACCACGACCGAGGCCGCCGTCGTAGCCGTCGTGTACGGCCTGGTCGTCGGCATGTTCGTGTACAAGGAAATCGCGGTCCGCGACCTGCCGATAATTATCGCCCGCTCCGCCGAGCTGGCCACCGTCATCATGTTCATCCAGACGACCGCTTTTTTGTTTGCCTGGTTGATCACCGTGCACCAAGTGCCGGCGTTGTTGGCGCAGGCCTTCGAGGCGCGGGTCAGTGGCCCCGGCACGTTCTTTCTCCTGTACATTCCGTTGCTTCTGCTCGTCGGTGCGGTGATGGAAAGCTTTTCGGCCACCATCGTGTTGCTGCCGATCATCTTCCCGATCGCCCAGAGCTTCGGCGTCGACCCGGTGCATTTCGGAGTGGTTACGACGGTCGGTTGGGCGATCGGCTACGTGACGCCGCCGTTCGGCGCCACGCTTTTTGTTTCCTGCAGCCTTACCGGCAAGAGCATCCGGGAAACGACGCCGTTCATCCTGCCGATCGTTCTGTCGATGCTCGCGGTGTTGCTGCTGATAACCTTCTTCCCGGCGATCGTGCTATGGATTCCCGAGATGTTCCAGTGAGGCCCGACGGGGTGCCCGCAACGACACCCACAAGAGTTTCTCAGCAGCCTGTCAAGGAGGGCGCGATGTCGTCAAGACATGGCTTCGGCGCCGTGCTGCTGCTGGCGGCTGTTCTGCTGGCGAGCGCGTGCGCCGGCGGCGACCCCGATGTCTTCATCATCAAGGTGGCGTCGTCGGCGCCTGCCGACGAGCCGGGGTCGCAGGCGCTGCAGCGTTTCGTCGACATCGTCAACGAGAAGGCCCGGGGGCGGATCGAAGCACGGTTGTTCAGCGCCGCGGCACTCGGCAACGACCGCGACGTTACCGAAGGGCTCAAGCTCGGTACGGTCGAGATGCAGATGTCGTCAAACTCGACGCTGGCGACCTTCGTGCCCGAAGTGTATGTCTTCGAGATGCCGTTTCTGTTCGAGGACAACGAGCACATGTTCGCGGTGCTCGATTCGGAAATCGGCGAGAGCTTTCGCCCCGCCCTCGAGCGTGAAGGCTTCCACCTGATGGGTTACTTCACGTTCGGGTTGCGGCACATCATGACCACAGAGAGGCCGATCGACACGATGGCCGATCTCGGCGGACTCAAGATCCGCACGATGGAAAGCCCGCCGCACCTCGACGCCTTCGCCGCCTTCGGCGCCAGCCCGCTGCCGATGGCATACAACGAGCTGTATACGTCGTTGGAGACGGGAGTTATCGACGGCGCCGAGGCCGCCAATTCCAACTACTATTCGAAGAAGTTCTACGAGGTGGCGCCGCACTGGGCCCAGGTCGGCTGGCTGCGCTTGGTGGCGCCGGTGATCATGAGCAAGGCCTTCTACGACAGCATGCCGCGCGATCTGCAGGAACTGGTCGACCAGACGGTCAAGGATCTCGAAGGCTACGAGCGGCAGCTGTACACCGAGGTCGACGAGCAACGACTTCGCGACCTCGAGGCGGCCGGCGTCAGCGTTACCTATCCCGACCGGGTGGCCTTTGTCGAGGCTTCGTCCACCGTTTACGAGGCGTGGCTCGAGCGCATTGGGGGGCGCAGCCAGCTGGATGCGATCCTCAATTTTCCTCGCTGATGCCCTCGTGATCGCGTCCCCACACGACCGCCGATGACCGACCAACCCAATGCCATCGGCATCGAAGAGATCCGTGCCGCCCACGCTCGAATCGAGCCCTACATCCATCGAACGCCGGTTTTGACGAGTGAGACGCTGGACGAGGCGTTCGGTAGCCGCGTGTTCTTCAAGTGCGAGAACCTTCAGAAGAGCGGAGCCTTCAAGGTGAGGGGCGCGTTCAACGCCCTGCTGTCGCTGTCGTCGGAGGATGCTGCGCGCGGCATCGTCACCAGCTCGTCCGGCAACCAGGCTGCCGCGGTTTCGCTCGCCGCCCGCGCCCGCGGTGTCAGTGCCCATATCGCCATGCCGAAGATCGCCGTCGCGTCGAAAGTCGCGGCCGTCCAACGCTATGGCGGCAACATCGTCTGGGTCGAATCGAAGGAGCGGATCCCCACGTCCGAGGAGTACGACGCCACGGCGGCGGCAATACAGGAAGAAACCGGCGCCAACCCGGTGCACCCGTACGACGACCTACGAACGATCGCCGGTCAGGCGACCTGCGCCCTCGAGCTGCTCGAAGAGGTGCCTGACCTCGACTGTCTGCTGGCGCCGGTGGGCGGCGGCGGGCTGCTGAGCGGCACCTGTTCGAGCGCCGTGGCGCTGGCGCCCGCAACCAAGGTGATCGGCTGCGAGCCGGAGAAGGCCGACGACGCCTGGAGGTCTTTGCAGGAGGGAACCATCGTGCCGCAGACCGATCCTCAGACGATCGCCGACGGCCTGCGCACTTCGTTGGGCGAGCAGACGTTTCCGATCATCGCTGCCAACGTCAACGAGATCGTTACCGTATCGGAAGACGCGATCCTCAGATCCATGCGCATGGTTTGGGAAACCATGAAGATCGTCATCGAGCCGAGCGCCGCGGTGCCGGTCGCGGCATTGCTGGAACAGAAGATCTCGGCGGGCGCCCATCGCGTCGGCGTCATCCTCTCGGGCGGCAACGTCGATCTGGATTCGTTGCCCGATTGGCCGCAGCGCGTCCTGGGGGGGCACCAGGACGCTAGCTGATGATCCAGAGGAAGGAGCCGATCAACAGCGCGACGGCGACCCAGCTCACCAGGAAGCCGATCACCGTGAAGGCGGTCGGCCGCATGATCTCGAAGTCCGGATGATCGATCAGCGCTGACCGCGGCGCCGGTTTGGTTCCGGCCGGTAGCGTCAGCGGCTCGCCCTCCGGCTCGTCGTCGGTCACCGGGGTGCGCAGGCACTCGTACACTCTGTCGAGCGTCTTCTTGTCGGGCGGCTGGGTGACGAGGCTCACCCCTACCATCGTGACCAGCCCGACGGCCAGGTAAGTGATCATCTGCCAGGGCAGGGAAAGGGCGCCGTCGTAGAGCATGAATTCCGGCAGGGACCCGGCGAAGCGAGCATTGAAGCTCCAGCCGACAAAGGCGATGTCGCTGGTGAAAAACCACGTCGCGAAGCCGCTGAGCGTCGAGATCCAGGCGGCGGCGGCGGTGGCTCGCCGCCAGACGAAGCTCATCCAGATCGCTGGACCCATCATCGCCCCCACCTTCCAGAAGGCTTCCAGCCCCTCCACGACGTTCGACAGCGCGAAGGCGACGAAGAGCCCGCCCAGCACCACCGCGACCGAGGTCAGCCTGCCGACCAGTACGTAGTGGCGCTCTTCGTGGTCCGGACGGATGAACGGCCGATAGATGTTCTCGGTAAACAGCGCGGCCGATGCGACCATCAAGCAGTCACACGAGCTCATCACCGCCGCCAGCATCGAGGCGATGAACAGTCCGATCAGGCCGGGCGCGATCGCCGGCAGCAGGTCGCGGGCCATCAAGCCATAGACCTGGTCCGGATCGATCGTCGTGCCGGCGTATAACCCCACGGCGCACATGCCGGTCAACACCCAGGGGATGGTGACGATGCGCTTGAGGAACATGCCGGCGACCAGGCCGACCCGAGCGTCATCTTCTGTTCTTGCGGCGCCGGTCATTTGCATCGAGTACGGCGAGGTGACCCAACCGACGAGCGCGTTGACGGCGATGACGACGACGTACAAGACGGTGATCTCGCCGGGAGCGACGATCGAGAAGAGGTTCGGGTCGTCGACCGAGGCGCGCAGCCCCTCCAGGCCGCCGACCGCGTCGAGGGCAAACGGCAGGAGCATGAACGAAAGCACGACAGTAAGAACGCCCTGAACGGCGTCCGTCAGGATCGCTGCGCTCAATCCCCCGGCGACGCCGTAGATGACGAACAAAACGGTCATGCCGACGATCGCCATCGCCGGGCTGATCGCCCCGCCGGAGACCGGGGCGATCATCGAGGCGGTCGCGCGGAGAACGACGCCGATGTTTACCGACAACTGGGCAATGCCGACGATCACGAAGAGCACGGCGACGCTCTGGCCGTAGCGAACATGCAGGTAGTCGGCCGTGGTGACCGCGCGCATGCGGCGGAACAGCGGCGCCAGCAACCAGTAGACCGGTGTGGCGAACAGCCACAGCCACTGGTACCAGATACCCGAAGCGCCGGACGTATATGTCTTCGACGCAACGGTGACCGCCTGATCGGTGTTCGTTCCGGTGCCGAACGAGAAGAACGTCATCAGCAGCTTGCCGGATTGGCGATCACTGATGAAAAAGTTCGCCGACGTCTTTACCCGCCGAGCGGCGGAAGTGCCGAGTAGCGTGACGCCGATCAGGTACGCGGCGATGACCAACCAGTCGATAAGCACGTTGTTTTTACCGCGCCTCGATTCCTGCCAGAGAGGTTACGCTGGCTAGCTGAGCAGGGTAGTGAGCTCGTCTTTGTATCCCGTCATTTCCCAGCGGGTCAGAGAAATCGGAATGATACCGCCGTCCATGAAATCGTCCATGAAGCGTCGCAACTCGAATTCCGACCCCTGCTGCTGCGCGCACTCGGCGAGCAGCTGCAGGATCATATTTTTACCACCCACATAGCTCGCGGAGTGTGCCGGGGCTCGCAGAGCCTCTTCGATGTCCCACCACACGGCATCGCCGTCGGGCTCGGCCCACCGGTAGGGGAGCTTGTCGACGAACGCATCGATCCCGTCCTGCATGGTGTATTCGTTGGCGTGCATCTCGAGGTCCGAAATGGCGCGCGCGGCGCGGAACGCCATCCAGATATAGGTGATCTCCTTGGCCCGTGGTCGATTATCGAGCATGCCGAGCTGCAACATTACCTCCTCGACGCCGAACGACAGGGCCTCGGAGCGCGACTCGTGCATGTCGAACAGACGGATGGTGCCGCGGATCGGCCGGCTGTCGCCGTCCTGATACCAGATCGTCCGGTCGCGAACGTAGTAGTGCCCGAAGAACGTATGCGTGATCTGCGTCATCGGCTCGCGGTCACAGCACTGCTCGAAGAAGCCGCGGTAGTCGGGACGAAGGTAGGCGCTCATCCCCCAGGTGCGAGGGTAGTCGGGCGGGGGCAGGGGCTCGAGGTCATCGGGAACAGTGATGATCTCGTAATCCCGTAGGAAGGCCAGCAGCTCCCGCGCCGCGGCCCCCTGTCGGTCGAGGTTCTCGGCCTCGCTCGCCGTGAGCACGAATGGCGGCAGGCCCCTGTTCTTGTGCTCTTCGAGCTTCAAGAAAGCGATGGCGCGGTGATAGTCATTGCGGATCGTCGTGAGCAGCTCGTCCCAACTACGGGGAACGAGCAGGACCTCCTTCAACCAGCGGTTGTAGTTGTCTTTGCCGATACCGGCGGGCGCCGTCATCCGGCGCTTGTTGTCGATGATCCACTCGCGGAAGCCGTGCATGGCGGCGAGCGCCTGCTCCGCGTCGGCCGCCAGCTCCGGATGAGTCGCGCCGAGCCCGTCGACGAGCTCGCGCATCACGATGAGCTCGCGTTCTTGTACACGAATCGCCACGGTGGCCAGGTCACCGGCCACCTCTGTGAGGTTGCCGCGCGCCTGCTCGAGGACCACGGGGACGCAGCGCAGCTTGGTGCCCAGCCGATCGATCTCGTCATCGGCAACGGGCAACGGGGGAACTCGCGGCGACCAGTCGTTGTCCATCCTCGAGTAATGCACCAACAGTCGCGGATAGACCCCGTCGGTGATGTTGTAAAAGCCCGGATCGCGGGCCCAGGGGCGCAGCACTTCGTGGTCGAAGGCTACGCCGTTCAACTCGGCGCGGACCACGTGGTAGTCGATCTGCTTGGCGACGTCCCATTCACTGATGTCGTACGACGCCAGCAGGTCGCGGAACGCCTGCAGCTCCTCACGCTTACGCCGCATTGCCGGCGGCGTGTAGTCGGGAACGCCACCGTCGGTTTCCGGCGCCAGGAAAGCACGAAATTCCTCGAACAGCCCGACCAGGTCAAAGTGCGCGGGCGCGGTCAACGGCTCACACCTTCATCTTCATCCAATCGGCGGTGTTGTGAAAATCGGCGATCGCGCTGCCCGGCGGCACGAGCTTGTCGCACGCTGCACGCAGTTCGGCGGGAAGCTCCATTTCGAGAAGCGGGATGAGCTGCTCGAGCTGATCCAAGGTGCGCGGCCCGACCAGGGGCGCGGTGATCCCCGGCTGGGTTTTGCACCAGAGCACGGCGAATTGCGCCGGCGTCAGGTCGATCTTCGCCGCCAGCTCGGCAAACTCGCGGGCCACCGCGATGCCGCGCTCGGTCACCCGGTCGGCATAGTAGCCGCCGCGCAGGGCCGCGCGCGACGTTTCCGGATAATCGTCGGGGTCGTTATAGCGCCCGGCCAGCACGGCCTGGGCCATCGGCGCCCAGCTGATGATCCCGAGGCCCCATTTCTGGCACATCGGGAGCAGCTCGTTCTCGATGCGCCGGTCGAGCAGGTTGTACGGCGGTTGCTCGGATACGTACCGTGCGTAGCCCTTGAGCTCGCTAACGTACAAGGCTTCCATGACCATCGAGGCCGGATGCGTCGAGCACCCGATATAGCGGATCTTTCCCTGACGAATCAGGTCGTCCAGCGCGCCGAGCGTCTCGTCGATCGGGATATCGGGCGACGGCCGGTGCATCTGATAGAGGTCGATGTAGTCGGTTTGCAGGCGCTTTAGCGTTTCCTCGCAGCCACGAATGATGTTGAGGCGGGAGTGGCCGTGGTCGTTGGCATTGATGCCGGGAGAGCTGGTGTCGAGGTTGAGGCCGGGGACATGGTCGATCTTCGTCGAGATCAGCGTCGAGTGACGACGGCCGTTGGCCTTGAGCGCCCGGCCGATGATCCGTTCGCCCTCGCCCTCCGCGTAGATGTCGCCGGTATCCAGCAGGTTGATGCCGGCGTCGAGCGCCCGGTCGAGCATCTCGACGCACTCGGGCTCGGGCGTGGGGTCGGCGAAGTTGTCGGTGCCAAAGCACAGCGGCGATACCTTCACGCCGGTGCGGCCTAGCTCGCGGTATTCCACGGCGCCAGGAGTGTGCGTAGCTTGTCGGAATCGATGCCGGTGTTACGCATGCAAACATCATAATTCAGAACTTGGTCGCAATCACGTCTCTCGTCGGCGGACAGCCAGCCGAGCAGGCGTTCCCAGGCTGACCAGGTTGACACCTCGCCACGCCGCACCGACGATGGGTAATTCGAAGCCCCTGAGCGCGCCCGATGGAAGACGCCAAAAGACACCACTTCCAGCAAGTCGACGTGAACAGCGTGCCGCGTTCCGCGCAGGTGGCTACGTTGATGCGGGCCGGGTCGCGCGAGGGATTCGACGGCCTCGAGATCGCTCTGGCCGGCGTTCCCTTCGACGGTGGTTCGTCGTTCCGCGTCGGAGCCCGGCACGGCCCGGCGCAAATGCGGGAGATGTCGCGGCTCATCCGGCAGGCCCACTACGCGAGCGGCGTCGCTCCCTTCGAGATATGCCGCATCGCCGACGTCGGCGACGCACCGGTCAATCCGCTGGAGATGGCCGCCAGTCTCGAGAGCATCGAGTCCTTCTTCGCCGCCATCCGCGCGGCGGGCGCATTGCCGTTGGTGGCGGGAGGAGACCACACGATCACGTTGCCGATTCTGCGGGCGATCGCCGCAGACGCGCCGGTCGCGCTCCTCCAAGTCGATGCCCATTCCGACACGCAGGACCGTGTCTTTGGTCAGGCCTACGCCAACGGCACACCGATTCGGCGGGCCATTGACGAAAGCCTATTGGAGCCGGAGCACATCGTCCAAATCGGAATCCGCGGCACCCTGTTCTCGAAGGACGAGCTCGACTGGGCCCGCGCGCAAGGCCTTACGATCGTCACGATCGACGACTTCTACGAGCTCGGAGTAGACGGCGTCATCGAGCAGACGCGCGAAGTGCTGAGCGGTCTGCCGACCTACGTAACCGTGGACATGGACGCCCTCGATCCGGCGTTTGCTCCGGGCGTCGGCGGCTTGGAACCCGGCGGGATGAGCGTGCGTGACGTGCAGCTGTTGCTGCGCGGCATGAGAGGGCTCGACTTCGTCGGGGCCGACGTCAACGAGGTCTCGCCACCACTCGATCCAACCGGCAACACGGCCGTGGTTGCCTGCAATCTGATGTTCGAGCTGCTTTGCCTCCTGGCCGACAAGGTCGGGACAACCCGTGAGGATCCAGAATGCGCTTGATGACACCGTTGCTGGTTGCCGCCGTCTTGTGGGGCGCGCCGGGCGGCCCCGCCGGGCCTGCTGGGCAGGGCGGCGAAACGTTGCCCGCCATCGATATTTCCGGATCGCCGAACGGCATCGTGCTCTTGCCCGAGGATGTGCCGCAGGTTTTCCGAGACGTGTTCGTTCGCTACACGAAGGTCGTGGCGCCGAGCGGCAAGCCGATCCACATCCTTGCCCAGGACGGCTGGAGCGAAGCGCGCATCCTCAAGGCCCGCAACGTCCTCGAGCACATTCTCACCGACGTTCCGGGAACTCGCTACGGTGCCGACAAGAGCATCGTGGCCAACACGATGGCCGACAACCGGGCGACGCTGACGCTGTTCAACACCGAGCCCGACATGCGCGAGGCGTTTCGTGGAGGGCTACGCCGCGTCGACCTCGGCATGCAGGACCTGCGTGCCAACGAGTGCCCCGTAGAAGGCCACGAAGACTACATGGCGCACCGCACTCGGGATGCTTCGTTCGAGGAGGTGCTGCACATGGTGCACGACTACGGCATCAAGCCGGCGTTGCCGCAGATGCAGCTCGACTTGATCCGTATCACCGCCGCCGCCATGGAGCGGGACCTATGGCAAGGACGGCAGAACGACCTCGAAAACGAGCCCAACGAATACGTCGCGGCGATCTACGACAACTACCTTGATCTGTGGACCGTGCCGCCCACCGTCTACGAGGGGCGCGCGATCGAGGCCGGTCGCATCCCCGACGGCACGTCTCACTTCGGCATCTATGGCGCGCGCGGCCGCGCCGGCCTGCGCGAGCTCGACCCCGAAGGGTTGGCCATCCTGCAGGAGTTCTTCTCTCCGTTTCTGACCTACACGCCGGAGCTGCCGCCGGAGTTCACCGGCACGTTCTCGCTCGAGCTCGATCCGAGCCTGCGCTACACCGCCAAGTCGCAGCACCTCAAGAACGTCACCCTCACCGGCGGCAACGACGCTGGTTTAACCGGCAACGGCTGGGACAACATCTTCACCGGTAATGATGGCGACAACACGCTACGCGGCAACGGCGGCGAGGATTTGATCGACGGTGGCGCCGGCACCGACACTGCGGTGTATGCCGGCAATGCAGCCGACTACGAGGTCGTTCGCGACGGGGACGCGGCGCGGGTGATCGACAAGCGGGTCGGCCGCGACGGTGCCGACGTTCTGCTCAACGTCGAACGGCTCGCTTTCGCCGACCGAACCATCGACCTACAGCGGTGATGAGCATCCAATTCACTTTCGAGTTCTAACGGATCAGCAGAATTCGTTCGTTGCGTGGGTAAAGCAACTCGACGCCCTGATTCGTGACGATGACGTTGTCTTCGAAGTTGATGCGCAGACGACGGCCGCCGAATGACGGCATCGCGGTGTGGGTGATGAACTCGAACGAAAAGATGTTGTTGGGTTGGATCATGAGATCGGCGCGCAGCTCGCGGAACGGAGCGAACGACGGGCCGACGGCTATCTGGCTGTTGCCGGTGTTGCCGACGACATGGCAGTCGATGGAGATGCCGGTCACGTCGGCGCGGTCGAAGCTCTCGACGATCTGCCGGTCGCGGGCGCCGAAGTTCACGAACGGCGTGTAGACGAACCCTTCCGCCTCGAGCGCCGCCACGACGGCAGCGAGCGTGTCGCGGGCGGTGCGACCGGTTCTGATGTTGCGACGCATGATGTCGCGCGCCCGGCGGCCTTCATCCCAGGCGTGTCGGATGTCCTCCGGCAGCGCGGTTTCACCCTCGCGTAGTAGATAGACGTTGCGCTTCATGTCGGTGCCGAAGTTCAGGTACTTCACGCCCATGTCGAAGCTCAGTAGGTCGCCGGGCTGAAAGGCGTAGTCGTCAGAGCGGTATTCCTCGCGCTCTGCTATGGTCGAGTGAATGACGCTGGGGCCACTGAGGCCGAACGAGGATCCGAGGCCGGCCTCCAGCAAGCGCTCCTGAACCCACCAGGCGACGTCTTCACGGGTCGTGATTCCGGGCGTGATGACTTCACGCGAGAGGGCGCGCTCGAGGATCCGGCGCGTCATCTCACCGGCCCGGGCGAAGGCGACGATCTCCGATTGCACTCGGCGGACGCGAAAGTCGGTGATGAGGTTCTCGCTGGAGACAAGCCGCGCTGCGTAGGTCTTGCCGATCGCTTCGACAAGCTGCTGGTATCCGGCATGTGACAGGCCGTCGGCCGCCGCCAGCCAGGCCGACGAGTTGACGGCGATGCGCTGCGGATCGCGTTCCTCGATGAATTCCCGCAGCTCGGTGGTGTCGTGGTTCGGGTACCAGGCATTCCAGTGGTTCCAGGCGAAGATGTCATAGGCGCCGCTGGTGTACATACCCTGGCCGCGACCGGCGAGCACGGCGCGCTCGATCCGGTCTTCGCCGCGATCGGTGAAGATGAAATAACCGGCGGTTCCCCCCAGATCGAGGGCCAGTGCGTCGGGGTCGCCGTCGCGGATGACGTGGATCCACATGTCGATGCCGTTGTCGCGCATCGCGCCCGGCAGCACGACGTCGAACTTCTCTCTCTGGATCAGGTCGAGCATCTCGGCGCGCGCCCGAGCCTCCTGGGCGTCTGCCTCGATTGCGGGGATGACGGCAGCCAGACAGGCGAGCAGTACCAGAATTCGCTTCTTTTCCATGGTCTTTCTCCTGGAGGAATGCAGGCGGTTCGTCGATGCAATCTACCGAGCCTAACTCTAGCCCGGACTTCTCGACGGGTCACGGCTGCGCGAGCGCGAAGGCGCGCGCCAACTCCAGGCTCGAGCTCCAAGGGCTGGGGTAGCCGCCGCGACCAACGCGGACCGCCGGAGCTGGCGCTCGACCCTGTTCAACCCTGCCGGCGCCTGGCAGAGTACCGTCCGGGTTGCGCCTGTAACGAAGATCGATGAAGAGCGGCTGCGCCCGAGCAGCCGGATCAGACAGCGAGGAGATGGATGGGTTACTCGAAGGTCGTATTCGTTGGGCTGTTTTCCTGGACGTTGATGACGAGCGCCGGAGGCAGTGTCCAGGAGCCGGTGGACTACCGGATGATCGAGCGGATCAAAGCCGAGGCGTTCGGCCGCTCTCAGGTGATGGATCTTGCCGGCACGCTGGCAGACGTTTACGGGCCGCGCTTCTCCAACTCACCTTCTTTCAACCGGGCGCTCCAGTGGGCGCACGACAAGCTGGAGGAGTTCGGCGTCGAGGCCGAAATCGAGTCCTTCGGTACCGTCGGGCTCGGCTGGGAGAACCGCTACACGTCGGTGCATATGCTCGGTCCCGAATACATGACGATGATCGCCTACCCGGTGCCGTGGTCGCGCGGAACCGAGGGACGCATCGCCGACACGGCAGTTTTCGTCGATGTGGCCGAGATTCGATCTGCGGCCGAGCTCGAACCGTATCGGGAGCAGGTCAGCGGCAAGATCGTGTTTATCGCTCGCGAGCGTCGGCTCGCTCCCGACTTTACTCCGGGCGCCGAACGCTTCACCAAATCGCAACTCGACGACTGGTCGCGTTTCTTCGTTCTGCCGCAGGCGGAGCCGGCTACGGCCGTGTACGTGCCGACGGCGGACAGCGGGCTGGGAGAGCCGCTGCCGCGGCAGCGGGTTGAGGCCTTTCTCGACGCGGCCGGCGCGGCTCTTCTCGTCTCCCCGGGCCTGGGGACGAACTTGGGTGCCTTCGACAAGGGCATCGTACGCGTCGTCGGGGGCGCGCCGATCTCCCCCGACGACCCGAAACCCATGCCGCACGTGATCGTCGCACCCGAGCACTACAACCGCGTCGTGCGCCTTCTCGAGAGGGGTATCGATGTCGACATCGAAGCCGAAGTCCGGATCTACTACGACGAGGAGGATCTGCAGGACTACAACCTGGTTGCCGAGATCCCGGGAACCGACCTGGCGCACGAGATCGTCATGATCGGCGGGCACTTCGATGCCGAGTCAGCCGGCACCGGCGCTACCGACAATGCCTCCGGCAGCGCCGTGGTCATGGAGACCGTGCGGATCCTGCACGCCATCGAGGCACGACCGCGCCGTACGATTCGCGCCGTGTTATGGGGCTCGGAGGAGGCCGGGCACTTGGGGTCGCGCGGCTACATCGATAACCATTTCGCCAACTGGGAGACCGGCGAACCACTGCCCGACCACGACAACCTGTCCGTGTACTTCAACACCGACTGGTACGGCCGCTTCCGCGGCATCTTTCTCGAGGGCAACCCTCTGGTCGTGCCGATCTTCACGGCGTGGATGAAACCTTTCAGCGATCTCGGGCTGACGCACCTGATCCCGGTGAACACCCGGGGCACCGACAGCGATTCCTTCAATGCCGTCGGCCTACCGGGATTCAAGTTCCTGCAGGATGATCTCGAATACTTCACGACGACGTGGCACTCGAACATGGATGTGTACGACCGGTTGGTCGCCGAGGACTTGATGGGCAACGCGGCAATTCTCGCGAGCTTCGCGTACCACGCAGCGATGCGAGACGAAAAGATCCCGCGGGTCGAAGAAAGACTCGTTAACGGGCGTCGCTGGCTGAAGTAGATGCCGATGGACAGACGGGACTTCATTCAAGTATCCGCGGTGGTGCTGGGCGGTATCGCGTTGCGGACGGCTGGACAGGAGCAATGGAGCGATTGGCGTGTGAACGGGTCGCGCGTCAACCAACACCTTGGCCATGCTGACGCTCATCTTCATCTGCCCTCTCCCTAATGTTCTCGGCGCTCCCGTTCGAGCCACGACTCGAGGTGCTGCATCTGCAGGCCGACATCGGTACGGAGAGCGCTGGCCGACGTGATGTCGGAAAGCGTCATTCGGCCTGAGTATGCTTCTTCAGCGGAGGTCGGGTGCACCAGTTTGACGTCGCCAACCATCGTCTCGCCGTCGAGTCCGTCAGCCTGGATCAAGAGTACGTAGTCGGCTTGCGCCGCTTGTTTGACGACGGCGAACTCCCGCGAACGGAGTAGTGCCAGGCGGAACTGCCCGTGTATCTCGTGGAGCTCCCCCTTGGCACGGTTCAACGCGGCGGCTGCGGCATTTGGCACGCGCGCGCCTCGATTCCATCCAACGAGACCTCAGCGGTCTGTAATTCCGTTCGGATGCGACTCAGGTCCGCCTCGGCAACCAGAACGCGCGGCACCGCGAGCCGCGCTTCGAAGTCGTCGGGGCGCGGTGAAGCCGTTTCGATTTGGGAGAATATCGACGACATCTCGACGCCCGACTGCGCCGCGAGAATCCCTTGGTTCCACGCGTCCTCGAAGCGCCCGCCCCTGGGCGGCTGCGATGCACGCCGCTTGGTGAACGGGGCCGTTGCCGGGATCCAACTCCGAGGCGCGCACCAGGTAGTCGAACGATTCGTCGAAACGTTGGAGCCGACCGAGTGCCCGGCCGGCGTAGTACAGGGCCGCCGCGGAGTTCGGAGAATCGTCGATGACTTGCTGCAGCTCTGCCAAAGCTTGCTCGAATTGACCTTCTTGCAGCAGCTGCTGGCCCCTCTGCAGTCGTTCGTCGAGGGTCTGTGCGGCAGCGTCGACAGGGACGGCGAGAATCACCAAGCAGGCAAGGAGAACGAGCGCTCGCCAGACGCATGTGCGGCACCTCCGGGAGGTTGCAGGCCCAGGAGCTCGCGGCCCTTCTTCCATTTCTGTGCTCATTATCTGCCCTCCGCTCCTTGCTCGTGACGCTCTCGTTCGATCCATGCCTCGAGGTACTGGAGCTGCACGGCGACGTCTTTACGCACGGCGCCCACCGAGGTGATGTCCTCGAGCGTCATCCGGCGCGTGTATTGTTCGTCGCCCGAGGTCGGGTCCGCCAAGTGGACGTAGCCGTCTATTGTTTCGCCGTCGAAGCTGTCTGCCTGGATCAACAGTACGTAGGTAGCCTGGGCTACCTGTTTGACGACGGCGAATTGCTGCGATCTCAAAAGCCCCAAAGCAAACTGGCGGCGAATCTCGGGGATGTTCGTCAACGCCTGGTTCACCGCGGTGGCTCTGAACTCTGTTTCGTCAGGCTGCAAGTCTGCGGTCCGGATACGACTCAGGTCCAGCTCGGCAACCAGAACGCGTGGCACCGCGAGCCGTGCTTCGAAGTCATCGGGTCGCGGTGAAGCCGTTTCGATTTGGGAGAATATCGACGACATCTCGACGCCCGACTGCGCCGCGAGAATCCCTTGGTTCCACGCGTCCTCGAAGCGCCCGCCCTGGGCGGCTGCGATGCAGGCCGCTTGGTGAATGGGGCCGTTGCCGGGATCCAGCTCCGAGGCGCGCACCAGGTAGTCGAACGATTCGTCGAAACGTTGGAGCCGACCGAGTGCCCGGCCAGCGTAGTACAGGGCCGCCGCGGAGTTCGGAGAATCGTCGATGACTTGCTGCAGCTCTGCCAAAGCTTGCTCGAATTGACCTTCTTGCAGCAGCTGCTGGCCCCTCTGCAGTCGTTCGTCGAGAGTCTGTGCGGCAGCGTCGACAGGGACGGCGAGAATCACCAAGCAGGCAAGGAGAACGAGTGCTCGCAAAACCCGTGCGCGACCGCGACACCCCTGGGGGTTCTTCAGCATGCTGCTAGTTTCTTGGAGTCGGGTCATCAGCTTTGCTCCTCTCGTTGGCCTTTACGACCGCGGTAGGCGAGATACGAAGTCCAGGCTGCCACCAGTAGCAGGCCCATGAGCTCGCGCCCTTCTTCCATTTCTGTGCTCATCATCTCCCAGGATCGGAACAAATCCGGAAACGATGTTCGCGCGGTCGCCGGTGCCAGGGTAGCAGCCCATACCAGTGCCACGGCAGCGATTGCCGCCAGCACCGGCCATGGCTGCGGCGTTCGCAGGGCGGCGAACGACACTACGGCGGCAGCCAAGTAAAGCGTCATCCAGCCGAACGGGTCGGGGTCGTTGTATTGAACCGCCGCCCCGAAAAGGAGCAGCGCGGCCATCGTCGCGATCCCGATTGTTGCCGCCTTGGACCGAGCCTCAGGCGCGTCCGGCACGGCGCGCGCCGCGTCCGTCATTTGACGACGTACCACTCGACCTGGCGACCGCCCAGGAATATGAGCCTGTCTTCGGTCATGGCCACGTTCTGTTCCAGAACGATGCGCACATCTTGGCCGTCCCACTCGGGGACCGAAGTCCAGGTGTGCAGCTCCATGGCGTACGTCGTATTGGCGTAGACGGGATAACCGCCGGGAGGAAGCGACGGGGCAGGTTCGCTCAACTGGTTGCCGCCGAGGCCGGGCCCGGCGCCGTAGCGCATCTTGATAAAGCCGCCGTTTAATCCGTAGCGCCGCAGATAGTACGGCAGTGGATGCGAGTAGATCGACGGGCGCAGGCCGTCGTCCCGGGCGGTTTCGAGGGCGGAGTTGACGATATCGTTCGAGGGCCTGCCGGCGGCAAAGGCGTTGGCAAAGTGAATCTGCAGCCGGTTGGTGTTGTTGAGCGCTACGATCAAACCCTCGGGGACGTCGGCTTCGCCCTCCTTCAAGACGTAGGCGACTTGCTGCGTGTCGGTTCCGACGCCGAAATAGTTGATTCCGGTATCGACGCCGATGATGTCGCCGCGCCGGATGATCATGTTGTAGCCATTGCGCGGCGGCACATCGATACGGAAATGCTCGCCGTCCTCCGCGTACCGCGGGCGCTCCAGGACGCTTCGCTGAATCGTGATCGTCGGGTGGTCGCTCGTTTCCAGGCCCAGCTCCCTGTACCGGTGGCGGATCCACCAGTTCAGATCGTCCGTGGTGGTGACATCGGGGACAATGACCTTGTTGGAGAACGCCTGAGCGATGATGTCGTAGGCGATTCGCGCCACATGGTGGAAGACGCTGATCTCCGCGGGGCTCCTTTTCTCGAGGAATCCCGTGCGTAAGTCGCGGGTCACAACGAGCCGGGAGGACAGTTCGCTCCCCAGGAGCTGTGTAAAACGCTCTCGCGAATCTCCGCTGATGCCGATGTTGCGCGGACTACGCGTGCGCACGAGCTCGGCGACTTCTTCGAAATCGACCGCCAGAGCATCGACGCCACCTTCGCCGCCCCGGTCGTGAAAAACGAGCGCGTCGTAGCGCCGCGACACGAGACCCTCGTAGTTTGCCGGCACCAGCGAGTAGTACAGGGCACCTTCGTTTCGTCCGATCAGCCACATGTTGACGCCGATGCGCCGCATCACCTCCGGCACGATGCGTTCCTTGCGCCAGCGCAGCCACTCCTCTTCTTTCAGTATCTGCTCACGGATGGGCGCGACGTTGTCGATATCGTTCAGCGACTCGATGCCGTAGGGCTGCTGAAAGTTTTGCGATCGGCCGATGGCTGCGGGCAGCAGCACTGCCACTACCAATAGGGAAGCCGATACTTTCTTGGTGGTCATTGGTTGCCAGGCTTCCTGTCTTGGGGGGTCGGTTCGGTTACCTTAGGGTGATTCTCACCGCCCTGAGGCAAGCACGATGACAGTTTGCGCCATTCTATTTGTTCTCGCCGCGCTGCTCACGGTGCCGGCGACCCCTGCGCCGCAGATCGCGCAAACGGCCAGAGAGCGGGCCGAGATTCTCCACCTGATCCGCAAGGAGAAACTCGACCTCATCCTGCCGGGTGCGATGCGCGATAACAACGTCGACATGTGGATCCACGTAGTCCGCGACGGCGATCCCGACCCGATGCGAGCCCATTTCGGTGCGATCTCGGGCTACGCGATCTTCACCGATCGGGGCGGCGACAGGATCGAGCGCGCCCTCTTCGGCGGCGGAGGGCATCCCGATTTATTCGACATCTTCGGCTCGCGTGAGATCTCGATGGCGATTGACGGCTATGACTACCGGACGCAGGATTTCTCCGTGTACGACGAGCTCAGAGCGTTCGTCGCCGAGCGCGATCCTGAGGTGATCGCCGTCAACACTTCCGATTGGCTGGCCATCGCCGATGGGATCTCCCATTCCCAGTACGTCAAGCTGGAGCGAATTCTCCGCCCCGAGTACGCGTCGCGGATCGTCTCCGCTGAGAGTGTAATCACCGACTTCAGGGTACGGCGCGTGCAGCGGGAGATCGTTGCCCTCTCGAATGCGCTCGAGGCGCATCGGCAGATCCTCGAGCGGGCGCTGAGCAACGAGGTCATCGAGCCCGGCGTAACTACGCTCGGTGAGATCGGCTGGTGGGTACGCGAGGAGTTCGCCAAGCGCGATCTCGACTCCGGCAATGGGATGGGGGTGAGCATCCCGCGGATTCTCTACTCCGCTGTCTCCGATCCGATCGATCCGCCCGACGTGCGCTGGTGGATTCACCATGACGACTACGTCATCCAGCGCGGCGACTTCCTGACCTTCGACGTCGGGGTTCGCTATCTCGACTATTTCTCCACCGACTACAAGCGCAACGCTTACCTGCTGCGGGAGGGCGAGCAGACGGTTCCCGAGAGCATCCAGCACGCCTACGATCAGGCCATCGCCGCCCGGCCGATCATTCGCGAGCAGATCCAGGTAGGCAAGACGGCCGAACAAACCCTTACCGACATCGTCGCGGCGCTGGAGGCGGCCGACTATATCTACACCCCGTTCACCGACATCGGTACCGAGGACTACACGCGCATCCAGGAGGCGCTGATCAACGAGGAGCGCTCGGGTTTCTCGATCGATCTACACAGCCAGGGCAACAACAGCGGCAGCCTGGTGACGGTGGGGCCGTCGGTGGCGCCGTTTCGGCTGGACCGATCGCACCTGATCATTCAGGAGAACAACTTCTTCTCGTTCGAGTACATGGTGCATACGAACTTGCCCGAACGGCCCGGTTTCCCGGTGTCAATCAACATCGAGGGCAACCACATCGTGACTAGCCGCGGCGTCGAGTACCTGCATCCACCCAACGAGCGGATTCTGCTGATTCATTGAAACGAGAGGCTTCGTCTGGACCCCCTCGGGGTTTGGGCGCCGGAGTCTTGCTAGTCGCGTAGCTCGCGAATCCAGACGTTGCGAAAGCTGACCAGATTGCCGTGGTCCTGGAGGGTCAGGGGCAGCTTGCTTTCGTGGGCTTCGTACTCGGGTTCACCGACGTTTACGGACGGGCCGCGCAGCGTGACGTGATTGTGGATCAGGATTCCGTTGTGCAGCACGGTCATGGTTGCCGGCCGCGCGAGTTGCCCGTCGGACGTGAAGCGCGGCGCCATGAATACGATGTCGTAGATCTGCCACGCGCCGGGCGCGCGGCTAGCGTTGACCGTCGGGATGAACTGCTTGTAGATGCTTCCGGCTTGGCCGTTCGAGTAGGTGCGGTTCTCGAAGGAATCGAGAACCTGTACCTCGTAGAGACCCATCAGGAACACGCCGCTATTGCCACGGCCTTGCCCTTCACCGACGATCTCGGTCGGGGTGCGCCACTCGATATGGAGCTGGATGTCGCCGAACGATGTCCTGGTGATCAAGCTACCGGTGCCGGGTACCACGGTGAACGCTCCGTCTTCAACCTTCCATCCCGCGGTCCCGTCCCGTCCCCTCCATTCCGCGAGGTCAGTACCGTCGAACAGCACAACGGCGTCTGAAGGAGCGCGCTCCGCGTTGCCGGGGTCGATCTCGGGGGGCACCGGATCCCAGACTTCGGTGAGTGTCGAGTCGCGCGGCGACGGCCGCGGCGACGGCCACGGCGAGGCCGAGCAGGAGGAGGAAAGATACGGCGGGTCGCGATGCAGACATGGCTGGGCTCCCGGGTGGCTGTCAGAGGTTCGCTTTTACCGCTGCGGGATGTTCACAAGCGTGTAGTAGGCCGCGGGGTGCAAGAGGCCTTCGCCGGCCGTGTTGTGCACGCCGGCAAGGTGCAACTCGTGCACGTAGCCGGCACGAATCGGATCGATCGTCAGGCGCACGCTCCTACCGTCGGCGGCAACTTCAACGGAGGTGATGTCGACGTCCATCTTGTCGTCCTCAGGCCCGCCGTACGATCGGCTCAGCATGTAGGTGTAGCTCTCCATACGGTACGAGGCCGGGTCCGCGGCGCTCGCCCGATCGACGGGCTGGGTGAAGGTGAGCTCGAAGCCGTCGGGCCGGGCGTGCATCTCGTGTATCTCGAAAGGCGTTTTCCCGGTCCACACGAGGCGCTGGAAGCCGAAGGGATCCGGCCCGATGCTGCCCCAGCCACGCGCCGACATACCGATGAAGAGTGAATGGTCATCGGCGAACGCCAGACGTATGACGCCGCTCTGCAGGCCGCGGCGAAAATTGAATACGGCGCCCTGCCAGTGGCCGCCGATCTCTTCGAGGAATACGCGCATCACCATCGCGTGATGCTGATCACCGACGAAAACCTGGCCTTCGAAGGGACCGAATGCGCCACCCGTTGTGTCCCACTTGAGCCCGGACGGAGCCTGGCCCATCTTGACGTACGGAAACCACACCGACGGCATCTTGAAGCTCGGGATCTCCTCGTGCAGATCCTTCATCCAAGTGCCTGATCGCGGCAGGCCCTCGGGAATCGAATCGACGAGCGATCCGGGCAGATCGATCGACGGCATGCCGTGCGGATGGCCGAGAAAATCGCCGACCTCGATCTGCGCCATCTTCGACGCGTTGTTCCATTCGCCCTGGTTGTCGGTGTAGAAAACGTCGCCCCAAGGGCTGACTTCGATGCCGGAAGGCGAGCGCAAACCGGCCGCTACGAACTCCGTTTCGCCGGTTGCGACATCGATCCGGGCCGCCCAGCCCCGCCAGTCGGCGGACCCGTAGGGTTCCGCATCGAAGGGGATATTGAGCGACACCCACAGCTTGCCGTTGGGAGTTCTGCGCGGACCGAACGCGTACTCGTGGTAGTTGCCGCTCAGCTCCCAGGCGTCGGTTACCGTCTCGAACACGTCGGCGCGGTCGTCGCCGTCGGTGTCGCGCATACGCGACAGCTCACCGCGTTGCGCAAAGTAGATCCAGCCATCGAGCTCGAGCAGCCCGAGCGGCTGTGCCAAGCCGAACGCATAGCGTTTGAAGATGGGTTCGGGCGGATCGCGTAAAGCGTTCTCGACGATGAAGACCTCGCCGCGCCGGGTGGCAACCATCATACGGCCGTCCGACAGCTGCAAGAGCCCGCTGACCTCCATGATCATGCCGTCGAGCAAGGGCAGGGTTATCAGCTTGTAATAGTGGCTCTCCGCCTCGATCTGAGCCGGAAGCGACAGCACCATCTCCTCCAGGAGCGCTTGCTCCCGTGTTTCCCTTTGCCTCTCGCTGTCTCTGTCGAACCGGTCTGGCGGGTCCTGGGCGAAGGCCGGGGACGCCATCGCCACCATCGCCAGGCTGCCGATCAAAGCACCGATACGGAGGTTCGCGTTCGTCACGAGATTCACCATGAGATTTCCACCTCGATTGAAACGGTTTGGTTCGATGCGATGCCGACCGGAAGCAGAAGCTGCTGCACCCCCTGCGACGTCCGCACGATCGGGGTCATCGGTGTGCTCGAGCGCAACGAGAAGTTGGCGCGCCCGTCGATCGTCCACGAGCCGTCGCCGTTCTGTGTGATCTCGTCCCCCTCACCAAGCAGCAGGTAGAGGTCATCCGCTACCTGTCCCGCTTCCAGTGAGAAGCGTCGGATCAAGTTGGTGCCCCCCGGCTTGACGACGGGAACCGGTTGCTCCTCGACCACGATCCCGCCCAGTCGGTACATGAATATCGGCCGCTGCCCTTCATCGAGGCGATAGCCCATGAAGCGGCCGCCGACGTTGCGGTCGGTCATCGCGACGGGCGGCCACGGCTCGTCGATGCTGTCGAGGAACGCTAGCGCCGGGCCTGGGGGCATGTTGATCACTTCGTCGCCGTAGGGGTTGAGAAACCGGCCGGCTCGACCGCTCCAGGTTCCCTGCGCGTCATAGAATCCACCGCGCCACGCCTTGGCCAACCGCATGACGTTGGCATCGAAACCCACGTGCACAGCTTCCGGGTAACCGACGACGATGGCGCGTGGGCTGACGTCGGTCATGAATGTACGGAATACGATGGGCTCGTCTTCCGGCGTCAGCACCATGGAATCGCCGATGATCACACCGTCCGGAACCGGCATCGACAACCCCAACGAGAGATAGGTGTAGATCGCGTCGACCTGTCCGTCCACCGTGCCATCGGCGATCTGGGGGTGGATAACGCTGCCGCCGGCCCAGAACGACGGCATGCGCGTGCCCTCCCTGAGGGATTGCGGGTCGCGGAGATAGCGGGCCACCCAGCCGGGGCGCAGGCGATCGTAGGAGCTCGACAGGTTGATGGTTGATACACCTTGAGCCGCGTTGACGCCGATCTCGTGGCACGTGATACAGCGCAGACCCTGGTCTCCAGCCAATGTGCGTCCATCCTCGATTGCTTGCTCCGAAAACGGCGGCTCGTCCAAATCTCCGGCAGTTGCGTCCGCTGCATCCAGCGCCACGGCCAGCATTTCGAGCAGCTCGCCGCCGAAGCGCGGCATCCGGGTTCGCATGTAGTTGCGGCGCACGTGCATGCGGTCTTCGATCAACACCGAACGCAGTGCTTGCGGCTTCAACTTGCCGCCGATTCCCGTGAGGGTAGGAGGTATGCGTCCTTCATCACCCAGGTCCAACCCCAACCTCGGGGTCACCGCGAAGTAAGGGTTGCGCACCGTGTCCGGGCCGCCCAGGCCGGCGTTGTCGTCGCTGCGAAGGTGGCAGGCGTAGCAGTTGTAGGTCGCGAGCGTGTGAACCACCTGGGTGTCCGCGTTTCGCGGCAGGGCAAGCTCATCGAGAGCTGACAGCGCCGCGCCGATGGCCTGCTTCTGCTGCGCGTCAAGATTGTACCGAGGTGCTCCGATATCCGTATGCAGCGGCGCATTGGCGGCTAGAGAGTTCGGGTCGAGTGCCTCGAGTGGTGGCGCGGGGTACAAGCGGGCGACGCCGGCGGTTGCGGTAGCCAGCGCGTGACACGATGCACATCCCATCTCGGCGAACAGACGGCGACCCTCCCGGGCGCGTTCAGGATCCACCTCGAACCAAGCATCGGTTCGAGGTGCCAGACCGACGTCCTCGAACACGGCCAAACGATCGATCGGGGTCGGCTCCTCGATCGGCCCGCCCTGCATGGTCACCGCGACGTATGGCTCCCGGGTATCGCCCCTCATGTAGTACGTCACCTCGACCCCGTGATCACCGGCGGCAAGCTCGATCTCGGCCGCGATCTCCCGGCCGCTGTCCCTATCCTTCGTAGCGAGCGCCCGCCCGTCGATCAGCAGCTCGGAGCCGGATCGCCGATCCGAGCTCAGGAGGAACGTGTACCTGCCGGCTTCCTCGACGGGGATCAGCCCGCTGAAGCGGAACATGTGATTGCCCCGCCTGGTTTGGATCGGCAAGTCGAGCGAAAGCACCTCGATCTGCCCGACACCCTCCGGAGCCAGCTCGTCGTAGACGGGCGGCGGGCGGGTGAAGAAGCCCTCGGCATCTTCGTCCCGCATCGGATCCAAGAAGTACCCGAACTCGAAACCCGCGACCTTCTCGACGATCTCCGGCTCTTGGTCCCGTAGGAGGTACACCGCGATGTCGGTGGCCTCCTCCTCGCTCAGGTAGAAGGACGGCATGCGCCCGCCTTGGCGGATGCGATCGGGTTGGAGAAGGAACTGCGTGAGTGCGCCTACCGACGTCTTGGCAGCCAAATCCGGCAGTGGCACAGAGGGAGTGGCTGGCGCCGCGGAACTCGGCTCGGGTGCGTGACAGGCGACGCAGCCGATCGAATGGAACAACTCACGTCCCCGCTCGATGGTGGCCCGGAATCGAAACGGTCGGTAGTCGAGCGATTCCATTTCGCCGCCCTGCCGCAGCAGAAAATGCGTGATCCGCTCGACGACGAAATCACGCTCCTGAGGGCTGAAGGCGTGGAAGATATTCGGCATGGTGGAGCCCGGCTTCTGCTCGTGTGGGTCTGTCAGAAAGCTCGCCAGCCACCCGGGGGTGACACGTTGCCCGATCTGTGACAAATCCGGCGCCGGCTTGGTGCTGATCCGATCGGCGATGCCGTTGCGCGCGGGATCGGAGACGGTGTGGCACGAAAGACAATTGAGCTCGCCAAGCAGCACCTCGCCCTTGATTCGTTCGTCGGCCAGGTTCGAGCCGCGCAACTTCTCATAGCCGGCCACCACAGGCGACGTCACACTTGCGGATTGAGTGCCCGGCGCGCCGGACGGTACGCCCGCCACCGTCATAGCGGCCGTGAATGAAACAACCCCGGTAGCGAGAAGCAACCGGCGCATCACCACACGACCTCTGCGGGAACGATGACAACAGGATTTTCAGCCCCGGGGAACGAGCCCGGGATGCCGATCGTCACCTCGCCGGTGGCGACGTACTCGGTGCCCCGCGCCAGGACGGTCTGAAAACCGACGCAGTGCACCGACGCACCGAACGGCTCGGATTCGTCGTTGTAGTGGCCCATCGGAATATGAAAGACGTTGCCTTCGCCGTAGGAGATGATCATCAGGATCGGCTCGTGCTCGTTGGTATACAGCGAGTACGAGTGGGCCAGCACGTCGACGTTCTCCGCCGGGCCACGCAGCGAGGCGTAGAGCTCGTCTTCGGCGTGCATCCATTCGGTCGGCAACCCGGCGAGAATCGGATGGTCGGGCTGGTCGTGGATCACCAGGAAATCGCGCATCCGGCCGTGTTCTCCGCTGATGCCTTCGTCGGGAGAAGTGGCGATCCACTCGCCGTCGACCAGGCGCAGGATGGAGCCGTGCACACCGGCCTGGCGGCCGCCCCAACCGCCCATACCGATCATCTTGTTGTACTCAAGCCAGTTGGCGTCGTGGTTGTCGGCGGCGTGTACGGAGACGAAGCCGCCGCCCTCCCTGACGAAGGTTTCGAGATCTGCCTTGGTGGCTGCCGACCAGAGCGACTCACAGCCACCGTCCCGCTCGCAATCGTCGTTGAAGTTGCTGAGCACGACGTCGTAATCGGAAAAGCGTGGGCGCCACGCTTCCCATTCTTCACGGGAAGCTCGCTTGCCCGGCGAGGTGCTCACCTCGACGGTGAACCGGCCGGTCTGCTCCAGGGTTGCCTTGTTGGCCTCGGTGGTGCGCTCCCAATCGTGGTTGTTGACGCCGTCGATGATCAGCACCCTGATCTGGTCGCCGGCGGAAGCGGGCGCCGCTGCATTGGATTCCGCCGGGCCGCCCTGTTGCCCGGCGCACCCAACGCCGAGCACCACGAAGCACAAGGTCAGGTACAGAGAGCCCCGACGGGTTGACGTGCGCATGCAGGCCTCCTCAGGCGCGGTTCATCTCCCGACGGATTGTATACAGTATGCGCTTGAGGGGAAGAGGATCCATGAAGGTGAGACGCTTGTTGGTCGCCGCGCTGACGTTGAGCTGCGCAGCCTGCGGCGGCGGAGGAGATTCGGGCGCAAGCGCGGTCGACGAAGGTGTTGCCGCCGACTCGCCGATCGTCCTGACGGTCGCTCACGATGCCCAGGGAACCCACCCCTACCAGCCGGCCATGGAGAGGTTCAAGGAGGTGGTGGAGCGGCAGACCGACGGCGCCGTGCGCGTCGAGATCTATCCAGGCGGGCAGCTCGGCAACGAGGAACAGGAAATTCTCGGTGTTCGGCTCGGCCACATCGATGCCACCGTCGTCGCCGCCGGGAACCTGGTCTCGCTGGTGCCCGAGCTCGACCTCTTCAACCTGCCATTCATCTTCCGTGACAAGGAGCACTTCTATCGGGTCATCGACGGGTCGATTGGAGAGTGGGCCGGCCGTGCAATCGAGCAGCAAGCCGACTGCGTGTTTCTCGGCTTCTGGCCGATCGGCGCGCGCCAAGTATGGAACCGCGAGCGAGCCGTTCGGCTTCCGGAAGATCTGGGTGGCCTCAAGGTGCGCGTCATGGCCAGTCCGATTCTGCTGGAAACCTTCGACGCCTTCGGTGCCCAGGCGACATCGATGGCCTTGGGGGAGGTCTATTCCGCCCTGCAAATGGGGGTCATCGATGGTGCCGAGGGCAGCGCCACCGACATGCTGGTGGAGCGCTTCTACGAGGTGGCTGGCCACTTGACCGCGACCAATCACGTAATCGGTGCAGCGCCGGTCATCTTCAATCGAGCCAGGTATGAGCAGCTGCCGCCGGACGTTCAGGTGGTGATTCTCGAGGCCAGTCGCGCCGCAGGCGTGGTGGCTCGCCAGGCCGACGCGACATACGACGAGGACGCGATGCTTCGATTGGCCGAGCTCGGCGTGCAGGTTCAGCGGATCGACCGCGAGCTCTTCGCACGAGTCGTTGCCCCGATCTACGCGGAATACGCGGCGCGGTTCGGCGGCAGCGCCCTGATCGAGCGGATTCGCGGGAGCTGAACCCGATGGCCATCTTGATCGCGATGACGTTGCTGGTCGCGATTCTGGCCGGCGTGCCCATCGGCATCGCGCTGGGAGTCGCGGCGCTCTCGGGGCTCCTTCACCGCTCTCCCGAGTTCCTCGTCTTGCTGCCGCAGAAGTACCTCAACGGAGTCGACTCGTTCCCGCTGCTCGCTGTCCCCATGTTCATTCTGGCCGGAATGATCATGTCGTACGGGGGGATCGCCCGTCGCCTCGTCGACCTGGCCATGGTCCTCGTCGGTCGCGTCCCCGGCGGCCTTGCACTCGTATCGATCCTCTCGACGATGCTCTTTTCGGGCATCTCGGGTTCCCCCAGCGCCAATGCTGCCGCGATCGGCTCGGTGACGCTGCCGGCAATGAAAAAGCGCGGCTATCCGGCTCCGTTTGCCACCGCCGTGCAGGCCTCCGCCGGCTGCGCTTCGATGTTGGTCCCGCCCTCGGTGGATTTCATCATCGTCGGCGTGATCGCCAACATATCGATCGGTGGGCTCTTCGCCGCTGGAATTCTTCCCGCCGTCGTCAACGGCCTCGCCTTGATGGCCGTGGCCTTCCTTTACGCCCGCCGGCTCGATCTTCCGGTCGAGCCAGCGATCGGCTGGGCGGAGGCAGCGCGAGTTTGCCGCGCCGGCCTCCTCCCGCTGATGTTGATCGGCTTCGTTCTCGGCGGCATCTACGGCGGCATCTTCACGCCTACGGAGGCATCGGCGATCGCCGTCGTATTCGGGTTCTGTGTCTCCTACTTCGTGTATCGAGAGCTCACGCTCGCAGGTCTCCAGCGCGCGCTCCTGCGAACCGGCCAGCTCACCGGAGCCGTATTTCTCGTGCTCGCCATGGCCAGCATCCTTTCCCATGTCCTGACCCTCGAACGGGTGCCCTTCGCCGTCGGTGCTCTTGTCGAGCAGTATGCCGGCAACTGGGTCATCTTCGTGATGCTGGTCAACGTGGTGTTTCTCCTGCTGGGCATGGTGATGGATGCGCTGCCGGTCTACATCGTGCTGCTACCGATCCTCGTCCCGGTCGGCGTTGCCCTTGGCATGGAACCGCTGCACCTGGGCACCCTGATCATCGCCAACGTCGGACTCGGTCTGATTACACCGCCGGTCGGGATCACGCTCTACGTGACAGCCGCTGTGAGTGAGGTGCCGGTAGAGCGAGTGGTCAAACCACTGTTGCCGTTCCTCGTCGTGCTGGCGATTTCACTGTTGATCATCAGCTACGTGCCGCAGATCTCGCTGTTCATCCCGCGCCTGCTCGGATTCGTCGGGGGCTAAGCGCTCATGATCGGGAACACGAAGGCAATAGGTTCGGCGCCGATGCACGCACGATGCGTTTCGACCTGCTCGATCGCGTTGAACCATCTGCCGGTGGGACGGGCGTTCGAGCTGATCGCTAGCGCTGGTTTCGGGGCGGTAGACGTGCATGAAAAGGTGCACCTCTCCTTGTTCGAGAGCGAGTGCGAGCCAGAAGCGCTGATGGCGGCGGCGGCGGCCAGCGGGCTGCGAATCGCCCACCTGGCCACCTACGTGGGCGGCGGGCTCGACGGCCGCCGCACCGCGTACTCGTTCCATGGTTGGGAGGTGGCGAACCCGGAGCGTTTCACCGGCGTCGGCTTTGCCAGCGACGACGCCGAAGAGCTGGAGCAGGAGCTCCGACAAATGCAGCGGGCCATTGATCTGGCGGCGCTGTTCAGCTCACGGTGTGTTCGCGTGGTGCCCGGCGACGATCGTCGCGAGAGCCTGGAGAAGATCGTGCCCTGGTTTCGACGTTCCGCTGAATATGCCGGGGCGCGCGGAGTGTATCTCGGCGTCGAAAACCACAGCGCCGGCATCGCCGGAACCCCCGAGCTGTGCGTCGAGCTGGCCGACAAGGTCGGCTCGCCACACTTCGGCATCCTCTACGAGCCAGCGAACCTCCTGCACGACACGGGAACCGACTATCGCCGCGCGCTGCAGATCATGATCGACCACATCGTCCACGTTCATTTCAAGGACTGCAGCTCGATAGGAGAGGGCTGCGAGATGGTGCATTTCGGTGAAGGCGTCATCGATTTCCCCTGGATCGTGGGCGAGCTCGACGCGGCGGGATACCGGGGCGACATCGCCACCGAATACGAGATTCACTCGACGCCCGCGGAGGAAGGACTGCGACGATTCCACGACGATTTCCTCGCCTTGTTCGAGGGGTGAGCGGTCGACGACACGGAGGAACACGAGATGATGAGCAAGGCTCATGCGTGGCACCTACGAGGGTTTTTCCGCGGCCTCCTGCTTCTTTTCCCGACAGTGGGAATCCTGCTGCTGCCGATTCCTTCTGCCGGCGGCTCGGCCAGAATCGGAGCCGCACCGCTCGCCCAGGAGCCGATCCATTGGGACGTCGTGCAGAGGATCCGGGAGGAGGGCTTCGAGCGATCGCACATCATGGAGGATCTGAGCTGGCTGACCGACGTCTATGGGCCGCGGCTGCCGAAGTCGCCCTCCTACTTGCAGGCGGCCGAGTGGAGTCGGCAGCGGTTTCAGGAATACGGCCTCCAGAACGTCGTTGTGGACCCCTACGGCGAGTTCGGGGTGGGCTGGAGGAATGACTACACCTCGGTGCACATGATGACGCCCCAGTACATGCCGCTGATTGCCTATCCGCAATCGTGGTCGGCGCCCACGAACGGTAAACGGCGCGGACCGGTCGTCCCTATCGATTTCGATTCCATCGAATCGCTCGACGATCTCGAGCCCTACCGCGGCAGGCTGCAGGACGCCATCGTCTTCTCGCGGCCCAAACGCCTCTTGCCGCCGAATTTCGAGCCGGACGCGGTGCTGCTCTCGGACGAGCGGCTCGACCGCATGGCGGCCCGGACCCTCCCGCCGCCCGTCGAGAATCGCGCCGCCCAGACGCAGCGGCAACGCCTGCCGCGGCGCGAGATGGTCGATTTCCTCCTGGCCGAGGGCATAACAGCCATCGCCGCGCACGACGGTATCCACGACGACGGCACGGTTCGCGTTACGCGTGTGCCGGGCGCCCCGTGGGCCCCGAGCGCACCGCAGCCGGCGACCGAGTTGGTGATCGCCGTTGAGCACTACAACCGGATCATGCGCGTGCTCGAGAAGGGCATCGAGGTCATCATGGAGGTCGAGGTGCGGGTCACGCTGACCGCAGACGATCTCACCGACTACAACGTCATCGCCGAGATTCCGGGCTCCGACCTGGCCCACGAGGTGGTCGTCGTGGGAGCCCATCTCGACGCCCACGGATCGGCCACGGGAGCCGAGGACAACGCCACCGGCGCCGCGCAGGTCATCGAGGCCGCGCGAATTCTGAGCGCCATCGGCGTCGAGCCGCATCGAACCATCCGCTTTGCCCTGTGGGGAGCTGAGGAGGTCGGTCATGTCGGCTCGCGCGCTTACGTGCGGCGTCACTACCTGGACCCGGAGACGGGACGGCCCAACGCCGCGCACGCTGACTTCGCCGGCTATTTCAACCTCGATTACGGAACCGGGAGGATTCGCGGTGTCTATTTGATGGGCAACCTGGAGGCGCGGCCGATCTTCGAGGCCTGGATGCAACCCTTCCGCGACATCGGCATGGCGCACGCGATCCTCGTGCCCGCCGCCGATATCTCCAGCGATCACGAGCAGTTCGAGGCCGTCGGCCTACCGGTTTTCCCGTTTCTGCAAGACCCGGTCGAGAACGATTCGCGGACATTCCACACCAACATGGACGTCTACGATCGTGTCGTACCCGAGTACCTCATGCAGGGTGCGGTCATCGTCGCCAGCTTCGCCTACCATGCCGCGATGCGCGACGAAAAGCTGCCGAGGCTTCGCTAGGCGAGCTCGGGCGATGAAAGGACTCAGTCTCGGTACCTTTCTCGAGCGATGAAAGGCCTCAGTACGACTCAGTACCGCTTGTCGTACCACTGGTCTTGCAGCACGACCGCGGTGCCGCTCAGCTCGCCACCGTTCACCAGGACCTTCACCGTGTACTCGCCCGGTCTGGCGCGAATGTGTTTGTAGTCGCGCTCCCTCCATTCCGGCAGGGTGTGGATCCAGATCTCCAGGGATCGGCCGAAGACGCTCACCTCTTCGTCGGGCGCGCCGAAATGGTCGGTGCCGTCGTAGTAGTCGAAGTACTCCTCTTCGTTCCGGCCGCGCCGGCGGTCCCATTGCTGCTTTTCTTCTTCGCTGCGCGGGATCCTCTCGGTCAGATACCACTGCACGCTGTTGAGCCCGGCGTCGCTCGATCCGCGGTACTCGTTGACCAGCCACGAGCCGCGGTAGATCTGCACGGTGACCTCGCCGGGCGCCGCTTCGCGCAGGTAATAGTTGACCATCACGCCGTGCGGGGCGTTCTCGCCGTCGTAGTTGTGAAAGGCTGCGGCGACCTGTGTTCCCCGTGAAGCGATCCAGAGCACCTGGGGTTCGATGCGGAAAAGGTGCTCCTGCTGGGCGACGACGTCGGGAGTGAGCTCCTGCAGAACCGAAATGTCGGCGATCCAGAAGCTGCGGCCGTAGGTGGCGACGACGAGGTCGCTCTCGCGCGGATGGATGATCATGTCGTGGATCGGGACGTTCGGCATGTTGTTGCGCAGCGATCTCCAGCTGTCCCCGCCGTCGAGCGATACGTAGATCGACTTGGCGGTTCCCACGAAGAGCAAGTCGGGGTTCTCGGGATCCTCGCGGATCACGTTGACCGGCTCGTCGGTGGGCAGGCCGCTGACGATGTTCGTCCATGTCGCGCCGTAGTCGGTCGTCTTGTAGACGTGAGGCTTCAGATCACGGCGATCGCGCCGGCCGCCGGTGAAGCTGACATAGGCGGTGGCCGGATCGTGGTGCGATGCCTCGACGCGGCTGACCTTGGTACCGGGGCTACCCGGCAGGTTGTCGTTCAGCCGCGTCCAGCTGGCGCCGTCGTCTCGGGTGAGCTGCACGTTGCCGTTGTCGGTGCCGACCCAGATCACACCAGACACGACCGGCGATTCGGCGATCGTCGTGATCGTGCCGTTGACTCTCCTGCCCTCCGTTGGCCCGCCGCCGAGCGACAGGTCGGGGCTGATCTCCTGCCAGTCTTCGCCGCGGAACCCAGAGCGCAGCAACATGTTGGCGCCGTGATACACGACGTCGCCGTTGTGTGGTGAGACCAAGATGGGGGCGATGAAGTTGAAGCGCACGTCGGGGTTGCCGCGATAGCGGATGTTCTTCCGCACGCCGGTCTTCTGGTCGTTTCTCGAGATCAAGCCGTTCTGTGACTCGACGTACAGCCAGCGGTTGTCGGCCGGGTCGACCTGGGCGTACGAGCCGTCGGCGCCGCGCACGTGCTCCCAGGCCTCGAAACGGATCGGGAAACGGCTACGGCTGGTGCTCGGGCCCCGCCAGGTGCCGAAATCCTGCATGCCGCCGTAGACATTGTAGGGGTAGTCCATGTCGACACCGACCGCTTCGAGTTGCCCCAGCGGCAGGTTGTCGGGGTGGTACCAGGTGCTGCCGCCGCTGAACGAAATGGCCAGGCCGTAGTCGTAGCCGAGCAGTATGTGGTCGCTGTTGTCGGGGTTGATCCACATCGCCTGGTTGTCGCCACCGAAGCGGATCGCTCTGCCCCACGTTCGGCCGCCGTCGAAGGTGCCCTGCACACCGGTGTTGAGCACATAGATGCGGCGGTCGTCGTTGGGGTCGATGCGGATCTGCCCGAAGCGTGACCCCCCTTTGAGCCCGGCATCGGGAGGACTGATGCGACGCCAGGTGTCGCCGCCGTCGTCGGTGAGCCAGACCGTGTTGGCGGGGTTGCCGTCCTCGCCGCCGGAACGAGGCGTGATGATGAAGGCGACGACGGTGTCGGCGTCGCTGTGATAGATGTCGAGCCCGATGCGGTCCAGGTTGCCGGTTGGCAGCCCACCCGCCAGTTTGCTCCAGTTGGCGCCGCCGTTTGTGGTCTTGTAAATGCCGCTGCCCGCGCCGCTGTTGCGATCCCAGCTCGAGGCGTACAGAACGTCGGAGTCGCGCGGGTCCATGACGATGTCGGCGGCGCCGACCTGGTAGCCGTCGTGGGTGACGGCCAACGACTTGGTCCAGCTGGTACCGCCATCGACGGTCTTGAACACGCCCTTCTGCGGATTGTCGGCCACCCAGCTGCCGACCGCGGCGGCGTAGACGACGTCGGGATCATCGGGATGCACGAGTATCCGTGAGATGTAGAGCGAGTCTTCGAGGCCGACATGCGACCAAGACTCACCGCCGTCGGTCGACTTGTACATGCCCTCGCCCCAGTACGAGCCGTTGCCCGTCCCTACCCACAAGACATTCGGGTCGGAGGGTGCCACCGCGACGTCACCGATCGCGTTGATGTTCTCGTGATCGAAGAGCGGCTTCCAGGTGAGCCCGTTGTCGACCGTTTTCCACAACCCGCCGGTTGAGGCGGCGGCGTAGAAGGTGAACGGTTGCTTGTCTTGGTCCGGCACGCCGAAGTCCATGATCCTGCCGCCCTGCTTGGTCGGCCCGATGGAGCGAAAGTGGATCTGGTCGAGAATGTTGGCCGGAACTTGCGAGGCCGCGATGCCCGATTGGGCCGCCGCTCCCGGCGGCCCCTCGGCCTCAAGCGGGCCCGATACAGCGGGCGACACGGCGGACGAGCTCAACAGCGCGGTGACCATCAGACAGCGGAAAAGATTCGAGGTGTTCATATCGGTGGCTCCATGTTCGAGACAGAAAGCAGGAATCTATCTCCCTGGGCGACGGTCCAGCAAGGATCAGGCGCCGGCGCGCGCCTTGTCCTTACAGACTCTAGCGCTTGCCCCTGACGCACCCCGTCGGGAGTTCGGGCTAGCGATTGCCCTCGGGCCATCCCTGCGCGCTGGAGACGTCCGGGACACCCCAATCGGCTCCGTTCCAGCCGAGAAATCCTTCCATGCGAAACGCCCAGAAGCCCGTCGTCATGTCGCTGATCACGATCAGGCCGTCGGCGTTGCGGACGTCGATGCCGAACGCCCCGTTGTCGGTCGGGTACACGTCGGTGTTCAACGGGCCCACGTAGGTGTCGTAGTAGGCCACCGTTACCGGGTCGCGCGGATCCATCAGGCTGAACACCTGCAGGCCGTCCATGTAGCCGGAAACGAAGACGTACGGCCAGCGGATCTCGTGGTTGTGGACCAGGTGGCGCCAGTCGGCGGTCCACGCCGAGATCGGCACCCGAATGTTCGAAACCTCGCCGTCGAGCCCCGGTTGCAGGTCGAAAATCCGCAGCGGCGCGTAGCGATACTCGGTTTCGGCGACGACGTAGCGGCCGTCGGGGGTCGCGGCGAAGGTGTGCCCGTCCTTCACTCCCTCGATCTCGGTGAGGGAGACGAGCAGCTCCGGGTTGGCGATGTCGGTGACGTTGTAAACGTAGTAGCCGCCCGTTCCGGCGCCGTAGAAGCGATCCTGCTCGCTGTCGACGTGGTAGGCGACGTACATGTCGTGATAGCTGGCCATCGGGCTGGCCCCCGGCCCGGCCGGGACGGTGGCGACCAGCGCCTCGTTCGGCCGATCTTCCACGACGTCGCCGAGGTCGTACACGTTGACGGCCGATCCCTCGGTGGTGGCGAACAGCAACACTCGACCGTTGGCGTGCTTGTAAATGAAGATGTTGTGGAAGCCGCTTGGCTGGGCGGGCGCTTGAATGCGCGCCACCTCTCGAACCGTGGCGGGATCGGGAAGGCCCGTGACGTCGAGGACGACCGCTCCCATGGCGCTGTTCGGCCCGCCCTGGTTGAACTGCACCGATTGCACCAGGTAGTACCTGTCGTTCCACTTGAAATACTTGACGTCCATACCGCCGGTTCCCAGGTGCAGATCCTGGTTCTCGATCCGCCAGCGGTAGATGATTCTCGGATTCGCGGGGTCCTCGATGCTGATGATGTCGGTGCCCTTCTCACCCTCGCTGCCGTACACCATGCGGGCGATGTAGACGAAAGGGCGGTGCAGCTCTTGCTCGATCTCGATGTCGGCGACGCTCAGCCGCGGCCCGAGAGGAAGATGTGCTACGACCTCGATGTTGTCGCTGCCCGGGTCGTCCGGCGTCCACTGTGGCGCAACGGAGTCGGCACCATGCGGCAACGACACGGCGACCATGAGAAACAGTAGAGCTTCGAACACGTTCCGACGGTTGATCATTTGTCGACTCTCCTGGTAACGAACACAGCGCGATGAGACATTCTTGCAGATCGCTCAGCAGCTTGGCGGAGACTACCGGACCCATGAGACACCTGACGCCGCTTCTCGTTCTCGTCGCCGCCCTGATGGCTCCGGCGAGCGTTGCGCAAGCACCGGCCGACAACTTCGACCTGCTGATCACCAACGGAAGGATCGTCAACGGCACCGGTAACCCCTGGTTTCTTGCCGACGTCGGCATCCGTGGTGACACGATCGCTCAGATCGGCGATCTGGCCGACCGCAACGCGACCGAGACCATCGATGCGCAGGGGCTAGTGGTCGCGCCGGGCTTCATCGACATGCACACGCACGTCGATGACGCCTTCGACAGCGCTGACGCCAACGCGGTGCTCAACTACCTGTTGCAGGGTGTCACCACCGTGCGAACGGGAAGCGACGGGTCCGGGAGCTTTCGGGTCGCCGAGACCAAGGATCGTTGGGAAGCGGGCGGCATCGGCACCAACGCCGTCATGATGGTTCCGTTCAACGTGATTCGGCATGAGGTGCTGGGCGAGGACAATCTCCGGCCGGCGACCCCTGGAGAAGTGGCACGGATGAGGTCGATCGTGACGCAGGGGATGAGCGAGGGCGCCTGGGGCGTCAGCACGGGGCTCGAGTACGGCGGTCTCAACATCTATTCGAGCACCGAAGAGGTGATCGAGGTCACCGAACCGGCCGCGGCGTTCGGCGGCGTGTACATCTCCCATATGCGCGACGAGGCGGGGAGTATCCTCGAAGCCGCCGACGAGATCATCCGCATCAGCGAAGGCGCCGGGGTGCCGGTGCAGATCACCCACCTCAAAGCCGCCGGTCGCGACAATTGGGGCCAGATGCGCCGGGTCGTCGACATGGTGAACGAGGCGCGGGCGCGCGGTGTGCAGATCACCGCCGATCAATACCCCTTCTTGCAGGGTGCGCCGATCGACTTCATTACGGGTCTGATCGACATTCCCGACGACCTGGCCACGCTGTCGGATCTGCGCCGCCGGATGCGGCGCAGCGAGTTCGCCAACGACGTCTCCGTGCAGGAAAGCGATGCGGCCCGGCGCGAGTTCGTCGCCGAGCTACAGCGGGCCCTCGGCGACGAGGCGAGGCGCGCGCGACTGCGCGAATCGACCTACGAGCCCCGCCGTGCGGATCCCAGCGCTGTGGCGCGCTGGGGATGGCAAGACTTTCGTATCAAGGTCACCGATGAACACCCCGAGCTGCTCGAGACGACGCTCGATGAGCTCGTGGAAGAACAGGGCAGGGATGGTTTCGACATCGTCGCCGATTTGATTCTCGACGAGCCCGACATGCTGTTCGCCGCGGCGTCGCAATCGCCCGACGACATGCGGCACGCGATGGGTCAGGACTGGGTCATGATCAGCAGCGACGGCGGGGGATTCGCCCCCGTACCGGACGACGCCCGTCCGGTGCGTGCCCATCCGCGATCGTTCGCGAGTCAATCGGTCGCGCTGCGGCGGTACGTGCGTGAAGAGGGGTTACTGTCGCTCGCCGACGCGGTTCGCAAGATGACCTCGCTGCCGGCGCAGTTTCTGGGCATGAAGGATCGAGGCCTGCTTCTGACGGGCTTCAAGGCCGACATCGTAATCTTCGACCCGGAGACGATCTCCGATCACGCCACGTACGCGGACGCCCACCGCTATGCCACGGGGGTAGAGCTCGTGCTGGTCAACGGCGTGATCGCTATCGAGAACGGTGGCCACACGGGGGCGCTCGCGGGCAAGGTTCTGTTGAAGACCGATCAATAGCATCGGGGATACGCACCCGATTTCGCGGTCGCCGGGATGAGTGGCTGACAGCTCAGTGAGCGCGGTGGTGAATCAGATCTGATGTAGGATGCGACGTCGACACTTCGGTAGCACGGCTCGGATCACACATGAGGCAAGTCACCATGAAGAAAGTTCTCCTCACCCTGCTGTTGGCAGGCGCGGCGTGCGCGCCTCAACCGGCGTCCACCGGCGAGGTCGCGGCTTGGGAAGCACGGGCTCAGAGCATCACGATCATCCGTGACGATTGGGGCGTTCCGCATATCTACGGAGAGACCGATGCGGACGCCGTCTTCGGCATGATCTACGCGCAAGGCGAGGACGATTTCAATCGGATCGAGGTGAACTTCCTCAATAATTCGCAGGGCCGCCTCGCCGAGGCCGAAGGAGAGGTGGAGATCTGGCGCGACTTGCGGATGAAGCTCTTCATCGACCCCGCGGACATGCGGGCTCAGTACGACGCCAGCCCGCAGTGGCTCAAGGATCTGATGGACGCGTGGGCGGACGGCCTGAACTACTACCTCTACACGCATCCCGAGGTGACGCCGAAGGTCCTGACCCGCTTCGAGCCGTGGATGGCCCTCACCTTCAGCGAGGGGAGCATCGGCGGCGACATCGAGCGGCGTCAACCTGGGTCAGCTCGAGGCGTTCTACGGAGAGCAGGAGACGGCTCAGGCGGTGGCCCGAGGCACGGCGGCGGAACCGGCTCAGGCGGCGGCCCGAGGCACAGCGGCGGAACCGGGCTTCGCGGTGACCTCGGGTCTCGATGAGCCCGACCCCGACGAGGAGCCGACAGGCTCGAACGGCATCTCGGTTGCGCCCTCGAACACCGCAGCCGGCAGCACACTGTTCCTCATCAACCCCCACACATCCTTCTTCTTCCGTGAAGAGCTGCACATGGTCAGCAACGAGGGGCTGGACGCATACGGCGCGGTGACCTGGGGTCAGTTCTTCGTCTATCAGGGCTTCAACGAGAACGCCGGGTGGATGCACACGTCGAGTGGCGTCGACAACATCGACGAGTTCCTCGAAACGATCGTCGAGCGGGACGGGGCACTCTACTACCAGTATGGAGACGAAGAGCGTGCGGTGACGACGCGGCAGGTCACGGTGCCGTACAGGACCGAGACGGGGATGGCCGAGCGGGAGTTCACCGTGTACCGGACCCATCACGGACCGATCGTACGCGCCGTCGACGACAGGTGGGTGAGCGTCGCGCTCATGGAGAAGCCGATGAACGCCCTCATCCAGTCCTATTCGCGAACGAAGGCGCAGAACTACGACGCGTTCATCGAGACGATGCGAACGCACACAAACTCGTCCAACAACACGGTCTTCGCGGACTCCGAGGGCAACATCGCGTACCTGCACTCGAACTTCATCCCGGTGCGCAACACGAGCTTCGACTATCTTGAGCCCGTCGACGGCAGCAACCCGGCGACCGACTGGCAGGGCGTGCACTCGATCGAAGAGACTCCCAACGTCCTGAATCCGGCCGTGGGCTGGATCCAGAACACCAACAACTGGCCGTTCTCCGCCGCCGGACCGGACAGTCCGCGCCGCGAGGACTTTCCCGTCTATGTTGAGCGCGGCGGTGAGAACGCCCGCGGGCTCCATGCGATGCGCGTTCTCGACGGCAAGACCGACTTCACGCTGCAATCGCTCATCGACGCCGCGTACGACAGCTTCGTTATCGGCTTCGAGGAGCTGATTCCGGCACTGGTTCGCGCCTACGATCAGGCGCCGGCCTCGAATCCACTCAAAGCGCAGCTTGCCGAGCAGGTGGGCGTGCTACGCGATTGGGATCTGCGCTACTCGGTCGATTTGATCCCCACATCGCTCGCCATGTTCTGGGGACAGGAGCTGAGAAGTCAGGGCGCCATGCAGGGCGCGACGCCCCAGCAGTTGCTCGAGGCGCTCGCCGCCGCGTCGGCCAAGCTCGAGGCGGACTTCGGGAGCTGGCAGACGCCCTGGGGGAGCATCAACCGCTTCCAGCGTCTCACCGGCGACATCGTTCAGCCGTTCAACGACGACGGGCCCAGCACGCCCGTGGGTTTTGTCTCGGGCCGATGGGGATCGCTGGCCTCGTTCGGAGCGCGGGCCTATCCGCAGACGAAGCGGTGGTACGGCACCAGCGGCAACAGCTTCGTCGCGGTCGTGGAGTTCGGTGACCGAGTTCGGGCGCGGGCGGTCACGGCCGGCGGTCTGAGCAGCGATACCTCATCGCCGCATTTCAACGATCAGGCGGAGCGGTACGCCACGGGGAACCTCAGGGACGTCTACTTCTACCGCGCCGATCTCGAGGGGCACATCGAGCGCGAGTACCATCCAGGCGGCTGATTCCGAGGGGCTCGAAGGAGAAGTTCCGGCCGCTGCGGTTTTTCCTCAGAATCGAGCTTCCTCGCCCGGTGGCGGCGACAGCACTCTGAACTGCGCCCGCAACGTCCGCAGATACATGGTTTCATTAGGGTTCGGGAAGTTCCTCTAAGATCGTATATCCTCTTGATAATCAGGCAGTTATAGTCCCTTGATGCTTCACGTCGTTTCGGGTAGTCTCACTTTCTGTGTGGGATATAGAAGGGGGGATACACGGATATGCCTCGAAGCGGCAAGAAGCTGTCAGCGGCGTTCGTCAAGACGGTCTCCGAACCGGGCAAGTACTACGATCAGCATGGCTTGATTCTACGGGTGCTGCCGAACGGCGGCAGGCAGTGGGTGCAACGGCTGGTCATTCACGGCAAGCGCCGGGAGCTGGGGCTACGGACCTATCCTCTAGTGTCGCTGGCCGAAGCACGCCAACAGGCATTCGAGAACCGAAAGCTGGCGCGCGCGGGTGGCGACCCGCTGACCGACAAGCGTAAAGCCGTGGGCATGCCGAGCTTCGCGCAAGCCGCCGCCAAGGTGATCGCGATGCACCGGCCTTCCTGGAAGAGAGGCGGCAGGAGCGCGGCGCAATGGGAAGCGTCTCTTCGCGACTACGTGTTGCCCCGCATCGGCGACAAGCGCGTCGACCTGGTGAGTACGGCGGACGTGATGGCCGTGTTGCTGCCGATCTGGACCGACAAGCCGGAAACCGCACGGCGGGTGCGCCAGCGCATCGGCGCGGTGATGAAGTGGGCTGTTGCTCAAGGCCTGCGGCAGGACAACCCGGCCGGCGACGCGATCGCTCAAGCACTGCCACGGCATAGCAAGCTCAGAGGCCACATGCGCGCCTTGCCGCATGGTGAAGTGGCGGGCGCCATCGCGGTCGTGCGTGCCTCGAGTGCCACGACGGTTGTGAAGCTGGCCTTCGAGTTTCTGGTGCTGACGGCCAGTCGCTCGGGTGAGGTCCGCTTGGCCACGTGGGATGAATTCGATCTTGAGGAGGCCGTGTGGACGGTACCGGGCGAGCGGATGAAGTCCAAACGCGAACACCGGGTGCCCTTGTCAGGGCGCGCCCTGGAAGTGCTGAACGAGGCACGGGCGCTGCCGGACACAAGCGGCCTGGTGTTCCCATCGCCGATGGGCAAGGTGCTTTCCGACAGCCCGCTGTCCAAGCTGTTGCGAGAACTTGACATCGCCGCGGTGCCGCACGGGTTCCGTTCGAGCTTCCGGGACTGGGCGGCGGAATGCACGGACGCGCCCCGTGCGGTCATGGAAGCGGCGCTGGCGCACGTCGTGGGCGGCGTCGAGGGTGCCTACGCGCGCTCAGACCTGTTCGAGCGACGGCGAAAGCTCATGGATGATTGGGCGGCCTATGATGCGGAAGGCAGCCAAGTGGTGCCGATGGTGCGCCGTGGATAGGAAGCGCCGCGGCGCCGCGTGGGACGCGGCGTTCGCCGAGCTCGACAAGGGATTGAATGTTTGGGAACTGCCGGCCGGGGAACACCAAGCCTTGCTTCGCCCGGGCCTGCTCAAGGGATTGAGTGATGTAGAGGCCACCGAGCAACGTCGTGCGCTACTGGCTGTGCGGGTGGGACCTATCTTCTATTGCGGCGCGCGGCTCGGTGGAAGCGGACAACTGGTTCACAATGAGGGCGAAGTGGGGCGAGGAGCGCCAAGCCGAGAAGCTGCGGAACATGATCAAGGCCAGGCGCTGTCAATCCCGACTACTGGGAAGCGCTGAAACTCATTGCGGTTCGCCTGCTCGGGACCGGCCAGGTGTTCCCCGATGACCTGGCCGATTGGGCCATCGCGTTTTTCAAGGACGAGCTGGAACCGCCACCGAAACACAGGGGAGACCGGGGGCGCCCGTACTACACGCACCACAACCGCAACTACGCGATTGCCGAGGTATTCGGCCTGCTCGGGTATTTGGGCTTGGACAAGAAGATGGTTCGCTATGGGGTGCTGAGCAAGCACTTCGGTGTTGACGAGCGCACCGTGATGAATGCAATCAATTCCGCCACCAAGCTCGATGGCAAACTCCCGCTGCCGTGGGAATGCTGGCCGCCCCTGCCCGACGCGTCCATTTGAAGGCTATCGGAAGATAGCCTGCTAACGCTCGCACCGTCTCTTCAGAAACCATGCGGTCTACCTTAATTGAAAGGAGACCGCATGTCTGAACCAAGGATCATTCGCCGCGCCGAAGTTATCCGACGGACCGGGTTAGCGAAAGCAACGCTCTACAGAATGATGGCGGCGGGACAGTTCCCGTGCCCGGTCCAGCTGAGCCAGCGCTGCGTGGGGTGGCACCTTGAGGAAATCAACGCCTGGATCGAGTCCCGCGAGCGGGCCGGCAGCGACCGGCCGGCGCGCCCCTCGAGGGCAACGTCGTGAGCACTGCGATAGAACGTGTCCATACCGCACTCGAGGCGGCTGGATGCCACCAGCAGGGGCGCAACTGGGCATGTCCTGCACACGATGATCGCTCACCGTCCCTGTCCATTGCTGCGGGCGACGACGGACGCGTGCTGGTGCATTGCCACGCGGGGTGCAGCGCCGAGGCCGTTGTGCAGGCCATCGGCCTCGAAATGGCCGACCTGTTTCCCGACAGGGGCAAAGGGGTTCCGCGTCGTCGCCAGACCTGCCGTGACCTGACAGAGCGGCTTGCGCAGGCCATCGGCGAGGATGCCGACGAGTTGCCGGCGGCGACATCCAGCGAAGACACTCAAGCCTGGCTGGACTGTCACCGTAATGATGAGGGTGCTTACACCGGCGAGGCTGACCCGCGAGAGGTTCGGCTTGTGCTCGCGCAACTGGATGACGCCGACTACGAGCCCTTACGCCGAGAGATCGGGCGAGCCAGTGGCTGGCGAGTCAGTGTGATTGACAATCTGCGCAACGAGGCGTGCAGAGACCTTCGACGCTTCGATGGTGAACCGGCGAAGGAACGCACCGCCCAGGGGACGAGTCTCGCGTTGGCAGATCCGGAGCTGTGGCCAGAGCTGGTGGACGGACGGTGCCTGTCAACGCAGATGAGACGGTGGTCACGCGTAATTAGTGAGCATTCTCGAGGGTGGCAGGCTTGTTGATCCAGACGGCGGTGGGGATCGCCGGCGGGCTGGGTGGGTGGTTGACGAAGCGCTCAGGCCGGGCCCGGTAGGCGGCCAGCAGGACTTCGGCACGCCGGTCGCGGGTCTGCTGGGCGAGTCCGTCCTGCACCGTCGCCGGAGTCATCAGGCCGATGCCCGAGTGGCGATGCTGGTAGTTGTACCAGTGGAAGAATGCCCGGCAGAAGAGACGGGCGTGTTCGATCGACTCGAAGCGAGCAGGGAACTCGGGTCGGTACTTGAGCGTCCTGAAGTGGGCCTCGGAGTAGGGATTGTCCGACGAGGTGTAGGGCCTCGAGTGTGTCTTGGTGACCCCGAGATCGGCGAGCAGGAAGGCGACCGGCTTGGAGGTCATCGAGCTGCCGCGGTCAGCGTGGATGGTGAGCTGATCAGGTCCGATGCGTTGCTGGAGCAGCGCCTGGTCGATGAGCTGCTCGGCCAAGGGACCGCTCTCGCGGTGCTGGAGAGTCCAGCCCACCACGTAGCGGCTGAACACGTCGAGGATGACGTACAGGTAGAAGTAGGTCCACTTGGCAGGGCCTCGCAGTTTGGATATGTCCCACGACCACACCTCGTTGACTCGCTTGGCGAGCAGCTCGGGCTTGTTGTAGGGCGGGTGCACGAGCTGGTTGCGCCGCTCGCCGCCCTCGCCCTGGGCGGCGAGGATCCGGTACATCGTGCGCTCCGATGCCAGGTAGCGGCCTTCGTCCAGCAGCGTCGCCCATACCTGGGCAGGAGCGCAGTCGACGAACCGCTCGCTGTGCAACTCGGCGAGAACCTTCTGACGTTCGGGCTCCGACAGCGCCCTCGCCGGCTTGGGCCGCGGTCTGCTCGGTCGGGGCGCAGGCGGCCGGCGGCGGCGGTAGATCGTCGCGTGCGAGGCGCCCAGCGTCCGGCACGCCGGGCGAGTCCCGATGATGGGAGTGAGTTGTTCGACGGTTTGCTCGATCATCGCTTGGTAGTCGCGTTGGCGCCCCTGGGCTCGAGCAGCTCTCCCAGAAGCGCGGAGACGTTTCCCTGCACCTCGATTACTCGCCGTGCTTTCTCGAGCTCCGCCTCGGCCCGCTCGGCTCGGCGACGCAGGTTGGCAAGCTGCGCGTCTCGGGGATCGGGCGCCGGCCGGCCGCGTGGCTTAGCCAGCGCCACCAATGCCCCGGCGTCACGCTGCTTGCGCCACACCGACAGATGCGACGAGTACAGCCCCTCGCGCCGCAGCAGCGCGCCGACCTCGCCGGGCTTCGAGCACCCGTCCGCCTCGCGTACCACCCGGACCTTGTACTCGGCGGTGAACTTGCGGCGCCGTGGTCGCTCGACCAACTGGGGGTCGGGGGCCGGGACCGCGGGCTCGCGCGACGTCCGCTTTCGGTCGCCTCCGGCTCCCTGCACCGGACGTCCGGTGGCCTCGTGGTCTCCTGCACCGTTGTTGCTCAACTCCGACATTCTTGTGTCTCCGACCTCGCCCTCTTGCTCAGTAATTATCCAACCTCCATCGTCTCACCCCACGTTGGCAGAGAGGGGGAGCCGGTCTCCTGCACGCCCTTGCCCAAACGTTCGCTCGATTCGTGGCACTGGTAGACGCCGCCGCGACGGCCCTCGCCCTCTGGACTGTATTCGCTCACGTGCACGACTCTGCCGACGTTTCTCCACTGCTGGCACTGGTGTCGCCGGAGAAGCGGTGCGGCAAGACCACCACGCTGACAGTGCTCCGCGGCCTCGTACCGAGACCTCTTGCTGCTTCCAATATCACGCCGGCCGCCCTGTTCCGTGCGGTGGAGCAATGCAGACCGACCCTATTAGTCGATGAGGCGGACTCGTTCCTCCGGGAGCGGGAGGAGCTTCGAGGCATTCTGAATTCCGGGCACACGCGTGGAACCGCGCATGTGATCCGCACTGTAGGCGAAGACCACGAGCCAGCTAAGTTCTCCACGTGGGGACCGAAGGCAGTGGCTCTGATCGGCAACCTGCCGGACACGCTGCAGGACCGCTCCATAGTGGTTCCCATGCGGAGGAAGACACCGGGCGAGAAGGTCGAGCGATTGCGCCTCGGACGCCTCGACCTCGAGGACCTCCTCCGCCAGGCGGCGCGGTGGGCGGCCGATCACGGTGAGGCGATCCGCAATGCTGATCCCGATGTCCCCGATGGCCTGAACGACCGTGCCGCCGACAACTGGCGGACCCTACTTGCTATCGTAGATGTGGCGGGAGGTGTTGACCAGACCCCGCGGTTAGTACCACCTTCTATCTCAGTAACACGGTGCTGACAAGAGGTTGTTGAGGCCAGCGAAGCGTAGCGTAGCCGGTTTCAACAACACCGCTTCCGGTGCCGGAGGTCGATAGCCCAGCGAGCTGTGCGGTCGTACGCGGTTGTACTGCTGGCGCCATCTCTCGATCAGAACCTTTGCCTCCTTCAGCGTGTAGAAGATCTCCCCGTTCAGCAGCTCGTCTCTGAGCTTGCCGTTGAAGCTCTCCACATAGCCGTTCTCCCATGGGGAGCCCGGCTCGATGAACAGCGTGCCGACGCCGAGCCGGCCCAGCCAGTCGCGAACCGCCTCGGCGGTGAATTCCGGTCCGTTATCTGACCTGATGTGCGCTGGAATACCTCGATGAACGAACAGTCGTCCTAGTCGGTGAAGTACGTCCTCGGAGTTGAGCTTCCGCGCCACGTCGATTGCAAGGCTCTCCCGTGTGTACTCGTCGACGATCGTCAGCAGCCTCATAGCCCGACCGTCATGCGTCCGGTGGTGGACGAAGTCATACGCCCAGACATGATCCTTGTTCTCGGGGCGCAGTCGGATGCAGGAGCCATCGTTGAGCCACAGCCGTGCTCGCTTGGGCTGTTTCTTCGGTACTTTCAGCCCCTCGCGCCGCCAGATCCGTTGCACCCGCTTGTGGTTCACGAGCCAGCCCTCCATGCGCCGTAGCGCCGTCACTCGCCGATACCCGTAGCGGCCATACTCTCGGGCTAGGTTCACGATCCTCTCCGTCAGCACCTGCTCGTCGTCCGGTTGCCGTGGCACGTACCGCTGCGTCGTGCGCGACTGTTTCAGCACCCGGCACGCTCGTCGCTCGGAAACGCCCAGCCTCCGCCGAACATGCTCAACCGCATCTCGGCGACGTGCCGGGCTCAGAAGTTTCCCTCCGCAACTTCCTTCAGGATCGAAAGATCCAGCTCCTTTTCCGCCACAATCTTCTTGAGCCGGACGTTCTCCTTCTCAAGTTGCTTCAGCCGCCTGGCCTCGTCGACCCTCAGCCCCCCGTACTCGCGTCGCCACCGGTAGTAGGTGTGCTCGGTGATTGCTAGCTTGCGGCAGGTATCCTTGACCGTCGCGCCGCGGGCCAGCTCCACCTCAGCCTCCCGTAGCTTCCGTACGATCTGCTCTGCGCTGTGCCTCTTCGCCGGCATTCTAACCTCCCTTCTTCGACCCGGATCGTGAGATTACCTCTGAATCCGTTTTGGGGGGGGGCAGGTCAATCCGCGGTCCAGTTTCCAGGGCACAGGTCAGTTTTGGGTCACGTCTCAATGCGCTGATCAAGGGCGTCTCGGGAGCTACGGGAGTGGCCTCCAGTGTTACCGCCGGAACGTGCGGCAAACAAGAGGAGATCGAAGGACCGCCCGATTCTCGAGCCCGAGAAACGGCCCAGAAACGAGGTTGCCGCCGATCGATAGAAGGCCCGGGAGCGGATCGTGTCGTAGGCGCGAGAGGACGCCGATCAGACGCTCGGGAGTGCACCTCAGCAGGCATCTCAAGCGCCCCGAAATCGAACGTTCGCTTAAGTTCTAAGCGAACATTCGGGCACCGCCGCACGCATCATCTAGAACACTGCTGAGTTAGTTGATGTTCGCGGGTAGGTAGTTGTGCGCATCAGCAAACAACGATACCGTTCGTGGAATTTCGTGTTTTCCACACAATAGAGGGGTTCCAACATGCGCACGTTTCGCCTAGCTCTCGCGGTCACTATTGTCGTCGGTGTTGCGAGCCCATTGGCTTGGGCTGTGGCCTCTCCGCAGCAAGATCAGAACGAAGCAACGCCTGTACGTGAGTATCAACTCCTCGCTACGTCCAAGACATCGACGATGGAGAAGGAATTGAACGAGGCAGCTGATGCCGGGTTTCGATTCGCGGACGTAATGGGCGGGGAAACGTCGTTCGGGGGAAACGCGGTCGTCGTCGTGATGGAGAGGCTCGATGGCGGCGAACCATTACGCTATCAGTACAAGTTGCTGGCAACCCCGAAGACCTCCACGATGCAAAAGGAGCTACAGGAGGCAGGTGACGCGGGCTTCGCAGGGGTCGGCCAAACCATTTTTAGCAGCACGTTCGGCGGACAGGAAGTCATGTTGATCCTCGAGCACGATCGGGAGTTTGAGCCCCCGATGTACGAGTACAGGCTACTGGCCACTAAGAAAACATCTACCCTGAGCAAAGAGCTGCAAGAGGCAGCGCGGTCGACGTGGCGTGTAAGCACGAGGAGCAACGCGCTGGACGACTCGACGATGTATATGGCGATCCTGGACGCCTCAACAGGCGTTGGCGGCCTCCTCGACAACGAGAAGGTACGCCTCTTCGCCGAGAACGGCATGTCGAGCGGCATCATAGTCGACGGCATGCCCGAGTTCCCGGACAAGGTAGTTGGGCCGGCCTGGGCACAGGAAGGCAGCGGCTTTTATCTGAGCAGCGAGCAGGGAGCTAGCTTCGCCTCAGGGCTGGATTTCAGCGGCACCAGCGACGACCGGGAAAGCGCGTGCGATGAGTTCCTCAACCCGTGGTACTTGTTGGGCGGGGACCGATGCACGAAGGTCAATCGCGGGGAGGGGGATGACTGGAAGAATGTCTTTGATGGCGCCAGGGGCATTGTGTCTGGCGTGGCGCTGGGCTATCGCCTGGAGGGCAGGTTCCGGCTTGAGTCGGAGTACTTCTTCTACAATTCGGAGTACGATCAGACGACCCCGGTTACAGGCGCTGAGGGGGTTGGCTTTGCCAAGCTCGGACAAGAAATTGAACGGGCCGAAGACCGTCTCGGCAACTTGAGCTCACACAATCTGTTCGGGAACCTGTATTTCGATTTCATCAACAGCAGCCGGTTCACACCCTATGTCGGTGTTGGTGCGGGAGTCGGGTTTGCGGCTGTGGATTGGGGGAGCATCTGGGCCAGGAACGCCGACCCGGGCAAGATAACCACCGGCGCAGACTTTCCGTTTGCATCCAACGCCCAGCTGGTTGCGTTCCGCCAGAACCTGGCCGGCACCGTAAGCAGTGCGCGAAGCGAGCTCAGCGACACACTGTTCGGTTACCAGGTGTTGCTCGGTGCTGACTATGCCCTCACCGAGCGAGTATCGCTGGGCGTCAAGGGCCGCTGGGTCAACTACTCGTCCCTGAGCGATGATGTTGTTTGGGACCCGCTACGCAGTCACGAGCCCAACCTGCGACGTGACGGAAGTGAACCAGTGAAGGGCCGGATGACGAGCCGCAATGTCGCCATGGTCGACTTCAGCTTTGACTTGAAGTACGCCTTCTAAGGCGATTGTCACCCGGCCGGCCGGTGTCGTGAGCGCGGTGAGAATCGCCGCGTGGATACGGGCGCGATTAAAGGTGACCAGACCCCGCGGTTAGTACCACCTTCTATCTCAGTAACACGGTGCTGACAAGAGGTTGTTGAGGCCGGCGAAGCGTAGCGTAGCCGGTTTCAACAACACCGCTTCCGGTGCCGGAGGTCGATAGCCCAGCGAGCTGTGCGGTCGTACGCGGTTGTACTGCTGGCGCCATCTCTCGATCAGAACCTTTGCCTCCTTCAGCGTGTAGAAGATCTCCCCGTTCAGCAGCTCGTCTCTGAGCTTGCCGTTGAAGCTCTCCACATAGCCGTTCTCCCATGGGGAGCCCGGCTCGATGAACAGCGTGCCGACGCCGAGCCGGCCCAGCCAGTCGCGAACCGCTTCGGCGGTGAATTCCGATCCGTTATCTGACCTGATGTGCGCTGGAATACCTCGATGAACGAACAGTCGTCCTAGTCGGTGAAGTACGTCCTCGGAGTTGAGCTTCCGCGCCACGTCGATTGCAAGGCTCTCCCGTGTGTACTCGTCGACGATCGTCAGCAGCCTCATAGCCCGACCGTCATGCGTCCGGTGGTGGACGAAGTCATACGCCCAGACATGATCCTTGTTCTCGGGGCGCAGCCGGATGCAGGAGCCATCGTTGAGCCACAGCCGTGCTCGCTTGGGCTGTTTCTTCGGTACTTTCAGCCTCTCGCGCCGCCAGATCCGTTGCACCCGCTTGTGGTTCACGAGCCAGCCCTCCATGCGCAGTAGCGCCGTCACTCGCCGATACCCGTAGCGGCCATACTCTCGGGCTAGGTTCACGATCCTCTCCGTCAGCACCTGCTCGTCGTCCGGTTGCCGTGGCACGTACCGCTGCGTCGTGCGCGACTGTTTCAGCACCCGGCACGCTCGTCGCTCGGAAACGCCCAGCCTCCGCCGAACATGCTCAACCGCATCTCGGCGACGTGCCGGGCTCAGAAGTTTCCCTCCGCAACTTCCTTCAGGATCGAAAGATCCAGCTCCTTTTCCGCCACAATCTTCTTGAGCCGGACGTTCTCCTTCTCAAGTTGCTTCAGCCGCCTGGCCTCGTCGACCCTCAGCCCCCCGTACTCGCGTCGCCACCGGTAGTAGGTGTGCTCGGTGATTGCTAGCTTGCGGCAGGCATCCTTGACCGTCGCGCCTCGGGCCAGCTCCACCTCAGCCTCCCGTAGCTTCCGTACGATCTGCTCTGCGCTGTGCCTCTTCGCCGGCATTCTGACCTCCCTTTTTCGACCCAGATCGTGAGATTACCTCTGAATCCGTTTTGGGGGGTCAGGTCAACGCCGCTGTCCAAGTTCACCCTAATGCCTGAGGTGTCGCTGACGTCGTTGCCGTGACGCCAGGCAAAGTAGGGCGTGAACCCGACCTTCGTTTGCTGCGCCTACGCCGCGGCCGGAAGCAGAACTGCCGCAATCAGAGCAAGTACCACCACGTACTGTTTCTTCATTCGTGTCTCCTGAACAGGGGAATCTCGCTCGCTTGGGGGATGGACAGAAGCGTATGCCCAGCGAACGTGAGTCGCGAACTACGGAGCGTCAGGAAAAACCCGTGGTTGCGTAAGGGAATACGCGCTGTTCGCCGCCCAGCGACTTCCCTGTCAGGCGACTTCGGCCAGGGTGGCCGGCGCCGTGCTCGCGGTCTTCGGCGCCGGCATCTTGATGCCGGCGCGCCGCTCGATGCGCTGCCGCGCCAACTCGTACGAGTGGCGCAGCAACACAACGGCCCACCTGAGATCTTCGTCGCGGTTCAGTGGCAGCCTGATCCAGCCGCTGTCCGGCAGAACGTGGTGAGCCTCCGCCTGGCGCGCCGCCACGAGCTCGTCGCGCAATCGTTTGGGGAAGGGAATGTCGACCAGCTCGTCGCCGTGAATGTGGCCGATCTCGCGCTTGCTGAGACGCCACTCCGTGCCGCCGAACCGATGCGGTCCGGAAACGACACCCGGCCACGTGGCGACCACGGCGTCGATCTTGTCTCGTGCCCCTTCAACCATTTTCAGTTCCCTTCAGGGAAAGCGGGTTTTGCTACTGCGAGGGTGCTCTGATCCAGGAAAACCTGTGTCCCTGCCCTCTTGAACGATTAGACGACCGGCAACCCCGAAAAGTTGCACGCCTAACGTTTCTTTACCGACACTTTGCAGTTTCTGCGTTTTCGGTTACGGGAGATGACCGAGACTCCCGACAGGCCGGAACACTTCACCGGTTCCTAGAACGGGAGAAAGAACGGGATCATGAGGGCCAGAAGCGCCAGGACGATGATCGTGAGGATGCTCCCGACCCGCACGAAGTCGCCGGCGCGGTAGCCGCCCGCACCCATCACGAGCAGATTGGCCTTGTGGCTGAACGGGGTCAGGAATGCCGCCGAGGCGGCCAGACCCACGCCCATTATCAGGGGCCGTGGACTGATGCCGAGCTGGTCGGCCGACAGGAACACGACAGGCGCCAGGAGTACCACCGTCGGCGCACCATCGAGACCCTGGCTCAAGGCACTCGACAACACGAGCAGCGCCAACAGCACGGCCCACGGCCCGAGCTCCCCAGCGCTGTTGACCACGCCATCGGCCATCAGCGCGGCGGCGCCGGATCTCTCCATGGCGATGCCTACGGGCAACACGGCGGCCACCAGGAAAATGGCCCGCCACTCGATGGCGCGGTAGGCCTGATCCATGGTGATGGCGCCGGTCAGCACGACAAACGTTGCGGCGACGAACGCCGCCACCTGGATCGGGTACAAGCCGGCGGCTACCAGGCCCACCATGATCCCCAGGCCGGCGAGTGCGAACGGCGCCTTCTCGGTGCGCCGAACCTCTTGGAGGCCGGGGGTCAGCACGAGAAAATCGGGATCGGGGGCCAGGCGCTGGATCTTGGCGGCCGGACCCTGCAACAGCAGCGCGTCGCCTATGCCCAAGCGCAAATTGGGCAAACCGTCGTGAAGCGGCTCGCCGGCGCGCCAAACCGCCAACACCTGCAGTCCGTAGCGTTCGCGAAAGTCGAGCTCCATGAGCGTCTTGTTGGCGATCCCGGAACGCGGGGCGACCACTGCTTCGACAACGCGTATCGACTCGGACTCGAGCTCGACATCGGGCATCTCGCTCTCGACCTCGACATCGCCCATCTCCATGAGGCTGGCGATCCGGGTCGGCTCGCCCGTCACGAGCAAGCGGTCCCCGGACTCGAAGGCATCGTCGGGACCGGGGGTGACCAGCTGCCCGCCGCGCACCACGCCAATGACCGTCAGGCCGACGAGCTCGCCCATGCGGCTGTCGCGCAGCGTCGAGTTGACCAGTGTCGAGCCCACTGCCACCTTGAGCTCAAAGCACACACCATCCAAACGGCCCACAGCCGCCGGGCCGATCTCGATAATGGCGGTCTCCGGGCTGGCGGCGATGGCCTCTATGCGCTCGCGGTCCCCGATCACGAGTACCTCGTCGCCGCTCTTCAAGGGCATGCCGCCGGTGCGGTCGTGCACCACTTTCCCGCCGCGCCAGATGGCCGCCACCAACACACCGAACCGTTCGCGCACCTGCAGCTCCCGAACCGTCTTGCCGACGGCCTGGGCATTCTCTTCGATCAGCAGCGTGGCGCCGGTAAAGATGCCGGTAGCTTCGCGCAGGTTTACTTGGCGCGACTTCGCCATCTCGAGCCCTTGTACGCCGACCAGGTCCTGAACGTCGGAAAACCGGCCTTCGACCAGCAGTCGATCGTCGCCCCGAATTTCGTAGTCGGGCGAAGGGGCGAGCTGCTTCTCGCCACCACGCACCACGGCAACCACCTTGACGTTGAGCGCCGTTCCGATGCGCGCTGCGCGCAGCGTTGAACCGTCGAGCGGCGAGCCGCGTGGCACGCGGATGGAAAACAGCCGCTCGCGCAGCCGGTAAACCTGCGTCAGATCACCGCTCACCACCACGTCGCTCGAGATGTCGCGTTCGGGGAGCAACCGGCTGCCGAGCGTCAACATGTAGAGAATCCCGGTCCCCAGCAACACGAGGCCGAAGGGGGTGAAATCGAACAGCTTGAAGGGCTCGATGCCGGCCTCCGACATCACCTGTGCGGTCAACAGGTTGGGCGGCGTGCCGACGAGCGTCGTGGTGCCGCCCAGGATCGCACCGAAGGCCAAGGGCATGTAAAGACGCGACGGCGCGATGTGCGCCTGCCGCGCCAGCGAAGCCACCGCCGGCATCATCACGGCGACGGCGGCGACGTTGTTCATGAACGCCGAAAGCACACCGACTGTCAGCATCAGGAACACGAGCAACAGTTTTTCGCGCGGACCGACAAGCCTATGAATGAGGCGTGCCGCAGTGTTGGCAACGCCGGTATGCAGCAGCGCGGCGCTGATGAAAAACACCGACAGCATGGTAATGACCGCCGGCGAGGCGAAGCCCAGGAACGCCTCGCCGGGCTCGACGTAACCGAGCAGCGCCAGGGCGGAGAGGCCGGCAAATGCGGTGAGCTCGATCGGGAGCTTTTCGGTCAGGAAGAAAAACACCATGATCGCGAGAATCGCGAGCAAAAGGAAAATTTCCATGACCGGCTCCACCCACTGCGTGCCACACGTGCGGCGTCATCGTGCCGCCGGCTTGCCCGTCCCCATGGACTGCGGCGATGCGGTTGCCCATACTACTCCGTCTGTTTAACAAGGTTTGGCGAATCGTGAAGCTCTGCGAGACGAAACAATCGAAATGAAGAAGGCGGAACGAGCGGCGCCGGCGTGGCGTTCCCGAGCAGGTGGTGGTGAAAGTGTGATGGGTCTGGTTACGCTGCCAAGGTCGCAGATGCTCGGCGCACTACTACTGACTCTGCCGGCCTGGCCGGCGGATGTGTGCCACCGGACGCTCCCGATACCGCCGTAGACAACGTCGTCGAGACGTTCCACGGCGTCGACATCACCGATGGGTATCGCTGGCTGGAAGATCAGGCGTCAGCCTAGACGCACGAGTGGATCGTCACCCAGAACGCCTACCGGGAGCAGGTAATGGGCGCAGCGCCGGGCGGCGGTGCGCTTGAAAGCAGGCTTACCGAGTTGTATGCGATCAACACGATCTCGACCCCGACGTTGCGCGGCAATCGCTACTTCTTCACCAAGAGGGCCGCCGATCAAGATCTGGCGGTGCTGTGCGTTCGCCGTTCCGCGGACGGTGTCGATGAGGTGTTGGTGGATCCCCACAGCATGAGCCTCGATCACTCGTTGTCGGTGGAATACGAGGACGTTTCGGCCGACGGACGGCTGGCAGCCTATCGAGTGCGACGCGGCGGCCAGGATGAGATCGAGGTGCGGTTCATCAACGTCGATTCGGGCGAGCACCTCGGCGATGTGCTGCCGCGGGGCCGCTACTTCAACGTTTCCATCGCCGCCGAGGGCACCGGCGCTTACTACGACAAGATGACCGACGAGGGGCCACGCGTGTTCTTCCACAATTTCGGCGAGCCAAGCGACACCGATCGACTCGTATTCGGGCGGGGCTACGGTCCGGAGAAGATCATCTCTTCCGACCTTTCGGCAAGCGGTCGCTACCTCTTGATCACCGTGCTGCACGGCGCCGCGGCAACAAGAACGGAGCTGTACTTCCGTGACACCTGGACCGGCACCCAAGTGTACCCGATCGTCAACGACATCGACGCCGCGTTCTTCGGCGCGATCGCCGGTGACACCCTGTTCGTACGCAGCAACTGGGAGGCGCCGAACCATCGGGTTCTTGCCGCCGACCTGCGCTCGCCGGGGCGGGGCTGGACGGAGATCGTGCCCGAGGGCGACACCGTTATCGAGAACATCGCCACGGCGGGCGGCCACTTGTTGGTGCAGGCGCTGTCGCAGGTGCAACCGCACATCCGCGTGTACGAGCCGGACGGAAACCTCGCGCGCACAGTCGAGTTCCAAACCCTCGGCGCCCTGGGCAGCAGCGCTGTCGACGGCAACTTCGTGAGCGGCTCCTGGGACAACGACCGAGCTTTCTACTCTGTAAGCTCGCTAGTGGAGCCGACGAGGATCTACTCCTTCAGCGTGTCAACCGGACGCCACGAGGCCTGCGCCCGGCTCGAAGCTCCACTTGACCGCCGTGACTTCGAGATCGAGCAGGTCACCTACACCTCGAAGGACGGCACGCTGGTGCCGATGTTCGTGGCTCACCGTCGCGGCCTCGAGTTGAACGGCAACAACCCCACGTTGCTCACCGGATACGGCGGCTTCAACGTCAGCATGCTGCCGAGCTTCAATCCGTTCGCCATTGTCTGGATGGAGAGCGGCGGCGTGTGGGCCCTTCCTAACCTGCGCGGCGGCGGCGAGTTCGGCGAGGCTTGGCATCGCGCCGGCATGCTGGAGAACAAGCAGAATACGTTCGACGACTTCATCGCCGCCGCCGAGTGGCTGATCGGCAGCGGTTACACGAACCCCAGCAAGCTGGCGATCCGCGGCGGGTCCAACGGCGGTCTGCTGGTGGCTGCCGCCATGACGCAACGTCCCGAGCTGTTCGCGGCGGTGGTTTGCACCTACCTGCTACTCGACATGCTGCGCTACCACAGGTTTCTGGTGGCCGGCTTTTGGGTTCCCGAGTACGGCTCGTCGCAGGATCCGCTGCAGTTCGAGTATCTAGCCACTTACTCGCCGTACCACCGGGTTGTTAGCGGCGAAGACTATCCCGCGGCTCTGTTCGTGACAGGTGATGGCGATACCCGCGTTGCGCCGCTGCATGCTCGCAAGATGACCGCTCTGTTGCAGGCCGAAACGGGCTCGTCGAACCCCGTGCTGCTGATGTACGACACGGAGGCCGGACACTCCGGCGGCCGGCCGGTAACCGCTACGGTAGCCGAACTCAGCGAGTAGCTGCGCTTCCTCCTCTGGCGCACTGCGCCCCAATAGCTCCGACTTTCTTGACGTCCGCCAAGGGAGCGGGCGCAAGGGCCGCGACTGCCGGGTTACTCCTGAATCGTGTTGAGCCGGGCGATGAGCTCGTCGGTAATGTCGACCGCGGCGTCGTAGAACAGAACACCCGGAGTCTGTGTGTTGAACACCGTCATGTAGCCGAGCTCCTGCGCCAGTCCCGCAACCTCCGGAAGCACGGCCGTCTCAAGCTGCGCCAGGATGCTATCGCGAATCGTCGCGAACTGGCGCTGTGCATCGTCCTGCATGCGCTGCAGGTCGACCTGCTTCTGCTCGATGTCGCCATCGAGCCGCGAGAGCTGCTCGATGGTCATGAGCCCGGCCTGCGACTGCCGTTGCTGTAACAAACCCTGCAACTCCTGCTGCAGCCCGCTGAGTTGCGCCTGCCAGCCACCGAAGTTGGCCTCGATTTGGGCCGAGGCGTTTTGCCCCATAGTGGACTCCGCGAAGACGCGGTCGTTGTTGACGAACGCCACCGATCTGGTTGCTTGCGGAAGCGCCGCCGACAACGGCCCGGCGGCGAGCGCCGCCGCGGCAAGAACACTGACGGCGACGGCGATTATGCTGATTCTGTTACGCATGACGTGCTTGTCTCCTTGTCGGATATGAACGGAGCTTCGGGTGCCCTCGCGCGCTCGAGCGTGGGTGCGTTACTCTCTGTCTGCCCCTCGCGTTACAATTCGCGCTCACCCAGATAGCTCACTCTATGCGCGCGTTGCTCAAGAGTCGTCTTTCTATTGTATGCCTGTTTGCCGCCTTTGCCCTTCCTGCTTGCAATCTATTCAACAGTGACAACAATTCTGACACTCCGACGCAGCCGCTGGTCGCCAACGTAATCCTCGTCGGACAGGCTACCGTTCAGGCCAGCCCCGGCGGTTTTGCCGAATACCTCGGGCAGGTCACCAACGCCGGCACCGGCACGGCCCCCAACACCCGCGTTTCCGTGAACGTGTTCGACGCCAACAACACGTTGATCGACGTCGCCAGCGCGACGACGGTGCCCGCCGATCTGGGTCCCAACACCCTGGCGACGTTCAAGGTCACGACCGCGACACCGCTGGCGGGGGCCATTACCTTTCAGATCGTCATCGAGTGGGATTAGTCGAAGTTTGACCCTTGCCGAGCGGCCCCCCTACAATTGCTCTTCTTGCTGGTGAGCGTAGCTCAACTAGGTAGAGCACTAGGTTGTGGTCCTAGGGGTTGGGGGTTCAAATCCCCTCGCTCACCCTCAGCACGCTGCTAGAAATCTCGCAAAAAAGATGAAACCACCGGCGCGCCTGTAGCTCAGCCAGGATAGAGCGTCGCACTCCGGATGCGAAGGCCGCAGGTTCGACTCCTGCCAGGCGCATTTGAAACAGGGTTTGGTGGGCCGCTAGCTCAATTGGCAGAGCAACGGACTCTTAATCCGTAGGTTCTAGGTTCGATTCCTAGGCGGCTCACCATGCATTGCCATCCTTTGCGCGAAAGTGGCGGAATTGGCAGACGCGCTGGCCTTAGGAGCCAGTGGGCTAACGCCCGTGTGGGTTCGAGTCCCACCTTTCGCACCATCTTGATCCCGGCGCCGGCCGGGTGGCGCGCACCCGATAGGCAGACCTAACCACAATGAGCATGGACAGCGAACACGATCACGATCACTCGAACCACGAGACGGAGTTCGAGCTGGTCGGCTCGCGCATCAACATGAAGTTCACGGTTACCGCCGAGGAAGTGGTAAAGAACGTCGACGAGGTTGCCAAAGTCTTCCGCCAGCGCGCCAAGATGCAGGGGTTCCGCCGCGGCAAGGCACCGATGAGCATGGTGCGGCAGCGCTTCAAGGAGGAGATCCGCGACCACGTGCTGGAGCACATGGTGCCGGCCCACCTCCGCACTGAGCTGGACGTCCGCGGCCTGCAGCCACTGCACAACCCGGTTCTCGAGAACGTCGATTTCGATCCGGAACGACCCTTGGTGTTCGCGGTGCACTTCGACGTGCAGCCGGAGATCTCGGTGTCGGGCTACAAGGACCTCGAGGCCACCAAGAGCATCCGGCAGATCACCGACGAGGCCATCGACAAGGCTGTCGACAACCTGCGCGAGCGTGCTGCAAAGCTCGAATCCGTGGATGATGACGAGGGCGCCAAGCAGGGTGACTACGTGCGCACGTCGATCGCCCTGTTCCCGCGCGACGGCAAGGGCAAGAAGCTCGCCGAGGAAGACCGCTACGTGCACCTCGGCGAGGAACAGGCGATTCCGGGGCTCAATGTGCAGCTCGAGGACCTCAAGGTCGGCGACTCGCGCGAGTTCCTCACCGAGCTCGGCGAGGTATACCCCAACGATTTGTTGGCCGGCAAAGAGGTCACCTGTCGCGCCGAGGTCACCGAGATCAAGCGCCGGCATCTGCCGGCCATCGACGACGATTTGGCTCGCGATCTGGGGCTCGAGGATCTCGCCGAGCTGCGCGAAAAGACCCGCGAAGACTTCGGCCGCCACGTCGAAGAGGAGGCCGAGCGCGACATGGAGCGCCAGCTGCTCGATCAGGTCATCGAAGCCAACAAAATCGACACGCCCGAGTCACTCGTCGAGGCGCGCCTCGATCAAGCGGTGCAGCGGGCGGCCCAGGAGCTCGCGCAGCAGGGCATCGACCCGCGGACCAGCATGGACTGGAGCCGCTTTCGCGCCGACAACACGGCCGACGCGCGGCGCGCCGTGCACGAGGAGCTGCTGCTCGACGGCATCGCCGAGACCGAGAGCATCGAGGTTGGTGAGGACGAAGTGGTGGCCGAAATCGAGAGCCACCAGGAGGACCAGCCGGAAGGCACGGTGGCGGCGCTGGCCCAGCAGATGCGAAAAGACGGGTCGTTTGACGGTCTGCGGCGCGCTATGGTTCGGCGACGCGCTTTAGACTTCGTAAAGCAGCATGCTACGATCGAAACGGTGGAAGAAGCCCCTGAAGCCCCGCATTTATCGTCTTGAAGGCGTTAGTTTCCTGAACCTTCCACACCCCATTCTTGTGGCGACGGAGCTATGAGCATGCCTTTGATCCCGATGGTCGTCGAGCAGACCGCCAGGGGCGAGCGTGCGTACGACATCTACTCTCGACTGCTCAAGGACAACATCATCTTCCTCGGCAGCGCGATCGACGATGACGTCGCCAACCTGGTGATCGCCCAGATGTTGTTTCTCGAGGCCGAGGACCCCGAGAAGGACGTTCAGCTGTACATCAACAGCAGCGGCGGCTCGGTAACCGCCGGCCTCGCCATTCTCGACACGATGCGCTACATCCGTCCCGACGTGATGACGCTCTGCATCGGACAGGCGATGAGCATGGGCGCCGTGCTATTGGCCGCCGGCACGCCGGGAAAACGCCTCGCCCTGCCGAATTCGCGAATCATGCTGCATCAACCGCATGGCGGCACTCAGGGCACCGCCTCCGATATCGAAATCCACACCAGAGAAATCTTGCGGTTGCGGGGGAGCATCATCGATCTGTTAGCCTCTTACACGGGCAAATCGGTGGAGCAGCTCAGCGAAGATGCCGACCGTGATTTCGTATTAACTGCTGCCGACGGGGTGGCGTACGGTCTCGTCGACCAGGTAATCGCGGAGCACACGCAGGCACCGGACGCCTAGGGGCAAGCGCCCGGGGCGCCGGAACGGGGAATGACATGAGCCGATCTACAACCAACGGATCCTCCCTGCGATGCTCTTTTTGCAGCAAGAGCCAGAGCGAGGTCCGCAAGCTCATCGCCGGTCCCAACGTCTACATCTGCGATGAGTGCATCGAGATTTGCACGGACATCATCGACGAGGAGCGTGATCTCGAGGAAAAAGAAGGTTCCTTCGAGCTTCCGACCCCCGCCGAGATCAAGGAATTCCTCGATTCGTACGTGGTCGGCCAAAGTGCCGCCAAGAAGCGGCTGTCGGTGGCCGTGTACAACCACTACCGGCGCTCCGACATTCTCGATCGGCGCAAGCGTGACGAGGTAGAGCTCTCGAAGAGCAACATCCTGCTGGTCGGTTCCACCGGAACCGGTAAGACGCTCTTGGCGCAAACGCTGGCGCGCTTTCTCCAGGTGCCGTTCACGATCGCCGACGCCACCACGCTCACGGAAGCCGGCTACGTCGGCGAGGACGTCGAGAACATCATTCTCAAGCTCTTTCAGGCGTCGGGCTACGACAAGGAAAAGACAGAGCGCGGCATCATTTACATCGACGAGATCGACAAGATCGCTCGCAAAGACGAGAACCCCTCGATTACGCGCGACGTATCCGGCGAAGGAGTGCAACAGGCGCTGCTGAAGATCCTCGAGGGCGTACAGGCGAACGTGCCGCCGCAAGGCGGCCGCAAGCACCCGCACCAAGAGTTTTTTCAGATCGACACTACCAACATCCTGTTCGTCGGCGGCGGCGCCTTTGTCGGGCTCGACAAGATCATCCGCCACCGCATCGGCAAGCAAGGACTCGGCTTCACCCGGCAAATACGCAGCATGGATCGCAATGACAACGACCTACTGCCGCTGGTGCAGCCGTCCGACCTGATCCGCTACGGCCTGATTCCGGAGTTCGTCGGCCGTCTGCCCGTCATGGCGACGCTGCAGGACCTGGGTAAGGAAGATCTCGTCACCATCCTCACGGCGCCGAAGAACGCGCTGATCAAACAGTACCAGAGGATGTTCGAGTTCGAGGACGTGACGCTCACGTTTACCGACGACGCTCTGGAAGCGATCGCCGAGCGCGCCATGGATCGGGGAATCGGTGCCCGCGGGCTGCGCGCGATCATGGAAGATTTCATGCTCGAGATCATGTACAAGCTACCCGGCGAGACCGACGTGAAGGAATGCGTCATCAGCCGCAAAGTTGTCGAGAACGAGGTCGATCCGCTCACCGTGTTGCGGAAAGTCGGCTAACCGCCTCTAGCAGCGTACTGAAGAACTGCTGCTAGGTAACCAGCGTTGCGGCGCTGGATTGAGGGGGGTAACATCAGAGTTGTAGCGATTCCCGTCGCACACTTCCCACCTACGGCCGCTTCTCGGCCGGAATCGTATGTCTAAGCAAACTGTAGGCGAGTACCAGACACTGCCGCTGCTGCCGTTGCGGGACGTCGTCATCTTCCCCGGAATGATGATGCCGTTCGTCGTCGGCCGGCCTCGTTCCGTAGCCGCTCTCGAGCGCGCTATGGAATCGGGCAAACGGCTGTTCCTGGCGGCGCAGCGTGATGCCGAGATCGACGATCCGGAGGCCAACGAAGTGTACGGTCTCGGCACGATCGCGATCATCGTGCAGAGCCTCAAGCAGCCGAACGGCAACATTCGTGTCCTGGTGGAAGGCGTGCAGCGCGCCCGGGCCATCGAGTTCACTGAGGAAGACACTTTCCACGAGGTCGTCGTCAAGCCGCTGGTCCCGGCGGAGCCCGGCGCCAGCGTGCACACGAAAACCAAGAAGCTCACGCGCCTGTTCGAGAAGTACGTCAAGCTGTCGGCCAACCTGCCGCACGAGGCCATGCTGGCCGCGGTGAAGAAAGATGACCCCAGCCGCCTCGCCGATACGATTAGCGCCCATCTGAACGTCGATCTGCACGCCAAGCAGGACCTTCTGGAAATCGTCGACATCGAGGCACGTCTCGACAAGCTCATCGAAGTGGTCACCTTCGAGATCGAGAAGCTACGCGTCGACAAAAAAATCCAGGGCCAGGTAAAGAAGCAGATGGAACAGGCCCAGAAGGAGTACTACCTCAACGAGAAGATGAAGGCGATCCAGCGCGAGCTGGGACGCAAAGACGGCAAGGGCTCCGAGGTCGACCAGCTGCGCGCCCGCATGGCCAAGTCGCGGATGCCGGCCGAAGTCATGGAAAAGGCCGAGCAGGAGCTCGAGCGGCTGGAGGCCATGCCACCGATGTCGGCGGAGGCCACCGTGTCGCGCAACTACATCGACTGGCTGGTGTCGGTGCCGTGGTTCCGCCGCACGCGCGAAAACACCGACCTGGCGCTCGCCGCCGATATCCTCAACGAGGATCACCACGGTCTGGAGAAGATCAAGGAACGTATCATCGAGTTTCTGGCGGTGCGCCAGCTCGTCGACCGGATGAAAGGCTCGATCCTGTGCTTCGTCGGCGCCCCTGGTGTCGGCAAGTCGTCGCTCGGTCGCTCGATCGCCCGTGCCACGGGCCGCGAGTTCGTGCGCCTGTCGCTCGGCGGCGTGCGCGACGAAGCCGAAGTTCGCGGCCACCGCCGGACGTACATCGGTGCTTTCCCCGGGCAGATCATGCAGCGCATGAAGGCGGCCGGCGTCATCAACCCCGTCTTCCTGCTCGACGAAGTCGACAAGATGAGCATGGACTTCCGCGGCGACCCGTCATCGGCGCTGATGGAGGTTCTCGACCCGGACCAGAACAACGAGTTCGTCGACCACTACCTCGACGCCGAGTACGACCTGTCGCATGTGATGTTCATCGCCACGGCCAACGTGCTGCACACCATCCCGGCGCCGCTGCAGGACCGCATGGAGACCATCCGCCTATCGGGCTACACGCAGCGCGAGAAGGCCGAGATCGCCCGGCGCCACCTGGTCAGCAAGCAGATCGCCTACCACGGCCTGCGCGACAACCAGCTGGAGATTACCGACGATGCCCTGGAGAGAGTGATCGAGGAGTACACGCGTGAGGCCGGGGTTCGCAATTTGGAGCGCGAGATCGCCCGCGTTTCCCGCAAGGGCGCGCGCGAGCTTATTGAGCAATACTCCACCGAGATCGCCAAGGCGGCCGAAGAGGAGGCCGCGGCTCTCCAGGACGCGGAACGCGCCCTGGCGGTTGCCGATGCCGACGACGGCAACGAATCGCGGGCGCTCGAGGCCAGCAGCGACGCCGAGAGCGACGCCATGGACGAGCTCGAGGAGATCACCCGGGAGTCGGCGGACGACGCAGACGACGACGCCGGTGACGACTACATCGACGACCAGTTCGACGTCGAGAGCAACGAGTTCGCGGGCATTGGGGACACCTACGATGAACCCGGCGAAGAGGAAGAAGAAGAGCTCGACGCCGTCATCGAGGCACGTAACCCGATGGAGCGGGTGATGCCGAATCGAACCCCGGTCGCCGACGCCATTCCCGAGGACGCCCGGATCGTTGTCGACGCCGAAAAGCTCGAGGATTACCTCGGCGTGCCACGCTTCAAACGGCGGCAGATGGAAGATAAAGCCGAGATCGGTCTGGTGGCCGGCCTCGCCTGGACCGAGCGTGGCGGCGAGATCCTCTCCACGGAAGCCACTCTGATGTCAGGCAAGGGCAAGCTGTCGCTCACCGGCCAGCTCGGCGACGTGATGCAGGAATCAGGTCAGGCGGCAATGTCGTACGTGCGCTCACGCGCCGCGACGTTCAACCTCGACAAGGAGTTCCACGAGAAGAACGACATCCACCTGCACGTTCCCGAGGGCGCTATTCCGAAAGACGGTCCTTCCGCCGGCATCACACTGGCTACCGCCATCGTTTCGGCGATCACCGGCATTCCGGTTCGAAACGACGTGGCAATGACCGGCGAGATCACCCTGCGCGGCAAGGTGTTGCCGATCGGCGGGCTCAAGGAAAAGGTCCTCGCCGCTCACCGCGCCGGCATGACCCAGATCATCATGCCGCAGGAAAACGAGAAAGATCTCAAAGACGTTCCAGAAGAGGTTTTGGAAGATCTGACAATCCACTTCGTCGACGACATGGACGAAGTGTTACGCATCGCGCTGGTATCGCCGCTGACTCCCCTGTCGGACGGCGAAGAAGGTGGGCTGCCGCCGGGTGGGCAGCAGCCGGACGACTCCGTCCAGCCGCCTTTGACCCACTAGCGCTAGCGCTACTACGAGCAAGCAGCATTCCGTAGGCGATCTATTACGAGCTTCCCGTCCGGTCGGCCCGTTTGCACACGGAGTCCCATTGAAAGTTCGCAGCATCGAGTTTGTACTACGCTCGACGCGCCCCGATGAGTATCCGGCGGAGCAATTGCCGGAAATCGCCTTCGTGGGCCGTTCGAACGTCGGCAAGTCGCGCCTCATCAATTCGCTCCTGGGCCGCAAGAACGTGGCCAAGACGAGCCGAACGCCGGGCAAGACACGCAGCATCGACTGGTTCCGCATCCAGGGCGGCACCGCCGCCTGCTACTTCGTCGACCTGCCCGGCTACGGGTTCGCCAAGGTTCCCAAGAAGGTCCGCGAGGAGAATTGGGCGGCGCTCATCGACACCTATTTGACCTCGGAACAATCGCTGGAGCTGACGCTCCAGCTGCTCGACATTCGGCGAGACGGCCCCACGAAGCTCGACGAGCAGATGATCGAGTGGCTCCGGGAAACCGGAACACCCCACACATTCGTATTGACCAAGTCCGACAAGCTCAAGCACGGCAAGAAATTGGCTGCCGTGAAGAGCTTTGCGGCGGTTCTCCAAACAGCTAACGACAATCCACCGATTCCGTACTCGGCCGTAAACGGTGAGGGGAAACGCGAGCTCTGGTCGCTGATCGACCAGCGGCTGGCGCAAGCATCACGGCCCCCAACGAGTGATACCGCAAGTGAGAGCGTGAACACAGCATGAGCAATTCTCAAGCAACCATGGAGGCTCCGGTTCGCACCTGGAATCTCCACGAACTGCAAGCCGCGCCGATCGGCGCGCTACGCCAGTTCGCTCAAGATATTGGCGTCGGCGGCGCGCACAACATGCCCAAGCGCGACGTGATCTACAAGATTCTTCAGGCCCAGATCCAGCGCGACGGCAGCGTCAAGTCCGAGGGTGTCCTCGAAGTGCTGCCCGACGGCTTCGGCTTCCTGCGCGGCGCCGAGCAAAGCTACTTGGCGGGCCACGACGACGTCTACGTGTCGCCGTCGCAGATCCGCAAGTTCGACCTGCGCACCGGCGACACCATCGTCGGCGAGATCCGCCCGCCCAAGAACGGCGAGCGCTACTTCGCCATGATCAAAGTCGAATCGATCAACTTCGAGCCGGCGGGCGACCTCAAGCGTGCCGCCTACGACACCCTTGTACCGTTGCATCCGAACGAGCGCTTCGAGCTCGAGCACAACAACGGCGACCTGTCGACGCGCATCATGGACATGCTGTGCCCCGTCGGCAAGGGTCAGCGAGCGTTGATCGTGTCGCCGCCGCGCGCCGGCAAGACCGTCCTGCTGAAAAACCTGGCGCACGCCATCAAGGACAACCATCCGGACATCTACCTGATCGTCTTGCTTATCGACGAGCGGCCCGAAGAGGTCACCGAGATGTCGCGCTCGGTCGACGGCGAGGTTGTTTCGTCGACCTTCGACGAGGCCGCCACTCGCCACGTGCAGGTTGCCGAGATCGTGCAGCAGAAAGCCAAGCGCCTTGTCGAGCAGGGCCGTGATGTGGTGATCCTGCTCGATTCGATCACCCGTCTTGCACGCGCCTACAACACGACGTGCCCCCCGTCCGGCAAGGTCCTGTCGGGCGGCGTCGACGCCAACGCTTTGCACAAGCCCAAGCGCTTCTTTGGCGCGGCTCGCAACATCGAAGACGGCGGCAGCCTGACGATCCTCGCCACCGCGCTCGTCGAAACCGGCAGCCGCATGGACGACGTCATCTTCGAGGAGTTCAAGGGCACTGGCAACTCCGAGATCGTGCTCGAGCGGAAGCTCGCCGACCGACGCATCTGGCCGGCGATCGACATCAATCGCTCGGGCACGCGCAAAGAAGAGTTGCTGATGAGCAAGGAACAACTGAATAAGATCTGGGTTCTGAGGAAGGTTCTACAGCCGCTTGGTCCTGCCGAGGCAATGCAGCTGCTGATCGACAAGGTCGGCGCCACCGAGAAGAACGACGATTTCCTCGGGTTGATGCACGTGCCCGGGGCCGAATAAAAGGGGAAGTCCGCCATGAAGCCCGAAATCCACCCCGAGTACAACGAAGTCACCGTCTTGTGCGCCTGCGGCAACACATTCCAAACGCGTTCCACGAAGCCCGAGCTGCGTCTTGAAGTGTGCAGCGAGTGTCATCCCTTCTTTACCGGCAAGCAGCGCTACGTCGACTCCGCCGGCCGCGTCGAGAAGTTCCAGCGCAAGTACGAAGGCTTTTACGCCGAGCGCGGCGACAAGCTCAAGGAGCTGGAGGCCAAGGCCGCGGCCGAAAGGGCCGCCGAAGAGGCCGCCCGCGCCGCCGCACCGCCGGAGGCTGAAGAGGCCGCCGGCGACGATGCCGCCGATGAAGCTGACGCCGGTGCCGCCGATGAGGCCGCCAGTGAAGCCGACGACGCCGCTGCCGCCGATGAAGCCGCCGGTGAAGCCGACGACGACGGTGCCGCCGATGAAGCAGATGCCGCCGACAATTCCGCCGATGACGCCGATGACGGCGCCGGCGACAGTTCCGACGACGAAGAAACCGTCAACTAATCGCAGGGCCGGTCATCGCCGGCTTTGGGGGTTCTTGCCGCCGAGCCGCGACGCCGGTGACAGGCAATGAACCCGACAATCATCTCTCGTCTCGAGGACATCCAGGCGAGCTATGAAGAGTTGAACCAGGAGCTCGCCCGGCCCGAGGTGGTCCAGGACGCCGCTCGCTACCAGAAGCTCGCCAAGCGGCACGCCGAGCTGCAAAAGATCGTCGACATTTATCGCCGCCGGCAGGGCATCGACGACGATATCGCCGGGGCGCGGGAGCTCCTCGAAGATTCCGATGCCGAGATGAAGGCAATGGCCGAGGACGAGCTCGCCCTCCTCGAGCCCGAGAAGGAGACGGTCGAGGGCGAGCTCATGCGCCTCCTGCTTCCCAAGGATCCCAACGACGAGCGCAACGTCGTGCTCGAGGTGCGCGCCGGCACCGGTGGCGAAGAAGCGGCGTTGTTCGCCGCCGAGATCTTCCGCATGTACCAGCGTTTCGCCGAGAGCAAGAAGTGGAAGGTGGAGGTCATTGACGAGTCGAGCACCGGCACCGGTGGCCTCAAGGAGATCAGCGTCCTGATCGAGGGCAAGGGCGCTTACAGCGAGCTCAAGTATGAGAGCGGCGTGCACCGCGTGCAGCGCGTTCCCGAAACGGAGACCCAGGGCCGCACCCACACTTCGGCGGTGACGGTGGCGGTTCTTCCCGAGGCCGAGGACATCGAGATCGAGGTTCCGGATAGCGACCTGCGCGTCGATCTGTATTGCTCATCCGGACCGGGCGGCCAGGGCGTCAACACGACGTACTCCGCCGTCCGCCTCACCCACGAGCCCAGCGGTCTTGTAGTGAGCTGCCAGGATGAGCGCTCGCAGCACAAGAACAAGGCCAAGGCGATGCGCGTGCTCAAGGCGCGGCTGTACGACATCGAGACGCAGAAGCAGCGCGACTCCATCGCTGCCGAGCGTCGCGGCATGGTCGGCAGCGGCGACCGCAGCGAGAAGATCCGCACCTACAATTTCTCGCAGCACCGCGTAACCGACCACCGCATCAACTTCACCAGCCACCAGCTCGACGTCATCCTCGGCGGCGACATCGGCAAGTTCGTCGAGGAGCTCCGCACGCACTACGAAACGGAGAGGCTCAAGAGCGAGCTGGGCGACGATGCATAGCGCTAGGACGGCCTGCTAAGAATGGACGACGATCGCCCGCCCGCCGATAGCCCCGACGAAGCCGCGGCAGCCGATGATCCGATCCGTCTTCCTGATACATTCACCCCACCTACCGTCGCCGTCCCTACCGTAGGGGCGGCGCTGCAGGCGGCGGCGGACCAGCTCGAGGCCGCCGAAATCTCCGGCGCCCGCATCGAGGCGTCGATCCTCCTCGGCCATGTGCTCGGGTTCTCGCGCGCCGAGCTACTGGCAAGCCTTTCCGATCCGCTTACCGAAGAGCAACAACATCATTTCCACCGCCTCGTGGAGCGCCGCGCCACCCGCGAGCCGTTGCAATACATCCGCGGCCTGGCACCGTTTCTCGACGTCGAGTTGGGCGTGCATCCGGGCGTGTTCATCCCTCGGCCCGAGACCGAGCAATTGGTCGAGAAGGCGCTGGAGCTGTGGACCCCCGACGACGGCCACTGGGCCGTCGACGTGGGCACGGGCAGCGGGGCCATCGCGATCGGCCTCGCCATGGGGCAGCCGAAAGGTCACATTCTGGCGATCGACCGGTCCACGGTGGCCCTCGACGCGGCTTCCCACAACGCCGAGACGCTCGATGTGCGCGGTCGCATCGCCTTCATGCGTGGCGATCTGTTGCGGACCATGGAGATCGCCCCCGACGATATCGGCATCATCGTGTCGAACCCGCCGTACGCCGCCGACGACGACGAGGTCGATCCCGAGGTGCGGTACCACGAGCCTTCCGACAGCTGGGCGGCCGGCCCGACCGGCCTGGAGATCTACGAGCGCCTCATCCCGGAAGCCGCCAAGCTATTGCGCCCCGGGCGCGCTCTGGTGCTCGAGCTCGGCTACGGGCAGGAGGAATCCGTGCGGGCGCTGATCGAAGCCGACAGGCGTTGGGAGTCTCCCACTGTCGAGCCCGACTTTAACGACATCCCGCGGGTGCTGACGGTACGAAGAGCGTCATAGGCCATTTTTGTTCCAAGAAGCAGGCACAACTGTCATTACATATGTATTGACATCAGCTCGTTGGCGGCAGTACGATCACCTGCATGGCTACCCGTTCCGCACACCTCCAGGTCCGGGTCACGGCCGCGGAGAAAGAAAGCCTGAAACGGCTCGCGCGGTCGGCCGGCCAAGACCTGTCCGGCTACGTTCTCGCCCGCGCCCTACCCCTGTACCGGCTCAGGTTCGAGGAAATCCTCCGGTCCCTCGGCCAGGAAGATGATCACCGATTCGCCTTGGCTGAGCTCAACGACTTCCTCACCGCCCTGGCGCCGGTCGAGTTTCCTCAAGCCGTCGAACATGCGGATGTCGCGCCCCTCACTCCGTTTGTGAAGAACTACGTGGCGGCGATGGTCGAGCAAGCGGCACATCTGAAGGGCGTTCCTCCTCCGTCATGGGTGCGACGCGTCACGCCACTCGAGGTCCCCCGTTTCGCGACAGCCTTGCGTAGCCTTCGGCTGCATCTTCTGGGGGCCTCCCCGGTTCCCTTCAAGCGCCGCAACATTTTCGTGGACGCCTCCGTGGGCGCCCGGGTCTGACGGCGTGGATCAATTCGAATGACTGGTCCGAACCGGCTGACGCGCGCCGACATCCACCGTCTGCTCGAACTCCTCGACGCGGAGCTGGCCTTGAAAGAGGCGGCGGGGGAGGTCTACCTGGCGGGCGGGGCGGTGATGTGCCTGGTCCTCGACGCACGGCCCGCGACCCGCGACGTAGACGCCTTATTCAGGCCAACGGAGCTCATTCGTCAGGCGGCCGCCCGAGTGGCCGATAGGGCCGGTGTTCCGCACGGTTGGCTGAACGATGCGGTCAAGGCGTTCCTCAGCCCCCACGGCGACTTCGACCCGTACATCGAGCTTCCCCACCTGCGGGTTTTCGTCGCTCGACCGGAGTACCTGTTGGCAATGAAGTGCGCGTCGATGCGCCTTGGCGAGGAGTTCCAGGACCTCGACGACGTGCGCTTTCTGCTGCGCTATTTGAACGTCACCAGTGCCGACGAAGCGCTCGAGATCGTCACCCGCTATTTCGAAGAAGAGCAGCTGCTGCCAAAGACGCGTCTCGCCCTGCAGGAGCTGCTGTCGAAGTGACCTGTGCCGCGGTGACTCCCGGTACTGTGCAGATTTACTCAGGACGGCAATATCGGTTCCTTGGATTCTGAGGCCATTCAGAGACTATCGAACGTACGTATTGCATGATACCGTACGTACGCATCGTCTTCTAGGCTGATCGCGCTCTCCCATTCGGAATCGCGGACCCTGCGGCCGACTATCCGAAAACGTGAGGCTCGAACATGCGATTGACTGCTTCGCGGCTGCGGCAGGACATCTACCGGATCCTCGATCAGGTACTGGAGAGTGGTGTGCCCGTTGAAATCGAGAGGCGTGGCAAGGTTCTCCGGATCGTTCCACCACGGGAGAGCTCCAAGCTGGACTCGCTGAAAGAGCGCCACTACCTCAAAACCGATCCCGAAGACGTCGTGCATATGGACTGGTCGGAAACCTGGCGGCCGGGGTCGGTGTAAATCTCGCCGGCGCGCCGGCGCCCATAGTCATCGAGGCCCACGGATGATCTACCTCGACACCCACGTGGTGGTGTGGCTGTATGCGGGTCGCACGGATCTCATTCCGGCGCCCGCCCGCTCCCTCATCGACGGCAACGATCTGCTGGTCTCGCCGATCGTCGTCTTGGAGCTGCAATACCTCCACGAGGCCGCCAAGACCGCCGAGCCCGCGGCCCCCGTGATGCGCGCCCTGGCCGGTGAGATCGGCCTGCAACGGTGCGATCTACCTTTCGCGGATGTCATCGAGATGGCACTGGAAGAAGCGTGGACCCAAGACCCTTTCGATCGCGTCACGGTGGCGCAGGCACGCCTGCGGGGCGCCCCGCTGCTGACCAAGGATCGTGACATCCACGCTCACTACCCCGAAGCCGTTTGGAATGGACGAGCACGGGATTCCTAATCCTACGAGCATGCCATTTAGAGGAGCTTCGAAAGAGTCCTAAATTCCTTGAAAACGCCCAGCTGGAGGGCGTTGGGATCGGATGACCCGATCCGTCTTCCTGATACATCCACCGCACCTACCGTCGCCGTCCCTACCGTATGGGTGGCGCTGCAGGCGGCGGACTAGCTCGAGGCGGGCGGCGGCGCTCATACGCTCTCGCCTCCCCGCTGGACGTTCGCGTCGATCCCCTTCACGAAACCTCGCATCGTGCGGGCGGATCGCACTGGAATGAGCTCGATCCGTCCTTCGAAAGCAATGGCCTCGACTAGCTGGCCGGGCTCCAAGCTCAACTGCTCACGGATCGCCTTTGGAATGACGACCTGATACTTGGGTGAGATGGTTACGGTGCTCATTGACTCTCCATCGATTAGCGTTTCGGATGACGTTACAAGTATCGACAACTTTATCGGATGACAAACGGAGCGATGCTCAGAGCTGTATGAGACTGTCGCTACGGATGCTTCTCGGCTGCGCGGCAGCTTGCTGCGCACTTCAGTAAGATGAGCCCATGACCCTGCATCGCCAGCCGCTCTTGCAGCTCGTTGTCATCGGTGGCGCCATCGGCCTGCTCTACGGGCTCCTGGGCAATTGGTCCGGAGGCGATTCCGAGCGGACGGTAACCGTCTCAGCCGGCGAGATCGCCCGTCTCGAAGCCACCTGGCGCGCGCAATGGAATCGACCGCCGACACCGCAGGAGCTCGACGGCCTGATCGCTTCGCAGGTGCGCGAGCGGGTGCTCTATTGGGAGGCGCTGTCGATGGGGCTGGGCGACGACGATCCGATTGTCCGTCGGGTGATCGCCCAGAAACTCGAACTGCTGTACAACGACCTCCTCGAGCTCAGCCTGTCGCCGACCGATCAGGAGCTACGTGAGTACTTTGCGAGCAACGCCGACGATTATCGTCCGCCGGCGCGTGTGACGGTGACGCAGATCTTCCTGAACCCGGACATGCGGTAGGAGCGGACGCTCCCGGACGCCGAGCAGATGGTGGCGCGCTTGCGCCAGCGGGGCGGCGCGACCGAGGAAACGGACGACCTCGGCGATTCCTTCATGCTGCAGCGTTACTACCCGGGGCACTCGGAGGCCGAGATCTCCCGCTTGTTCGGCACCGAGTTCGCCGGCGAGGTCATGGGCCTTGCCGCCGGTGAATGGCACGGACCGCTGCTGTCGGGGTACCGGGTGCACGTCGTGTACATCCACGATCGCCGCGAGCCGCCGATGCCGGAGTACGAGGCGGTAGAGGAAAGCGTTCCGCCAGGATTGGATGACCGACAGGCGCCGCGAGCTCTCCGAAGAATTTTTCTCTGAATTGCTGGATCGCTACGAAGGTGGTCATCGAGCAGCCGGAATCGGGCCCCGCGGCGGCGGTGAGCGAAATCGCGCTGATGCGCATCCGTCGTAACCGGTTGCCGCGCCTCGTCAGGCGTGATCCTGGTGCTGGCCGTTGCCGGTCCCATGGGTGTCACGAGCCCGAGATGCGCACGCCGACGACGTCCGCCCGGTCACGGTGGACATCTCGGTCCTGCCTCCGAGCGCGATGCCCGGGCCGGTGCTACCCATCACCTGTCGCGCCGACGGTCGTGTAAGTACTGAGGAGCTCGCGGCCGCCTGGATCAACCGGCAGTCGTACCAATGCGACGACAGTCTGGCCGGCCAGCAGGTGGGCATCGCGTTTCCCGTACTGAGCGTCGCGATGTCGACGTTGGTGCGTGTGGAGCTACTTTCCGGAGAACGCTACTCGCACATGCTTCTGCCTGGGGAGGACTTCTGGCAGGTGCCCGACGTCGACGCCGGCGGGTTTCCGAGATTTGCGCGCGGTGCCCGGCGGGCCGTAATTGCCGGTGCCCGGCACGCGCTGCACCCAGCGCACCTCGCTCTGCTGCTGGCGGTGTGTTTGATCGGGGCGGCGCAATCGCTGCGCTTGGCGGGCGTTTTTGCAGGCGGGCAGGTTGTCGCCGCGGTTGCTTCGACGGTGTCCGGGCTGCAAGCGAGCAGCGGAATGGCCGAGGTGGCAGTGGCGGTCGGGGCCGGCATCCTGGCACGGCAGGCCTTGCTGCCGCCGGGAGAGCGCCGCCAGCTCGTGGCTCTGGCGGCCGCCGCGGGGATCATTCACGGGCTCGCCCTGAACAACATCCTGCCGGCGCCGGCCGGCTATTCGTACGCCGGCGCCGGCTGGTTGTTGATGTGCGTGCTCGGTATGGATGCAGTTCTAGTCGTCTTCGTGATGGCCTTGCCGGCAGTCGCCGGTGCGTGGATTGGCGAAGCCCAGCCGGCGGTCGCCGGTGCGTTGGTTGGCGAAGGCCCCCCGGCGCCGGCGCACGCCACCGCCGCTTACGGCGTCGCGATCGCCGCATTCGCCATCGCCATGGTTCCTCCGACCGCGGAGCAGATCGACGTCGGGGGATCGGGAGGGTTGCGACTCAGCGGCCTACCCGTACCGGCCGCCGGAGTGTCGCTCGGCGGCAGCGGACGCGTCGCGGCACAGTTTCCCGACGCCGCGGTGCAAACGTTTGTCGCCATCAACGCCTTCGAGGTGCGCCACGAAACGCTGGTCCAGCTTGCCGATTTCAGCGACGTTGCGGGTGTCGAGGCAGACGGCGAAATCGCCATCGAAGCGCAGCCGGCGATCAAACAACGCATCGCCGAATATGTCGCGAGCCAAGGCGTGCTGTCGATCGACGGCCAATCGCTGCCGCCTGCCAACGATCGCGTCAATCTTCTCGGCGTCGACGCGCAGGGCGCTTTGCCGCGCCTTGTCCCGGTCGTCGAACCGGTCGGGGAAGCCCTGATCGGCGTGACCCGGGTGTATTTGTTGCCGGCCACGCCACGCCGCGTAACGCTCGAGTGGACCGGCTTCGAGGAAGCGGCAGAGATCCCGGCTACCGTCACCGACCCCGAGGCCTCGGTGTCGGTTGTGCTGACGCCTGCCTCGCCGACTCTCCGTTGGAACAACGAGCCCGCCGAGGACCCGATTCCGGTGGTGACCGCCACCGCCGTGGAGCCCGGCACCTTGTGGTTTCCGGTCTTCTCGCTCGCATTCCTGGGGGTGGCAGTGGCGTTCGCCTTCGGCGCCGTTCGTCGCCGGCGCTCCGAACACAGGTTGGCGCTGGTGCGCGTGATGCTGGGTGCGGCCCTGCTCGTGGCGCCGCTCGGCAACCTCGCCGTCGCGACGCCGGCGGCCCTCGGCACTACGCCGGACGCAACCTCCACCAAGCGGATTCTCTCCGGCGTTCTTCCCAACATCTACCGGGCCTTCGAATATCGCAGCGAGGAGGCGACCTTCGATCGGCTGGCGCTGAGCGTTACCGGCGACGCCCTCACCGAGGTTTACCTGGAACATCAGCGAGCTCTCGAGATGGAGGAACGGGGCGGGGCGCGGGCACGCGTGGAGTCGTTCGAGGTTACCGACGTCGATAGCGTCGAGGCTCAGGACGACGGATTCGTTGCCGAGGCCTCGTGGACGGTCGGCGGTACGGTGGTGCACTTCGGTCACCGCCACTTTCGGCAGAACCGCTACGACGCCCGCGTTGTCGTCGTGCCCGACGAAGGTTCCTGGAAGATCCGCTCGATTACCGTGCTCGACGAGGAGCGTGTACGGTGAGTGGGCAGGACCGATCGACACGTTTGACTATCGACGTGTCCCCTTGGATTTGGATATCGTCCCGGAAGCCACCGGAAGGGACCAACGACCTCGAAGCAGGAAGCAATGCGTAAGACCTCGCTGATCACGATGCTTCTCTTCCTCGTAGCCGCGACCGGCGCTGCTGCGGCGCCCGCCGCATCAGGTTTCCTAGATGAACCCCAGGCGGAAGGTCCGGGGCACGGCGACGATCTCGCGCGCATCAAGGCCTGGCGCACCTTTCTCGAGCGTGCCAACCGGGCGTTCTTCGCCGCGCGCATGAACACTGAACAAGGGCGCGCCAAGATCGCCGAGGCCGACGACCGCGTCGCAGAGCTCGAAGTGGCGGCGAGAAGCTCGGAGCCTGATCCGGGTGGGCGCTCCGACGTCACCGGCGATATCGCTTTTCTCGAGCGCGCCCAACGCGCCTTCACCGCCGCACGGATGAATACGGCCGACGTGCAGAAGTGGCTGCGCGAGGCGCGGGAAAAGGAGTAGCTGCCGGCTACGCCCGAATCGTGCCCGACAAGCGGAACCTGGCCGCCGACGGTCTGGAGCAGTTCGTGTCGTCGAGTTCCTGCGCTCGGAAATCCTCAGCGACGGTTCCGGTAGCTCCTCACCGGCGGTAGAAACGATCCGGCGAGGTCGTCGGGCAGCGGCGGCCCGGCCACTACGGGCATTCGGAGCGTGCCGATGCCCTCGATGCTGGCCTCGATCATCTCGCCCGCCTGCAGGTAGCCGCTCTGCCCCCGCTCCACCGTGGCGGTGGCTGCGGTACCACCCGATGTGCCGCTGTTGAGGACGTCACCGGGATACAGCGTGATGATCGACGAGCCGTACTCGATGAGCTCCCAGAGCGAGTGGATCATGTCGCCCGCCTCGGCCTCCTGCACGGTCACGCCATCAATGGTGAGCTGCTGGTGCAGTCGCTCCATGGGGTCGCCGTAGAACTCCTTCGGCACGATCCACGGCCCCTCCGGCGCGAAGGTGTCGTGGCCCTTGGAGACAAACCAGTCGGTGCCGCCGCTGAAGCCGCCCGGCGGCCGTCCGCCTCGGTCGGACACGTCGATCGAAACCGTGTAGCCGAAGACGTATTGTTCGGCATCGGCGGCCGAAACATACTTGGCGGCGCGGCCGATGACCGTTCCCAGCTCGACTTCCCAGTCGATCCGGTCGCGACCGTCAGGGAGGACGATGCTGTCGCCGTTGCCGATGACGGCACCACGAGCCGGCTTGATGAACAGGTAGGGAATGCCCTGGTTTTCTTGCCGCCGTTGGATCGCTGCCGCCCGCTCCTCGTCGGTGGCGGACTCGCTGATATGGCTGTAGAAGTTCACCGCAGCGTTCAAGATCTTTCCGGGATACAGGATCGGCGAAAGTGTGTGGATCTCGTCCACGGGGTGGATGTAGCCCGGCCGCGCGCTGGCGACGAGCCGGTCGTTGGCAACGAGATGGTTGACGATCTCGTACAGCCGGTACTTGAGCCCGTATTCATAACGCTCGATGAGGCCGAGCATGTCATCGGGCATCGGCATCGTCGCGTGGTCCCGTTGCAGCTGCAGCTCGGCGTTTGCCGGGTCGAGCTCGGCGACGAGCTGATCGCGCAGCACGATGCCGACGAAGATGCGGCCCTCGTTCTCGAAGGTGCCGAGCTTGAACGGCTCGGCGCTCTCGATGTTCGGCCCCATTTGGACCGCTGCCGTGATCGGGCCGGCCAGGGCCAGAATCATCGCAAGGGTGATGATGGTACGTCGCATGGACCTCTCCCTAGCTTGAGTGGAGCAAGGCGCACTAAAACGCCCCGCGGCAGAATCTGCGGAGGGTGTAGCAAATCGCTTCCCGGCGCTTTCCGCAAGAGCCGGGGAGAGTGGGTGCGAAGCGCGCGGATCAACGCAGCGTCGTTGCAATGCCTCTCAGCGTCTCGGCCAGCGATCCCAGGCGCTGGACGTTGAGCCAAACGGCTTCCTCGACATCGCCCTCCAACTCGGTCGCCAGCGCTTCGAGCTCGGCGACGACCGTCGCGCTGTCGCCGGAGCCAAGCTGGTCGACGCGACCGAGGGCCTCGGTGACAGCGTCGGCACGTTGCGCCTCGATGCCGTCGCCGCGGTCGAGTTGATCGAGGTAGGCGTGCGCCAACGTCGAGCTCGGCGGCCAGGCGTTCCGCTCCTGGTGTTGCACGTTGGTCTCTTCGGACACCACCAGGCTGGCGGCGTCGATCTCGTTCTGCGACAGATGTTCGCTCGGCGTCAGCCGGAACACGTCGAGCCCGCGGGCGATCTCGGCGCCGTAGATGTGACCGTTGTACCAGTAGGCGGACCAGTAGCCGCCCGAGACCACGGCCTCGGCGTTCACCGGGCCGCGGTCGAAGTACGCGATCTCGAAGGGGTTCGCCGACTCGGTGAAGTCGAACACCGAGATGCCGCCCTGGTACCAACCCTGGACCATGATGTCGCGGCCCGGCACCGGGATGAGCGAGCCGTTGTGGGCGACGCAGTTCTCCTGCTCCGACTGCACCGCCGGCAGCTTGTAGTAGCCCCTGAACTGCATCTTGCCATCGACGATGTCGAAGATGGCGTTCGCCCCCCACGTCGGCGGATCGACCGCCCGGCAGCGCGGCCGCGAGCCGCCGCCCCATTCGTCGGTGAAGACAATCTTGCTGCCGTCGTTGTTGAACGTGGCCGAATGCCAGAACGCGAAGCTCTGGTCCACCACGGTGTCGAGCCGGACGGGATTCACCGGATCAGAGATGTCGAGGAGGATGCCGTTACCCGAACACGCCCCCGCCGCCAGGCCGATCTCCGGGTAGACCGTGATGTCGTGACACTGCCTGGTCTCCCGCGAGCTCTGCGTCCCCCGGCCGTGGTCGCCGCCCTGCCAGAGCCCGGAGATGGCACCGGTCTCCGGGTCGGCAAAGATGCGCGGCCGGTTGACGATGCGCGCGTTCTCCGGCGCTGCGATAGGCACCTGGATGACGTCGATACTGAAAAGCGCGGTGTCGGGATTTTCCTCGGGGTCGGCGTCGGAGCAGCCCGCCAGCTCCTCGCCCGGCCGAGGCGTGCTCGTACCCGACCCATACACGTACACGTTTGCGTTGTCGTCAGGGTCCACCACCAACGTGTGGGTATGTGAGCCTCGGCAAGTTTGCACGGCGGCTACCTGCGTCGGATTCCTCAGGTCGCTGATATCGAAGATGCGAACGCCGCGGAAACGCTCGGCGCTGACCGGCTCCTCGACGCCTTGTATGCCGCAGTCGAGCCGGGCACGGGTATCCTGCACCGACAGGAAAAGAAGATTGCCGTAGACCGACGGATCCCCCTGGCCGCCCGGACACACAACGGAAGAGACGAGCTCGGCCCGGTCGGCGTCTTCGACGCTATAAATGTTGAAGCCGTGGTAGTTGCCCATGAACAGGTGCTCGCCACTGAACGCGAGGTCCGAGTTCGAGAAGCTCAGCCCGCTTCCCGGCCGCTGCGGCGGCGCTCCCTCGGGTTGACCTGGCGCCGGTTGCGCCTGCGCCTGACCGCCGCGGCCGCCGCGTTGGCCCTGCGCTCGGGGCCGACCGGCCGGCGCCTCGGGGTCGTAGAAGCCCTCCGGCTTGGGCAGGTTGATGACCAGCTCCATGTTGCGCGCCGCCACTCCGGCATCCCGGAAACCGGCCGCCAGGCCGACGCGAGGATCGGCCTGGGCCGATTGCTGCTGGGCGCCCTGTGCTCCGATAACGGGCAGCGCGAAAGACAGACAAAGAACGGTGGCGGGAACGATTCTCATGGTTCTTGCTCCTGGAGGATTGTGTTGAGCATGCCGCTCATGCGATCCATTTCGGCGCGCTGGTCGGCCACGACATCGGCCGTGAAGGCGGAGATGATCGATTCCTGACCAGCGCCGGGTATTGAAAAAAGGTTATCCACCATGATCAAGGCACCCTCGTGATGGCTGATCATGGACTCGAGAAAAAGCCGGTCGAAAGCCGCCCCCGTCGCCTCCCCTAGACGGCTCATTTCCTCGGCCGTGAGCATGCCGGGCATCAGTGTGGCGCCGGGCTCGTGGTGGTCGTGCACGCCCGGGACCGCCTCGCCGCGGACCTCCAACCAGCCCTCCATCATATTGATCTCGTCTTCCTGCGATAGCTCGATACGCAGGGAGAGCAACCGCATGTCCTCGCGGCGGCTCCGGGTGGGCACCAGCGCGGTCATGTCGAGAGCCTGGGCGTGATGGCCGATCATCCCCTGCATGAACTGCACGTCTGCATCGGTGTGCTGGACCCCCGACAGATCGGCAGCCGCGTCGGCGGTGATCACACGGCTCGGCTGGCCGGGCGCGCCCGGCTGGACGATCGGTGGAGCGGTTCCCGCGCCGGTCGTCTGGCACGACGTCGTGCCGGCGACGGCAAGAAGAAGTACTGCGACGATGGGGGCGGGCACCGTTTTCATGATGATGAATCATACACGCGGCACCCTCACGTCACAGGAACAGGGCCAGCGAGTGCCGTCGCTCCGCCGGCGCCGCGCCGCGGCGTCCGCCTACCCATCAAACGGACTGCGCGTGTCGATCGCAGAGAACTTCTTGAAGTCGCTGTCGATGGTATAGAGCAGCGGAACGCCGTGCTCGAGCAGCAAGGCGACGAGATGCGCGTCGGGCGTCAGGTTGCCGCGCACGATAACGCCGCGCGTCGCTTTCGCATAGCACTCCCAGAATCGCTCGCCTTCGCCCAGGGCCCGCACGTTGGGGAGGGACAGCAGCGACTCTACGTTGTCGACGGCCGTCGCCGGGGTCAGGGGTTTGGCGAAGATACGGGAGTGAGTTGCGATTCGCAGGTAGCTCATCAGCGTCGGCCAGCCGAGGCAGAAGAGCTCGGCGCCCGCGGCCCGCTCGTGCAAGAAAGCGCGTGCCGGTTCGTGGAACGGCGAGGCGGTATCCGACGCGTACAGCAGGATGTTGGCGTCGACGGCGAAGCTCACGAATCCTCGTTGTCGAGCGCCGCGTGCAGCGCTTCTTTGTCGCCGATGTCGATGCGAGCGCGCATGTTCTGGGCTGTCCACACCAGCTCTCGTGGGCCAGGTGATTGGCTGCGACTCCCGAGCGCCTCGCTCAGAAGATCGGACACGAGCCGGCCGAGAGATTTCCCTTCGCTTTGCTGCAAGCGCTTGACCTCCTGCAAGACGGGCGTATCGATATCCAAAGTGGTCCGTGCCATACATCAGATGCTAGCAAATCGGGCATCAGATGTCATAAACCAATCGACCGTGTCCGTAGTCTCGATTCGATAGGATGAGACGGTCATGAGCTCGGCATTTCCTCAGCATCGACGTCGTACCGTCGTCCCCGCAGCAGGAGCTCAACGCGTTATCACCTGCCTCGAGGTACTCGAGGAGGAGCGCATCGATCCCAATGCGCCGCCGGTGGCGGGCGGGCGGCCGTGAGGCGAGGCGCGCTGCCGGGTTATTGTCCGCCGGGCGCTGAGGTCGGGAAGTGATCGCGATTCGAGAGCTCGAGTTCCGCTACGGCACCGGCGGGTTCCGCTTGGAGATACCGCGGCTCGACGTCGCCGCCAGCGCGAGCGCCGCGTTCATCGGGCCGAGCGGCTCCGGCAAGACCACCTTGCTGAACCTGATGGCCGGCATCGTGTCCCCGTCGCGTGGCTCAATCGACCTCCGCGGCGTCGACGTAGCAGCGCTGTCGGATAGGCATCGCCGCGAATTCCGCATCACGAAGATCGGCCTGGTGTTCCAGGAATTCGAGCTGCTCGAATACCTCAGCGTGCTCGACAACATCTTGTTGCCCTACCGAATCAACGCCGCGCTGGTGTTGGACGCGGCAGCCTGGCAGCGTGCCCGGCAGCTCGCGGTGGAGGTCGGCATCGCCGACAAGCTGAAGCGCTACCCGCGGCAGCTGTCGCAGGGTGAGCGCCAGCGAGTGGCCGTGTGCCGGGCCGTACTGCCGCAGCCGACGTTGCTGCTCGCCGACGACGAGCCCACGGGCAACCTGGATCCGGCCAACAAGGGCAGGGTGCTCGACATCCTCTTCGACTACGCGGGGCGCACGGGGACGACGCTGGTCACCGTGACACACGATCACGACCTGCTAGATCGTTTCGATCGGGTCGTGGATTTCAAGGAGTTCCAGGCGTTCGACGGGCTGGATACCGGGGACACGCAATGAAACAAACCGTCTATCTGGCGTGGCGCTACCTGGCGTACCACCGATTCAAGACGCTGATCCTGGTCACGGCGATCACCTTGATCTTCTACGTCCCGGTGGGCCTGCGCGTGCTCGTCGATCAGAGCGCCGCGCAGCTGACCGCCCGCGCCGTGGCGACGCCGCTGGTGATAGGTGCCAAGGGCAGCCCCCTGGAGCTCGTTTTGAACACGTTGTACTTCGGTTCGGACGTGCCCGCGACCATGCGCTACGCCCAGTTCGAGCGCGTGACCGAGTCGGGACTGGCAAGCGCGATCCCGGTATACACCCGCTTCAACGTGCAGGAGCACCCGATCGTCGGCACTACGCTCGAGCACTTGTCCTTCCGCGGCCTCGAAATCGCGGCCGGCCGGCAGATGGCGGTGCTCGGGGAATGCGTGGTTGGCTCCCGCGTGGCGGAGGCCCTGGGTGTCGGCTCCGGCGATTCTGTGGTCTCCTCGCCGGAGAGCGTGTTTGACATCGCCGGCGTGTACCCGCTGAAGATGAACGGCGGCGGCGTTCTGAATTTCGCCGACGGTCCCGACGACGACGCCATCTTCGTCGACATCAAGACTGCATGGATCATCGCCGGCATCGGCCACGGGCATCAGGATCTGGCGCAGCCGGAAGCCGTGGCCGGGGTGCTGTCGCGCAACGACAACGAGATTGTCGCCAACGCTTCGGTCATGCAGTACAACGAGATCACCGAGGAGGACAGGGAGTCGTTTCACTTCCACGGTGCGCTGTCTGACTACCCGGTCACCGCGGTCATCGCGGTGCCTCAGGATCAGCGCAGCTCGGCATTGTTGCAAGGCAGGTATCAGAGCACTGACGACGTCGCGCAAATCGTGGTGCCTGAGGGTGTGATGAACGAGTTGCTAGCTACCGTGCTGACAGTGCAACGATTCGTGGTGGCCGGCACCGTGATCCTCGGGCTGGCGACGCTTGCCTCGGCCTCGTTGGTATTCGCACTGTCGTTGCGGCTGCGGCGTCGCGAGATCGATACGCTGTTCAAAATCGGCGGCTCGCGCGCCGCTGTGGGTATGGTGATGGCCTCGGAGATCGTTGTCGTGCTGGCGGTGGGAGCGCTGTTAGCCGCCACATTGACGCTTGCAACCCGGGAGTTCGGCGCCGTCCTGATCCGGGCGCTCATCCGAATGTGAGGGGATACCAACGTGGAAGGTGAAGTGTCGCGGCGAACGATGGATCGGATCGTCAGCGTGCTGTTGCTTGCCGTCGGGGCGTGTTCTCCGGCAGCCGATGCGCCGACGATTCGATCCGGCGCCGGCGAGACGCGTAACCCATCGGGGCCGCTGGTCGTCTATGTGGTCAACTATCCGCTGCTGTACTTTGCCGAGCGCATCGGCGGGACGGCGGTTCAAGCCGAGTTTCCGGCGCCGCCTCTCGGTGACCCTACCGACTGGCAGCCCGAACCGGCGCGGATCGCCGAATATCAGGCGGCCGACCTCATCGTGCGCAACGGCGCGACATATGCCAAGTGGATCGATCTCGTAACGCTGCCGGAATCCAAGGTCGTCGGCACGTCCACCCGTTTCGCGGATCGCTTCATCACCGTCGAGGATGCGACTACGCACAGCCACGGCCCGGAGGGTGAGCACACCCACGGCGAGACTGCCTTCACGGCCTGGCTCGATCCACTGCTGGCAATCGAGCAGGCGCGGGCGATTCACGATGCCTTCGTTGCGGCGCGGCGGGAGCAGGAGGCCGACTTCGACACAAACTTCGCGGCGCTGCAATCTGACCTGGAGGCGCTCGACGCGCGGCTCGTCTCACTCACCCGAAACGCGGGAGACGCGCCGCTTCTGGCATCCCATCCGGTGTACCAGTACTTCGCACGGCGCTACGGCTTGAATCTTGAAAGCGTTCATTTCGAGCCCGACGAGATGCCCGATGAGGCCGCATGGCGCGCGCTCGAGCAGCTCGTCGCTTCGCACCCGGCGCGCTGGATGATCTGGGAAGGCCAGCCGTCCGACGACATCGTCGACCGCCTGATGTCGATGGGTATCGGCAGCGTCGTCTACGACCCCGCAGGCAACCGGCCCGCGGATGGCGACTTTCTGGCAGTGATGCAGCAAAACGTCTTGAACCTCCAGGCGATTTTCTCCCGTGAATACGGTGCTCACGAGACTCCTGACGACCTCACCATGCGCGCTGATGCGTCTCCGAGCATTCGTCGAAGACGAGTGATCGAGAACTGCCTCCCGCATGGCATCTAATCTCGGGTTCCGCTTGTCTCTCAGACTGACCAACGGATAGATTCCCGCCGGCTCTTATTCTGAACGGAGAAGGCGAACCATGACCGAATCGCGCAGAATTCCGGCTTTCGTATTGGCCCTCGTGCTTCCGGTCGGCGTCGCCGCCTGCGGCGCGGGCATGGATGGCGGAGACGGTGCAGAGGCTGCCGCAGCAACGCCGGGCACCGCTGGTGGTCCACCCACTTTCGTGGTCGATCCGTCCTGGCCCCGCGAGATGCCGAACCTGTGGATCATGGGCGCGGTGACCTCAGTCTTCGTCGACGACAGCGACCACGTCTGGGTAACCCACCTGCCGGAAACGTTGACCCCCGAAGAAACTTCGGCCGTGCAAGACCCACCGATCGGCGAGTGCTGCGTGCCGGCGCCGGTGGTGATCGAGTTCGACGCCGAGGGCAACGTCGTGCAGGGATGGGGTGACCCCGCCACCCAGGAGGTATCGGAGTTCCCGCGCAACGCCCACGGGCTGTTTGTCGATCACAACGACTTCGTGTGGATCGGCACCTACCGGCATCACCGGGTGATGAAATTCAGGCGCGACGGCCAACCGCTCATGACCATCGGCGAGTACGACAACAATGCCGGCAGCAACGATACCGACCTGCTGGGCGGCCCGGCGGGCATCTGGGTGGACCCCGCCGAGGACAACGAGGTGTTCATCGCCGACGGTTACCGCAATCGTCGCGTCGTGGTGTACGACGGCGACACCGGCGAATACCTGCGCCACTGGGGCGCCTACGGTGAGGCGCCGGATGACGAGTACCGCTACGCCGGCGACGATCGTGAAGCCGATCCGCCGCGGCAGTTCTCCACCGTGCACGGACTCGTCGGCTCGAACGACGGCTTGATCTACGTCGCCGATCGTCGAGGTAACCGCATTCAGGTGTTCCGGCAGAGCGGCGAGTTCGTGACCGAGAAGATCGTCGCGCCCGCGACCCGGTCGTCGGGATCGGCGTTCGTGATTCAGCTGTCGCCGGACGACGGGCAGGAGTGGCTGTACCTGGCCGACGGCACGAATCACAAGGTTTAGGTCCTACGCCGGGCGGATATGGAGATCGTCGGCGAATTCGGCCGCGGCGGTCGCCAAGTGGGGCAGTTCCTGCGCCCGCATGGTATGGGTATCGACTCACAGGGCAATCTCTACGTCGGCGAGGCATCCACCGGCCGTCGCGTCCAGAAATTCACCGTTTCCCGGGGCCACCCATGAGTCGTCCGCTGCGGGCACTGAGCGGCAAATCGCGCCGCTGGCCGCCCGATTCGAGCTGTCTGCCGTTGTCTCGGGTGTCGGCGAGCGGGTAGATTTGACAGCAATTCCCATCCCCCCGGAGGCCTGCCATGCGCCACTTGCCAGCTGCTGTCCTATCTCTCGTTCTGCTCGCCGTCGCGGCGACGCCGGCGCTCGCCCAGTCGAGCGCCTTCGGTATCGACGTAGTTATCGGCGACGACGAGCTGATCATTGCCGAGCCCAACAACAACTTTCGCCCCGGCACGGTGTACGTGTTCCGCAAGGTCGCAGGCGAGTGGCAGGAAACGGCGCAGTTACGGGCGGCGGATCCCGAGCGCGCCGACGGTTTCGGCGCCGTGCTAGAGGCGTCCGGCGACACGCTCATCGTGGCGCAGCGCGGCGGGCTGTTGCACACCTTCGCGCGCGACGGAAGCGGCTTTCGCGCCACCGGCACGCTTACGGTCGACGGCCTGACCGAGCCCAACCCCGGATGCGGGCAGCAATACGGCTACTGCAGCACGGAATTCGGCATCGCCCTGGCCATGGACGGTGACTGGCTGCTCGTCGGCAAGCCGGGTCGCGTGGCGCGACCAGGCGGCCGCCGTGGGCCCGCCCAGTCGGCTGAGCCCGGCGCGGTGTACGCGTTTCGGCGCGCTGCTGACGGCACGTGGACGCCGCAAGGCAACCTCGAGCCCGCCGATGGCATCGTCGCCAGCGACGGCTTTGGATCGTCGATTGCTTTCTCCGACGGCCGTGTGTTCGTCGGTGCCCCGACTCGGGCCGCCGACGCCCAGGCCGGCGCCAGAGGAGGCCGCCGAGGCGGCCGCCGTGGACCGGCTCCCGCTCCCGAAAACACGACGCCTGTCCCCGGAGTAGGCCGCGTCTTCGAGTTCCGCTTCAACGACGGCTCCTGGCGCGAAACCGCCTCGTTGGGCTCGGAAAACCAGCGCGATGCCAATTTCGGCGCCACCATCGCACTGCAGGGCAACACCGCGGTCATCGGGTCGCCGGGCAGCGGCGACGGCCACGGAGCCGCATTCATCTACCGGCGTGACGCCGAGAACGATGTCTGGTCCGAGGATTCGCGGCTCGCTGCCTTCAGTGGCGTTCAGGGCGACCGTTTCGGCAGCGCCGTCGCCATCGACGGCGACGACGTGTGGATCGGCGCTCCGGCGCCGCGTGGTATCGCGACCGGCTTCGTCTACATGTACAGCGGCGCCGCAAGTGGTGCTCTCCTCGAGGCACCGCGCCGCATAGACCTCAGCGAAACCGTTACCCGGGACGCTTTCGGCGACCGTATCTCGCTCGGCGACGGCCGCGCCATCGTAACGGCCACTGGCATGCACCACCGGGCCGGCGCCGTGTACGTGTATGAGCGCGCCGCCGCCGGCGAATGGGCACAGGACGCCATGTTGGTGAGCGAGCCCGACGCCCTCCCTCCCCTGGTGGGCGAGGTGCGGGAGTGCACCGACGGCAAGATCGGCCCGTTCGATTGCGACGGCATCGACCTGCTTGCGTTCGTTCCCGGCCCGATGCTCAAGGCCGAGGGTACCGGCCGCGGCGTGCGCACCAACGACAACTGGGGCTGGACCGATCCGGCGACCGGACGCGAGTACGCGCTCATCGGGCGTAACGACGGCACGTCGTTCTTCGACATCACCGACCCGGTCAACCCGGTGCTGCTGGGAGACCTTCCGAAGACCGGCGACACGCCGCCGTCGCAGCTATGGCGCGATATCAAGTTCTACAACGATCACGCCTTCATCGTCGCCGACGGGGCCGGCAACCACGGCATGCAGGTGTTCAATATGGCCAAGTTGCGCGATGTTGCCAACATGCCCATGTTGTGGCAGCCCAACGCGCTGTACGACCTGGTCACCAGCGTGCACAACATCGCCATCAACACCGAAACCGGTTTCGCCTACCTGGTGGGCTCGAGCGGCCGCGAGAGCTGCGGCGGCGGGTTGCACATGATCGACATCCGCGACCCGCTCGAGCCGAAGTTCAGTGGCTGTTTCAGCGATGAACGCGGCACCCACGACGTGCAGTGCGCCGTGTACCGCGGGCCGGACGAGCGCTATCAGGGCCACGAGGTTTGCCTGAAGGCCAACGGTGGGTTCCTGAGCATCTCGGACGTAACCGACAAGGAAAATCCGGTTCTCCTCGGGCGCGGCACCTACCCGAACCCCGCCTACCTGCACCAGGGCTGGCTCACCGACGATCACAGCTACTTCATCATGGACGACGAGTCCGATGTGATCCGTGGCAACGCCGCAACGACGCGCACGACGATCTGGGACATGGGCGACCTCGAGGACCCGCTGCTGGTCACCATGTTCATGGGTTCATTGCCGGCCAGCGCCCACAACCTGTACGTCAAGGGCGACTACGTGTACCAGGCGAACTATCGCTACGGGCTGCACATCCTCGACATTTCCGACCCGGAGAACCCTGTCGAGGCCGGCTCCTTCGACACGGCACCGTATCTCGAGGGCCCGGGTTTCAGCGGCGCCTGGAGCAACTATCCCTTCTTCGACAGCGGCACGATTATCGTGACCAGCTTGCAGGAGGGCATGTTCCTGTTGCGCAAGCGCGACTAGCCCGAACGGCCTGCCGACCGAAGAAGAAGCCGCGTCTTACCCGGGTAGCCGCAGCGCCACCAGCGAGCCGGGGTGGGTGCCGCTGCCCACCGGCAACACGATGTACTGCTTGCCCTCGTGCATGTAGCTCATCGGGGCAGTGTTGGTCGGCGCCGGGATGTCGACCTGGGCGACGCGGTCGCCCGTTGCCTTGTCGTGCGCGTACAGAACAGGCCGGCCGCCGCGGCCCTCGGCATAGATCAGTAACGTCTTGGTGACGATCTTGGTGGCGTGCGATGGGCTGCCCGTGTTGCCGACGTCGACCCCCTCCAACAAGCGATGGTGCTTGATGCGATCCGGGGTCGCGCCGTTCGGAACAAACCACAGGGTTTCACCGGTGTTCAGGTCGATCGCCGTGATGCGGCCGTATGGCGGTTTGAGCAGCGGCAATCCCTGGACGCCGCTCACACCTCCGGGAGAAGAAGCGGCCCACTCCATGATGGTCACGCCCGTTGGATTCGCGGCGCGCGCGTCGAGCTCGGCGCCCGGCACGAGGTTCGGGGCCGAGCAAGCCTTCACCGAGGCCACATAAAGAATCCCGGTCTCCAGATCGACGGCGGCGCCGCCCGGGATGTTGGTGCCACCACCGCTACCCGGGCAGTGTACGGACGCCCGCTTGCCGAGGACGTTGCCGCGCTGCAGCGGCGGAAGAAACAGCGGGCCGATCTGGTAGTTGCCGATGATCTGTTCGGCCTGGGCTCGTAACTCGGGCGTGAAGTCGATCAGGTCGTCGATGGTCAGCCCCTGCATCTCATAGGCCGCCGGCCGCGTCGGAAACGGCTGCGTCGGCGACGTCTGTTCGCCGTGAATGAGCGACTGCGGCACCGGTTTTTCCTCGATGGGCCAGATCGGATCGCCGGTTTCGCGGTTCAACACGTAGGCAAAGCTCTGCTTCGTCGTCTGTACGAGCAGGGGCACGCGCTCGCCGTCAATGGTGACGTCGACGAGGTTGGGAGCCGTCGGGTTGTCGTAGTTCCAGATGTCGTGGTGCACCGTCTGGAAGTGCCAGCGACGCTCGCCGGTCTGCACGTCGAGCGCGATGATGCTGGTGGCGAACAGATTGTTACCGGGATGGAAGCCGCCCCAGAAGTCGTTGGTCGGCGGGTCGGTGGCGAAGTACACCAGGCCCAGCTCGGGATCGGCCGACAGCGGTTCCCAGGCCGAAACGTTTCCGGTGTACGACCAGGCGTCGTTTTCCCAGGTCTCGTGGCCGAGCTCGCCCGGCTGCGGGATGACATGAAAAATCCACTTGAACTCGCCGGTCTTGGCGTCGAAGCCCATCACGTGGCCCGGAACGTTCTCGCGGCGAGTCTCGTGGTAGCCCTGTTCGTGGCTGTTGCCGATCACCACAACGCCGTTGACGACGATCGGCGGCGATGAGTTGGTGATGTAGCCGGTTTCGAGTGGCAGCCCGTTGTACGCGTCGTAGTCGTAGCCGAAGTTCTCCAGCAGATCGACGGTGCCCTCGTTGCCGAACTCCACCACCGGATACCCGGTCCGCGCATCGAGCGCGTGGAGGAAGAAGGCGGGGGTGATCACGTAAATGCGCCCCTGCCCGTCGACCTCGTCGTAGGCGACGCCCTTGCCGTAGTTCTTGCGCATCGAGTACTCCCAGCGCGGCGTGTAGGGCTCACGGAAGGTCCACAATGTCTCCCCGGTGCTCGGATCAATGGCAACCACGGTGCGGCGCTCGCCGGCGACCGTGTACAGCATGCCGTCGACGTAGATCGGCGTGGATCGCAGGATGTTGTCCACAGTGCGGCCGAAGTTGTCGCCGCGCCACACCCAGGCGACCTCGAGGTCACCGAAGTTCTCGGCGTTGATTTGATCGAGCGGTGTGTAGCGAGCGCTCGTGGCGTCGCCGCCCCAGTGGGTCCATTCTTCTGGGGCCCGCCCACCCATGGCCTGCCCGCCCATCGCTCTCTGCGCCTGCTCCTGCGCAACCATCAGCGACGAGGTGCACAGCACGGCCAGCGCCACGGTGAACAGGCCCAGCGTCGTGAACCGATGAATTCGTCCGATCATTTTCATCCGACCTTCCGTTGACGAACTCGCCCACTTTGGTGAGCGACGCCCTCTGGTTCGAGATTCAAAATCGCGGCGGCGGATGTTATTCCAGATCAGAAGTTGATCACCAGCGAAGTTAAAAAATTGGTGTCCAATTTCTCCTTCGGAATGATGATCTCGCCGATCACCAGGCCGTCTTCGTGTTCGAGGTCGATGTCTTCGAGCGCCGGAACGTTCCTGTAGAGCAATCGAACGCCGGCCTTGAGCGCCACGGTGTCGGTAATGGACACGGTCACCGCGTTGTACCAGTCCGTGCGGATGTCTTTGCTGGCCTCAAGGCTGCCGTCGAAGGTCATCTCGCTGTCGATGCGGGTGCTCTCGATGACCTGTGCCGTCAGCTTGTAGAAAAGCCGGTAGCCGGCGAAGTCGCTCTCGCCCTCGAGGTCGAGGTCCTCGAACGTGTACGCGACACCGTAGTTGGTGCGGAATGTGAACTCGTCGCCGTCGATCCAAACGTTGCCGACACCGCCAGACACAATGAACTGGCGGTTGATGTTCGAAGGCTCATCGCGGGTCGCGTTCCAGCTTCCATACCAATACAGCCGGTCACTGAAATTACGCTCGTAACGCACCTTGGCGAACAGCCGGTTGTTGTCGAGCTCCACGTCGGGGGAGATGACTTCGAAGTCGTCCTCGGTACCGACGGCAAAACGGTCGTCGCCCGAAGATGCCCGCACCCAACCGCTCTCCCAGTACAACGACGCGCCCTCCCACTTATATTCGTACACGTTGCGCAAGCCCAACGCCTTCGTGTTGGCGTTGCCGCTGGAGACGACCCAGCTCAACTCCGTGTCGTTGGACCAGTTGCGCTGGGGCTCTTCTTGCAGGTCATCCTGGGCGAAAGCCGGCGAAGCAATGGCGACCGACAAGACCGTGGCAAAGGCGAAGAACGACACCCGTGGGGAGTGGCGGAAATTCATGCGGCCTCCTTGCGAATTGCAGTCCCGATGATCGACTGCGACCGCGTGAATCGCAAGCGCGCACTAATGCGGCGCTCGCCGACCGTGTGGCGGGTTGCCGGCACCCCTCCTCGAGTCCGAGCGCGGGACAGTGCCGTACGCCGGGCACGAGACAGTGCCCGGCGGCCGGCGTATGATCTGCCGGATGAACGACTTCAACCAGCTGCTCAGCGGCAACGAGATGCCGCGCTTCGCCGGACCGAACACGATGATGCGCTTGCCAGCCGCCGCGACGTGCGACGGCCTCGACGTCTGTTTCGTCGGTGTGCCCATCGACATCGGAACTAGCAACCGGCCCGGCACGCGCTACGGCCCCAAACAGATCCGCGCCGAATCGGCGCTGTTGCGCCCCTACAATATGGCAACCCGGGCAGCGCCGTTCGATTCGCTCCAGGTAGCCGACTTCGGCGATATCGCCGTCAACACGTTCAACATGGAAGCCACGGTCGAGATCATCGCCGCGGCCTACAGGGACATCGCGGAGGCCGGCTGCAAGCCGTTGGCACTGGGCGGCGACCACACGATCGTCTGGCCGATCACGCGCGGCCTCGCCGCGGTACACGGGCCGCTCGGCGTGATCCACGTCGATGCCCACGCCGACGTCAACGACCTGATGTTCGGCGAGAGCGCCGCTCACGGTACGCCGTTCCGTCGCATGGTCGAGGAGGGCATCGTCGATCCGCAGCGCGTCGCACAAATCGGCCTGCGCGGCTCCGGTTATACGGCGGAAGACTTCGACTGGTGCCGCGATCAGGGGTTTCGAGTAGTTCAAGCGGAGGCGTGCTGGCACCAGTCACTGACGCCGCTGATGGAAGAGGTCCGCGAGCAGATGGGCGACGTGCCCGTGTACATCAGCTACGACATCGACAGCCTCGACCCGGGCCTGGCACCCGGAACGGGCACGCCGGAAGTCGGCGGGTTGACCACCATCCAGGGCCTGGAGATCATCCGCGGCTGTCGCGGGTTGAACGTTATCGGGGGCGACCTTGTCGAGGTTTCCCCGCCCTACGATCCCTCGGGCAACACCGCCTTGATAGGTGCCAATTTCCTGTTCGAGATGCTGTGCGTCCTGCCCGGCGTTGAATACAAATGAGCAACCCCATCGCGAAAGCCGACAACCGCGTCGTGCACCCCGGCGAGACGCTGCAGAATCTGGGCAGCAACGAGCGCACGGTGCTCGATGCCAGTGACTCGGTGTACGTCGTCGACAGCGACGGCAACCGCCTCCTCGACGGCCCGGCCGGGATGTGGTGCGTCAACGTCGGCTACGGCCGCCCTGAAATCATCGAGGCCATCAACAAGCAGCTCGAGAGCCTCACCTACGCCAGCCCCTGGGCGGTGGCCAACGCACCGGCGGCCGAGCTGGCCGAGGTTCTGGGCGAGCTGTCGCCCGGCGACTTGAACCACGTCTTCTACACCACGGGCGGCTCCACAGCGGTCGATTCGGCGCTGCGCTTCGTGATGGTCTACAATAACTACACCGGGCGGCCGGAGAAAAAGCACGTCGTCGCCCGCCACAAGAGCTATCACGGCAGCACCTACCTGTCGGCCTCGGTGTTGGGTCGCGAGCGGGACAAGCCGTTCTTCGACTTCGAGCGCGGCTGGGTACATCACATCTCGGCTCCCGATCCCTACCGCCGGCCCGAGGGAACGAGCGTCGAGGATTTCTGCGGCAGCTTGATCGCCGAGCTCGAGGCGAAGATCGCGGATATCGGCCCCGAGCGCGTTGCCGCCTTCATCGCCGAGCCGGTGCTCGCCTCCGGCGGCGTGATCGTGCCGCCGCCCGGCTACCAGGAGCGTTGTCTTGCAGTGTGCCGCGAGCACGACATCATTTACATCGCCGATGAGGTGGTCACGGGGTTCGGTCGCCTCGGCCACTGGTTCGCCAGCGAGGACGTGTTCCACGTCGTTCCCGACATCATCACCTCGGCAAAGGGGCTGTCGTCGGGCTACATCCCGCTGGGCGCCGTGCTGATTTCCGACCGCCTGCTCGAGCCGCTGCGCGACGGCACCGGCGAGAAGGCAGTGTTCAACAACGGCTTCACCTACTCCGGCCACCCGGTGGCGTGCGCCGCGGCGCTCGCCAACATCGACTTGATGCGCAACGAAAAAGTCCTCGAGCACGTGCGCGAAGTCGGCCCCTACTTGCAGGGCCGCCTGGGTGAGCTGTCGGACATTCCGATTGTCGGCGAGGTGCGCGGGGCATCGGCCTGATGGCGTGCGTCGAGTGTGTGATCAGCCGCGACAGCAAGGACTCACTTGTTCTCGACTACGAAATCGGCCGCCGCATCGACGTCCACTGCCAGGAGCTCGGCCTGCTGGTGCGGCCGCTGATCAACATGTGCGTCATTTCGCCGCCGCTCACCATCAGCCGCGAGCAGATCGACTTCCTCGTCGATACCCTGCGCCAGGGCATCGAGCGGGCCATGCAAGACGTGCGCGACGAGAGCCTCTGGGACGGCTGATGGAGAAGCTGCGCGTTCAAGGTGGCCGCCCGCTCCGCGGAGAGGTGCGCGTCGGCGGCGCCAAGAACGCCGCTTTACCCGAGCTCGTCGCCTCCCTGTTGACCGACGAGCCGGTCACTCTGACCAACGTTCCCGCCGTGCGCGACGTGGCCACCATTTGCCGGCTGCTCGAGCACCTCGGCGTCGAGATCAACCGCACCGACGGGCGCATTAAGGCGCAGCTAACCGCCATGCAGCGCCAGGAAGCGCCCTACGACCTGGTCAAGACGATGCGGGCGTCCTTCCTGGTTATCGGTCCGACGCTGGCGCGCACCGGCAAGGCGCGCGTCTCGCTGCCCGGCGGCTGCGCCATCGGCGCCCGCCCGGTGGACCGCCACCTCGACGCCCTGGCGCGTCTCGGCGCCGAGCTGCGGGTCGAAGAAGGATACGTCGTTGCCGAAGCGTCCCGTTTGAAGGGCGCCGAAATTACCTTTGACGTGCCCACAGTCGGCGGCACCGAGAACCTCATGATGGCGGCATCGCTCGCCGACGGCACAACCGTGCTGCGCAACGCTGCCCGCGAGCCGGAAATCGAAGATCTGGCGGTGCTGCTGAACGCCATGGGCGGCGATGTCGAGGGTGCCGGCTCCGACAAAGTGGTGATCCGCGGCGTCGCCGAGCTGCACGGCACTGAGCACGAGATCCTTCCGGACCGCATCGAGGCCGGGACCTATGTGATCGCCGGCGCGTTGGCGGGCGACGACCTGTGTGTGTCAAGTTGCCGCCCGCTCGACCTTGACGTTGCCCTCGAGAAGATCCAGGCGGCCGGCGGGAAGGTGGAAATCAGCGACGACGGGATTCGTGTTACGAAGGCCGACGAGCTCACCAGCGTCGACGTGAGCACGCAGCCGCACCCCGGTTTTCCCACCGACATGCAGGCTCAGTACATGGTGCTGATGACGCAGGCCACCGGGACCTCCGTGATCGCCGAGACGATCTTCGAGAACCGCTTCATGCACGTGCCCGAGCTCAACCGCATGGGGGCCGACATCACGATCGACGGGCACAGCGCCATCGTGCGCGGCCCCTCGCCGCTTGGAGGTGCGCGCCTGATGGCTACCGACCTGCGGGCCTCCGCCTCGCTCATGCTGGCGGCGCTGACGGCCGAGGGTGAGACGGTCATCGATCGGCTGTACCATCTCGACCGCGGCTACGAGGCGCTGGTCGAAAAGCTCAGCGGCGCCGGCGCGGCTGTCGAACGCTTCCGGGAGTAGCAGGCCGCCCCTCGACTACAATACCCACGCGCCAGAGCCATCACACTTTCACCACGGCCTGCTAGCAAGGAACACGACGCATGCCCGACGACTGTTTGTTCTGTAAGATCGCAGCCGGCGAGATCCCGGCGACGATCGTGCACGAGAGCGACGACGTGCTCGCCTTCGAGGACATCAACCCGCAGGCTCCGACACACGTCGTAATCATTCCACGCGAGCATATTCCGACGGTGAACGACCTCAGAACCGAAGACGAGGCCCTCTTCGGCAAGCTGGCGACGACCGCCAAAAAAATCGCCGCCGACCGCGGCTTCGCCGACGACGGCTACCGGCTGGTGATGAACTGCAATCTCGCCGCCGGCCAGACCGTGTTTCACATTCACATGCACTTGCTGGGCGGCCGCGATTTGGGCTGGCCGCCCGGATAGCCGCAGCCGCTCGCCGTCGCGACGCGCCGCGACAACCGTCACAAACAAGAGGACGTTCATGGGAGAGGGACTGGTATTCGAGCAACGCGACGGCGTGCGGGTGGCGCGCATGGAGTTCGGCAGCGCCAACTCCATGAATCCGCGCTTCTTCGATGAGCTGACCGCCGGGCTCAGCACCGGCGACCCGCAACCAACCGTGCTCACCGGCGAAGGCAAGGTTTTCTCGGCCGGCCTCGACCTGGTGACCTTGCACGCCATGGATCGCGACGAGCTCGAGGACTTCGTGACGACGTTCTCCGCGGCGATGATCCAGGTGTTGACGACACCCTATCCCCTGGTCGCGGCGGTCAACGGCCATGCCGTGGCCGGCGGGTGCGTGCTGGCGCTGGCTTGCGACTACAGGGTCGGCGTCGAGGGTGAGTTCAAAATTGGCATGAACGAGCTTGCCCACGGTCTGCCGCTGCCCGCTGTAGCATGCGAAATTCCGCGCGGCGCGCTAACGCCGCAGACCTATCGCACCGTCGTCATGAGCGGCGTGCTGATGGCCCCCGACACTGCGCAGCAGGTCGGGATCCTCGACATGCTCACACCCGATGCCGATACCTGCATCGACCGGGCCTGCGCCCTGGCGCGCGAGCAGAGCAAGTCGCTCGCTGCGTTCACCGGGGTGAAGGCCGGCGTCGTGGCGCCGGTAGTCAACAATATCCGCGAGCTACGCGAGGCACTCGACCGGCGCTTTATCGACCTGTGGTTCTCGCCGGCAACGACGGCGGCGCGCCAGCAGACCGTCGAGCAACTGACCAGCAAGGGCTGACGATGAATGACCGTGGGGCGCAGCGCGGCGAGCCAACGGCTTCGCTCTCCGCGTGCCGGACACAGTTGGCGACAGGCACCCGCCTGCTGTTGCTGGGTGCCATGCTGGGTTTGTCCGCCGGCCCGGCCGCGCCACAGGAACAGCTGCTCGTCAACCCGGAGCGCGTGATCGCCAACCTCCAACGCCTCGAAGCATTCGGCGGCACCGGCGCGGGTGGCACTGAGCGCCTCGCCTTCAGCGAGGAGGACATAGCCGCAAGGGAGTGGGTCGCCGACCTCATGGAGGCTGCCGGCCTGGAGGTCTCGATCGACGGCGTCGGCAACCTGATGGGCCGGCGCGCCGGTGCCGACCCGAGCCTGGTGCCGCTCATGCTCGGCTCCCACATCGACACGGTGCCGGATGGCGGCAGCTACGACGGACAGGTCGGCTCGATCGGCGCCGTCGAAGTGGCCCATACGCTTGCCGACCACGGCATCGTGACCCGGCACCCGCTCGAGGTGGCCATTTTTTTTAACGAAGAGGGCGGCAAGACCGGTAGCCGGGCGTTGATCGGTGAGGTAGAAACCTACGAGCTCGACGTGATGACGGCGAGCGGCAAGACCATCGGCGAAGGCATCCGACTCCTCGGCGGCGACCCGGGCAACCTGGCGGCGATGCAGCGCGAGCTAGATTCGGTGGCCGGCTATCTCGAGCTGCACATCGAGCAGGGCGCGATCCTCCACAACCGCGGTATCGACATGGGCGTGGTCGAAGGCATTGTCGGCATCAAGCGCTGGAACGTCACGGTCACCGGCTTCGCCAACCACGCCGGCACCACACCGATGAACGACCGCCGCGACGCGCTGGTGGCGGCGGCTCGCTTCATCCTCGCGGTCGACGACGTCGCCACCAACACTCCGGGCCGCCAGGTGGCCACCGTGGGTCGGATCGCCCCGTCACCCGGGGCGCCCAACGTCGTTCCCGGCGAGGCAACGCTCAGCCTCGAGATTCGCGACCTGTCGATGGACAAGATCGACACGATCTTCGAGCTAATCCGCGAGCGCGCCGCGGGAATCGCCGCGCCTGAAGACGTGACTTTCGATTTCGAGCCGTTTTACGTGAGCTACTCGGCACCCACCGATCTGCGGATCCGCGCCCTGGTCGAAAGCTCGGCCGAAGACCTCGGGCTCAGCAGCCTGCGTATGCCCAGCGGCGCCGGCCACGACGCACAGAGCATCGCCCGGCTCGGGCCCGTCGGCATGATCTTCGTACCCAGCGTCGACGGCATCAGCCATTCGCCGCGCGAGTACTCCGAGCCCGATGCCATCGTCGCCGGTGTCAACGTGATGCTCCGAACCCTACTGAAGCTCGACGCGGCCGACTGGACCCGCTGACCGCAGCGCCGCAGATGCGCCCCCCTGGCGGCCGGCACCTACGGCGGCGCCCAGGCGGCGGCATAGAGCCGCACCTCACGGGCTCCGGCGTGAAGCATCGGTGCGGCCGCCGCCGCCGCGGTGGAACCGGTGGTCACGACGTCGTCGACGAGCAGCACAACCATGCCGCGGACATGACGCAAGTACCGGCGGCGCACGCCAAATGCGTCGTGCACGTTGGCGGCCCGCGCGGCTCGATGTAGGCCGACCTGCCGGCGCGTCGCTCGGTGGCGCCGTAGAACCCGGTGCACCCCGATCCGCGGGCACGCGTGCCGACACAAGGCCAAGGCGAGCACGGCCGCCTGGTTGTTCCCTCGATACCAGCGGCGCCGCCAGTGCAACGGCACCGGCACGACGATGTCGACGTTGCACAGCACTCGGTGGGCGCCTGGCGCCGCCGCCATCGCTTGCCCCAATGCTCGGCTGGCACGCGCGCACGACTCCCTGGTACTTGAGATCGATCAGCAAGCGCCGGGCCGGGCCTTCGAAGCGAGTCAGAGCATGGCCCCGGGACAGCGGCGGCGGCACACCCAGAGACTCGTCATGATACGGAATCTCGGCGGCGCAGGCGGCGCAGGCGGCGCACAGCAGCAGCGCCCACTCGGTGCTCGCCGCGATCCCGCCACACGCTCGACAGGTCGATGGAACGACGACGAGCGCGATATCTCCGACGGCGTCGCGCGCTGCCTCCGTCACTCGACGAATCTTGCCGCTTCGTTGCACATGAAGATGAGACGGCGGGCGACCCGCCGATTCCGGCAGAAATTCGGGCTACGGGCGGGGAGCCTTGACGCCGCGGTCTTTGACGGCTTGCAGCTCTCCCGACGTGTCGAGCTCGACTTTGCCCCAGCGCCCACACGCGGCGCAGTGCAACAGGTAGCCTTCGTGATGCGCGCCGCAATGTGCGCAGACATACCCTGGGTCGAGCAGGTTAGAGGCCTGAATGACGCGGCGGAAACCCTCAGCCGCCGCGTCTGCGTCGCCTTGGCGGGCACTCAGCTTGGCGAGGTGATACGTCAAGGTCGGCGAGAATTCGACCTCTTCTTCGAGAGCTTCCAGCTCGCCGCGGGCCTCCTCGATCATCTCGAGGCGCGAGTACAGCAGCGCCAAGCCGAGGCGGGCGGCGCGTCCGTCATCGCCGTCGATTGTATCGACCGCGTGGCGGAACACCCGGAGCGCCTGCTCCGGATCGCCGGCGTCGAAATAATGGCTGACCAGCTCGTTCAGCAGCACCAGAGCGTGCGTGGCCTCGACGCCCGATTGCCAGGCCTCGACGGCCCCATCCTGATCGCCGTCGGCCATGCGTGTACGCCCCTGCAGGAGATAGGCAGGCACGAACGTCGGGCTCTCCTTGAGCAACGCAGCGAACACCGCCAACGCCTCCTGGCGTGACTCCGGCGTGCCCTGTTCCATCGACACTCGACCTTTTTCGAGCCGTATCCCGCGAACGATGGCCTCTTCATCGGCCTTGGCGATCGGGTCGGTCAGCAGCTTCGAGCGCTTGTCCTGTGCTTCGAGGGCTTCATCCCAGCGGGATTGGCGCGTCAACAGGTCCCGCAGACGGGCGAGGATCTCGGGATCGCCCTTGGGTTCGCCGGCGATTTGCTGCTCGATATGGCCGACGGCGCGTCCGTACTCGCCGAGAGCCTCGAAATCCATCGCCAGCGCACCGTGCACCAGCGGATGGTCGGGCGCCATGCCGTGCGCCCGCATGTGCATCTCGACGGCGCGTTCGAAGTCGCCGAGCTTGCGGGCCACGTCGCCGCCTTGAATCCAGGCATCCAGATGCTCTGGATCGTTCTCCAGGATCTCTTCATAGCTCGCCAGCGCGCTGCGTTGGTCACCATCGACCGTGGCGCGTAGCCCCGCTTGCAGCAACTCGGTGTTCTCGGCCGACTTGAGGTCGAAGCGCTTGCGCCGCCAGCGCAGGAACGCGGCTTTCGACGACAGAACCACCGTGTACAGCAGCGTCGCCAATACGCCCGCCAGCATGGCGAACAAGCCGACGACCCAGACCGAAGTCTGGAACTCGTACGGCGGTACGCCGGGCAGTCGAACCGTGACCGCGTCGGTGTTGAGCGTTGCTGTCCACAGGCCCAGGGACACTACTGCGATCACTGCCAACAGCGTCAACAGGTCGCGGAATGACATACGGGCCCTTTCGCCTCGTCAGTCGGAATCGCTAGATTCCTGACGTTCCTGGCAGTCGATACACAACGAAGCCCAGGGAATCGCCTTGAGCCTGGCTAGGGGAATCTTGTCGCCGCAGGAAATGCACTCCTCGTAGGTTTCGTCGTCCATTCGCCGCAGGGCTTCCTCGACCTCGACGAGGGTCTGCCGATCGCTGTCGCTGAGGCTGTAGAGGAACTCCTTGCGGTAGGACTCCGTAGCCTGGTCGGCCAGATCCTGCAGCGGTTCCGCCGTGGCCTCACGATTGACGGTCTGAGACCGGCGGTACGATTCGTCCACCTCGCGGCGCTTTTGCTCGAGCGCGTCGCGTAGCTTCTTCTTTTCTGTTGCTCTCACAGTCAAATTCCTCATATCGACTCCAGAGCGGAGCCGGTGTCACAGGGTCCCCGGTTTAGCGATCGTATGGCAGCCCGCGAATCAGCGTGAATCCACGGTATATCTGCTCAGCCAGGACCACCCGAGCCATATCGTGCGGAAGCGTCATGCGCGATAGTCCCAAAAGCAAGTCTGCCGCGGCCCGTACCCCTGAGGATACGCCGTCCGGACCGCCCACCACGAACGCCAGAGTCCGCGCATCATCGTAGCATTGTCGTTGCAGCAATTCCGCGAATTCTTGCGAATTCGGGCTCCTACCGGTTGGATCCACGACGATTAGATAATACGGGCTGACCGTCTCCAGGCGCTTCAGAATCGCCTCTCCCTGGCGCTCGAGGCGGTGCTCGGCGCTGTAGAGCTTGCCCGAGGGTTCCTCCGACACGACCAGGCAGGCGCAGCGCCGAAAGCGCTGGATTCGCTCCAAATACTCCGTAACCCCTATTTGGGCGTACTCTGCGGAGGTTCGGCCCGGCCAGCAGAGCACCAGATCGGGACGCGAATCAGCCATCGGCGGCCTCGGCCGCCGTGGCGTCTTCGTCGGCGGGCGATGGCAACGCGGTCCGATCGGCTTCTTCCCTGTCGAGAACCTCCAGAGGTTCGCCGAGCAACACCGGTGCATCTCGCCAAACCCGCTCCAACTGGTAGAAATCGCGGGTTTCGGGGGTGAACACGTTGACCAGGAAGTCGACGAAATCGACCAATACCCAGGTGGACTGCTTGTAGCCTTCGGTATGCAGCGGTTTGACCTTCTCGGCGGCGAGTCTTTCGACGATCGCGTCGACCAGCGCCTGCACGTGGCGCTCGCCGCGGCCGCTGCAGATCATCAGGTAGTCGGTGAAGCTCGCCACTTCGCGCAGGTCGAGAACGAGCAACTCGGTGCCCTTATTGGCTTCGACGGCCTCGACGGCTTGGCTCAGGTTTTCGGGCAAGCCGGTGGCCGCCTCAGCTCCGCCTTTCTCCACCTCAGTCACGGCGCCGCACCCGTCGGAGCGGCGCCGGAGGCCCAGCAGGGTGCTGAAGAACTTCCGGGGGTGCCGTTACGGGCACCATGGGGGCAGATGCAAGGCGGCGCGACGCAGGCGATATTGTACATATCGTTGAGGAGCGGCAACGCTGCAGATGCCCCCACGCTGCCCGTAACCCTTCGGGCGCATGGGGGTTAGGGGGCATATGCTGCGTCTCTCGTCGTCGACGATACATCAGCATCGCCTTCCTCCTCGTTCCTTGCTTCTGCCCCGTAAGACCCATGCGCGGCACCCCCGGGAGTTCTTCAGCACCCTGCTTGATAAAGACCGTTGGCGCGAATGTAGCGCTCAACCTCATCCGGCACCTTGTAACGAATGCTCTTGTCTTCATGAACCCGTTCCCGGATATCGGTGGACGAGATATCGATGTGAACGGTATCGGCGAGGAAGATCTTGCAGGCCTCCCCGGAAAAGTGATCCACAGGGTTGCCCTGCTCGTCACGCAGATCAACAACGCGATCGTGAATCCAGTCGGGAAGCTGCTGGACTTCCTCGAAGCCGTGCCCCGGTCGAGAAACGACAACGACATGGCACAGGTCCAGGAACTGCTCGTAGTCCTTCCAAGTCTCGATCTCGATGAAGGCGTCGAGCCCGGTAACGAAAATGATCTCGCCGCTCTCCCCCATGTCTTCGTTCAGCGCCCGCACCGTGTCGATGCTGAAGCTCTTGCCCGGTCGATTCACCTCGATCGCCGAAGCCACGAGCCCCGGGTTGTGGAGCGTTGCCGCCGCGACCATGGCGAGGCGGTGCCGCGCATCGGTCAGGTCGACACGGTCCTTGTGTGGCGGCTCATGGCAAGGCATGAAGTGGATCTCCTCGAGGTCGAACGTCTCGCGGATCGCCTCGGCCAAGATCAAGTGACCCAGGTGAGGAGGATCGAACGTTCCTCCGAAGATGCCGATTCTCTTTACCGACATGACGCGCTGCCTACGCTATTCCGCCGCCGCCTTGTCGGCTGGAATCTGTTCGCCGACCCAATAGACGAAGTCATCCAATCCGCGGCCGTCGACCGACGACAGGGCGCAAAACACCGCGCCATCGCGCCGGGCGACGGACCGCAGCGCTTCGACGGTGTTCGGCGAGGGCGAAAGATCGAGTTTCGTGGCCACCACGATGCGCGGCCGCTGCAGCAAAGCCTCGTTGTAGTGTCCCATCTCGGCGCAGATCGATTCATAATGTTTGATCGGATCCCCCTCCACCCCCGCGGTGTCCACGAGCACCGCAATAGCGCGAGTGCGCTCGATGTGGCGCAGAAAGTTGAGTCCCAGACCTTCGCCGCGATGCGCTCCTTCGATGAGCCCCGGCACGTCGGCCAAAACGGCGCGCCGGTACGACGCGAGCCGGAGGATGCCGAGGTTGGGCTCGAGTGTCGTGAACGGATACGGCGCCACCTTGCCCTTGGACCCGGTGAGTCGACCCAACAACGTCGTCTTGCCGGCGTTCGGCCGGCCGACGAGGCCGACGTCGGCAATGAGCTTGAGCTCCAGCACCAACGTGCGACGCTCACCCTCGCGCCCGGGCTCTGCCTTGCGAGGGGCGCGATTCGTGGACGTCGCAAAGCGCGCGTTGCCACGGCCTCCCTTGCCGCCCGCGGCCACCAACACGCGGTCGCCATCGGTTTCGACGTCGGCGAGCTCCTCACCGGTGTTTTCAACGCGAACGACCGTGCCCGCAGGAACGGGAATCTGGCAGTCGTCACCGCCGCGGCCATGGCGCTTGCTGCCGCCACCGTGCGCGCCGCGCTTGGCCTTGAAGAGCTGCCTGTCGCGCATGTGCCCGAGCTGCGCGTAGCTGCTGGAGCAAACGACGAACACGTCACCGCCGTCGCCGCCGTCGCCGCCGGCCGGGCCACCCTTCGGGACGTACTTCTCGCGTCGGAACGCAACGCAACCGCGTCCGCCATCACCCGCCTGGACTCGAACTCGTACCAGGTCGCGGAACATTTCTAGCATCCCTGACAGACGCTACGCAGAACGCCCTACAGCGATGAGAGCAGAAGGGTGGGACGGGGATGGCGCCTACGAGGCAGGCAGCACGGAGACGAACTTGCCGCGCCGGCCCTTGTCTTCGAACGTAACAATCCCGTCCGCCTTGGCGAACAACGTGTCGTCCCTACCGCGACCCACGTTCTGGCCCGGCTTGAACGGCGTGCCACGCTGGCGAATCAGGATCGAACCCCCGGTCACGAACTGACCGCCGAATCGCTTGACGCCAAGGCGTTGGGCGTTGCTGTCACGCCCATTGCGGCTGCTTCCCTGGCCTTTTTTGTGTGCCATTGTCTCGTCCTCAGGAAACGACGATCTTGTCGATGCGAAGCGCTGTGTAGTTCTGCCGGTGACCGATCTTGCGCCGGTAACCCTTGCGCCGCTTCTTCTTGAACGCAACGACCTTGGGACCACGGCCCTCCGCGACAACGGTGCCCTTGACGCTTGCACCTGCCACGGTGGGACGACCGACCTGGACCTTGTCGCCGTCGGCTACCAAGTGAACGTCTGAAATCGATACTTCGGAGCCCACTTCGCTGCCGAGCAGCTCGACGCGGACCACGTCGCCCTCGCTGACTCGATATTGTTTGCCACCGGTTTCGATAACTGCGTACATATCCACAACCTCTGAGGGTGGGGTAACCGAGTTATTGTACGGTCCTGAACCACCTCACGGCAAGCCGCTGAAACCCACACGGGGCGGGCATTTTCGCGGACCTGCCGGGGTTGTCAAACTCCCTTGGCGCTGCCTTCTCGTTTGTCCTCGTAGGTCAGCGCTTCCAGCGCCCTTTCGCGCTCCGTCAGGGCGTCGAGACGCCGGATCAGCTCGTTGATGCGGTCCTGCGCATGCGTTTGTTGCAACCGCAGCGCGGTAATTTCGCACACCAGATTGTGCAGCAGGTGCAGGTCGCGCTCGCGCCAGTTCTCGAGCTGCCCCGTCATGTCGGTGAGCTGCTTGCCGGCCCAAGCTCCCTGTTCATTGGTGGCCTCTACCATGGCTGCCAGCGTCGTTTCGAGATTCAGCGTGGAACGATAGAAGGGCCGCGTGATCTTGCGCACCAGGCGCAGAAACGTCCCCTTGAGCCCGTCGCTTCCCGACTCGTACAGCGCCGTGGGTGGCGACACATGGGCGCCCGGCGGCGCCTCGATTTCGGGCAGCCGGCCGCGCACCTCGGGCATCTCGTGCAGCCAGCCGCGCGGCATGTCATCCCTACGCATGCGAGGCTCGAGCTTCGCGGCCCGCAGCTCGGACAATTCCTCGTCGGTGAAGCGCACGCCGCGCTTCGTCTCGATCGCGGCCCGCACCTTCTCCTCGAGCGCCTCTACGTCAATCCCCGGATCATCGATCTCGAAAGTGCTCATGTGTCTTGGCCGTGAGAACCGTCCAGGGACGCGCCTCTCTCCCGATTCCGGATGCCTAAAACCTGGGGCCTATATAGAAATCGAAGCGCACGCCGTCGATCAGCGCTTTGCCATCCGTCTTCTGTGAAAGATAGAAGTTGAACGGCATGGGACCCAAATCGATCATGACGCCGCCGCCGAACGAGGCCACCGCGTCGGCCAGCCGCCCGTCTTCGAAGAGGTCGAACCCGGAGCCGTCGAACCAGGCCCCACCCATGTCGTAAAAGAGCACCCCACGAATATCGATGACGGCCAATTCGCCGGCGCGGACCTCGTCGATGAGCGGCCACCGCCACTCGACGTTGGTGAACCAGGCGCGGTTACCGGAGAACTGCAGCCAATCGAAGCCGCGCAGCTGGTTCAGGCCGCCCATGAAGAATACGTTCGGATCTTCGCCCTGGCTCCAGACCAACCAGGTGCGCCAGGCGAGCGTGTTGCGGGCGGTGATCGGAAAGTACATCCGGTGATCGACGATCCACTCACGGAAAGTCAAGTCCGCCACGTTGGGTGGCGCGAAGCGGAAGTCGACGCGGGAGCGCCAGCCGGCAAACGGGCCGAACTCGCGGAAGCGCGCCTTGTCGGCAATGATGGCCGCTCCCAGCGGCATGGACGTTCCACTCGGATACACGTTGCCCAGCACCAAATCGCCACCGGTCGTTTCGAAAGTACTGTTGAACCGGTAGAGCTGGTCGTAGTAGCCAACTGAAAACTCGACACGGTAGTCGCGGCTGAACGGGTACGAGGCGAAGAATTCGAAGCCGTCGAGCTCGTAGAAGCTCTCCCGGTCGAGGTCGATGGTGTTGTTGTTCAGCGTGGGCCTGAAGAAGAACAGCCGTTGGCTGGTGCCGGTGAAGCCCCAATTCAGGCGCCGGCGTTGGTTCATGTACATGCCGAACAGGTTGCGCTGGCTCGATACCGAGCCGAACACGCCCAGGATCCGGTGGTTGCCCAACAGGTCCTGCACCTCGATGCCGATCGAAGCCAGTACGGTTCCGCTGCCGCCAAAGCGGCCGTACCCACCGGCCACGGCGATATTGGAGATGTGCCAACCCTTCGAAGGCGACTGGCTGACGTTGCTCTGGTCCAGGTTGACTGTTGCGGCGTCGGCCATTCCTTGCTCGATCTGGGCGATCTCCGCGTCGGGGAGCGCTTCGTCGTCGGCGATGTACGTTTCCATCGCCTCCCCGGGGATGTCCATCAGGTACAGCTCGTAGCGGCCGTCGGAGTAGTTGCTGAACAGCAGGTCGCCCTTGGCCGTGACGTTCTGGGGCAACGGCCGCGGGAAGAACGCCCCGTGCAGGAGGTCGGTATAGCGCTCCACCTCACCCGTGGCCATGGCCATCGAGTGGAGATTGTACTTGCCCGTCCGGTCGGACGAAAAGAAGATGCGCGAGCCGTCGCGCGAAAACGCCGGCTGGGTGTCGTTGCTCAGCCCGAAGGTCAGCTGGATTCGCTGCTGCGGCCGCGCCAGGTCGATCAGGAAGAGCTTCTTGTAGCCCAGCACATGGCTGGTGAAGACGACGCGCCGGCCGTCGGGCGACCACACGGGGGAGTAGTCGTAAACTTCATCCTGGGTGAGGTTCAATAGGCTGTCGTCGCTGTTGTCGTAAATCCAGATGTCGCGGACGCCGTTGAGGTGCGCCGCGAATACAACGCGGCCGTCGGGACCGATGTCGGGCGACATGGCCTGGTCCAGATCATCGAGCTTCTTCTTGTAGTCGACGTCGCCGTCGTCGGAGTCGATCACGTAGAGCGTCCGCGTCGGCGGCGTGCGGCCGAAGAACGCCAGCTGGGTACCGTCCGGTGACCATGAAATGTCGGCGCCCGATCGATAACCCACCGTCAGGCCCTGGGCGATGATGTACTCGTAGTCGCCGTTGAGACCGTCAGTCAGGTCCTCGCGGATGGCGCCCGTTTCCATGTCGAAGCGCATGATGCCAAGCGTGAGCGCCTTGAGGTCGACCGAAACCGCCACGAACTCGTCGCCTTCGGGTGACACCGCGGGCGAGAACGCCGACGGGCGATCTTCAATCGGAATGTGGGAGAAGATGCCGATGCCGAAGTCGTCGGCCTCGTCGTCCTCCAGCACGTTGGGCAGGTACTTGTCGCGCAGATAATCGCGGAACTGGTCGTTGAACTCCGAGGGCGAAATGTTGAAGGCGCGCTCGAGGTCGCGGTCGATGTCCTGACCGAGGTCACGGCGGATCTCCGACATGAAAATGCGCACGCCGTCCTCGCCGTACTCGTCGGCGAGGTAGTCCCACACAACCTGCCCGAGGACGTAGTCGACGAAGAAACTGCGATTGAACGTCATCTGCGATAACGTCGGGATCTGGTCGGCCAGCACGACGTCGCGCAGCAGCATCTCGTCGAGCGTCGTGAGGTTGTCGGCCATGTGCTCGGCGAGCCCCTCCATCACCCAATTGGGCGGCGCCATGCGCAGATTGCGGCCGACATTGCCGCCGTAGAAGAAGTCGTACTCGAAGATGTGCGTGATCTCGTGGATGAGCAGCTTGTGCAGCTCGTCCGGCGGATCGTCGACCGGCAGCACCAGGCGATTGCTGGTCGGCTCGGCGAACGCCGCCACGCCCTCGGGGAGGAACAGCGGGAAAATGTGCGTCTGCGCGAACTCGGCGTGCGTCTGGTAGTAGACGATCGGCGTGCGCTCTGACAGGTCGTGGTTCAGTAGCCGCGACAGGCGCTGATAGGCGTTCTCGGAGAAAGCTACTACCTCGTCGAGGTGTGCCTCTTCCTCCTGGTAGTAGTAGATGTCGAAATGCGGCCCCTTATAGACCCAGAAGTCGAAGGTGTCGTAGGTGACCTTGTTACTGCCGTACTGCGTGCCGTAGCCGGTGTTACGCAGCTGCAGACTGATACCGCGCGCCGTCCCCTGCGATTCGTCGTCATCATGTTCGGACTGTTCTGAATGAACCGCTCCGTTCTTCTCGGGCGCGTCCTGTGCGTAGACCGTCGCCGGGCCGACGACGAACATGACGACGGCGGCGACAAGCGCTACCGAGAGGCCGAGCCTCCAATGGTCTGAGCCGCGAGTGCGAGCAAGATTTTCGGTCAACATTCGGCGTTTCCCCCGTCTACCAGGTCGGATGTCCATTGATTGCCTCCCCACTTCAGTAAATCAAGATGCGAACTTGTTCGACGCGATGCGGCGTGACTGCATCGAGGAGCTGGGGCAGCAGGTCTTCCAGGGTCTCGACGAGCATGTCATCAGCCGGAATTTCGTCATCGGTGGCGAACTCGCGACTCCCTTGCAGGTCCCCGTCCAAAATCTTGGCTCCGTCACTGCCTTGCAGGAGTACGAAATACAACGCAACGTCGTACTTGACGATGTTGCGGAAGCGCGACACCTCAGTGATCTCGCCGTTCGGCGCCCGGATGCGCTCCGAAACCAGGCGCGAAGCGTTGTTGGTTTCGAGTCCGATGCGACCCGAGAAGATCAGGTCGGCCTCGACGTCGGTGGCGAGCTGCTTCCACATTTCGGCGTCGTCGAAGGGATTCGCCATGTTGGAACTGATTGGCCCCGACGCGTCGACGGCTTGGAGAAAGCTGCGTTGCACGATGCGGCGGCGGAAGTAGGCAACCGCCCGCGCCGCCACCGGCACCGGTGCGTTCGGCGTGGTGTTGAGAAAGGGCCCGACGAGGATGCGCTCGAAGTTCGCCAGCGCCCGGCCCTCCGCCTCCGGGACCGAGATAGTCACGGGAAGCGTGTTGCTGCCCCGTTCCTCGTCCATTTCCGCCGGAGTGTTGAAATCGCCCTCCGGCGAACCCTCGACGACATCCGAGATACGCGCATCGCGGAAGCGGGCGAAGTTGTCGAGCACGTCGGTGCGTGCCGCGCCGGTGGCGTTGGCCAGAGCCTTTCGGTACAGCTCGTCGGCTTCCTCGTACTCGCCATCGCGCTCGTGCATGATCGCGAGGTTGTTGTAGCTGCAGGCGACGGCGCCGTCGATGGCCGTCGCCTTCATCCAGCGGAACTCCGCCTCCTCCCAGCGGCCGGCGTCGGCAGCCCGTACCCCGTCTTCGCACTGATCGAGCGCTTCGTCGGTGTCCTGGGCGTGAGCGGGTAGCGGTTGGGCGAAGAACAACGCGGCCACCGCCAGGGCCGAAGTTGCGACCACGACCCGAGACGGCCGCAGCAAAACGACTATCGAAGCTGGCGTTGACGACATCAACAGCAATCCCTAATGGAAGCGACTGTTTGGGCGGGGACCCAACGGAAGGGGGGATAGCGGGGACAAGAAGAATTGTACCGACGCGATGGTTTGTGCCGCAAGCGTAGGCCCGCCCCGATGTGGGTGCTCCAACACGCCGGGCGGACAATAAGCGGCCCGCGACCGTCTACAGGGTTTGATGAAGTTGACTCGAAAACACCCCAAATACCCGCCCCTGCTGCGCGAAATCCACGATCCGCCGGCTTTGATCCACGTCAAAGGCGAAATTCCCACCGCTCCGGCGATCGCCGTGGTCGGCTCGCGCGAGTGCAGTCGCTACGGCCGACAAGTCGCCTATCGCCTGGCTACCGAGATGGCAACGGCCGGCCTTTCCGTGATTTCCGGCCTGGCTCGCGGCATCGACGCTGCGGCCCATCGAGGCGCGCTCGACGGCGGCGGCACCACGGTGGCGGTGTTGCCCTGTGGCATCGAACGCATCTACCCGCCAGCCCATCGCGCCCTCGCCGCGCGTATCGTCGGCGGCGGCGCGCTGGTGACGGAGTTCGATCCGGGTACGAAGATCCATCCCGGGACCTTCCACCAGCGCAACCGTCTGATCGCCGGCCTCGCCTGGCTCACGATCGTGGTGGAGGCGGCGACGCGCAGCGGCGCTTTGATCACGGCGCGTTACGCCGGGGAGTACCAACGTGACGTGTTGGCCGTGCCGGGGCCGATCGACTCGCGCACCAGCGCCGGCACCAACAAGTGTTGGCTACTGAAGGCGCCCACGTGTGCCGCGGCATCGACGATGTGCTGCAACACCTCGAGCCTGGAATCGCCGATCCCGCGCGCGCCCGGCTGAAAGCGGGGAAGCACGATGCCGACGCCGCAATCGAAGACCTCGATGATGCCGGGCGCACGGTTCTCGCCGCCATGCCGCGGCAAGGTACGTGCGGCGTCGAGCACCTCGCTGCTGCCACCTCCTTGGGAATCAGGCGGCTGCTCGGGGTGCTGACCGACATCGAAGTGCGTGGCCTGATCTGTTCGGTGGGCAATCAACAATACGAGCGCTTGTGTTAAAAGAGTTGACTTGACGGGTGTGCTAGCGTTTTTTGTATTCGTTGTCCCTTTGCGTCGTACGGTAGAGGCTCGTACGACGCCCGACACCAAGGGCGATACATGGGCAAATCACTGGTCATCGTCGAGTCACCGGCGAAGGCACGCACGATCAATCGGTACCTGGGCGACGCCTACGACGTGAAGGCGTCGATGGGACACGTGCGCGATCTTCCAAAGAAATCCCTCGCCGTCGACGTCGACAACGGATTCGAGCCGACCTACGAGCCCATCGAGGACAAGAAGAAAATCATCGGGGAGCTCAAGCGTGCCGCCAAGCGCGCCGATGCCGTGTACATCGCGACGGACCCGGATCGCGAGGGCGAGGCCATCGGCTGGCATCTGGTCGAGCTGTTGGGCTTGGGGAGCAACCGCAAGCCCGGTGTCGACACGCCCGTCATCCGGGTGTCGATGGAGGAGATCACCAAAGACGGCGTGGCGACGGCGTTCGACAACACCAGTGAGATCGACATGGACAAGGTCGACGCCCAGCAGGCGCGGCGCATCCTCGATCGGCTGGTGGGTTACAAGCTGTCGCCGCTGCTGTGGGACAAGGTGAGGCGCGGCATCTCCGCCGGGCGCGTGCAGTCCGTGGCGCTGCGGCTGGTCGTCGATCGGGAGCGCGAGATCGAAGCGTTCGTGTCGGAGGAATACTGGTCACTCAGGGCTCACCTCGAGGCCGAAGAGCCGCCCACGTTCGATGCCGAGGTGCGACGCGTCGACGGCGAGAAGATAAAGATTCCCGACGAGAAGGCCGCGCTCGCGTTGCTTGCCGACCTCGGCTCAACGGACGCCAAGATCGAACGCGATGACGAAGACAACATCATCGCGTTGGCCTCCAGCGGCGTCGAATGGCCCATCACCAAGGTCGAGGCGAAGGAACGCAGGCGTAAGCCGCAGCCGCCGTTCACGACGTCGCAGCTGCAACAGGCGGCCGCACGACGCTTGCGATTCTCGGTGCGCAAGACCATGACGCTTTCTCAGCAACTCTACGAAGGGATTGATGTCGGCGAGGAGGGCTCCGTCGGGCTCATCACCTACATGCGTACCGATTCGACGCGGGTCTCGGCGCAATCGCAGCAGGAAGCGAAGGAAGTCATCACCTCGAAGTACGGCAAGGACTTCGCCCTGGCCAAGCCGCGCAGCTTCAAGGCCGGCAAGCGCGCCCAGGAAGCGCACGAGGCGGTGCGCCCGACCTCGGTGTCGCGCACCCCCGACGACCTCAAGCGCTACCTCGACAAGGATCAGCACCGGCTGTACGAGTTGATCTGGCAGCGCTTCACGGCTTCGCAAATGGCCGACGCGGTGTACGACGCCACTTCGGCCGACATCGAGGTCAAGGGCGCCAATGGCCCGACCTATCTGTTCCGCGCCACCGGCTCGCTGCTGAAGTTCCCAGGTTTTCTGGCCGCCTACGGCGACACCGAGGGCGACAAGGACGCGTCGCGGCTGCTGCCGCCGCTCAAGGAGGGGCAGGTGCTCAATTGTTTGGAGCTGCGACCGCGGCAGCACTTCACACAGCCGCCGCCGCGCTTCAGCGAGGCCTCCCTGGTTCGCGAGCTCGAGCGCAATGGCATCGGCCGGCCGTCGACCTACGCCGACATCCTCTCGAAGCTGCGCAACCGCCAGTACGTCGAGGTGGAGGAGCGCCGCTTCAGGCCCACCGAGCTCGGCACGGTCGTCGTAGATCTGCTGGTCGAGAGCTTCGACCGCATCATGGACATCGAGTACACCGCCAAGGTCGAAGATCGCCTCGACCGCATCGAATCAGGCGAGGAGGACTGGGCCGGCGCCCTGGATCGCTTTTGGAAACGATTTACCAAGGAGCTGTCGAAGGCCGAAGCGGAGATGCGCGACATCAAGCGCGAAGAAGAAGAAACCGACGAGGTTTGCGAAAAGTGCGGCAAGCCGATGGTCATCAAGTGGGGGCGGTTCGGGCGCTTCGTCGCCTGCACCGGCTATCCGGAGTGTAAGAACACCAAGCAGCTCAAAAAAGACGGCGAGATTGCCGAGACGGTCGAGCCCGAGCCCACCGGCGAGGACTGTCCGAAATGCGGCAAGCCGTTAATTCGCCGCACCGGGCGCTTCGGACCGTTCGTCGGTTGCAGCGGCTTTCCCGACTGCCGCTACATCCAGCCCAAGACCACCGGGGTGAAGTGCCCGCAGTGCAGCAAGGGCGAGCTGGTCGAGAAACGCACCCGCAAAGGCCGCACTTTCTTCGGCTGCGACCAGTACCCGGACTGCGACTTCGCCACCTGGAAGCCGCCGGTGCCGATCGCCTGCCCCGAGTGCAAGCACCCCTTCCTCGAGCTTCGGCGCCGCAAGGGACAGCCCAACAAGATGGGCTGTCCCAACAAAGAGTGCGACTACGTCACCGAGGCGGCGGAGACTGTGGAGGCCTGAGCCGTCAAGGTCGGTGGAGTCGTCGCGGCGCCGTTCCGCATTCGGGGATGTTCCCCGTATAGATTGCGACGGCCACGCAGTAGCGAATTCCGGCGCCGCCGTGCGCCGGCACGCTATGCTTCGCCGCCATGAAGATTCGCGTCATCGGTGTGCCCTCTGCCTGGGGCACCAAAGAGCTCGGTGCGCAGCGGACGCCCGGAGTGCTGCGCGCTGCCGGCTTGATCGAATGGCTGGCGGCCCCCGGCCTGGAGGTCGAGGACGCGGGTGACGTGGAGGTGCCGCCGCAGACCGAGTCGGACATCTGGAGCGCACGGGCCGAAGCTGCGGCTGCAGCCATCGGGGCAGCAAAATCTGCCGGCGACGCCCGCAATGGCTCCGCCACGAACGACCTGGTCCATCTCGACGAGGTTGTCGCCATGGCCACGGCGGTTCGAGCCGCGGCGGCGGCAGCGCTGGTCGATGACACACTGCCCGTGATCGTTGGCGGCGAGTGCTGCCTGAGCATCGGTGTGGTGCCGGCGCTGGCCGCACACCGCGGCCGGGTGACCACCGCCTGGTTCGACGCCCACGGCGACATCAACACACCCGATTCAAGCAAATCCGCCCTGATCACCGGCATGCCGTTCGCCGTGGTCATGGGTGAGGGGCATCCGGATCTGCTCGGCGTCGGCAAAGGCCTGGACCGACCCGTCGGTGAATCCACTTGGCTGCTCGGCGGCCGCGACATCGATCCCGGTGAGCTCGACAACATCGAGCGTTTCGGCATCCATCACCTAAAAACCGCCGAGGTTCGGGCGCAGGCCACCGAAACCGTGGCGCTATCGATTCTCCAGCTGGCCGAGGCCGCAGTCATGCCCATCGAAGCCCGCGCCGCCTCGGGCGTCGAGGCCGTCGACCCCGCAACGCGACCCACCGTGTACCTCCATTTCGACGTCGACTCGCTCGACCCCCAATGGGCCCCCGGCGTGCACTACCGCGTCGACGGAGGCTTTCATCCCGCCGAGGTCAGCGGCATCGCCGGCAACCTGTGCGCCGCGGGCAGCGTCGGCGCCATCGCGATCGCCTCCGCCAACCTCGATCACGACGAGGACGGCCGTACCGTCGACTCGATCCGCTCGTTCGTCAGCTCGATCGCCGACGCCCTCTCGATGGCGAGCTGAGCGGGCCGCTGCTACGATCGTCATTGATGGGCCTCGCGATCCACGGTCACGTGGATGCTTCACGGTCCGCTCACTCGTACCTCTTTCGAGGTGCTCTAAGCCTCGCGATTCCATGTCAAAAGAACCCTGCGTCACCATCGTCGGCGGCGGCATGGCCGGTTCCGAAGCCACCTGGCAACTCGCCAAGCGCGGCATCCGCGTGCGCCTGTACGAGATGCGCCCGGTCAAGGGGACCCCCGTGCACCAAACCGACGGGCTCGCCGAGATGGTGTGCAGCAACTCGCTGCGTTCCGACGGTCTCGACAACGCCGTCGGGCTGCTACACGAGGAGATGCGACGCCTCGATTCGCTGTTCTTGTCGGCCGCCGACAACAACCGGGTGCCGGCGGGCAAGGCGCTCGCCGTCGACCGCCAACGCTTTTCGCAGGAGATCTCCGAGCGCATCGCGGCGCTCGACGAGGTCGAGATCGTCCGCGAGGAGGTCACCGAGATTCCCGAGGGCCCGTGCATCGTCGCCACCGGGCCGCTCACCTCCGACGCGCTGAGCGAGAAGATCCTCGAGCTCACCGGCTCCGACGCCCTCTTCTTCTACGACGCGGTGAGCCCAATAGTCCTGGCCGACAGCATCGACACCGACAAGACGTTTGTGCAGAGCCGCTACGACAAGGGCGGCGCCGACTACATCAATTGCCCCATGAACGAGGCCGAGTTCACCCGCTTCTACGAAGCGCTGATGGCCGCCGAGCTCGCCGAGTTGCACGACTTCGAGGAGAGCCTGTTCTTCGAGGGCTGCCTGCCGATCGAGGAGATCGGCCGCCGTGGCCCCGATACCTTGCTGTACGGCCCAATGAAGCCGGTCGGTCTCACCGACCCGAACACCGGCGAGCGTCCCCACGCCGTGGTGCAACTGCGCCAGGACGACCTGGCGGCAGAGCACTACTCGCTGGTCGGTTTCCAGACTCGCATGAAGTGGGGCATCCAGGAGCAGGTGCTGCGACTGATCCCCGGCCTCGAGAACGCCGAGTTCGTGCGTTTCGGTGTGGTCCACCGCAACACCTATATCAACGCGCCGCGCGTGCTGACCGAAACGCTGCAAACGCGGTTGCGCGGCGACCTGTGGTTCGCCGGTCAGATCGCCGGCACCGAGGGCTACGTGGAATCGGCCGGCGGCGGCCTGCTGGCGGGCATCTACTGCGGCATGTCGCTGCTCGACGACGGTATCAGACCTGTGCCGCGAACCACAGCGATCGGCTCTCTGGCCTTCTATATCAGCCACGCCCGCGCGATAGACTATCAACCAACGAACGTCACATTCGGCATCATTCCCGAGCTTGAGACTCGCGTACGCAAGCGTCAGGAGCGCCGCCAAGCCCTGGCGCAGCGAGCTCTGCGGGATCTCGACTCCTGGATCGTCGAAAATGGCGGTAAACTAAGTTTGACAGCCCAAGCTCAGCCGGCCGCGGGGTAGCCCCCGGCCGAAAACCAAAGAGATCGCGCCATGCAGTACGCCCGCTATGGATTGTTCGGAATCGCCGTCCTCGGCCTGGTCGGCTCGCTCGGCTACCTCGTCTATATCCCCCCCGCCGATCCGGGCGTCATCACCGGCGTGAGCGCGCTCGACCTCAATGGCGAGCTGGTGCACTTCGACGACTTCCAGGGCGACATCCTGGTTGTGGATTTCTGGGCCACCTGGTGCCATCCGTGCATCACCGAGATCCCACACTACAACGCCTTCGACGAGGACTACCGCGACGACGACAGCGTCCACTTGATCGGCCTGACGGTCGAGTCGGGAAGCGCCGAGGACGTCATGGCGTGGATGGAAGAAGACCCCGCGCACATGATCACCTACCCGTTGGTGATGGCCACCGACGAGGTGATCAACACCTACGGCCCGGTGTTCGGCTTTCCGACAACCCTCCTGATCGACCGGGAGGGCAAGATCGTCAAGCGTTGGATCGGGGCCGCGGTAAACAAGACTGATCAGTTGCGCGAGATGGTCGAGCAGCTCAAAGCGGGCGAGCCGATCGAGTAGCATCCGTCCGGCGCTGGCGCGGAGCCCCGTCGCGTTCCACGCAGCTCATCTGTAGGGGGTTTTTTCCAGGTTCGAGTTTGCTACTCTCTGTCGCGGGCGAACGCTAGCTAGGCAAGAGGGCTCCGGTGGGACCGCGCGCCGGCGCGGTGCCCCGTCGAGCCGTCGCAGGAGCTGGCTGGTGGACGACGATACGGTGTTCCTCGAAGGTCTCGATGAGTTTCTGCGTTCGCTCGACGTAGAGGACAGCGCTTCCGGGCACACGCTCAAGGCATACCGCACCGACCTTGCCCACTTCAGCCGGTTCTTCTGCGCCTGGCTCGACGGACGCGACACCGACTACCGCGGCAGGGCTCCGGGTACGCCCGCCCGCGACGGCGGCTCTCCCACTGAGGTGGTCGCCGGACGAGTAGACCCCCGTGACATCGATGCCGCCGCGGTACGGGCGTGGGTCGCCCGCATGCATGCCGTCGGGCTGTCGCCCGTCACCATGGGACGCAAGCTGGCAGCGCTCCGCTCGTTTTGCGCGTTCCTGTGTCGCGCCGGGGTCCTGAAGACAAATCCGGCGCGCCTGGTGCGCAATCCCAAGACACCGCAGAACCTGCCGAGATTCCTCAGCGAGCCCGAGATCGAAAGCCTGCTGGCAGCGCCCGACGATTCGCCACGGGGACGGCGCGACAAGGCGATTCTGGAACTGCTGTACGCCACCGGTCTGCGCGCCGGCGAGCTCACCGGCCTCGACATCGACAGCGTCGACCTGGCCGAGCGCACGGTGCGCGTCGTCGGCAAGGGACGCAAGGAACGTATCGTGCCCTTCGGCGGCCCCGCGCTCACGGCGCTGCAGGCCTACCTGGGCGTGCGCCAGGGTTGGCTGGCGGCGAGCAACTCTCGCCGCGCGACTTTCGATCCCGAGGAACAGTCCGGGCGCCGGACGGCCGCTCTGTTCGTGACTCGTGGCGGCTTGCGTGTTTCCACCGACCGCCTCCGCCAGGCGCTGGCGCAATGCCTGGAGCAGGCAGCCATCAGCAAGCACGCCACGCCGCATGCGATCCGCCACTCGTTCGCGACTCACTTACTCAATGCCGGCGCCGACTTGCGAGCCATTCAAGAGCTGCTCGGGCACGCGTCGCTGAGCACGACGCAACGCTACACGCACGTCTCGACCGCGCAGCTCAAGAAGGTCTATGACAGCGCGCATCCGCGGGCGCAGAGAAAGTCGGAGTAGGTAGTAAAGCAGGAGGGCAGCGGGCAGATGTGGTAGCTGGCGGGCACTTTGTAGGTGGGGTGGTTGTTGAGCGGAACGGGCGCTTTGTAGGTGGGGTGGTTGCTGTGCGGCACGGGCGCTTTGTGGGTGGGGTGGCTCTTGGCGGGGAACGCTCCGTTGGACTTGACCCGATTTCGTGGACACCTTACGACGTACACGGAAGGTGTTCAGGATGCCAAGGACAAGAGGGCCGTACCCGGCGGAGTTTCGGCGGCGGATCATAGAAGTGGCACGAGCTGGGCGGAGCGTCGCCGAGCTGGCCAAGGAGTTCGAGCCGTCGTACTGGACGATTCGCCAGTGGATCAAGCAGGCTGACCGCGACGAAGGCCGCAGCGCCGAAGGGCTCAGCACTGCTGAGCGCGAGGAGCTGGGGCGGCTGCGGAAAGAGAACCGCCAGCTGAAGCAAGAGCGGGAGATCCTTTCAAAAGCCGCGGCCTGGTTCGCTCGGGAGACCGACTCGGTACCGCCGAAGTCTTCGAGTTCGTGAGCGGTCACCAGGCAAAGTATCCGATTGCCACGATGTGCCGTGTGCTGGAGGTCTCCTCCAGCGGGTACTACGCGTGGCGCCGGCGGGAACCGTCGGCTCGATCGCGGGCGGACGCAAAGCTGCAGGCACGGATCGAAGCGATCCACAGGGAGAGCCGAGGCACCACATAACCTACATCCCAACGTGGGCAGGGTTCTTGTACTTGTCGGTCGTCGTGGACGTCTTCAGCCGTCGCGTTGTCGGTTGGTCAATGGCGACCCATCTGCGCACCGAGCTCGTGCTCGAGGCGCTGAACATGGCGATCTCGCAACGACGGCCCCAACAGGTGATTCATCACAGTGACCAAGGTACGCAGTACACGTCGATCGCCTTCGGTCAGCGCTGCCAGGAGGTCGGGGTGCGACCGTCGACCGGATCAGCCGGTGACTGCTACGACAACGCGATGTGCGAGAGCTTCTTCGCCACCCTCGAGTGCGAGCTCCTGAACCGCCGGCGGTTCAGGTCCCAGGCGGAAGCCCGCATGGCCGTCTTCGAGTTCATCGAGGGCTTCTACAACCCGCGTCGCAGACACTCACCCCTGGACTACGACTCGCCCATGGGGTACGAAAGGAGGTACGCTCAGATCGCTTGAAATGTGAGCGGGAAACCGTCCACCAAAGCGGGGCAACTCCACCATCAGTAGAGCGGATCTCAAAAAAACCCGAAGGCACCGCTATTTACCCGCTCTGCCTGAAGGGGCACGGGAGGACCCGAGAGGGCCTGTACCACCCGCTCCCGGCTCAGGGGGAAAAGCCCCCCCCGTGAACAGGAACACGCGGACGCCGCCTCCCGCCCGTTGAGCAGCTACTGAGAACCACTTGCAGCCATGATCCGCCGCCCGCGACGCGCGCTGGAAACGCGCCTGCGGGCAATTGCTACAATCTCTTGCATGTCTGAATGGCATCACACCACCGTTTGCTGCGTCCGCAAAGACGATCAGGTAGCCATGGTCTCGGACGGCCAGGTAAGCGTGGACACCACGATCATGAAGCACGGCGCGCAGAAAGTGCGTCGCCTCCACGAAGACAAGGTCCTGGCCGGCATCGCCGGCTCCTCGGCAGACGGTCTGGCCCTCTTCAGCCGCTTCGAGGGCAAGCTGAAGGAGTTCCACGGCAACCTGCGCCGCGCCGCGGTGGAGCTGGCGAAGGATTGGCGCATGGACCGCAGCCTGCGGCATCTGCAGGCCCTGATGATCGTCGCCGACGACGAAGTGTCCATCTTGCTGTCGGGCACCGGAGACGTCATCGAACCCGACGACGGCGTGCTGACGATCGGCTCGGGAGGTCCCATGGCGCTGGCTGCGGCGCGAACCCTCCTGCGCCATACCGATTACGATGCCGAAACCATCGCTCGCCAAGCCGTGGGCGTGGCAGCCGAGATCGACATCTACACGAACGACCAGCTAACGGTCGAGGTCCTGCTCGCAGCGCAGGACAACTGAGGAAACCGTATGGTCATCCGCCTGCCCGAAACCCTGGATACTGCTCGCGCCCTGGGAGCCGCCGATGTCGACGACCTGACGCCACGCGAGATTGTCGGCGAGCTCGACAAGTACATCGTCGGCCAGGCCGCGGCCAAGCGGGCCGTGGCGATCGCCATCCGCAATCGCCAGCGCCGCTTGCAGCTCCCTGAAGATCTGCGCGACGAGGTCGCACCGAAGAACATCATCATGATGGGTCCCACCGGTGTGGGTAAGACAGAGATCTCCCGCCGCCTGTCGCGACTCACGCGCTCGCCGTTTCTCAAGGTCGAGTTGACGAAGTTCACCGAGGTCGGTTACGTCGGTCGCGACGTCGAGTCGATGGTGCGCGATCTCGTCGAGATCGCCATCGGCCTCGTAACGAAGGAGCAAACCGACGAGGTGTTGCCCAAGGCGCGCAAAGTCGCCGAGGAGCAGCTTCTCGACTTGTTGCTACCCCCCACGCCGCCGACGCGCCCGATCCCGGTTGCCGGCGAAGAGGACGAGGTCGAATCACGTGCCGAGCGCCGTGCGACGCGCGAGAAGCTGCGCGCCCAGCTACACGCCGGACAACTCGATGACCGGATCGTCGAGGTGGAAGTCTCCGAAAACCAGTTCCCGAGCTTCCAGATATTCACCGGTCAGGGAACCGAGCAAATGGACGTGAATCTGCAGAACATGATGCCCGGGCTGTTCGGCGGTCGCAGCTCGCGCCGGCGCATGCCTGTGCCGGAGGCGCGGGAGCACCTCGAGCGCGAAGCGGCGGATGGGCTCGTCGACGAGCAGGCAGCCACGCGCGAGGCAATACGCCGCGTCGAGACCGCGGGAATCATCTTTCTCGACGAGATCGACAAGATCGCCGGGCGCCACGGCGGATCCGGGGGACCCGACGTGTCCCGCGAGGGTGTGCAGCGCGACATCCTGCCCATCGTAGAGGGCAGCGTGGTCAACACGCGCTACGGCATGGTTCACACCGACCACATTCTGTTTCTGGCCGCCGGCGCCTTCCACATCGCCAAACCGAGCGACCTGATTCCGGAGCTGCAGGGCCGCTTCCCCATCCGGGTGGAGCTCGACGCCCTCGATCAGGACGATCTCGTGCGCATCCTCACCGAGCCGGAGAACGCGCTGATCCGCCAGTACACGGCTCTACTGCAGACAGAAGGGGTTCAGGTCGCTTTTACGGACGACGCGGTGGCAGCCGTTGCTCAATACGCTGCCTTGGTGAATGATCGCAGCGAGAACATCGGCGCACGCCGGCTCCACACCGTGATGGAGCGCGTCGTCGAGGAGCTTTCGTTCACGGCGCCGGAACGCTCCGGTGAGCACATCACCATCGACGCCGAATACGTGCACGACGCACTCGATGACCTGGTAGCGGACGAGGATCTGTCGAAGTACATCCTGTGAGATCTAGCAGGGTGCTGAAAGACTCCCGGGGGCGCCGCGCATGGGTCTTACGCGGCAGAGGCGAGGAACGAGGAGGAGGGCGATGCTTGATGTATCGTCGACAGAGGGCTGGCCGGGCGTCGCCGCTTCAACCCGAACCTCTCAACGGGTCGCGGGGTTGATGGCCTGTGTGGCGATGCAGCTCGCCTGCGGCAGTCGCGGCGCGCCGCTGCCGCCCGTGTTTCCCAATCCACCGGCTATAGCCGGGATGACAGCGGCGCAGCGCGGTACGTTCGTGATCGTGCGGTTCCCTATCCCACCACCAGCGGCCACGGTGGGCAACGAGGGACTCCAAGTCGAATCGGTGGAGATCATGGTGTATGCCGAGCGCTACCCCGTGCTCACCGCCGACATGCTAGTGGCCGGAATTGAGCGGCGCGCCGAGGTCATGCGGTCCGACGCCGTTGCCGCCGATCTAGACGCTCGCGCTGCGGCGACCGCCTTGGCGGAAGCGGTGGCGGCCGATCCGACCGCCGACCCGGCGACGTTACAGCGTGCGACAACGCCCCTCAGCACCCGGCCTTCGCGAACACCGGACGAAGAGCTCCTTCACCGCGTGCCGCCGGAGCTGCTCGAAAGCTGGCGTTCCGAAGGCCTGCCGACCGACAGCCTGCTCGAATCGGCTGGGCGCTTCAACGGCGCCGTCGATACCCTGTGGTCACGGTTGCAGCTGCCGGGCACGGTTCTTGACCTGCAGCGGGCCATCCGCCTTCCCGACCCCGGTGCGATCGCAATGGCGAGTGAGGCGGTGCTGCTGCCGACGGTTTACGAGAGGTCAGTCGCTCCCGACGTTTTTCTGCGCCGCGCCACGGTGTCGCGCAGCATTCCGTACGACGACCTCGAAGACTTGGTGATCGAAGACAGGGTGCAGGTGGCGGTGCCGGTGGGCGTGCCGGCTATGGGCGATCTGCGAACCCGATATTTCTTCGCCGCCCGCGCCCGGTCCGAGCGCCAGACACCAGGTGACGTAACCACCGTCGTGCCATTGGCGCCGGCGCCGGTTCCCGTGGCGCCGGGAGGAGCGTTGGCCACGCTGAGCAGCGAGGGTGTGGTGTTGACGTGGGATGCCCCGAGCGGCGACCTGGCGCTGCGGCGCATCGATCCCGGCGTTCTGCTTTACAACGTGTACCGCAGCCTGCCCGATGAGGCTATGCTTCCGGCTCCGCTCAATCCGGCGCCTCTGGTCGAGCCCACCTTCACCGATAGCTCCATGCAATGGGGCGAGACTTATGTGTACGAGGTGCGCGCCCTCGTCAACCTGGGCGGCACGTTGCGGCGCGAGAGCGAGGGCGCCTTCTCCGCCGAAGTCACACTCATCGACACCTTTCCGCCGGCTCCGCCGACGGCGTTGCGAATTGCTCGCGCCGGCACCCAGGTGACGCTACAGTGGAGTCCCTCGGCATCCATCGATTTGCTCGGCTACCGAGTATACCGGCATGCAGTACCGGCGCCTCCGGTACCGGCTCGATTCGACCCGACAGCGGATCCGACGGCTACCGATCAACCACAGGCAGCGGGACAGCGAGTCGATGAAGAAGGCCCCAACCCGATGATCGAGGCCGGCTGGGAGCTTGTCTCCGAAGAGCTCGTACAGTTCGGTCGTTACACCGACCGCAATCCGGAGCCGGGGGTGCGCTATGCCTACGCGGTCGAGGCGATCGACAGGGAAAACAACGTAAGCGCTCTATTGGTCGACGAAGAGAGCGGGAACGTGGATCGGTGAGCAGCAAGAAGCGTTGGCCTCTTCCTTTTCTGAAGTACAGCGCCGCCGGCAACGATTTCATCCTGCTGGACGGCCGCGAGGAAGAGCCGGCCGGGGACCCTGGCGCGTTGGCCAAGGCGCTGTGCCGGCGGGGCAGATCGGTGGGCTCGGACGGCCTGATCGTTATCGAAAAGCCCGGTGCCGACGACCCTCCGGAGGCGGCGGCGCGGATGCGCCTGTGGAACGCCGACGGCTCCACGGCTGAGATCTCCGGCAACGGCGCCCGTTGCGTGGCCCGCTTTCTCGCCGACGATGGTGCGGCGGCCGACCCGGTGAGCTTTTCGAGTGACGTAGGATTGGTCACCGCATGGGTCGCCGGCGACATGTGCCGCCTGCGGTTGCCTACCAAGGCCGTTGTCTATCCTTCGCGCCGGCTCCGCGTCGAGGGGCGAGAGCTGACCGGGACCTACATCGAGGTAGGCGTGCCGTTCTTCGTCTGCTTCCACGACGATCCCGACGAGTTGCCAATTCGGTTTCTGGGCCGCGCAATTCGCAACCATCCCGAGCTGGCGCCGCGCGGCGCGAACGTCGACTTCGTGCGTGTCGAAGACGAGCAGCGCCTGTATTTCCGCGTCTACGAGCGCGGCGTCGAGGCAGAAACTCTGTCTTCCGGAACCGGCAGCGTGTCTGCGGCGCTTGCTGCAGCGGCGGCCGGCAAGGTGAGCTCTCCGGTTGTGTGCGTGGCGCGCGGCGCCGAGCTGACGGTGCGCTTTCGCCGCGCCCACGAGGCGGCGGCGGAGATTGCAAAACCCCCAGAGGCTGATGCCGAGCTCGCATCCAACGCCGATGCGCAACCTGGCGCGGCTAATGCGCCGGCGGCGGAAGAGCCTGAATCAGCGGCTCACGAGGAAGCGCCCGAAGCGGCTGACACCGCGCCCGCGAACGGGCCGCCGCTGACTACGGGCGAGGAAGGCATCAGCTTCGTCGAGTTGGAGATCGAAGGCGACGCCATGCCGATCTATCGGGGCGAAGCTCTGGCGCAGGCGTCGCGTTCGGCGCGCCGCCGGTGAGCTACTGCGCCGGCGACGTGATCGGACCTGCAACTCGATCAGCGCCAGTCTCCGGCTTCCGTTCGCCATTCGTCGGAAGGCCGCACAATGGCGGCGGGGCAACGGCTCCATCGTCGCTGGGTGCGAGGAACCCGAGCAGAACGTCGCCGTCGAACGTCGCCTGACGATCGTCGTAGATCCAACTGCGGATCGAGCCCAGCGGAATGCCGAGCTCGAGCTGCTCCTCCGGCTCGCCCCAACTCAATCGCACTTGCTCCGGAACCATCCCGTGGCGCAGCTGGCCAGCGAGTATCATCTTCTTGTCTTCTTCCGGCCAGTCCGCCGCCGCGACGGCGGGCCACAATTCGCGCAGCTCTTGCGCCGAGCGTTGGCTTACCGCCACCGCGGCGCGCGTATAGAGGGGCCTGCCTTCGTAGGTCAGCACCGATACTTTATGGAGCGGGAACACGGCGCTGGGAGGTTCGGGGTTCCACTCCGCCAAGCGCAACGCGACGCGGTCGATGATCACCATCCCGCGCTGCTCCACGGCAACGCTCTTGTCGACCGGCAGGAGGCGCACGATCACGACGACGGCCTGCTCGGAAACAGTGAACGGCCACGCGACGTACGTTGGCTCGGTGCCCACCGAAAAGCTAGTCGAGAAATACTCGCCGGGCACGTCGGCCGCGGTCCTGACCTCGACGTCGACCCCGAACGTGGCCGGGCTGGTCGCGCTACCCGGAGTACGTGCCCAAACGTCCAACACCATTTGCTGGCCGCGCAGGCGACTTGTCAAGTCTTCGCTGAGAGCTTGCTCCAGGTACGCGGCCTGCTTGCCGTCGTTGTCGCTAATCTGCACGCCGGTAGTCAACGGCGCCGGATCAACCCGCCGCGGCACCAGCACGTCGAGGGTGGTCGGGGCCAACATCTCCTGAATGAGCGACCGCGGTTGCGGTACACCGGTTGGCGCTGTCGGCACGAACGGGCTCGCCGCTGCGATCGTCCCGACCTCCTGTCCCGCCGGTGAGAGAGCGCCGACGAAGTCCCAACACGGCAACACGGGTCCTCCTGCCAGCGGCGGCGCCTGGCGATCGATTCGCAAGAGCGTGTTCGGTATCAAGCTGAGGTTGGGCTGAAGAAACACCACTGGCTCTACGGGCCGCCAGCCCTCACCGTTCCACTCATACAGAACAGGTAGTGCTTGCGGAACAAAAAGCTGCCCGGGGTCGGGACTGCTCGGCCAATCGGCCAGCACCGGGCGACCGCCGAGCAGCTCGATTGCCTGTTCGAGATGTGCCCGGTCGACAGCGCGGCCGCTGATCCCCACGGTTCCCTGGTAGTCCGGTGCCTGACCGCCGACGAGCAGCGTCTCGGGCATCCACCAGGGGAACGGCTCGGCATCCGGTACCGGTGCCAACTGAGGCCCGGTGGCGACGATGCGATCGGCAAGCAATACTCCGACGCCGCCCCAGCGGCGAAACTGCGCGAAAGTAAACGGGGCCAGGAAGACGTCTCGCCGTCGCTGGACGTGGTCGGGATCGCGCACGGCCGACCAGGTTCGCCCGAAGACGTCGGCCGACTCGCCGCTGAATTCCAACACCGTTCCGGCAGGCACGCGGGCGATGACCTCGCTATCGGCGGACGGCTGAGCGTACAGGTCGGCGTCCTGGAGGAAAATCGCCGCCTCGACATCGACGGCAAGGAACGGCTCTCCCGGCCCGGGGCTTCCCTGGCGGGACTGGATCGACGCCGGGGCGGCGGGCAGCTCGGCCGTCGCCACCACTGCGGCGCCGGTCAAGCAGAACGCCAGAAACAAGTTAGAAGGGTACCGACGACGCGATGCCGTAGCCATCGGGGAAGTGAATCGCGCTCCGACGCCGATTGACATGGCGTGTCTTCTCCTTCGCCCGTTGCGCTGCAGCGACGGCAGTTCATTCCTGAAAGGGTAGCGCCACGACGGTGGCGGATCCCACGGTGCCGCCGTCTTGCACAACATCGAGTGCAGCGCCACTGTCTGCCTGATCGCGACGAACGTAACCCAAACCGATGGCCCCGAAGCGGGGGGAGTCGGCGACCGACGTGATGCGGCCGGCGCGCTTGCCGTCATTCACCAGCTCGGCGCCGGCAGCGGCGCGCGCGTCGAGCTTCAAACCGCTCAGCAACCGATTGACTTGGCCCCGGTAATGGATGCGGGCGACGGTCTCCTGGCCAAGATAACAACCCTTGTCGTAGCTGATGGCCGCATCGAGGCCGGCCTCCTGGGGAAACTCCTCGCCCGTGATTTCGGCGCCCCAACGCGGTTCGCCCGCCTCGACGCGCAGCACCTCTGAAGTCGCGGCGTCGAGCTCCGCGAACGCTTCGCCAGCGGCGTCGTGGAGTATCTTCCAAACGTTGTCGAAGCGCTCCGCAGGGACGTGCAGCTGCAATCCGGCGCGAGATGCAAAGGCACGCGTCACCCGCACGTCGGTGCCGTCGATGGTGCCGGTGATGTGGGCGCCCGCCTGCTGCTGCGGAACGTCGATGCCGGCGTCGCACAGCAGCGTTTCGGCGCCCGGTCCGACTACGCCGACCACCTCAACGTGCCCGCGCTGATCGTCCAACGTCACCGCCGACGCGAGAACGTAGCGTTGCAGCGTTGCAAGAGCGGCCTCGAGGCAGTCCGTCTCGCCGTTCAGAACTAGGCTGTCGGTGGCGGCGAACACGTCGAAGTCGACCACGACGTGGCCTTTGACGTCGAGCAGCAACGCCCGACAACCGGCGCCCGCGGCTAGCGACTCCACTTCGTTGGAGAGCAACCCCTGGAGGAACTTCTTGTGGTCCTCGCCACCTACATCGACGACAGATCGCCAGGTGCGCCGCGCCAACCCCACACCGCTTCGCGCCGCTTCGTAGGCGACGCCGTCGGCGACCGCCGTTGGGCTGCTCATTCGCCCGGCGAACCCGTTACCCGTTCGCTCAAACGCACAACGACGTCGGTATCGCCGGCGACAACCGGCCCCGTTTTCCCCCTCAGGTCGCCGTCGCTAGTCGTGGAGGCGTTGCCATCCTGATCGACCCGCGCCGTGATGCTCATTGCACCGACCAGAGGCATGCCGGGGATCATCGAGTCCTTCTCGGTGATCACGAACTCGAACGGAAAGACGGCGTTGGAAATCTGCTGTACCGCTAGCGGCGCACCGGTCTCGCGGCCCGCGACCCGGACGATGATGTACAGCGTGGCGTTTGCGGGCACACCGCCGGCGAGCTCGGACGCCAATTCGACGACGCCGGTGATGCGGGTCGCCGCGATCGTCGGCTGGTTGCTGCTTTGTGGCGACGGCGCCTGCGGCGGCGGCGGGGTGGCAAACTTGGCAGCTTCATCGGACCCGATGCGTTCGACGTTGCGCTGCACGCACGCCGAGGGCACGGCGACGAGCAGCAACACGGCGGCGCACGCGGGCAGCTTTCTCGAGACGCAACGCATCAATTCGGTTCCAAGTGCTTGTTGGGTACTTCCGTCGTCAAGAACATGGCGGATCAAGAGAGTAGCAGGGTGCTGAAAAACTCCCCGGGGGTGCCGCACGTAGCGGCTAGCAGCGTTCTTCGGTCACTGGCAAAGCTGCGATTCTCCGGTACAAGTCGACGTACAGATCGGCTACAACGTACCAGCTGAAGCGCGCCTCGCACAGCTCACGTCCGGCGGCGCCCATCGCTGCGGCGTCGGCGTTTGCCGCCTCGACGAGGGCCGCGGCCAGGGGGTCGGAGCGCCCCGGCTCGACGAGGTAACCGGTGCGACCGTCGTCGACCTTGTCCGGCAACCCGCCGGCGCGTGTCGCGATCACCGGCAAGCCGTGCGCCATGGCTTCCAGCGTGGCGATACTCGAGCCTTCGTACAGTGTCGGGTGAACGAACCAGTCGGCGACCGAAGCCAGGCTGTGCAGGTCGTCATCGCCGAGGCGACCAGCGAGCCTGACGTGGCTGGAGATCCCGGCGCGCGCCACCGCCGCATCGACCCTCGTCAGAGTCGGCCCGTCACCAACCAGGATCCACCCCCATCGCTCGGGCAGCTTCGACGACGCCCGTCCGAACGCCTCTACCAACACTTCAAACCCTTTGTTCGCGGCCACCCTGCCGAGCGACAGAAACAGCGGGCCGGCATCACCCAATCCCATCCGGTCGAGAAGCCTGCGGCCGCGATCCGGGTCGGCAGCGGCGCGACAGGCTTCCGGATCGACCGCGTTGGGGATCAGCGTCTGCTCGGCAACGGGAATGTGGAGAAAGCGCTCGAGTAGAGGCCGCAGCGATCGGTCGGTTGCAATAACCGCGGCGCTTGCCGCCGCGGCCTGGCGGATGCGGGCGCGGAACGGAGCGTACGACAACTTCTTGAGGCCGGACGGCACCTGAAATTCTTCCATGCCATGAACCGACAAGACCATCGGCGGTCCTCCGGTGCCGGAAAAGCCGGAGCCGGCGAGGCCATGCGCGTGGATCACGTGAGGCGCCGGATCCTGGCTGGCGGCCAGCCAACGGGCAACCCGCCCACACCACAGCGGATAGTTGGTGATGCGATCGAGGACCACGGTGCCCGACGCCGTCCCGATAGGCAGCCACCGCCCCGGCACCCAATGAATCGTCACGCCCGTCGGCATCGAGCGCGCCGCCACGGTTGTTCGATCCATGCGCCGCGGAGTTTCGGTGTACAGGTCCACCTGTACGCCCTTTGCCGCCAGATGCACGACCATATCGTGGACGCTGCGCTCGAGTCCGCCCGGACCGTGCGCCGGGTGGACACGGCGGGACACCATCGCGATACGCAACGGCTCCCCGCTCATCGCGCGTCGGTACCGCGCCGCCGAGCGGCTTCTGCCAGCGCCGCGCCGTAGACGTCGAGCATTTGCGGAACTACCGCAGCGGGCGAAAAGCGCTCATCTGCCAGACGTCGCCCGTTGTCGGCCACGGAGTTCCGCCGGCCGTCATCGTCGAGGTCGACGAGCACGGCGCGCAGGTCGTCCGCGTTCTCTACCACCCAAGCGTCGGCACCGTGGGTCAGATGTTGGGGGTTTCCACCGCTGCGCCAGGCGACTACCGGCGCTCCGAGCGCCATAGCTTCGAGCAGCAAACGCGACAAAGGCTCCTGCCACGCCCCGGGAAGCAGAAACGCCCGCGCCGACCGCATCAGGCGCAGCAACGCACGATGCTCGATCCAGCCGGGGAACGCGACCTCGAAGTCGAGCTGCTCGGCCTGGCGTGCCAGCGCCGCCTGCTCGGGGCCGGAGCCGGCGATCACCACCGGCCAACGGCATCCCGCCCGTCCCAGGGCCGCGAGCATGACGTCGAAGCCCTTGGTCGGCGTCAGCTTGCCAGCGGCGACAAGGTACGGCGCCCGAAACGGCAACTCGATCTCCGCGCCTTGGTCGGCTTCGTGGCGTGCGCGGCGCGCGTCTACGATGTTGGGAACCACCACGAAGCGAGCGTCGGCGACTTCCTTCTCGATCTGCTCACGCACCCAGCCGCTCACCGTGACGACACGGTGGGCAGTCTCCACACCGGTTCGGCGGGCCGCCAACCGACGCCGCGCCCACGGCACCATGGCCTGGCCGACGCCGCCCGGCCAGCCCCAGTACTCACGCATGCAGCCGACCAAGTTGGCCCTGGTACAGCCGCCGCACTCGTTGCCGCCCCACCACGATGTCCCGTGCAGGCAAACCGGCCAGTAGTCGCGCAGCGTCAGCACCGCAGCGCGTCCGTATTGCCGCGCCGCCGCCAACGCCGGTGGGCCGCTGTGCAAGTGTTGGGCGTGCACCACGCGCACGTCCGGCTCGACCGCCAGCCGCCGCGACAGGTAGCTCTTCAGCGTCTTGTGCGCGTAGTCGCGCGCCCCGAGGCGTCGCATGGGATGGCGCCGCGCCTGCCGCACGCCGACCTCGACCACCGGAATACCCTCGAATACCCGCTGGCTCGTGCCCTCGGCGTGCGGATCGAGGCTGATCACTTCGACAGAGTAGCCGCGGTCGGCCAGGGCGCCCGCTAGAGAGTGCGTGCTCCAACCGCTGCCGCCGCACCCCGGTGGATAGACATCGGTTACCAGCCATATCCGCTGGAGAGGGTTCATGACTCGGCGCCGTAGAACGACGAACGATCGACCAGGAAACGCCAGCCGACCCCGAACATCCGCGGCGCCACGTCGATCACTTGATTACGCGCAATCGCCGCCATCGTCACGGGCTCGTCTCGTGGTATCAGGCCGGTGCCGTATTGGATGGCGAGGCCGAAGTTCCACACAACCAGCAAGGCGATACCGACGATGGTGATGCGGCGCGCCGCCGGCCGCATGCCGGCCAACAACGCTGCGAGACCCATGACGAAGATGGGCGTGCAGTTCATGAAGCGTCGGGCACCGAATGAAGCGCCGCCCCACCAGGTGTCGAACGAGCCGACCACAGCAACCTGGGCGGCGAACACGACGAACAGCGCCAGCGCGATCCTGCCGTTCTTGCGCGCCAGCGCCAGCAATCCGACGACGCCGAGCAGCGTGATCGGGTGCCACGAGAACAACCCGTGGAAGCCGGAAAACAGAACCGAAAGGGCATGGATCGGGTAAACCGAGAATTTCTCGACCACATAGGGCGCCGGGCTGAACGTTCCATGCAGGATGCGATAGACAATGAACTGTGGCACGACCATGACGAACATGACGCCGGTGAACACCGCATACCCTTGGAGGCGATGCGAGTGGCGATCGCGCCAGCTGGCAAAGAGGCTGCGCGAGTGGAGGGCGCTCTCCACACGGGCCGTACGGTAGGTGTCCCACATCTCCGCCAGCTCATCGACGACCAGCGCCAGCAGCAGCAGCCAGTTCAGCTCCCGCACCAGGATCATGAGGCCGGCGCTGGCTCCGAGAATGCCCCACTCGAAGAGCTGGCGCTCGTCGCGCGTGTGTATCCAAATGAACAGAAACAGCGCCACAGTGAACATCGAGTTAGCGTGTGCCATCGGCGGTGTGACGTAGAGGTAAAAGACAACCGGCGAGGCGAACCACATGCCGATGAGCGCGGCGCTCGACGAGCCGGGGTCGGCAAACTCACGACAAAGCCGGTAGGTGATGAAAAGCCCCAGAGTTCCCCAGAACAATGACCCCAGTGCCACGGCCCAGATGTACGGCCAGCTGTAGCCGTCGCGAGGGATCTCCGAGCCCATCATTCGCGCCGCCCCAACGGCCAGATCGGCAGCGATGTAGAACGGAGTCCACAGCAGCGCCGAGCCGATCGGACCGTCGTTCAGCCGGTAGCCCGTCGGCGACACCCCGTCGCGAAACAGAACCATGTCGGCGTTCTCAACAGGGTCGAGCTCGACGAAGTACGCGTACTCGTTCTCGTAGTGGATGTCGCCGTCGAAATACATCGACCGCAAGGGCACGAAGTACTTGATCTCGTCGCTGGCGTAAATGCGCGGCGTGAACAGGGGCAACGCCAGAACCGCGAGCAAGCAGAGGATTCCCCACTCGCCCAGCCACCCCCGTCGGCGCCTACCGGCTCTGTTCATCGAAGAGCACTACCCACCTTTGCGGCCTTCTGCCCATGAGACCTCGACGGCGTCCGCCGCGCCGAGGAGATGCTCGGCGCCGCGGCTCCATCGATACACCGAAGATATCTTGGCGCGACCGGCCTCGCCGAGAGAAGCGCCCGCATCGGAAGCTCCAAGAACCTTGACTACCCCATCGGCAATGGCCGCCGGCGTCGCGGCCACACGATACCCCGTGACGCCGTCCTCTACGGTGTCCTGCACACCACCCTCGTCCACGGCTACCACCGGACAAGCACAATACGAGGCCTCGATCACCGAGAGCCCGAAAGACTCGTCCCGTGTTGCGTGGATGTAACAAGCCGTTTCCCAGTAGTAGCGGGGCAAGTCGTGGTCGGCGACGAAGCCGGCGAATTCGACGCGATCGCCGATGCCTCGTTTCGCGGCCAGCTCACGGAGCCTGTCGTGCTCCGGGCCGTCGCCGACGACCAGCAGCAATGGTGGATCCCCGGGGTAGCCCGCCACGGCCAGCGCCGCATCGAGCTCGACCGCCGCCTCAATGATCAAGTCAACGCGTTTCCGCGGATGCAGGTAGTTGACGGTGAGGAGTCGAGATCGGGACGGCTCGTCGGGGAGCCCCGCATCGAGGCGCTGCCGATCGATGCCGAGCGTGATTACCGTAGCCGGCCGCCCGTAGCAGGCTTCGACCTGTCGCGCCGCGAAGGGGCTGGACGTAACCACCGTGTCCATCGCCGCCACCATACGGCGATCGAGGCGCCGATAAGCAGCGAGCGCCAGCGTCATCAACCATCGCAACAAGCCGAGCCGCGCCAGCACCTCCTGCCGGTCTTGATACAACGCCCGCGGCGGCTCCCAACAGTAGTACAAGGTCGGCTTCCCGGCCCGCCGGCGGCGGCCGATGCGGCTCCAGGCCAACAGCAGTGCAGGACCGAAGAAAACGCTGAAGTCGGCGTCCGCGTCGAGCCACGACGCCAGCTTCAGCGTGCGGGTGTAGTCGAACACCGCGTTCGCGTAGCGATTCCGCGAAAAGTCGAGCCGCGCGCCGCTGGTAACGAGCTCGACGCCTTCGGCCAACCGATCACGGCATGAGTCGTCGAACTGGTGGCAAACGATGCGTGGTCGGTGGCCGGCTTCCGCGAGCGCCTGCGCCAATCCCAAGATGGCGCGCTCGGCCCCCGAAAGCAGCTTGAAGCGTGGAAACACCAGGTCGACACGTCGGCTGATCGGCTCAGTTGCCCTCATGGCGTCACGATGGATTGATAGAGCTCTTCGAAACGGGCCGCGACTCGATCCCAGCCGAGCCGTTCGACCGCATCGCGACGCGCCGCTGTTCCCATTGCCTGGCGGCGACCGTCGTCTTGCAGCAGGTCGACGATGGTGTTGCCCAGCGCCTCGACGTCGGCCTCGGGAACCAGCGCCACGGTGTCGCCGTCGCGACCGATATCCGGTATCCCACCCACCCCACTGGCGACCACCGGTGTACCACTCGCCAACCCCTCGAGAAAAACGTTGGGCAGGCCGTCAACGTTGCCGCCGGGGCCGTGAACCGATGGCACGGCGATCAGATCGGCGGCGGCGTAGAGCTCGGCCAACGATTCGTTGGGCAGCGGGCCCATCAGATGAATTGCTCCTGCGACAGCCGCGTCGGTCGCCCGCCGCAGCAGCTCATTGCGCAACGGCCCCTCGCCGGCGATGGCCAATTGTGCTTCCGGTACTCGCTCGCGAACCTTCGCCATTGCCGTTACCAAGCCGCCGAAACCCTTCTTGTAGACCAAGCGTCCCACCGCGACGATCCAAGGCGCATCGACTGCCAAGGCGTGACGCTCGGCGATCGCTCGTCGCGCGGCCCACCGCGCCCCCGGCTCGAGAGGGGCGAAGCGATCCAGGTCCACACCGTAAGGAACCCAAACGGGATCGGGGCCTGCCCCGAGGGCACCGACGCGGGCCCTGAGATCCTGCGAGCACGCCGTCACCGCGGCGGCGCGCCGCAGCCCCCACCGCGCCGCGCTCGCCGCCCAGCCGCGTCGCTCGGCGAGAAAAACGCCGCTACCATGGCACGACACCACCATCGCTTCGGAACGACCGCGCAGGGCACGGGCAACGATCGGGGCCGACGGCAGCAGCCAATCGGCATGGGCGACGTCGATCCGGTGGGCGCGCAGAAGGCGGCGCATCGCCCGCGTCGCTGACGCCACGGCGAAAGGCGTTGCGAGGTATGCGTCCCAGCGCAGCGAGCGATCGGCGGTCAACGCCTGCGCGTAGCCCCACGGGTGCCAGCTCTTCAGCGGGGTCGTAAGAAAGGTGTGCAGATTGACCTGTTTTCCGGGACGCTCGATTCGCAGGTCGGGATGCCACGGCAACAGCACGTCCACCTGGTGACCGCGGTGGCAAATCGCCTCCGCCAGCGCCTCGACGAAGCCAGCGTTGCTATCGGCCTCGTGGAGCGGATACGTGGTGGCGAGACGGAGGATTCTCACTGTCTCAAGAAAGCGTCGGCGGTCGACGATCGCGCGGCGGGCTCAGAAACCAGGCCGTCCAGCCCGTGACGCTGTTGAGCACGTACATCGCCAGCAACAGCAGCGACAGGCCGAGCATGGCTTCGGGCGTGGTTCCCAGGAGAGGCGCGGCCATAACGTACAGCGCGTCGCGCGTGCCGATACCCAGTACGGTGATCGGCAATAGCCCGACGAGCGCCCCGACGGCGGAGAGCACGGCGAGCGGCCATACCGACAAGTTGATCGACAAGCCTCTCGCCAGGGCGACATTGACCGCGACGAAGCCCGCCAGACTGGCCGTCGTGAGTGCCTGAGCCAACAGCACGTTGCCCGCCGCCGGCGGCGGCGGCGCGACGCCGTCGGCTCCGGGCAGGCGGCGCAGGGCCCAATTCAATGGCCGCGCCATCAACCCTTCTCGGGTCGGTCGCCACACGGTGCCGACCACGAACCCCGACACTCCCAAGGCCACGACAAGGGGTCCGGCACTGCCCGGCACGTAAGGCAATGCCACGACGGCCCCGAGAGCCAAGGCGCTAATCTGGCCCAGGTCCAGCAATCGGTCATAAACCACCGTGGCGATGCCGGCGGTCAAGCCGCCCTCAGCGCGCCGATCCCTGACGTAGTACGCCTTGACCAGATCCCCCACGCGCCCAGGTGTGATCGCGGCGACGAAGCTGCCGAGCAGATACAACCGCGTCGCTTCCTTCCACGACAGGTGGATATCCAACGCGGAGCAAAGCACGCGCCAGCGCAGGGAGCGGAGCAGCAGTACCGAGGTCGATAACACGGCGGCGGCGATCAGCCATGGCGGGTCGGCGGCGACAAACACTCCCAGGAGCTCTCTGATGCTGACCCGCCACAGAATGATGAGCAGAAAGACGACGCCGATGAACCGCCACCCTGCCGCCATCCAGAACGGGGCTTTGGCATTCTTCCTCAATAGCAGGCCGTGGTGAAAGTGTGATGGGTCTGGCGCGTGGGTATTGTAATCGAGGGCAAGGGCCTGCTTACTCGCGACGCTCGAAGCGCATCAACGCGATCTGCTCGGAAACCAACCCGATCAGGAACGTCACGACGCTCGTCGTACACAGCAGAACCGCTGTGTTGGTCACGTGCGACTCGGTGATGATCGTGTAGATGCCGTAACCGCCCCCACCGAGCAGGAGCATCAGGCTCATCGGCAAGAAGACACGCATGGGCGAGAACAGAACGATCATGCGCAAGGCGATCAGCACGAATTTGGTGCCGTCGGAAATCAAACGAATCTTGCTCTTGCCCACGCGCTTACTGGCAGTGATCGGCACGTAGCCGACGTTGTACCCGGCCTTGATGAACGCCAGGGTGCTGGTAGTGGGAGACGAAAAGCCGTTGGGAAATAGCGGCAGGAACTCGACCATCTTGTCGCGCCACGCGGCGCGAAAGCCGGAGGTCAGATCGAGGACCTTCTGCTGCGACAGGTAGGTTGCCAGGCGGTTGTAAAACGCGTTGCCGAGGCGGCGCAAAAAGCCTCCCGTGCCGCCGCCGTCCTGCCGTGCCCCGATCACGAGGTCGTAGGTCTCGAGGGCGGCCAGCAGGCTGCCGATCTCGTTCGGGTCGTGCTGTCCGTCGGCGTCCAGCAAGCACACGACGTCGCCGCCGGCCGCTCGCAGGCCGCTCTTCACGGCGGCGCCGTTGCCCTTGTTGTAGGGATGCACCAGCACGGTCGCGCCGCTCTCCGCGGCGCGCGCCCCGGTGTCGTCCGTCGAACCATCATCGACGACGATGATTTCCCAATCGTCGGCTGCCACTTGCCGCACGGAATCGACGACACGGCCGATGACCTGGCCTTCGTTGTACGCCGGCAGGATGATGCTCACCGAGGGCATGGGGTCAGTCGTCCTTGTTCTCGTCGGCATCGAGCTCCATCTTGCGGACCCGATACAAGGTCTCTTCCAGCAGGCGTCGATTGGTGGCCAGCAAATCAGCAAGAATCGCCACACAGAGCATCAAGAAGCCCACGATCGACAGAATCGCCGCCAGGATCAGCGACTGTACGTTACCGCCGCCAAGCCCCACGACGAACCAGCGGAAATAGAGAAAGCGAGTGCCCAACGCTACGCCGCCGAGAATCATCAGAAAGGCGACAACCGTGATGATCCGCAGCGACTCGTACATGGCGTAGGCACGCGCCATCGCCGCCGTTGCGTAGGCGACGTAGTGGCCCGTGCTGCGCGCCAACCGGGATGACCGATTCGTTTCGTTGGTGCGAATCGGAACGTCGACCACCGCCAAGCCGCGCTTGCCCGCCTGTATGAGTGTCTCGAGCGTGTACGTGAAGTCGGTCACCACGTTGATCTGCATCGCTGCCTCGCGGCTGTAGGCACGGAAGCCGCTCGGCGCGTCGGCCACGTCGGTGCCCGAGAGCCGGCGCATCGCCCACGAGCCGATGCGCTGCAAACGTCGCTTGACGAACGAAAAGTGCGGCAACGAGCCGGCATCGCGGTCGCCGATCACGATGTCGGCCTTGCCCCCCAGTATCGGGGCCACGAGCTTGGGAATGTCAGCGCCCTCGTACTGGTTGTCGCCGTCCGTGTTTACGATGATGTCGGCCCCGAGGTGCAGCGACTCGTTCAGACCTGCCTTGAACGCCCGCGCCAGACCACGGCGAGCGACGAAACCGATAACGTGGTCGGCGCCCTCGCGACGCGCTACTTCTGCGGTGGCATCCGTCGACCCATCGTCCACGACCAACACCTCGACCCTGTCGATGCCGTCGATGCGCCGCGGGATGGCCGCCAGAGTGGTAGGCAGGTCGTCGGCTTCGTTGTGACAAGGGATCTGGACGATCAGCTTCATGGTCGCGCGCTCAGCGCCACTCTACCGTGTCCACGCGCACACCGAGGTATCGCCGGTCGGCTCCGCCGACGACATCCGCCGGCCGCATCGGCTCCGTCGACAGCTCGAGTTTGGGCACCGATTCGGACGGTTGCCAGGTTGAGGGTATATCGAAGATGTAGTTTCTCCACCGTTGTTCGAGCTCTACTTCTCCCAGAACCGCATCATCGAGGGTCACGCGCAGCATCCTGGGCGTGCCGTCGGGAGGCAGGAACGTCGTCAGGTTGACGATGATTTGCGTGGCCGTTTCGTCGAGGCCGGGCAGCCAGACCCAACCCACACCCTTGGTCCAACGGACGACGCCGCGCCGGTCACGGTCGTACTCCGGCGGATACATCTCGCCGACGTAGAAGTCGTCCCAGACGCCGATGTCGAGCCGCCGGTCGAGCGGCTCGATGCTGCCACCCACCTCGACGCGATAGCTGGAAAACGTGATGCGGTTTACCTGAATCACGTCGGGCAACTCGGTTCCGTTCGGGGCTAGCTCGTGGTGGTCGAACCACCACTTGCGGTGCGGCACCATTCTGGGCTCCGGAAGCAGGTAGTTGAACCCCTGGGTAAAGAAATAGACGGGCTTTCCCTGGCGCGCCTGCCGCAGCACAAAACTCCGGAACACTCTGGAATCGGTGTTCTTGCGGCGTAGCCAGATCACCTCGTGACCCTTCCAGAATTCGAGGGCCGGCGCAAAGCCGAGCACACGCCACCCGGACCACGCCTCGAATACCAGGACAGCGTTCTCCTCGACGCTTTCGTGAATCGCTTCGATCATCTCGATCGCGTGGCCGGGTTCCTTGAAGCCGCGGTACGTCGATCCCATGATGCCCAAAACCAACACCAACGCCGCCGTTGCGGCAACGCCGCCGACCAACCCGAGCTTCGCCTGCCACCTGAGACCGCGATTCTCCTCGGCCCGCTGCCGCAACCATTCGGGTAGCCACCAGATGGCGACTGCCGCCAGCAGGAAAACGGCAGCAAACACCGTCGGCTGGTTGCGACGCAGCGACCACATCAATCCGGGCAGAATGTTCGGCTCGTTGAGAACAGCGATGCTGGCGACGAGCAGCACGGCCAGACAGCTCAACGTGGCGGTCCGCCGCCGACGCTCCAGGATCAGCACCGCACCGCCAGCGATGGCCAACAGGTACGCAACCTGCGTCGTGGCTAGGATCAGGCGGGTCACCGACCCGGCGCGCCAACCGACGCCGACAACCGGGCGCAGATACAGCGCATACATACCAAGGGCGATCCACGCCACGGCGAAAGCCCAACGAACCCGGCTGGCGGTCCACAGCCCGTTTTCGCTGACTTTCGCGTCCTGGCCTTCGGCAGCCGTGTCGCTACGCTCCCCGGCAGCGCGGCGGCGGCGCCCAACCCACAGCGCCAGCAGCAGCAAGGCGACCGCCGGCACGATCGGCAGGAGCGACCAAGGAGAATCTTCGATCACCAGCCAAAGGTCCCACAGGTACGGCAGAGCAAACGTGGCGTAGACGAACAGTGCATGCAGGCCGAGAACAAAGAGCGGGCCCCAAAAGAAAAAGATGTCAAGCCTCTCGACTCGGGCGCGCAACAGGTCGAAAACCAGCAGGCCGCCGAGCGGCAGCACTAACCACACCATCCATATATGCGCCTGCCAGCTCAAGCCGAAGGCAATTCCCGCCAGCAGCCCGAAGGCCGCGGCCTGGTGGCGCCGGAACACTAACATCCCGTAGAGGCCGACGATCACCAGGAGTTGCGGCATAGCCTCGGCGTTGGCGTATCGCGAGTACCAAACCTGCGCCGGCGACACCAGCAGGAACGCCGCAGCGGAAATGCCTACCGCCGAACCCGCGAGCCGTCTGCCCAGGAAGAAGAGCGCGATCACGCTGGCGATGGCCAGTAGCGTGGTCGTGCCCAGGGCCCCTTGTATCCCCGCCGCCCAATAACCGATCGCGATCGAGCTGGGATACAAAGGCAGTCCGTGCGGCACCACGTTGCCAACCTCGGGATCTATCAGATACCAGCCGAGGAACTGCTGACCGTAGTAGGCGTGCAATTCCCGATAGTCGGGGCCGAGAAAGTCCGGCCAGGCGCTTTCGGGCATGTCCCGAATCATCTCGTCGACATAGACGAAGCCGCCCTCGCGGGCCATCGATACGCCGGCAAGCACGTACGCTGTGGGGTCGCGTCCACCGATGACCTGCTCGAAGCGGGGTGTGTACCAGACGCTGCCGGCGAGCAGCAGGCCGGCGACGACGACAACCGAGAAGTCCGGCTTCCAGGTAACCCCGGCGTACAGCCGGCGCCCGGTTCGATACGCCTGTGCCGCGAGAAGAACAGACAGAACTACGGCGATGCCGGCCAGATTGCGCGCCGTGAATGCGCCGGTCTGGAGCAGGACCAATCCGATCCACAACAGGCACACCCAGGCCATCGCCAGCTCGGCGAACAGTCGCTCGGTGAGCGGCCAGCCACGCACCGGCGACTCGTCGGGCACGCCGAGTTCGAAGATCAGTCGTCCCAACAGCCAGGGCAAGACCAGGAGCGCCAGCACCAGGAGCGTGGCGAAGATCATCGGCTCGTATCCGGCGATCGCGCCGGCCTCAACTGTCCGGTTGCCATTTGTCGGAGCTCGTTTGCAACAGTTCTTCGATGTGGCGCCGCGTCGCCGCCGAGGCGCCACCGGGTACCACCGCATCCACAAGGTCCGCCGCCACCGCTGCCCAGGCGCGCCGCCCGACGTTCTGCTGTGTCGGCGCGCCGGTACTCGCGGCGGCGACGAGCTGCACCTCGAGTTGCGCCGCCGCCTCCTCGACCCCAGGATAACCGGCTCCGAACTCGCGGGCCGCGGCGCTCAACCCTTCGCAGAGGTCGCCTTCATCCATGAGCGCGCGAAGCGTGGCGTCCAGCGTCGGCGCCAGCGCGCTGCCGAGATCCGTCTTGGCGACAACGCCTTCGGGAAGGTCGTCGTAGAGCGGGCAGTCCGGCACGAGAACGAGTTTGCCGGCCGCCAGCGCCTGCACGAGAAGCAGGCGATCGGAAGCGCGTAGATCCTCGGCAAGGAATAGCAGCATGCCCGCTTCTTTCGACACCTCGGCAAGACGCTGCGCGGAGGCGTCCAGCACCCAGTCGACGCGGTCGTGGATGCCCAGCTCGCGTGCCGCCGGTTCGGCGAACGCCTGGTAGACGGGTCGGCCGATGCGCACCGCGACACGACGATGGCGCCCGATCTCGAGGATCCGCGACGCCGCCCGGACGGCGCTTACCGCGTACGCGTCGTTCACCGTAATGATGGCAGCGCGCGGCAGCACGCCCGGCGCCACCGAATCCTGCTCCCATTCAGCCACCGGGTCGACGAGACCGAGCGGTGCCACGCCGACCGCGCGATCGATGCGCGAAGACAACCGCTCGGCAAGCGCCGGCCAGGCGGCCAGGAGTCCCGGTTGATCCGAAGTAGCCGCGCCCATCAGGTCATAGCGCCGAAACACGGCGCCGGTACCCCAGTCTCCGGCCACGGTATGCGCAACGGCGGCGCCGAGATCGCCGTACTCGCAGTCGAGCATGCCCCTATATCCTGCCCACTTGTCCATGAACCCGATGCCGCCGAGCACCAGGTGATGGACGGACGCGTCGAGGAACCATGCGACGCTCGGCAGCTGCCGCATCAGCCAGTAGACGCCTTGATATGGGATGTGGTCGCGACCGATCGGGTAGAGCGCAACGTCGAACGCCGCCGCCGCGTGCCGCTCCGACATTCTCAGATAATGGAACAGCGGAACCCCCACATCGTCCTCGAGGCGATCGTGTTCCGAGAACGCTTCGACATCGTGCCCACGAGCCGCCAAACCCGCCGTCACAGCATCGATCGATCGGCGATCGAGCGCCGCCGGATCGAGGCTCGGCAAAGCCACGGCAACGCGCATCATCAACTCGCCTCGTCGAGCGTCGCGGTGAGCGCGTCGATGGCCAGCGGCCAGCTGACCTCGGCACGGACGCGCGCGCGGCCGGCCATGCCGAGCCGCTCGCACAGGCCACGGTCGGCCTCGAGGTGATCGATCCGGTCGGCGATGGCGGATGAGTCGGCGGGCACCACGAAGCCGGTGTCACCCTCGCGAACCCACTCCAGCACACCACCGGCGTCGTCGCTGCTGACGACCGGCTTGCCAGCGAAGAACGCCTCGAGCGTCGTAAATCCATAGTCTTCGTCGTGCGGGCTGAGCACCACGGCAAAGCACCCCGCGTACAGCTCAATGACTTCCTCTTCGCTGACGAAACCGAGGAACTCGACCCGCTCCCCGAGCCCCAGCTCCGTGACCAATGCTTCGAGCTCGAGGCGATGTGGTCCTTTGCCGGCGATCTTCAGGGTTACCGGCCGGCGCGTCTCCGCCAGCGCCCGGATGGTCAGGTCGATTCGTTTGATCCGGTCCAGCCGGCCGACGTACAGGATGTAGTCGCCGTAGGGACCCACGTGCAGGTCAGCGTACAGCTTGGGCGGCGCGTACAACCCCTGCGCCGCCATACCGCAGTACCGGCCGACGCGGCTGGCCGTGTTCTCGCTGTTGGCGAACAAGGCCCGGCACTCGCCCAACGCCTGAAGATCGAGCTCGACGAGAGCCTGGCGCAGGCTGCGATCTTCCTCGCCGACGGAAAACCGTCCGTACGGAGTAGCGTGCAGGTCGTACACCTCGCGCTGCTGGTGAAAGATCCACGCCACCTTGTTGGGGTGCTTGATCAGATACGCCGGAAACTTGGTGGCGATGACCAGGTCGATGGCCGAGATCTCGGTTGCCAGGTCGACTATGCGCCAGGCAAGCGCCTGCTGCAACGAGCCACGTTCGCCGGTCCACACGAACGGTAGCGTCACCATGTCGACGTCGTGGCCCGCGTCCTTCAGTGCCTCGACGAGCAGCTCTGCGTGCAACTCGGCGCCGCCCCTGAGGTAGGGCACCTGCGGCGCCGCGACGCAAATGCGGCGCCCGGCCACTAGCCGTCTCCCCCCCCCGCTGGCCGCACGGCGTAGAGAGTGTACTCCTGGTCCGCACAGGTAACCTGGTCGAGGCGCGTCAGCGCCTCGCGAACCGTGCCGGCGAACTGGCTGCCGGCGGCCTCGTCGGTCGGCCAGTTGATCTGCAGACTGGCAGCGCGGGCGTCATCGGGCACGGGAGCCTGTAATTGCACTTCTACGGGATGGAACCCGGCGCGGCAGGCGAGAAACTCCAGCAGCTGGGGATGCACCGGCCGCACGTGTGTCGGGTCGATTACGTAGGCGCGAGCCAGCGCAAACAGGCTCTCTGGATTGATCGTCTCGATGGCCAGCTTGCCGCCCGGCTCCAAGCGGGTGATCGCCAGCTCGACGAGCCGCTGCCACGCGGCCGGAGACAGATGCTCGATGACCTGCGCCATGAATATGCCGCCCAAGGAACCCTCGTCGCGCCCCTCGAGCCAGTCGAACAGATCGGCTTGGAAAGCCTCGTGACCGCGCCCGATGCACTCCTGTACGTCCGCCGCGTTGATCTCGACACCGATCGCGCCGACGCCTGCCTCGGTCAGCAGGTCGAGGAACTCGCCGCGCCCGCAACCCAGGTCGGCCACCGGCCCGCGCACCCCCGCGAAGCGCGCCACATGCGCTCGCATGCGCTCGGTGATCGCCTCGGGGTCGCCCCTAAACGCCGCCTGAAACGCCCGGTAGTCCTCGTCGACCAGCCATTCGGAGAGTTGGTCGGCGGTTGCGGCGTCGGCTGTTGCCTTTTTTGACGTGCCTTTCGGGCCGTTGTCTATCGCCTGCCGCAAAACGATACGCAGCGCCATCAACTCGGCAAGCCGCGCTTCCATGGATCCGGCCCGCTTGCGGCCCTCGGCCAGCACCTCATCGACACGCCTCTGAAACGCTGCCTCCTTTTCTTCGAAGCGATAGTCGACGGCGCGGGCCCGCTCGGCGAGCTTGGCGTGCAGTTCCTCGACCTCCCTTTGGTGCGCCGCGTTACGGGCGAGGTTTTGGAGCACGAAGATCTCTTCCTCGAGGGCCGAGAACAGCACCATGTGGCGTTGCCGCAACGCCGCGTCGTACGCGTCGAGGCTGTGCCGCATCCGTGCCTCAATTCCCGCGAGGGTTTCTTCGAGGCCGCAGACACGCTGCTCGAGCAACTGGCCGAGGGCGTTGAGGTGGCGCACGGTGTGCTCGTTGAACTGTTGCTGGCGGCCGAAGTTACCGCCCAGGAAGACCTTCACGAGGGGCCGCGCGAGGCGTCGCGACAGGTTGATGAGGGGCCCGAAGACCGGGACCGTCGACGGCAGCGCGGCACTCGGATCAACCGACTGGTTGGCGGCCTCGAGCTCGTCGGTCGCGGTGAGGTTAGGATCGCCGCTGACCGCCAAACCGACGCCCGCGTGGAGCTCGAACGGCACCTCCCGAGGCACGTTGGCGTCAAAGACAGTCGGCGTTTCCATCGCCAAGCCTTCGTGGACGGCCTGGCGAATTCGCTCGAGGCGACGGGCTACCTCTTTCTGGTCCACAGCTTTTCGTTCTCCTGGTGTCCCAGGGTCAGGACACGCGCCCCACCGATGAATACTCGAACCCCATCTCACGCATCTTGTCGGGATCGTAGATGTTGCGTAGATCCACGACTAAGGGGGTCCGCATTTCCGCCTTGAGGCGATCCAGATCGAGGTTGCGGAACTGATTCCACTCCGTGGCCAGGACGACGACGTCGGCGCCGGCGGCGACCGCGTAGGCGTCGTCGCGATACTCCACCTCCTGCAAGATGTGGCGGGCGTTGTCCATGGCTTCCGGGTCGTAGACCTGGACCGCGGCCCCCGCCTGCAGCAAGCCACGGATGATCTCGATCGTCGGGCTGTCGCGCATGTCGTCGGTGTTGGGCTTGAAGGCCAAGCCCAGCAAGCCGACCACCTTTCCCTTCAGGTCGCCCGCCGCCTTGCGGATCTTCTCGACCATGAGCTGCCGTTGCCTTTCGTTCACCTCCAGCACGGCGCGGCCAATCTTGAAGTCGTAATCGTGTGCCGCGGCGGTGGCCACGAGGGCGCTGACGTCCTTGGGAAAACAGGAGCCGCCGAACCCCGGGCCGGGGTGCAGGAACTTCGACGAGATACGACCGTCGAGCCCCATGGCCCGAGAAACGACGTGTACGTCGGCCCCGACCCGTTCGCAGATGTTGGCCACTTCGTTGATGAAGGAGATCTTGGCGGCGAGAAAGGCGTTCGACGAATACTTGATCATTTCGGCCGTCGGTACGTCGGTGATGATGAACGGCGTCTCGATCAAATAGAGCGGGCTGTAAAGCTCCTTCATGATCTCCACGGCCTGCTCCGACTCAGCGCCCACCACGATGCGATCGGGGTGCATGAAGTCCTCGATCGCCGAGCCCTCGCGCAGGAACTCGGGATTGCTGACGATATCGAACTCGGCGTCAGCGCCGGCTTCGGCCTCGATGATCGAGCGAATCCGATCGCCGGTCCGCGGCGGCACGGTGCTCTTGGTGCAGATGACCTTGTAGTCGGTGAGGTTGCCGCCGATGTCCTTGGCCACCGAGTCGATGAATTCGAGGTTCGGCGTGCCATCGCGGTTGGCCGGCGTACCGACCGCGATAAGCACCACCTTGGCGCGCCGAATCGCATCGGCCACGTCGGTGGTGAAAGCGAGCCTCTGTTGCGCCACGTTGCGCTGGACCAACTCGCTGAGGCCGGGTTCGTAGAACGGGATCTCACCGTTGTCTAGTTGTATGATCTTTTGTTCATCGATATCGGCGCAGGTCACACGCAAGCTGAATTCGGCGAAACAGGCGCCCGAAACGAGGCCCACGTAGCCCGTACCGATCACCGCGATCCGCATTTGAAATCGTCCTGAACGGGTTCGGAGGTCGGAGTTCAGAGAGGGTATCGCATCCCTGTCCGGTTAACTCTCCATGGCGGTGGAAACAGCGGCTACGTAGCTGGCCACCATCGCCTCCGAAGTGATCTCCACAGCGGCCCAGCGACGCCCCGCCGCCGCCGCCTCACGGCGCGCTGCCGGGTTCGTGATCCAACTCTGCAAAGCGCTCTGTAGGGCCGCGGCCTCGATGTCGTCGGGACCCGGTGGCACCCGCGCGACGGCCGGCTCCGGATACTCGCACCAGTGCAATAGGTCGCTGATGACCGTCGGCGTGCCTACCTGCAATAGTTGATGCAGAACGCCGGACGACGCGCGTACCGGCGGGTAGCGCAGGTTTACGGCCAGGTCGACGCTACCCATCAGCGCCTGGAATTCTTCGTCGTCGAGGCGGCCGGGCCAGGCAATGCGGGACGCGATGCCCAGACCGTCGGCCCGCGCCGGCAGGTCGAGAGCTGCATCGACGTCGCCGGCCAACACCAGCCGCCACGGCGTGGCGCTGCCGATTCGGGCCAGAGCGGCGAAAACACGGTCCAGACAGCGTTCCGGACCCATCGTTCCGAAGCAACCGATGAGCACGTCGTTCGCTGAGGCGCCGACGAGGCGGCGCCGGACGTCACGCCGCTGCTCGTCGTCGACCTCCGCAATCGCCCGCCAATGGACTACCGGTACCACCGCCGCGCCCGGAACCATGGTCGCGACCCAGTCACACATGACCTCGCCATGAACCGCTGTGAGCCGGCTGGCACGGACCAAGTCTTCACACATCGGAAAGCGCAAATAGAGTGCCGGACCGGCCAGGCCCCCGGCAACGAGATGGCCGAGGGCGCCGCCGACGTCCTCGCGACACGCCCTCGCCGCGCGGCGATACCCGGTCATGTCACCGGACTCGATGGCGTGGAGGGCGCGCGCCGGGTGCAGCACGCCGTCGTGCAGCACCAGCAAGCCCGGATACTCGAGAACGTACTCCAGCATGTAGGCGTGATGTGTGCTGTTGCCCACCTGATAAACGACCAGGTCGTACGGCTCGCGTTCGTGCCGGCGCGCGAACTCCACGTCCATGAACACCTCGACGGAGCCGAGTGTGTTGCCCGGTCCGACCAACGACGCCGCGGTCTCCAGCGACGCCGCATCGGCAACGAAGCCGTCGACGATCCACTTTTCCGGCAACAGCGGCAACAGGTCGACCACATAGTCGCCGATGCCTGATGCGATCGGCGGCAGCGGAGAGAACATCGCCAGACGCAGGCTCTCGGCGGAAGTATCCGGCGCTCTCCTGGGCACCGGAACGGCGGCGCTCACACCGACACCTGTGCACCTAATAGCTCGCGCAGGTAGCGCCCCGTGTGCGAGGCCCGGTCGTCGGCAACGGTCTCGGGAGGGCCGGCAACCACCACCTGGCCGCCGTTGCCGCCGCCTTCAGGGCCGAGGTCGATGATCCAATCGGCGCACTTGACGACCTCGAGGTTGTGCTCGATGACGATCACCGTATTGCCTTGTTCGACCAAGGCATCGAGCACGTGCAACAGCCGACGGACATCTTCGAAGTGCAACCCGGTTGTCGGCTCGTCGAGAATGTAGATCGTCGATCCGGTGGCCTTCTTCGACAGTTCCTTGGCCAACTTGACGCGTTGCGCCTCACCGCCCGACAGGGTCGTGGCAGATTGGCCGAGTCGCAGATACCCCAAACCGACGTCCGTCAGGCCTCGAAGTCGGCGCGCGATCACCGGCACGCTGCCGAAGATCTCGTGCGCGTGCTCGACAGTGAGGTCGAGAACGCCGGCGACGTTCAAGCCGCGGTATTCGACCTCCAGCGTCTCAGCGTTGTAGCGGCGACTGTCGCATTGCTCACACGGAGCGTAGACGTCGGGCAGGAAATGCATCTCGATCTTGCGTACGCCCGCTCCCTCGCACTCGGCGCACCGGCCTTCGGCGACGTTGAAGGAGAAGCGCCCCGGCCCGTAGCCGCGTACCTTGCTGTCGGGCAGAGAGGCGAATAGTTGACGGATCGGCGTAAAGGCTGCGGTGTAGGTCGCCGGGTTGGAGCGCGGCGTGCGGCCGATGGGATTCTGCGTAATGTCGATGACCTTGTCGATGCCTTCGATGCCGATGATGGCGTCGTGAGCTCCGGGCTCATCGACCGCGCGGTACAGGGAGCGCGCCAGCTCGCGGTAGAGGATCTCCTGTACGAGGCTGCTCTTCCCCGACCCCGAAACGCCGGTGACCACCGTGAAGCAGCCGAGCGGAAACGACACGTCGATGTCCTGCAGGTTGTGATGCCGGGCGCCTTTCACGGTCACCCACCCGACCGGAACCCCGCTGTCTTCGTCGCCTGCCGCGCTCTCCGCCGGAGCAGGAGACAACGGCCGGCGGCGGGTTTCGGGAACCTCGATACTGCGCGTGCCCGACAGGTAGGCGCCGGTGAGCGAGCCTTTTTCGCCGGCGATGGCCTGCGGCGGGCCCTCGGCGACAAGGTAGCCGCCGTGCTCGCCGGCACCGGGTCCCAGGTCGACGACCCAGTCCGCAGCACGGATGGTGTCTTCGTCGTGCTCCACGACGATTACCGTGTTGCCCTGATCGCGAATCTCTTCGAGCGCCTGCAGCAAACGGTGGTTGTCGCGCTGGTGCAAGCCGATGCTGGGCTCGTCGAGGACATACATGACGCCGCGAAGCCGGGTGCCGATCTGCGTGGCCAGGCGGATCCTCTGGCCCTCGCCGCCGGCCAGCGAGGCCGAGCCCCGATCGAGGCTGAGGTAGCCGAGCCCCACCTGCTGCAGAAAGCTGAGCCGGTCGGAGAGCTCCTGTAGCAGGGGTTCGGCCACCGGGGCGAGTCTCTTCGGGAACTTCATGTCGGAAATTCGGACCAGTGCCTGGTCTATGGTCAAAGCGGTGAAATCGGCGATCGCGAGCCCGGAAACGAGCACCGCCAGGCTCTCGGGGCGCAATCGCTTGCCGGCGCAGGCCGCACACTCCGCTTCGCGGCGGTACTTCTCCAGGCCACGCCGGCGGGGACGCCGCGCCTGCTCGAGCGACTGCTCGAGGATCGGAATGACGCCTTCGAAACCACGCGCCAGCCGTTGGTCGAGAAGGCCCTTCTTGACGGTGAGCTCCAACGGCTCACCGTCGAGCGGTCCGTTGATGACCAGACGGCGAAGGGCCTCCGGAAGCTGCGCCCAGGGCGTGTCGGCGTCGACCTCCAACTCGCCACACAACACCTCGAAGAAATGTTTCGGATATGTCGATCCCTGCCACGGCGCGATGGCGCCGCCGGGCAGGCTCACCGCGTCGTCCGGGACGATCAATTCCTCGGCAAACTCGAAGCTCACGCCGAGTCCTTGACAGCCGTCGCAGGCGCCGCGCGGGCTGTTGAACGAGAACGACCGCGGCATCGGCTCGGGCACGCTGATCTCGCAGTGCGGACAGGAAAGCTTCTGCGAGTACAGATAGTCGGCGTCGCCGAGCACATTTACGATCACGACCCCGTCGGCAAGCTGCAGTGCCCGGTCCACGGCATCGCGCAGCCGCTTGTGGATGCCGTCGCGCAGGATCACTCGATCGACCACGACCTCGATGTCGTGGCGTTGCTGGCGGCGCAGATTCGGCGGCGTGTGAATCTCCAGCACGCGGCCGTCGATCCGGGCGCGCACGAATCCACTCCGCGCCAGGCGTGTGAGCTCGCCTTTGAACTCGCCCTTACGCCCCCTGACGATGGGCCCCAGAATCTGTAGCCGCGACCCCTCCGGCAGGCTCATCACCTGCTTGACGATCTGCCGCGTCGTCTGCGAGCGCACCGCGCGGCCGCAGTTCGGGCAGTGCGGCGTGCCGACGCGGGCGTACAGCAGACGCAGGTAGTCGTAGAGCTCGGTGACTGTGCCGACGGTAGAACGCGGGTTACGGATCGTGGTCTTTTGCTCGATGGCGATCGCCGGCGACAGGCCCTCGATGCTCTCGACATCGGGACGCTCCATTTGCTCCAGGAACTGCCGCGCGTACACCGACAGCGACTCGACGTAACGCCGCTGCCCTTCAGCGTAGAGGGTGTCGAAGGCCAGAGACGACTTGCCTGAGCCCGACAGTCCGGTCACGACGACAAGGCAGTAGCGCGGGATGTCGAGGTCGAGACCACGCAGGTTGTGTTGCCGGGCACCTCGAATCCGAATTGTGTCGATGGGGCCCAGGGTGGCAGCGACACTCATAATCTTACCGCATATTCCTATATATAACGATAGTTATCCTTCATGCGAAGTCTACAAAGCTGACACCGGCCAGCAGGAACGCCGGAAATCAGCGGTTCTGAACCGTCCAGATGTCATCGAACGTGTTGAACGGCGCGCGGATCTCGTCGGGTTCATCGTAGTCGTAGAGCTCGGAGGGAATGTTGAGCAGCAACGAGAACTCGCCAAGCGCCATCATGCCGTGCCATACACCGGCCGGAATCACCAGGAGGGCGTCCTGGCCGCGCTCGCCGAGAACGACGGTCTGATACTCGCCTTGCGTGGGACTTCCCTCGCGGTCGTCATGCAGCCCCACCTTCATCGTGCCGCGCACGACGTAGAAAGAATCCTGTTGCTTGGCGTGCATGTGCCACGCCTTGACGACTCCGAGATGACACCCGGTCACATAAGCCTGGCCGAAGCGCGTGAAATGATCCTCGTCGGTTCGCAGGATCTCGGTCAAATAGCCACGATCGTCCTCGTGACGATCGCGCGGTATGACTCTTGCGCCGTCTATCAAGGTGGCTCCTTCGCGTCGAAGTCAAACGATCAACTCTAGCATGCGAGGGTATCGAGCTCGGGCGACCCTGTGATGGCCGATTCACCCCGTAAACTGCGGGCTGGCGACCATCTGGTAGATTCCCTCGCATGGCTCAAAAGCTGGCGGAACCAACCGCCCCGACCCTCTATCTGGTGGCCACACCGATCGGCAATCTCGAGGACATCAGTGCCCGCGCGCTGGCAGCCTTGGCCCGTGTCGAGCTGATTCTCGCCGAGGACACGCGGCGCACGCGCAAGCTGCTGAGCCACTACGACATCCACAGCAAGCTGCGAGCCTTCCACGATCACAACGAACGCGCCCTCGCCGCCGAGCTGGTGTCGCAGATCGCGGCGGGTCGCAGTATGGCGCTTGTGAGTGACGCCGGAACGCCGTTGATATCGGACCCCGGCTTCGTCTTGGTGCGGACGGCGCTCGACGCCGACATCCGCGTGGTTCCAATCCCCGGGCCGAGCGCCCTGTTGGCAGCTCTGTCAGGGTCGGGGTTGCCGCCGGATCGGTTCACGTTCGCCGGCTACCTGCCGCGCAAGCGCGGCCCGCGGCGCGCCGCCCTAGCCGAGCTCGTGGACGAGCCGGGCACCATCGTCTTGCTGGAGTCTCCACGGCGTCTGGCAGCAGCTCTTGAAGACGCCGCCGACGTCCTCGGCAACCGCCCGGTCGCGGTGGCGCGGGAGCTTACCAAGGTGCATGAAGAGTTCATCCGTGGCACCCTCAGCGAGGTCGCGGAGCAGCTCGCCGGCACCGATGTCCGCGGCGAGGTGACGGTGTGCATCGGCGGCCGTCCCGCAACGAAGCCGAGCGATCCCGCAACGCTCGATCGCGCCGCCCTCGCGGCACGTTTCGAGCAGCTTATGGCGGCGGGAACACCGCGCAACGAGGCTCTCAGACAGCTGGCTCGCGAGTACGGTGTTCCGCGCCGCGTCGTTTACGGGCTTTTGCTGACCGAATCGGAGAACGACTGATGCGCCATAGGTTACTGATCGCGTTGATTACCGCTGCCACCGCGGTGGCGTGCTCACCCCCAACGGCCGACGACTTGGTCGCCGGAATCATCGCGACACGCAACGAGTTCGAAGCCGAGGCTACATCGTGGATCGATCGCGACGTCGATACGCCCAACCCTTCGTTGTACGTCGAGGTGATCGTCGTGAAGAACACTGAGGAGCAGCTTACCCGGCTGACCGTCCTGGTCGAGCAGCTCGATGCCGACTCCGCCGTGCTTGCGGCCCAGCGCATCCCTATCGATGTGTCCGACATGGACATGCGCGGGCTATCGAAGACCTACGGAATTGACGTACGTCCCAGGCAACCGGGTGTCGAGGCGATTCGCCTGATCATCGAGCCTGATCCTCCGGCCGAGGTGTGGGACCAGTTTCCGGAGCTTAACAGCGTCCGCCCGCGCGGCCGCTAAGCGAACACGAGGGCGTTGTGACGACTGCGTTGCGTCTGCCCACGGCGTTCTGTTCTTTTCGATTCCCACCACCCGCCCCCGGCCTCTCGGCGCCTGCGGCGCCTCGCTGCCCGCTTTTCCCGTAGGTGTCGGGACACAGGCGCTGGCAGCGCGCCTTGTCCTTACGCGCCCTAGCGCTTGCTCTCGCTCCCCCGTTTTCCCGTCGCAGGAGGCGCCGCGCCTTGTCCTCGCACTCGCTCGCTGCGCAGTAGCTAGGCTTTACTGCTGGTACGCCGCGGCTAGCGTGTGGACTTCCTCGACTGCAGTCTCGCAGGTGATGGCGTGGCCGGAGTTGAGGCATTCCAGGAGGCTTTCGTGGCCGGCGTCGAGACAAGCCTTGCAGCTCGTCGTGATCTCGGCGAGTAGCTCCACGGGCAGCTCGCTCGCGGCATCGTAGGCCGCCACCATGCGCTCCGCCCAGGCAACGTCGAGCACGGCGTCGCGGACGCTCGGGTAGTAGGCGGCGTCGCCTTCGGTTTCCTTCAAGTACTCGACGGTGCTTTGCAGGCCCTGGCGAACTTCGGTGATGGTGCTGATCGGAAAGCGCCCGGCCGTCGACTTCACGAAGTTTGCGGCCAAATCCCACTGCTGCGCCGTATGGGCGGCATTGCGCTGCCGGCCGTATTGTTCCATTCGGGCCAGCGACGTGTCCCAGTCGACCGCGGCGTGCATTGCCGGCGACGGCGGCTGATGGCAATCGGAGCAGACCATCAGGTACGCCTGCCCCGGCGCCGTGTTCGCTCCGGGCATTTGCTGCGCGGTCTGGGCGATCAGCGCCTGGCGATAGCGACCTTTCACCGATGCCATTACGGCGGAGATGTCTACCGCGCCACGCTCCACCTGAGCCTCGTACAGCCTTCCCGCCTCGATGGCCTCGTCCATGCAGACGTTGCACATTGCTGCATGCTGCGAGCGATGGCAGTCGATGACCCCGCCGTGCCCGTACAGCTCGCACGGGCAGTAGCAGGGAAGGCCGATGAGCACTTCCGGGTACTCATTGGCAACAGTGTAGGCGGCAACGATCTTGTTGAGATGATCTCGTGGCGGGAACTGCTTCTGCAGCGCGCGATCGGCCGCGGCGGCCACGGCGCTGCTTGTTTCGTCCGCAGCTGCGGACTCGGTCGCCGCCTGCGTAGCGGCTCTTTCGGGGCCGTCGGTGCCCTCCGCCGCGTCGCTGCCCGCGCAGGCGGTCGTCACGACAAGCAAACTGCAAGCTGCCCACGCGACGATCGCTCGCCACACGCGCTTGCCCTCCGTACCTACTGTTCCAGCTGCGCTCACTCTTCCACCTCGCTCCAGCGCCGACGCACCACCCGGCGACCCAACGAACGGCTGTACGCCGACGTGGCGCCGGTGGCCTCGGCCTCGGCGATGGCTGCTTCCATCGCGCCCATCTTCGAATCCAAGTCGTCTACATAGTGCAGCACGAGAGCCTCTCGTGTCGCGGGCTGTACCGGCGCGCCGTGCTCGTGCTTGCCGTGGTGGCTGGCGAGCAAGTGCAACACGTGGCGGCGCAGAGACACGGGAAATCCGTCGATGGCATCGATCTGCCGCGCCAACCAGGTACTTTCGAGCACCAAGTGGCCGACGAGTCGCCCGTCCTCGGTGTAATCGAACGACTGATCGTACGACAGCTCCCAGATCTTTCCCAGATCGTGCAGGCACGCCCCGGTCACGAGCAGGTCGCAGTCGATCTCAGGGTAATGATCCGCCGCCTTCATCGCCAGCCGGATCACCGAGAGGGTGTGCTCCAGCAAACCGCCGACCCAGGCGTGGTGCAGCAGCACACCGCCAGGGGCGCAACGAAAACGTCGTGATACGTCGGGATCGGCAAAGGTCGCTCGCAGAAGCGCCTGCAGGTGCTCGTTCTGCACCGTTTCGACGATCCCCAGCAGTTCGTCGTACATCTCGTCGATGTCGCGCTCGGAGGCCCGCAGATAGTCACCGGGGTCGATCCCGTCAGCATCGGCGCGGGCGAGGCGATCGACCTTGATCTGCGGCGCCGACTGCCAGCTTTCGACGACGCCCTCCACAATCACGTAGTCGCCCTCGGAAACGGCGCCCACCGTGGCTTCGGCGTCGTCCCACATGCGCGCCGCGATCGTGCCACTCCTGTCGCAAAACTCGAGCGCCAGATAGGGCTGGCCGTTGCGCGTCTTGCGCAAGCTACAGCGCCGCAGCAGGAAGCTCGTTTCGACGGGCTCGCCGATCCGCAGGTCGGCGACGTAACGCTTAGCGGCGCTGCCCGGGAGTGCCGGTTGTTGCACCTTGGGTAGCCTCCGTCCAGATCGACTCGACGTCCGCGAACTCCTCTGAAAGGATCTCGAGGAACGCCCGCTCACGCAGTGATCGCGTGTATTCCTCGAGCTTGTCGCCCATTTTCCGGTCGGTGAGGACTGCCTGGATGTCCGCGCTGGCCTCCTCGAACGTGCGGACCCGTTCTTCCTTGCGGTCCATGAGCTGGACGATGAAGTAACCCACACCGGCTCTCCCGATGAGTGGGGAATACGACAGCGGGGTGAGCGCCTCGAGAGCGGCGGCAACTTCCGGCACCAGGTCGTCCGGGGACATGTAGGTAACCTCGGTGGCGTCGGTGACGTGGCCGCCGTACTTGCTCGCCACCGCCGACAGCGAGACACCGGCTTGCAACTCGCGGAGGGCGTTCTCGGCCTTTTGCCGAGCCGCCTCCATGTCGCCGGCAGCCAAGATGATCAGCTGCTGGAAGGCGACCTGCTCGGGCTCGGTGTATTCCTCCAGGTGCTCCTCGTAGTAGCGCTCGGCCTCGCGCCCGGTAACGAACACCTGGCGCTGGATCTCCTGGAACATCAGGCGCTGCCGTACGATGTTGCCCACAATCTGCTCGCGCATCGTCGCCTCGGTCAGGCCGGCCTGCGCCAGCGTCTGGCGCCATGAGTTGTCGTCGACGAGGCCGTTGGTCTCGCGAACCGACACGATGGCGCGATCGACTTCGTTGGGGTTGGCGACGATGCCGAGCTGCTCGGCCGCCTGCTCGAACATGAGCCCTTCGATGAGAACCGCCAGCATCCGCATGCGGAGCTGGTGTGCCTGCGCGTCGATCTGCTCCTGCGGCATCTGGCTGGCGACGGCCGCCAGCGTTTCCTGCCATTCAACCTCAAACTCGCTGTAGAGAATCGCCACGCCGTTGACCCGCACGATGATCTCGTCGATCAGGCCACCTTGCAGCGAGCCCGGCGCTCCGAGTGCCTGCCCCTGCGAGGCTTCTGCGGAGAGGACAGCGCCCGGCGTCGCTGCCGTCAACAAGCCGAGAAGCACACCGAGACGACCGAGTTTTGTCGCAAGCCGAAGCGTCTTGGTAAGCCGCATTCGAAAGTTTATCCGCGCGTGGGATGGGGATACGCCACCTGATCAAATAAGACGGCCAAGGCTGCCGAAAGTGGCGCGGAAATCAGCTTTCAGGGTATCACGGGTGGGTCACGGGGCGCACCTGTTCGAGGCTGTCCAACAGCCCCCGAACGGCGCCAACACCCCAGTTTGCGCCGCTCTCCGAGGTCGGTGCGACCGCCGCCGGACGCACCACGAGCCGATCAGGCGGTTTCATGCTCCACCCCTCCTCATCGTGCACGCGGGCCACGAGTTGCGACAGGTCGATGCGCGCGTCGCGGCCGAAGCGGATCTCCAGGCGGTCGCCGATCCGGTCGACGCCGGCGATGCCCAGAGCTTCGGCGGCGAGCCGCAGATCGGCGTAGGCGAACAGCTCGTCAACTTCCTTCGGCGGCGCCCCGTAGCGGTCCCTGACCTCATCGCGCAGATTGTCGAGCTGCGCTGCGTCGCGCGCTGAGGCGAGGCGCTTGGCGACCATCAGCCGCTGCAGCGGGTCTTCGACATAGCCCACCGGAATCGAGAACCCGACACCCAGGTTGAGCTGCGCACGCGCCTCGGACGGCGTTGGTTCGCCCTCCAGCTCGTTGACCGCCTCCTCGAGGAGACGGGCGTACATCTCGAAGCCGACCGCCGCCATGTGGCCGTGCTGGCGCTCGCCGAGCAACGAGCCGGCGCCGCGAATCTCCAGGTCCATGGCCGCCAACCGGAACCCGGAGCCGAGATCGGCGAACTCCTGGATGGCCCGCAGTCGCTTCTTGGCGACGCTGGAGAGCGTGTCGGGCGGCGGGATCATGAGATAGGCGCTGGCGCGACGGTCGGAGCGGCCGATGCGCCCGCGTAGCTGGTACAGCTGCGCCAGGCCGAAGCGGTCGGCGCGGTTGATGATCATGGTGTTGGCCAACGGGATGTCGAGGCCGTTCTCGATGATCGTCGTGCTCACCAGAACATCTGCGTCGTGGCGCACGAAGTCGAACATCACACGCTCCAGCTCCCGCTCCGGAAGCTGTCCGTGGCCGACTCGGAAACGGGCTTCCGGGATCAGGGCGCGCAACGTTTCGACCATCGAATAGATGGTTTCAACGCGATTGTGCACGAAATACGCCTGCCCGTTGCGCGACAGCTCGGCCCGGATGGCGCTGGCGATCACATCGGCGTCGTACACCATCACGTGCGTGGCCACGGCGAACCGATCTCGCGGCGGGCTTTCGATCACGCTCAGGTCGCGCACGCCGATCAGCGACATCTGCAGCGTGCGCGGTATCGGTGTCGCGGTCATCGACAGGACGTCAACGCGACGCTTGAGCTGCTTGAGGCGCTCCTTGTGCTCCACGCCGAAGCGCTGCTCCTCGTCGACGATGAGTAGGCCGAGGTCCTTGAATTGGACATCCTTCGAGAAAAGCCGGTGCGTACCGATGACAATGTCGACGCCGCCGCCGGCCAGCCCGCGGATGACGTCCTTCTGTTCGTTGGGCGAACGAAAGCGAGACAGGAGCTCGATGCGAATGGGGAACTCCTCCATGCGCTCGCTGAATGTGCGGGCGTGCTGATGGGCCAGGATCGTCGTAGGAGCCAGCACGGCAACTTGCTTGCCGTCCATGACCGCCTTGAACGCGGCACGCATGGCCACCTCGGTCTTGCCGTAGCCGACGTCGCCGCACAGCAGTCGGTCCATCGGCCGCGTTGACTCCATATCGGCCTTGACCTCAGCGATGGCGGTGAGCTGATCGGGCGTCTCCTCATACTCGAAGGCGTCCTCCATCTCGCGCTGCCACGGCGTGTCTTCGCCGAACGCGTGCCCCCGGATGGTCTTGCGCGCCGCGTAAAGCTCCAGGAGCTCGCTGGCCATCTCGCGCAGCTCCTTTTTCACACGGTTGCGAACGTTGCCCCACGAGGTTCCGCCCAGCTTGTCGATTTTCGGATTGGCGCCCTCCACACCCCGGTAGCGTTGCACCAGGTGGAGCTGTTCGAGCGGCAGGTAGAGGCGATCCTCACCACGGTAGGAGATTTCCATGAACTCGCGCCCCTCCCCCGCCACCTCGAGCTTGCGAACCGCAACGAACTGTCCGATTCCGTGCTCGACATGAACCACCATGTCGCCGGGCTCGAGATTGCGGAAGTCGGCGCGGAACGCGTCGCCGTGGAAACGGCGCCGTCGCCCTCGGACCCGTGTGCGACCGAACACTTCGGCGTCGGCGCCGAGCCACAACCCTTCGTCGGGCAGGCGGAAGCCGGCGGACAGGTCGGCACAGATGACCCAGCAAGTGCCAGGTTCCAATACGGCTATGGAGGTCGCCGCCAGGCCGAAACTTCCTTCCTCTTTTGATTTTCTGCCACCCGACTCCTCTGATTTCCCGCCACCCATTTTTTTTGATTTCCCACCACCCGCCCCCGACCTGTCGCTGCCTTCGGCAGCTCCCGGCCCGCTTTGCGCGTAGGTGTTGGAGCGGTGCCCGGCGGGCTCGTCGGAAAGAGAGAGGGCCGTGGGTACGCCGTACTCTTCGAGGACTTCAGCTAAGCGTTGGGCGGCGCCGGGGCGGCTCAGTGCGAAGCAAACGCGCTCGCCGGCGTGCAGCGCCTTGTCGATTTGCTCCGACAACTCCGCCATGCGGCCGTGAAACGACGGCGCCGGCTGGGCGATGATCGACGGCGCCGCGCTCGTCGCTAGCTCCCGCAGCAAGACACGGCCTTCAGACCGGGCGCCACGGCGGAGGCCCTGATCGAGGCCGACGTAGAGATCTTCCGGTACTACAGCGTCTCGACCGTCGGCAAGCGCCTTGTGATAGTGCTCGTCGAGCCGGGCGGTGAACTCGTGCTCCTCTTGCGCCAGCTCCTCGGGCTCAATCTCGACCCACAGGGGATCGACCAGATAATCGGCCAGCGTCGAAGATGCGGCGCCCGGGACCTCCGCTGCCGCGCTCTTCGCCGCCACGGCCCCGTCTGCGGATTCCGGGATCTCGCCGACGATCGACGAAGCGACGTCGTAGTGGTCGCGCGCCGGCGGTATCTCGACACTGTCGATCACCCTCATCGACCGCTGATCACGCGGGTTGAACTCGCGAATGGACTTGATCTCGTCGCCAAAGTACTCGAGGCGCACCGGATGCTCACGGGTGGGCGAGAATACATCGACAATGCCGCCCCGGACGGCGAACTCCCCCAGCGATTCGACCAGCGAGTGACGCTGATAACCCGATTCGACGAGCTCTTCGATCAGCTCCTCGGGCGGCCGCACGACACTGGTCTCGAGGTGCAGAATCCGGCTCAAGAAACGCTCGCGGCGTTGCAACCGCTCGAGCCACGAGAGCGCCGGCGCCAAGACCATGTCGACCCGCCTCCCGGCGCAGCGATCGAGCGTCTGAATTCGTTCCCGGATGATGTCGGGGTGCGGCGTCAGCGTGCCGTACGGATCGATGCCCAGCGATGGAAACGCGACCACGCGCCCGTGCCGGTCGGGAGAGGGGTGAAAGGCGCGCAGGTCGAGCAGCAGCGCCTCTCGATCGACGCCACGGGGCAGTACGACGGCCAGCGGCCGGCCGGCGGCATCCTGCAGCCGGGACAGCACCGCGGCCCGGAAGCTACCGGCCAAACCCTCCAGCACCAGCCCCTCGCCGGCGGTCACCGCACGCACCGCGGCCTCGACACCGGGATGCTCCGCTACAATTTGAGAAACTGCTCGTAACATAGCAACGAACCGCTCGGTAAACGCACTTATCCCCCGACGGACGGGGTCCGCCGAGGGTCACGAAGCTAGTGTGCCACGTCGGAGACGGAACGTCGTCGGCCCCCCGGGGGAGCGGGGACAGGGGTCCTCTCGGGTCCTCCCGTGCCCCTTCAACCGAGCGGATAAATTGCGGTGCCTCCGGGTTCTATTGAATTCCGCTCGGCTGATGAGGTCCCCCACGGGTCCCCCCGAACCGGACCCCTGTCCCCGCTCCCCCGGGGCGTACCCGCAGCGCTATGCCGAGGCGATCATTCGGACACGCCGGAGAGCCCAGACTTCCCGTTCCCATCTATGTCCGCGTCCGCAAGTACGCGTGTTCCCATGACACGACTGGAAGAAGCGGTAGCCCGCCGCCTGCCCGCTTTTCCCGAAACGAGCAAGTGAGCGCCGGTTAGCAAAGCCTCGAGATTCCCTGGGGTTCCCGCAGTGCAAGCCCGTGCGCTGGCTGTTGGGGAATAGCTGATCACGTCCCGCGCCGGGAGCGGGTGGTATGGGCCCTCTCGGGGGGATCCGTGGGGGACCCCATCAGCCGAGCGGATCTAAAAAAAGACCCGAAGGCACCGCAATTTGGCCGCTCGGTTGAAGGGGCACGGAAGGACCCGAGAGGGCCTATACCGCACGCGGACGGCTCAGGGGGAAAAGGCCGCGTTCGTCGAACGGCCGCTACGTCCCGGTGCCCTATGTCGGCTCCTGGTCAAACCCCCCGATCTTCTTCCAGGAGATATCCCCATCGAAGCTCCAGCGGTGGCGCAGCCGGGCAATGCCGACTTCGAGAACCAACGACGTCGTGCGAAATGTCACCAGACCACGGTGGTAGTCGTAAGCCGCGCCATCTTCACTATGCACCGCGAGATCGAGGTAGTACGTGCCTTCAATGAGGTTCAACTCCGGAATCTCGATCCGGGCCGTCGAGGAGCGGCCGAGCTCGGCGGCCTCGAAGCGCTCGATGTCGGTGTTCGTGCCGTAGCAGCACACGCCATCGGTGTTGAAGATACCGATGCCGATGACGAAGTCGTCCACCGGTTTGGCCGCCGTCAGTTGCAGCTCGATGGTCATGGGGTCGCCGCAGGCAAACACGTAGTGTTGCTCGTCGTGCGCGTTCAGCAGCCGACTGCTGTCGATGACCACCAGGCGGCTGCCCCAGCGGCCGGTTTCGTACGGCGCGGCGCCGGCCTCGGCGTCTCCGGCAACTGTCGTACCGGCAGCGTCGCGGGCCGCCGTATCCGTACCGATCGCATCGGCCGGCAGGGGACCATCGTCCGATGTCGTTGCCGCCACTGCGGCGCGCCGCTCGTGACCGGCAGCGAGCTCTTTTTCTTCTTTCTCGGCAACCCACGAAAGGTAGGCGCCGATGACGCGCGGCGGGTCGCCGATCTGCATGACCCTGCCGTCGCGTATCCACATGGCGCGGTTGCAGAGCCGGCGCACCGACTCGAGGCTGTGGGTCACCAGCAGAATTGTTTTGCCGCGGCGCTTGAACTCGGCGATCTTGTCGAGGCACTTGTGCACGAACGCCTCGTCGCCCACCGCCAGCACTTCGTCGATCAACAACACGTCGGGATCGACGTGAATGGCCACCGAGAAGCCGAGCCGCATGTACATGCCGCTCGAGTACGTCTTGACCGGCGCGTCGATGAACTCCTCGAGCTCGGCAAACGACACGATCTCGTCGAACCGCGCCGCGATCTGTGCGCGGCTCAGGCCGAGCATGATGCCGTTGATGAAGACGTTCTCGCGCCCGGAGATCTCGGGGTGAAAACCGGCGCCCAACTCGATGAGAGCCGAGACCTTGCCGTCGACAGCCACGTGGCCGCTCGTCGGCTTGGTGGTGCCGGCAATGATCTTCAGCAGCGTGCTCTTGCCGGCGCCGTTGCCGCCGATGACGCCGAGCGTCTCGCCATGCTCGATCGTCAGGCTGACGTCGTCGAGGGCGGTGAAGATTTCGCCGGGCGCCAGCACATCGAAGATGTTGCGTGACAAGATGGCGCTCTTGAGCGTGAGCATGCGGTGGGCGTGGGCAAGGCGCCGGTACTGCTTGCCCACCCGGTCGACGACGACCGCAGCACCTGTCTTGCTTGTGCCGGTGGGCACCTTGTCGGGCTTCGCCATCACACTTCCTCCGGGAAGGAATCGCGCAGGCGATCGAACAGCCAGTAGCCGATGATCAGGATCACGAACGAAATCGCCAAGGTCACCGGCAGTCGCTTCCAAGGAATCAACGCGCCCTCGAAAATCGCCTTGTGGTAGCCGTTCATGATGTGGGTCATCGGATTGAAGTCGAGCATCTGGGCGACGACCCGAGGAATCCAATTGTCGGGATCGGCGGCGGCACGCTCCTGGAGGAAGTCGCGCGAGTAGATGATCGGCGTGAGGAAGAACCACAGCGTCAAGGTGTTGGCCAGGATGTCGCGGATGTCGCGGAAGTGGACGGTGAGCGCCGCGAGCATCAGCCCGAGGCCGAGTGACAGAACGAGTTGTGTGAACATCACCAGCGGCAACCACAGGATGTGCAGGCTGAGACCCTCGGGTTTGAAGAACAGCCAGAAGGCCAGGTACACGGGAAGCCCGAGGAGATAGTGCACGCCGGTGGCCAACACGCTGACCACCGGTAGCACCTCGGCCGGGAAAATCAACTTCTTGATCAGATTGCCGCCGGCCAGCAACGAGTTGGCCGCGTCGCTAAGTGACGACGCGAACCAGGTCCAGGGCAACAGGCCGCAAAACATGAATAGCGCGTAAGGCTGGGTATCGGTCCCCTCGGCCCGCGGCGGCGTGAACACCGTGGAGAACACCACGAAGTACACCGCCAGCAGCAGCAGTGGGTTGAAGAACGACCACAGGTAACCGAGCACCGACCCCCGATACCGCGCCTTCAGCTCCCGGGCGACCAGGCTCTGGATCAGCACGCGGTGGTGAAAGAGATTACTCAGACCGTGGCGCATTTGTGGATATTACTGTGGAAGCGGTGTGCATGGGGCTGCGGAACGGGATTGCAAAACCCTGTGTATTTCGTTCGGAAAAGCTGTTGGTCCGGCGTACCAAGCCCTGTGGACCGACCGTGGAAAACCCCCGTCGTCGACCTCGGAAAACCTGTGCCCAGGTGCGGGAAAACCACCATCAACGATAGGAAAAAGCTGTGGAAACGCTGTGAGTGGTTTGTTGGGCAATCGTGCACCCGCTGTGTACGGCGTGTGGATCGACGCTGCGAGCCGGTGCGGGAAACGCGATAAACGCCGTTTCGAGGCTACCCTCCAACCGGAACCGCTTGCCCGTCCCGGATTACGAACATCCTGTGGAACTTGCGGGCGTTGCCGTCGTTGTCGAACGTCGTCTCGCCGGCGGCTCCCGGGAACGCGTTCATCGCGTTCAGATAGAACGAGATGTTCTCGGGCCGCAGCCCCTCTTGCTGGATTGCCTCGGCCAGAATCATCAGCGCGTCGTAGGCGTGCGCCGAGTAGACGTCGAACCCCTCGCCGAACATGTCGCGATAGCCCTGCACGAAGCGGCGTAGGACCTCGCCCTCGCCGTCGGGATCGAACGTCGGGCTCGGATACACCAGGCCTTCGACGGCATCGCCACCGGCGGCAACAAGCTCGTCGGGCAGGATCGCCCCGGTGCCGAACAGCGGCAAGTCGATGCCGGCGGCGCGGACGGCAATTGCCGCGGCCGCGGTTTCCGGAGAATACCCGGCGATGTAGATCGCTCCTGCCTGGGTGCCGCCGAGATTCGTCGCCTGGTCGCTCAAGTCGGTGGCCCCGGCGGGAAATGTCTCGGTGTTTTCAGTGCGGCCGCCCAACATGCGGAAGCGCTCGATGAAGGCGCGCTGGATGCCGAGACCGAACGCGCTCTGGCTGCCGATAATGTCGACCTCATGGATCCCAGACACGTTGTAGATGTGGTTCGCCGTGTTGACGGCCTCGAGCTCGTCGCTCGGGAAGTTGCGGTAGATGTAGCTGCCCTTGTCGCTAAGCGCCGGCGACGACGTCGACGGCGACAGCAAGATGACGCCGGAGTCCTGGAACAGATCGGCAATGGTCAGCGTCACGTCGGAGCTGTCGGATCCGATGACTGCGGGAAGGCCCAAATCGATGAGCTCCTGCGCTGCTTGCAGGCCAATTTGCGGATCGCTCTTGGCGTCGCGGATGATGACCTCGACCGGAATGCGCGTGCCGCCCTGAGCGACATCTATGCCGCCTGCGGCGTTGATCTCGGCCTCCGCCACCTGAATGCCGTTTGATATCGACTTGCCGAAGGAAGCTGCCGCACCCTCGAGCGACACGATCGCGCCGATCTGTACGACCTCCGGGCCACCGCAAGCGGAAGTCCCGAGAAGGCCAATCGGCAAGAACAGAACCGACCACGCGCTGCGCATCTTCATTGTCCCTACCTCCCTGGAGAGCTCCATCTTGACCGGCCCCAACCATGAACCGCAACCGTCACGGACACCTCGGCGTCGACGCGGCGGGCGTAGGCGCCTACCTATCATGGGTGAAATGGCGCTGGCAGCCCGTCCCCAGACCCATCAGGGGCTTGCCCCGGCCTGCTCTCGTCTTCGCTGCCGCCCTCCCGGAACGCTTGCAGACGCACGGTGGCGCGCTGCAGGGCCTCGAGGGCGCGGTCGACATCGGTTTCGTCGTCAGGATGTTCGAGCCGCTCTTTGGCCCTCTCGAGGGCCGTTTCGGCCCGCGCTACGTCGACGTCGCGCGCGGTTTCGGCGGTTTGCGCGAGGATGATCACGCGCCCCGGCAACACCTCCACGAGCCCCGATGAAACAGCGAGCTCGGTCCAGAAATCGTCGCCGACGACTCGGTAGCGGACCATCCCGGTGCCTGGGCCGGTGATCAGCCGCACGTGGCTCGGCAAGACACCGAACTCGCCCGCGATCCCGGGCGCCCTCAGGGCCTCGACGGTCTCGGAAACGAGCTGGCGCTCCGGGGTTACGATCTCGAGCCCGAAATCGCGCTCCAGACCACCTTGGGCGCCGGCTGTGGCTTCGGCCATGAATCGTTACTCCGCGGCCTCTGCGACCACCTCTTGGACGCCGGTCTGGGTGGCCTTCGCGTCGGCGATCGCTTCGCGTACCTCTTCGGTTTCCCCGGCCTCGGTGGCGATGACCCGGGCCTTCTCCTGCGCTTCCTCCATGGTGCCGACCATCAGGAAGGCCTGCTCGGGAAGATCGTCGTGCTGGCCGTCGATGATCTCCCGGAAGCCACGCACCGTGTCCTCGAGCTTGACGTACGTGCCTTCCTGACCCGTGAAGTTCTCGGCCACGAAGAAGGGTTGCGACAGGAAGCGCTGGACGCGCCGGGCGCGGTTCACCGTGACCTTGTCCTCGTCGGAAAGCTCTTCCATGCCGAGAATCGCGATGATGTCCTGCAGGTCCTTGTAGCGCTGCAGGATGACGCGCACCTCGCGAGCCGTGTTGTAGTGCTCCTCGCTGATGACTCGTGGGTCGATGAGCTGGGAGTTGGAGTCGAGCGGGTCCACTGCAGGGTAGATGCCGATCTCTGTGAGGGCTCGAGACAAGTTCACGCTGGCGTCGAGGTGGGCGAACGTCGTCGCCGGCGCCGGGTCGGTGAAATCGTCGGCCGGTACGTAGATGGCCTGGATTGAAGTAACCGATCCGGTCTTCGTTGCCGTGATGCGCTCCTGCAGCTCACCCAGCTCAGTAGCCAGGTTGGGCTGGTAGCCAACCGCCGAAGGCATGCGGCCGAGCAGCGCCGACACCTCGGACCCTGCCTGCGTGAAGCGGAAGATGTTGTCGATGAACAGCAGGACGTCTTTCCCGCCCTGGTCGCGGAAGTATTCGGCCACCGTCACGCCGGTAAGCGCGACGCGCAGACGGGCGCCGGGCGGCTCCGTCATCTGGCCGTAGATCAGCGCCGTCTGGCCGAGAACCCCCGACTCTTTCATCTCCCCCAAAAGGTCGTTGCCCTCACGCGTGCGCTCGCCGACGCCGGCGAACACCGAGTAGCCGCCATGGTGCTTGGCGACGTTGTTGATCAGCTCCTGGATGAACACGGTTTTGCCCACGCCGGCGCCACCGAAAAAGCCGATCTTGCCGCCCTTCTTGAAGGGCACCAGCAGGTCGATCACCTTGATGCCGGTTTCGAACTGCTCGGTGTCGGTGACCTGCTCCGCAAAGGTCGGCGGGTGGCGATGAATCGGCCAGCGCTCCTCGGCCTCGATGGGGCCGCCATCATCGACCGGCTCGCCGATAACGTTGAGCACGCGCCCCAGTGTGGCGTCGCCCACAGGGGTCGTAATCGGACCGCCCGTATCCACCGCGTCCATGCCGCGCACCAGGCCGTCCGTCGACTGCATGGCAACACAGCGCACGCGATTCTCGCCGAGGTGCTGGGCGATCTCGACGATGATGTTGATCTTCTGCGACGACATCTCGGCGTCGTCCTCGATCCTGAGGGCCTGGTAAATCGGCGGCAGGTCTTCGGACGGGAACTCGACGTCGACGACCGGGCCGACCACGGTCAGGACCTTGCCGACCCGATCGGTGCCCGTCTGCTCAGCGCTGGACATTGTCTGGCTCCTACTTCAGTGCTTCGGCTCCGCCGACTACCTCGAGGATCTCTGTGGTGATCTCCTCCTGGCGAATCTTGTTCATGGTCAAAGTGAGGTGTTCGATGAGATCGTCGGCGTTGCGCGAGGCGTTCTCCATTGCCGTCATGCGCGCCGCGTGCTCGGCGGTTGTTGATTCCAACAAGGCGCGGAATACTTGTACCTCGACGTGGCGAGGCAACAGCGCGGCGAGAATGCTCTCGGGGTCGGGCTCGTAGACGTAGTCGGTGAGCTCAGCAGGCTCCATGTTGGCGGCAGCCTCCCGGCCTTCTTTCCAGATTTCGGAGAGGGTGCCGATGTCCCCGACCTGCAGCCCTTCCATATCTTCGAAGAAAGTCATGTCGCCGCCGCTCTTTTGTTCGGCGACAATGCGCGCCGCCTGCCGCGCATCGATCTTGTCCTCCGGAAAGTGGAGGCCCACGACAGGCAGCAACGGCTCGACAACAACGTCCTGTCGGATCACGGACTTGAACTCGTTGTAGATGATGTAGACGGCGTCGGTGCGCTCCGCCTCGAACTCTCCGATGACGTACTCAGCAACCAAAGCCGCGTCGGCGAAGTCCACGTCTTTCAGTTGGTCGGCCCAGTACTGCCCGATGGGCCAGTCCTGCTTCTTGTAGTGGTTGTAGCCCTTGCGGCCCATCAGCACGAGGTCGACCGCCTGGTCCTGCCAGCTATGCAGGGCGCGGTCGGCGCGCTTGAGAATGTTGGTGTTGAAGGAGCCGGCCATCCCCTTGTCCGAGGTAATGACCACGGCGGTGATGTGCTCCTCACGCCCAGCGGCGCGACGCAGCAATGGGTGGGTTCGCTTCTCCGTGCGCTCGGCGAGACCGTTCATCACGTCCCAGGCCTTGTCGCTGTACGGACGCGAATTGATGATTCGGTCCTGCGTGCGGCGCAGCTTGGACGCCGCCACCATACGCATAGCGCGGGTGATCTGCCGGATGTTCCTGACGGACCGAACGCGCCGTCTGAGGTCGAGTAGGGTAGCCATTGGTCAGTGTCCGCTAGCCGGCTATGGCTTCCTCTTCTTCTGCCACCGCGACTGTTTCCGTCGCGTCCGAAAAATTCTGTGCCTTGTAGTCGTCGAGCGCCCGGCGCAAGCGTGCCTCCAGGGCGTCATCGAGCTCGCCGGAGCTCTCGATGTCGTCCCAGAGCTGCGCATCGTTGACGCCGACATACTCGTAGAAGCCGTTTTCGAACGGTCGCACCTGTGAGACGTCGAGGTCATCGAAGTAACCGGCCGTACCGGCGAACAGGATGCCGATCTGCTGGGCGACGCGCAGCGGCTGGAACTGGTCCTGCTTGAGTAGCTCGGTGAGCCGTTCACCGCGCGACAACTGCTGCTGCGTCGCCGCGTCGAGGTCCGATCCGAACTGCGCGAAGGCCGCCAGCTCGCGGTACTGGGCCAGCTCGAGGCGCAAGGATCCGGCGACCTGCTTCATCGCCTTGATCTGCGCTGCGCCACCGACGCGGGAAACCGAGAGGCCGGCGTTCACCGCCGGGCGCACGCCCTGGTGGAACAGGTCGGTCTCGAGATAGATCTGTCCGTCGGTGATCGAGATCACGTTGGTCGGAATATAGGCCGAAACGTCGCCCGCCTTGGTCTCGATGACCGGCAGAGCGGTGAGCGAGCCGGCGCCCAACTCGTCGTTGACCTTGGCGGCGCGCTCGAGCAAACGCGAGTGCAGGTAGAAAACGTCGCCCGGGTACGCCTCGCGCCCGGGGGGCCGGCGCAGCAGCAGCGACATTTCGCGGTAGGCGTTGGCGTGCTTCGATAGGTCATCGTAAACGATCAGCGCGTGCTTGCCGCTGTCGCGGAACCACTCGCCCATGGCACAGCCGGCGAACGGCGCCATCCACTGGACGGCTGCGGGCGTGGAGGCGGATGCGTTCACGACGATCGTATAGTCCATGGCGCCGACTTGCTTGAGCTCTTCGACGACGCGCGCCACGGTCGACTCCTTCTGGCCGATGGCGACATAAATGCAGTACACATCGGTTGCCTTTTGATTGATGATCGCGTCGATCGACACCGCGCTCTTGCCGGTCTGGCGGTCGCCGATAATCAGCTCGCGCTGCCCTCGGCCGATCGGGATCATCGAATCGATCGACTTCAGGCCGGTCTGCAACGGCTCGCCCACCGGCTGGCGGTCGATGACGCCCGGAGCGATGCGCTCTAGATCGCCACGCTCGCTCGTATCGATCGGACCGGCGCCGTCGACGGGCTCGCCGAGCGGCGTGACGACGCGGCCGAGCAGCGCTTCGCCGACCGGCACCTGGATAACACGACCCGTGCGCTTGGCGGTGTCGCCCTCCCTCACCGCCGTCGACTCGCTCAACAGCACGACGCCGACATTGTCTTCCTCGAGGTTGAGCGCCACGCCGAACACGTCGTTCGGAAACTCGACCAACTCGAGCGACATGCAGCTCTTGAGGCCGTAGACGCGGGCCACCCCGTCACCCACGGAGATGACGGTGCCGACCTCCTGAATGTCGATCTCGGTCTCATAGCCGGCGATCTGCTGCCGGATGATGCTCGAAATTTCCTCAGCTTTGATCTGCATGTTTCAGATGTTCCTCTCGGTGTCTTTCGAACGAGCCGCTGGCGATCAGGAGTGCTCCAGCCGTTCGCGGATGCGTGCCAAATGCCCGCGCAGGCTGCCGTCGTACACCACGTCACCGATGCGGGTAACGACACCGCCGAGTAACTCGGGATCGGTCTTTTTCGAGATTCGTACTTCGGCCCCGGTGGCCTCGCGCAAGCTCTTCTCGAGCTCCGCTGCCTGTCCGGTATTCAGCGGCACCGGGGTCGTGACCTCGGCGTCGACGATGCCGAGGTGATCATCCACGAGCTCGGCGTAGACGCGGGCGATGAGCGCAAGGTGATCGAGGCGCTCCTTCTCGGCCAGCACATCGAGGAACCGCGCTAGCAATTCGCTGGCCTGCAATATTTCCCCTATTTTACCGAGAATTACTTTTTTGTCCGTTGACGCGATGGCCGGGTTGACCACCAACGCGTGCAAGCCATCGTGGCCCTGGACGACTTCCACCGTGGCGTTGAGCTGATCCAGCAGCGCCTGCTCCTGTCCCGAAGCCTCTGTAGAGACAGCCTCCAGCAAACCTTTGGCATATCGGTGGGCCACGGTGCGGCTTGCCATGTCAGGCCACGCTGCCGCCGAGACGCGACAGGTAGTCGCGAATCAGGCGATCCTGGTCGTCGGCGGACAAGTGTTCTTCCAAGGTACGCCGGGCCATGCCTACCGCCAGGTCGGCGACGAACCCGCGCAACTGACGCTGTGCCGTCAGCCGCTCGCTTTGCAGCTCGCGCTCGGCGATCTCAGGTACCCTCTGGGCCTGTTCCTTGGCATCTACCTCGGCGCGCTCCCTCTCGCGCTCGCCGTCGACCCGCGCGACCTCGACGAGCGCCCCGACCTCGTCGTCGATCTTGCCGAGCCGTTCTTCCGACGCTATCAGCAACGCCGCCGTCTCTTCCCTCTGGCGCGCCGCCTCGTCGCGGGCTGCGATGATCGACTGCACCCGTGTGCTGAGAATCACCTTGAGCCCGGGAAAGTCGAACGTCTCACGGATCGGCTTCGGGGGGATGACCAGCACCCAGTACAGCAGGGCGAGCAACAACAGGAAATTGGTCCACCGTGCCGGGTACACGTACCACTCGGTCTCGCCCTGCTCCTCTTCTTCGGCGTGCTCTTCGATAGCGCGCTCGTCTTGTGCGGCGAGCGGCTCTTGTGCCGCCGGTAAAGCGTGCTCCCGAAAGGTCGAAGCGACGCTGGCGGGTGCAGCCAACGCCAGGGCTAGAATGACGGCCGTGACGATGGTGCCGGTGCCGGTGGGAATCGGCGCCTCGAAAGATCGCATCACTGCGGCTCCCCTCGATCCGCGCCCACCGGACGCCCGAGGACCCGCTCGGCGATCAACTTGGAAAGCCTGTCCGCCTCGGCCTCGAGATCTTTCTTCGCAATGTCGATGTCGGCGTCGATCTCGGCACGCGTCTTCTCGACGATGGCCTGTGCTTGTTGCCGCGCCTCCTGCATGAGCTCGTCACGGCAGTCGCGCCCGGCCTGCTGCGCTTTCTCGCGGATTTCGTAGGCTTCGCGCCGCGCCTCCTTCAAACGCCGTTCGATCTCTTCGAGGCGCTGGGCCTGCACCGCCTGCGCCTCATCGAGCCCGGCGCGTGCTTCATCGCTGCGCTGTTGACGCTCGTCGAGAACTCTGCGCAGTGGTTTGAAAAGCAGAAAATTCAACACGATCGTCAACACGATCACCGCCGAGGCGACTGACAGTAGGGTAGCGAGGTTGGGAAAGTCTTCCATGGCGAATCAGATTGCTGGCCACCTCGACAGCGCTAGCGCGGTGGTAGTCGAAAGCTCGATCGGTTTTCGGACGAAAAAGGCGTTGGAACGCGAAGGAGTCGGTAGCCAGGGTCGAAACGCAGGATATGGGCCGCCGCCGCACCTGCGGATTCTAACGCCACCCCGAACTCCCGGCAAGCGAGCCATAGCAGCGTGCTGAAGAACTCCCGGGAGTTTTTCAGCACGCTGCTAGCGGTGGTGATCAACTTGAGGAGCGCCCGGGCCGATGCCAGTATACAGTCCAGTTGCGGCGCCTAGGGTCGGGCACCAAGGCGGCTTCCTTCGGGTTCACAGGTCCCTCAGAGCACACATGAAACGGGCGGTTACTCTCGGTCTGCTTTTGTTCGCCGTTTGGATTCTGTGGTCTGGGCTCTCCTGGCCCTGGGGCCATCACTACGAGCCGCTGCTTCTGTGGATGGGAGCGCTGTCAACCACCTTCGTCGTGTTTCTCGCCGCGCGGATGAACATCATCGATTCCGAGGGGGCTCCGGTCGAGCTCACGAACTTCCGCCTGTTGGGATATGTCCCCTGGCTCGGCTGGGAAATCGCCAAGGCCAACGCCGACGTGGTGCGCCGCATCCTGCACCCTTCGCTGCCGATCAGCCCTACCCTCATCCGCGTCTCCGCGAGCCAGTGTTCGGAGATCGGCCAGGTGGTGTACGCCAACTCGATCACGCTGACGCCCGGTACCGTGTCCGTAGACGTCGAGGACAGCTCGATCACCGTGCACGCGTTGAGCCGCGATGCCGCCGACGGCGTCGAAACGGGCGAGATGGACCGCCGGGTCACCCATCTGGAGGGAACCAGCTGATGTTCGCCGCCGCGATGGTCGCGATCCTGTTGACCATGAGCATGACTTTGGCGCGTGCGGCGCTCGGGCCGACGGTCTTCGACCGTGTCCTTGCGGTCAACTCGTTCGGCACGTCGACGGTCTTGTTCATTGCGGTGCTCGGCTTCCTCAACGGGCGCCCGGACTTTCTCGACCTGTCGCTGGTCTACGCGCTGATCAACTTCATCGTCACGATCGCAGTGCTCAAGTACTTCAAGTACGGCGATCTCGCCGAGGTTGTCGATCGATCGACAGAGGGCACCGGGGCAGGTAGCTAATGCAATTGATCGACATTCTGAGCTGGGCTTTCCTCGGCACTGGCAGCTTCCTGTGCGTCGCCGGCGCGCTGGGGTTGTTGCGGTTGCCGGACTTTTACACCCGGCTGCACGCCGGCGGCGTTATCGACACCGGAGGCGCTTCGCTCATTCTGGTGGGCTTGATGCTGCAGGCCGGCCTCTCGTTGATCGCCGTCAAGCTGCTGTTCATCCTGATCTTTCTGCTGATCACCAGCCCGACGGCGACCCACGCGATCGCGCACGCCGCCGGGTCACGCAGTCTGGAGCCACTGTTGCACGAACAGGAAGGTGAGACATCAACTACCTCATCGACCTGATCCTGCTCGCCCTGCTGTGCATCACGGCGGTCCGCATCGCCCGGCTGCGTGGTCTCTTCTCCGCCACGATCGTTGCCGGTATCTACAGCCTTCTGGGCGCCTGCTGGATGAGCGTGCTCGATCAACCCGACGTCGCGTTCACCGAAGCGTCGGTCGGGGCAGGTATCTCGACGGTTCTGATCCTGGTGACCCTGGCGCTAACGACCAGTGAGGAAAAGGAGCCGGAGCACACGCCGCTGCTGCCGTTGCTGGTCGTGCTGGTTACCGGCGCGGCGCTGATCTACGGGACCCTCGACATGCCCAGCCTCGGCGACCCCAATGCGCCGACAAACCTTCACGTGGCGCCCCGTTACATCGAAGAACAATCGCAGGAGATCGGCATCCCCAACCTGGTAACCGCGGTGCTGGCAAGTTACCGCGGCTACGATACGCTCGGCGAAACCACTGTCATTTTCACGGCCGGCATCGGGGTGCTCATTTTGCTCGGCGGCGCCCGTCGCCGCCGTTGGCAACCCGACGACGATGACACGCGTGACGACGAATGAGACGCCAAGTCGTTCCCCGCGTCGCCGCCAAGCTGTTAATTCCCTACATCCTCCTGTATGCCCTATACGTACAATGGCACGGTGACTACGGGCCGGGCGGCGGCTTCCAGGCCGGGGTCATCTTCGCCGCTGCCGTGATCCTCTACGCCCTCGTTTTCGACCTGCGCGCCGCGCAGCGGGCGGTGCGGCCCGCGGTTGCCCAAGCGTTCATCCCGTTGGGTCTTCTCCTATACATGGGGGTTGGCGTTGCTGCGATGCTCAAGGGCGGCGCGTTCCTCGACTACAGCGTGCTGGCACACGATCCGGTCCACGGCCAACACCTCGGCATCCTGCTGATCGAGCTCGGCGTCGGAACGACGGTGGCGGCTGTGATGATCTCTGTTTTCTACGCCTTCGGCGAGACGGTACGGACTGATGAGTGACGCCCTCGGGCTGTACAACTACTGGATCGTCATCGTGCTGATGATGACGGGTTTCTACATCGTTGTGGCGCGCGACAACCTGATCAAGAAGGTCATCGGTCTGAGCATTTTTCAGACGTCGGTGTTCTTGCTCTTCATCACGGTCGGCAAGGTCGACGGCGGCACGGCACCGATACTCGCCGAGGGCTTCGAGGTTTACTCGAACCCGCTGCCGGGGGTCCTCATCCTCACCGCCATCGTTGTCGGCGTGGCAACGACGGCTGTTGCCTTGGGCCTCGTCGTGCGCATCAACGAGGAGTACGGGACGATCGAAGAGGACGAGATTCAACGCCAGGACGCTGAGGCTTGATCGACAACCACCTGCCGATTCTGCAGATCCTCGTCCCGCTCGCCGCGGCGCCGCTCTGCCTGTTGCTGCGCCGGCGGGCGCTGGCCACGAGCTTCGCCATCGGCGTAACCTGGGCGACCTTCGGCATTTCGGTGCTCTTGATGCGCGCGGTCCTCGAGCGTGGCGTGATTTCCTATGAGCTCGGTGGCTGGGCGCCCCCGTGGGGTATCGAGTACAGGGTCGACCTGCTGAACGCGTTCGTCCTGGTTCTCGTGTCCGGCATCGGAGCGATCGTCGCGACCTGGTCGCCGGCCAGCATCTCCGTGGAGTTGCCCCGCTACGAACGCCACTACCTGTTTTACACGGCCTATCTGCTGTGCCTCGCGGGACTCCTCGGCATCGCGATAACCGGCGATCTGTTCAACGTGTTCGTGTTCCTCGAAATCTCGGCGCTTTCGTCCTACGTGTTGATCAGCATGGGACAGGACCGACGGGCACTGACTGCCGCTTATTCCTACCTGATCATGGGTACGCTGGGCGCCACGTTCATCCTTATCGGCATCGGCTTGCTCTACATCATGACGGGCACGCTGAACATGGCCGACATGGCGGTGCAGATCCAGCCGGTTCTCCAGACGCGGACGGTCCGGGCGGCGTTTGCGTTCTTCGTGGTCGGAATCGGTCTCAAGATGGCCTTGTTTCCCCTCCATCTCTGGCTGCCGAACGCCTACGCCTATGCGCCATCCGCAGCGACGGCGTTCCTGTCGGCGACGGCCACCAAAGTGTCGGTGTACGTGCTGCTTCGCTTCTTCCTCACGGTCTTCGGCTATGAGTTTGCCTTCGGATCGATGCGGCTTTCGACCGTTCTGATGCCGCTGGCGTTGATCGGCATCGTCACCGCATCGCTCGTCGCCGTTTTTCAGAACAACATCAAGCGGATGTTGGCCTATTCGAGCGTCGCGCAGATCGGCTACATGGTTCTCGGCATCAGCTTCGCTTCGGTCGATGGGCTGACCGGCGGCATCGTGCATCTCTTCAACCACGGCGTGACGAAATGTCTTCTGTTCATGGTGATGGGGTGCGTCGCACTACGTTGTGGCTCCGTTCACATCGACGACATGCGGGGCCTGGGGCGCGCCATGCCGTGGACGATGGCGGCTTTCGTCGTCGGCGGACTCAGCCTCATCGGCGTGCCGCTGACTGCCGGCTTCATCTCCAAGTGGTACCTGGTGCTCGCCGCGCTCCAGAAAAGCCTGTGGCCGATGGCCGGCTTGGTGCTGATCAGCTCGCTGCTCGCCGTCGCCTACGTCTGGCGGGTCATCGAGGCAGCGTATTTCTACCCGGCGCCGGCGGTCGAAGGCGAGGGCACGATCGGCGAGGCGCCGCTTTCCTTGCTCATCCCGATGTGGGTGTTGGTCGCCGCGATCGTGTATTTCGGAATGAACACGGAACTCACCGCGGGCATCGCACGAATGGCCGCTGAATCGCTGCTCGGTAGCGCCTCGTGAGCCCCTCTACCACCATCCTGATCGCGGTCGGCCTGCCGCTCGTCGGCGCCCTCGTCGTAGTGCTGCTGCGGCGCAGCCCGAATCTCCGCGAAGCCGCCAGCCTGGCAACGGCAACGGTTCTTTTCGGCCTCGTCGTGTCGCTGGTGCCGGAAATTCAGGCCGGCGGCCGCCCGGAGGCGCTTGTCGTCGAGGTGATGGCGGGGCTGTGGCTTGCCTTCAAGGTCGAGCCGCTCGGCATGCTCTTCGGCCTCGTTGCCTCCGGCCTGTGGATCGTCACCACGATCTACTCGATCGGCTACATGAGAGGCCACCACGAGGTGGACCAAACGCGCTTCTACGCGTGTTTCGCGGTGGCGATCTCGGCGGCACTGGGCGTCGCGTTTGCCGCCAACCTGCTGACCGTCTTCATCTTCTACGAAGTACTGACGCTGTCGACCTACCCGTTGGTGACTCACCACCGCACTGAAGAAGCGAGGCGAGCCGGTCGGGTCTACCTCGGGATACTGCTGACCACGTCGATATGTTTTCTGCTGCCCGCCATTATCTGGACGTACCACCTGGCCGGAACACTCGATTTCCGCCCCGGCGGCATCCTGACAGGCACCGCTGACAACGTCGTGATCGGCGTCCTTCTGGCCCTTTTCGCGTTCGGCACGGGGAAGGCCGCCCTGATGCCGTTGCACCGCTGGCTCCCTGCCGCAATGGTTGCGCCGACGCCGGTGAGCGCGCTGTTGCACGCCGTCGCTATCGTCAAGGCCGGCGTCTTCACGGTGATGAAGATCATCGTCTACGTCTTCGGCATCGACCTGCTCGCCGACACCGGAGCGAGTACCTGGCTCATGTACGCGGCAGCTTTCACGATCTTGGCGGCCTCGCTCGTCGCCCTCACGAAAGACAACCTCAAAGCGCGCCTCGCCTACTCGACGATCAGCCAGCTCTCGTACATCGTTCTCGGCGCCGCGCTGGCGACCGGTGCCGGTGTGCTGGGCGGCAGCATGCACATCGCCATGCACGCCTTCGGCAAGATCACTCTCTTTTTCTGCGCCGGGGCTATCTACGTCGCGGCTCACAAGACCGAGATCAGCGACATGGACGGCATCGGCCGCACCATGCCGGTAACCATGGCGGCCTTCTTCATCGGCTCCCTCAGCGTCATCGGCCTGCCGCCATTCGGCGGTGCGTGGAGCAAGTGGTTCTTGGCCCTCGGGGCACTCGAAGCGGAGAGGGCCATCTTCGTCGCCGTTTTGATGATCAGCTCCCTGCTGAACGTCGCTTACCTGATGCCGATCGTGGCGCGGGCCTTTTTCGTTGCCCCTCCGCAGCCGGCCCCCGGCGAGAACGACGTCGATGGTGCCCCGGGCACGGCGCTCTCGGCCGGCGGCGGCCACGATACCGATGAAGATCGTGGATCAGCTGCAACGGGCCCATTGAGGATTAAGGAAGCGCCGATCTTCTGCCTGGTGGCGCTCTGTGTGACGGCCGCATGCTGCTTGGCGCTCTTCTTCTTCGCCGATGACCTCTACCAGTTGCTAACCCCGATCGTGACCCCGTAGCCAACCATGCAAGACGACAACAACACCGACAGCCACTCGCAGCGCCCCCACGACGGCGCGCCGAACACCGCTAGCGGCGAGAAAAAATATTGGCTCGACGACTTCCAAAACGTCCGCAAGCTCTACTACGGCCTTTGGATCGTCTGCGGCCTTTTGGTCACGGCCGACTTTTTCTACGAGAAGCACGTCGAGTTTCCGATCGAGGGCTTCATCGGGTTCTTCGGCTTCTATGGCTTCGTCTCCTGTGTGCTCCTGGTTCTTGCTGCCAAGCAGCTGCGCAAGATCGTGGGCCGGGACGACGACTACTATGATCGATAGCCTTCCGCCCGGCTCGCTCCTGATCTTCGGGGGGTTGTTGGTCCCGCTGCTGCGCGGGCGCCCTCGCTCGGCCTACATGCTTCTTCTGCCGGCACTGGGCTTCCTGCAGCTGCTGGTTATTTCGCAGGGTGATCTCCTGCAGATCTCCGTCTTCGACTACTCCTTGACGCCCGTCCGCGTCGATCCGCTCAGCCTCGTGTTCGGCTACATCTTCCACATCGCGGCGTTCATCGGCATGATCTTCGCCCTCCGCGTGAAGGACACCGGACAACACATCGCCGCTTTCGTCTACGCCGGCAGCGCCATCGGCGCGGTTTTCGCCGGTGACTTGATCACGCTTTTCGTTTACTGGGAGCTCGCCGCGATCTCCTCCGTATTCTTGATCTGGGCGCGCCGCAGCGAGCGATCGTATCGGGCCGGCATGCGGTACTTGATCTTCCAGATAACCTCCGGCGTGCTGCTGCTTGCAGGGGCCGTGGCACACGTCTACCAAACGGGCTCGTTGGCATTCGACTATGTGGGGCTCAACGGCCTGGGTGGTTGGCTTATTTTCATCGCCTTCGGTATCAAGTGTGCGTTTCCGCTGCTCCACAACTGGCTCGAGGACGCCTATCCGGAGGCCACCGTGACGGGGACTGTGTTTCTGAGCTCCTTCACCACGAAGATGGCCGTGTACGCCCTGGCACGAGGCTTTCCCGGGATCGAGATGTTGGTCTGGATCGGCGCCGCGATGACCGCCTTTCCGATCTTCTTCGCGGTGATCGTCAACGATCTCCGTCGGGTGCTCACCTACAGCATGAACAACCAGCTCGGCTTCATGGTCGTAGGAATCGGCATCGGCACCGAGATGGCCCTCAACGGCGCCGCCGCCCACGCGTTCGCCGACATTCTCTTCAAGGGCGTGCTTTTCATGTCGATGGGGGCGGTGCTGCTGCGCACCGGGACGATAAAGGGTTCCGAGCTCGGTGGACTCTACAAGTCGATGCCGTGGACGACCGGCTTCTGTATCGTCGGAGCCGCCTCGATCTCGGCGTTCCCGCTCTTCAGCGCCTTCGCGACCAAGTCATTGATCATTTCGGCGACCGCCGAGAACCATTACATGTTCGTCTACTTCGTGCTCCTGTTCGCGTCGGCGGGCGTCTTCCATCACTCAGGTATCAAGATTCCCTATTTCGCTTTCTTCGCACACGACTCGGGAATCCGCTGCAAGGAGGCGCCGCGCAACATGCTGATCGCCATGGGTCTCGGCGCTTCGCTATGCATCGGCATCGGTGTCTTCCCGGCACTGCTGTACAACGTACTGCCGTACCAGGTCGACTACGAACCGTACACGACCACCCATGTCATCACACAGATCCAGCTTCTCTTCTGGTCCGCCGTTGCCTTCGCCTGGCTCAACTGGGTCGGCCTGTACCCCCCGGAACTGCGGTCGGTCAACCTCGACAGCGACTGGATCTACCGGCGTCTCGTGCCGAGCTCGCTCGCGCCCGTCGTGCGGCTCGGCGGGCGCGTCTGGTCGGGGTTCCTCGGACGTTGGCGGCAGCGCGTTACCGCCACAGTGCAGACCGTACATCGCCACCACGGACCGGAAGGAATTCTCGAGCGCACGTGGCCGACCGGCAGCATGGCGTTGTGGGTCGCCATCCTCCTGGCGGTTCTCCTGCTGCTGTATTACCTCTAGCTCGGTCGAAATCTCTGTAACTCTTTTAGAATCAACGAGTTATAAGGTTATGCTTTCCCCGGACTCTTCGCTGCTTCCGGGACCAACGGTGCGCCGCCGACCCGGGACGGCTCGCGCTTGGGAGGCGCGGGCTTGGAGCTCGGCACTTGGTCGAGCTCTGGAGCCGCCTTCGCGAGGTTCTCCTGCTCAGGCATCTCGCAATGGCCACGGAAGATCGCCCCGATCTCGATGGCCAAGCGCCCCGTAACGATGTTGGCCTCGACGACGCCGCCATCGCGAATCAGCATCCGTTCCTTGGCGTCCACCTTGCCGCGCAACGTCCCCTGCACCTCGAGCTCGCCGACTTCGATCTCGGCATCGACCTCGGCCGATGCACCGAGAATGAGTCTGCCCGGGGATTTCACGTTGCCCTCGAAGCGACCGTCAATTTGCACGGCGCGCTTGAACTTCAGCGTGCCGTTGAAGTGTGTGCCTTGAGCCAGACGTCCGTCCAGTCCACCGTCCAAGTCCGTCATGTCACGCTTCCTCCTGCGCTTTCCAGCAGTTGTTCGTACAACCGATTAAGTTCTTGCAAAGACGCGAAGCGAATCTCGATTCGCCCGCGTTCCTGTCCGTAGATCTTCACCGCCGTGCCGAGCGCCCGGCTGAGGCGCTCCTGCGCCGCCACCGTGTCGGGATCCTGTGCTCCACCGCCGCGCCCTTTTTCTGAGCGCGCCGCGCGGACCCGCGATTCCGCTTGGCGCACGCTCAAGCCCTGTTTGGCGATGGCCTCGCCGAGTCGCACCTGGGCCCCTTTGTCGGGAAGGCCGAGGAGGGCGCGGGCGTGGCCCATCGACAGCTGACCATCGACAAGCAGCTCCTGCACGCGCTCCGGGAGGTTCAGCAGCCGTAAGTAGTTGGCCACCGTGCTGCGCTCGCGACCGACGCGCTCGGCGACTTCCTCTTGGGTCAGTCCCGCCTCGGTCGCCAGGAAGTCGTAGGCGCGCGCCTCCTCGAGCGGGTTGAGGTCTTCGCGTTGCACGTTCTCGATCAGCGCGAGCTCCAACGCCTCGAGCGTCGTGGCCTCGCGAACGATGACCGGGACACGGTGCCACCCGGCGCGCTGCGCGGCGCGCCAGCGGCGCTCGCCGGCGATCAATTGAAAACGGTCGCCTTCGTGGCGGACCACCAGGGGCTGTAGCATGCCGCGCTCACGCAACGAGGCGGCCATACGCTCGAGGGCCTCCTCGTCGAAATGCTCGCGGGGCTGCCTGGGGTTGGGCCGCACGCGATCGATGTCGACTTCCGCCACGGCAGCCATTGGGGCGTCCGCTGCGGGCGGCCCCTCTACCGCAGCAGGTGCCGCCGTGGGTGGCGGCGCCAATGGAATGAGGGCGTCAAGCCCCCTTCCGAGTGCCTTCCTTGCCATTTTTCACCACCTCGCGCATTAGAGACAGGTAGCTGTGCGCTCCGCTGGAATTCAAGTCGTAAAGGATGATGGGCTTGCCGAAGCTGGGCGCTTCACCGAGCCGAATGTTGCGGGGGATCACAGTCTTGAACACCAGATCTTCGAGGTGCGAGCGCACCTCCTTCTCGACCTGGCGCGACAGGTTAGTTCTCTCGTCGGCCATCGTCAGCAGGATGCCCTCGACGGCAAGCTCGGGGTTCACGGCGCTGCGCACCCGGCCGATTGTGTCGAGAAGATCGCTGAGGCCCTCCAACGCGAAGTACTCGCACTGAATCGGCACCAAGGTGCTGTCCGCGGCGGCCAGCGCGTTGAGCGTCAGAAGGCCCAACGAGGGGGGACAATCGATCAGAATGAAGTCGTACGCGTCGCGCACCGCCGCGATCGCACGACGCAGCCGGAACTCGCGCTCCGGCGCATCGACCAATTCCAACTCGGCACCCACCAAACCTCGTGTCGAGGGCACCACCTCGAGATTGTCGAAGTACACCGCTTTGGCCGCGTCTTGTATGCGAGCCTCGCCGAGTAGGACATCGTACGTGGTCACTGTATCGTCCGCCAGCTGGATGCCGAGCCCGCTCGTGGCGTTTCCCTGGGGATCGAGGTCGATCAGCAACGTCGACCAGTCCGCGGCCGCCAGGTTGGCCGCGAGGTTGACGGCCGTTGTGGTCTTGCCGACGCCGCCTTTCTGGTTGGTAACCGCCATTACCCGCGCCATGCGGGCACTCTAGCAACAGATAGGCGTTTTCGCTAGTTCGTGTTCCACGTGGAACACGCGTTCGGTGGCGTGCCGCCGGCTGCGGCGTACCTCGAGGCGTGCGGGGGTGTGCATTACCGCCGTACCCGTCCCGTCGGCTACGGCGTGCCTCAAGGGGTGCAGCATCGAGCGATCTTGATTCTGTCACCAAAGCGGCGGCGGTCTTTGCCGTATTTTCCTGTCGGGTCGGTATTTGCTCGGCGAACCACTCCCTCCGCTTCTTAGGCGGGTAGTTGCTGGAGCGGAACGGGCGCTTTGCGGGTGGGGTGGCTCTTGGCGGGGAACGCTCCGATTTGTTCGAATACCCAGCCCCCCACCCCCTCCGGAAGTCGCGTTCCGCGTCTTCCTTGCCCACATTCCCCACAGATACGGGTTGGCGTCGGTTCGGGGTGCTGACCTGGGTACGTTGGAAGAGTAGGCGAGGAATGGGTTGGATTCGCCGCCCAAAGGCAGTGAGTGCGCCCCTTGATCCGCAGCCTAAGTCACGCGCCGGGAGCGGGCGGTATGGGCCCTCTCGGGGGGATCCGTGGGGCACCTGCAACCGCGAGGTTTCAAAAAACCCCGAAGGGATCCGCAATTTCCCCTCGCGGTTTCAGGGTAGCGGAAGGACCTGAGAGGGCCCATACCGCCCGCTCCCGGCTCAGGGCAAAAACCCCCGACTCCAACCCAACGGCGCTACTCGCCCGGCAACTCGAGACTAACGGCGTAGCCCTGATCGAGGTGCGGCAGGTCGAGAATACGGCGAATCCCCCACCCCGCGTGCGCCGCCGCCGACCATTCGGGGTTGGTGGTCGACGGCACGCCGGGGCCTACCTGGAGATAGCGGCGCAGGGCCCGGAGCGTGTCTTCACCCACGAAGATCACGGCGCGGCCGCCCGGAACCATGAGCCTTGCACCGAGGCCCAACAATCCACCCCACCCGCTCCAGGCGCGCGCGGTCAACATGTGCACCGGGGGCTCGAGGGTCTGGCTGGCGATCATTTCTTCGAGGCGGCCTTCGAAAACATGGACGTCCTCGAGCTCGAGCCACTCAACCACCTCGCGCAGAAACGTCGCCTTCTTGCCGTTTGCTTCGACCAGCTGGCAAGACCGCTCGGGGTCGAGGATCTTGAAGGGAAGCCCCGGGATGCCGGCGCCCGAGCCGGCGCACAGAATCTGTGGACCAGCGCCACCCAGCAGCTGCATGGCCATCGCGGGCTCAGCAAAATGCCGCAAGACCGCCGCCGGGCGCTCGCGAATCGACGTCAGGTTCGTCGTTTTGTTCCAGCGTTCGAGAAGCTGCAAATAGGTGGCGAACGCCTGCGCCTGCTCGGCTTTGAGCGGCAAGCGCCACCTGCGAAAAACGGCGCTGATCTCGTCGACGATCTCGGGGGCGGCCTCAGCCTGCATCGAACGCTCCGATTCTATCTGCGCCTGTTGTCGCCGCCGCTGCGGCGCGGAATCACCTGCACGTTCTTGAGAAAACCGTTCCCACGGCTTCGTGTCGTCACGCTGGAATCCTCGGCGAGGGCAAGATGCACGAGGCGGCGCTCGTAGGGGTTAAGCGGTTGAGTTTCCTGGGTTCTGCCTGCTTCCTTGGCCCTGTGTGCCACTTGGAAGGCGAGGTCTGTAAGCTCCTCTTCGCGGCGCGAACGGAAGTCACCGGCGTCGACGCGAACCTTTTGCCCGGTCGGCAGCTTGTGGCGAAACGCGTTGTTCAGGACGAGCTCGAGCGCCGAAAGGCAACGCCCGTTGCCTTCCAACAGAAGGTCCTTGTCGGCGCCACTGACGGCAACGAAAAACCCCTCTTCCTGCTTTTCAATCTCGATCTCGCAGTTGAAATCCATGTCGTGGAAGATCTGCTGCAGCAGCGCCACGACGCTTTCCGGTTCGACTCCCTCGCCCTCGTCCGCGGCGACCGCAACAGGTTCTCGCTCGGGTGTCGCCGGTGCGGCAGCCGCCGCCTGTGGCTCTTCCGGCGCCACGCCGGCGATCTCTTCGTGGGCTTCCGGCGGCGCATCTTCAGCTTCCCCGTCGGCCTCCTCTTCGGCGGCCTCCTCTTCCGCTTCTTCGTCGGCCTCCTCTTCCGCTGCCGCGCCCTCATCGCCGCCCCAGAAACGGCCACCGCTATCAGTACCGGCGGGCTCGGTCTCTGCCGCCGCGGCCTCCGGTTCTTCCACGACTTCCGGCGCGGCGGCCTCGGCCGGCATTTCGGGTTCCTGTTCCACTTTGGCTTCCGGCTCGGCGACGTCGTCGGCCCGCCACACGTTGATTACTACGGTGCCTTCGTCGCCACCCCAGAAATCTCTCTTTTCCTCAACGATCTCGTATTGAAGATCGTCGGGGCTAGCGCCCATGCTGTCGGCGGCTTGTGCCAACGCTGCCTCGACGTTTGCCGCCTCGTAGGTCGTTTCGCTCATCACTTTCCTCGCTTCTTCCGCTTGCCCCCGCCGCCCTTCTTGCCCTTGCCGCCCTTCGGTTTGTGGCTCGGCGTCGCGACGGCGTCGGAGGATCCCAGTTGATGGTTGACATAGGCCTGTTGGCCGATTCCCAGTACGGTGTTCAGAAGCCAGTACATGACCAGCCCGCTCGGGAAGGACAAAAAGAAAAACGTGAACATGATCGGCATGAGCCGAAATATTCGCTGTTGAACCGGGTCCCCGGTGCCCGGCGACATGCGCTGTTGGGCGAACATCGACGCGCCCATCAGCAGCGGCAGAACGTAGAACGGATCCATCTTCGACAGGTCTTGGATCCACAGCGCGAACGGCGCCTGCCGGATGTCGATGGAAACCGAGATCGCCGCGTAGAAACCGAACAGCACCGGCATCTGCAGAAGCATCGGCACGCAGCCACCGAGCGGTGAAACACCGTTGTCCTTGTAGAGTTGCATGACCTCGGCGTTCATCTGCTGCTTCTTCTCCATGTCCTTGACGCCCTTGTATCGATTGCGAATGGCGTTCATTTGCGGCTGCAGTTGCTGCATGCGACGCATCGACTTCATCGAGCTCTGGCTCAGCGGGAAGAACAAGATGCGCACGCCGAGCGTCGCCAGTATGATCGCCAGGCCGTAGTTGCCGACGAAGCCATACAACCATTCGAGGCTGACGGCCACGGGCCGGGCGAGCACCCGGAACGTGCCGTAGTCGACGGCTCGCTCGAGCCCGTGTCCCGCGGACGCGAGAATGCCATAGCTCTTCGGTCCCACGTACAACGGCATGTCGAAGCCGCCCGGCGGCACCTGCCAGCCGATCAGCGCCCGCGTTCCGGGATTACCGCTGGGCGCCTCGGTGGCTGACCCGGTACCGTCCGCGCCGGCCGGCTCAGCAGGTATCGGAACCGCATCGAGATAGACAACCGAAGGGCCATCGGGCACAAAAAGTGCGGCGAAATAATTGCTCTGCAGGCCACCCCACACTGCGTCGACTACCTGACCGATGTGCGCTCCCGAGTGCGGCGCGAGCTCGCCACTCCCGACGGCAAGGTCGATCCCTTCCACCCCTTCGATATCAGCGTCGCCAATGTGCTCGACACCGTTCTGCCGCAACAAGAAGAGGGCGCCCGACATGAGATAGAGGCTGGTTCTCGAGGTGTCGGCATGGGCCTCCAGGCCCGGGCCAACGGTGAGAAAAAACTGTGTGTTAGTGGGGGTTTGCGCGCGCACGGCGAGAGATAAAAGGTAGGTATCGGGAGTCACCGTGAGCGTCTTTTCGACGCGCCTGTCGCCCTCCGCCCACTGCCAACGAATTTGCGTCGGCTCCCTGACCCTGACCGTGGCGCCGGGCTCGAAGCCGTTGATCGTCATGCGATAGAGAGCCGTGTTGGCGCGCTCCGCCTCCGCCGGATCATCCGGGGCCACGAGCTTCAACCAACCCGGGTTCTCGGGTTCGAGCTCATCGACAATCATCTGGAGTGGACCCCCGAAGTCGCTCCCCCAATCGTTGAGCTCCAGGCTGGTGATCAGGCCGCCGCGGTTGCTCACCACCATCCGGAACCGCTCGCTCTCGATGACCACCGACTCCTGACGCTCGGCGAAAATGTCGGCGTCGACGACCTCGAGTTGTTCGGGGTCAATCGCGTTGGGTGACGTCGTTGTGCCGGTCGCTACGGGCGGCACCGCGGCAGGATCCGGAACCGTCGTCGGCTCTGCGTCGCCGACGCTCGCGGGTTGTTGTGTTGGCGGCGGTGGTGGCGGCACGAAGAAGTACTGGTAGACGAGCATCACGAACAGCGACAGAGCCACCGCTATGAAGGCCCGCATCTCCATGCTGGGTCCCTGGTCAGTGGACATGCCACGGGTCTCCATGCTCCGGTTCGGGAACCGGATCGTAGCCGGCATCCGCGAACGGGTGACAGCGGCAGATTCGCTTGAAGGCGAGCAGTGTTCCTCGCAGCGCGCCGTGCTGCTCGATCGCCTCGATGGCGTACCCGGAACACGTCGGTGTGTACCGGCACGCACCGCCGAATACCGGCGACAGGACAATCTGGTAAGCGCGAATCAACGCGATGGTGAGATCGGCCATCAGCCGCCGGCCCCCTTCGCCAACACTCCCTGGTGCGCTGCGTCGATCAAGATCGTACCGAGCTCCCGCGGGTTGCGCTTCAAGAGCGGAGCGCGAACCACCACTACCAGGTCGTAGCCGCCGGGTACATCTTGCTGGCGGGTTCGGTAGGCCTCGCGCACCAAGCGACGTGCCCGGTTGCGTGTCACCGCTTTCCCCAGACGACGGGTCGTGGTGATGCCGAGCCGGCTAGTCGGCGTTCCGTTGGGAAGCATGAAGAGGGCGAACTCTGGCGTCACGACTTTCTTGCCCTCTTCGTAGGCTCTCTCGAAGTCCCGCCGCTTACGAACCCGCTGGCCGGCTGGCAGGCCTTGTGGTTTCAATCCGCTCTGTGGATGGCGCTGGAAGCTTGCGGCTCAGGCCGGGGCCAGCCGCTTGCGTCCCTTGGCGCGGCGCCGGCGGAGCACGGCCCTGCCGCCACGCGTACGCTTGCGGGCTCGGAAGCCGTGAACTTTTCTGCGGCGCCTGTTGTTCGGCTGAAAGGTTCTCTTCATGGCGAAACCATCCGGATCAGACTGCCTTTGTGTCGCCTTTGGATGGGTCCCACAGCAGGGCCCGCAACAGCGAATTCTGTTGGCGACTTTAGAGGCGGCGGGCGCACGCGCCCACAACTAACTGGGGAAGGTAACTCGCCTCGATCCGAGCCGTCAAGTCAACCCGGGAGGGGGTAGTGGGTCCGTTGACCCACTACCGGGGAGGGTAGAGGTTCGAACCGCTGCAGGGTCTAGAAATATTCGGCATATATTTGTTGATTTTTGTTTTATTATCGCTTTGCCGAGAGCTTTTCATCTTTTTCTTGCCCGGCCAGAATGGCCATGCTATATTGCCCGCGCTCTCCGGCACTCGGCTTCGCGCCTCCCACAGGCTGTTCGTTGCAGCGTGTTGTATGTTCCCACGGTGTAACGGTTTTTAGGGTTTTCCACAGTTGTGGATGGCGGTGTGAAAAACCTCTTTCTACCGCCTGAGGTGTCGGTCAGCGCACACTGCACTTGTCGCGCCGATGCCGTCTCGTCAGGAGCGTTGCAGCGAAACGATGGATCTCTGGAAGTCGGTACTCTCGCGGCTCGAGACGAAGCTCGATCCACATAGTTTCAACACCTGGTTACGACCCACCGCTTTGGCCTGGCGCGACGAGTCGGCGCTGCACATCACCGTGCCCAACGAGGTGTTCCGAGATTGGCTTCGCGACAACTACGGCGACCTGATTCAAGATGCGATCGCCGAGTTGTCGGATGTTCCTCTGGCGGTCGAGTTCACCACCAGTAGCCACGTTCCCAAGGGGTTCGGTCTCGGGACTCCACCGGCGGGTCTTGCCGCGGCCCCGATTGCTACGCTCTGGTCCCGTCCGGCGCAAGCCAGCGGCGACGCAAGCGCTGACGGCGACACCGAGGACGACCCGTCCGGCCCGCTCTCGGGTCCGCTCAATCCCAAGTATCGTTTCTCCACGTTCGTGGTCGGGACGTCGAACCAGTTGGCTCACGCCGCAGCTCGCGCCGTAGCCGAGAGCCCTTCGCGCTCGTATAACCCGCTTTTTCTGTACGGCGGGGTTGGTCTCGGCAAGACGCACCTCATGCACGCGATCGGTCACCACATCCTCTCGGAGAACCCGAGTCTGCGCCTTGTCTACATCTCGTCGGAGCGATTCATGAACGAGTTGATTAACTCGATTCGCTACGACCGCACGTTCGAGTTCCGCGAGAAGTACCGCAACGTCGACGTGTTGCTGGTGGATGACATCCAGTTTCTTGCCGGCAAGGAACGCACCCAGGAAGAGTTTTTCCATACGTTCAACGCCCTCTATGACGCGCAACGACAGATCGTGTTGAGCAGCGACTCGCCGCCGAAAGAAATCCCGACGCTCGAGGAACGTCTACGTTCGCGATTCGAATGGGGAATGCTCGCCGACATCCAGCCGCCGGACCTCGAGACGAAGATCGCGATTCTTAAGAAAAAAGCTGAGGCCGAGAGCGTCGAGCTTCCAGATGATATCCTGTTGTTCATCGCCACTAACAGCAAGAGCAATATTCGCGAGCTCGAAGGTGCGTTGATTCGACTCGTCGCTTACTCGTCGCTCACCGCGGAGACTGTTACGGTGGAGCTGGCACGCAATGTCCTCCGCGATACGCTCAATGCCCGCGCGGCGATGATCACGATAGATCGAATCCAGGAGAACGTCGCCGACTATTTCAGCTTACGGGCGGGCGACTTGCGAGCAAAGAGCAACGCCCGGCGCATCACGCACCCGCGACAGATCGCCATGTTTCTCTGTAAGCAGTTGACGAATCACTCGCTTCCGGAAATCGGTCGCGCCTTCGGCGGCAAACACCACAGCACCGTCATTCATTCTGTGCGTAAGGTCCAGCATGAGTGTGAGACAAACGACGACATCCACCGCGTCGTGCACACTCTGTTGGAGGCGTTGAAATGATTTCCACCGACGCCAACAGCAATTACTGTGGATCTATGTTCATCGATTACGGAGAATGCCGACCAGGTATGTCTTCCACTGCGGGCTCTCTCTGTTTTAGACACTCATCAATGTCTCTAAGTAGTTGTAATAAAAGAGGTTTCGTAGTTTTCCTAGTAATTCACCGCACTACTACTACTGCTATCTTCAAGACTGTTATCGGTTAAGGATTCGTAGTTATGAAATTTGTTGCGAATCAGGGTGCTTTGCAGAACGCGTTGCAGTTCTTGCAGGGGATCGCCGAGAAGAAGAAAACGATCCCGATCTTGTCGAACATCCTGCTTCGCGCCGAGGGAAGCTTCCTTACCCTCGCGGCAACTGATCTCGAAGTGAGTCTTACCGGCGGTTGCGAATCTATAGTCGAGGAAGCCGGCGCGATCACCGTCTCGGCAAAAAAGTTGTTCGAGGTCGTTCGATCGCTCGTCGATGAAGAGATTTCATTCTCGTTGACTGACGGCAACTGGTTGGAGATCAACTGTGGTAACTCTTTCTTTCGTTTGGTCGGCTTGTCATCGGATGATTTTCCAGAGGTTCCGGAGAACGACTTCGGCAACGCGCAGAAAATCGACCACGACGTTTTTAAGGATCTGATTGGCCGTACCGTCTTTGCTGTTACCCAGGAAGACGCGCGCTACGCACTCAATGGCGCGCTCCTGGAGATGGGATCGGGCATTGTGCGCATGGTCGCCACCGACGCGCACCGGTTGGCGATGGTTGAGGAGTCGTTCGGAAGCAGCGAGGACGTGAAGGCGATCGTGCCGAAGAAGACGCTCAACGAGCTGCGCCAACTCGGCAACGGCGAAGAGGTGCTGTTCGCTCAAGACGAGCACCACCTCTACTTCAAGATAGGCCACCGCGTGTTGGCGACACGCATCATCGAAGGCCAATTTCCATCGTACGAGAAGGTGATCCCCGTCGCGAATCCGCTCGAGGTGATTTTTGCCAAAGAAGCAATGGCGGGGGCCATCCGTCGCGTCAGCCTTCTGGCCAGCGAGAGATCCCGTGCGGTGCGCTTCAAGTTCACCACCGGCAAAGCCACCGTGTCGGCTAGCAACCCCGAGCTCGGGGAGGCAGTAGAGAGCGTGTCCGTCCAATACGAGGGTGACGAAATCGAGGTCAGCTTCAACGCCCAATACATCCTCGATTTTCTGTCGGCTGTCGGCGGTGAAGAGGTAATTTTCAAGCTCAAAGACCCGGCCAGCCAGGGGCTTTTGGAGCCCCATGAGGTCGGCTCCGAAGAGTCGCGGTACAAGTACGTCATCATGCCGATGAGGATGTAGCACACAAACCTCGGCGGACGTCTTTTAAACCCTTTAAAATCAGTAGCTTAGGATCTCCGCAGTAACCACCGCGCGATTGGGAAAACGCTGCCGTTTGGGGTATAATTACGGAGCCCCCCAAGGTCACCCGTTAGCGCGTCGTGTAGGCGCTACCCAGGCCCGAAAACGACCTTTTCCGAGCCGTGGTGACCCATTCGTTCTCGGCAAGCTGACCGTTCGACCACGAAGCAGGAAGACACCTCGTACATGCCGAAGACCACGACAAAGAGCAAAGCCGCCAGCAAGAAGAAAACGACGAAAAAGAATGCCAAGGTGTCGGGTGACTACGATGCCAGCAACATCAAAGTCATCGAGGGACTCGAGGCCGTTCGCAAGCGGCCGGCGATGTACATCGGCACGACGGGGCCTAGTGGTCTGCACCACCTTGTCTATGAGGTCGTCGACAACAGCGTCGACGAGGCACTCGCCGGACACTGCGACGACGTCCTGGTAACCATCCACATCGACGACTCTGTGACCGTTGAAGACAACGGCCGCGGTATTCCGGTGGACCTACACAAGTCGGAAAAGAAGCCCGCCGCTGAAGTCGTCATGACGATGTTGCACGCCGGCGGCAAGTTCGACAAAGAGTCATACACGGTATCGGGTGGCTTACACGGCGTCGGCGTGTCGGTAGTCAACGCGTTGTCGGAAACACTGAACCTGGAGATCTGGCGCGAAGGCGCTACGTGGACACAGACATATGAGCGCGGTAAGCCGACAGGCAAGCTCAAAAAGGTAGGCAAGACCGACAAGACCGGGACCAAGGTCCACTTCAAGCCTGACGCCGAAGTCTTTGATGAAACCAACTTCAGCTTCGACACACTCTCCAGTCGCTTGCGTGAGTTGGCGTTTCTCAACCGCGGGCTCCACATCTGCATCGTCGACGAGCGCGCCGACGGCGACAAGAGCCACGATTTTATTTTCCACGGCGGCATCGTGGAGTTCGTCGAGAGGCTCAACAAGAACAAGACCGAGCTGCACAAGCCGGTTGCCTTTGAGGTGCAGAAACAGGGCGTGACGGTCGACATCGCGCTGCAGTACAACGACGGCTACTCCGAGACGCTGTTCTCGTACGCCAACAATATCAACACCAAGGAAGGCGGCACCCACCTCACAGGCTTTCGTGCCGCGCTGACCCGCACGGTGAACGCCTACGCGGCGGCCAAGGCCAAGAAAGACGAGCCGGCCGTCGGTGCAGACGACGTGCGCGAGGGGTTGGTGGCGGTCATTTCCGTCAAGGTCCCAGAGCCGCAGTTCGAGGGTCAGACAAAGACCAAGCTGGGCAACAGCGAGGTCAAGGGGCTGGTGCAGCAGATCGTCAACGAGCACCTGGGGGCTTTTTTCGAGGAGAATCCCGCGGCCGCCAACAAGATCCTCTACAAGGCTACGGAAGCTGCGCGGGCGCGGGAGGCAGCGCGGAAGGCGAGAGACCTGACCCGCCGCAAGGGGGCGCTGGACTCGGCGTCGCTGCCCGGCAAGCTGGCCGACTGCCAGGAGCGCTCACCCGAGCGCGCCGAGATCTTCCTCGTCGAGGGCGATTCGGCGGGCGGCTCCGCCAAGCAGGGTCGTGACCGCAAGTACCAGGCGGTGTTGCCATTGCGCGGCAAGGTGCTCAACGTCGAGAAGGCGCGCCTCGACAAGATGCTCAACAACGAAGAGATCCGCACGATCATTACAGCGCTCGGCACCGGTATCGGTGAGCAGGACTTCGACATCGAGAAGCTGCGCTATCACAAGGTCATCCTGATGGCGGACGCCGACATCGACGGCAGCCATATCCGCACCTTGTTGTTGACGTTCTTCTTCCGGCAGATGCGGGAGATCCTCGAGCAGGGCCATTTGTTCATCGCGCAGCCGCCTCTCTATCGCGTCAAGGCCGGAAAGAAGTCGATGTACCTGCCCGACGAGAAGAAGATGACCGAGTACCTCGTCGAGCGCGCCGCCGACAAGCGCAAGGTGACTTTCAAGGATGGGAAGAACGACATCGGCGGCAAGAACCTGGCCCGGCGGCTCGAGAAGCTGCACCGCTATCGGTTCTTCATCGAGAAGCTGCGGCGTCGCAACGTCTGGCCGGACTTGGTGGAGCTGCTCTGTGAAAATGGGCTGCGCTACAAGAAGCAGTTCGAATCAGCGAAAGATCTGAAAGCCATCGAGGAGGCGCTGAGGCAGAAGGGCTACGGCGTCGAGCAGCTCAAGGACGAAGCACACGGGCTCCTCGAGCTCGTCGTCTCGTCGAGCAATGGCGATACCGTGGGCGGCGGCAAGGCGATCGTCAACCACGATCTGATCGACGGCCCGGAGTACCGCAATCTATTGGCGTTGTACGTGGAGCTCGAAGAGTTCCATAAGCCGCCGTTCACCGTTTACAACAACGGCGACAAAGAGGCTCAGCTGGGGAGTAAAGAAGAGCTCCTCCAGCACCTCATGAAGGCGGCGCAGAAAGGCATCACGTTGCAGCGCTACAAGGGTCTCGGTGAGATGAACCCGGATCAGCTGTGGGAAACTACCATGGACCCCGCACAGCGGCGCCTCGTCCAGGTCACAGTGGAAGACTTGGCGGAGGCCGACCAGATCTTCACGACGCTGATGGGCGACAAGGTCGAGCCGCGGCGCGAGTTCATTGAGAAACACGCCCAAGAAGTCGAGAACCTCGACATCTGACGGGCGCCAAACTGCCACCTACGCGCTAAGCGGGCCGGGAGCTGCCGTAGGCAGCGACAGGTCGGGGGCGGGTGGCGGGAAATAAAGAATGGACAATATCGAACACAAGATTCCGGTATCGATCGAGGAAGAAGTAAAGAAGTCGTACCTCGACTACGCGATGAGCGTCATCATCGGACGCGCCCTGCCGGACATTCGCGACGGCCTCAAGCCGGTGCACCGTCGGACGCTGTTCGCGATGCAGGACCTGAACAACTACTACAACCAGCCGTACAAAAAGAGCGCCCGCGTCGTCGGTGACGTGATCGGTAAGTACCACCCGCACGGCGAGAGCGCGGTGTACGACACGCTGGTGCGCATGGCGCAGGATTTCGCGCTCCGCAATCCGCTGGTCGATGGTCAGGGCAACTTCGGGTCGCTCGACGGCGATCCGCCGGCCGCCATGCGTTACACCGAGGTCCGAATGACGCGGCTGGCGCACGAAATGCTGGCCGATCTCGACAAGGAAACCGTTGACTTCGCCGACAACTACGATGGATCTCTCGTAGAACCCACGGTGTTGCCGGCCAAATTCCCGAACCTCCTGGTGAACGGTTCCACAGGCATCGCCGTCGGCATGGCGACCAACATTCCGCCGCACAATCTGGGCGAGGTGTGCGACGCGGCGATCACGCTGATTAACGAGCCGGACACCGACATTGCCGGGCTCATGGAGCACATCTCCGGTCCCGACTTTCCGACTGCCGGCATCATCTACGGCGCCAACGGGATCACCAGCGCCTATCACACCGGCCGCGGCGTGATCCGTATCCGGGCTCGCGCCGACATCGAGCGAACCAAGCGCGGCGGTGACCGCGTGGTCATTACCGAGGTGCCGTATCAGGTCAACAAGGCGAAGCTCATCGAACATATCGCCGACCTGGTGAGAAGCAAGAAGCTCGTGGGCGTCCGCGACATCCGCGACGAGTCGAGCCGCGAGGGCGTGCGCGTAGTCATCGAGATCAAGAGCGGCGAAGAGGCCGACGTCATCCTCAACAACCTCTACAAGCAGACACAGATGTCGTCGTCCTTCGGCATCAACATGGTGGCCATCGAAGATGGCGTTCCCAAGGTCTGCAACCTCAAGAAGCTGCTGAGCGCCTTTATCTCGCACCGCCGCGAGGTCGTCACCCGGCGCACGTTGTTCGAGCTGGGCAAGGCAGAGGCGAGGGCACATATTCTCGAAGGCCTCGAGATCGCGCTCGACAACCTCGATGCGGTCATCAAGCTGATCCGCTCTTCCGACGATCCGGCGGCCGCCAAGGCGGCGATGGTCAAGAAGTTCAAGATGAGCGAGATCCAAGCCCAGGCCGTGCTGGACATGCGCCTGCATCGCTTGACTGCTCTCGAGCGCGACAAGATCGCCGCCGAGCTCAAGGAAGTACGCGCCGTGATCGCCGAGCTCGAATCGATCCTGGCGGCGGATAAGAAGCTCATGGGCCTGATCGTTGCGGAGCTCGAAGGCGTGAGGGAAAAATTCGCCGACGAGCGCCGCACCGAGATCGTCGCCAAGGCCATCGACTTCACGGTCGAGGACCTGATTGCCGAAGAAGACATGGTGGTGACGTGCAGCCACGCCGGGTACGTCAAGCGCACGCCGCTGAGTCTGTACCGACAGCAGCGCCGCGGCGGCAAGGGCAGGTTGGGCGCCGTCACGAAAGAAGGCGACTTCGTCGAGCATCTGTTCTCGGCCTCGACGCACTCCCACATCATGGTCTTCACCGACAGGGGAATGGGCTACTGGCTCAAGGTTTATCAGGTGCCCCAGGCAGGCCCGGCGTCGCGCGGCAAGGCGATCGCCAACCTGCTCGAGCGCATAGACAGCGAGGACAGCGTCGCGGCGATCATGCCCGTCGACGAGTTCGACGACGATCGGTTCATCGTATTCGCCACCGAGCAGGGCCTGGTCAAGAAAACTCCGCTCAAGGATTTTTCCAACCCGCGGGTCACCGGCATCATCGCCATCAAGATTCAGGAGGGCGACCGGCTACTGTCTGCCAAGCTGACCGACGGCAAGCAGAACATCTTCCTGGGGACGTATCTGGGCAAGTCGATTCGTTTTCCCGAAGCGCAGTGCCGCGCCATGGGCCGCAGCACGAGGGGCGTAAAGGGCATCCAGCTCGTCGAGGGCGACGTGGTCATCGGCGTTGACATCATCGGCGAGGCCGGCACCATTCTCACGGTCACGGAGAGGGGTTATGGCAAGCGCACCGATGTAGGTCAGTACCGGCCGCAGAACCGCGGCGGTAAGGGCCTGATCGACATCAAGACCAGCCCGCGGAACGGTCCGGTGGTCGGCCAGAAGCTCGTCGATGAGGAGGGCGAGGTGATGATCATCACCGCCGCCGGCAAGCTCATCCGCACCTCCGTGAAGGGCATCAAGGTGCAGGGCCGCAACACGCAGGGGGTCAAGGTGATCGCCCTCGGTGAGGACGATCGGGTGGTGCGGCTGGCGCGCCTGAGCGAAAGCAGTACCTGAGGGCGCGCACAAGCGCGCGTCTACTGCGTTGCGCTTGGTCGGGCTCGCTCGACGTACGAAAAGTACGACTCGCTCGCCCTCCCTGCGTGCGCCTTGTATCCGCACACTTGTGCGCGCCCTCAGTACGTAGCCTTCGGGCAACGACTCCCCGCTCCGGCGGCGCGCTTTTCTTGATTTCCGCCACCCGTTTTCTTTTGATTTCCGCCACTCGTTTTTCTTGATTTCCCGCCACCCACCCTGACCTGTGCCCTGGAAACTGGACCGCGGATAGTGAGAATTTCTCGATAAGAAAACGAGGAGGGAGATTCTCGTGAAGAAGTCGAGGTTCACAGAGCAACAGATTGTGTACGCGATCAAGCAGGTCGAAGCCGGGGTGCCGATCACAGAGTTGTGTCGGAAGTACGGAATATCCCAGCAGACGTTCTACCGCTGGCGCAGGAAGTATGGAGGGCTGGCGCCGCGCGAGCTGCAGCGGCTCAAGGAGCTTGAGCGAGAGAACACGCAACTGAAGAAGCTGGTGGCAGACCTGAGCCTCGACAAGCAGATCCTGCAGGATGTGCTCGCAAGAAAAGATTGAAGCCCGCGCGCAAGAGAAAGCTCGTTTACCGAGCGCAGGAGCAGTATGGAGCGTCGGAACGGCGAGCGTGTGGGCTCATTCAGATTGGTCGAACAACCCACCGGTACCAGAGCATCAGGGACCCACAGGATGAGCTGCGGTTGCGCTTGAAGGAATTGGCGGCAGCCAGACCGCGGTACGGATCTCGGCGTCTGCACATCTTGCTGCAGCGTGAGGGCTGGAAGATCAACCACAAGCGGGTTTGCCGGCTGTATCGGGAAGAGGGCCTACAGGTACGTAGACGACGTCGTCGGAAGGTTGCGGCGCGCCCTCGGGTTCGGCTGCCGGCCCCAAGCGAGCTGAACCATCGGTGGAGTCTGGACTTCGTCGCCGACGAACTGGTGAGCGGTCGCCGTTTCCGGGTACTGACAGTCATCGACATCCATAGCCGCGAGTGCCTGGCGCTGAAGGCTGGCTTCTCGCTCACCGCACAGATCGTCACCGCACAGCTGGAGGAGATCATCGCCGAGCGCGGAGTGCCGGTCGCCCTGACCCAAGACAACGGGACGGAGTTCACCTCGAGGCACTACGATGCCTGGGCGTTCTCGGCGGGGATCCAGTTAGACTTCATCCGGCCGGGACGTCCGGTCGAGAACTGCTACATCGAGAGCTTCAACGGCAAGCTACGAGACGAGTGCTTGAGCCAGAGCTGGTTCCTGAGCCTCTCCGAGGCTCAGGAACAGCTGGACGCATTCCGGAAGGACTACAACGAAACGAGACCGCATTCTTCTTTAGGCAACCTGCCGCCTGCCGTGTATGTCCAACTGCTGCAGGAGGTTGCAGCTACCTGATGCCCACTAACCCGAGTTTTTCTCGTTTTCGATGGACCCAAGTTGGGGTACACCTCATACACCGTGTTACTGAGATAGAAGGTGGTACTAACCGCGGGGTCTGGTCAGATCGATTGAGCGTTCAGTAAGGCCGTGCAGGAAGTGATCATGGAACTCCTCTACAAGTATGTTTCATCGGAACGAGTTCTTACATGCTTGCCTGAAGTGGGAGACGGCACCTTGCGTGCAACGCAACCATCAGCTCTGAACGACCCCTTCGAATGCGCTTTTACCACGAAGACATTCGTTGAAACGGGATCCGTCCCGAGTCCTGTAGAAAAAGAAATGGCGTAACCTCACGAGCAGGAAAAACGAGTCGCTGGAAACGGCGACAACAAGGAGGTCACACCATGAGCAACGGTAGCACGGGAGAGGTATCGGTCATCGAGTTCCGTAGCGCCATCCAGGAGCTGCTGCACAGCCGCATCCAGGAGGCGATTACGATCACGCTTGAGGAGGAGCTCGCCGAGGCGTTGGGATGCGGGCCGTACGAGCGCAACGGCTCGCGGCGAGGATATCGGCACGGGACGTATCGGCGGCAGATCACGATGGCGCAGGGGCCGCAGGATCTGGAGGTACCACGGGGACGGCTGCTGCGAGAGGACGGCAGCACCGGGGAGTTCCGCAGCACGATCCTGCCGCGGTATCAACGGCGCACCGAGGAAGTCGACGAGGCGATTCTAGGGGTGTACCTGGCGGGTGCAAATAGCCGACGGATCCGCAAGGCGCTCGCGCCGCTGCTGGGTGAAGCGAACCTCTCGAAGAGCGCGATCTCGAGGGTGGTGGGGCGGCTGAAGAAGCTGTTCGGGACGTGGTGCGAGCGCGATCTGACCGGTGAGTCGTACCCGATCGTGTACCTGGACGGGTTCCACCTGAAGGTGAGGTTGGCGCGGCAGGTCGTGTCGGTGCCGATCTTCGCCGCGCTGGGAGTGGCGGAAGATGGGCGCAAGGTGTTGGTGGCGTTGCGTCGGGCCGCTTCGGAGGCCGGGTGTCACTGGAAGTGGCTGATCGAGGACCTAGAGCAAAGAGGTCTTCGGCCGCCCCGGCTGATCATCGCCGACGGCCACAAAGGGCTGGCCAAGGCGACGACGGTGTGGCCCGAAGCGAAGGTGCAGCGCTGCCTTCAGCACAAGTGGAAGAATCTGTTGAAGCATTGCCCGTCACACGCCCACGACGAGCTGAAACGAGACTGGGACCGCATCGTGAAGGCGGCAAACGGCAGCGAGGCGAGGGCCGCGTACAGCAACTTCGTGCGCAAGTGGTCGAGGTTGGTGCCGGCGGTGGCGCGCAGCCTCGAGGAAGCGGGGCTGGTGCTGCTGACCTTCTACGAGTTCCCCAAACCGATGTGCAAGACGCTGCGCACGACGAACCCACTGGAGAACCTCAACCGCGAGTTCCGTCGCCGTACCAAGACCCAGGGATCGTTCAGCACCGAGGCGGCCGGGGTGACGCTGCTGTGGGGGCTGATCGCGTTCGGGCAGATCCGCATGCGCCGCATCGACGGGTACCGGCATCTCGCCGCGATCATCGACCAACAGGAGGAGTTGGCCGCATAGCAGGTAACATCAAACGTCCAAGCTCGGAGCCACGCCAGACGATTTTCTACAAACTTCGGGACACATCCACGCAGCACGTGTGGAAGGGAGTGTGTTTGGGAAGATTTTTAAGTTGCTGCTAGCGACATCCGCGGTTCTGACGATCTTGAATCTGCTGGGCTGGTTCCAGGCAGCGTTGTCATTGGTTGGCATCGAGTGATCGATCCGGGGTGGGATGAGAGGAGGGTGTGACGTCCTCCCGCCTTCAATAGCGGATCGCTTTAGAGTCTGGCGGTTATGTTCGCCGTCTCCGTCCGTGTCGTCAACTGCCGAGCGTAGGCGGTCGATGTCACCCCGCCCAGCGCCTTCACGGGCCGTACCAATGAGGGGGCGTCAATAGCGACTGTTGAGGGCATCGACGGCCGCGTTCAGGCGGACCACGCGCGGCCGGGAGTCCGGCGCGCGCCATGGCAGGCCGAGGTTAACTATCTGTTTGGTTTAGAAGATGCGAGAGCGCTCTATTTAATTCGGCCTCATCTTTGAGGGCTTGAGCCAGCCGCTCCGACAGTTCCGCAAGAACAACACGAATACTGCTCGCTTGTTCGAGGCAGTAGGCATCGTCGCGGTCATGCAATCCGTCACTGAGGGCGGAATGAAGCAGCCGCAGCGGGTTGTGACCTTCGATCAACAGCGCCTGTGGAATCGAGTCCTTCTCCGACCTGTTCACGCGCCGGCGCCAGCTGATGAACGAGTGGGCCGCCTATCTGAACGGACGGCACGGAACCGACGATTCGCCGCCCCGCTGACGCGGCGCAGCAGTGGTCCGGCGCCCTTGACTATCGAGCACGGCTGGTGCCCCATGGCTCCAGCGCGTCTCCAGTTCCGGAAGGCGCCTTACCCGGCCGTTCCGCGAGCCGTGCGCAGCAGCACCAGCGCGTAGACCACTCCGATGACCGGAACCACTGAGAAGGCCAGCGCCAGCTCCCAATCGCCCCGCACGCGGCCCGCGGCCATCAGCTGCGCAAGGCCCAGGTCGGCGACCACGTTCACTGTCAGGAGTGCCGCGAGGGCGAGGATCGTCGTCGTGGCGAGGCGAGGCCGCAACACGAGCACCAGCACGCCCGCGGCCCCAAGCGGATGCAGGAGGACCACCAGCAGCCGTTGCCAGACGTCTCCACCGTTCGCGAATGCGCCGACCAGGGCTGTGAAGCCGACGAAGAGCGCGTGCATCACCGCGAGCACCGTCACCGACATCCGGAAGCTGGTCATGGAGACATGATACATCCCGCCGGGGCTCTCGTCCTCTGAACCGCGCCGTCGACGCCCACCGGCACGCATCGTTGACGCTGCACACGCTAGAACGCGACCGCGCCGACCCTCAGCAGATTGGTCAGGTAGGCGACCGCGTTCGACGTGCGTCTCTTGAAGTAGAAGACCCGTCCCTGCTCATGCTCGCTGACGTGATAGCACTCCCACCGCTCCCGTCCCATCGCATTGAGCCGTTCGTCCACGTCTCCCAGATCAGCGTGGGCCACCTCGAGTGACGTGTATTCGATGGCCCAGAGAGCCTGGAGCTCTGCTGCCGACAGCTCGCGCACGTCGTTGGCCCTCGTTCGCGCGTCGTCCAGGATTCCCTGGGCCCCCTCTCGCAACTCAGCCAACGGGTCCTGTCCGCATCCAACCGAGAGCACCGCGAGTGACACGCCGATTAGTATGATTCGCATCATCGCTTTCATCCCTTTGTAATCGGTGACAGCGCGGGACATCCGCCGCGCGGTTTCTCCGTCGTCTGAACGAGATGCATCCGCGCGAGCCGAACATTCAGCAGTGGGCTTGACCAGACCCCGCGGTTAGTACCACCTTCTATCTCAGTAACACGGTGCTGACAAGAGGTTGTTGAGGCCGGCGAAGCGTAGCGTAGCCGGTTTCAACAACACCGCTTCCGGTGCCGGAGGTCGATAGCCCAGCGAGCTGTGCGGTCGTACGCGGTTGTACTGCTGGCGCCATCTCTCGATCAGAACCTTTGCCTCCTTCAGCGTGTAGAAGATCTCCCCGTTCAGCAGCTCGTCTCTGAGCTTGCGGTGCCTGTCAACGCGGATGAGACGGTGGTCACGCGTAATTAGTGAGCATTCTCGAGGGTGGCAGGCTTGTTGATAGCCGTTCTCCCATGGGGAGCCCGGCTCGATGAACAGCGTGCCGACGCCGAGCCGGCCCAGCCAGTCGCGAACCGCCTCGGAGTAGGGGCGGTGAATTCCGGTCCGTTATCTGACCTGATGTGCGCTGGAATACCTCGATGAACGAACAGTCGTCCTAGTCGGTGAAGTACGTCCTCGGAGTTGAGCTTCCGCGCCATCGTGCGCTCCGTCGATTGCAAGGCTCTCGAACCGTGTGTACTCGTCGACGATCGTCAGCAGCCTCATAGCCCGACCGTCATGCGTCCGGTGGTGGACGAAGTCATACGCTTTCCAGACATGATCCTTGTTCTCGGGGCGCAGTCGGATGCAGGAGCCATCGTTGAGCCACAGCCGTGCTCTTGCTTGGGCTGTTTCTTCGGTACTTTCAGCCCCTCGCGCCGCCAGATCCGTTGCACCCGCTTGTGGTTCACGAGCCAGCCCTCCATGCGCAGTAGCGCCGTCACTCGCCGATACCCGTAGCGGCCATACTCTCGGGCTAGGTTCACGATCCTCTCCTCCGTCAGCACCTGCTCGTCGTCCGGTTGCCGTGGCACGTACCGCTGCGTCGTGCGCGACTGTTTCAGCACCCGGCACGCTCGTCGCTCGGAAACGCCCAGCCTCCGCCGAACATGCTCAACCGCATCTCGGCGACGTGCCGGGCTCAGAAGTTTCCCTCCGCAACTTCCTTCAGGATCGAAAGATCCAGCTCCTTTTCCGCCACAATCTTCTTGAGCCGGACGTTCTCCTTCTCAAGTTGCTTCAGCCGCCTGGCCTCGTCGACCCTCAGCCCCCCGTACTCGCGTCGCCACCGGTAGTAGGTGTGCTCGGTGATTGCTAGCTTGCGGCAGGCATCCTTGACCGTCGCGCCTCGGGCCAGCTCCACCTCAGCCTCCCGTAGCTTCCGTACGATCTGCTCTGCGCTGTGCCTCTTCGCCGGCATTCTAACCTCCCTTTTTCGACCCGGATCGTGAGATTACCTCTGGATCCGTTTTGGGGGGTCAGGTCACCCCTGGGTCGCCAAGGGCGCGATGTAGCCACCAATCGCCAGCGCCGAGCCGACCTCCCAGAAAGTCACGGGACCACAGCTCAGCAACCCGTCGGCGAACGCCGGATCGGCCCTCGCCAATAGTGCCTCGACGCCGGCCGGGTAGCCCAAGACCACAACTTCGTCGCCGCGGTCGGGCGGCGTTTCGGCAATCCCCAGCGGCTCCGGCATCGCGATCGTCTGGGCGGCGCGGACGAGCGCCAGGTCGGCGTCGTTGCTCGCCGCGATGATCTCGATGTCGAAGGGTTCTTCGACGCCCGGCAGATAGCCAGCCGCTGCGGGTCGGGAGCGAAGCCGGCCTGCAATGCGAACTGGGCGTCGGGGTCGTACTCCCAGGCGCGCACCATATGGCGATTGGTGATGAGCAAACCGGCACGCGTGGCAACGAACGCGGTGCCCGTGTAGAAGCTCCGCACGAAGGGACCGTCGCCGTCGATGGTGACCAGCTGCATATTGTCGGGCATGCGGATCGGTTGGCGGCCCTGGCCAACGAAATAGCGTAGCGGGAGGCTCGTCGCTCGGTCGATGAAGCCGTAGCTGCCCTGCACGAAAACCACGGAGCGACTGGCTTCGTCGATGACGCGCTCGCGAGCTCCGGCGGCCGCCTCCAGCGAGCGAACCCGTGCTTCGGTGTCCGAGATCACGCCCTCGAGCTCGGCGCGCGCCGCCTCGAAGTCGCGGCGCGTGATCCTCCCCTGTTCGACCTGCTCGACGAGGTCGGACAAGCCCTGCACCCGCGCCGACTCGCCCTTGAGACGGCGCTCCAGCCGGATATTGCTGATCCACAGAGTAACGGTGGCAACGACCAGGATCACCATCAAGACGGCGACCTCGGGACGCACCGGTCGACGCTGCAGCCGAAAGCGCTTGAACGGGTCCTTCGGTTCGCCGAGAGGTATCCCCATCTGCGAATCGACGGTCACCGGCGTGCTCCGCCGCCCGCGTTGACTAGCTTGTGCACGCTCTCAACGATCATTAGCTGTAGAGCCCCATGCTGCTCCGATGCCTCTTCGAGGATCGAAACCCGCCGCTGATGCTCGGCCTCGGCGACGGTTCGCTGTTGATCGATGTCGTCGAGCGCCTGCAGGCCGGTTTCGGCGACGGCCCGCAGGTTGGCCGATAGAGCCTCCGCCTCGGGCAGCAGCGAAGAGGCGCGAACAACCGGGAGCAGCACGGCGTGATTATCGCGCCATGCGACCAGGCTTTCCCGGATACCGGCCGTGGTGCCGCCGTTTACGACATAGCCATCCACCAGGTTCTCGAATCGGCGGGCGACGTTGCTCTCGGGCCACGCTGCATCGACCAAGCGATTGAGCGGCGTGAATCGAGTGTACGGCCGCGTTCGACCCCTCCGATAGCCCTTCACCGGTTCAATGGTGTCCGTCAATGTTCGCAGAGCGTCGATCGGCCGGCCTCCCGTCAACCGACTCAACATCTTCGAATGTCCGGAACGATGCGTGACGCCCGTCCATTCGAGCCACGTGCTGGTCACCGCCAAGCGCCGGTACATGTCACCGACCTCGACAACCGAGGCGGGAGACCAGAAGCGCTCGGCGATGGCGGCCGTGCGCGGCCAGATTCGCGAGTCGATCGTCTCGCCGACGACGTATTCGCCCCACATGCAAGCCTCGCCACCGAGGATACGGGCGCGCTCTTCTGCGGTCAGATCAGCAGCCGCTTCGCCCAACGGATCGACGGCGTAGTGCTGGGCGGCTGGATCCATCAGGTCGATGTAGTAGCCGTTCGAGAGAATTCCTTGATAGCCCTGACGGGCTCCGCCGGCCAGCGATTCCTGGCCGCGCCACGATTGGACGACGGTGTCGCGCGGCAGGTCGGGATGGACGATCTCGTCCCATCCGACCATGCGCTTGCCGTTCTTCTGGAGAATTTGCAGGATCCGGCGGTTGAAGTACGCCTGCAGGCCGTGGCTATCGACAAGATCGTGATCACGAATGAACTGTTGGATCGTCGGATTGGCGTTCCACTGGTTGCCGTTTACCTCGTCGCCACCGATATGGAAATACGCATCGGGGAAGAGCGCCGCCATCTCGCCGATGAAGGCGTCGAGGAACTCGTAGGTTTCTTCGCGCGTCGGATCCATGACCGGGTCCTGAATCCCCCACGCCTCGATGATCTCGTACGGACCCGGGGCGCTGGCCAGCTCCGGATATCCCACGAACCAGCTCGCCGCATGCCCCGGCATGTCGAACTCCGGCATGACGCGGATCCCCCGATCACGGGCATATTCGATGATCTCGCGGACCTCGTCCTGCGTGTAGTAGAGACCATCTGAGCCGAGCTCGTGCAGCCTCGGGAACACCTTGCTCTCGATACGGAAGCCCTGGTCCTCCGACAGATGCCAATGCAGCACGTTGAGCTTTACCGCCGCCATCGCGTCGAGGTTGCGTTTGATCACTTCCACGGGCAGGTGGTGGCGGCCGGGATCGACGAGCAAGCCTCGCCAGGGGAACCTCGGCGCGTCGCGAACAAGAACGCCGGGAACGACGAAGTCGTCGGGCTCCGGCGCCAGCTCCGGGCTCGCGTCGCGGCGCCCCGGCCGCACCTCGACGAGCTGCAGGAAGGTTTCCAGACCGCGCAGCACGCCGTACGGCGTCGGGGCCTGCAAGTGCGCCGACCACCGTCGACCTCCAGCGTGTACGACTCGTCCTCGATGACGCCCTGAACCGCGGGCACGCCGCGCAGGTATTCGACGACGAGCTCAGCTCCCGAGACGTCGCCGGTTGCCGCGCCCTCGATCGGGATTCCCGTCTGCCGGGCAAGGCGGGCAACCATGCGGGCCGTCGCCCTTTGGACGCACGCCTCCGGCTCGCCCCCGGGGTGCCGGACGGCAACCGAGAACTCCCGGGTGATCAACAGCGGCGCCCCACGAAACTCGACCGTGGCCGGCAGCGGCATAAGGTTGCGACGGGTCGCGAAGAAACCGTCCTGCTGGCCCGGCGCGTGAGACGCGACCACGCCAGACCCTCCGTCCGAACAAGCGCAACGCCGCGAACGCACGCTTTCCCGCGCCCCTCAAGCGTGGACGATCTCCCAGCATGGATAGCTACGCCAGCGACCGCGCGTGAAATCCGGGAACTCGACCGGCGCGCTGCCGTTGGCCACCGAGATCTCGGTGAGCTCGCAGACGGCGCTGACCGACGCTGCCTGGTAGACGTTGGTGTCGGTCGGCAGCCCCTCACGCAGGCATTTGATCAGCCGGTAGTCCTCGACGTAGTCCATACCGCCGTGGCCGGCGCCTTCCGACTGCGCGCGCAGCTCGTTGACGACCGGATGCTCGTATTTCTCCCACATCTGGGCGAGGTTGTATTCCTGCCCCTCGTACTCATAGCCCGCGTCGTCGATCCACCGGTGGGGGCGCCCGTAACCCTCGATGTAGACCCGATTCGGGTAGCCCTGGAATATCCCCTTGGTGCCCTGCACCAGGTGAATGCGGCTGTACGGGCGCGGCAGGTTGGTGTCGTGGCTCAGATAAACCGTCCGCCCGTGCGCCGTCTTGATCAGTGATACGTTGACGTCGCCTAGGGCGTAGTCCTCTTGGCGCCTGGGGTCGTCCTCGGGGAAGTTCGCCGCAGCGTATTGCTGCAGCCCGCGCGACGGGCTGCTCATCGACACCAGGTACTCGAAGCGGTCGCCGCGATCGATGTCCATGCAGTTGGCGATCGGCCCGAGCCCGTGCGTCGGATAGAGGTTGCCGTTGCGCACAATCGAATGCTCGCGCCGCCACAGTCCCTCGTTCCGATCCTCGAACTTGATGCCGCGCAGGTCATGAAGGTAGCCGCACTCGGCGTGGAGGATCTCGCCAAACAAACCCTGCCGAACGATGTTGAAGACCATCAACTCGGGACGATCGTAGTTGCAGTTCTCCATCATGACGCAGTGTTTGCCGTACTTCTCCGCCGCTTCGACGAGCTTCCAGCAATCCTCGATCGTGTAGGCGGCGGGAATCTCGGTGGCGGCGTGCTTGCCGTTCTCCATGGCCGCCAGCATCACCGGCACGTGCCACTCCCACGGCGTCGCGGTGTACACGAGATCGAGGTCTTCTTCCTCGCACATGCGGACGAAGTCCCGGTCGCCGTTCGCGTAGCCAGCCGGCTCGGGGAACCCGGCCTCGACGACGCGCTGCTGCCAGCTCTCCACCTTCTCGGGCACGATGTCGCAGATTGCCGCCAGCCTGGCGCCGGGAATGCGCAGCAGGTTGCGGCAGTGGCCCGACCCCTGCAGGCCCACGCCGACGTATCCCACCCGAACTTCTTCGATCGGATCGACGGCCAGCGGATGGCGCGGCGCGGCTCCCAGCTCGGGCGCCTGTAGCTGCACGCGGCCCGTGTCGGAGAGGGCCGCCGGCAGGCCGATAAATGCGGCGCCGACACCGGTGGCACTGAGTTTCATTAGCTCGCGGCGATCGACGCTCATTGCTGCACCTCGTAGATTTCGGTCACTTTCATTTCGCCGGTATCGAACTGAACCGCCTCATGCTCGGCCCATGTTACGTCATCTGTTTTGCGGCTTCCTGGACCAGCCGTTCCATTTCGTCGGCGTTGTCGCGGATGCTGTCGAGCAGGCGCAGTTGTACGCGGGCGCGATCCAGATTGTGCCCCTCGCGGTGAATCCGGAAATAAGTATCGCCGAGGAGGTAGTCGGTGAGGAAGCGCAGCGATGATTCGAACGTCATCAACTTGCCCGACAGCACGAGGCTGGCAACTTCGTCGCGATTCAGAAACTCTCCAGCGCTCGACAGGTAGCCGTGTACCAGAGAGTCGAAGATCGGCAACTCGACACCTACCTTCGTGAGGTCACGGTCGTCTTCCTTGGCGAACGACGTGCTGGTGCGTACGAGATCGCCGAAGTCGTCGAGAACCAATCCCGGCATGACGGTGTCGAGGTCGATGACACACAGCCCCTCACCCGTTTCGTCGTCGATGAGGACATTGTTGATCTTGGTGTCGTTGTGCGTAACGCGCCGGGGAACGGCGCCGACGTCGTTCAGGCGCCGGAAGGAATCCGCCATCGACACATATTCCTCGAGCGCGGCGATCTCCCCGGCGGCCTTGGCGGCGCGGTTGCGGGGGTCGCGGCAAACGGCATCTTCGAAGGCGGCGAGGCGCAACGGCGTGTTGTGGAAGTCGGAAATCGTGGTGCTCAACGGCGGTGGGTCCAGGTCGGCAAGAAGACGCTGAAACTCGCCGAAAGCGCGCGCCACTTCGAACGCCTGCTCGACGGTGCTCACAACGTCGTGTGTCGTGGCACCCTCGATGAACCGGTAGGTACGCCAGTAGCCACCCTCGTCGTCGACAACGAAGTCGGCGCCGTCGATTGTCGGCACCAGCTGCAGGACACGTCGTCCGAGTTCGTCGACGTCCTCCTGCTCGAGCTTGCGCCGTAGGTGGCCGGTGACTCGGGCCACGTTGTCCATCAGGGCAACGGGATCCTCGAAAACGTCGGTGTTGATGCGCTGGTGGATGTAGCGGGCGTCTCCAGATTCTGCCCTCCGCGAACCAACGTAGGTGGCAGCGAACGTGTCGTTAATGTGGCCATTACCGAACGGCACAGCCGCGACGAAGTCGCCGTCGATGGTCAGCCGGGCGCCCAGCCACGCCAGATCCTTACGCAACGCACCCCCTTCGCTTTCCAGAAAGACCTATTTACGCGCCGCCATCGCACTCGCCACAGGTCGAGGTACTCATGATCGGGAGCAGCTAGGGCCTGCTAGCACTTGCCAGGCCCTAGCCCCAGAGCCGCTCGGGATAATCACCGGCATCGATCAGGCTCCGAATACTACGCGAAACACCTTTGCTGTCTTCGCGGTAGGTGACGCCGAACCATGGGCCGCCATCGGGAAGAATCCGCACGCGAGCGGCCCCCGTCGAAATTAGATTGTCGACGAGGTCCGGCAACAGGAACTCCGAGCCCGGGTCGTCCAGGTTCTCGACGAGGAAACCCGACAGGCCCGACTCGAGGTGGGCGAAGATCGCCGGCGTGAAGCCCCAGAAGTTCATCGATACGGTCTCGTCGCCTGTTAGATGGCGGTCCTCGCCGCCGTCACCGGGATAGACGGCGCCGTCACCGTGGCGCGTGATGTTGCGCAGCTCGTCGATGTGCCAGAGATAGCCATCGCGCTGCTCGCAAACGCCGCGAACCACCGGGCCGTGATCCGACAACGTGTCTCGGAGCACGAAACCGACCATTGAATAGTCGCCTGCAGCAGCGTCGCCGGCACCGGCGACCTCTATCAGGTGTGCGCCGAGCAACTCGAACGCCCGAGCACCGTAGAAGTCATCGGCGTTGATCACCGCGAAAGGCTCGTCGATCTGATCGCGGGCCGCCAGGGTGGCGTGTCCCGTGCCCCAGGGTTTCTCCCGTCCGGCGGGAACGCCAAGACCTTCGGGTACGTCATCGAGCTCCTGAAAGGCGTAGCGGACAGTGAGTTCGTCGCGGCCCTCGTAGTTGGCCCCGACACTGTCGATGAACGCTGCTTCGATGTCCTCGCGGATAACGAACACGACCTTGGCGAAGCCGCCGCGCACGGCGTCGAAGATCGAATAGTCGAGCAACGTCTCACCGCTGGGCCCAACCGAATCGATCTGCTTGAGGCCGCCGTAGCGACTGCCCATCCCGGCGGCGAGCACGACCAAAGCTGGTTTCGCTACGCTCAATTCCTTCTGCCCCCACTTGCCGGGTCCTCTTTCGACTCCGTTGGCGACGCCGCGGGCTTCGGGCTCTCCGTCTGAAACTCTACGACGAGCAACAACGGTCGGTGATCCGAGGCTAGCGGCTCGTCGATCACGCGCGATTCGATGACTGTGAACCGCTCCGCCGGGCGGAACACGATGAAGTCGATCTCCCGCGTCGGATTGTCGGAACGGAAGGTGAAGTGATCGTCGCCCTTATCCGGTACCGTGAACGACTCGCCGATGAAGTTCATGACCGGTGATCCCGGCGTCGAGTTGAAGTCGCCGGCGAGGATTACCGGCACCGGCTCGTCCTCGAGAACAAGCAGCAGCCGCCGTGCCTGGGCCATGCGCTCGCTTTCGGTCCGGTAGAAGTGAATGCCCGCGAACACGAGCTCACCACCGTTCGGAAGGAGCACCTCGATGGCCAACGAGGTGCGCGGCTCCGGGCCCGGAGGCAGCAGGTACGAGGTCGGGTTGACAAACGGCAACTTGGAGAGCACCGCCATGCCGTATTCGCCGCCCTGGTAATCCATGAACGGCCCGAAGACCGACCCGAGGCCGGTGAGTTGGCCGAGCCGGGCAGCCTGGTTCTCGCCGCCCGTCCGCTCGGTGCGATTGTCGATCTCTTGCAGCGCGACGAGGTCCGGGTCGAGCGACTTGATGAGGTCGGCGATGCGCTGCAGGTCGAGGACTTCGTCGTTACCAGCGCCATGATGGACGTTGTAGGCCAGAATGCGCAGGCGCACCGTATCACCGCTCTGCGCCGACGCTACCCCGGTCGACGTCGCGATCAGCGCCACCACTGCGACCCCGATGGCGACCTTCATCCTTCGACACCATCGAGCACACCGAGACGCTGCGGCGCGAAGCATTCGGCGTTGCGTGGAAGTTGAATCGAGGTGTGTGGTCACCAGCGCCATCCTCTCGCTGAGGCGATTTCGAGATCGGTCTGGCGAAAATCGTCGCCGATACAGAGCAGCGGCTGCCCGGCCACGAACCACAATAGCAAACGAGGAGTGGTGCACCCGCACCCTGTGCCGCTCGGACAACACACCGGCACCGTCGACGGCCCACCGGTGTACCCTCGCCCCATGTGCGGTCGCTTCACACTCACGAGCCCGGCCGACGAGATTTCCGGCTACTTCCACGTCCTTGCCGACGCCGAGCTCGAGCCGCGCTACAACATCGCACCCACCCAGACGGTCGCCGCGGTGCGACAAGACGAAGTCGGTAAACGCCGGCTCGTCGAGCTGCGTTGGGGGCTGATCCCGTATTGGGCCAAGGACCCGGCGATCGGTAACCGCATGATCAACACCCGCGCCGAAACGGTGGCGCAAAAATCAGCCTACAAGGAGCCGTTCGAGCAGCGCCGCTGCCTGGTGGTGGCCGACGGTTTCTACGAGTGGCAGAAGGTCAAGGGCGGCCCCAAACAGCCGTATTTCATGTCGATGGCCGACGGCCACCCCTTCGCGTTCGCCGGGCTCTGGGATCGTTGGCGGCCTTGCGGTGACCAGCTCGAACAACTGACGGCGGCGGCGCGGGCGACCATGAAATTGAACGCCGAAGGCCGGGTCGAGTCGTGCTCGTTTCTGACCACCGAACCCAATGAGCTGTTGGCGCCGATCCACGACCGCATGCCGGTCATCGTGCCGCCGGAGCTGTGGGACACCTGGCTCGACCCGCACGTGCGTGACGCCGCCATGCTCGGCGAAATCCTGCGCCCCTGCTCCGCCGAACTCATGCAGGCACACCCGGTAAGCACCAACGTCAACACCCCCAACAACGACGACCCCGAGTGCATCAAACCCCTCCCCAAGCTAAAGATCGTCCGGCCCCAAAAATCTCCCACAAGTGACCAACCCCGCCTGTTCGACTAGGCGCTACCCCACACCCGCCACAATCCGCCACACCTGCGCCACCACGAAGCAAAGCGTGAAACCCATCGCTACCGGGAGCAACGACGCCACCGCAGTCCACTTGGCGCTCCCGGTTTCCTTGTAGATCGTGTAGATCGTCGTGGAGCATGGGTTGTGCACCAGACTGAAGAGCATCAGGTTCACCGCCATCAACAAGGTGAACCCGCCGGCTTGCAGGATCTGCGCCGTGCCCTCGATGTCGTCGAGCTCGAACATGACGCCGGCGCCGCCACCGAAGCCGCCGAGGCCGGTGGCCAACACGGTCAACATGAGGATCGTCGGGATGACGATCTCGTTGGCCGGAATCGCCACGATATAGGCCACCAGGATGATGCCACTCAAGCCCACCAGCATGCCCAGGGGGTTGAGCCACGCGATGGCGTGCTCGGCGATGCTGAGGTCACCGATGTTGATGTTGGAGATCAGCCATATTACGGCGCCCGCCGGCAGAGCGAACACGATGGCGCGCCACAGCACATAGATCGTGCGGTCGATGAGCGAGGTGTAGATCGTCCGCAGCACTCGCGGCGGCCGATAAGGCGGCAGCTCGAGGTGGAACGTCGACACCTCGCCACGCAGCACCGTGCGCGACAAGAACCACGACGTGACGAACGACAGCAAAATACCGAACACGGCGATCGTCACGACTGCGAGGGCCGCAATGAAACCGCCGAGGTAAGCGGGAGCCAGCGCCCCGATGAAGATCGACGCGATCAGGATCTGCGTCGGCCAGCGGCCGTTACACAACGAGAAGTTATTCGTAATGATGGCGATGAGACGCTCGCGCGGGCTATCGATAATGCGCGTGGCGATGATCCCGGCGGCATTGCAGCCAAAACCCATCACCGCGGTGAGGGCTTGCTTGCCGTGCGCCCCGGCCCGGCCGTACGTGCGGTCGAGGTTGAACGCCACCCGCGGCAGATAACCGAAGTCCTCGAGCAGCGTGAACATCGGGAAAAATATCGCCATCGGCGGCAGCATCACGGCGACGACCCAAGCGGTACCTAGGTACATCCCGTCGATCAGCAGACCGGAGAGCCACCACGGCATGCCGATCGCGGCGGCACCATCGCGTAGCCAGTTCCACCCGTTCTCGATGAGCAACGTCGCCAGTACCGATGACGGCACATTGGCACCGGCGATCGTGATCCAGAAGACCAGCATGAGCAGCAACAACATGAGCGGGATGCCGAACGTCCGGCTGGTCACCGCCCTGTCGATCGCCCGGTCCAGATCGAAGCGCTGCTTCTCGTCGCTGCGCGTGACCGCTCGTTGCTCGAGGCGGGCGGCCTCGGTGTAGATGCCCTCCATGACCGTCTGGTGAAAATCGGGGCCCGCCTGCCAGCGCAGGTCGGAAGCCAGCGCGAGGATCTCCGCGGCGCCCTCCGGTGCGTCGTCCGGCACGACCAGGTCCTTCTCGGCGGGTTCGAGCGGTATCGACTCCGCCTCTGCCGAAGCCGTTACGTCTTGCAAGTGCAGCAACTCGCCGGTATTCACCGCTTTCATGATGCGGTCATCGCCGTCGAGCAGGCGCAGCGCCACCCACTGGCTGTTCGGCAGACCGGGGAACGTCTCGCGGATCTTGCCAGCCAGCCGGTTGAGCACGCGATTGAGCGCCGCGGGCCGGTTGGCGATGCGCAACGGCTTGCAAACCGTTTGCCCCGAAGCAACCTCGGCGATCGCCCGGAGAAGCTCGTCGAGTCCTTCGCCGTAGCGCGCCGATGTCGGCACCACGGGAACACCGAGATCCCGCGCCAAGCGACGGTGGTCGACAGTCAGCCCGCGGCGCTCGGCTTCGTCCATGAGATTGAGGCAAATCACGGCCCGATCGGTGATCTCCAGAACCTGCAGCGCCAGGTTCAGATTGCGCTCCAGGCGCGTCGCGTCGACGACGACTAAGGTGACATCGGGCTGGCCGAACAAAATGAAGTCGCGGGCGATCTCCTCGTCGAAGCTCGTCGCCAGCAGTGAGTAAGTGCCGGGCAGGTCGACGAGCTTGTAGCTGTCGCCTCCCGACTGGAATCCGCCCTCGGCACGGGTCACGGTCTTGCCCGGCCAGTTGCCGGTGTGCTGGCGCAGGCCGGTCAGGGCGTTGAACACCGTGCTCTTGCCGGTGTTCGGATTACCCGCCAGGGCAACGACGTAGTCCCAGTTCTCCATGTCGACGCCGAGCTTCCGCAGATTGCCCAGGTTGTGGACTGGGCAGGCGGCGCACGCTTCAGGCGATGGGTGGCTCAAGCGACTGCTCCGTGCTCAAATCAGTCCGCCGTGCGGCGGATGCGAATTCGATCGGCCTGCTGGCGACGCAACGCGATCACCGCGCCACGAATTCGATAGCCCATGGGATCGCCGCCCGGTCCCTGCAGCTCGGCTTTGATGACAGTTCCCGGGATGATGCCGAGATCCATCAAGCGGCGGCGCTCGGCGCCGCGCGAGGCGGCAGAGATACCGACGACTTCGCCGCTCTCCCCGGGTCGCAGGACAGAGAGAAGCTCGAGCTCGCCCTCGCGGGTGTCTTCATCGGGCACCGGTGCAACCGACAGGTTGCCCGCCGCCAGTGGCGTCAGCACGCACTCGCGCCCGTCGACCTCGAAACGAACCTTGTCGGGGGAAACCTCGAGCACACGAATCTGCATGCCGACGTGGAGATTCTCGGCAACGAGTTGCTGGTAGATGGGGTCGGGCTCGTCCTCAATGTGCGTGACCTTGACGATCTCCCCGGCCTCGATGTCACCGAGCGGGCGACCCTCAACCGATCGCAACTCGCCGTTGGCTGTCGGAATCGGGTCACCGTGCGGATCGTAGCGCGGGTGTCCGAGCCGAATCGCCATCGCCTCGGCTTCTTCGGGAGACGTCGTGTGCTCCAGCCTATCCGCCTCGCGGTGCCACGTGGCGGCGTCCATGCCGGTGTCCTCCGAGAGATGGTGCTCCCACAGCCGATGTACGCGGATGATCTGCAGGGCCTGCGCGCGCCCCTCGACGCTCAACCGGAGCTCGCCGGCCGTCGACACGATGAGCTCGAGCTCTTGCAGACGCTCGAGGAGAGCGGCGGCACGCTTGTCGGAAATCCCCAGAGCCCCGGTAAGCCCGTGGAGCGTGCCGGTAAGATCGCGATACTCGCAGTCGAACAGGAACTTCAGCGCATCTTCCGAAAGAACCCGATCCGAGGCGCGCAAGACATGCTCCCAGCGCCAGTACAGGCCGCGCACCGGCCAGAATAGGAGCGCCGCGATCGAGGCGATCGCGAAGGCAACGAAGAGTGCTGCGAGGGGATTGACCATCGGAACAAATTCCGAGGGCACGTCGCTGAAATGCGAGGACCCGTTATTTTCAGATGATGCGAAACTAGATTTTGAGTATACTAAAAATCGATACGACATCAAAGCCCTGTACGCTTTACTCGCCGCGCTGCGATCTACGGAGCACCGAATGATCTTGTTGTCCGACTTTGCCCGCCAGCTACTGCACATCGTCGCCGAATCGGCGCCGTTCCTGCTGCTCGGGTTCTTGCTGGCCGGACTGTTTCGCGCCCTCGTACCGGAGGCATTGGTTCACCGCCTGATGGGGCGAAACCGATTTCGCTCGATTGTCTGGGCCTCGCTGGTGGGCGTTCCCCTGCCGCTGTGCTCGTGTTCGGTGATCCCGGCCGCAACGGCCCTACGGCAAAGGGGCGCGAGCCGCGGCGCCACGACGTCGTTTCTCATCTCGACCCCGGAGACGGGTGTCGACTCGATCAGCATTACCTACGCCTTGATCGACCCGATCATGACCGTGTTCCGTCCCGTCGCGGCGTTTGCCACGGCGTTGCTCACCGGGTCCGCCGTCATGTTCCTGGCCGACGACAACAGCGGATCAGGCACGGCTGCCGCGCCATCGAGCCCTCCGGAGCCCGGTGCCCCCGCAAACACCTCGAGCTGCTGCGCTGACGATGAGTGTGGCTCCGAGCCGGCGACGCCATCCGAGAGCCGCCGCGAGTCGACTGCCGCCGGCATCCGCTACGCCTTCGGCCCCCTCTTGGATGATCTGGCCGTGTGGCTGATCGTCGGATTTATCCTCTCGGCGGCGATCGGCGTCCTGGTTCCCGACGGCATGCTATCGGCGATTCCGCAAGGATGGGTGTCGTCAGCTCTGATGATGCTGATCGCCACACCGGTCTACATCTGCGCCGCCGCCGCTACTCCGGTAGCCGCGACCCTGATCCTCAAGGGGCTCGACCCCGGAGCCGCGCTGGTCATGTTGCTGGTGGGCCCGGCGACCAACATGACCACGATCCTCGTGGTCCTGCGCTTCATGGGCAAGCGTGTGCTGTCGATCTACCTGGTCGGCGTAGCGGTGTCGGCCTTGGCCTTCGGCTTCATCGCCAACCTCGTGTACACGAGGCTCGGCATCGACCTGTCGAGTGCCGTGTCGGCGGCGCTGGAGGAAAGCACCTCGGTGCCGCAGATCGTTTCTGCAGTCATCGTCGTCGCCCTCCTGGGGCGCGTGTTCGTGCGTCGCTGGTCGACCCGTGCGGAGGTGTCGCCGCAACCCGGTATCTCCACCGTGCTACGTTAGAGAGATGAAGAACATACTCGCTGTAGTCCTCGGTTTGGCGATCGCGATGATGGCTTCCTCGCTCGCCTCACCGCCGCCCGCAAATGCGGCGCAAATGCCCACGGATCCCGCCGAGGCGGCCCGTGTGTTCGAGGCCGAAGTCGACAAATGGAACCGCGGTCCCGTCAGCTACCTGTTTACTCAGGAAGAACAGAAGATCTGGAAGGAGCTGCGCGACGACGACGAAAAGCGCGAGTTCATCCGCTGGTTCTGGCAGCGCCGCAACGACGACACGCGCGACGATCAGACCCCGTTTATGGTGGGGTTCTACACCCGCGTCGCCTACGCCAACAAGCGCTTCCCTGGCTTCCCGCGCGGTTGGAGAAGCGACCGCGGCCGTGCGTGGATCATTCTCGGCCGACCCGACAGCATTCGCGCTGCCTCGACCGGGCTCGAGGTCTGGACGTACTTCACGGGGCGGCTGCTCGCCGGAGAAAGCTACGCCGACGAGCTGCAAGTCGCCTTCGCCCGGCGCAACAACTCGACCTGGGAGATCTACGGCAGTTTCGGTGCCGGTGTGTGGCCAACGAATGTTCTGCAGTCCTTCGAGATCGTCAACATGGCCACCGTTCGGGATCCCTTTCTGGAGCGCAAGAGGTAATCGAGGCGGCGCGGGGCCGCGGTCGTAGGTCGTTCTCTCGAGCAACTCCACCGCGTTTGACACGAGGGAACAGCTTCCACCCTACTCGCCGGCCACGCAAATCGGCTGTGCACCGAACGCCGAGCACGTAAGATGCCCACTCACGCGCTGCAATGCCGTGGTGGCGCTCACACGGGAATGAGCAATGAAAGCCTCCGCTGCAATCATCGTCCTCGTACTGTTCTTGGCAACCGCAGCGTGTAACGCCGCCGGCGCCCCGCCGGCGGGGGCGCCGGAATCCCTCGAAGAACGCGCCAGCTACGCGATCGGGCTTAGTGGCGGGCAGAACTTCCAACGGCAGGGCGCCGACATCGACGTCGAGCAGTTCACACTGGGGTTGCGCGACGCGCTCGATGGCAACGAGCCGGCGATGACGCCGGACGAGATTCAGGCGACGATGGTCGAGTTTCAGCAAATGCTGGCCGCCGGAGAAGCGGACCGTGCGGCCGGCGAAGCGGCAGCCAACACGGCAGCCGGCGAGGCCTTTCTGACGGAGAACGCAACGCACGAAGGCGTGTTGGTGCTCGACAGCGGTCTGCAATACGAGGTCATGGAAGAGGGCACCGGCACTTCGCCGAAAGCCACCGACCGCATCACGATCCATTATGAGGGAACGCTGATCGACGGTACCGTCTTCGACAGCTCGTTGCAGAGAGGCACGCCGGCGACGTTCACGCTCAATCAGCTGATCCCCGGGTGGATCGAGGGCTTGCAGCTGATGAAGGTCGGCAGCAAGTGGCGCCTCTTCGTGCCGGGAGAACTGGCCTACGGCATGACGCCGCGCGCGGGCGGACCGATCGGCCCCAACGCGACATTGATCTTCGAGATCGAGCTGTTGGCGGTAAACGGGGAAGGATGAGCGCGACATAAACGCATTCGTTTCTGAATTGACATTCACACGCTGCGGCCTCAAATTCTTCCATCATGGCGAAAAGGGACCCTATTGTGTTCGTCATTGACGACGATGAGGCTGTGCGTCTCTCGACCGAGATGCTGATCCGATCGATGGGACTGCGCGCGGAATCATTCGCCTCCGCGGCCGAGTTCCTCGATGACTTCGATCCGCAACAACCCTGTTGCTTGATCCTCGACATACGCATGCCCGGAATGAGCGGCTTGGAGCTGCAGGAACATCTGGTGGAGAGGGACGTTTCCGTGCCGATCATCTTCGTTACCGGGCACGGCGAGGTCCCGATGGCGGTCAAGGCCATGAAAGCGGGCGCCGTCGATTTCATTCAGAAGCCGTTTCGCGACCAGGAGTTGATCGACCGGGTGCACTTCGCCCTCGAGGAAGATGCGGAGACCCGCGCCAAAGCCGCCGATGTACAGGCGATCGGCGCGAAGATGCAGACGTTGACCACGCGCGAGGCCGAGGTGATGGACCTGGTCGTCGACGGCAAGGCGAACAAGGAAATCGCCTTCGACCTCGGGCTCAGCCCCCGCACCGTCGAAATCCATCGGGCGCGCGTCATGAGCAAGATGGGCGCCGGCTCTTTGGCCGGGCTCGTCCGCATGGTGCTCACGTCCCGTGGGCCCACCAATTCGCACAGCTGATCGGCACACCGCAACGAGCCCGAAGCCCTACGAGACACTGCGTATCTTCGGACACGGAGAGCCGCCTTTCGAGTGCGAAATATGCCTATTTACCTAGGTGCAAGCCCTTATTTACGCGGGTTTCCGCCGATGCGACTATCCCGGCTTCACTGGCCGTGCCCCTTGTTTCGGCACACCCTGGTACGGCCTCCGGAAGGGACGAACCGGGAGGCGCACACTTGTATCGCACACGATTGGTTTCGACGCGGATTCCCGAGCGCGAAAAGAAGCAGCTCGCCGAACTGGCCGAACAACGCGGCAACAACGACTGGGACCCGGACGCATGCCGCGCCATGCTTTTTGCCGTTCTCGAACGATGAAAACGACACCGGCGCGTCCCTCAGAGTCAGCCTGCATCGCCTTGATCTTTCTCTGCCGGGAGCGTGAAGTGGAAAGTAGTACCGCGGTCCGCGTTTCGCGTAAACCAGACACGTCCGCCGTGGGCCCGTACGATGGAACGGGAGATCGACAGGCCCATTCCCATTCCCGCTTCCATGGTCGTATAGAAAGGCTCGAAGAGTTCGGCTTCTTCGTCGACTGCCACGCCCTCCCCGCGATCGACGATCGCCACTTCGACGGTTCCGTTGTCGCCCCTCAGGGTCCGCAAACTAACCGTACGATCGTCGGCGCTGTCGGTCTCCATGGCCTCCATGGCGTTGCGCACCAGGTTCAGAATCACCTGCTGCACCTGAATCCGATCGGCAACCACCGGCGGCAACGTGCCGGCAAGATCGAGCTCCAAACGGATTCCGTTGTGGATCGCGTCGAGCCCGGCGAGGCTGGCGACGTCGCGCACCAGTTCGTTCAGATCGCACTCCGTGTGCTGGCTGTCGCGCCGCCGAACCAAATCCCTGAGGCGATGGATGATCGCCCCGGCGCGTAGCGCCTCGTGGCTGATCCGGTCGAGCGTGTCGAGCAACTCGACGTCGCGTCGGTCATGCGTGAGCGGATCATCCTGCCGCACGCCCGCGCGTACGTGGCGACCGCGGCGAGTGGCTGGTTGATCTCGTGGGCGATGCCGGCGGCCATCTCGCCGAGAGTGCTCATGCGCGCGACGTGTGGCAAGCGCTCCCGCGTTTGGCGAACTTCTTCCTCGGCCTCCAGTCGATGCGTGATGTCGAGGACGAGGCCGACCAAGCGCTTCGGCCTGCCGCCCGGTCCCGGTACCGCCAAGGCATGCAACTCCGCGTGCACGGTGCGCCCATCTTTGGCGACGTAACGTTTCGTGCGCGACGAGCGCTGATGCGATCCGTCCAGAAGCCCTGCCAAGAGGCGCTGCGTCTCGGCCGCGTCGTCGGGGTGGGTGAGGAAGTCGACGCTTTTGCCCTGCAGTTCGCCGCGCTCGTACCCGAGCATATCGGCAAACGTCTCGTTGACCCAAATGAAGCGGCCCGTCAGGTCTACGCTAGTGATGCCGAGCGGCGCGTTCTCGAAGGTGATCTCGAGCTCGCTGCGCAGCACTTCGATCTCGGCGAGCAGTTCCTCGCGACTTGGCAGCGACTCTTTGGCGACGGTCCGGGACGCAGCGCACATGGGCAAGAATCTTTCTATACAGGCGTCTCAATGACAAATCGCCCGATCCGGTGCCGTCCTGATTTAGGACACCACCCTCGATTCGTTGGCCGACACAGAGCTTCCGGGTTGACGGCTTTGGACTACGCAACAAGGCAAGCACACGAGGAAGTCGCCGAGTTGCTCCGACAAGAAGCGAAAGGCTAGCTGGCGATCGCCGCCAACATCTCCTCGTTCGTATCGTATTTGAACTCGTCGATGCTGCGCTCTTCGGCGATCTTGGCTTCCTCGGCGAACAGCTTGGGAATGTCGTCGTTGACGACGACCTTCTTGTCGAGCGCGGCGAGGCGATCCTTGAGCGGCTGCGTATCGACAGCCTCCGCCGGTCCGACGGCACCGAGGTAGTGCATGAGCGCCCGGGCGCCGTTGGTGCCGTCCTTGCGCGCCGCGCCCACCAAGCCCTCGCTGGCCTTGCGGGCCCAACCGGCGAGGAAGATCTTCGACAGATCTCGCTCCCCATCCGGGTCGTAGGCCTCGTACGAAATATCATCCACCGGATAGCGCGGCTCGGGATGCTTGGCGAACTCGCTCCACTCCGTCGGCAGGCCGAAGGTTTCGTCCACCTTGTCGCCGATGCAAAAGACGACACTGTCACAGTCCACCACGTACGTGTTGCCGGTGCCGACGCATTTCATGTAACCGTTGTCGTCCTCTAGATAGGTTTCCTCTACCTCGAGGCCGATGCACTGCCCGTTGCCGTCACCGACCAGAGCCTTGGGCGATGCAAAGAAGCGGTAAGTGAACCGCGTGTCGTGGTTGGGCTCCTGTCCTTTCTCCACTCCGGTCAGAAAAACCTGCTTCGCCGCGTCGAGGTCCTGACCGACGGCTTCCATCTTGGTCACGCAGCGCTGCCATTCCTCTTCGAAGTCTTCCAAGTCGAGGTTCTTGGCGAAGATCTGCCACTCCTTGGGCGTGAACTTGGCCTCCGCCGGGCCGCGACGCACCACGACGCGACACTCCTTGACGCCCAGGTCACGAACGGCCCAGTGGGCAATGTCGCACATCACGTTGCCGATACCGATGATGACGACGTTGTCGCCCATCTTGAACTCTCGCTGCGAGAACGGCGGCAGGTGGTTGTAATGATAGACGGCGTCCTTGGCGTGGTAGACGCCGGTGAGATCTTCCCCGTCTAGCTCGAGCCACTTCGTACCCTGGGCCCCGACGGTCACCAGGATGGCCTGGAAGCCGAGGTCGAGGAGGTTCTGCAGACTCAGATCGCCCTGCTCGCCTACGTCCACGTTGCCGTAATAGTCGATGACGGGATCCTCGAGAATCAACTTGAACTGCTTGCGGAGCCCGCCTTTCATCTTGAGCTTGTTGTGAAAGATGCCGTACTCCGCCAAACCTCCGGGCTTCACGTCGCGGTTGAAAAGCGACACGTGGGCGCCGCCTTTCACCAGCTCGCGGGCAGCGTACAAACCCGCCGGACCGGCGCCGACGACGGCCACCTGATACTTGGGCTCAGTTTCACTCGTGGACAAGGCGATTCCTCCGGAAAAGCACGATGCGGCTGCGGGTCGAGAAGTCTCGGACAGCGCCGAGGCGTCGCGCCTCGGGCGGGAAATTCGGACTCAATTATAGTCCGCTGGCAGAAGGTAGGAAAACTCTGCCGTGGGATGGGTTGCGCGCGTTCACTTGATACTTGAAGCCGATCCAACCCCGTCGCTATCCACGCCATCGGCGACCGCGCCGTCCGCATGTCACTCGACGCCTTCGAGGCCTCGCAATCCGCCACCCGCAGCAGGTCAGCAACTCACGAGCTGCCGAACCGCATCGAGCACGTCGAAGTCACCGCCGCCGCCGTGCGCGTGGTCCGATTTCGTGGTCCTCGACGCCCCCTTGTCTTTGCCCCTCGATCGCGGCATCCTCCGGCGGTCTGTCGAAGCCACCTACCTGAACGGAAAGCCGGTGTTCCAGCGCAACTGAACCTGTTGGGCGACAACGGAGCGAAGGACACCGAGCGAGGACTCTGGCGGGACCTGCGTGGCGCCGTTCGTGGCACATACCGCGAGGACTACACGAGCGGTCCGATAGGCCGGGCCGTGCTGCTGCTCGCCGTGCCCATGGTCCTGGAAACCGTGGCGGAGTCGATCTTCGCCGTGGTCGACGTGTACTTCGTCACCAAGCTCGGAGCCTGGGCGACGGCGACGGTTGCCCTCACCGAGTCCATGCTGACGTTGATCTACACCGTGGCCTTGGGTCTGTCGATCGGCGTGACTGCGATGGTCGCCCGGCGTATCGGCGAACAGGACCATGACGGCGCAGCCCGTGCCGCCGTGCAGGCCATTGTTCTCGGCGTCGGCGTGTGGCGGGGTTGATCGGTGCGTTCGGCTTCGTGTTCGCCGCCGACCTCCTTCGTGTGATGGGCGCCAACGAGCAGGTGATCGCGGAGGGCGTGCCGTACACCCGCATCATGCTCGCCGGCAACGCCACGGTGTTGCTGCTGTTTCTCATCAACGCGGCGTTCCGTGGCGCCGGTGATGCGGCCATCGCCATGCGCGTGCTCTGGATCGCCAACGGCATCAATGTGTTCCTCGATCCGGCTCTGATTTTCGGTTGGGGCTTTTTTCCGGAGCTCGGCATTCGAGGGGCGGCAATCGCCACGAACATCGGTCGGGGCACGGCGGTAGTGGCGCAGTTCTGGTGGTTGGCCCGCGCCGGCGGCCGGCTGTCGGTGGGCTTGCAACACATGAAAGTGATCCCCTCGATCATGTTGCGTCTGTGGCGCTTGTTGGCCACCGGCATGTTCCAGGTCTTCATCGGCATGGCCAGCTGGGTCGGCCTGATCCGCATTCTCGCCGGCTTCGGCGCCGAGGTGCTGGCCGGTTACACCATCGGCATCCGGTTGATCGTCTTCGCGCTGTTGCCGAGCTGGGGCATGAGCAACGCCGCGGCGACGATGGTCGGCCAGGCGCTCGGCGCCGAGAAGCCCGAGCGCGCTGTGTGGATTGCCGGCTTCTACAACATGCTCTTTCTGAGCGGAATCGGGGTCATCTTCTTCGCGTTCGCGCCTCCCATCGTGATGTTCTTTGCCAGTACGAACGATCCCGCCCGCGCCGCGGAAGTCACCGAAGTGGTCCGCTGGGGTATCCTGTGCCTGCGCATCGTGTCGCTCGGATTCCCGTTCTACGCCTACGGCATGGTGCTGACACAGTCGTTCAACGGCGCCGGCGATGCCTGGACGCCGACCTACATCAACCTCTTTACCTTTTGGCTCTTCGAGCTGCCCGCAGCCTATTGGCTGGCCTACCCGGCCGGCCTCGGCCCGATCGGTGTGTTCATCGCCATGACGGTGTCGTTCTCGATGCTGGCGGTGGTCAGCGGGGGTGATCTTCAAGCGCGGAAGTTGGAAGGAGAAGATGGTCTGAGGGTCCCGGAACTGCTCAATACGGCCGCTTGATCTTGTGATGCGCGATGGTTGCTAGCTATCGGCCGTGCGCGTGAGACGGCCACGCCGCCGTCCCTTGCAGCTGGCAATCCAAGAGACAGTCCCGTCCTGGCGGTCTAGTACGATGGGCGCATGAGCGAGCCGCTATGGACTCCCTCGGCGCAACGTGTCGCCGACGCCAACCTCACCGCCTTCATCAAGCAGGCCAACGACGACTGGGGCGTGCGGATCGACGGCTACGACGAGCTGTATCTCTGGTCGGTCGACGAGATCGACAGGTTCTGGACGTCGTTGTGGACATTTGGTGGCGTGGTCGCGGAAAGGCGCGGCGAGACGGCGCTGCGTGATGCCGACAAGATGCCCGGCGCTCGCTTCTTCCCGGAAGCACGCCTCAACTTCGCGCAGAACCTCCTGCAGTGGAGCAGCAACGACGACGCGATTCGTTTTCTGGGGTGAGGAGGCGGTCAGGCGACGGCTCAGCCATGGCGAGCTGTACGACCGCGTCTCGCGGCTCTGTAGGGCTCTTCAGGCGATGGGGGTACAGCCCGGCGATCGGGGTCGCGGCCTTCCTGCCCAACATGCCCGAGGCGATCATCGGCATGCTGGCCGCGGCGTCGCTCGGCGCCGCCTGGTCGAGCTGCTCACCGGATTTCGGCGCTCAGGGAGTGGTCGATCGCTTCGGCCAAATCGAGCCCAAGGTCCTGATCTGCGCCGACGGGTACCGCCTCAAGGGCAAGTGGATCGATTCGCTGGAGCGCGTCGGGCGCTTTCTGGCGCAGCTACCGACGGTCGAGCACGTCATCGTGGCCGCCTATTCGGGAGAGCGCGCCGAAACTACTCCTCTGCTGCAGGCGCTCGCCGAGTCCAACGGAGGCAGCGCGACCAACGGTGCGCACTGTAATGGTAAGGATGCAGTAGAGATCACAACCACGGCCGGCGGCGAAGATGGTTGCCCATCCGTCGTCGCACTCGACGATCTGTACAGCGGCCACCCCGCCGGCGACATCGAGTTCGCACAGCTACCGTTCGATCAGCCGCTGTACATCCTGTATTCGTCGGGAACCACCGGGAAGCCCAAGTGCATCGTCCACGGCGCCGGCGGCACGCTGCTCAAGCATCTCTACGAACACCGCGTCATGTGTGACGTAAGACCCGGCGACAGAATCTTCTACTTCACGACCTGCGGCTGGATGATGTGGAACTGGCTGGCGTCGGGGCTGGCGTCCAACGCGACGCTGCTGCTGTACGACGGCAACCCCGTCCACCCGCACCCCGCCGTGCTGTTCGACCTGGCGGACGCAGAGCGCATCACCTTGTTCGGCATCTCAGCGAAGTTCATCGACGCACTCGGCAACGCCGGCGTCGATGTGACGTCGTCACACTATCTGTCGAGACTCAGGACGCTCACCTCGACCGGCTCTCCACTGGCACTCGAGGGGTTCGACTACGTCTACGAGCACATCAAGGGCGACGTCTGCCTGAGCTCGATTTCCGGCGGCACCGACATCGTCGGCAGCTTCGTGGGCGGCAACCCCATCGGCGAGGTGTGGCGCGGCGAGATCCAGGCCCGTTCTTTAGGAATGGCGGTCGAGGTCTTCAACGAAGCGGGGCAACCGGTGCGCGAGGAAAAAGGTGAGCTGGTGTGCACACGGCCGTTTCCATCGATGCCGGTGGCCTTTTGGAACGACCCCGACGGAGCCCGCTACAGGGCGGCGTATTTCGAACGCTACCCGGGCGTCTGGTGGCACGGCGACTTCGCCGAAATCACGGTGCACGACGGGGTGATCATCTACGGGCGCTCCGACGCGACTCTCAACCCCGGTGGAGTACGCATCGGCACGGCGGAGATCTATCGACAGGTCGAGCAACTCGACGAGATCGAAGAAGCGATCGTGATCGGCCAGGAGTGGGACAACGACGTTCGCGTCGTGCTGTTCGTCAAGCTCACCGGCGGCGCCGAGCTTAGCGAAGAGCTCACCGACATGATCAAGCAACAGATCTGGAGCGGCGCCAGCCCGCGCCACGTCCCCGACAAGATCCTCGAGGTGGCCGACATCCCGCGCACCAAGAGCGGCAAGATTACCGAGCTCGCGGTGCGCGACGTGGTGCACGGGCGGCAGGTGAAGAACAGAGAAGCCCTTGCCAACCCGGAAGCGTTGGAGCTGTTCGCGGACCGGGCGGAGCTGACCGAGGCTTAGCAGGATGCTGGGGGTTGCGCGGTACACCCTCGGGAATGTTTCCGCACTCGGTCAGATCTAGCCGCTCTTGGTCCGTGGGAATCAGCGCATGGTACTCAACAAACGCTCCAGGTCGCGGATCAACTGATTCAGGTCGTCCGACAGCTCCTCGTGCCGGTCGTACGCGTGATTTCCGGGTCGTTGATCGGCTTGATTCAAATTGCCGAACAGGTACGAGAGCTGGTCGAGCAGCATCGGCGGCGAGTAACGGCGCGGCGCCGTGTTGAGCAGCACGTCGATCTCCTGGAACTGCTCGTCGAGGCTTCGCGCGGCGTCGGTCTCGGCACCCGATAGCTCGTCGCGCGCCTGCCGTAGCTTGAGCGCGGCGAGCCGCGCGTTGCTCAAGGTATCACGCACCTGCAAAGCGAACTCGGCCTGCTCGGTCACGTCCGCGGCGGTGATCCCCTCCCGCGTCACACGAGGATCCATTATTACTTCGAACGTCCTGCTGGCGCTCCAGTCACCGGAGCTCAGACGCGCCGTATAGGTCCCCGGCGGAACCATCGGACCGTCGGCACCCCGGCCGCCGCGACCACCAGAGCGCGGCCAAGGACCTGCGTGTCGCAGGTCCCAAGCGAACCGATGCGCTCCGGCTCCCTTGGCCAGGCGTTGCGTGCCGATGCGCTCCAGGCGCCACTCGCGCATGCTGGGCTCCTCGGGGACGACGAACTGCACGCCCGCTGCCGAGCTCGTGAAGCCACGTACGAGCTCGCCTGCGGAATCGAGAATTTCGAGCGTCAGCTCGCGGGCCGATGTGCTCGCCAGCCAGTAGTCGATATAGGCGCCGGCCGGCGGGTATTGGGGCGTCGCCGGATCGCCGCCGCCACGGCCGCGGCCGTTATCGTCGCGCAGCCGATCCGTGTCTTCGACCTCGAACAGGTGCGCCTCCGAAGAAGCAACGGCGTCGGTGATTTCGTGCAACGGTGTGACGTCGTACATGATCCAGAAGCTGCGACCCATGGTCGACAGCACCAGGTCGTTGTGAACGCGCTTGATGTCGGTAACCGGCGTGTGCGGCAAATTCTGCTGGAACGGCTGCCAGCGGGCGCCGTCGTCGAACGAGATGTACATGCCGAACTCGGTGCCGGCGTACAGCAAGCCTTCGCGCGCCGGATCCTCGCGGACCACGCGAATAGGCTCGTTGTCGGGAATGCCGTTGCTCCCGCTGATGATGCGCGTCCAGCTCTCCCCGTAATCGGTAGTCCTGTAAACGTACGGCGCGAAGTCGCCAACCTGGTAGCGCAGAATCGACACATACGTCTTAGCCGGATCGTGTGGTGAAACCTCGATCGTCTGCACGCGGCCGTACGGCCCCATCTCGGGCGTTACGTCGGTCCACGTCGCGCCGTTGTCGCGGGTCACATGCACCGGACCATCGTTGGCCCCCGCCCAAATAACGCCGGGCTCGTGCGGCGACTCTTGTATGTCGTAGAGCACCGCGAAGTGTTCCTCGCCGGTCACGTCGATGGTGATCGGCCCGCCGGAAACCATCTGCGTCTCTTCCGTGAAGGCCGTCAGATCGGGCGAGATCGTCTCCCAGGTCACGCCGCCGTCCTCGGTCACGTGAACAAACTGCGAGCCGTGGTAGACCCGATTCGGGTCGTGCGGTGATACATGGATCGGCACGACGCGCTGAAAACGAAAAGCCAGGTCGGCGGGGTTACGCCCGTACAGGTTCCAGAAGCCGACGTAGTATTGCTGCTCCTGCCCGGTGCGCCGGTTCCACACGCCGAATCGCCCCTTGCAGTTGGCGTACACGATGTCCGGGTCGCCCGGCTTGGGAACCGCGGGGCCGGTTTCACAGCCGCCGTGCGATTCCCATGCCGCCGTGTTGCCGCCGGCCAGGCCGCGGACGCGTCTACTCGGCACCGAGATCGTCGAATTGTCCTGCTGTCCAGCGTACAGCCGATACGGAACGTCGTCTGATATGTCGACCTGATAGAGCTCGGCGGTCGGCTGATTGTCCTGCGTCGACCACGTCTGCCCGCCATCGCGGCTGACGTTGGCGCCGCCGTCGTTGCTCTGCACCATCAGGTCGGGATTGCCGGGATTCACCCACAGGTCATGGTTGTCGCCGTGCGGCGTGCTCTGCTCGCTCCAGGTGCGGCCGCCGTCCACCGACTTGTGGAAGTCCTCGGCCGCGGCCCACAAGGTGTCGGGGTCGGTAGGGTGGGCGTGGAGATTGTTGTAGTAGAAAGGCCGATTACGGATCGGCTGGAAGTCGCTCACCAGTCGCCAGCTCTCACCGCGGTCGTCGGAACGAAAAACCCCACCCTCGGGGTTCGGCGCCTCGATCAGCGCATACACCCGGTCGGGGTCGCCGGCCGACACCGCCAAGTCGCTCTTGCCGCGCAATCCGGTCGGCAGACCGTCCATCACTTGATTCCACGTGTCGCCACCGTCGGTCGACTTCCAGATACCGCCTTCCATGCCGCCCGAGACGATCGTCCACGGCTTGCGCTCGGCCTCCCACATGCCGGCGTAGATGGTGTTCGGGTCGCCGGGCCCGAACTCCAGGTCCACCGCCCCGGTGCGCTCGGAAACGAACAGCACCTGCTCCCAGGTGTCGCCACCGTCGCGGCTGCGATACACGCCACGTTCCGGATTGGGCGCGAACGGATTGCCGATCGCCGCAACATAGACCAGATCAGGATTGTTCGGATGGATGCGCACTGCCCCGGAGTTGCCGGTCTTCTCGAGGCCGAGGTGTTCCCAGGTGCGACCGGCGTCGGTGGACTTGTAGACGCCTGTCCCGATGATCACGTTGCTGCGTAGCCCGTCGGATCCCGTCGACACGTACACGATGTTCGGGTCGGACCCGGCCACGGCGATGGCACCGATGGAACCGGTACGAAAATAACCGTCCGACATTGGCCGCCAGGTGCGGCCGTAGTCTATGGTCTTCCACACACCGCCGCCGGTGGCGCCCATGTAGAACGTCGACGGCTGGGAGCGGTGTCCTGCAACGGCGGTGGCGCGGCCGCCGCGCGACGGACCTACCATGCGGTATTTCAGAGCCGAGAAGAGCTCCGGCGCCACGGTCTCGTTGGAGTATCGGGGTGCCGACGCACCGGACTGCCCGGCCACGAGTCCGGCTTGGCCCATGGCCACGGCGAATACGATCACTTTCAGGGCGGTTTTGCTGCGCATTGAGTCGAGTCTCCTGGGTGGTCGGCACGTAGCAGGGTGTTAAGCCGCGAACGAACTGCGCCGACACGAGTGCAAAATTCGTGAGGATTCGGAAAATCTACCGGCGGGCCGCACGAGAAACAACAGAACCGGCGGCATATGGTGGACAAGAGGGCGTCTTGCGACGTCTACTACTCGCGCGACTCTGGCAGCGAATGGTGCAGCAGCTGGCCGCGGCCTCGCCTGCAATTCCCTCTGCAAGTGTCAAGCTATTCTGGGGACGGCACACTAACGTGGCGACTCAGTGCGCGCCGGCGGGAATCTTCAAGAGCTGACCCGGATAGATCTGCGTCGAGCGTAGGCCGTTGGCGCGCTGAATGGCTTCGGGAGTCGTGTCGTACTCCCGAGAGATTCGCCACAGCGTGTCGCGGCGGCGCACGCGATATGTGGTGTCTCGGCTGATCGAGGCAGTCACCGCCGAAGCCGTGGTGTCGGTGAGTCGCGCCACGTACGCCGTGTAGGGTTCCGAGTATAGGGCGACGTGATAGTGGGCCGGGCTGGTTTCGCGCGTCGCGTCGAGAACCTTCTCGCCTTCCAGGTAGAGCAGCGTGTCCTCGAGCCAATCACGGCACGGGCCCGGATACGGCCGCCTCAGATCGATCGCCATCCCGGTCGGATGCACCGAGCGACGCGACGCGTTACGCGGCTGATTGCTGAGCGGCCGCGTCAGGCTGGTCACGACGAGCTGCTCGCCGCAGGCTCGGCGGTACTGCGCGGACAGGCGTTCGATGAACAGCTGGGCGGCGGGGCGACCGAAGGGAAACGAGACGGCCTTCAGCGAGTAGTTCTCATCGCCACGAATCGGCACCAGGTAACCGGCATCGACGAACCGCTGAACGTGCGCGGCGTCGCGCAAGAAGGTGAAGTCGTGGAGCTGTGCCTGCCGGTTCTGGCGATCGAGGGAGGCGCCGCTGCCGCGCAGGCTCTGGCCGAGGGCGGCGTTCGCGGTAGTCAGTACGAGCAGCACGGCGATCAGGGCGGCGCCGGGCCCGAGGGGCCGTCGGGCTGCTGACAAACCTCGCATGGCGAATCTCTTTCCGTACTGCGTCGCGAGATACACACCCACCCGTAAGAAGAGCGGGATCTGCACCGAACAAGGCCTCCCAATCGGTGCGACGGCAACAGAGCGTAGCAAGTGAAACTGCGTTTGCGATACCCCGCGCGGGTATGGCCACATGCGGGGCACGAGCGTGAAACGGCCCGATACCCGAGCAGTCCCACCACCCGTTGTGGAATCCGGGCAGGCAGACCACGGCCTGCTAGCTGCTAGGCTAGCCGGATGAACGGATCCGACCCGCCGGCCCTCGACCAGGCGCTCATCGATTTCACCCGCTCTCTCGTGCGCTTGAAGAGCGTCTTGGGCAACGAGAACAAGATGGCGGAACGCGTCTCCCGCGAGATGCGGCGGCTGCTGTTCGATCAGGTCGAGATCGACGCCACCGGCAACGTCGTTGGCGTTGTGCGGGGCCAACACAAAGGTCCGACGCTGCTTTTCGACGCCCACATGGACACGGTCGACGTGCTGCCCGCCGAGGCCTGGACCGTGGATCCGTTCGGTGGTGACCTCGTCGACGGGCGTATCTACGGACGCGGCAGCTCCGACATGAAGGGGGCGCTGGCCGCCATGGTGCATGCGGCGGCCGGCCTGCAGCGCGCCGAGCTGCACGGCCAGGTCGTCGTCTCCGCGTCCGTCGGTGAAGAGTTGATCGAGGGCGCCGCGTTGCGGGCCGTGATGGAGAGCCACCCGCCCGACTACGTGGTCATCGGCGAGGCCTCGGACCTCGATCTGATACGGGCCGGCCGTGGTCGCGCCGAGTTCGTCGTCGAGACGCGGGGGCGCCCGTCTCACGCTTCGCTGCCGCACGAAGGAGTCAACGCGGTGCACGTGATGGCCGCCGTGATCAGCGAGATCGAAGCCATACCCATACCCGAGGACCCGTTTGTCGGTCGCGGCGTCATGTGCCTGACCGACATCATCTCGATCCCCTACCCGGCACATTCCGTCGTGCCCAGCGGCTGCCGGGCCACCTACGAGCGCCGTTTGGTGCCCGGCGAAACGCTGCAGGACGTGGAGGCTCAGCTCGTCGACGCCTGCCGGCGCGCCGACGCCGCCGATACGGGCATCGGGCTCGCCACCACCGACTACCGAACCTACACGGGAGTCACCTGGAACGAACCCAAGTGGTTCCCGGCCTGGCAGCTCGACGAGGACCACGATCTCGTGCAGGGTGCCTTGCGTGGCCTGCGCAACGCCGCCCTCGAGCCCGGGCAATCGAGCTATCAGTTCTGCACTAACGCAGCCCACAGCGCCGGCGTGGCCGGTGTGCCGACGATCGGATTCGGCCCCTCGAACGAAATGCTGGCTCACGTTGTCGACGAGTACATCGAGATCGAGCAGCTCACCCGAGCCCGCGACGGGTACGCGGCGATCAGCGCCAGCTTGCTCGGCAGCTCTCGATCGTGAAAAGCTGAGGCCCAACGGTCAGCTCAACCAATGGGAGGAGGAACCAACGTGATCACGCGACGGAGGCTTCTGGTCGGATCAGCGGCCGCTTGTGCCCTTGCGACCTTCGACCTCCCGCGAGCCGTCGCTCGAGGACGGTTGGCGCGCCCACGATTCGCCGCGTATCCGTTCACATTAGGCGTCGCCTCCGGCGAACCCACCGCCGACGGCGTCGTTCTGTGGACCCGACTGGCGCCCGATCCGGTGCGCGGCGGCGGAATGCCTGATGCGCCCCTCGAGGTCGAGTGGATGATCGCCCACGATGAACGAATGGGGCAGGTTGCCCAGCGAGGCACGGCCGTGGCAACCCCGGAGCTGGGTCATTCCGTACACGTCGAAGCGACCGGCCTCGATCCCGATCGCTGGTACTGGTACCAGTTTCGCGTCGGCGGCGAGTCCAGCGCGGCGGGTCGCACGCGCACGGCACCGGCGCTCGGCGCCGACAACGATCGGCTGCGCTTCGGGTTCTGTTCCTGCAACCACTACGAGCAGGGGTATTTCACGGCTTTCCGGCACATGGCCGAGGAAGATCTCGATGTCGTCTTCCATCTCGGCGATTACATCTACGAGTACAAGGGGCGCGAAGACCGAGTACGCATGCACACGGGAACGGAGATCGAAACGCTCGACGACTACCGCAACCGCTACGCGCTGTACAAGACCGACGACGATTTCCAGGCCATCCACGCCGCGGCGCCCTTCGTGGTGACATGGGACGATCACGAGGTCGACAACAACTACGCCGGCGATACCTCGGAGCGTGACGACCCCGTCGAGGCCTTCCTGCGCCGCCGCGCCAACGCCTATCAGGCGTACTACGAGCACATGCCGTTGCGCCGCACCTCGATGCCGAATGGCGCCGAGATGCGACTCTATCGGAACCTCTCCTACGGACAGCTGGCCGGATTCTTCGTCCTCGACACCCGCCAATATCGCACCAATCAACCGTGCGACGACGAGAGCGGCCCACGTTGCCCCGCCGTCTTCGACGAGGCCGCAACGCTGATGGGAGCCGAGCAGGAGAGCTGGCTGTTTAACGAACTCGCCGGCTCCGACGTGGGCTGGAACATCATCCCGCAGCAGGTGATGGTGGCGCAGGTCGATCAGCGCGGTGGCGACGAGGAGCGCTACAGCATGGATCAATGGAGCGGCTATGACGCGGCGCGCAACCGCCTCACGGACTTCCTCGGCGCCACGCGACCCAGCAATCCCGTGGTTCTCACGGGCGACATCCATTCCAACTGGGTGAACGACATCAAGGCCGACTTCGATAACCCGGATTCGGCGACGATCGGCACCGAGCTCGTGGTTACCTCGATCAGCTCCAGCGGCGACGGCGCCGACACCCGTGCGACGACGGCGGGGATGCTGGCCGACAACCCGTTCGTTAAGTTCTACAACGGCCAGCGCGGCTACGTTACCTGCGAGCTGTCGGGAGATGAGCTCCGCGCCGACTACCGCGTCGTCGATTACGTCTCGCAGCCGGACTCGCCGATCTCCACCCGGGCCTCGTTTCTCGTCGAGAACGGCCGTCCCGGCGCCCAGCGGCTGTAGGCTCGCGGCCGCCTATGAGGGTCGCTGCGGGATTGCTGGTCGCCGGCTACATCGCCACCGGTGCGGCGGCGGATGGTGCGGCTGTGGTTCGCGGAGCGGCCGTGCCGGCAGCGCTTGCAACGATGCCGACGGCTCCCTCGGCGCAGCAGCAGGCTGGACAACGCCGAGTTTCTCCGAATGGACCCTGCGCCGAGCGCGGCGCGAGCGATCTGTACTGCGTCGATCTGCACGCGACACCCCAGGCACGGGGCGCCATCGGTTCCGTAGATCTCGGCCGCGTGCCGTCGCCGTTCAGCGTCACCGTTACGCCGGCCGGCAACCACATCCACGAGCTGACCGCATACATCGAGGGCCTGCCGGCGCCTGATTCGTTCGGCGCCTACACAACCTACATCGCCTGGGCGACGACGCCGTTTTTCGAGCCGGTGATCAAGCTCGGCGAGGTAACCAACGGCGCCAACTCACTGGGCCGCATCGAGTTCAATAAGTTCCTGATCCTGATCACCGCCGAAATTTCGGCCGCCGTCGAGGAGCGCACCGGGCGGCTCGTGCTGCGCGGCCGCTCTCCCAGCCTTTTCATGGATCCGCACGACCTGATGACGCAGGCGCCTGCGGCGGTTATGGAACCCTTGCGTCGCGATTCTGCCGACGTTATGGATTCGATGGCCGGCATGGGCGCAAATTCCGACGGCTGGAGCTCGACGCCGATGCACCCGCTGGTGCCGATGCTGCCCGGGATGATGCCGTTGCGCCCCGCTGTGACACCGCTCTCGCTGTCTCCCGAGGACGTCGATCAGTTTCCCACGGTCAAGCCCGGGCAGGTGGTTCACCTCGGCGACGGGGGGACACTGGATCTCGAGGCCGGCCTGGTGCGCCGCGCCGTCGGCGACCAGACCGTCGTCATGCTTGCCTTCAACGAGCAACACCCCGGACCGCTGCTTCGCGTCGCGGAAAAATCGACGATCTTCGTAAACCTCACCAACAACACCCCATTCCCGACGGCGGTGCATTGGCACGGTGTGCGCCTCGACAATCGCTTCGACGGCGTGCCCGGAGTGACGCAGGATCCGGTCATGCCGGGCGCCTCGTTTCGCTATCAGATCTACTTCCGCGACGCCGGCATCTACTGGTATCACCCGCATCACCGCGAGGACGTTCAGCAGGAGCTCGGCCTATACGGCAACATGCTGGTCGACTCGTTACAGCCCGCGTACTACAGCCCGGTCAATCGAGAAGAACCGCTAATTCTCGACGACCTCCTGCTCGAGCCTGACGGGCTCATGGTTCCCTTTGGCGCCGAGTCCTCCAACTACATGCTGATGGGCCGCTTCGGCAGCGAGTTCCTGGTCAACGGCGAACCGCTGTACGAACTCGACGTCGACCGCGGCGAGGTCGTCCGTTTCTACTTCACCAACGTTTCGAACACACGCACGTTCAACGTTTCCTTCCAACAGGAAGCCGGCCCACAGCGCGATTCGCGAGCGGAGTACACGGCCAGCGGAGGAATGCAACGGGTGCCCGATTCTCCCCTGCCCATCAAGGTCGTCGGCTCCGACATCGGCAAGTTCGAGCACGAGCAAATGGTGGAGAGCGTAGTCATCGCCCCGGCCGAGCGTTACGTTGTCGAGGTGCGCTTCGACGAACCCGGCGAGTTCCACCTTAACAACCAGGTGCAGGCGATCAACCATCGCTTCGGCACTTTTTTCCCTGAGGTTGATACTCTCGGGGTCATCCGCGTCGCCGACCGCATTGCCGCCGATGATCACGGGCCGGCGTTCGACATCTTGCGCGATAACGCTGCCGTCATCGGCGAGATCGATGACTATCGCGACCGCTTCGACGATCCCATTGATCTGGAGCTGCTACTGACGCTCGAAGTCGACAACCTGCCGCTGCCCGTCGAGCAGGTGATGCTCTACGACTGGATTTACTTCAACCCGGTGGAATGGAGCGGCACGATGCCGATGATGAACTGGCTGACGACCGCCAACGAGATAGCGTGGATTCTTCGAGACGCCACGACGGGAGCTGAAAACATGGATATCGATTGGCGCTTCCGGGTGGGTGACGTCGTCAAGATCCGCCTGGTCAACGACCGCGACGCCTGGCATGCCATGCAACACCCGTTGCACATTCACGGCCAGCGCTTCCTGGTGTTGGAGCAGGACGAAGTGCCAAACTCCAACCTCGTTTGGAAAGATACCGTGCTGTTACCGACCGCCTCGACCACCGACATCCTGCTGGAGATATCCAATCCGGGACATTGGATGGTCCATTGCCACATCGCCGAGCATCTCGAATCGGGAATGAAGTTCGTGTTCGAGGTAGAAGCAGGCGCACCCCAGGGAGGAATGAACCCATGATCAGCTCGATTCTGCGGCGCCACCGCGCACCTTTCCTCGTGTTGTTCACCGTACTCGCTCTCGTGGGCAGCGCGATCGCCACCGCGGCACCCCAGGGCCGCGGCCAGAACCGGGAGCGCTTCATCGCCGTCGAAGGACCGGCGATCGCCATTACCGGCGTCACGCTCATCGACGGCACCGGCTTGGCGCCATTCGATGACCACACGGTGGTGATCCGCGACGGCCGCATCGCCGACATCGGACCGTCCGAAAGCGTGAACGTGCCGGAGGACGCCGAGATCGTCGATGGCAGCGGCCACACCTTGATCCCCGGCCTCATCGGCCTGCACAACCACAGCTACTACACGGCAGCCGGCGGACGCGCCGCGCAGCTCTCGCAAACCGGGCCGATCATTTACCTGGCCTCTGGCGTTACTACCATCCGCACGACGGGCGCACGGGCTCCCTATGAAGAGCTCAACCTGCAGCGAGCCATCGAGGATGGCCGGCGCATCGGGCCGCGGATCTTCGTGACCGGCCCCTACCTCACGGGCCAACGCGGCTCGATGACCATGGCGCAGCTCAACGGCGCCGAGGACGCCCGGCGCATCGTGCGCTACTGGGCCGAGGAAGGCGTCAGCTGGTTCAAGGCCTACAACCAGATCAGCCGCGAGGAGCTCGGCGCCGCCATCGACGAAGCCCACAAGAACGGCATCAAGGTCACGGCACACCTGTGCTCGGTGACCTTTCGCGAGGCCGTGGCGCTGGGCATCGACGGTCTGGAACACGGATTGACCACCAACACCGACTACCACCCAGACAAGCAGCCCGACCGCTGCATCAATGTCTCCCGTGAGTACCTCGATCTCGATATCGAGTCGGACGCCGTCAAACAAACGTTCCGCGAGATGGTCGACAATGGTGTGGCGATGACCTCGACTCTGGCCGTGTATGAGGCCGGTGTTCTCGGCCGCCCGCCGATGGAGCAGCGAGCTCTCGATATGCTGGCCCCCGAGATCGCCGCGGCCGTGAAGGCGCAGAACGATCGCCTCGTCAACGCCCCCGCCGACGCCACCTTCGGCAGGCCGCCCGAGCTCTTCCAGAAAATGCTCGAGTATGAGGCGGCGTTTGTCCGCGCCGGAGGCACGCTGGCCGCGGGGGTGGACCCGACAGGCTACGGCGCCGCGCTGCCCGGCTTCGGCGACCAACGCAATTTCGAACTGTTACGCGAGGCCGACTTCGCGCCGGAGCAGGTCGTGCAAATCATGGCCGCCAATGGCGCCAAGATCCTCGGCATCGACGACGAGACCGGAACTATCGAGGTTGGCAAGCTCGCCGAAATGGTTCTTCTCTCGGGTAACCTGGCCGCCGATCCCACGGTGATCAAGAACGTCACCATCGTGTTCAAGGACGGCGTCGGCTACGACTCACCGGCAATGCTCGACTCGATCAAGGGGCAAGTGGGAATCCACTGAGCACCGAACTGCAGCAACCCGTAGGATCGGGATGATGGGAGGAATGAACCGATGACACTGACCAGCCCATGCCGTCACGGCGCATACCTGAACCGTACCGTCGCCGCGCTCGCCATGATCGTGCTGCTGGCGCCCGCGAACGGCTCGGCCATCGGCGCACCGCCACGTAGCAGCGCGGCACAGGCTCCGGACCGGGAGCGCTTCGTCGCCGTCGACGCGGATGAGATCTTCATCACCGGCGTCAAGATCATCGACGGCACCGGCGCGGCGCCGCGCGATAACCAAACGGTGCTCATTCGCGACGGCCGGATTGCCGCCACCGGCAGCGCCGGTAGCGTGCGGGCGTCCACGGACGCCGTGGTCATCGACGGTAACGACCATACGCTCATTCCCGGTCTTGTCGGCCTGCACAACCACACCTTCTACACCGCCGCCGGCGGGCGGCTGGCGCAGCTTTCCACCACGGCGCCGATCATGTACCTGGCCTCCGGCGTAACCACCATCCGTACCACCGGCGCCAACGCGCCATACGAAGAGCTCAATCTCAAGGCTGCCATCGACGACGGACGCCGCATCGGCCCGCGCATCTTCGTTACCGGTCCGTACATGACCGGGCAACGCGTCGACTTGGACATGGTGCAGCTCAACAGCGAAGAAGACGCCCGACGCGTCGTGCGCTATTGGGCCGAGGAGGGCGTCAGCTGGTTCAAGGCCTATACCCGGATCAGCCGGGCAGAGCTCGGCGCCGTCATCGACGAAGCACACAGCCACGGCCTCAAGGTCACGGCGCACCTGTGCTCGGTGACCTATCGCGAAGCGGTCGCGCTGGGCATCGACAACCTCGAGCATGGCCTGGTCGTCAACACTGACTACGTCGACGGCAAGGAGCCGGACCAGTGCGCTCGATGGGATTCCGATTACCTCGATCTCGACATGGAATCCGACGAAGTGCGGGCGACGTTTCGCGAAATGATCGACGCCGGCGTGGCGATGACGTCAACGATGGCAATCAATGAAAACTTCGTCCCCAGCCGGCCGCCCATTGACCAGCGCTCTCTCGACATGTTAGCGCCGGAGATCGCCGCCGCCGTAAAGGCCCAGAATGAGCGCTACATCAACGCTGCTGAGGGTCTCGTCGTCGACCCACCCGAGCTGTTCCAAAAGGCGCTGGAATACGAAGCCGCCTTCGTTCGCGCCGGCGGTACGCTGGCGGCGGGAGTCGACCCCACCGGATACGGGGCGGCGCTCCCGGGCTTCGGCGATCAACGCAACTTCGAGCTGCTACGCGAGGCGGACCTCAGCCCCGAGGAGGTAATCCAGATCTTGAGCGCCAACGGCGCCAAGGTCCTCGATATCTTCGACGAGACCGGCAGCATCGAGGTTGGCAAGCTGGCCGAGATGGTTCTCTTGGAAGGCGACCTCGCCGCCGATCCGGCGGTGATCAGGAACGTCACGATCGTCTTCAAGGACGGTGTCGGCTACGACTCGGCGGCCATGCTCGACTCGATAAGAGGCCAGGTCGGAATCCACTGAGGTTGCATGGGAACCGTCGACTAACTTCGTGACCGCCGCTGAGAAACACGCTACCCCCGCCACCGGATCCAGGTTCAGCACGACGCAGTGGACGCTGGTTGTTGCCGCCGGCGATTCGCAACATCCCGACTCGGCCAAGGCGCTCGCCGACCTTTGCCAAGGCTACTGGTACCCGCTCTACGCTCACCTCCGGCGGCGCGGTTATCCGCGCGAGGAAGCCGAAGATCTCGTGCAAGGGTACTTCGCACAGCTGCTCGACAAGCGCTATATCAAGGCGGCCGATCGCGACCGCGGCCGCTTTCGCTCGTTCCTGCTCGCCTCATTGAAGAACTTCGCAGCCAACGAGTGGGATCGAAAAACGGCGCAGAAACGCGGCGGTGGAGTTACCACGTTGTCGCTCGATTTTGAGACAGCAGAGGGCCGGTATCACATCGAGCCGCCCGACGAGCGCACACCAGAGCAGGCATACGATCGCGGCTGGGCAGTGACCCAACTCGAGCAGGTACTCGTCCGGCTGCAGGAAGAGACCGAAGCATCGGGCAAAGCCGCGCGCTTCGAGTCGCTCAAGAGATTCCTCACCGGGCACGACCAGGACGTTCGCTACAAAGAAATTGCCGAGGAGCTCGACATGAGCGAGGGAGCCGTAAAGGTGGCTGTGCACCGGCTACGGCAGCGCTTCGGCCAGGTGCTCCGCGACGAGGTGGCGCGTACGCTCAACGACCCCACCGACGTCGACGACGAGATCCGCCACCTGTTCGCAGCGTTCGAAGACTAACTAAGGAGCCGGCACGGCCGTCTTAAGGGAGCAGGGACACCGCCGGATTTCACGAAACGATTCCGCCCCCGGACAACTCGGCCGCGAGCGTACTACGCTACTGAGACGTCATGTTTGGTTTCCAAGGCATCTCAAAGGCGCTCATCGCCAGCTTCGTGATGGCGGCCCTCAGCACGTTCGGCGACCTGATCTGGGCGCTTTACATCCCCTCCCACGAGATGGTCTACGGGCTAGTGCACGGCTCCCTGTTGTTCATGTTCATGGGCGTAACGCTGGCAGTGCTCGCCGGATCCGGAACGGCGGAAGGAGACGGCATGGAATTCGACTCGGGCGGCTCGAGCCGGGTCGTCAAGGGCGCCGTTGGGGCTCTCGTCGTGGGCCTGCTCGGAGCCGCCTCGTTCTACGCGCTCTTTCCATTCGTCGGCTGGGCGGCGATGTTCATCGCCTGGATGGTGGTGTGGGTGCTCACGGCAGCGCTGCTGAACCTCTCGATCCGCGCAACCAGCGAAAGCCTGACGCTGACGCTCTGGCGTGGGGTCGCCGCGGTGCTGTTATCCGGGCTGGCCTTCTACGCGATCTCTGGAATCTGGTTGGGCGGCTCGACTCGCAACCCCGACTACCTCGTCAACTTCGGCTCGTGGTTCGTGGCCTTCCTGCCCGCGTTCGCATGCTTGCTGATCGAGCGGGAAAGCATCGGTACGCCAGATCCATAGGCCGGCCAAGGACATGGTCGAGGGTTGACTTTCGCTAGCTGCCGCGGTTACCAAAGGCAGGCCACTTTTCGTTCAACTGCAGGAGTCGTCCCCATGCCTGATCGTAGCGTAAACCCCACCTGGTTCACCGCCCTCGGTGCGGTGATGATCATCGTCGGATTCGTCGCCATCGGCTCGCCCTTCGCCTTCACGATAGCCGCCAACATCCTCGTCGGTTGGATCCTCGTGTTCACCGGCGTCGCCGAGCTCACGCACGCCTTTTCGTGCCAGGGGTGAGGCGGTTTTCTGTGGGAGCTCCTGATCGGCGCGCTCACCGCCGCTGTCGGCCTGATGCTGGTGTTCTACCCGCTTGCCGGGGCGGTTACGCTGACCCTCATGCTCGCCATCTGGTTCATCGTCGGCGGCATCATGAAGCTGATCATGGGCTTCCAGCTGCGTCCCGCCCCCGGTTCGGAGTTGATCATCATGGGTGGGGCACTGGGCCTGTTGCTCGGCGGCATGATCTACAGCGAGTGGCCATCGTCGGCCGTGTGGGTCATCGGCACGTTGGTCGGCATCAACCTGATCTTCGACGGCTGGGGCATGGTAGGCCACGCAGCCGCGGTGAAAGCCGGGGAATCGGCGGACGCCGAGTCGGCGACGGCCGAGGAACCGGCGCCCGCCGCACCGGAAGCACCAGCACCCGAGACGCCGCCGGCTGCGGATCCGGCAGCGGGGCCAGAAGATGCTGCCGCGCCACCTGCGGAACCCGCTGCAGCGCCGGAAGACCCGGCGTCAGGTGACGAGGCCTCTGACGAGGCCTCTGGCGAAGGTGGAGCGCCGGTGAACCCCGCGCCTGATGCTCGCGCAGTAGCCATCCGTTGAGAAGCCCAGGCTAACTGTCCTGCAAAGCGATGCGGATGGTGACCTCGGTACCGTCCTCGGGCAGCGCCTCGGAGCGCACGCTGAAGCGCGTCGTTGCGTCGACGTGGTCACGCACGGTGTAATTGGCATTGCCGATCTTGCTGCCGGGGCACGAATAGAGGCACACGACACAACCCGACAGCCACTTCGGGATGTTGTCGCGATGGCCTCCGAAGCGCATGTCGAATCCAAGGCCTCCGGGATCGATGAGCAGATCGTCGAGGCGTAACGGCTCGTCGCGGCCCGGCACTTTGATGGTGATCTCCACCGGGGGCCCCTCGATCACCGTGTCGGCGGCGCCGGACTCTCGGTCGTAGCGATCGTCCCACGCTTCGATGCCCACGGCGTCGCCCGGCGCAGCGCCCAGGGCCTCGAGAGCGTCGAGCACCTCCGTATCGCTGACGTGGGCACGGAACAGCGCCTGGCCGGCAGCACGACCCTCGCTCCATACGATCAAGTGATAACCGGCCATGTCAAAGTCGCCGTCGAACGATCCCGTGCTCACCGTGGCCTGAAACTCGATCGAGTTGTCGGTCTGCACCACGTCGCCGTCGGGTACCGAGGAGGCGCACGCGAGCATGAGAGCCACAGAGCCCCAGGCCGCAAGCGCAAACCACCGGGCGGTCGAACGGTTTGTTGTCCGGGTTGCCATGAAGTCCAGGATACACGTTGTTGTTGCCGGCGTGAGAGCCGCTGTGCCACGCTCGTGCAATGCACAGCACACGCGGATACACTCGCCCTATTGTCGTCGCCCTATCGCTCGCCGCTCTGTGGTGGAGTCCGCAGCAGCGCGGGGGACTGATCGTCCCTGGCGAGCGCGTCGGCCCCGTCTTTCCAAACAGCACCTCCGCAAGACTTCGCGCTGCGATCGGTAAAGATGCCGTCGTCGATCGAAACATCGGCATGGGTGAGGGCGAGTTTGAGGCGGGAACGATCATCTACCCCGACGATCCGACGCGCTGGCTCGCCATCATTTGGCACGACGCCGAGCGCCGTGAGCGGCCGAAGACCGTCATGGTTTGCTACCATCCGGACCCCTGGAGCGAGGAGAGCGAACCGTGCCGCTGGCGCACCGCCGGCGGAATCGGACTGGGCACCCGGCTCTCCGAGCTCGAGGAGCTCAACGGGCGGCCGTTCACCCTCACCGGTTTCGAGTGGGATTACTCCGGTACGGTCCTGTCGTGGGAAGGCGGCCGGCTCGAGGAGCTGCTCGACCCCCATGGCTGGCGGACGTTGGTGCGCCTCACCCCGCAAACCGACGAGACCGGCAACTGGGTGCCGGCGGTCAAATATCGCGCGATGGCTCCGGTGCTCGGTGACCACGACGTTTCGTCGGGGCACCCGCTCATGCGGCTGCTCGACCCGGCAGTCTACTGGGTCGAGCTCAGGTTCCCGGCCGCGCCGGCGCCGGAGCGCTAGGACTTCGACTCGGCGCTAGCGCTGCCGATCGGCCCCCGTCCGGATCGGCCGGTCGCCGAGACCGAATACCGGCCCCAGATCCCGCTGCCGTGGCCAGATTTCGTCGAGGATGTTGCCATCGTACAGGCGGCCGTTCTTCATGACCATCTGGATGGTGTTGGTGTTGCGGATATTGTCGAGCGGGTTCTGTTCGAAGATCACCAGGTCGGCTAGCTTGCCGGGCTCGATGGAGCCGAGGTCGTTCTGCACTCCGATGGCCTCGGCGCCGAACAACGTCGCCACCCGCAACGCCTGGTGTTCGGTGAGCCCACCCGACTGCATGGCCCACAGCTCCCAGTGATAACCGAGGCCCTGCAGCTGGCCGTGGCTGCCGACGCCTGCCTTGCCGCCGGCGTTGACGATGTCGGCAACCACCTTGGCGAGACGCGGAAAGTTGTACTCCTCGTCCATAAACCAGCCGGCGCCGCGACGCCGGGCCTTACGCGCCAGCTCCTCGTACGGCGTGAAGCGCTGCAGCTTCTCGTCGTGATACGGGTTCTCCTTGGAGAAGAAGTAATTCTCCGCCCAGGGGCCGCCGTAGGCCACCAACAACGTCGGCGTGTAGGTCATACCCGTATCGGCGATAAACTCGACGACGTCCTTGTAGAGCGGCGTGATCGGCAACGAGTGCTCCTGCCCCGGATAGCCGTCGATCAGCATCTCGAGGTTGTACTTGAAGTCGAGACCGCCCTCGGTGGTCGGCATGAGGCGCTGCTCGCGTGCCGCGGTGATGATCCACTGGCGCTGTTGGCGATTGCCGGACATGTACATCTTGATGGTCTGCGTGCGGTAGTAGTCGCTGTAGCGCTTGAGCACGTCGCTGGCGTGTTTCTGATTGCGAATTCCATCACCGGAAAACACACCCGGCCCGGTCGAGTACACTCGCGGGCCCAGCGTCATGCCCGCCGTGACGCGATCGGAGTAGGTCAGCACGTCGGTGGTCGACGTCTGCGGATCGCGCGTCGTGGTGACGCCGTACGCCAGGTTGGCCAGATACATCCAGATCTGACTCTTGTGAATACCCCACGCCGGCCACATGTGGGCGTGCGTGTCGACGAAGCCCGGGATCACGGTCTTGCCGGCGATATCGATCTCGTCGGCGCCGTCAGGAATCTCCACCCGACCGCGGCGACCCACCGCTACGATGCGGTTGTTCCGCACCACGATGTCGGCATTTTCGATGATCTGGTCGCCGTTCATCGTGATGGCTCGCCCGCCGTGCAGTACCACCACCCCGGTCGGGATGTCGCGCGCCACCTCGACACTGATGCGTTCCTCGAACGGCGAGTAAACGGGCTCTTCGTCCTCTTCTTCAGCCTCTTCCTGGTCGGCTTCCTCTTCCGTCTCCTCGGCGTCCTCCTCGGCTTCAGCCGCGGCTTCGGCCGCCGCCTCGGCTTCCTCTGCCGTGTCGATGTCGTACACGAAGTGGGCGTTGCCGATCGACCAGTGAACCGTGTTGCCTTCGCGTCCCCAGGCCGGGAACTGGGCGCCGATATCGGTGAGCCGACGCACCGGCACCGCCGCGCTGTCGGGGTTAGCTACCGACACCGTCGGCGTATCGCCGCCGACGCGCGGCACGGCAACGACGTAGAGATCCTGACCCACCTGGGCGAGCGCCTTGCCGCCCACCGGCGCCATCTGGATCCACCCCGCCGTCGCCGCGTTTTCCGAGCCCGGAGCCGTGCGACCGCGCACCTGCAGGTGGGCCTTCTGGTCGGTGCCGTCCCAGCGGATCGAGATCAGACCCTCGCCCCGCTGGTTCATGTAAATACGCTCGCCGTCGGCGATGAAATGCGGGTTCGTGCGGCCCTCGGTGGGCGCGATCAACGTCCACTCGCCGCCCTCCGCCGGGATCCAAACCAGATCCACCGAGGCGCCGAAGGCACGCGTGCCGGTGGCGTCCTCGAAGTTGCGCGCCGCACCGCGCACCGCGATGATGCGCTCGCCATCCGGCGACCAAACCGGGTTCTGGTAGATGCCGCTCTGCGTGGTCAGCTTCACCGGCGCGCCGCCGGCCGTGGATGCCCGATAGATTGCACCGTCGTCGTCGAACGACCAGCTCACGAAAGCCACGGACTGTCCGGCGGGCGACCAGGTCGGCTGCGCCTCGATGACCTCACCGGAGTTGTCCGTCACGCGGCGCGGCGTGCCGCCCGGCCAGTCCATGACGTACACGTGGTCGAGGCCGACAAATGCCAGCCTGGAACCGTCGGGCGACGGTGCCGCGTCGCGGATCTGGGTGACTTCAATGGAGGCGGTGTCCTCGACCGGGTACGCGAAGAACACTGCGGGACCGTAGGCCACCTCGGCGTCGACCTCGAACGGCACCATGATCGGGTCGGAGCCGTCCACCGGCACGCGCCAGATCTTGCCCTCGTACGTGGTCACGACCTCGCGCGAATCCGGCGTGAACGACATGCCCGGGAAGGCGTCGCGCGTTGCCATCGCCTCCTGGTCGTCCCGCTGTACCGGATACATGAGCCATCGCTCGTCGCCGGTTTCGAGCTGGCGCAGCCGCAGGCCGGTTTCGGTTTCGAAGCGCGTCGCGTAGGCCATCAGCTTGCCGTCGGGCGACAGCGTCGGACGCACCGCCGAGCCGTAACGCGACGTGCGCGTTACCTGCTCGCCAGTTTCGCGGTCGTAGTAGTAAATCTGGTACTGCGGAAAGATGGCGTTGTATTGCCAGTCGCCGTTGCGACGCGCGAACCAGATGTAACGATCGTCGGGCCCGAAGGCGGCGCCGATGGTCTTAACCTGCTGGGGCTCGTCGATGAGCTGGATGCCCGAGCCGCCGTCGACGTGCCACATCCACAGCTTGCCGCGTCGCCCGAACGACTTGCTGGCGACGACGTACTCGCCGTCGGGCACCCACTCGGGCGAGGTGTAGGAGTTGTCCTTGCCCTCGGTGAGCTCGCTGACCCCGTATTCACCCTCGTCGTTCTGCTCGTCGAGGTCGAGGATGTGCAGATTCTCTCCACCCTGGGCGTCGGAGACGAACAAGATCTGGCGCCCGTCCGGCGAGAAGCGCGGCTGCGAGTCGAACTCCATGCCCGAGGTGATCTGCTGGGCCATCCCGCCGTTGAAGGGCAGCAGGTAGAGATCGCCGAGCAGATCGAAAACGATCCAGTCGCCGTCGGGGCTCACGTCGAGGGAGATCCACGATCCTTCATCGGTGTTCAGCGTAAAGTTTCGATCTTCTTCAAGCGGTAACGGATCCCGATCGCGGCGGCCGCTGTCTTCGGACTCTTCTTGGTCCTGGGCGAGCACAACCTGCGACTGCCAGGCAAAGGCGGGAGCGGTATCGATCGTTACCGAGGCGACCAGCGCCAGGACAAACGCCAGCGTGAGAAACAAGCGGATCTGCTTCATCAGAGGAACTCCGGTGGGCTGTACAACTGTTCGATCTGCCGACAAGGTCCGGTCCATCGATAAGGGAAGATATCCGTTCCGGTACGCGGGTGCACCTGTCCCCTGGCTATGTACCTACCGCTGCGACGGTGCCCGTGCTCAGCGCTGCCCGCCCGCCGTGGCCTCGCCCTTGACCCACTCGTCGTACCAGGCGATGTAGCGCTCGTAGCGGTCGACCTGGTAGCTCGGACGCCGAATCCCGTGGCTTTGCCCCGGATAGATCACGAGCTGCGTCGGCACACCGAGCCGGCGCAGCGCCTGGTAGAGCTGGTCGGAGTTCTGCACCGGCACGTTCCAATCCAGCTGGCCGCCCATCACCAGCGTCGGCGTGGTGACGTCGGCGACGTGAAAGAACGGCGAAATGCGAATCCACAGATCGGGATTTTCCCACGGTAGGCCGAGCTCGGCCTCCCACTGCCGCTGGTAGTGGTCGTGACCGTAGTTGGCGGTGTAGTTGACCTCGCTGGCGCCCGATATGGCGCCCTTGAAGCGCCCCGTCTGGGTGATCACGTAGTTGGTCAGAATGCCGCCGTAGCTCCAGCCGCCGACGCCGAGCCGATCGGGATCGGCAACGCCCATCTCAATGGCGGCGTCGACCGCCGCGTTGACGTCGTCGAAGTCCTTGTTGCCCCAGTCGGCCCAGATGGCACGGCTGAAATCGCGGCCGCGGCCCGATGAGCCGCGCGGGTTGGCGGCGACCACCGCGTAGCCCTGGGCCCCGAAGATCTGCCACTCGGTGCTGAACTGGTGAGAGAACTGGCTCACCGGCCCTCCGTGGATGCGCAGAAGGGTCGGCAACCGCTCGCCGGGCGCGGCGTTGGGGGGCAACGTCAAGAAAGCCTGGATGGTGACGTCGTCGCTGCTTGTTGCCTCGAAAGCTCGCACCGGGGCGAGCTCTATGCCGGCGAGGAAATCATCGTTCATACGCGTCAGGCGAAAGATCTTGCCGGCAGACGCGTCGTCGGACATCGCTCCCACACCGCCGACCACCTTGGAGATCTCAGACGGATAGTGCGGTTGCGACTCGAGCACGACAAGCTCGCCGTTCGGTCCGATGTCGAAGGCGCGGACCGTGCGCTCGCCGCCCAGCACGGTGGCGATCTCACCCCCCGTAATCGGCAGCGCCGATACGACGCGCGTGCCGTATTCCTCCAGCACGAAAGCGACGTGCGAGCCGTCGGTGGTCACGGTCGGCCGCGAAATGTCGCGATCCAGACCTTCGGTCAAGATGCGTGGCTCGCCGCCCGCCACCTCGATGATGGCGACGTCGTTGGTGGCGTACCAGATGTCGGCCGGATCGCCGCCGGCCGTGTACACGATGTAGCGGCCATCGGGGCTGAAACGTGGCGAGGAATCACTTCCTGAGGACGTGGTGAGCCGGCGAATCTTGGCGCCGGCGCGCGCTTCGACCAGCCAGATGTCGGAGTTGGCGTTGGCGTCGGGCTCGTCGGTACGATTCGAGACGAAGGCGAACATCGTGCCGTCGGGAGACCAAACCGGCGAACCCTCATCGAACGGACCGTCGGTGATCTGGATCAGTTCCTTCGACCCGACGTCGAAGGCGTAGATGTGCGTCTTGCGGCTGTCGAGATAACCGGCACCGTCGCGTTTGAACTGCAGCCGGTCGACGACGATCGGTTGGGGGACGTCGCCGCCGCCGCCACCACCGCGCCCGCCACCTGCGGAGCTTTCTGACTCCTCAGCTTCGCCTTCGCTTTCGTCTTCCTCCTCCGGATCCCGAATCAACAGCGCCAGGCGCGTCGCATCCGGCGACCACGCCATCCCCGATACGCCCTGCTCCACGTCGGTAAGCCGCTGTGCCTCACCGCCGGCACGCGGCAGCAACCAAACCTGATTGCGGTTGCCGTCGCGCCCCGACATGAAGGCGAGCCAGCGGCCGTCGGGGCTCCAGCGCGGGCTCGATTCGGACTCGTCGCTGGTGGTCAGGCGAATCGGATCACCTCCTTCAATGGATACCATCCAGATGTCGGTGTCGGAGGAGTCTTCGTCGGCGTTCATCTGCGACACCGTGAACGCGACCCACTCACCGTCGGGGCTGATGCGCGGGTCGCCGACATTCTTGAGCTCGAAGATGTCGCTGACCTGGAAGAGGCGCTTCTCCTGTTGCGATGAGTGGGCCGCCGCCGGCAGCACCAGCAAAGCAACGAGTACAGTGAACGCTACGGTGGAAAACAACGGACGGCGGATTGCCGGCTGTCCGAGCCGACGTCGTGCAACGGGTCCGACTTGCTGAACTGTCGTGGCTTTCATGGCGACCTCTCGGTGTTCGGGTTCGACAAATTGATGGGACCATTGATAATCGCTGCGGATCTTGACAGCTTTCTACACAACGTTCACCTGGGACAGCAACCAACTTGGCCGATCGCGAAAGCACATGAGCGTGGAACTCTTTCAGGCCTTGCTGCTCGCCTGGGTCATCGCCGAGTCCGTCCTCGCGATCAAGACACGCGCCGCCCGCTCCGCCGGCGGGCAGAGTCGCGGCGGTTCGTTCCGGGTCATGTGGGCAATCATCGCCCTGAGCATGGGTGCCGCGATGGCGGCCCAACTAGCGAACGCGCCGCGCCTGCCGGCGCCGATGAACGTGCGGCTGACGGCCGGCTCGGTCGTGCTGCTGCTCGGCCTCGCCTTTCGCCTGTGGTCGATCCTGGTGCTCGGGCGCTTCTTCTCCGTGGATGTCGCCATTCAGGACAGCCACGAGGTCGTGCGCCGCGGACCGTACTGCTACCTGCGCCACCCTTCGTACACCGGCCTGATGATCGGTTTTCTCGGCTTCGGCATCGCACTGGGCAACTGGCTGAGCCTGTTTCTCGCCGTCTTCCCGACAACCGCCGTGATCCTGTACCGCATCAGCGTCGAAGAGGAGGCTCTGCTCGCCGAGTTCGGCGAAGAGTACGGGCGCTACCGCGCCGCAACGAAGCGACTGATTCCCGGGATCTACTGATCACCGACATCCGATAACCCGCGCGGGTGGGAACCGGCGCAAGCGTTAGAAGTACAGATTGGGCTCGTCCAGGTCCGGCGGAATCGCGGCAACGATCTCTTCGGAGAAATGCAGCTCCTCGATCAGTGCCTGCCGGCGCTCGTCCTCGGTAACCTCGGTTGACGCCAAAACGCCTTCGGAGTCGACGACCAGCTTGTTCATGCGCCCAATGGTGACGATCGAGTCGGGAAACCGTCGGACGACGTAGAGAGAGGCGTTGAACGGCGATATGTCGTTGTCTCTCGACTCGTCGTAGCGCTCCCGAAAGAAAGAGGGGGCGACCGGGTCGTGTTCCGGGTGCATCCGAAACGTCAGCGGCTCGTCGCGATTCGTGCCGGCCAGAAACACGATGTCGAAGCTTTCGCGACGCGGCACGGCTTCGATGTCGTGTATTCCGTCGCCCGTCGACGCTGCCGATCCGGCAACCAACGGGAGCGCGGCGAAGGAGCCGATGGTGGCATCGACGAGGTAGTCGACACCTTCAAGCGTAACAGTCACCGAGCCGTGGTTGATGTCTGTCAGCCCCTGCTGCTTGAGTTCCTCGGTGAGAACCGTCCCGGCATGACCGCGCACCGGGTAACCGAGTGCCCCAACGAGCGCCCACAACGCTCCGTTGAGCGGAAAGCAAGTTCCACCGGTGCCGTGCTCGAGCCAGTTCTCGAATAAATCTTGCGGGTCGGCACCCGGCATCTGCTTCGACCTGTCGCCGGCAATCCAGATCCGCTTGCGCACGTTGTCGAAGGGAATGGCGCCACGGTAAGCGGCAAGGAATCGATTCAGGCCATCGAGGTCGAGTGTCGGTTCCTCCGCCAGCCCCAGCCGCGAAAGGACGCGCTCAACCAGCTGCCGCGGCAAGCGATCGGGGCGCGGCCAGCTAGCTGATTTTGAGTTGCTCATCGCTGACGCCCATCCGACGCAGTAGATCCTGGAAGCGAGGATCGGGACTCAATGCCTCGAACGGCAGATAGGCGTGGCTGTTGATCCCGCACACCAGCGCCGCCCTCTCCTCGTACGCTTCCTCGAGCCACTCGATCGCCTTGTCCGGGTCGTCGACGTACAGGTGGATCCCCGCTATGTGCAGTGCCGAAACGTATTCGCTTTGGCGGCGTTCTTCCAACTCGCCGGCGATTTCCAGCGCCGCCTCACGGTCGCCGACGAGGGCAGAGACGATACCGAAAGGCCCCAACGCCCACGAGTTCCCACCGGAAGTCTCGACGGCCACCTTAGTCTCGACGAGCCCTTCATCGATCCGCGACTGCTGCGCCAAGCATAACCCCAGGATAGCGCGTGCGGTGATCATCGCAGGATCCACTTCGAGTGCTCGCTGCAGCTCCTCCTCCGCCCGGCGGTAGTCACGCGCCGTCATGTAGATGATGCCGACGTGCGTCTGCATGTAAACGTCGAGAGGGTCGTACTCGAGCCCACGCTTGAGCAACGGGATGGCATCGAGCGGTCGCTTCCAGAGGATCAACAAATTCGTGTACCAGTAGATCGCCGGACCGTAGTTGGGATTCAGATCGAAGGCCCTCTGGAAGCTGCGGTCGGCGCCACTGAAGTCCCAGTCGTACATCGTACGCACGAAGCCGAGCGAGCTGTAGGCTTCGGGCAGGCTGTCGTCGATCTGGAGCGCTCTCTCGGCTGCCTGCTTGGCCAGCGGCATCGAGTCGTGCGGCGCCCGGTAGCCATAGAATCCCAGCAACGCGTAGGCGTCGGCGAGCCCACTGTGAGCGGGAGCGTAGCCGGGATCCTCGGCTACCGCCTGCTCAAAGAAACCGACGGAGGTTTCGAGGCCGTCGCCGCGCTGGTTCCAGGAAAAACATCCCTTGAGGTACGCTTCGTGCGCCACCGGATCGACCGAATGTCGGTCGGTCAATTCGGCCGCTTCGCCCGGCGTCAGCTTGGCCTTCACCTCGCGCGCCACGGCGCGGGCCACCTCGCTTTGCAGCGACAACACGTTCGCGTAGCGCCGCTCGTAGCTCTCAGCCCAAAGGTGGGCATCGGTTGCAGCGTGAATGATCTGTGCGGTCACCCGAACCTCGTCGCCGGCGCGCAACACCGATCCTTCGATGATCGCCCGGATGCCGAGCTCGCGGGCGATCTGCGGGAGAGCCTTGTCGGTGCCCTTGTACCGCATCGCCGAGGTGCGGGAGATGACCTTGAGGGCGCCGATCTTGGCGAGGTCGGTGATCAACGCTTCCGTCATCCCGTCGGCGAAGAATTCCTGATCGGGATCGCCGGACAGGTTCCCCAGCGGCAAAACGGCAATCGAGCGCAGATCACCGGAGGGCGAGGCAGCGGCGCCCCTGATCGATGCCTCGCTAAGTGCGGCGAGTGCGTCTTGCACCGCTGCGGTGGAGTCGAACCGCTCCTCCGGCTTCTTCGCCAGGCACCTGAGAATTACCTCGCGCGTCGAGGGAGGCACGCTTTCGGGCAACGGCCGTGGCGCATCGCGCAGAATCATCGAGCTGAGCTCGAAGCCCGAGTCGGCGACAAAGGGCAACGAGCCGGCTGCCGCCTCATACAGGAGAACCCCGAGCGAATAGACGTCGCTGAGCGCGCCGGCACGGTGGCCGCGCAACACCTCAGGCGCCATATACAGAAGCGTGCCGGCGACCGTGCCCGCAGCTGCCTCCGTCGTCGTCACAGCGGGCGCCGACTCCACGAGGCTCGGAAGATGCTCCGCCAAACCGAAGTCCAGCACCTTGACCGACCGGGCCGTATCGATCATGACGTTGGCGCTCTTCAGGTCTCGATGCAAGACACCGCGACCGTGGGCGTGGGCCAGCGCCGCCGCGAGTTGGGAGGCGACGTGGTGCAGCTGATTATTCGCCAGAGGCCCCGGCGAGCAGGGTGGCGAGCGTCTGCCCTTCGATCAACTGCATGACCAGAAACCGTACCTGGGGTTCGCCGTTGGGAAGGACCGCCTCCTCCAGGCCGTAGATGGCGGCGACGTTGACGTGGTCGAGTCGAGCAAGGAGCTGTGCCTCGCGCTCGAGCCGCGCCAGCCGCTCGCTGTCGTTCGCCAGGTCCGCCGGTAACACCTTGATGGCGACGTCACGGCGAAGCTTGGTGTCGTGCGCGCGGTACACCTCTCCCATGCCACCCGCACCAAGCGGCGCAACGATTTCATAGTGTTTGAGTTGCGTACCTGGTTCCAAGTTCGACCCCGAGCAGATTCGCGGTGCCTCAAAGGTATCCGGGCACCTAGTCGCCTGACAACAAAACACACCCGCAAGTGCAAACGGGCGGTGAGCCGTGCCGTCTGTTGCGCTTGTCGTCCCAAACCTGGCTTGACTTACTGTTCGCCCACTGGCTGATCGATACCGCGCTTGTGCCCCATTGGTTCCGGCAACCACGCGAGAGCGTCGCGGTATCCTGAAACTCGGCGAAAGGAGCTGCGTGTATGGCCGACGATCTGCAGCCGAGGGACTGGGAAATTCGCACCGCCGCTTACCGGCACCTGATCGACACGTTCACGGCGCCTACGGTGGACGACATCGCCGCCGCTGTGGAGCTCACCGTCGACGAGGTCGGCGCCGGCTTGCAGCGGCTTGACGCCGGCCACCAGATCGTTCTGGCGCCGGGTCAGATGCGCATCTGGATGCTGCACCCGTTCTCCGCCCTACCGACGGCGTATCCCGTCGAGGTCGAAGGCGGCACGTACTGGGGCAACTGCGCCTGGGATGCGTTCGGGATACCAGCTGTCCTCGATCGTGACGGCTTCACCCGGACGCGCTGCGCCGAATCGGGCACGCCTATTGAATTCGGTGTGCGCGGCGGCGAGCTGCAGTGCGGGCGGGTCGAGGCCACGGACACCGTTGTTCACTTCGCCGTGCCGGCGCGCCACTGGTACGACAACATCGCGTTCACCTGAGCCACGATGCTGAGCTTCCGGTCGGAAGCCGACGTCGATGCCTGGTGCGGGCGACGCACGATCGCCCGCGGCGCCGTGATGGAACTGGATGTGATGTGGGCGCTGTCACGCGTCTGGTACGCGGGGCGCGCCGACGCCGATTGGCGCGGTCGCGGCGCCGACGAAGCTCAGGCTGTGGTTGACTCGGTGGGGCTCGAGGGCAAGTTTTGGAACTTCTCAGGCACCGGACAGGTATCTGTCTGACGCACACGAAGTGCACCACAAGCTCGAGCGTCGTCCGGGATCGCGATCGACCGGTTTAGACGATGTGCAGATCAGACGCTCTGCGACCTACGCCGCGGATTCATCCGCTCAGCCAGCCTGCCACCAGCGCCGCGGCTTCATCCGCTCGCCGAAGCCCAGCGTGATGTCGAGCCACAGCATGAGACGACGCAGAGGCGTACCCGCGAGCCATCGCCCGGCACGCACCCACCAGCGCGAGTAGTCCTTGTTGTACGGGCAGACCCGCACACAGATGGCACAGTCGCTGTTCTGCGACACCCAGAATCCGAAGCACTTCTCGCCATCGATCGACCACTTGCGCACACCCTTGATGTTCGAGCGGTTGTAGCGCTCCGCCGACGGCGCGCCGGCGGAGATGGCGGCGACCGGACAAGCATCAGCGCAGCGCCGGCAAGTGTCGCAGAATTCCTTCACGCCGAAACGTATCGGCACATCGAGATCCATCGGCAGGTCGGTGAACACTTTGCCGATCCGCACACGAGGTCCGAACTCCTTTGTAATCAGCAAACCGTGTCGACCGTACTCGCCGAGCCCCGCCTTGATCGCGGTCGGCACGGCGAGCGACGAGTCGTTCATGCTGGCGACGGCGTTGTAGCCGAGATTGCGGATGTATTGGGCCAGCGGCAAGACGACCAATGCGTCGATCGAGTAGCCGAATCCGGTCGCCGCGCCACTGAGCGCTGAGGGCACGGTGCGGATCAGGTCGTAGTCCATGGACTGCGCTGTGACGACGACATACGGCAACGCGGTCGTGATGTCGTTGGCACGCTCGGTGCAGCTGCCGTCGGCGAACTTGTGTGTGTACAGCCAGCGCTCGTCGTTGTCGGTCATGCCGACGAGGTCGGCGCCGAAACCAAGCGCCACAAGCTTGATCTCGGCCGCCGCAGCGCCGGGCGAGGCGAACTTCTGACGTTCGGCGGCCACGTCGCGCTGCACGGTGAAGGCGTCACAAAAGCCCTCACGGCGGTCCTCGCTCTTGTCCTTGAGCTCCGTAAAGATGTCGCTGACGTGCCAGGCGGCGTTGCGCAGCGCGTAATCCTTCTGCGTGAAACCGTCTGAAGAGCGGAAGTTCTCGAGCGGTTCGCGGTACGTCGCATAGAAAAGCGCCGACGCCTCGCTGCGGATCTCGTCGTCCCACCACGAGCGGCGGAATACGTCGTTCTTCTGGTTGAAGCGCTCGAAGTCGTCGAGGATCTCGAAACCAGCGTCGTCGTCCGCCTGGTCAATGGGACGATCGTTTGCGGTGTGGTCGGCCACTTGTCGAACCTCGTTGTGAGGCGCTATAACCTGCAATTCGTCCCGGGTTGGCGAAGCCAACAGTAACCTCGCCGGGAATACTGACCTACCCCAGGTGTTTGGGCCACTTCGCAACTCATTGAATTAGTGCTCACGAGAGGTTGTTGGAGCCGGCAGGGCGGAGCGCAACCGGCCGCAACAACGTCGCTTCGGGTGCGGGCAGCCGATAGGCCAGCGAGCTGTGCGGTCGCACGCGGTTGTACTGCTGCCGCCATTTCTCGATCAGGCGTGGGCGAGGTGCACCGGGAAGGGTTATCCGCCTGCTACGTAGGACTGACCTGACCCCCCAAAACGGATCCAGAGGTAATCTCACGATCTGGGTCGATGAGGTGTACCCCAACTTGGGTCCATCGAAAACGAGAAAAACTCGGGTTAGTGGGCATCAGGTAGCTGCAACCTCCTGCAGCAGTTGGACATACACGGCAGGCGGCAGGTTGCCTAAAGAAGAATGCGGTCTCGTTTCGTTGTAGTCCTTCCGGAATGCGTCCAGCTGTTCCTGAGCCTCGGAGAGGCTCAGGAACCAGCTCTGGCTCAAGCACTCGTCTCGTAGCTTGCCGTTGAAGCTCTCGATGTAGCAGTTCTCGACCGGACGTCCCGGCCGGATGAAGTCTAACTGGATCCCCGCCGAGAACGCCCAGGCATCGTAGTGCCTCGAGGTGAACTCCGTCCCGTTGTCTTGGGTCAGGGCGACCGGCACTCCGCGCTCGGCGATGATCTCCTCCAGCTGTGCGGTGACGATCTGTGCGGTGAGCGAGAAGCCAGCCTTCAGCGCCAGGCACTCGCGGCTATGGATGTCGATGACTGTCAGTACCCGGAAACGGCGACCGCTCACCAGTTCGTCGGCGACGAAGTCCAGACTCCACCGATGGTTCAGCTCGCTTGGGGCCGGCAGCCGAACCCGAGGGCGCGCCGCAACCTTCCGACGACGTCGTCTACGTACCTGTAGGCCCTCTTCCCGATACAGCCGGCAAACCCGCTTGTGGTTGATCTTCCAGCCCTCACGCTGCAGCAAGATGTGCAGACGCCGAGATCCGTACCGCGGTCTGGCTGCCGCCAATTCCTTCAAGCGCAACCGCAGCTCATCCTGTGGGTCCCTGATGCTCTGGTACCGGTGGGTTGTTCGACCAATCTGAATGAGCCCACACGCTCGCCGTTCCGACGCTCCATACTGCTCCTGCGCTCGGTAAACGAGCTTTCTCTTGCGCGCGGGCTTCAATCTTTTCTTGCGAGCACATCCTGCAGGATCTGCTTGTCGAGGCTCAGGTCTGCCACCAGCTTCTTCAGTTGCGTGTTCTCTCGCTCAAGCTCCTTGAGCCGCTGCAGCTCGCGCGGCGCCAGCCCTCCATACTTCCTGCGCCAGCGGTAGAACGTCTGCTGGGATATTCCGTACTTCCGACACAACTCTGTGATCGGCACCCCGGCTTCGACCTGCTTGATCGCGTACACAATCTGTTGCTCTGTGAACCTCGACTTCTTCACGAGAATCTCCCTCCTCGTTTTCTTATCGAGAAATTCTCACTATCCGCGGTCCAGTTTCCAGGGCACAGGTCAATGGACGCGCGGATCGGCGCCGCTGTGGAAGCATCGGCGACCGAGATTATCGAGTTGCGCCATCAGATTCACCAGAACCCCGAGCTCGGCAACCGCGAATTCGAAACCGCAGCGCTGGTGGCGGAGCACCTGCGAGCCCTGGGGATGGAGGTGACCACCGGAGTGGCTCACACGGGCGTCATCGGCATCCTCCGAGGCGGTCGGCCAGGTCCCGTGGTGGCCGTGCGTGCCGACATGGATGCCTTGCCGGTAACCGAAGACACGCCGTACGAGTTCAAGTCGACGGTCAGGACCACCTATCTGGGGCAGGAGGTCGGCGTCATGCACGCCTGCGGACACGACATCCACACCGCCGTGCAGATGGGGGTGGCGTCGGTGTTGGCGTCTCTGAAAGACGACCTTCCCGGTACCGTGAAGTTCATCTTCCAACCTGCCGAAGAGGGGCCTCCACCGGGAGAACGAGGCGAGCGCCGAGCTGATGTTCGAAGAGGGAGTCCTCGAAAATCCGCGGCCGAGTGCGGTCTTCGGACTCTACGCTCTGGCAGAGATGGAGGTCGGCAAGGTCGGCTTCACCGTGGGCCCGGCGCTGGCCGCCGTCGACCACTTCATCGCGAAGATCGAGGGGAGGCAAGCACACGGCGCGTATCCGCACCTGAGCATCGATCCGGTCGTCATGGCGGCACAGGCGATCATGGCGCTGCAAACGATCCGCTCGCGCAACCTGCCGGCGCTCGAGCCCAGCGTCGTTACCGTCGGCATCATCCGCGGCGGTGAGCGCTTCAACATCATCCCGGCTGAAGTGCACTTGGAGGGAACGGTACGCACGTACAACGAGGAGATCCGCGACGCCATCGAGGGCCGCATGTACGAGATCTTGGCGGGCATCACCGCGGCGGGCGGCGGTTCGTATGAGCTCGACTACGAGCGGGGCTCGCCGACGACCATCAACGATCCGGGGCTGGCCGCCGAGATGCTGCCGACGCTGGCGCGCGTCGTGGGTGCCGGCAACGTGATTACGCTCGATCCAGTGATGGGCGGCGAAGATTTCTCGATCTTCGCGAACGACGTGCCGGGTTTCTTCTTCCGCCTCGGCCAGGTGAAGCCGGGAACCGTGTCCGGCAACCACCACACGCCGACCTTCCTGGCCGACGACTCCTCCGTCCCCGTAGGGATGAGGGCCATGTCCACGCTACTGCTGGACTACCTGTCAACTCCGGGCAGGGAGGAGCCGTAGGCGGAGCCGTCCCACCTCCGAGAAAAGCGGGCAGCGAGGCGCTGGAAGCGCCGAGAGGTCGGGGGTGGGTGGTGGGAAATCAAAAAGAATGAACCCGCGTTTCCCTTGCCCCGTCGTTACCCATCGTCTCGCTTCTTCGACCTCCCGGAATCGGCCAGCGCCTTACGCAGCAGGAATTCGATCTGCGCGTTGAGGCTGCGCAGTTCGTCGTCGGCCCATCGCCTGACGGCGTCGTGGACCTTTGGATCGAGCCGCAGTAGGAACGCCTTACGCTTGGCCACAGGTGCTCACCAATCCGGTTCTCGGGGAGCCGAGTGTGCGGGGACGATGCCGACCGGATAGCCCGGAGGGAGACATCCGATCGGCACCAGCCCCTGCCCTTGACTCATAGCAAGATGCTAGTGCTGCGCCTACCACTATTTGTGGGGCGCAGCACTACGTGTAGAGGGAGCCGGTGTTGATCACCGGCTGCGTCTCCGATTCGCTGCACAGCACGATCAGCAAGTTCGAAACCATGCTTGCCTTGCGCTCCTGGTCGAGCTCGAGGATTTTCTTGGAGGACAATTCCTCGAGCGCGTGCTCGACCATGCCGACGGCGCCTTCGACGATCTTGCGGCGCGCCGCGATGATCGCGGTCGCCTGGTGCCGGCGCAGCATCGCCTGGGCGATCTCGGGCGAGTACGCCAGGTGCGAGATGCGCGACTCGATGATCTTGACGCCGGCCTTGGTGAGCCGGTCCTGATTCTCGACCCGGAGCTGCTGGGAGATCTCGCCGATGTGGCCTACCGTCGATACCTCGTCGTCCTCGAAGGAATCGTACGGGTAGTTGGTCGCCAGGTTGCGCACCGCCGCCTCGCTCTGCACGTGGACGTAGTGCACGTAGTCGTCGACCTCGAAGATCGCCTCCGCAGTATCCACGACCTTCCACACCACTACCGCGGCAATCTCGATAGGGTTGCCGCGGTTGTCGTTGACCTTCAGCTTGCTGGTCTCGAAGTTGCGCACCCTCAGCGACACGCGCTTCTTGGTGTAGAACGGATTGGCCCAGCGCAAGCCGGGGTCGGTAGCGGTGCCGACGTAGCTGCCGAACAACTGCAGCACCCTGGCTTCGTTAGGGTTTACCACGAAGAGCCCAAAGTAGAGGAACATCACAAACGGCAAGGCGAACACGGAGCCGACGATCCGCACCTCGTTCTCTGTGGCGATACCGACGAGAAGACCCCACACCAGCACGAGCGTCACGACGATCAAGATCAGTAGTGCGGAGATGCCGTTTGCTGCCTTCTTCTCAATCTCTCGGATCATCCTTCCAGGCCATCAGGCCTCCTGCCGGGGCAACGTTGTTGCCGAGCAAAATCGTCGTCCCTGTATGATATTGAAATGATATCATCATACTAGCTTCCAAGTCAACCGTTCCGGGTCTAACAGCGCTCACCCGTTCCCTGGGGAAAAGCGGGCAAGGAAGCCGCGGAACGTGACTTCCGGAGGGGGTGGGTGGCGGGTATTCAGACTAATCGGAGCGTTCCGCACCACGGCGACGCCGCCTACGAAGAAGGCGCAGAAAATTGTCGACGGCGAGCATACCGGCGCCACACCAGGTAGATTTGTGCGTGGCCCGGGATGGGACGGCACGCAGTAGGTAACCGCCACCCTGCCAGGAAAATGGCATGCATCACTTCGCACCAAATCTCCTCGAGAACCGCGTTGTCCTCATCACCGGTGGCGGCACCGGCCTCGGTTTGGCCATGGCGCGCTCGTTCGGCGCAATGGGGGCGAAGGTGGCGATTGCCAGCCGCAATGCCGAGCATCTGGAGCCCGCCGCGGAAGAGCTTGGTGAAGCCGGCGTCGATTCCCTGGCGCTGGTTTGCGACGTCCGCGACCCCGACCAGGTCAAGAAAACCGTGGACCGGGCAGTCGAGCACTTTGGCAGCATCGATACACTGGTCAACAATGCCGCCGGCAACTTTCTCGTGCGCACCGAGGATCTCTCCGTCGGCGGCTGGAAGGCGGTCACAAGGATCGTTCTGGACAGCTCGTGGTTCTGCTCCCAGGCGGTGTACCCGCACATGAAGGAAAAAGGCGGCGGCAACATCCTCAACATTCTTGCCACTTACGCCACCGGGGCGGGTACCTTGACGATCCACTCGGCGGCCTCGAAAGCCGGCGTGCTCGCTCTCACCCGTACGCTCGCCGTCGAGTGGGCCGACGCGGGAATTCGCGTCAACGCCATCGCGCCGGGGCCCGTCGACACTCACGGGGCCGGCAGCCGCCTGTGGGACAGCGATAAAGCCCGCCAGTCTATCGTCGACAAGCTGCCGATGGGCCGCTTCGGCACCGAGCAGGAGATCTCCGATACTGCCGCGTTCTTGATCAGCGATGCCGCCAGCTACATCACCGGAACCATGTTGCGGGTGGATGGGGGCCTGACGCTGGGAAAAGGCCATTTGGCGGGCGTCGACGAGATCGAACACCTGCTCCGACCGAAAGATTGACGACCGTCCGAACGTTCTAACAACGTGTGATGGGTCTGGTTACGCTAGGGGCTGCTAGCCAACGTCGAACGGACGCCGTATTCTTTTGATTCCGGGCCCTGAGCTCAGGGCTCGAGAAAACTATCCCCGCCTCCTCAGCAGGGCTGCGTTCAATAAGTGGCCGCGCCGGCGCCGACGAGCCCGGTGCCTGAGAGCCGCAGAACAAGACCGTGAAGAAGAAACAGGACGAACTGGCCTGGCGCGTTGGTGGGCCCCAGGGCAGTGGTGTCGATACCGCAGCCGGAATCTTCCAGCGTGCGTGCGCACTCGGCGGCCTCGACGTCTACGGACGCCGCGAGTACTACTCCAACATCATGGGACGCCACAGCTACTTCGACGTGCGCGTATCCCGTCATCGCGTCCACAGCCACAGGGACGAGGTGGATCTGCTGACCACGTTCGAGGTGGAATCGCTGGCGCGCCACGCAGTGTCGGTAGTCGAGGGAGGGGCTCTTTTCTACTCCGCTAAAGACGCCGACACGCCGGTCGAAAAGATCGAGTATCTAGATCCCCGCGCCAAGGCCGACCTGGCCGCCGATCTCGAAGGCAAGGGCCTAGCGGCGAGCATCGCCGGCGTGCTCGAGGACGCGCGGCAGCGGGGCGTCCTGGTTTACGAGGCGGATTTCGCCAACATCGTCGATCTACTGGCAAGGGAGCTGGGTGTTGCGCAAGCGCTCGCCGCCCGGACCATGAATACGCTCGCCGTGGCGATGTCGCTGGCGCTCGTCGAGTACCAGCGCAAGTACGTGTACGAGGCGCTCGAGAAAACCTGGCCGGGTCGCCAGAAGATCATCGACATGAACGTCGCGGCCGTCGATTTGGCCTACGGCTTCGTGCGCGATACGTACGACACGTCGCTGTTCCAATTTCGTCTCGAGCCGCCCGGCCCGGGCGAGCCGCGCATCCTGGTGAACGGAAACCAGGCGGTTGCCATGGGCAAGATCGCCGCCGGCATGACGTTCCAGAGCTACTACCCGATCAGCCCGGCCACCGACGAAAGCGTCTATCTGGAGGCTCACGAAACGTTCCCGACGAAGAACGGCGAGCCGGGCAGCGTCCTGGTCGTACAGACGGAAGACGAGATCTCCGCCGTCACGATGGCCGCCGGCGCCGCCCTGACAGGCGCGCGCAGCGCCACGGCCACGTCGGGCCCGGGGTTCGCTCTCATGTCGGAAGGCCTCGGCTGGGTCGGCATCAACGAAGTGCCGCTGGTCGTGACGCTGTATCAGCGCGGCGGTCCCTCAACCGGATTGCCGACGCGCAGCGAGCAGGGCGATCTGCTTTTTGCCCTCAACGCCGGCCACGGAGAGTTCCCTCGCATCGTCTTGTCGTCGGGCGACCTCGAGGAGGCGTTCCATGACGCGGCCGACGCGTTCAACTACGCCGAGCGCTACCAGACCGTCGTGATCCACATCCTCGACAAGTCGTTATCGAGCAAGACGCAAACCATTCCGATCTACGACTCCGACGAGATAGACATCGAGCGCGGCGAGGTGGCCCATCCCAACGGCAACGGCGACGGTCCGTTTCCACGCTTCGCGGTGACCCAGTCCGGCATCTCGCCTCGCCCACTGCTCGGCACACCCGGCGGCAGGCACTGGCTCACCGGCGGCGAGCACACGCCGATCGGTCGCGTCACCGAGGATCCGGTAGTTCGCGAGCAGCAAATGGAAAAGCGCATGCGCAAGATGGATCTGGCGGCGCGCCAGATTCCGGTCGACGAGAAGTTCAAGATCTACGGCGATCCCGACGCCGAATTCACGATCCTGAGCTGGGGTTCGACCAAGGGCTGCGTCACCGAGGCCATCGAGCGTCTCGCCGACGACGGGGTCGCGGCACGACAGGTCCAGGTTCGCATGATGAGCCCGTTTCCCACGGAGCTGGAACAGGTTCTCGGTACGGCGTCGCCGCTGGTTGCCGTGGAAACCAACTTCTCCGGCCAGCTCGCCCAGGTCGTGCGCCAACACACCGGCATCCAGTGCGACCATCTGGTGGTGAAGTACAATGGTCGCCCCATCGCCGGGCGCCGGCTGCACGAGGCTCTCACCACGATTCTGGCCGGAACCGACGAAAAGAAAATCGTTCTCCGCAATCCGAACGAGTAACGACATGACAACCGCCACGGAAGATCGCAAGGTTACAGCTAAAGACTTTCAGGTTCCGCATCCGAACGACTGGTGCCCCGGCTGCGGCGACTTCGGCATGCTCAGCGCCGTGCAGCAGGCGTTCGCCCGCCTCGGCCTCGAGGCTCACAAGGTCGCGGTGGTCGGCGGCATCGGCTGCGCCGGCAAGGCGCCGTATTACTTCCCCGTGTACGGCGTGCACACGCTGCATGGCCGCCTGCTGCCGTTCGCCACCGGCATCAAGCTCGCCAACCCCGAAATGACCGTTGTCGGCATCGGCGGCGACGGCGACGGGCTCGGCATCGGCGCCGGTCACTTCGTCAACTCTGGACGCCGCAACCTCGACATGACCTACATCTTGCTAAACAACGAGGTCTACGGCCTCACCAAGGGCCAGGCGGCGCCGACGCTGCCGCTCGGGCTGCAGACCAAGAGCCTCCCCGAGCCCAACATCCAGGGTCAGCTCAATCCGTTGATGATGGCGATGGCCGTGGGTTTCACCTGGGTCGGCCGTGGTTACTCGTACAACGTGAAGCAGTGCGTTGACCTGGTCGTCAGGGCGATCGAGCATCCGGGGCTGTCGTACCTCGACATCCTGCAGCCGTGCCCGACCTACAACAATCTGCACACCAAGGACTGGTACGCCGGCAAGGATCTCGACACCGGCCAGCCGCGCGTTTACTACCTCGAAGACACCGACTACGACCCCGTCATCCCCGACGGTGCCGACGAGGCGACCGTCCGCGCCAAGATGGACGAGTTTTCCGCCAAGGCGCACGAGTGGGGCGACGAGATCCCGGCCGGTGTATTTCTCGAGAACCGCGCCACCAGCACGTTCATGCAGCGAATCGAGACCCGTATCGCAGACTACCGGCAGAACGCTCCGAACCGTCGCGAGATCGCCGACGCGGACGGCAAGCCGACGGCGGATCTTTCGGAGATCTTTGCGGAAGTGCGGATGACATAAGGCGGGTCGTCCTTCAAACGAACCTTTTTCCCCTGAGCCGAGAGCGGGTGGTATAGGCCCTCTCGGGTCCGAGGAGCATTGGCTAACCTTGGGCGGCGAATCCCAGCCATTCCTCGCCTCCTGCTCCAACGTGCCCAGGTCAACACCCCGGACCGGCGCCAACCCGTATCTGTGGGGAAAGTGGGTAGGAGCGACGCGGAACGCGGCGCTCGGAGGGGGAGGGTGGCGGGTTTTCAAAAAATTTAACCCGGTTCCAGCATGGCTAGAACCTTCCCGAGTACCTCCTCCGCTAGCTCCTCGATGCTCACCGTTGCATCCACCGCCACGACATCGCCTTCCACGAAACTCAGGAAAAGATCCCGTACCTCGGCAAGATACTCCGCACTCTCATACGAATCCGGCGCCTCCCTCGAAGCCTCGATGCGGGCGGCCGAGGTTTCGGCGGGCACGTCGAGGATCAGGGTCAAGTGGGGGCGGGGTGCGAAGGCTTCGTTGCGTTGGCGCAGCTCCTCGACGTCGAGGCCGAGGGCTCCCTGGTAGGCCATGGTCGAGAAGTAGTAGCGGTCCATGACCACCACCTCGCCGGCAGCCAGAGCCGGGAGGATGTTGTCGCGCACGTCGATCTTGCGGTCCTCGATGAACAGTTCCGCTTCTTTCTGCGGTGACACCGTGCGCCCGTCGCGGAACTGCTGCCGCCGCAGGTCGTCGCCGAACTCGGAGTCGCCGGGCTCGCGATACACCACCGCGTCGACGCCCCGCGCTTCGAGTGCGTCGCGCAGCAGGCTCGCCTGGGTCGACTTTCCGGAGCCGTCGATTCCCTCTAATGCAACCAGAATCGCCATAGGGCGGCGATGGTACACTCCGCTCCCGGCCACCGTAAATTCGCGGCGGCGGGGTTGGAGGGAAGGATGAGGTGCGATAGTCGTACGATTCTACCGCTCGCCCTCGTGCTGGGCCTGGCCGGCGCCGGATGCGGCACGGCGCCCGATCAATCCACGCCCGCCGACCTCAGCAGCCCGCCGGCGACGCCGATTGACCTGCCTGTCGCCACCTTCTCGATCGTCGCTTTTGATCCCGTGACCTCGGACCTCGGTATCGCCGTGGAGTCCAAGTTCTTCGCCGTCGGCCCCGTCGTTCCTTTCGCCGCGGCCGGCGTCGGCGCAATTGCCACCCAGTCGTACGCCAACACAAGCTACGGCCCTCGCGGCCTCGACATGTTGCGACAGGGCGACAGCGCGGCCGCGGTCCTGCAGGCGCTGATCGACAGCGATGCGGGGCGCGACCGTCGGCAAGTCGGCATCGTCGACGCTTCCGGCAACGCCGCGACCTTCACCGGCGACGCGTGCCTGGCGTGGGCCGGCGGCCGCACCGGCGACAACTACACCGTGCAAGGCAACATTCTCGCCGGTCCCGAAGTAGTGGACGCAATGGCGGAAACCTTCGAATCCACCGGCGGCCCGCTGGCGGTGCGCCTGATGGCGGCGCTGGCTGCCGGGCAACAGGCCGGCGGCGATGCGCGGGGGCGGCAGTCCGCCGCTCTGGTCGTGGTGCGCGCCGGGGCGGGTTACGGGGTCGGCGGCAACGATCGATACATCGACCTTCGAGTGGACGATCATGAGCAACCGATCGTCGAGCTGCAACGCTTGCTCGACATTTTCCAGGGGCAGCAGGCCGACGCCATGGCGCAGCGTCTGCTCGGCGAAGCGGCGCAAGCCAGCGGCGCCGAGCAGCGTCGCGCACTGGAAGGCGCGTTACACGCCGCCGAGTCGGCCACGAATCTCTATCCCGGCAACGGCTGGGGTTGGATGACCCTGGCTCAGGTCCGTCTCGAGACCGCCGACGTCGAAGCCGCAGCGCAAGCGGGACGGCAGGCTTTGACGATCGATCCGTGGATCAAAACAGCTATCCTCGGCGGCATCGCGGGTTCGACCCGCGTCATCGAGGCGCTGCTGGAGAACGAAGCGTTCCGCCGCCTCTGGGAATCGATCGAATCCGGTTGATCGGGGCGGGCCTCACCACGGCCTGCTAGCCGGAGCCGTAAAGCCCGAGCTCGCGCACCCACACGCGGGCCTCCCTACGCGCCAACGCTCCGGGGGTCACGACCAGAAAGACCCCGGTGACGCGCCGCAGGGAAGCGGCTTGCAAGTACGGCCGCTGCTCAGCAGCGGTGGCCCCTCCGTCCCGTTGCAAGTCGGCCCGCGGCGACTGAAAACGCTTCCACGGAATTACCTCGCCGGCGCGAGAGCTCCCAGCCTTGGCAGAATACACCCACAGCTCCCGGGCGCCGTCGATTCTTTCGGTACGCACCTGCAACTCGACGCGCAATGGTCCGCCGGAGCTCAACCGGATCACCAGGCCATCCGTGGAACTCCAGTTCTGTGGCGCCCCGAGCCACCAAGCGAGCGCTGCGAAAGCTCCTTCGGCACCGTCAGGAGCGAACTCGAAATCCCAGCGCAGACCCCGGTTGCGGCTGTCGGGATCGTTTTCTGTCACACCGAATTGGTTAGCCTGGAACTTCGCTTCGGCCAGCAGATCGCGCGTCGCCGGCGGCGGCGGCAGCGGAGGAGCCGGGTAGACGTTGGCCGCTGCCCGCGCCGTCGCCGGCCACACATAGATCGGGTTGCCGACCACCCAGGGAAGCGAGCCTTTCGTCGCAGATCCCGGCGCCACACCGGGGCGGTGAATTTCGGCTCGGTAGGTTCCCGGTGTATCGGCCACCAACTCGAGCGGCGCCTCGTCGCTCTCGGCAACCACAACACCATCGCGGAGCAAAACGATCTTGAACGGCCCCACTGAATCGAAATCCACACGCAGCGTCCAGGGACCGGCTTCCGCGGCGACGAGGTCGCCCATGCGCCCCGGCCGGCGGGCGGCCGCCGTAATCGCCGTGAAGTCGAAGCCGCGGGCATCACCGGCCGCCGTCAGTTCCACAGCTACGCGGCCGCCACGCAGCGCCTCGAGCAGCCGGCGCGCCGGGCGGCGCGCAGCGGGGTTAGGCGGCTCATCGAGCCACACCAGGGTACTGAGCACCGCGAGCGTGTCGGCGTAGCTCGGCACACGCAGCGGGCCACCGATCGGACCGTGCGCGTCGGCGCCACCGACGGCCACGCGCGGCCGCGGCAATCGGTTCCCTCTCGGTTGCAACCGGGTCATCGCGTCCCAAATTTCGAGCGGATGCACCGTCGAGCCGACAAGCCGCAAAGCTGCATAATCTCGGTCGATGAAGGAGGTCATGACGGCCGTGCTCCCGCTGAGGGCAGTGCCGCGGGACCAGGCGGAGGCGAGGTTCGCGACCTCCAGGCCAGCGGGTGTTCCCCATGCCCCGGTCCATGGCGCGCGCGTGTGGGTCGGATGCGCCACGAGCGCCCAACCGCCCGCATCCCGGATGTCGGCCAGCGCCTGGCGCACCGTCGGCCCGAACCGAAACGAGTGTGGCGGCACGCCGAAGGCCAGCAAATGCCCTTGATAAGTGGAGATCTCTTCAGCGAAAATCACGAAAACGTTGCCGTACCAACCGTCGTCGGGACGCTCCTCCGGGCGCATGGGGTTGTGGTCGGTCACGATCAAGAAGTCGAGACCTGCTTCGGCCGCGGCACCGGCCACCTCTTCGACACCCGCAGCCCCGTCCGAGAACGTGGTGTGCACATGGATCGCCCCTCGCCACGGATAGCCGAGGGTACTCGGTGGGCCCGCGCCGTCGGTCGGCCCGGCCGTCGCTCGTGACAGCGGCCGGTACGACGCGACGCTCCAGCTGGCGATCAGCGCCGCGCAGAATACGAGCCCAACAGCTGCGAGCAGGGTCCTCTTGGTTCTTGTCATGGATGCACGGCGTGCCGGGCGTTTCGGGATGGGGAAACACTTCCCGATAGGCTAGCAGGCCGTGGTGGAAGTGCTAGCGGGCCGTGGTGAGAATCGGCCGACTTGAGCTTGCTACGCACGCGCCCGTATAATGAGCCGCTCTTCTATGGCAGTAAAGTATTCAACGTCCGAATCCCCGAGGTTCATGGCCAAGAATTGGACTGAAGAAGAAGAAGAATACATACGCCAGCATTTTCTGATGGAGACGTACGGCGAGCTGGCTGAGCACTTCGCTGTTACCACCAAGGCGATGGAATCCAAGATCCGACGCATGGGTCTGAAGAAACAGGAGTTGCTCGCCGCGGCCGCTAACCCGCCGGTGCCGCCACCGGTTGTCGCTGTCGAGGAACCGCCCGTTCCGGAGGAACGGCGCCCTACCCCTATCGAGAGTATTCACACACTGCAAAGGCGCACCGAAGTGTTCGAAGAAACCAAAGAAGAGCGTCGGACCCGGCTCGAAGCGACGCGTGAGGCCGCCGAGCGAGAGAAAGCGTGCCGCGAAGCAAGCCGCGCCGACGCTGCGGTGGCGAAAGCGCTGAAGAAGTTCGAGTCGGGGGTCAAGAAAATGCTCGCCGGCAAAGACTCTCAGGCGGCAGCTGACTTCCAGGCAATTCTGAACGACCCCCTGCCCGACATCGGGCTCGTGGCCCGCGCTCGGCAGTACCTCGGCGCCGTCGAGGCGCGCAGCGACACCAAGGAAGTCGCGCCCAGGACGGCTGAGGAGTTCTACAACCTGGGTGTCGTGCAGCTCAACGACGGGGATGTTTCTGGCGCCATCGAAACGTTGGAGAACGCCGGCAAGAAGGCGCCGAAAAACGATCGCGTATCATACGTCCTTGCCGCCGCCCACGCCCAGGCCGGCGATTTCGATGCCGCCCTCGGGGCACTGGCGCGAGCGATCGACGTCAACGACGCGAATCGCTTCTATGCTCGCAACGACTCCGATTTCGTTCCTTTGCGGGTGCACGAGGGGTTCCAGGAGTTGATCGCCTCCGTCGAGGAGACCGAAGAGCCGGTCTGAGATGGCTCCTCTACACGTGCTCGTCCTCGCCGCCGGAGAGGGCGAACGGATGCACTCTGCCGTCCCCAAGCTGCTGCATCCGTGTGCCGGCCTGCTCTTGATCGAGCATGCAGTGCGGGCGGTCGCCGACGTCGGCGCCGACTCCATTCACGTGGTGGTGCCTAGCGACAACGACGCCTTCCACCGGATCTTGGAGCCCTACGGCGTCGGCATCGCCGTACAAGACGCGCCGTCCGGCACGGCCGGCGCGGTAGCGGCCGGATGCGCCGCGGTCGACACCGAAGAGGGCTGCGTTCTGGTTCTCAACGGCGACTGCCCGGGCGTGCTGGCGAGCACGTTGCGCTATCTCGTCGAGGCAACCGGCGACGCCGCGGCCGGCGTGCTCACCGTGTTTCCCGACGACACCGGCGGCTACAGCCGGATCCGCCGCGATGACGACGGCCACTTCGTCGGCATCGTCGAGGAAGCCGACGCCTCAGACGATGACGTTCTGATTCCCGAGGTCAACGGCCGTGTGTATTGCTTCGCGTTCGACGCCCTGCGCCGGGTCCTCGAATCCGGGAGCGCCGACAACGCTCAGGGCGAGCTGTACCTCACCCAAGTGGTGACGAAACTGGGCGCGGTTGCCGTTCCCTACGAGGACAGCGAAGAAGTGCACGGAGTCAATTCGAAAGCCGAGCTGGCACGCGCTGAGGCACTGTTGCGCGGCCGGGCGCTCGATGCCCTGATGGACTCCGGCGTTACCGTGCGCGACCCGGACGCCACCTGGATCGATGCCGACGTTACGGTGGGCGCCGACACGGTCTTGTACCCCGGCGTGGTGCTCGAAGCCGGAACGACAATCGGTTCTTCCTGCACGGTGTACCCGGGAACCCGGGTGGCGCGCAGCACCATCGGCGATCGCGTCAACTTGTGGGACGGCAGCATCATCGAGGACAGCAAGGTCGACGACGATGCCAACATCGGGCCCTACGCGCGCCTGCGCCCCGGATCCGACATCGGTCCCCGCGCCAAGGTGGGCAACTTCGTCGAGACCAAGGCCACGCGCCTCGGCGCCGGCAGCAAGGCGGGCCACCTGACCTACCTCGGCGACGCCGTCGTCGGCGAGAACGTCAACATCGGCGCCGGCACCATTACGTGCAACTACAACGGTGAGAAAAAGCACCAAACTTTGATCGGCGACGGCGCTTTCATAGGCAGCAACACGGAGCTCGTGGCGCCCGTAAAGATCGGTGCGAACGCCTATGTCGGCGCTGGCTCGACAATCACCGAGGACGTTCCCGCCGGCGCGCTCGGCCTTGGCAGGGGCCGGCAGGTCAACAAAGAGAACTGGGTCGCAAACCAAGACCCGAACGCGCAAGAATAGGGGGGTGGGGCTGCGGCCGCGCCGCAGGGACCCCCGACCGGCAACTCGTTCACCCGGAGCCTCCGGAAATGTGCGGAATCATCGGGTACGTGGGCAACAAGCCCGCAGTACCCATCCTCGTCGGCGGACTCAAGCAGCTCGAATACCGCGGCTACGACTCCGCCGGACTCGCCGTGGTCAACGGCAACGGCACGCTCGAGGTGCGCCGCGCCGCCGGCAAGCTCAAGAACCTCGAAGCCGAGCTCGAGCGCGAACCGTTAACCGGCTCGTTCGGCGTCGGCCATACGCGTTGGGCGACCCACGGAGTACCGAACGAAGAGAACGCCCACCCGCACCGCGACACCGAGGGCAAGATTGTCGTGGTCCACAACGGCATCGTCGAGAACTACCTGCGGCTGCGGGAACGCCTTTCCGCCTCGGGTCACGAATTCGTGACCGACACCGATACCGAGACCATCGTTCACTTGATCTCGGAGTACCTCGAGGGCGATCTGGAAGCCGCGGTTCGCCGGGCGGTGGCGGAGATCGAGGGGATTTTCGCGATTGCCGTGATCGCGGTCGACGACCCCCACAAGCTCGTGGCCGCGCGCCAGGGGCCACCGCTGGTGATCGGGCTCGGCGACGGTGAGCAGTTCGTCGCCTCCGACGTGACGCCGATCCTCCGTCACTCGCGCCAGGTCATCTTTCTCGACGACGGCCAGATCGCCACCGTCACCCCAGACGAGGTCCGCCTGACGGACTTCGACGGCACCGCGGTCGAGGTGGAACCACAGGAGGTCCTGTGGGATCCCGTGACGGCGCAGAAGGGCGGCTACCGCCACTTCATGCTCAAGGAGATACACGAGCAGCCGGAGGCCGTGCGAGACAGCCTCGTGGGCCGTCTGGAGCGTTCCGCCGGCACCGTCGATCTTGCTGACCTGCGGTTCGACGGCAAGCCCCTAGACAAGGACAGCGCACAGGCCATCCCGAAGCTCTACCTGATCGGCTGCGGCACATCGTGGCACGCCGCGTTGACCGGCAAGTTCTGGATCGAGAAGCTGGCCAAGATCCCCGTGGAGGTCGACTACGGCAGCGAGTTTCGCTACCGCGAGCCCCTCGTGCCGGGGCGTTCCATCGCCTGCGCCATCACGCAGTCGGGAGAAACGGCCGACACGCTCGCCGCCATGCGCGAGGCGCAGGAACGCGGCGCCACCCTGTGGACGATCTGCAACGTCGTTGGCTCGATGGCGACGCGCCTCGCCGACGGCGTGATCCATACACACGCCGGACCCGAGATCGGCGTCGCCTCCACCAAGGCGTTCACCACGCAGCTTGCCTGCCTGTATCTCATGGCCCTACGCCTCGCGGCGCTGCGCCGCACACTCGAGGACCACGAGATCGCCGAGCGCGTCGAGGCACTGGCGCGCCTGCCGCGCATGATCGAGCGTGTCCTGGACGACGAGCGCAAGTACACCTCGATGGCACGGCGCCTTGCTGACCACCGCAACTTTCTATACCTCGGCCGCAGCGTCTTGTACCCCACCGCCCTGGAGGGCGCACTGAAGCTCAAGGAAGTCTCGTACATCCACGCCGAGGGTTATCCTGCCGGCGAGATGAAACACGGCCCGATCGCCTTGATCGACGACGCCATGCCGGTGCTCGGCCTCGCCCCCAAGGGCCCGTGGTACGAGAAGATCTCCAGCAATATGCAGGAGGTGAAGGCCCGTCAAGGCCACTTGATCGGCTTGATCACGGAAGGTGACGAGCAGCTCGCGTCGATTTCGGACGAGGTGATCGAGATCCCCGAGTGCCACCCGGAGCTGACGCCGATCCTCACAGTCGTGCCGCTGCAGCTGCTGGCGTATCACGTCGCCGTGCACCGCGGCTGCGACGTCGACCAGCCGCGAAACCTGGCGAAGAGCGTCACGGTAGAGTAGAGGGCGTGACCAGCCCCGACCCCGAGACACAGACCCTCTTCGAAACCGGCGACGCCCGACGGGGCTCCTTTCTCGACGGCCTCAACGACCACCAACGAGAGGCGGTCACCCACGAGGGCGGTCACTGTCTGGTGCTCGCCGGCGCTGGATCAGGGAAGACGCGCGTTCTCACCCATCGGGTTGCCTGGCTGATCGCCGAGCGCGGCGTCGAACCGCGAAAAATCTGCGCGGTCACCTTTACCAACAAGGCGGCCGGCGAGATGCGCTCGCGTGTTCTCGCTCTGCTGAAGACCCTGCCGCGGCAGTCGGGCAGCCTCCCGCCCGCCCGGTTGCAGCATGATCTGTGGCTGTCGACGTTCCACTCCTTGGGGTTGCGACTGCTGCGTGAATGGTCCGAGGGCGAGGCGGCGCCGAACATCAATGGCCTGCCGCGCTGCGGCTTCGCAGTGTACGACCGCGACGCGGCAATGTCGGTGTGGAGGCGCTGCCAGGCGGAGCTTCGCATCAGCCCGCGCGACTACGACCCGGGTCACCTGTTCAACCAATGCAGCCGTGCCGTGAACCGTCTCGAAGACCCGGCGTCGTGGGACGGTGACAACAAGGGCTGGGAGCGTAAGATCGCCGGGCGGGTGTGGAAAAAGTACCGCCAGGCGATGGAAGCGGCGGGCGCCGTCGATTTCGACGACCTGCTGCACCGGCCGCTCCAGCTGATGACCCGCGACCCCGGCCTGCGGCAGCGGATCGCGGCGCGTTTCGCCCATCTCTTGGTCGACGAGTACCAGGACACCAACCGACTGCAGTACCGCCTTGTGCAGGCTCTTCTCGGTGACGGCGCTCTCATGGTAGTCGGCGACGAGGACCAATCCATCTACCGCTGGCGCGGTGCCGACCTGAACAACGTTCTCGACTTTCAGAAAGATTTTCCCGGCGCCGAGGTCGTACGTCTGGAGCAGAACTACCGGTCGTCCCAGCCGATCCTGTCGGCCGCCGTGTCGCTGGTGGCGCACAATCGCGAGCGTCTCGGCAAGAACCTGTGGACCGACCGAGACGGCGGCGAGAAGCCCGCATTCGTGCAGTGTGCGACCGATCGCGAAGAAGCGCAGTGGATCGCCGACAAGGTTCGCGAGCTCACCGAATCGGCAACCACCACTCCACAGGACACCTTCGCGCTCTCGGACATCGCCGTTCTCTATCGAACCAATGCGCAGTCGCGACTCTTCGAAGAAGTCTTCATGGCCGAGCGCATCCCGCACCGTGTGGTTGGTGGGCCGCGGTTCTTCGGGCGCCGCGAGATCCGCGACGTACTGGCTTACCTGCAGTTGCTCGTCCGCTCCGACGACGTCGCCTTCGGCCGGGCGGTCGCGGCACCGACACGAGGCGTCGGCCCCAAGACGCTGGCAGCTCTCGGATCGATCGAAAGCGGACTCGGCGCCGCAGCAACGCTGGAAACGCTTGCCGCCGGATCAGACCCCGAAACGGCGCTGTGCCGGGCCGGTTGCGCCGCCGGTGCGATCGCCGGCTTGCTGTCGTTCGCCCACCTTCTCGCCGAGCTCCGTGAGCTCGCCGTGTCGGCGTCGCTGGAGCATGTGGTCCGCGCGACGATCGAGCGCAGCGGCTATGGACGCCTCCTGGAGGCGGAGGCCGACGGTGATGACCGGCTCGCCAACCTGGACGAGCTGATTGCTGCCGCCGATCAAAGCATGGAAACCGAACTCGATCCCGAGCCGTCCACGCTCGAGCAGCTCCGCCTGTTCCTCGATCGCCTCGCCTTGCTGACCGACGGCGACGCCGACCGCGGCAACGCCGACGGCGTTCGCCTGCTCACCGTGCACGCCGCCAAGGGCCTCGAGTTCGGCGCCGTGTTCCTTGCCGGCATGGAAGAAGAGCTGTTCCCCCACATGACTTCCATCGCCGATGGTCAGGTCGAGGAGGAACGGCGCCTCGCCTATGTCGGCATGACGCGGGCCGAGCGACGCCTGTTCTTGAGCGCGGCGCGCAGCCGCCGCGTGCACGGCCGCGACCGCTGGCAGGAGCCGTCACGCTTCATTGGCGAGATCGACCCACGCCACGTCATCGTCAACGACTACGTGAACTCCAAAGCGGTCGGGTCTCAGGGATACGCACCGAGCGCCTTCGGTGGCCTGGGCGGGAGGACGGGCCAGCGGCGCCGCAGCCGCTCGGGCTTCCGCGGGCGAAAATCGGCCGCGCCAAAGGCGACGCGGGTCAGTTTTCTTGCGGGTCAACCAACGCGACCGGCCGGGGAGGCAGACCTGCTTGAAGGGGCCACCGTGGTGCACCCGATGTTCGGCCCCGGCGAGATCACCGAATCTACGGGATCGGGCGAGCACCAGAAGCTCAAGATCCGCTTCAACCAAGCCGGCACCAAGAGTGTGCTCGCCGGTTTCGCCAAGCTGGAGGTGCCGGAGGAAACCGACTAGCGTTCCTCAGACTGGCCGATTAGCCGGCCGCGGGCGCTAGCGCACCCGGAGCGAGTAGTTGCTGTTGCGCACCATCCGCGTGACCTCGCCGTCGGGGCCAACCTCGAACGTGATTGCTTCGGCCAGCGCGCCGTCGTCGCGCTGACCTGACCCCCCAAAACGGATCCAGAGGTAATCTCACGATCTGGGTGTATGAGGTGTACCCCAACTTGGGTCCATCGAAAACGAGAAAAACTCGGGTTAGTGGGCATCAGGTAGCTGCAACCTCCTGCAGCAGTTGGACATACACGGCAGGCGGCAGGTTGCCTAAAGAAGAATGCGGTCTCGTTTCGTTGTAGTCCTTCCGGAATGCGTCCAGCTGTTCCTGAGCCTCGGAGAGGCTCAGGAACCAGCTCTGGCTCAAGCACTCGTCTCGTAGCTTGCCGTTGAAGCTCTCGATGTAGCAGTTCTCGACCGGACGTCCCGGCCGGATGAAGTCTAACTGGATCCCCGCCGAGAACGCCCAGGCATCGTAGTGCCTCGAGGTGAACTCCGTCCCGTTGTCTTGGGTCAGGGCGACCGGCACTCCGCGCTCGGCGATGATCTCCTCCAGCTGTGCGGTGACGATCTGTGCGGTGAGCGAGAAGCCAGCCTTCAGCGCCAGGCACTCGCGGCTATGGATGTCGATGACTGTCAGTACCCGGAAACGGCGACCGCTCACCAGTTCGTCGGCGACGAAGTCCAGACTCCACCGATGGTTCAGCTCGCTTGGGGCCGGCAGCCGAACCCGAGGGCGCGCCGCAACCTTCCGACGACGTCGTCTACGTACCTGTAGGCCCTCTTCCCGATACAGCCGGCAAACCCGCTTGTGGTTGATCTTCCAGCCCTCACGCTGCAGCAAGATGTGCAGACGCCGAGATCCGTACCGCGGTCTGGCTGCCGCCAATTCCTTCAAGCGCAACCGCAGCTCATCCTGTGGGTCCCTGATGCTCTGGTACCGGTGGGTTGTTCGACCAATCTGAATGAGCCCACACGCTCGCCGTTCCGACGCTCCATACTGCTCCTGCGCTCGGTAAACGAGCTTTCTCTTGCGCGCGGGCTTCAATCTTTTCTTGCGAGCACATCCTGCAGGATCTGCTTGTCGAGGCTCAGGTCTGCCACCAGCTTCTTCAGTTGCGTGTTCTCTCGCTCGAGCTCCTTGAGCCGCTGCAGCTCGCGCGGCGCCAGCCCTCCATACTTCCTGCGCCAGCGGTAGAACGTCTGCTGGGATATTCCGTACTTCTGACCAGACCCCGCGGTTAGTACCACCTTCTATCTCAGTAACACGGTGCTGACAAGAGGTTGTTGAGGCCGGCGAAGCGTAGCGTAGCCGGTTTCAACAACACCGCTTCCGGTGCCGGAGGTCGATAGTCCAGCGAGCTGTGCGGTCGTACGCGGTTGTACTGCTGGCGCCATCTCTCGATCAGAACCTTTGCCTCCTTCAGCGTGTAGAAGATCTCCCCGTTCAGCAGCTCGTCTCTGAGCTTGCCGTTGAAGCTCTCCACATAGCCGTTCTCCCATGGGGAGCCCGGCTCGATGAACAGCGTGCCGACGCCGAGCCGGCCCAGCCAGTCGCGAACCGCCTCGGCGGTGAATTCCGGTCCGTTATCTGACCTGATGTGCGCTGGAATACCTCGATGAACGAACAGTCGTCCTAGTCGGTGAAGTACGTCCTCGGAGTTGAGCTTCCGCGCCACGTCGATTGCAAGGCTCTCCCGTGTGTACTCGTCGACGATCGTCAGCAGCCTCATAGCCCGACCGTCATGCGTCCGGTGGTGGACGAAGTCATACGCCCAGACATGATCCTTGTTCTCGGGGCGCAGTCGGATGCAGGAGCCATCGTTGAGCCACAGCCGTGCTCGCTTGGGCTGTTTCTTCGGTACTTTCAGCCCCTCGCGCCGCCAGATCCGTTGCACCCGCTTGTGGTTCACGAGCCAGCCCTCCATGCGCAGTAGCGCCGTCACTCGCCGATACCCGTAGCGGCCATACTCTCGGGCTAGGTTCACGATCCTCTCCGTCAGCACCTGCTCGTCGTCCGGTTGCCGTGGCACGTACCGCTGCGTCGTGCGCGACTGTTTCAGCACCCGGCACGCTCGTCGCTCGGAAACGCCCAGCCTCCGCCGAACATGCTCAACCGCATCTCGGCGACGTGCCGGGCTTAGAAGTTTCCCTCCGCAACTTCCTTCAGGATCGAAAGATCCAGCTCCTTTTCCGCCACAATCTTCTTGAGCCGGACGTTCTCCTTCTCAAGTTGCTTCAGCCGCCTGGCCTCGTCGACCCTCAGCCCCCCGTACTCGCGTCGCCACCGGTAGTAGGTGTGCTCGGTGATTGCTAGCTTGCGGCAGGCATCCTTGACCGTCGCGCCGCGGGCCAGCTCCACCTCAGCCTCCCGTAGCTTCCGTACGATCTGCTCTGCGCTGTGCCTCTTCGCCGGCATTCTAACCTCCCTTTTTCGACCCGGATCGTGAGATTACCTCTGGATCCGTTTTGGGGGGTCAGGTCACACTCACTTGCCACGGCGTATCGGGATTCGTAAGTATCAGCGTAGGTTCCGCCTGCGGCAATCAGCAAGCCCAATCGCAGCGGCGCCTCCCAACCCTTTTCGAGCTTTACGACTCGGCGAATCTGTCCGGGGACGTTGCGCATGCGTCACCTACCAGATCCCGAGCTGCACGGTGAGGCGCACCCGAACGGCGCCCTCCTCCGGGAGCACCTGGTGAACCTCGAGGGATGAGATGCCGAACGATTGCTGGCCCTGGAGAATGCGGTTCATGGCCGTCATCAGGTCGAAGGTGTATGTCATCGGTAGCTGGACGCCCGCCAGACCGAGAAGCGTTGACGTCAACTGGGGCATGAGCTCGGTCTTGATCTCGAGAATCTCCAGGGCAACGGCGCTACCCTGGGCGAAGGGTCGCGCCGACAGCGTGACGTTCGTGTTCGTCTGGGAACCACCCAGGCAACCGCCCGCAGCCCCGGTTCCTCGCCGCCGGTAATACTCGGCCGAAAGGTACACGAACCCATCCTTCACCGACACGCTGGGGTTCTGTATGAACTCGTAGCTGCACTCCGAGTACTCGCGGAAATGGAACCGCCCGCCGTCGACGAAGTAGATCACCTGCAGAAAGCCCTAGATCAGCGCCGCGTCGAGGCGCAGTTTGCTGAAATTGGATTCGGATCCCTGCGGATCCGATGTCTGTGAATCCGCTGCCTGGTAAGGCGTCGCACTCACCAGCAAGACGAGCAGCATCGGCAGCAAGCGCGTCGCGTGGAATCTGTTCATGTTCGCAGACCTCAGTCGGAGCGTTCCCCAGGCGGGCATTGTCCACCAAGCCATCGGCGCACACCAACGGGCCGTCGCCGGGCCGCCAGCCAATCGGTGGGTCGGCATTCTTGACAGGCCTTCACCGCTCGGGTGCAGATGATCGCCATGATCGACACCGATCGTCGAGATTTCCTCAAGAAGTCGGCCGCAGCGGCCGCTGCGCTGGGTATTTCTGGTACGGAGGCTGCAGCCGGCCAGGCCAACGCGCCGGCCGCGGAAACCTTGCGCGCCATCGGCGCCGCGGTATTGCCGGTCGCCGACCTCGGCACCGACGGCACCGACCAGGTCGTGACCGACTTCGAGACCTGGATCGATGGCTTCGAGCCGGTGGCCGAGATGCCGCACGGCTACCTGAACCGCGGCCTCGCCAACATCCGTTACGGCCCTCCCCATCCTGGGCCCCGCTGGGCGGCGCAAATCGAAGCGTTGGAGCTCGAAGCCGACAGGCGCCACCGGTCGACGTTCGCCGAGCTATCCATCGAAGACCGGCGCTCTCTGATTCAGGGACAACTGGAGCGCGATGAGCTCGGGCGTTTGCCGAGCCCCGGTCAGGCTCGACACGTGGCGGTGGGCTTGATGGCCTATTTCTATTCCGGCTCCGAGGCCACCGACCTCTGCTACCGGGCGTCGATCGGTCGCTTCAAGTGTCGCGGGCTGGCAACACTGGGGCGCGAGCCGCGGCCGTTGGCGGGTGGACGCGAGGCGCGGCCGCTGGAGGGTGGACCCGCCCCGCAACCATCAGCCGCACGGCGAAGCGAGGACACCTGATCATGGCTCGCTTCCAAAGAGCCTTGTACGGCGACGTCATCGTCATCGGTGGCGGCATCTCCGCGGCGATGGTCGCCGAGAAGCTCGCCGCGACCACGTCGGCCCACATCGTCGTGGTCGAGGCCGGCAACAGGATCTTCAACCTCGATCAGCGCTTTGCCCATCGCGAGCGGCAAATCGCGTACGGAGAAAACCCCTGGCTGGATGATCACGTACCGGGGCAAACCGGGCACGGCCTGCAATCGCGTTCGATGGCGGTCGGCGGCCAGGCGTTGCATTGGGGCGGCACGACGCCGCGCTTTACACCGGAAGATTTTCGGATCGCCTCGATGTACGGCATCGGCGACGACTGGCCGTTCGACTATGACGACCTCGAGCCCTTCTATCAGGAAGCCGAGGAGCGCATCGGCGTCGCCGGCGAGCAGGGCCCCGACGACCTCGATTTGCGTTCACGCCCCTACCCCATGCCGCCGATCCCGCTTTCCTACACGCTCGATCGGCTCAAGGAGTGGGCCGAGAAGTCGGGGATCCCGTTCTGGACCAACCCTGTCGCCAAGACCTCGGTTCCTTACAAAGGCAGAAACGTTTGCACGCGCTGCGATACGTGCAGCATCTGTCCGACCGGCGCCAAGTACTCGCCGGACTTCAGCTTTCAAGCGCTGCTCGCGACGGGCTGCATCGAGTTGTTCTCGCGCACCCTCGTGCGCCGGCTGGTTCTCGAGGAGGGCTCCGATCGCATCGATCACGCCGTCGCTGTGGACCGAGACAACCCCGAGGAAACCCTGCACTTGCACGCCCGGGCCTTCGTTCTCGCTTCCGGCTTCGCGTGGAGCCCCCACCTCCTGCTGCTGTCGGCGAACAGCCGCTTTCCCGACGGCCTCGCCAACCGCTCCGGCCTCGTCGGCAAGTACATGACCGGCCACTCGTCGGTGTCTGCCTTCGCCGAGGTGCCCGAAAAGCTCTACCCGGGCATGTACCAGCAGCACAGCTTGCTCTCGAAGCGCTTCCAGCGGCCCGGCCCACTCGACCGCTACGTCCGCCATGACCTGCGGGTCTGGGAAGCGACCACCGACCGCCAGCCGCGCTTGCGTAACGACAACGGCGAAACGCTCTGGGGCGACGCCGTCATGGACGATTGGCGCAGCCGCAGCCGAACCGGCGCGGCGCGTCTACGCTCCTACTACGACGTGCTTCCGGCCCGCGACAGCGAGTTGGTCCTGAATCCCGACCTGACCAACGACTGGGGCGATCCCATGCCCCGCATCACCTTTCGCGACAGCGAGGCGTCCATCGCGCTTCGCGCGCACACGATCGAGACCATCCGCAACACCCTCACCCACATCATCACCGCCGGCGGCGGCTCGATCCTGTCGATGAACGATTCCGACATCCACGACCATCCGGGAGGCGGCTGCCGCGCCGGGAACGATCCCGCCACCAGTGTTGTCGACCGCCTGGGGCCGCACCCACGATCACGAGAACCTGTTCGTCGTCGGGGCGCCCACCGCCGTGACAGGCGGCTGCGCCAACGGGACGTTGACCTACTCGGCGATGTCGTTGCGGTCGGCGGAGAACATCGCCGAGGAGCTACCGGCCTGATCTCAGTTGATTGGTAGCGAGACACCTCGTGAGGCCAGTCGGCCGGCGCTCATCTCCGATCGAACCAATGATCCTCCTGAATGTCGGCGCGTCCTTGCAGCTGCTTTCCGTCGACCTCCAGAACGATTCGGTACGTGCCCGGCTGGACGCGAAAGTACCTGTAGTCGCGCTCGACGGGACCCGCATTGTCCACGCGAGTGCGCATCGACATGCCGTCGGCCGTGACCTCCTCATCCGGATCGCCGTAGAAGTCCACGGTGTCGTAGTAGTCGAAAAACTGCGGATCCCGGCCCCCGAACCGCCGCCGTCGATCCCAACGGGCGATCTCTTCGGGAGACCGTGGCTGGCGCCACGTCATCGGCCAGATGACGTGGTTGAGGCCGGCGTCGGCGGTGCCGCTCAGCTCGTTGATCAGCCGAACGCCATCGTAGATTCGAATGGTTGCGCCGGACGCGGCGGCATCCGCGAGATAGTAGTTGATGACAACCCCGTAAGGCTCGTTCTCACCGGCGAAGTTCTGCGCGCTGACGGCACGCTGCGACGGCATGATCCACTGGACCTCGGGCTCGATCGCGAACAGGTGCACGTCTTGCGCCAGCACTTCGCGTGTTAGCTCCTGCAATGGCGAGATGTCGGCGATGAAGAAACCACGGCCGTGGGTACCGACGACGAGGTCGTTCTCGCGCGGGTGAATCACCAGGTCGTGAACGCCGTTGATCGGCATGTTGTTCTGCATTCGCGACCACTGAGCGCCGCCATCGATGCTCACGTAGACCGCCTTCTCGCTGCCGGCGAACAGCAGATTCGGGTTCTTGTGGTCCTCGACGACGACGTTGATCGGCTCGTCTTCGGCAAGGCCGTCGACGATTGCCGTCCAGGTGGCGCCGAAATCGGTCGTCTTGTACACGAACGGCCGGAAGTCGTCGCGCCGCCGCCCGAAGTAGGCTACGTAGGCGGTACCCGCGGCGTGGTGGGATGCCTCAACGCTCGAGACCCAGTAACCGGGATTGCCGGCTATGTTGTCGTTGAGGAGCGTCCAGGTTTGGCCGCCGTCGCGGGTCAGCTGCACGTTACCGTCATCGGTTCCGACCCAGATCACGCCCTGTTGCACCGGCGATTCATCCAGCGTCGTAAGGGTGCTGTAGGCAAGCGGTCCGACCTCTCGCCGCTCCGGGTCGTTGGTCGTCAGGTCGGGGCTGACGATCTCCCAGTTTTCGCCGCGGAAGGAGGAACGCAGCAGGACGTTGGCACCGTGGTAGATCACGTCGCTGTTGTGGGGTGAGATCAGCAGTGGCGCGTCGAAGTTGAAACGCACATCCGAGGCTCGATATTTGATGCCCTTGCGCTTTCCCGTTCGCATGTCGACTTTCGACAGCGAGCCGTTCTGCGACTCGCCATACAGCCAGCGATTGTTCGTCGGGTCGACCTGACAAAAATACCCGTCTCCCCCGAGCATGTGCTCCCAATCCTCGAAGCGGATGGGAAAGCGACCTTTCTTGGTACTCGGACCCTTCCACGTCCCGAAATCCTGGGTGCCTCCGTAGACGTTGTAGGGGCGGGCCATGTCGACGCAGATACCGTAGAACTGCGCCAGCGGCAGCTCGTCGGGGTGGTACCAGTTCTCGCCGGAGTCGTAGGTAATTGCCATGCCGTAGTCGTACCCGAGCAACATGTGCCGGGAGTCGCTCGGATCGATCCACATCGCATGGTTGTCGCCGCCCCAGCGGAAGGCCAGGCCCCACGTCCGGCCGCCGTCGACGGAATGCTGATTGCCGAAGGCGAGCAGGTAGACGTGCTCGGTATCGTTCGGGTCGACGCGGATCTGGCCGAAATACGAACCGCCCACGAGCGGGTCGGGATGCGTCTGTTGCCACGTTGCCCCCGCGTCGTTCGTGCGGTAGACCCAGTTTTCGTACCGGCGCTCCGGCTCCTGCGAAGCGCCCGGCAGCAGGATGCTGGCGTAGAGGATCTCCGGATTCTGCGGGGAGATCGTCAGGCCGATCCGGCCGACAACGTCCGTCGGCAGGCCGTTGTCGAGCTTCGCCCAGGTCGTACCGCCATCGGTGGTCTTGTAGATGCCGCCCGCCGGGCCGCCCTGGCGGAACATCCACGGCGTGGCCGCGCGGTCGTAAGCGGCGGCGTACAGCACTTCCGGATCCAGCGGGTTCATCACCAAGTCGACGACGCTGACGTGTCGATCCCCGTCGGTGATCTCCAGAACTCGCGCCCAGGTGCCGCCTCCGTCCATCGTCTTGAACACGCCGCGCTCGGCGTTGTCGGAGTACAGGTGCCCCAGCGCCGCCACGTACACGACGTCCGCGTCGTGCGGATGAATGACGATGCGGCCGATCTGGTGGGTGTCGGATAACCCCATGTTCGTCCAGCTCGCGCCGCCGTTCGTCGACTTGTAGACACCGTCGCCCCAGTACGAGGCATACGGGTCGGTGATGCTGTTGTTCGGCTCGCCGGTGCCCACCCATACGGTTTCGGGTTCTGACGGAGCCACGGTCACATCGCCCGTGGCGATGACGTTCTGATCGTCGAAGATCGGCTCGAAGGTCTGCCCGTTGTTCGTGGTCTTCCAAACACCACCGTTTGCCGCCGCAACGTAGAAGGTGAAGGGCTGCTTGGTGGGGTCGGGCACGGCGAAGTCGACGATGCGTCCGGATTGGCGCGTCGGACCGATCTCGCGGTAATGGAAGTGCTCCAGGAGCTGCTCCGATAGCTGCTGTGCCGGCGCGCCGCTGGCGACGGCAACAGCGAGCAACATTGTGGACAATGCGACGACGGACGCGCGTAGCGCGAACTTGGCAGGCATGGACCGTTTCCTTTGCTCGGGAATCGTTGTCCGGGTGAATCCCGGCCTGTGCAATCAGCTACCGCGCAACGCCGCCTGGAGCCTGTCGAGATACTCGTCGATGCCGGCCACCAAGCTCGTACGCGGCGTGCTGATCGGTGCCGCTCACGAGGGTGTCCTGCACCAGGCTGTCGCGCTCTTGCACCAGGCGACGCGCCAGCGCTCGGCCGCTCAGTCGTCGCCGCCGACCTGCCGTACGACGCCTCACCTTGGGGCGCGCCTGCTTGGCCGGCACCTTCTTCCGCATCTTCCTCTTGGTGCTCTTCTTTAGCAGCCCCAACTTCCGACGCGTCGGCAACAAGTAGCGCGCGTTGAAGCTCCTCGGATTGAGCTTCTTGATCGATCCGTCGGCCTTCTCGGCGACCGCTCTCAACTCAGCGGTGTCCGCCTTCGGCTTCTTCTTCAGGGTTTTTTCAACGGCTGTAAGGGCTTGCGCGCTGCGTTTCGCCAACGCGTTTCTCCTTCAAGTCCGACAATTTTCTGTGGATCGAGATGGATGATATTGCACGCTTTATTCTCTATCAACGCGCGCTAGGTTTAAATGGCGTAATGAAACGATCACTTCGGAGAACGTTGTCACAGTTCAATTGTTCGATCACTGAATTGAAGGTTTTCAACACCTGTCAGGAAATCGGTCCCATCCCTGTTCAGGCGATGATCACGGACTGTCACCAACCCCTCGCTAGTCGTCACGGAATAGTCGGCATAGGCGCCGGAGAACACTGCAGTATCGTTCCCACTGTTGCCGTTGAGCCGGTCGTCGCCGCCGCCCCCTCTCAGGACGTTGTCGCCGGAATTTCCCGTTAATATATTTTCATGGCGGTTTCCGGTCAGGTTTGCATCGTTGTTCCCTGCCAGAGTCACGTTCCTCAAGTGCTGCGCTTTGTACGTATAGGCCTGCGATTCATCGAGCTCAATGGAGAACGTGCCCTCGAAATCCATCGGTAGCAGCGGCGTATACGTCAGGTACGGGTGGAAGAAGCTCGTGATGAGCTCGTAGGCAGCCGGGTCGATCTCCAACAGGCGAGCACGCGTGTTTGCTGCATTCTGCCCCCAATGCGCGGTGCCTTCCGGCATTTCTCCGGGTCGCAGATCTCGTCCTTCCCATCTTTTCGGCTGTACTACCCATAGGTCGTAGTAGACATCAAATTCTTGGGCAAAATACTCGACCGAATTGCTACCGTTGTTGTAATCCCTCGACCAGCCTCTTGCAGCCGCAGCCTCATGTGCCGCCGCGATCTCCTCTTGGAATTCCGGCAGCGCGGTCATGATGCCGCTGTTTTGCACCAGGTGCAGAACTTCTTCGTAGGACGCATCCCGGGTGATGTGGTTCATATAATCTTCAGTGCCCTCGACAGCAGTTTCCTTCGTCCACATAGACTGTAACTGGAGGTCGGTTGTACTACCGAGCGGACCTTGCCTCGCTTCTCTTGCCGCCTCGGGGCCGTTGAACAAAAGCATCGTCGCTTTTCTGTCCCCCATGGCGTTCGCGACCGCTGCCTTATTGCTGCCATATTTGGAGTAGGGATAATCAGTCAACATGTGCTTCATGACGTTTCTGACCTTTATGATCTCGTCTTCAGGCCACTCGTCTTGAATGAGAAAGTGAATCGGCTTGCCGTTCGTCGCGAGTACTTTCGTGTATTTCGAAAACACATCCGTAAATACCGAGGGTGTGCCCGGTGGAAAAGAAACAATACCGTTGGGAGAATCGGAAGTGTCGATATCGGGCAACGTAACAACCTGTTCATATCCGGAATCGGCAACGGCGCATAATAGTAGAAATAAAGCCCCGATTGAATACATGATCATGTTGTTGGTTTGCACAATCACCTCTCGAGTCGTGGTGAGGGGGGAGCCGCGAACGTGCTTGAATTCTCGCTCGGTCGGGGGTGGGTCGTGAGCACGCCCCATTCTAAGGCGTCGACACCAGGTTCACCAGAGTCCGTCCCTGAGCTCATGACCCGCGATCGGGTAGGATCACGACGTGTAGACCCTCACGGACATTGTCGGATGTGCAACCGATAAAGGTACCTCCATCAGCGGCGAAAGTAGGAAGGCTCGAACACCGATGATGTTCTCCGTTCTTGCTCTCGGCTTTTTCATCGGGCTTCAGCATTCACTCGAGGCCGATCACGTGGCCGCAGTCGCCAGCGCCGTGGCGCGGCAACGTTCGTCCGCGAGCATCATTCGGCATGGTGCGATGTGGGGAATCGGCCATGCCATGACGCTGCTATGTGTCATCGTCGGAACGCAGCTCTTGGGCACCGAGGTCGATCCGTCGTTCACATCCTTCCTGGAGATTCTGGTCGGGGTGATGCTCTTTGTACTGGGTGCCGGCGTGATATTGCGACTCTACCGTGACCGCGTTCACTTTCATGTTCATGAACATGCCGGGGGTGTGCGTCACTTCCATGCACACTCGCATCGCCGGACGGGGCAGCACGAGGGCACCACGAGCCATGATCATGATCATTCAGGGCACGACTCCCTCAAGATGCTGTTTATCGGCACTATGCATGGATTGGCCGGATCGGCGGCGCTGATCGTTTTTGCGGCAACCCGGCTGGATGGCTTCCTGGTCGCCCTCGCCTACGGTCTTGTTTTCGGCGTGGGCTCGATCATCGGCATGGTGTGCCTGTCATGCGTGATCGCGCTGCCGATTTCGTATTCGGCAAACACGATGACCCGTGCGAGCCGCGCCCTGCAGGCGTGTATCGGCATATTCTCCATGACCATTGCGGTTCACCTGATCTACAGCATGGCGGTAATCACGTTCATTGGACGACACTGACATGTGTGGTCGTCAATCTCGGCCCGCCTTGCCCTCGCCCGCAAGACCCACGCGCCAGACCCACCACACTTTCACCACGGCCTGCTGGGCTCAGTGGATCAGGAAAATTTCTTCGTTAGGCGGCTGTATGAACTCGACTCCCCGACTGGTGATGACCTGAGGGTTCGAAATATTGAAGGCCAGCGGATAACCAGGCCTTTGCGCGATGTTCTTATGAACCATGTATTCGAAAGCAAATAAGTGATTCTCCTGAATGACCAGATGATGCGTGTCTGACCGAAACGCCGCCATCGACGGTCCGAGGTCCCCATAATTGCCGAACGCGTGATTGTCGATGGAGAATCCGGGCTCGTCCGTGTCGGCGAGCGCCTCCTGAATCATCTCGTAGTCTTGCGTGCCGATATCTCGAAACGGCGTGTACATGTAGCCGGCTTCTTCCATGGCATTGACCATGGCGTCCAAGGATTCCTTGGCGGTCATGCCGACCTTCATGTGGTCCCGCATGATCCATTGACCCGCGATCGCCAGATCGAAGACCTCTTGTATGAAGTCGGGAACCTTTGTTTCCCCTTCCCTCAAGATGTATGCATGAATCTTCGTATCGACCCCGAAGCCCAGGTAGCCACCCCCGCCGCCACCGCCGCCGACGAACAAATCACCACGCTGCAACACGTAGTCGGGGTTGTGAATGAACCACCTGACATCGGGTGTGGAGACCTCGACGGTCTTGTCGGGCGTGTTCACCGCCGAGTAGTAAACGCGGGCGTTGATGTCGGCCACCGTCGTTACGCCCGGCACGACACGCGACAGTCTCTCTTTGGCTGTCTGGCGAGCCAGCGCCAGCACCTCGACCTGAGCCGCCACTTCCCGGCTGGTCCTTCTGACTAGGAAATCAAGGATCAGATTCTCGGCGGACACGATTCGTTCCGAATACTCGGGGCCCAGAATCGCTTCCAGCTTCATGTACTCTGAATACGAGATCCCATCGGCTACGGAGAGCCAGGACGATGTATTAACGGCGATCGTTTGCGGGTTGCGTTCCGCAACGAACGCGGTGATCGCGTCGTAGACGCCCGGCGGGTGGTCATAGCCGGAAATGGCCAGCCCGAGCTCGACAGAGCCACGTACATCGATCCTCTCGACCGCCCCTCCTCTGCCGAAGACGGCGCGCTCGATCCTGTCGCCCAAGTCCGTGAAAATCAGATAACCGGCCGTGCTTCCGAATTGCAGCGCTAGCGGATCACGGACCCCGGAACGGGTGACATGAATCCACATGTCGACGCCGTTGTCGCGCATGGCTCCCGGCAGGATGAGATCGAGCTTTTCGTTTCTCATCAAACGAAGAGCTTCGGCATCGGTCTCCGCCGTCCGCGCCGGTAGCTGTGCATCGGCGATCGGCACTGCGAACATCGCGGCAATCACGAATAGCACTACGCGAGTTGTCATGAGTGTCCTCCCGTGAACGTGACGTGATTCGATCTACCATGCGCTGGAAGCCGACAACGACACGTTAAGCTACCCCACAACAGGCCGTGGTCTGCTAGGTAACTGACGACTCGAGGGGCTCCGCCCCCTCCGCCGCCTTCTTGCGAACCATGCCGTCGAAGCTGTAGCTGCCACCGCCCGCCGCCGCGAAAAACAGGAAAATGAAACAGAACAAACCCGCCCGCTCGCCCCCGTTCATGATCGGCCAGAATCCCCGCGGAAAGTGCGACATGAAGTAGGCGAACGCCATCTCTCCCGAAAGGATGAAGGCGACGGGGCGAGTGTAGATTCCGAGCAGGATCGCCAGGCCCCCAAAAAACTCCAGCACGCCCGCGAGGCCAATCAGCGAAAACAGCTCCACCGCTTCCTCCCTGCCAAGGACCGCGAATAGCTTCTGGGCTCCGTGCTGCATGAATAGAAAGCCGCCGAACCCCCGCAACAGGCTCAGGGTTATGTCGGCAGAGCTTCCCTTGGTGATGTGTGACATGCGATGCCTCCTATCTTGGTTCCCGGGATAGCGCACGATAACCGATGCTGCCGCCTGCGGCCAAGGGGAGTGGGGTCGCGCGCCGGCCTTATGAACACTCTCCCGATCCGTCGCTTCGGGCGCTCCGGATGCAGGCGAGGAAAACCTCGCCGAAATCGGCGAGCTTCTTGTCGCCAACGCCGTGCACGGCGAGGAATTGTTCGGCGGACGCCGGCTTGCCGCGCGCCATGTTGCGCAGGCTGGCGTCGGAAAAGATGACGTAGGGCGGCACGTTGCGCTGGCGCGCCAGATCGGTGCGGAGCTCGCGCAGGCTGTCGAACAGGTCGCGATCGACGCCCTCCCAGGAGGCCGCCTCGCGGGCCGTGGTGCGGGCTCGTTTGACCCGAACCGGCACGAGCTGCACGGGGTGCTCGCCGCGCATCACCGCCAGTGACATCTCGTTCAGATACAGCACCGGATATTCGCCCCCGGTGCACGCCAGCAGGTCCTGGTCGAGGAGCTGGAACGCCAGGTTCATGATTTCCTTGCGGTCGCGGCCCTTCATCAGCCCCCAAGTGCTGAGCTCGTGGTGGCCGAGCCGGCGGACGCGCTCGGTGTCGGCACCACGCAACACGTCGACGACATGGCCCATTCCGTAGCGCTGCCCGACGCGGGCGACGCACGACAGGATCATCTGCGCGTCGCGGCTGCCGTCGACGAGGCCCTCGCTCTCGCCGAGACAGACGTCACAGGCGCCGCATCCGGGGGGCTCAGCCCCGACGGGCGGCTCGTAGAGCTGCCCGAAGTACTCCGACAAACCCCGGTGCCGGCACCTGCCGGGGGCGCAGAAGCGGCGCATCTCTTCGAGGAGCTGCAGCGGCGCCTCCAGCCCCTCGCCGTTGCCGGCGGGCTCCGCGGCGCTGCGTTCCAACAACATCCGCCAACGCAGGGCATCGGCCGGTGAGTGCAGCAGTACACATTCGGCGGCGAGGCCGTCGCGGCCGGCACGGCCGGTTTCCTGCTGGTAGTGCTCCACCGATTTCGGCACCGCAGCGTGAATGACGCAGCGCACGTCGGAGCGGTCGATGCCCATGCCGAACGCCACGGTGGCAACGATGACGTCCAACCGCTCGGTAATGAACTCCTCCTGGGTTCGATGGCGCTCGGCGCCATCGAGGCCGGCGTGATAGCAGGCGGCGCGATAGCCGTCGGCGGCGAGGAACGCAGCCAGCTTCTCGGTGTCTTTGCGACTGATGCAGTAGATGATCACCGCCTCGTCGGCGTGGCGGGCGAGCACACGGCCCACTTGCTCGTTGAGGTCGAGGCGGGGGATCAGCCGGTAGATCAGGTTGGGCCGGTCGAAGCGCCCCACCAGCACCGCGGGGTCCTCAAGCCCCAGCTGCTCGACGATGTCGCCGCGCACCCGCTCGGTGGCGGTGGCTGTGTAGGCGTGTAGTGTGGCGCCGGGGACCCGCTCCTTGAGCACGGCGAGCTGCCGGTACTCGGGGCGAAAGTCGTGACCCCAGTGGCTGATGCAATGGGCCTCGTCGACGGCGAACGTGTGGATGCCGAGGTTCTCGACGGTCTGCAGGAACCAGGATGTCACCAACCGCTCGGGCGACACGAAGGCCAGCCGGCACTCACCGGAGGCGATGAAGCGCTCCGCCGCGGCGCGCTCCTCGGGCTCCTGGGCGCTGTGCAGCGTGGCGGCCGGGTAGCCGTTGGCGCGCAGCCCGTCGACCTGATCCTTCATCAGTGAGATCAGCGGCGACACGACGATGTCGGCACGGCCGGCCATCAGCGGCGGCACCTGGTAACACAGCGACTTGCCGCCGCCGGTCGGTAGCACGACGAGCGAGTCGCGCCGCTCGAGCCCGGCTCGTATCGCTTCTTCCTGCATGGGTCGCAGGCCGTCGAACCCCCAGGTGTGGCGCACGACCTGGAGGATCGCGTCGAGGGTTGCGGCCGTCTGGGGTGAAGAGGACATCATCGTCACACACGTTAAAGGCTCGGCATCGCCCACCATGCCATGTTTGACGGCCACCGGCTGTCACTTTGCCGCCGGAATCGTCGGCGTCGAATATCTGGCGCCCCGCAACACTTGCGAACGGGAGCCGTTGGTGGAATGAGGCGCCCCCGCGACCCGGCGTCGGCTATAATGGAAACTCTCTGCGGTGCAGGTTCTTGCACCAACTCTGACGCACCACTGAACGCCACTTAGCCCTACGTACGTTTCGATGATTTCGTCTCTCCGCAACATTGCCATCATTGCGCACGTCGACCATGGCAAAACGACGCTGGTCGACGAGATGCTCAAGCAGTCGGGAACGCTCGACGGACGCTCCGACCTGGGGGAGCGCATCCTCGATTCGAACGACCTGGAGCGCGAGCGCGGCATCACGATTCTGTCGAAGAACATCGCGGTGCGGTGGAACGACTTTCGCATCAACATCGTGGACACGCCGGGTCACGCCGACTTCGGCGGCGAGGTGGAGCGCGTGTTGTCGATGGTCGACTCGGTTCTGTTGCTCGTCGACGCCGTCGACGGGCCGATGCCGCAAACGCGATTCGTCACGCAGAAGGCCTTCGCCCACGGCCTCAATCCAATCGTGGTGATCAACAAAATCGACCGTGACGCGGCGCGCCCCGACTGGGTGCACGAACAAACCTTCGACCTGTTCGACCGCCTCGGCGCCACCGACGAACAGCTCGACTTCCCGGTTGTCTACACCTCGGCGACCGCCGGCACGGCTACGCTCGACATGGGGGCACCCGGCACCGATCTGATTCCGCTCTTCGCAACGATCACAGAGCGCGTGCCGCCGCCTGACGTCGATGTCGACGGGCCGCTGCAAATGCAGGTGAGCTCGTTGGACTACTCGCCGTACGTCGGCACCATCGGCATCGGCCGTATTACGCGAGGCACGCTGCGCCGCAACATGCGCGTCGCCGTGGTCGACCGCCACGGCAAAAGCCGCGAAGAGCAGGTCCTGCAGGTGCTGAGCTTCGAGGGCCTCGATCGCACCGAGGTGGAGAACGCCACGGCCGGCGACATCGTTGCTTTCAGCGGCGTCGAGGCGCCGGCGATTTCCGATTCGCTGTGTGACCCGGAACACGTCGAGCCGCTGCCGGGTCTGTCGGTGGACGAGCCGACGATCAGCATGACGTTCGAGCCCAACACCTCGCCTCTGGCCGGCCAGGACGGCAAGTACGTCACCAGCCGACAGGTACGCGAGCGACTGTTTCGCGAAGCGCTGCACAACGTCGCGCTGCGCATCGAAGAAACCGATAGCCCCGACCGGCTGCGGGTCTCCGGCCGCGGCGAGCTGCATCTGTCGATTCTGCTGGAGACCATGCGCCGCGAGGGCTACGAGCTTGCGGTTTCACGGCCGCGGGTCGTCGAGCGGGAAGTCGATGGGGTGCGCGAGGAGCCCTTCGAGCAGCTCAGCGTCGACATCCAGGATCGGCACCAGGGTGCTGTCATGGAAACCCTAGGGGCGCGCGGCGGTGATCTCAAGGACATGGTCCCCGACGGCAAGGGTCGCTTGCGCCTCGAATACGTGATTCCGGCGCGCGGCCTGATTGGTTTCCAATCCGAGTTCCGCACGATGACTTCGGGCAGCGGCATCTTCGTGCACGCCTTCAACCACTACGGCCCCGTGAAGAAAGTGGCACGGGCGCGCCGCGCCAACGGGGTGCTGGTGTCAATGGCGGCCGGCAAGGCCCTCGGCTTTGCGCTCTTCAACCTGCAGGAGCGCGGCCAGCTCATGATCGGCCCCGGCGAAGAGGTGTACGAAGGCATGGTGGTGGGCATCAACGCGCGCGACAACGACCTGCCGGTGAATCCACTCAAGGGCAAGAAGCTCACCAACATGCGGGCCGCCGGCAAGGACGATGCCATCGCGCTCACGACGCCGCTCACGATGACGTTGGAGCAAGCGCTCGAGTTCATCGAAGACGACGAGCTCGTCGAGATCACGCCGCACTCGCTGCGGGTGCGCAAGCGCCGCCTCAAGGAACACGAACGGCGAAAAGAAGCCAAAGTGGCCGCCGCTACGCTCTAGCAGCCCAGCCCGCATATCTCAACGCCCTCCTACTGCGGGCACAGTGGCAAGACCCTGAGGGGGTCTGGTTGTTAGCCGCCCGTCATTCCCGCCTGGCTCGCGCACGTAGCGCGCCGCCGCCTCGTGGGTACCGAACCAGGCGCCGCCGCGGCTCTGGACGTGATCGATCAAACCGCGCAGCGCGACGATTCGCGAACGGTGCCCGATGATGTGCGGATGCATGGTGAGCAGGAACATCGTCCCCTCCTCCCAGGCACGGTCGAATTCGTCGATCCAGACCTGCATGACCTGGCGCGGCGGGCTGTAGGAATTGCCGCTCGGGTTGAAAAGCGGTGCGTCATCGAGGATCCACTCGACGGGCAGCTCGACCGTGCCGGTGGGCTCACCCTCGGCGACGAGTTCATAGGGCCGGTCGTCGGCCATCAGCGAGCTATCGTAGAGGAACCCCATGTCACGCACGATGCTCAACGTGTTGGGGCTGAAGTTCCACGACGGCGCTCGATAGCCCACCGGGCGGGTTCCGGTGATTTCCTCGACGGCGTCAACCGCCTGCTCGAGCAGGCGGCGCTCGGTGGCCTCGTCGAGGTCCGTGTTGCGCTCGTGGATCCATCCGTGGACCGCGATCTCGTGTCGCCCGGAGGCCCCGATCACGTCGGCCTGTTGTGGCGCCAGCTTCAAGCTCCAGGCGGGAAAGAAAAAGGTCGATGGCACATTTTCCCGGTCGAGGAGATCGACCACACGCGGCAAGGCGACGCGGGAGCCGTACTCACCTTGCGACAACGGACCAACGCTCACCCGGCCGTCGCGCAACCCCTGCACCGTCTCGTTGTCGACGTCGAACGACAGCAGCACGGCGACCCGCGCCCCGCCCGGCCACGAGTCGGGGTTGAGATCGCGACCGGCGCGCACCTGGTTGACCGCCGCTCGGACGCGCTCCTCCGGCCAGTCCCATGGCTCCGTAGCGTCGGTGGCCGTCGCATCGGCAGTGGGTGGGTTCGGCACGCAGGCAACCGACCCACACAACATCGCCGCAGCCGAGATCAACAAGAATAGGCGAGAACCGATCGATTCGTTCATCAGAAGCTGCTCGCTTGTCGTGGAGTCAACGCAACGCTGCCCCGGTGGAGGAACACTCCGACGCATTCTCTCAGACCTATAACACCACCTTCACCCGCTCCGGCGTGATTGCACCTCCGACATGCGGGCGATCTGATAATCGGTGAACCGCGGAGCGGACTCGACATCCAGGCATTCACCCGGCATGGTTTGGGAACCAGCGGACCTCTGCAAAAGCCCGCTGGCCCTCAAAATGGCAAAGCTCCTCAGCAGCGAGAACTTGCGCATGAAGGGCCTGCCCACGCTCAAGGGCAAGGGCTCTCGCCTCGGCTTCCGGGTGTGGTTCATTCCCGTGGCTATCGTGCTGTTCGGCAGCGTCGCCTGGTGGACGCGCTCATCGCTCGAGACGACGTTGAAGGGAAGGGTTGCCGACGGCCTGCAGACGATACTCGACGCCGATGTCGAGGCCCTGAAGATTTGGTTTGAGTCGCACGCCGACTCTGCCGTTGATCTCAACGAAACGACGGAGGTGGAACGTCTCGCGGCAATGATCTTGCCCGCCGCGGCTGCCCTCGGCGCTGACCCCGCAGCGCTGCGGCAGATTCCAGAAACCGCGCTACTCCGCGCTCACCTGCAGCCGCTGGCGGACCGGCGTGATTACGCCGGCTGGGGACTCACCGACCGGAGCGGGCTGTTTGTCGCCACCGCCCGGGAGGCGAGCGTCGGGCAGCGCCTGGAGCCCGAGCATATTCCGCTCGTCACACGCGCCTACGCGGGCGAGACGGTGTTCAGCCATCCGTTCTTGTCGACCTTCGAAACGGGCGCCGAGAGCCGAATCCGACGGGGCCAACCGACGATGTTCGTGCTCGCCCCGGTGCGCGGCACCGACGGAGAGGTCTTCGGCGTGCTCGGCTATGCGATCGACGTCGACAAGTTCACCAACATCTTGGGAATCGCCCAACCCGGAGAAAGCGGCGAGACGTACGCTTTCGACGGCAACGGCGTGCTCCTATCGAACAGCCGCTTCGAAAATGACCTGCGTCGCATCGGCCTGTTGCCGGATGATGAGAACGTCGGCTCGGCGCTCAATATCGAGATTCGCAACCCCGGCGCCAACCTGACGACCGGCGCCGCGCCCACGGCACAGGGGCGGGCGTGGCCGTTGACCCGCATGGCGGCGTGTCGGCCGCCGCCGGGGAGACGATGGTCGACGTAGAGGGATACAACGACTATCGCGGCGTACCCGTGGTCGGCGCCTGGACCTGGCTCGACGACTACGACTTCGGCGTCACCACCGAGGAAGACTACGAAGAGGCCTATCGGGCGTTGAACGATCTCAAGTCGATTCAGAACATTCTCTTCGGGCTGCTGGGCGTCGCCGCCGTGGCGATGATGTTCGAGTCCGTCGTGATCTCGCGGCTCGGACGCCAGGTCACCGAAGCCGTCCTCGAGGCACGCCAGCTGGGGCAGTACACCCTCGAGAAGAAGATCGGCGAAGGCGGCATGGGCGAGGTGCACCGCGCCCGCCAAGCCATGTTGCGGCGGCCCACGGCGGTCAAGCTGCTGCGACCCGACCGCGCCGAGGAAAAAGACATCGCCCGCTTCGAACGTGAGATACAGCTCACCGCCCAGCTCACCCATCCCAACACGATCGCCATCTACGACTTCGGCCGCACGCCCGACGACATCTTCTACTACGCCATGGAATATCTGCATGGCATCGATCTACAGGACCTGGTCGATCAAGTCGGCCCACTGCCGCCGGACCGCGTGATCCACATCCTGAAGCAAGCCTGCGGCTCGCTCGCCGAAGCCCACGGAATCTCGCTCATCCACCACGACATCAAGCCGGCGAACCTCATGCTGTGCGACCGCGGCGGCCAGTACGACGTCGTCAAGGTGGTCGATTTCGGGATCGTCAAAGAGCTCGGCGTCACCGGCGACGCGCAGCTCACCCAGGTCGGCACGTTCTCCGGAACGCCCCACTACCTGGCTCCGGAAACCATCCAGGCAAGCGAAGAGATCGATGCCCGCGTCGACGTGTACGCGCTCGGCGCCGTCGGCTACTTCCTGATCACCGGAACCAACATGTTTCCGGGCGACGACCCGATGCCGATTCTGACGAAGCAGCTCACCGAGACTCCCGAACCGCCGTCAGCCCGCGTTGAAACGTACGTACCGGCAGATCTCGAGCGGCTCATCCTGTCGTGCCTCGAAAAGGACCCGGCCGGGCGCCCGCAGAGCGCCCGTGAGATGGGCGAAAAGCTCCAGCAGCTCAAGGATGCGGGTGCCTGGACCCCGCGCAAGGCGCGCGAGTGGTGGGCGCTGCGCACCGACCTGGCCGGTTTCTCAACGGAGGGCGGCGACACCGGCAGCCAGGACGGCCAGACCATCGCGATCGACGTGTCGAAGCGCGCCTAGCCTCGAGCGAGGGCATGATAGATGATTCTCCGCCCTTCGCACAGTGGCTCTCGCCGCTTGATCTCGAAGCGCTCGGCCAGGCAGCGCTCGAAGAACTCGAGGTCGTAGTCGTCGTAATTGTCGTGCTTGTTGCGCAGCAATGTGTGCACCATCGGATCGTCTTTGGTGACGAATTCGATGATCAGGTCACCACCCAAACTCGCCAGCCAATCGACGAACTCCCGCATCGGCACGTTGGCCGTGATGACCATGTGGTGCACCAGTGCGAGGCACATGACCAGTTCCGGAGTGCCACGCTGCTCGAGCGCTTGGCGCTCGCGGCCGCGCCAGCCGAGTGCGGGCGACGGATCGGACAGGTTGTTGACCAGCGGCAAGATTTTCCGGTTGCCCTCGGCGGACAAGTCGCGCCAAAACCGCTCGATGGCAAGATGGTCCCCGTCTTGCGCAACCACGTAGTCGGCACCCTCGGCCGCAAGGCGCGAGAATGTGCCGGTATTGCAGCCGAGATCCCAGACCAGACGACGCGACTTCGTGCTCACGACGTCGCGGACGAAGTCGACCTTCTTTTGCTGGTCAACGAGCTCGTAGTGACCGCAGTCGACGTAATCGGACCATTCGGATTCGCGGCGCCGCCAATCCAGGCGGGCTACCAGCTTCCGCAACCCCTTTACGTTGGCGAGGATGAGCTCCTTGGCGAACCCTGCCTTGCGAAGGTCGTCGCGTACGTTGCGTTCGGTATCGGCATAACGTGCCTCGAGCTTCGCCTGCAGGAACACGTGTTTCAGTACACCCGGGCGCAGCAGATCCCGAAGTGAGAAAAGCCGGGAGCAATCAGACGGCCCGAGCCCGTCGATACTGCCCCGCATCCAGGCATTGAACGAGACGTCCTTGTACGCCTGTAACATCAGCGGACACAGGAACATCTCGCAGAACTGCCGGTAGCCGACCCAGGGGTCTCCGGGGGAGAGTCGTTCGAACGACGCGATGTCGATGAAGACCGGCTCGGCACCGACCCATTGAACGTTGAACGCCGAGGAATCCTTGAGGATCATTTGTTCGTCGAGGGCCGCGAGCAAGAGGTCGAGCTGGAGCAGCGCGGCGGCCTTGAGCATGCCGAAACACCACTCGTACGGATAGGAGACAAACGGGATCCGTTCGTGGTGAAGGAACGAAACCCATCGGTCAGGGTCGTTCGTTGCGGCGGGTGCATCGACTTTCTCCGTCGCCACGAGGCGACCATCGGCGGAGAAGCGCCGGAAGAACCGCGTTTCAGCAAGTGCGTCCCACTCGGCACTAGCCTGCTGGCTGAGGCCACGAAAAACCGATCCGTCGCGCATGAAAACCCGGGCATTCCGATCCCGAAATGACCCGTATTCATAGGGTTCGGTCATGAACCGACCAGGCTGCCGGTGACTACGTCTGCGACGTGTCGAGGCTGTCGTCGTCGGCGCGACGATTCGAGAACAGTGCCAGGAACCGGCGCCAGTACAACCTGAAGATGACCACGCCGCCGGCGACCCCTCCGAGCAAGACCTGGAGAATCATGCTCCCCGTCCCGGCATCGAGGTACGCATGTGCCGGACGTTCGGCCATGAGGAGGCCAAAGCCCGCAAGGATGATCACATTCAAGAGTCTTTTCACGATGGTTTCCGCACCCAACCGTTGAGGGCATCCCACGCCTGAGACGCTGCCAGTGAGCACAGTATCGGTGCGAACATCGCGGATAGCAAGTACCACTTTCCTCAAGCCGGTGCGGAACGAAGATCCCCGATTTTGCGGCGGAAGGCACGGGCCGCGTCGACGATGACGGCCCCAATCTTCGTGGAGCGCTTTGAGGCGCGCCCGGCCCTGTTGCGTTATTTCGGAGTGATGTACTGGGTGGCAACCAGTAGTATTGGCCCTAACGGCTGTCGGATTGGCTTGCGAGCGGGAGCACTGCGCGAATACATTCTCAGCTCCGAGTCATTGGAGACTGGGGATTGGAAGCCGAGGGGGGCACCGAATTCATGGCGGACAACACCCAAGACGTTCACGCCCTGCGTATCACCGACCACATCCAGCGGCGCGCCGAGGCAACGAGGCCTGAATCTTCCATTCGCTACCGGTCCTACCCACGCACCGAGCCGCCGCCGCCGTTTGCCGAAGATGTCGCCGCCGTATTCGGTCGCCACGTCGATGCGATCGCGCCCCGCGCAGTGGCAGATCTGACCACGCGACAGGTCTTGGAGATCCTGCGCACGGATCTCGAAAACCTGGGCTTCGAAGTGGAGAAGGGCAAGCGCAAGGACGACAAGATCGGGCGGCCCGTCTTTTTCGGAGACTGCGGCCAGCCGACGCTAGAGCTCGAGGTAGACGCGTACCATCCGGGTTGGAAGTGCGAGCTCGAGATCGAGGGCACGCCCGGCGTCGATCGGCACCGCAGTGTATCGGAGCGTCGTGCAGGCGATGGTCATGGTGGAGGTCGAGACCCTGGTGATCGCGGTGCCCAACCATCAGTTCTACGAGGACGGCGCCCCCAACACCGGCATCACCTACGAGCGAGCCATCGGCGTCGCCGAGACGCTCTACGGCCACGGCCGCTTCCGTCTGCCGTACTCCTTGGTTGTGCTCGGCTATTAGTGGCCGTGGGAGTGGCAGCGACCCGACGACCAAAAATCAGCGGATGACGTGCCACTGGTCGTCGGGCTGCGCACGATCCAGATACCACAGCCCCTCTTCAGTAAACGCCGCGATTTGGCCGATACCGAGCTCTACCCCACGCTCACCCCACCCGGGGACGGCGACGCGCGTGTGCGGCTCGAAGGCATACAGCGTGTTGTAATTCAGCGTGTGCTCGTTGCTGACCACTTTGTGGAGCTTGTAGCCGGGACCCGAGCCCAAACCCGACACCCACGTGCCGCGCGAGAACATCAGCCCGTTGACCGTGAAGCGGCGCAGGAACATCGGCGGCGGATGAAAGCCGAGCTCGGAATCGATGACCGCATCCTCCCACGGGATCTGCTCGGCGGCGCGCTCGATCTCGATGCCGGTTCGCCCGTATCGAAACTCCGCCGCGAAGCGATCCTGCATGCGATTGACGATACGCAGGGCCTCCTTCAGCTCCTCGGGGACATCGGTTTCTCCTTCTTCCAGTACGTAGGCGTGCTGGTGCGAGTCGGTCACCATGCCGAGCAACATGATGTCGGAGTCGAGGCTGACGATATCGCCGCGGCGGATCGTCGGGCTCATGCCGTTCTGAGAGCGGCCGCGACGGAAGAACTCGGGCGGATCTTCATCCGCATACTTTTCGATGTTGGCCGGCTTGCGCTGAATCCCGATCGTCGGGTGGTTCTCCTTCTCGATGTGTAGATCCAACATCCGGTGGCGAAACCACCAGTTGAGATCCTCGACCGTCGTCACATCCGGAGTGATGGCTTTATTGGAAAAGCCTTCGGCAATCAGATCGTTGGCCACGCCTTGTACGTAGCGGTAAACGCTGATCTGCCCGGGGGCCATCGTTTCAAGCCAGCGCACGCCGAGCGCCCATGACCCGACCGTGCGCGCGGCGTACTCGCCGAGCGCCGCCAACATCGGCTCGTTGTTGGTCTCGCTGATGGCGATCGTCCGCGGATCGCGCGCCCGCACCAGCTCACCGATGTGGGCGTAGTCACGCGGCTGCACGTACTCGATCTCCTCGCCGGTGTCGAAGAAGAGCAAGAGCTCGGGAATCCTCAGACCCTCCCGGTACTGGCTCGGCAGCACCATGCCTTCGTGGTTCGCCGGCAGCAGCGACGTGTAGAACGGCCCTTCCCTATAGGAAGTTTGTCGGTACTCCGGCTGCTCGTCGTTGCGCACGATCCACATGTCGACGCCCTGCTCGCGCATGATCGTCGGCAACACGTTCTGCTTCTTCCAGTCCCAGAAGCCCTGCATGATCTGGACGCGCTCCCGCATGGGAATCACGTTCTGGATGTCTTGACCGGCATTGGGCCCGCGTTGTGCGAGCGAGTCACCGGCGGCGACAAGCAGGAGAACCACGGTCGCTATCGTCCATCGATATCGCATCATCGTGCACCTCCGTTCAAATCCGCTTCCCAACCCATCTCCTTGAAGAACTCCTCGCGGGTCGGAAACAGAAACGAGAGAATCTCGAACAGCTCCGGGTCGAGGATCTCGAGGTTTTCGGGCGTCAGCGGCATGCCGTCGAAGGAGCGCCGCTGGCGCGCGCCATAGAAAATATCGAGGCCGGATGCCAGATACTCGTCGGCGTAGGAATCGGCCGGTAGCCCGTCCTGGGGCCGGTAGAAGCCGCGCTCGATGGCCGCTTGCGTGGCGCGCTCGAGGCGCGCCTGAAGCTCCGGGTAGGCCGGCGTGATGCCGCCGCGATGAATCAGGTGGGTGATCTCCTCGACCGATGCATCGCGGCGCAGGCCCTCCGGCCCACCGAGCCGTAGATAGTCGGGAATGATCTCCTCGTCCTCGAGGTCCTGGCTTCTTATGCGCAAGGCGCGGCGATGCATGTAGTAGCTGATCGACGTGTTGCGCTCCTCGAAGGTATAAAAGAGCGTCATCATCGCTTGCCGCTGCTTGACGTGCTCGGTGATGACGCCCGAGCCGTTGCGATCCTTCAGCAGGAGCGCGTTGGCGACGTTGGCGGCATACTCGATCTTGGCGGGATCGACTCGCTCGGTCGCCCAAAAGGTCACGGCCGGCGTCTCGATGCGCTGCGTGAAGATGTCTAGGGCGTTCTCCGCCTTGGGTACTTCAGGCAGGGCGATGATGATCAGCACCTGCTCCATGAACCCGTCTTCGTTGGTGGCGCGAACTTCGGCGTAGTAGTGCGCCGGATAAGCGGTCGCGTGCGATTTCAGCGTGAGCATCCCCGTATCGGTATCGATCGCGACGATCTCCGTCGCGTCGAGCTGCCCTTCTCTCAGGTAGTTGCGCCGGTCGCCTCCGGGCACCGGGGGCACCAAGCTCCAAGTGATCTTCTTGGGGTTCGGGAAGATGAGCTCGATCTCGCCGACCTCCTCCCCGATCGTCGTAGCCGGGGTGACGAGAAAACGATCGAATTCGTCCGTGAGTATCGGCTTTTGCGCATAGCCCGCGGGGCTTGCGGAAGAACCTCCAAACCCGGGTTGGGGCAACGCAATCGCGAGTACCACGATCGACAGAAGCGAGGCGACTGTTTTTGTCATGTTCGTCATCTTTCCTCCGAGTCTAAAAAGAAGAGCTCCCAGAAGCTGGCCTGACCCTCGTCGCGTTCGAGGTTTACCGGCTTGCCGTCCTTGAAAACCATCTCCAGCTTGCGAATGTTCGAGATGTGCTCGAGCGGGTTGCCCGACAGTACGATCAGATCGGCGAGCTTGCCCTGCTCGATTGTTCCGAGCTCGTCCAGACGACCGTTCATCTCGGCGGAGTTGCGGGTGGCGGCGATGGTCGCATCCATTTCGGTCATCCCGGAGAACACCAACATCTCCATCTCGAGCAGGCCGATCTCGCCGGCCGGGTTGGAGTCGCCGCCGGTGGTGATCTTTACGCCGGCCTCCACCGCACGCATCAACACGTCGCGCTGCACGCCGGCAAATCGTGGCGAGCGCTCGTCAGCATAGGCGACCAACACCCGGCCTTCGATCACATCGGGATCGACGTCGAGGCCGAGCTCTCCGATGCGCCGCTCGCGATCGGCGATGAACTCGGCGCTCAAGTTGCACACGATGGTGGGGTCATAAACCGTCCCCTGCGCGGCCATCATGCGCAGCGTCTCGTCGGTGAGGGCGTCACCGTGCTCGATCGCATCGATGCCGAGCTCTACCGCCATCCCTGCAAACGGCCCGGAGGCATCCCCGGTGACCGTCAAGCCGTACTGGTGCGCGGTCTCGATGGCCGCCTCCATCTCGTCGGACTGTAGCTCGTTGACCATGATCTTGATGTGGTCGGCGCCGTTTTTGATCAGCTCGCGCACCATCTTGCGCATCTCGTAGGGCCCGTCGATCTCGCGCGACAGCGGCCGCTCGACTCTCCAACCGTGCCCGCCGGTCGAGGCAATCGGGTTGCCCGAAGCCAAGATACGCGGGCCGACGAACACCCCGGCGTCGAACGCGTCGCGCCAGGCGACGTCGACGTAGTCGCGCTCGCCGGTCATCCGCAGCGAGGTGAACCCGCGTCGCAGCGCATCCATCGCGTTGCGCCCGGCGCGGATGGCAGCGGGCAGCAAGGGCTCGTACGCCTGTATGTTTTTCGGATCCGGCAGCAGGTCCGACAGGTGGGTGTGGTTGTTCCACAGCCCCGGCAATACGAAGCGACCTTCGAGGTCGAAAACGCGCGCGCCCCCAGCCGAACCTCGATACGGGCCGGGAGCGATGCTGGCGATCCGATTGCCTTCGATGATCACGGTCATGTCCGACATCGCCGGGCTGCCGGTCGCATCGATCAGAGTGGCGTTGGTGAGCACGGTGACCGGTGCGGCACCGGTTTGCAGCGACTGCGCATACGATGCCCCACCGCAGATGATCAGGATCGCGGCGACGGCACTAAATGTGGCAGTTCTCATGGCGAGGCTCTCTTCGACCGGTCAGCGAGACGTTTCGTCGTAGATCTGGGGCGCGTAGTCCATCGGCGACCAGCTGGCGGGTACTTGTTCTGCAAGTACTCGTCGATTGAATAGCAGTTTCGCAGCCGCATGTCCACGGCGCGCGATCGCGAAAGATTGTTTATTCAATACAATTTAGGAGCGCTCGGGTGGCCGCTCGCGGATGCGCGCCGGCGTCTGCTGGTTCGTGCCGATGCCATCGCATACTCTGATTCCATGCTTGGAGCTTTTCGGGTTTCCTTTCTCAGCTTTCCTTGAGGATACTTCGCCATGAAGAAATCGACCATGCTGCCAATAATGGCGATTGCCGCCGGCTTGCTCTGTGTGCCATCGGCGTCGCCGATGCCCGTCTCCACGGCGCCAGCGACAAGTCAATTCCCGACCACCGCCGAGGAGGCGATCGCGCTTGACGAAGGCGACAACGTCGGCAAGTGGGCCGACGGCCCGATGAGCCTCTTCATTCTCGAGGAAGAGGAAGAGATCTGGGACGGCCTCGAGAACGACGAGCAACGGCGGCGGTTCATCGGCTGGTTCTGGGCCCGGCGCGACGACGATCTGCGCGACAACGAGCATCCGATCAAGATGGAGGTATACACGCGCATCGCCGCGGCCAACCAGCGATTTACCAACATCCCGCGCGGCTGGCGCACCGACCGCGGCCGCGTCTGGATCGTGTTCGGCCAGCCGACCACCATCAGGTCCGACTTCGAAGACAGGAACACGACTTGGAACTACTTCGCTCCCGGGTTGGGACGGCAGCTCGCATTCAACAACGAAGCCGGAGAGTTCAACGTCTATTTCACGAGAACGCCGCCGCGTTCGTACCGGATCAACGGCGATCTCGGACGCGGAATCTGGCCCCCCTACGTGCTGCGCGTCATGGAGTTCGTGCGCCAGACGATGGTGACCTACCCCGACATGGACTGGCGGCGCGGCGGTTGACCGTCGGCACCGCGACGCAGCCATGGCGCGCCATTGCACTCGCTCAGCCGCGACCCGTTGAGAAACTCGGACCAGCGGCAGGCTGCCAAACAAAAACCGCACGGCACCCGGCGCGGGCCGAATGCCGTGCGGCTTGGTTGAGTCCGCTACGGCTCAGAAGTCGAACCTGATCCCCAAGCGGAAGTTCCTCGGGTACTTGATCCTCAGGACGCGCTCAAACGGCGTACTGCTGTTGGGGTCCTCGCGATCCCGCACGCGGACCACCGTGTTGGAGTTGAACAGATTGAACATGTCGAACAGCACCGAGAACGTATACCTGTCGACGGTGAAGGCCTTTTCAGCCCTCAGGTCGACGTTGTTTACCCACGGCAGACGCCGCGAGCCACGCGGCTCGACGAATCGTTGGATCCGGCCGGTATTCATCGCGACGCTGGTTGTTTCAGAAACGCCCCTTCTGAACCGGACCTCCTTGGTGTACGGACGTCCGGAGCTGCCGTTGTAGTACCAGCCGAACAGGACCTCGTAGGGCAAGACCACCGAGCCCAGGAACTTGACCTGATGGGGCACGTCGTGATTCAGAGACCCATCGGCAAAGAACCGCGTGTTCGGATCCTCCCACAGATCCGAGGGTCCGAGCGACGAGCCGCGACCGTTCTCGAAGTCGGTGTCGTCCGTTCCCGTGGCACGGCTGTAGACGTACGAGCCCTGGGCCTGCCAATTGTCGCTGAATCTCTTCTCGACCGTGAAATTGAGCGACCAGAAGTCTCGGGTCTGCTCGAAACGGTCGATTTCGGGGCCGAGTATCGACCTGTCGAGATCGTCGGTGTTGGTGAGGAGGAAGATGGCCTCATCGGAGTTCAGCAGGTTGTAAACGATGAAATCGTTGCCGGCGAGATCCTGCACGGGCACGGATTCCCACATGCCGTTCAGGCGCACCTTGTCGATGAAGTTGTTGGTCTTTCGTACCAGACCCGAAATTTCAACCGCGACGACGGGAGTCAACTGCTGCTCGATACCGGCGCTGAACTCGGTAAAGTTCGTCATCTGCAGGTCCGGATCGATCTTCAGCCCCTCGGGTGCGAAGTCGGTGAAGTCGACGTCGAAACTCTCCGTGTCGGGGTTCCATACGGACTCCTGGAACTCGACCGACGCGAAGCTCTGGAAACCGGCGTACGTCCCGGCGATGAGCTGCGGGAAATAACGTCCCCAGTGAGCCTTGAGTGCGGTGTTGCCGTCCCCGAAAAGGTCGGCGACAAAGCCGATCCGCGGGGCGATGGCGAGATCCGGCTGGAAATGGGGGCCGAGGTCCTGAACGTTGGAGGCAAAGCCGGTGATGGCTCCGACACGCGCCTTGGCGCTGCCCGTGTAGTCGGTGATCCGGAGGCCCGGATTGATCGTCACCCGGCCGTTGTTGAGAGTCCAGGAGTCCTGGAGATAGAAGGACAAGGTTCTGCCCAAGGGGTCGATCTCGAGGCTCTGGAACTCGAACTTGAGATCCGGCTCGCCGGGGGAGAGATCTTCGTAGAAAGCGGCACCGCCGCAGCACTCGCCGGTGTAGCCGATGTTGGTCTTCGGCAACGACCAGTCGCCCTGGAATCCGACCTTGAAGTCGTGGGTGCCGTTGAGAAAATCATCGGCATAGTGCGACAGCGCGACGTTGGTTTGGTAGCGGTTGCGGAAACCGTCGAAGAAGAACCCCGGGCTTTCGGTGAGGAATTCATCGCAACCGTCGGGCGTCCCACATAAGGGTCCTGCACCGTCCAAGATGAGGTGCCCGGCGGGCAACGTCCTCCTGGCTTCAATGGGAAAGTCGCCCGTCGCTCCGTCGTTGCTGCCGAACTTGACGTCGAGGAAGGTGTTGTCCGAGAAGATGTGGAGGTAGTCGAGGTTGTAGGTACTGATATCGTTGAAGCCTGGCAGGTTCACCTCCGGGGAGGTAAACGCGTCGCCGGGTCTCTTACCTTCATCGGTTTCGCGCTGGAAATGACCCGACAGCTTGGCGTTCGGATTGATTTGCCAGGTCAGCTTGAAGAACGCGAAATTGTTCTTGTCGAAGCCTGGGTCACCGGCGGCGATCTCCGACGCCTCGTTGGCTGTCTCCCGCCGGAACGATCCGAAGCCCCACAGCTTGTCGCGGACGAGCGGGCCGCCCACATCGACGTGCCATTGCTTGTTGTTGCTGATGTCGCGCTGGAACTCGGGATCGTCGGAGTTCTCGCCGACGAAGCTGTCGCCGATGTAGAAGAAGTTCGCCGCGCCGTGGACGTCGTTCGAGCCCGACTTGGTCACCAGGTTGACGACGATTCCGCTGTAGCCGCCGACCTCGGCGGCACCGCCCACACCGGTGAAGCTCGCTTCTTCGAGATCGTCGAAGTCCGTGCGCACCTCGACTTCTCCACCTTCGGGGCTGTTCATCTGGATGCCGTCAAAGATGAACTGCGTGCCCTGTGTGGTTCCACCGAAAGCCGACGAACTCCTGCCGGAATTCAACGTACGGCCGCCCCCCGCGCCGCCGTCGTTATTGCCGACGACGCCGGGAACGTAGGCGATCAAACCGGCGGCGCTGCGGCCGGAGGGCAACGACTGGGAAAAGGTCCCGGTGATCACCGTTTGGGCGGATCCGGTGCTCTTGATATCGACCAAAGGCGGCTCGCCGCGGACCGTGAGGGTGTCGGTGGCGCCAATAGTCATCGTGAATACCACGTCCGCCGTCGTCCCCATGGACAAGCGCACGTCGCTCTGCGTTTGGCTGTCGAAGCCGTCCATCGAAACTGCAATGTTGTACACGCCGGTCGGCAGCGCCGGAAAACGGAAACGGCCATCGGCGGCCGCAACCGTGAACTGGTCCCCGCCGATCAGGTTCGGGGAGCTGATCGTGATGGTGGCGCCGGGCAGCGGTAGCCCGTCGAAGTCGTTGATACGCCCCTCAATCACGCCGGTCCGGGCGACCTGCGCGAAGGCCGTCAGTGGAAAGACGAGCATCATGCAGAATGCGATGATTGGAATTACCCGAAAGTAGGTAGTGTGCATCTCAGTTCTCCTTCATTTGATCGAGCTTGACGCCCGATCGTTGATTCCGAGGCGTCCACCACAACCGCCGCGGGTACTCGGTTACGTGAATCCTGATCACCTAAACGTAGCAATATCCGTACCACTGTCTACACACTCTGTATTTTTGGCCTGTGACCATCACCAGCTAGCGTTGCAGCTGAAATTCAGATTATCGCCTACTGTGGAACAGCCCTTTCTTGATCCAAAGCCCCGTGGATTATTCGGGATTTTGGATCGACCTTGTTGTGTGGCGGCCGTCCGTAGGGACATCAGTTGGCCTTCTTCGGCGTCGACTAGTCGTGTGTCGCCTCGCCCATCGCCGATGTGCTCACCAAAATCCGTGTACGTCATCAGTCGATTTTCTTCGGTCGTTGCGAGAGCAAGATCGTAATCTCCCGCCTCGACCGCGTCGAGAATCTTTTCGTGCTCGCGGACAGAAACATCCCATTGGGGCATGTTCGAAAACGCCCAGACCTCGAGGCGTGTGACTTCCGCGCGGAGCTCGTCGAGCATCTCGCAGAGACGCTCATTGTGGGAGCCTTCCGACAGGAGGTGGTGGAAGCGATTGTTGAGCTCGATGCCCTCGCGGATGTCGGCGCGCTCGTAGGCGGCATGGTAGGCGCGGTTGACGGCACGAAGCTCGGCGAGCTCTTCTTCGCTGATCTGGGGAAAGGACTGCTGCGCTGCCAGCACTTCGAGGCTGGCGAGAATCGGATATAGGTCGAGCAGATCCGTGGCCGATTGTCGGGGCAGTCGAAAGCCGCGGTGCGGAATGCGCTCCAGAAAACCCTCGGACGCCAGCTGCCCGAGCGCTTCGCGAACCGGGGTCCGGCTGACCCCCAAATTGTCACTGATCTCTTGCTCACGAATGAAACGTCCGACATCCCAGTCGCCGGGAAGGATCCTGTCTCGCAACACGCCATAGACTTGATCGGTAAGCGTAGTAGATGAGAGGCGCGGCCACACTTCTTCCTTCCTTCATGCCGCGATTTTATAAGATATTTTGTTTGCAATTGTCAAGCGGAGCGAAGAGTTCTTTTGTTGTGGGGATGTTACGCTAGCCGGCGTATTTTCTGATCCCAACGTTGTATTTTGTGTACGGCGATGCGGGCTAGCGCTGTATCAAGCTCTGAGCCTTGAGCGCGTACTCCCGCGCCTTGACAGGGTCGCCCAGCCGACCGTGGAGATCGGCGAGCAGAAAATAGCCGAGCGCAAGGTCCTGCGTCTCGAGCGGTTCAGCGACTGCGGCCGTCACCATCTCGACAGCGCGAGCGAAGTCCTCGCCGCGGTTCATGTATAACCGCGCCATGAAAAGGAGGCCGCGGGGATTTTCCGGGTCGATCTCGAGGACACGCGCCAGGTGCCGCTCTTCGTCGACGCTCTGCCCGGCCAGCCGATACATCATGGCGAGATTGAAGTGTGTCCCGACCTCCCCGGGGGAGACCTCGAGCTCGCGTAAGTATTCCGCCACGGCCTGCTGCGACTCACCTCTCTCTGCGTGGATGCGAGCCAGCGTGAAGTGCGTGCTGGGGAGCGTGTCGTTCAGAGCCAGCGCCTTGCGGGCGTTGTCTTCGGCCGCCGGAAAGTCTTCCAGTTCGAAGTACGCTCCCGCCAAACCCGAATACGCCGCAGCGGATTCGGGACTGAGGGCGAGGCATTGCTCGTAGTACGCGATCGCCTCGGGATATCGGCTCTGCATGCGGCGGATGTTCCCCAGCAAGTAAAAAATGTGGGGATCCGGCTCGATGAAATCGAACGAATCGAGTGCCGTCTTCTCGGCCTCTTCCACCAACCCGAGCTTCAGCTGCGCATCTGCCAGATTGCCGTATGCGTGGGCGTCCTCCGGCTTCAGCGGTATCGCTCGCTTGTATACGTCGACCGCATCCGCGAAACGCTCCTGCAGCGTGTATAGCTGCCCCAGTGTTTGATAAACCTTGAGGACCCCCGCATCTTCGCTGACGATCTCTTGCAGCAGCAGCTCCGCTTCGTCGTATCGCTCGGTTTGCATCAGCCACCGGGCGCGGATCGATTTGTTGTAGATGCCGATCTTGCCGCGCGGGCTCGCCAGCTCCTCCCCCGGGTCGTCGGCGCTCACAGAGAAGCTGCCGAGGTAGCCGAGGCTGGCCAGCTTCGCCATGGTCTCTTCATCTACCGCCATGAATTCCGCGCCGGCACCGTTCTCGCTCATCTCGCCAACGAGCTCGCCGGCAACTGCTTCGAGTCGCTCGAAGAGCTCGCGCTCACGGCTCACCAAGTTGGTCGTCTCGCCCGGGTCTTCGGCAAGGTCGTACAGCTCCGGGTCGGGCGAGATGATCAGCTTGTAACGCTCGTTCTGGATGGCGGTGAGCTCGCTCCAGCCGTAGTGGAAGCGGGCATAGAAGGTCTCCGAATACACGAAGCGGTCCGGCGCCCCGCCGCCCGATCGAAACAGCGGCACCAGGCTCTGCCCTTGCACGGCGGCCGAAGTCTCGACGCCGCTCATCTCCAGGACCGTGGGCATCACGTCGACCAAAGACACGACCTCCGGGCGCTCGATACCGTGGAACTGCTCGAAGGGTGTGGAGACTATAAGCGGCACGCGCGTCGCCGCTTCGTAGATGAAAAAGCCGTGCTGCACCTCACCGTGCTCACCCATGCTTTCGCCGTGATCCCCCGCCAACACGACGAAGGTCTCCTCTTTCGCCCCGTTCACCTCGAGGCCGTCCAGCAACCGTCCCACTTGGCTATCGGTGAAGGCGATCTCCGCCAGATAGGGCGCCCGTGGGTAGCGGCTCTTGTAGGGCTCCGGAGCCTCGTATGGGGCGTGCGGATCGTAGAGGTGGACCCACAGGAAAAACGGTGCGTCCCGCTCTCGTCCCAACCACTCCAGCGCCGCGTCGACGACCTCGTTGGCGGGTCGCTGCACCGCGCCCATCGAGATAAAACGTTGTCCGCTGACGTCGAAGTCGTCGACGTAGGTGTCGAACCCTTGATCCAACCCCCATCTCGAGTCGAGGACGAAGGCGGCGATGAACGCCGCCGTATCGTAGCCATCTGCACTAAAGATCTCGGCGAGCGTGGTGAGCTCGTCGGGCACGGTGAATCCGCCGTTGTCGCGGACGCCGTGGTGCGGCGGATAGGCGCCGGAAAACAGCGAAGTGTGCGACGGTAGCGTCAGCGGCGTTACCGAGTACGCGCGTCGAAACAGGATCCCCTCGCCTGCCAGGGAATCGATTGCCGGTGTCTCAACACCCTCGAAGCCATAAGCTCCCAATCGGTCCGCCCGCGTCGTGTCGAGCGTGATGACGACGACGTTGAACGGCCGGTTCCCTCGTAATCGGGCAAAGTCGAGGGGCTCTGCGGGCCAGAGAAAGTAGAGCGCCGCGACAGCCACGATAGCGGCGATGGCTGCGATCGTTGCGATATGGCGGTTTTGCATGGTGACTGGCAGCGCGTCGAACCCGGGCGGGGTGGCAAGAGAGGTGCGCCTCGAAACCTATGATACTTTCAAGCCGCTGCCAACGTAACGGCACTCAAATCGGGTCGACGCCGACCAGTGTCCCTGAACACGATGCTTTCCCTCCGCATCAACTCACGCAAAGCTCGCCGCCGGGTGGCGATGCTCGCCCTGGCAACGACGCTGCTGCTTGCCCTCGGGCTGCCGCCGGAGCTCAGCGCCGCGGGCGTCGGCCAACTCTCAACGGCTGCCCAGCGCCAAGAAACCCCCATGCCGGACTCTCCGCAATGGGCAATCGCCACGGACGCTGCCGGCCTCGATTTCGTACACGAATTCGGCAGCGGCGTGGGCGACTACGTCGCCGAGTCGGGAGGCTCCGGAGGGGCGTGGTTGGACTACGATGTGGATGGTCGCCTCGATGCGTTGCTGATCAACGGGCTGCCGGTTTGGGGCGATGATTCGCGGGGCAGCGGACACAGGCTTTTTCGCAACCGTGGCGAAGGCTTCTCGGAAGTGCCGGCTGCCGCAGGGATGCAGGATCTGGTGTGGGGCAGCGGCGCAGCCGCGGCGGACGTCGACAACGACGGCTTCGTCGACGTCTTGATCACCGCCCTCGGCCCCGATCGGCTCTATCGAAACAACGGTGACGGGACGTTTACCGAGTGGCCGGCGGGTGTCGAAGGCGCCGAGTGGAGCACCAGCGCGACATTTACCGATTGGGATGGCGACGGCTTCCTCGACCTGTACGTTGCCAAGTACCTCGAGTTCGATGAAGACGAGATCCCGGTTCCCGGCGACGGCGCTTGCTTCTACGGAATCGTCGAGGTCTTCTGCGGGCCGGAAGGTCTCGACGGCACGCAGGACCGCTTCTACAGAAACATGGGCGACGGCAGCTTCACGCCCTGGTTCGAGTCCGGCATCGACCCCAAAGCGACCTATGGCTTCGCGCTGGCGGCCACGGACTGTGACAGCGACGGGCTTCCGGAGGTGTACGTGGCGAACGATTCCAACATCAATCTGCTGTATCGTCGAACCGACGACGGCGGCATCGAAGATTGGGCCTTGTTCGGCGGCTCCGGATACAGCGGCGACGGCCGCGAGCAAGCGGGGATGGGGGTCACGGCTGCCGACTACGACGGCGACGGCTTGCTCGACCTCTTCGTCACCAACTTCCAGAACGACCACAACACGCTCTATCACAACCTCGGCGACTGCAATTTCGAGGACGCCACCGCACGGCGCGGGCTGGCCAGCAGCAGCTTTCCCTACATGGGCTGGTCGGCACACTTCTTCGATGCCGACGGCGACGGTGATCAGGATTTATTCGTTGCCAACGGCCACATACATCCGCAGTTCGAGCAAGCCGGCATCGAGCCCTATATGCAGCGCAATCTGTTCTATCTGAATCTCCTGGCGGATACCGGCAGCCCCGATTTCGTCGAGGTCGCCGAAAAGGCCGGCGAAGGCATGGCGGCGATCGCCTCCTCGCGTGGGGCGCTGCGCGGCGACTACGACAACGACGGCGACAGCGATTTGCTGATCACCAACATCAGCGATCGGGCCGAGTTGTTGCGGAACGACGGACCGATTCGATTTCCGGCGCTGCGTCTCACGCTGATCGGCCGGGCCTCGAACCGATCGGCGCACGGTGCCCAAGTACGTATCGACTCAGGTGGAGTCAGCCAGTTCCTGGAGCTGCGTCAAAGCGACGGCTACGTCGGCAGCAACGACATGCGGATGCTCGTCTATCTCCCGGGGGGGACGGCCGGCGTCGTCGAAGTGCGTTGGCCGGCGGGGTCGGTAACGACGCTGCGAGACGAGGGCGCCGGCTGGCTCATTGTCGACGAGGAGCGTGGCGTGATCGCGAGGGGTTCCCGGTGAGCACCAGGGCGACCGTCGGCGCGATCTTGTTTTCGGTTCTGGTCCTGCTGCCGGGGTCGGCGTCAGCGCTCCAGGACGCCGCGCAGCACTTGCAGCGCGGTGTCGAGCTGCTGGACAACAACCAGGTGGAGGCCGCCATCGCCGAGCTCGAGCAGGCGGTCTCGCTGCAGCCGGGGAACCCTCGGGTTCGCTATTACATGGGCCGGGCGCTCTACGCCGCCGGCCGCTACGAGAACGCCATCGAGCATCTCACGATCGGCTTGCCCGTCGCGGCAGACCGGAGCGCCTTCGGACTCCTGCTGGGCCAATCTCTGATCGAGCTCGACCGGCTCACGGCGGCCAGAGCCGCGCTGGATGCCGCGGCGGCGTCACGGCCCCGATATCCACCGATCGAACGAGAACTGGCGCGCATCTGCTATCGGGCCGGAAACGTCGCCGCAGCATTGGAGAAATTCGCGCAGACCGCCGAGATCGCCCCTCGGTGGACGGTTCCACGGCTGCAAGCGGCAGCCGTCGCTGCCGAAGCCGGCGACACGGAGTTCGCCGCCGAGCTCTTTCGAGCCGCGCTCGACATCGACCCGGCCCAACCCCTTGTCTGGATTCGGCTCGGTGACACTCTGGAGGGCCATCTCGACTACGAAGGCGCGGTTCGCGCCTACGAAACGGCGATCGAGACCGCACCGGACCTCATCCAGGCACGGCTGTCGCTCGCCTATCTGCTGTTCAACAGGCAACAGTTCGACGAAGCGGGCAGTCTGCTGGCCGATCTGCGGGAGCGCTTGCCCGACGATCCCCAGATACTGCTGCCGATCGCCGAGATCCAGATGATCGGGGGCGAGCACGAAGAGGCTCTAGACAACATCGAGGCGGTACTTCGGGCCATCGGCACCGCCGCCGGCGCACCGGGAGCCGGCCGAACCGACGCTCCGCGCCGGCCGCTCCTCCTCCGGGCCCAGGAGCTGCGAGCCAAGACCCTGATGAGCCTCAACCGCTTGGCGGACGCCGAGACCGCGGCGCGGGAGGTGTTGGCCGACGACCCGTCGAACCTCGACGGCCTGTTCGTTCTCGGCACCGCGCTCGTGCGGGCCGGCAACCCTCAGGGGCGCGTGCATCTCACGACGTTCCAGCAATTCTCGGACGCCCGCGAACACCGTGAACTGGCCTATGAATACTACGTCAGAGGCAATGATCCGGTCCGCGCCGCGACCGAGTTCGAGCGCGCTCTGGCCATCGATCCCGACGATGCCGGGGCGCTGACCGGATTGGCAACGGCCCGCCTCGCCCAAGGTGACGCCGGCACCGCCATCGAGTTGCTCGAACGGGCCCGGGCCGCCGGCGCCGCCAGCCTTGCGTGGTACCGCGAGTGGGTCCTCGCGTTGCACGCGGCGGGACGCACCGCCGAGGCAACCGCGACCTGGCGGCAGGTGCGCGGCGCCGGGGTCATCCTCGGTCCGCGCGTGTGGGCGGCGCTGGGGCAGCACGAGGGCGCGTGTTGAGCGCAATCGGGCTGGCCATCATCTTGTTCATCGCGGCAACGATGGCCATCGGCTTCTACACGTACACGAAGATCAAGGGCCAAGCCACCAACTACTACGTCGCCGGCAACGCGATGCCGGTGTGGGTCGTGGGCATCACGTTGTGCGCCCAGGCGTTCGATGCGAACGGCTCGATGGGCAACGCCTCACTGAGTTACGAGAGCAGCTTTTGGGCCGGGGCCTCCATCCCCCTCGGGCTGGCTGCCAGTCTGTTCTTGACCGGCTACTTCTTCGCCGGTCCGATACACCACATGCACCTGATGACGCTGGCCGATTTTTACCGCCGGCGCTACAGCCAAGGCACCGAGACGCTGGCGGCGATCAGCATGCTGATCGGTAACATCGTCCTGGTGGCCGGCAACCTGGCCGGTCTCGGCTTGCTGCTCGATATGGTCTTCGGCGCCGGATATCTGCCGATGCTCATCGTCATCGCCGTGTGCATCCTGGCATACGCGGTAACCGGCGGACTCTATGCAACCATCACGACCAGCGTCGCACAGGTCACGATATTCATCGTCGGGTCGTTGCTGGCATTCCTGTGGATCGTCGGCGACCACGGCTTCTCGACGTTGATGGCGCGCGTTCCCGAGAGCTTTGTCGACTTCAGCGGGCTGTCGGCGAGGGACAACGGCGCGCTGCTCAACTGGGCCGCCCTCTTTTCGTTGGCTCTCGGCGACATCGTGGCAATCGATTTCATGCAGCGGGTGATCTCGTCGGACTCTGCAACGACGGCGCGCCGCGGCTGCTACATGGCCGCCTGCTTGACGTTGGTCGTCGGCATCGCGGTGTCGTTCATGGGTCTATTCGCCTTCTATCTGGAGAAGGAGCCGAGCCGCTTCCTGTTGGTCGACATTGCCCTCAACGACCTACCCGGCGTGGTCGGCGGCCTCTTGTTGCTGGGCGTCATCGCCGCCAGCATGTCGACCGCCGCCGGCGTGGTCCTCGATCTGGCCAACGTGATCACCCGCAATATCGTGCAGCGCTACACGACGTCGACCTGGAACGACGGCACGATGCTGGCGTTTTCCCGTCTCATCGCTCTGCCCACGATGGCGGCTTCCGTCGCCTTCGCCTACGCGCGCCCCGAGCCCGGCGTGCTGTTGATTCTCGCTTTCGACATCGTGCTAGCCGGCTGTTTCGCGCCGCTGGCACTGGGTTTTTTCTGGAGGCGATCGAACACACCGGCGGCGATTGCCGCCATCGTCGTGGGCGGGCTGTTGCGCGTGGCGCTCTATTTCGTCCTGCCCGACGGCTACGACGGGCTCGACACGTTGATTCCTCCGGTCGTCAGCCTGCTCGTGTTCGTCGCCGTTGCGAGCTCCACGCAAGGACGCGCGAAGCCCAAGCACGAGGCGCTCGACTATGTCCCCACTGACGAAGAGCTCGTCAGCGGCGCGTACTAGCCGGCGCCCCCGACCTCCGTCACTGCCACTCCCACCGCCCCCTAGTATCGTCCCTGGGGGTGCGACTGCTCACGGGCGTCGAGAAGCTCGCGATGAGTCTGCAACACCTCGCGGCATTCGGAGACGTCGATCGTTCCCGTCTTGACCGCACGTACGAAGTCGGCGATCAAGGCGTCGTATTCGACCGGCTCGTCTTCGAACCTCGGGGCCGGGAGCTCCGGGTCCGGATAGGCACCGCGCTCGGCTTCGACCCGCAAGTCGATCGTCGATTCTCGCTCCACACTCAGATCGGCACCGGCGACGATCTCGATGCCGCTCGGCAGCGTGCCGCGCAGCGAAACCCGCAGCGGGTAGTCCGCTGATGAGCTGTGCGTGTCGGCGCTTGCACTCACTACGGCCAGCGGCTCGCCCCGACACCCGGCAAGCCAGCGCGCCAAATCCAGCGTGTGCACGCCGAGGGTGAAAAATGAACCGCCGGTGATCGCCAGATCGCGCGTCCAATCCTTGTCGCTGGCCAGCTCATCGATGCCGAGCTGATAAGCACAGCTGATGCGTCGCACGTTGTGGAGTCGGGCGCGCAAGCGCCGCATCGACGGGTTCCAGCGCAAGCGAAATCCGAGGTGGACGGGGACCGGTGGATCCGCCAGCGCCGCCTCGAGGTCCACGAGCTCCTTGCGGTTGATCAGCAGCGGCTTCTCCACCATCACCGGCTTGCCGGCGTTGACCGCCGCGAGACAGCTGGAAGCGTGCAGGTGGTTGGGCACGGCAACCGAAACCACGTCCACCTGGCGCAGCATGGCGTCGAGCGAGCGGTACACCGGGACATCCAGCACCAGGTGATCGCGGCGCGAGACGACGGCCGCCAAGTCGGCTCCCGCCGCCACGAAGCTCCGGACATGGTGCTGAGCGATCTCGCCCCAGCCGACAACCCCGAGTCGGATCGCCACGGGCTATTGGCGCCCGCCCAGCAATCTTCTGTAGGTGGCCATGGCCTCGGCCTCGAGCTCGGCGAGTCCCAGCCGCGCGTAGACCGTGGCCAGATTCAGGTAGTGTGCCGGCTGCTCGGGGTCGAGGCGGGCGGCGCTGCGGTAGGCATCGATGGCCCCCTCGGTATCTGCCAGATCCAGCGACACGTTGCCGAGGGCCGCGTAGCCGCCGGCGAACAGCGGATTGCGCTCGACCGCCCGCCGCAAGGCCGCCATGGCCTGTTCGGGCCGACCGGCGCGATGCAGCAAGAGGCCCTGTATATACAGCGCCTCCCACTGATCGGGAGTGAAGCGCAGGGCCCGGGAGATATCGGCTAGACCGCGCTCGAGGTCGCCCGCCGCCAGCGCCCCTTGGGCGGAAAGGGTAAGGACACCGGGGTTGTCCGGCTCGGCTTGAAGGAGCTCGTCGACCGCCTGCCGGAACGCTTCGGCGTCACCGCTCGTCAACGCCGCAGAGGCCGCGTTGCGCAGTACGCCGAGGCGCGTCTGGCGGGCCTCCAGGCCGTCCTGGGCGCTGCTCAACTGCTGAAACGACTCCTGATGCCGGCGCGCCGCTTCGCGATCACCGAGGCGAGCATAGACCAGAGCGATCCGGTAGTGAGCGTCGGCCAGTCCGGGGCTGAGCTCGAGACTGCGCTGCAACGCGGCAAGTGCCTCTTCCAGCTCCTCCTCGACTATCAGAACGCGACCGAGCAGGTAATACGCGGTCGGATTGGAAGGATCGGCGTCGATGGCGCGGCGCAGGTGGACGAGTGCCCTGTCGTGCTCGGCGCTCCGATCGGATAGCACCATCCCGAGCCCGAAGTGCGCATCGCCGTTGTCGGGGTCGATCTGCAATACCTTCTCGAGGGTTTCGATCGCACCGTCGTGATCCTCGTTGAGAAATTGCTCGACGCCGAGGACGTTGAGCGCCTCGACGTCGTCGCCCTCTAGCTCCAAGAAGGCCTGCAAGTGCTGGATCGCCGCTCCGTGTCGCAGGCGCTGCACTTCGGTGGCCGCCGCCTTGCGGTGCGCCAAGACGAATTGCGGAGCCGCCTCGATGGCGCGCTGGTAGTAGCCGGCCGCCTGCACCAGGTTGCCGGCGTCGTTGTGCATGTCACCCAGTGCCACCAGCGCCTGCGCGTTATCGGGCGCCAGCTCCAGGGCACGCAGATATTCGCGCGTAGCGGCCCGACGATCGCCCTTGGTGCGCCAAGCGTGGCCGTGCCATAGCGCCACCAACGTTGCCTGCGGATACTGCGCCGCCAGCCGCTCGAGCTCGACCAGGGCGTCGTCGACGCGGCCTTCCGCAAGCGCGGTGCGCGCCTCGATCAGAGCGCCGCGTGGCAGCTGCGCAACCGCGCCGGCGACGACGGTAACCGCCACGATCCCGGCACACACCAGAGCGGTAGCAGCGTGCTGACGCATCATGGTTGCCAATCTTTCAGCTACGCAAACGGGCCCACGGTGGACCGTTGGCGACATCCGGTGAATTGTATACGGTAGGGATTCTCACGAGCTGGAACCTGTTCGTTGCCGCCTCGCCAGCATCGAAACCTCGGAATTTGCCGATCAAACCTTGACCGCGGAGGGACGCAATCCAATGAAGCCGCACAAGCTGTTGGTCGTCGTCGGGCTGTGCACTCTCGTCGTACTGCTCGCCCAACCGATTCGCGCGCAGGAAAACGCGCTCACCACGATTCTCACCAACGCGACCGTCATCGACGCTACCGGCGCTCCACCGAGGGCCGATTCGACGGTCGTCATCCGCGGCAATCGCATCGTTGAGATTCGCGCCGGACGATACCAGGGTCCCGAGGGCGACGGCGTCAGGGTGTTCGATCTGGAGGGCGGCTACATCTTGCCGGGGCTGTGGAACAACCATTCGCATCTGTCGGACCTGCTGCCCGACCCCCACAACATTCTGGTAGGCGAGCCGATCCTGCCGGCCGCGATCCGCGCCGGGCGCAACGCCATGGACGCGTTGCGAAGTGGTTTCACCAGCCTCCGAATGACCGGCGAGCGCGATTACATCGACGTCGCCTGGCGCGATGCCTTCGACGCCGGCGTGTTTGTCGGCCCGCGCATCATCGCCTCGGGTAATCCGATTACGGCGACCGGCGGCCACGGCGCCGACGGGATCGGCGTCGTGGCGATCGAGATTGACGGGCCATTCGAGATGCGCCGGGCCATCCGCGAGGACATCAAGAACGGCGCCGATTTCATCAAGATCATGGTCGACGAGCTGCAGCCCGATGAGATTCGCGCCGCCATCGAGACCGCGCACCAGTACGGCATCAAGGTCACCGGCCACGCGCGGGAACCGGGCGCCCGCATCGCCGTCGAGCTCGGCATCGACAGCATCGAGCACGGCTACGGACTGACTGACGAGACACTCCGGCTCATGGCGGAAAAAGGCACGTTCTACGACCCGACGATCGTCTGCAACTTGAGCGCCGAGTACATCGCCGAGCGCGAGGCACGCATCGGCGAGCTCGGTCTCGACGAGGACCCTGTCGCCATCGAGGGTCGCGTGCTGGTGGCCTACGCCGACGAGCGCTCGCCGCGAAGCGCGGCGCGTCAACGGGAGATTCTGCAGAAGGCGGTGGCGGCGGGAGTCAAGGTCATCACCGGGTCCGACTCCAACCCGATCGACGAGATCGGCCGGCTCGAGATCGAGCAGCTGGCCTTTTCCGGGATCTCGGAAATGGACGCGCTGATCGCCGCCACGAGGAACTCGGCCGACATGGTCGGCCTGCTCGACCGGGTGGGCACCGTAGAGGAGGGCAAGATCGCGGACCTCATCGTGCTGGCGGACAACCCCCTCGATCACATCTCCAACATCAGAAAGCTGAAGATGGTTTTCAAGGACGGACTGCCGGTGAACCTCGCCCGCGACGAGGGCCAGACAAGCTTCTGGGAGCTGTACTTCCGGTGAGCGCATCGCACGCCGGCGGAGGCACCGGTTCGCAGACGATTCGAAGATGGGCGATCATCGCAGTCGCCGGCGGTCTTCTGCTGATCGGCGGCCGATCGGCCGGCCTCGCCGGTGGTATCCAGGCCGGTGGCACGGCGCAGAGCGGCAGTTCCGCCCTCCCGCTGGTGGGCACCCAGCGGGTGGAATTCACCACCGACGAGGCGACCTGGCTATCGGTGGACGTGTCGCCGGACGGAAGCCGACTCACGTTTTCGATTCTCGGCGATCTGTACACGCTGCCGATCGAGGGCGGCACAGCGACGCGCATTTCGAGCGGCATGGCGCTCGACACGCAACCGCGCTTCTCGCCCGACGGTCGCAGCATCGCGTTCGTCAGCGATCGACGCGGCTCTGAAAACCTGTGGGCGCTCGACGTCGGCAGCACGATCGACGACGCCACGCCGGAGGCCGCAGCGACCGGATTGCGCGCCATCACGCGCGGCAGGGACGCATCCTACGCCTCACCGGAGTGGAGCTCCGACGGCAACCGGGTCGTCGCCGCGAAGACGGATCGGTTCACCTGGATCGACGTCGACCACAGCATCTGGATCTACAACGTCGATGACGGCAGCGGCGAGGAGTTGCGGGCAGACGGCGATCCGCTTCACGGCATGGGAGCGGCTTTCGGACCCGACGGCTCGCTGTACGTCGCGCACCGACGCCCCGGCGGCGGCCCCTTCGCGCACCAGATCGGCCGCTTCGATTCGCAAAGCGGCGAGCTCGTTGAAGTGGCGAGCCATCCGGGCGGCGCCATCCGCCCGGCGCTGTCGCCCGACGGCCGCTGGTTGGTGTATGGATCGCGCCACGACGGCCGCACCGGCTACCGGCTCCGGGATCTGACAGGCGACACCGAGGAGTGGCTCACCTATCCGGTGCAACACGACCTGCAGGAAAACAACTGGATGGGCACGTCGTCGGATCACATGCCGGGCTACAGCTTCACGCCCGACAGCAGCGCGATCATCACTTCGATCGACGGCAAGATCTATCGCGTCGACGTGCCCTCCGGCGAGCGCACGCCGATCCCGTTTGAAGCCGATGTTGGGCTCGACATCGCCGAGCTCATCCACTTCGACGAGCGCGTACCGGGAGGGCCGGTGCGGCTGCGCCAGATTCGCTTTCCGTCGCTGTCGCCCGACGGATCCAAGCTCGCGTTCACCGCCGTGCACCAGCTCTTCGTGCGCGACATGGCCAGCGGCGACAGTCGCCGACTCGGCGACATGGAAGATCTGCAGTCGACGCCCGCCTGGAGCAACGACGGCAACTGGCTGGCGTTCGTCAGTTGGTCCGACTTCGAGGGCGGAAAGCTGTGGAAGATCCGCGCCGACGGCAGCTCGTTGCAGCAGCTCAGCCGGCCGCCGGCGTTCTACAGAGACCCGGTCTGGCTTCCCGGCGACGACGAGATCCTGGTGGCCAAGGGACCCTGGCAGCAGCGCGGCGAGCGCATGGAGTGGAATCGAATATCGGCCACCGGTGGCGACCTCGCCCCCGTGGCCCCGGTTTCCGGTTCGCGGCCGCACTTCGCAGATGACCCGAACCGCTTCTACACCTACGAACGCTCCGGCGAGCTGGTGTCGATGCGGTTGGACGGTAGCGACCGGCGTGTGGTGCTGCGTGCCTTCGGCCAGAGGCCGCCGCTCGGCCCCGGCGGCGCCCGGCCCGCCAACGACGTGCTGGTGGGACCCGACGGGACCCATGCGCTGGTTTTTGCCAACTACCAGGTCTATCGCGTCGAGTTGCCGCGTGACCCGGCGGCGCCGGTGTCGGTGTTCGAGCCGGCGGTCGGCGTCAGCGTCGAGAAGCTCAGCACGCTGGGCGCCGAGTACATGAGCTGGGGCCCGGGTGGCAGCGAAGCAACGTGGACGCTCGGCAACACGCTGTTTCGCTACCGTTTCGCCGACGCCGCGTCAGATGACGCATATGTGCCGGAGGAGCTCGAGGTAGCGATGCAGTTCCCGCGCGACACGCCACAGGGGACGCTGGTGTTGCGCGGCGGGCGGTTGTTGACGATGGACCCGAACAGGCCGGACGACGGCATCATCGAAGATGGCGCTGTTGTGGTTGTCGACAACCGCGTCACCCGCGTCGGACGAAGCGCTGACATTCCGACGCCGCCGGGAGCACGTGAGGTCGATGTCTCGGGAACCACCATCCTGCCCGGCTTCATCGATCTGCACGCCCACATGCGCCCCGCCCTCGGCGTCCACCGCAACGTCGGCTGGGATTACCTCAACTACCTGGCCTTCGGCGTCACCACGGCACGAAACCCCTCCGAAAGCACGGAAGCGCAGACCTACCACGACCTGGTCGAAACGGGAGCTTTCATCGGCCCGCGGCTCTTCTCCACCGGGAGGCCGATTCTCAACGACAACGACATCCGCTCGCTCGACGACGCCCTCGACGTCGTGCGCCGCTACCACGAGTACTACGGCTACAACACGATCAAGCAATACCTGTCCGGCGACCGCACGACGCGCCAGTGGATGAGCATGGCGGCGCGCCAGATCGGCGTCACGCCGACGACCGAGGGCATCGACATGAAGACGATGATCACCCAGGTCATGGACGGTTTCTCGCTCGAGCATCTGCTGCCGCACTTTCCGCTCTACAAAGACGTTGTCGAGTTGATGGCGGCCTCGGGGAGCTTCTACGACGCCACGGTAATCGTCGGCACCGGGCCGCGCGCCGAGTACTACTGGTGGACCCGCACCGACGTGCACGACGACGCCAAGGTGCGCCGCTTCACGCCGCACGACATTCTCGACCGCGCGACACGGCGCACCGAGTGGTACATCGACGACGACTTCTATTTCATCGAGCACGCCAAGGACCTCGCGAAGATCGTCGAAGCCGGTGGCAAGGTGACGGTGGGCAGCCACGGCGAGATGCAGGGCATCTCGTATCACTGGGAGATCTGGAACATCCAATCCGGCGGTATGGACGAGCTCGACGCTCTGCGCGCCGCCACTCTGTTCGGCGCCCAGGGTATCGGCTTCGAGCAGGACCTCGGGTCGATAACCGAGGGCAAGCTGGCCGACATCCTGGTGTTGAACGAGGATCCGCTCGACGACATCCGTAATACCACCTCGCTGCGCTGGGTCATGAAAAACGGCGTTCTCTACGACGCCGACACGCTGGACACCGTGTGGCCGGTGGAGCGCCCGCTACCGCGCATGTACTGGCAGGATAGCGACCCCGTGGAACGTCGTTGAGCTCTTCGTTGCCAACCGGCCCCCCGGGAACGTAGAGTGCCGCCAGGCTTTCACACCTCGCAAAAAGAAGGAGAGTCGATGGGCGGTGCGCACACAGGCAAGCGGGCGCCGAGCTCGGCCGGCCTTGCGGCGGCGGTCGTCGTCGCGGCACTGTCTGCGTTTCACGTCGTCGCCCTCGCCGCGCGACCGCAGGCCGTCCAGGGGCCCTCGTACACGGAATCGCAGGCGCGGGCGGGCCGGGTCGCCTACGAACGCTACTGCGCCGCCTGCCATCGGACCGACATGAGCGGATCACAGGCCGGTTCGGCACTCGCCGGGCCCGGGTTCATGAGCGGCTGGGGGGCTCGCCCGATAGGCGAGTTGTTGGAGTTGACACGGGCGACGATGCCGCCCGAAGGCGCCGGGATCCTCAGCCAGGCCAGGGTCGCCGACGTCATCGCCTACGTCCTGGCGACCAACGGGATTGGCGCCGGCGCGAGGCCGCTGAATGCCGCCGATAGCTGGGTAATCGGCGCAGCGGGCGGTTCCGGCGCCGATGCGGCGCCGTCGACTGGTGGCGCCCGTCGTGGCGCCGGGCTCCGAGCCGGACGGGCACGGCGCGCGGATCCGGACGCACCGCCGGGACCGCGCACCGCGCCGGGCGAAACCGAGCTCCTGCACGAGGTCGAGGACTTCGTTCCGGTCACCGACGCGATGCTGGCCGATCCGGACCCCGGCGATTGGCTCTCGTACCGCCGCACCTACAACGGCTGGGGTTACAGCCCCCTCGATCAAATCGACACGACCAGCGTTGTCGACCTCGACCTCGCCTGGGCCTGGGCCATGGACGACGGCTTCAACCAGCCGACGCCGATGGTCTACGACGGCGTGATGTACCTCGCCAACCCCGGAAACATCGTCCAGGCGCTCGACGCCGCGACCGGTACGCTTCTTTGGGAGTTCCGTCGCGAGTTTGCCGAGGACTTTTCCGCCGGCGGCTTCAACCAGATGCGCAACCTGGCGATCTGGGGAGACAAGGTCTTCCTGGCAACCAAGGACGCTTATCTGCTGGCGCTCGATGCACGCACCGGAGCACTGGTGTGGGAGAAGCGGATCGCCAGCTACCGCAAGGGATACACCAACGTCGCCGGCCCCCTGGTCGTGAAGGGCAAGGTGATCAACGGCATAAACGGATGCGGTCGGTTCTTTGAGGACGGTTGCTTCATCACGGCGCACGATGCGGCGACCGGCGCGGAGCTCTGGCGCACGTTCACGATCGCGGCGGGGGAGCTGGGAAATGAATCCTGGGGCGGGTTACCGTGGGCGATGCGCGGCGGCGTCGACGTGTGGATTACCGGCAGCTACGACCCGGAGCTCGACCTCACCTACTGGGGCACCGCGCAAGCGAAGCCCTGGGTGGCGGCCAGCCGCGGTCTGAACGTCGAAGACACCACGCTGTACGCTAACTCCACGCTCGCTCTCGACCCGGACAGCGGCGAGATCGTCTGGTACCGGCAGCACGTTCCGGGCGAAACCCTCGACCTCGACGAGGCCTTCGAGCAAGTGCTTGTCGATGTCGGCGGCCGGCAGACCCTGTTCACCATCGGCAAGCACGGCATTCTCTGGAAGCTCGACCGGGCCACTGGGACGTTTCAGGGGCTCACGCAAACCGTCTACCAGAACGTGTTCGACGAGGTCGATCCGGTCACAGGCTCGGTGAGTTACCGGCAGGACATTCTCGACGCCATCGTCGGCGAGTGGATCTCCGTGTGCCCGAGCACCGCGGGCGGTCACAACTGGCAGGCGATGGCCTATAGCCCCGAGGCGACCGCGCTGATCATCCCCCTGAGCCAGAGCTGCCTGGAAATCTCGGGTCGCCCGGTGGTGCTGGAGCGCGGCTCCGGAGGCACGGGGGCCGACCGCAGATGGAGCGAGATGCCCGGTACCGAAGGCAAGCTCGGCAAGCTCGCCGCCTACGACGTCGACACCCTCGAGGAGATCTGGAGCATCGAGCAGCGGGCGTCGTTCCTCACAGCGGTCCTCACCACCGCCGGGGGCCTGGCCTTTGCCGGCGACGTCGATCGGTACTTCCGCGCCTACGACGTCGAGAACGGCGACGTGCTCTGGGAGACGCGGCTGGGCACGTCGGTGCAAGGGTTTCCCGTCACCTACGAGGTCGACGGCGAGCAGTACATCGCCGTTCCCGCCGGCGTCGGCGGTGGCAGCCCGCGCCACGTACCGCGGCTGGTTTCGCCCGAGCTGCGGCACCCGAGGGGCGGTAACGCGCTATATGTGTTCAAGCTGGACCGCTAAGTCGAGCCCGAACTTCTCAACGGGTCCCGAAGCGAGCGCGAGGGCGTGTGAGGACAAGGCGCGCGCCGATTCGGGCGCGGGGAGACGTACTTGTTCTTGTTCGTACGTCGAGCACCCGGAGCAAGCGCAACGCAGTCATCGCGCGTCCTCGCGCTCGCTCTGCGCGACGACGCCGCGGCCCTCGCGCACGAGGTAAAGCCGCCCCGCTTGTAGAGAGCCGAGCGATTCCGTGTCGCCGCCGGGCCACCGTACGGCAACCTCGGCGGCGCCCGCCGCGCCGATACCCACGTGCAGGCGTGGATCGCTGCTCGAGCAGTACGACGAGCCGGCTTTGATCTCGCGCACGATTGATTCTCCGACCAGGACGCGCGCGCCGATGCCGTAGCGATTGCTGCGTTGCCCGATCAGTCGCAGCTGGATCCAGTTGCCCGATCCATTGGCACCGTCGTTGCGCAGGTAGTCGGCGCTCTGGCCGCTGTTGGAAACCATCGCATCGAGGTCGCCGTCGTTGTCGACGTCGCCGATCGCGGTGCCGCGCGAGACTCTTACCAGCGCCAACCCGTCACCCGCTTGCTCGTGCACCTCTTCGAACGCACCGGTTCCATCGTTGCGGTACAGATGGTTGACCTGCGGGTAGGTTCGGTCGGCCAACGGCGAGCCCTCGACGTTCTCGCTGAACTCGGCGATGTTGTCGATGATGTGGCCGTTGGCTACCAGTAGGTCGAGGTCGGCGTCGTTGTCGTAGTCCATCCAGTTGGTGCCAAAGCCTACATACAACAGGCTGGGTTCGCCGAGGCCGGCGGCGAAGCTTTCGTCGGCGAAGGTCCCGGCGCCGAGATTGCGGTAGAGGGTGTTGGTCTCGAGCGTCAGGTTGGTAACCACCAGGTCGAGTTGCCGATCGCCGTCGTAGTCGCCCCAGTCGGTGCCCATGCCGGCTTCGGTGCGACCGTCTTCGTTGTAGCCGACGCCGGCCAGGAAACCGTCTTCCACGAACGTGCCGTCGCCGTTGTTGGCGTACAGGAGATTGCGGGTCGAGTCGTTGGCCACATAGGCGTCGGCGTCGCCGTCGTCGTCGTAGTCGGCGAAGACCACGCCGAGTCCCTTTCCATCGATGGTGTCGGCGATACCCGCCGCGGCGCCGATCTCGTCGAAGGCCCCGTCGCCGCGATTGCGGTACAACCTGTCGGGAGTTGCGTTGTAGACGTCCGGGTGGCAATACGCGCGTAGGTTGCGGGCCGAATCCCCGCAGAACTTGTGATTGTCCCAGTCGAAATCGACGTAATTGGCCACGTACAGGTCGAGCAAACCGTCGTGGTCGATGTCCGACCAGGCCGTCGACGTACCCCACAGCTCGTCACCGACGCCGGCTGGCGCGGTGACATCGCTGAACGTCCCGTCGCCGTTGTTCCGGTACAGGCGATTGGCGCCGAAGTTGGTCACGTAGACGTCGAGAAAGCCGTCGTTGTCGTAGTCGCCGACGGCAACACCCTGCCCGTAACCCTCGTCGGCAGCGCCGGAGTGCCCGGTGACATCGTCGAACGAACCGTCACCTCGATTGCGAAAGTGCTGGTTCACCATGGCGCCGGATGCTGCGAACCCGGGAGTCGGCGCGCCCTGCACGAAGTAGGCGTCGAGCCAGCCGTCGCCGTCGAGATCCGCCAGCGCTACCCCGGAGCCCATGGTCTCGACCATGTAACGCTCGCCGGTGCCGCCGATTTGGTGCTCGAATCGGATCCCCGCCTCTGCGGTGGCGTCGGCGAAAACAACAGCCTGTCCGGAACTCTGTGGGAACGCCATGGCCGCGGTCCCCACGCCCACCCAGAGGGCTCCGGCAACTGCGGCGATGCACCTCGCGATAACGCTCATCCAACATTCATAGCACACGCGAAGCGGGCTATTCTCGCGCAGCAGCCATCCGGCACTCCGCATATAATGCGCACTTCGTTCCAAAACGGAAGAAGGTGGTAGAAGTAATGGAATATCGAGTTCTCGGCCGCACCGGCGTCAACGTCTCTCCCCTGTGCCTGGGTACCGACAACTTCGCCGATCCGACCCCCGAGGAAGAAGCCAGCCAGATCCTCAATACGGCGCTCGACGCCGGCATCAACCTGATCGACACCGGCGACGTCTATGCCGACGGCGAAGGCGAAAAGATCATCGGCCGCACGCTCAAGGCACGCGGCGGCCGCCACAAGGTCATCATCGGTACCAAGGTCGATCATGGCCAGCGGCGGCCGGGCTTCACGCTCGACGAGCTGACGCCGGATGCGGGTCCCAACGATCACGGCCACTCGCGCTTGAACATCATCCGCGCCTGCGAGAGCTCGTTGAAGCGGCTGCAAACCGACTACATCGACCTGTACCAGGTACACCGCCACTCGCCCGACATCCCCATCGACGAAACCCTCGGCGCCCTCGACAGCCTGGTCCGGTCGGGCAAGGTGCGCTACATCGGCTGCTCGACCCACCCGGCCTGGGCGGTGATGGAATCCATCATGTTCAGCGAGCTGAAGGGCTACGCCCGCTACGTTTCCGAGCAGCCACCCTACAACCTGCTCGACCGGCGTATCGAGAACGAGCTCATTCCGCTGTGCCAGCGCCACGGCCTCGGCATCATCACCTGGGCGCCGATGGCGATGGGAGTTCTCGCCGGTCGCTACACGAGCGCCGATGACTACCCCGAAGACTCGCGCGCCAAGCTGCGCGGCGGCTTCTACGCCGACCGGGTGACCCGGCGCGGCATCGAGGTCGGCATTGCGTTCACCAAGATCGCCGAGCAGGAGGGACTGTCGCCGGCCCAGCTCGCGATCCTGTGGAGCAAGGATCAGCCGGGTGTTACCGCGCCGCTGATCGGACCACGAACGATGGAGCATCTGGAACCGCTGCTGCCGGTTCTCGAGATGAGCCTGTCGGATGAGGTGCGGGCGGCGTGCGACGAGCTGGTACCACCCGGCAGCTGCGTGGCCAGCTTTCATAACACCGCCGACTGGATGAAGATGCAGATCGTCTAGGAGCGACGCGAGCGCGTGTCGGCCGCCGCACAACGCGGTGCTCCGGCGCCGCCCCGCACCGTGCTCCGCCTGGAGAGAAGATGCGAGTTTCCAACGTAGTTCAGGCAGTCGATACCCACGCCTGCGGCGAACCCGGCCGGGTAATCGTCGGCGGCGTGCTCGATGTGCCCGGCAAGACGATGTTCGAGAAGATGCAGTATCTCGAAAGCGAGGCCGACGAGCTGCGGTTGCGCATGTTGCGCGAGCCGCGCGGCTACCCGGCGGCCAACTGCAACTTGATCCTGCCGCCCACCGTTCCCGAGGCCGACGCCGGCTATGTAATCATGGAGCAGACCGAATATCCGGGGATGTCGGGAACCAACACGATCGCGGTGGTTACCGTTCTCATCGAAACCGGCATGGTCGAATCTCGAGAGCCGGTTACCGAGCTGCTGCTCGAGTCGCCGGCCGGGTTGATTCCGGTGCGCGCCGAAGTCGACGACGGCAAGGTCAAGAACGTCACCTTCGAGAACGTTCCCGGCTTCGGCGTCCACATCGACGCTCAGATCGAGGTGCCCGAGCTCGGCACCGTAACCGTCGACGTCGCCTACGGCGGCATGTTCTACGTCATCGCCGACGCCGATCAGTTCGGGCTCCGCCTGACCGAAGACGAAGCCGGCGACGCGATGCGGATCGGCGAGATGGTCAAGGCGGCGGCGCAGGAACAGCTCGACTGTGTGCACCCGGACAACCCGGATATCCGCGGCATCACCATCGCCCAGCTGTCGGCGCCGCCCCTCGGCGAGAACGCCGACCGCCGCAACACCGTGGTGGTCTCCACCGGCAAGCTCGACTGGGATCGGCCGTCGACATGGAAGGGCGTTCTCGATCGCTCGCCGTGCGGCACCGGCACCTGCGCCAAGATGGCGGCGATGCACGCTAGGGGCGAGCTGCCGCTCGATCAGGATTTTCGCCACGAGGGAATTCTCGGCACGATCTTCACCGGGCGGTTGGTTCGCGAGACAACCGTGGGCGAGTACAAGGCGGCCGTGCCGACGCTCTCGGGCACTGCCTGGATCACCGGCTTCGCCCAGTACGTCGTCGACCCGCAAGATCCGTTTCCCAACGGCTACACGGTGGGCGACATCTGGAGCTCGCAGGACAATTGAATTCGACCGCGCCGTGGGCGTGGCCGTGTCCGTTCGCAGGACGAGGGCCACGACCGACGCGGTGACACGAATAGCAGGAGGCAACGATGAGTGAAGACAGAGTGATCGTAATCACCGGATCCTCGAGCGGGCTCGGCGCCGCCATGATCAAGGATTTCGCGGCGCGCGGCTTCGGTGTTTGCATCAACTACATCATCGAGGACGCTGCCCAGGCGACGTACAACGAAGTTCTCGAGATCACCGATGAATCAAAGGTCATGATGTTCAGGGCCAACGTCGCCGATCGCGACGAAGTGCGCGCCATGTTCGACGCCGTCATCGACAAGTTCGGCCGCGTCGACATTCTGGTGAACACCGCCGGCATCAACCGTGACTCGTCGTTCACCGATATGACCGACGAGAACTGGCACGCCGTCATCGGGGCACACCTGCACGGCCACTTCGTGTGCAGCCAGGAGTACGTGTTCCACAATCCCGACCGCGAGGGCGTGATCATCAACCTGGGCGCCGCGTGCGGGCAGATCGGCCGCAAGAACGGTGCGAACTTCTGCGCCGCCAAGGGTGCCATCTTCGCGTTCACCAAGTGCATCGCCCAGGAGCTGGCGCCGCGGATTCGCGTCAACTGCCTGGTGCCCGGCTCGGTGAAGACACGCGAGGTCATCGAGCGTTACGACCTCGAAACCGAAGACGGTCTGGCGAAGGAAGTCGCCACGCTGCCCATGGGCCGCCTCGGCGAGCTCGAGGACATCATCAAGATGGTGCGCTGCATGGTCGACGCCGAATACACCACCGGCGCCAACTTCTACGCCAACGGCGGCCAGCTCATGCACTGAGGGGGCTGCCGGGCGACACACCGTCGCCGGGTGAGGCGGCGGTCAGCGGTCGGGCGGCCGGTAGCTCCCGTCGGGCAGTACTGTCGGTAGGTTGTACTGCGGATCCGTCAGCAGCGCGTACACCGCCGTGTCCATGCTCTCGAGGAGCTCCGGCGTACACGGTTCCCACTCGACCGAGATCTGCAAACACCGCCCCGGGGCCGCCTGCCATCCCAGCAACGACGTCATCGCCCAGTAGTGGTACTCGATGGCCATGCACTCGTAGTCGCAGGTCTCGTCGCCGTAGTGGTACCAAGCGCCTTCGGGATACTCGTCTGGCACTTCCTCGAAGTGGCCGCCGCGCGCCAGGTTCATGGCTTCGGCGAGGCGCGAGTCGCGCGCCCCGAAGGCGTCGGGAAAGGCCCGCGCATAGCCGGCACTAGCTACCAGGTGGTGGACCTCCTCGAGGGTTGCATCGAAGCCGCGCTCGGGCAGCGTCTCGTGGCCCTCCAGATCCTGGCCGGCGCGCCCGTCGAGCACCCCGGAGGCGAAGATCCCCGAGCTCTCGAGCTCGTCGAAGTCGCCAAACATCACCAGCAGCGCCCTGCTCTCGACCATCGAATCGACCACGGCCTGGTTGTCGGGCGTACCGTCCTCGTCGTTGTCGAGGTACTGCGCCATGACGTTGGCAGCGTGCAGCACCTTGTAGTCGGGCGTGGTCTCCGTCCCGGCGATCTGCACGCCGAAAACGTGCACCTGCTTGCTGAAGAACTCGGCAAGACCGGCGTCCGTTACCGGCTGGAGCGCGAAGTAATTGTCCGTCGCCGCGGCGGATTCGGGTGGCGCCGCATCAGCTGCCTGGGAGTCGGCCAACTCCGAGCCTAATCTTCCGCAACCGACAACGAACGGCGGCAACATCAACAAAACGAGTGCCAGAACAACGGTGCCGGTTCGGCGGTTCAGACGCCCCCGTGTGTTCCGTCGACAGGTATGCGGCGGCGCCCTGTCCATCAACTTCCACCTCCGTTGTCGTCGGCCAGCAGCCAATCCATTTCGTCGGTGAGACCCGTCATCTCCCAGCGGATCAGCGAGAACGGCATGCGGCCGGCCGCCAGGTAGTCGTCGATGAATCCTCGCAACTCGAACTCATCGCCGCGCTGGCGAACGATCTCGGCGAACAGCTTCATGAACTGGAACTTGCCGATCACCATCCCCGAGTGCCAGCCGGGAAACCGCAAGTTGGTCTCCATCTCGTACCAGACGTGGTAACCGTCCGGCAGCAGCCAGCCGTTGGGGGCGCACTCGTAGCAGAAGTCAATGGCTTCTTGGAGCGTGAAGGTGTTGGCGTGCATTCTCATGTCGGCGATGGCGCGGCAGGTACGGAAGATCGACTGCCAGTACACCACTTCGCGGGCTCGCGCCGGCCTCTCATCGAGATAGCCGACGTGCATCATGAGCTCCTCGAGAGCAAATGCCCAGCCCTCTGAGCGCACCATGTCGATGGCATAGAGCCGACGTGTGCCGCGGATCGGTCGGGGGTCGTTGCCGACGATCTGGCCGTCGAGGTAGTGGCCGATGAACTCGTGGAACAGCTCGGGCAGCGGCTCACGATCGCCGGTTTGATCGAAGAAGTCGGTTTCCGGACGCGGCCACTGCTGATCGGTCGCCAGCGGGCCACGATCGAGATAGCCCAGCGCCGACAGGTACTCGGGTAGGGTGATGACGTCGTTTTGCTCGAGGAACTCCATGGCGTACTCGAGCCCCTGCTCCTTCCGCCGCCGCCATTCCTCGAGGGTCGCCACTGGCTCGAGCTCCGGGAGATCTCGATTGCGATTGCGTTCCAGCGCCAGGAACGTCTGCAGCCGGTCGTCGTCGCGGGTGACGATGTCCATGAAGTCTTCCATCGTGTGCGGCACGAGCTGGACGTTCTTGAGCCACCAGTTGTAGTTGTCGACGCCGATTCCGGCCGGCGCCGTCATGCGCGAGCGATTCTCCTCGAGCCAGGCGCCGTAGTCGCTCACCGCGGCACTCGCCGCTTCCGCCGCCGGTACGAGCTCGGGATGGTACTGCTGCACGGCGCCGGCGATCGTGTCGAAGTAACCGACCTCCCCCGGCAGGTAATGGAGCGCCAGCACCACCAGGTCGCCGGCAACGTCGACCAGATTGCCGCGCGCCTGTTGCAGGATCTCCGGGACCATCTCGAGGCGTTGACGGGCCTGTTGCAATTGGTCGCCGTCGAGCGGCAGGTTGCGGATACGAACGGTAGCGCCGCGCACCGGCCCGGCGCCGGCCTGCGTCTGCAGATAGAAACCCGGATCGCGCGACCAGGGGCGCAGCACCCGATGGTAGAAGTCGAGGCCGTTCATCTCGGCGCGTACCAGGTGGTAGTCGACCTGCTGGTCGACCGGCCAGTCGCTGATGTTCATTGCCGCCAGCCGCTCCCGCATGTCGTCGAGCTGCTCGCGTTGCCGCTCCATTGCCGCCACGGTGTAGTCGGGCAATCCGGTATCGGTGGTCGGAGTCTCGACGCTGCGGAACTCACCAAACAGGTCGACAAGATCCTCAAAGCCGGCATCGACGGTGCCTGAAGCGGCGGAGCCTCCCGTAGATGTTGTCCCTGAATCGCCGCAACCGACGACGAGCAGAGCGGCTGCGGGGATGACGAACAGCAAGTTGAAGTGCAGTCTCATTGTGGTTGTTCCTCGCAGTTCTTTCGTTCGGCTAGTCTTCGTCCAGCTACCCATCGCGCGTTCAGTCCGAAGCCTCGTCACCCAGGCCACGAGGTGCGAATGTCGGATATAGGTTGGATGTACCGGTGGCGGTGATCTTGGTCAGCCCCGAGCCATCGATGTTCGTCACGTAGAGCTCAAATGCTTCGCGCTCGGCGTCGCGGTCCGAGCAAAAAACGACCCGCTTCCCGTCCGGCGAGATCGCTGAAGCACGGTCGTCGGCCGGGTTGTCGGTGAGTTGGGCTGGATTCGAGCCGTCGGCATCGGTCACGTAAATCTCGGAGTTTCCGGTCATCCCCGATTCGAATGTCAGCTGCGTTCCCGAGGGCGACATTCGCGGATCGCCGATGTGTGCTTCGAAGTGGGTCAGCCGCGTCACGGTGAGATCGTTGATGTCGATTCGGTAGATCTCGGAAGCGCCGTCGCGAAAGCTGTCGAAGACCAATTTCGTGCCGTCGGCGCTCCACGACACGTAGCCCTCGTCGACGTCGTTGTGGGTGAGCCTTGTCACGTTGCCGCCGTCGGCGTCCATCATCCAAACTTGGGCGCTCGGCAATCCACGAGATGCGTCAAATCCAATGTGCGTGCCGTCGGGCGACAACTTGGGGAACGAATAGCCCGCTCCGTCGGTGGTGATACGGCGCACGTCAGTACCGTCGGCGCGCATGATGTACACGTCGCGACCGCCTTGCGCCCCGGCCCCTGTATCGACGTCACGGTCGGAAACGAAGAGGATTTCCGAACCGTCGGCGGACCAGCTCGGCATGCCGTCGTAGCCAGCGCGGTTGGTCAGGTTGACCGGGTCGGTGCCGTCTTCGTTGATGAGGAACACTTCCGAGCTGCCACCGAGCACGGATTCATAGAGGATTCGGCGGATCACCGGGGGCTCTGCGATCGAGGCATCCCTGTCCGTTGTGTCGACGGTCGGCGCGTTGGGCGAGCAAGCTAGCGTCGCTACGAGAAACGTGGCGGCCAAAACCTTCATCGTCGATACGCTCCGGCAGGGATGGTTGAGCTCGCGGTGTGGTAACTGAATTAGCAGTTCGTCGCTGCCTTGTCCACCGGATCCGTCCCGAGTCCTGTAGAAAAAGAAATGGCGTAACCTCCGAGCAGGAAAAACGAGTCGCTGGAAACGGCGACAACAAGAAGATCACACCATGAGCAACGGTAGCACGGAAGAGGTATCGGTCATCGAGTTCCGTAGCGCCATCCAGGAGCTGCTGCACAGCCGCATCCAGGAGGCGATTACGATCACGCTTGAGGAGGAGCTCGCCGAGGCGTTGGGATGCGGGCCGTACGAGCGCAACGGCTCGCGGCGAGGATATCGGCACGGGACGTATCGGCGGCAGATCACGATGGCGCAGGGGCCGCAGGATCTGGAGGTACCACGGGGACGGCTGCTGCGAGAGGACGGCAGCACCGGGGAGTTCCGCAGCACGATCCTGCCGCGGTATCAACGGCGCACCGAGGAAGTCGACGAGGCGATTCTAGGGGTGTACCTGGCGGGTGCAAATAGCCGACGGATCCGCAAGGCGCTCGCGTCGCTGCTGGGTGAAGCGAACCTCTCGAAGAGCGCGATCTCGAGGGTGGTGGGGCGGCTGAAGAAGCTGTTCGGGACGTGGTGCGAGCGCGATCTGACCGGTGAGTCGTACCCGATCGTGTACCTGGACGGGTTCCACCTGAAGGTGAGGTTGGCGCGGCAGGTCGTGTCGGTGCCGATCTTCGCCGCGCTGGGAGTGGCGGAAGATGGGCGCAAGGTGTTGGTGGCGTTGCGTCGGGCCGCTTCGGAGGCCGGGTGTCACTGGAAGTGGCTGATCGAGGACCTAGAGCAAAGAGGTCTTCGGCCGCCCCGGCTGATCATCGCCGACGGCCACAAAGGGCTGGCCAAGGCGACGACGGTGTGGCCCGAAGCGAAGGTGCAGCGCTGCCTTCAGCACAAGTGGAAGAATCTGTTGAAGCATTGCCCGTCACACGCCCACGACGAGCTGAAACGAGACTGGGACCGCATCGTGAAGGCGGCAAACGGCAGCGAGGCGAGGGCCGCGTACAGCAACTTCGTGCGCAAGTGGTCGAGGTTGATGCCGGCGGTGGCGCGCAGCCTCGAGGAAGCGGGGCTGGTGCTGCTGACCTTCTACGAGTTCCCCAAACCGATGTGCAAGACGCTGCGCACGACGAACCCACTGGAGAACCTCAACCGCGAGTTCCGTCGCCGTACCAAGACCCAGGGATCGTTCAGCACCGAGGCGGCCGGGGTGACGCTGCTGTGGGGGCTGATCGCGTTCGGGCAGATCCGCATGCGCCGCATCGACGGGTACCGGCATCTCGCCGCGATCATCGACCAACAGGAGGAGTTGGCCGCGTAGCAGGTAACATCAAACGTCCAAGCTCGGAGCCACGCCAGACGATTTTCTACAAACTTCGGGACACATCCTGTCCACACGTCGAAATTGTTCAACCTGTACAAAACAGAGGGAATTCCGCTCTTCCGCGGTTGGCTATAATGGGCCTTCGTCGTCCCCTGGAAGAGAGCTCGTGCACGGCAAGCGGAACAATCGATCGCAGCACACAACGCGCGCCGGCCCCCGTGCGTCGGTGCGCTGGCTCTCCGTCGCCGCCGTGCTGATCAGTTTCTACGGCGTGGGCTGTTCCGCCGGCGATGACACGATCGTCCTGAAAGTCGCGCACAACGGCAGCGTCGAGCACCCGTATCAGATCGGTTTCGAAGTCTTCAAGGAAGTGATCGAGCGCGACACCGGCGGCCGCGTCGAAGTGCAGATCTTCGAGAACGCGCAGCTCGGCACCGAGGAAGAGGCCAGCCTCATGGTGAAGCTCGGGGCGCTGGCCGGTTCGGCAGCGAGCGCCGGCGGTGGCTTGGCGCCTTTTGCCCCCGAGGCCGAGCTCTTCAACTTCCCGTTCATCTTTCGTGACCTCGACCACTTCTACGGAGTGCTCGACGGGGCGCCGGGAGAGCGCGTCGCGGCAGCGATCGAGGAGCGCCTCGACGCCGTCGTTCTCGGGTACTGGTTCTCCGGCGTACGCAATGTCTGGAACTCGAAGCATCCGGTACGCACGCCGGATGACTTTCGCGGGCTCAAGATCCGCGTGATGTCGAGCCCCGTGCTGGTGGAAACTTTCAACACTCTCGGCGCCCAAGCCACGCCGATGTCGTTCGGAGAGCTGTACTCGGGCCTCGAGCAGGGCGTCGTCGACGGCGCCGAATCCGACCACGTCGATCTGCTCTACGAACGCTTCTACGAGGTCACCCAATACGTTTCGTACACCAGCCATATGTACCTGGCCGCCGGCTTCATCTTCAGCCGCAAGCTGTACGACCGGTTGCCTCCCGACATTCAGGAAGCGATGCTCGAGGCGGGCCGCCAATCCGTCGTCGCGCAACGGCTGGCGATGGAGACAATGACCAACGAGGCGCTCGAGGAGCTCAAGGGAACGAGGCTCGAGTTCTTCGAGGTCGACCGCGACCTGTTTCGCCAGCGGGTCGAGAGCGTGTACCGCAACAACGCTGAGAGAGTCGGCGGCATGCAGGTCATCGAAGAGGTCACCGGCTACCGATGAACGCCTTGCGCCGGCAGCCTCTCGAAGCGGCAATCTGCGTGATCCTGGTTACGATCGTGGCCGTGACGTTCGCCCAGGTGGTGTTCCGCTACGTGCTGCAAGCTTCGCTCACGTGGTCGGAGGAGCTCTCTCGTTTCCTGTTGATGTGGCTGGCGGCATTGAGCTCGGCGTACGCTTTCAAGGTGCGCTCCCACTTCGCCCTGCATTTCGTCGTCGATCGTTTCGATGAACGCGCCCGGCAGGCGATCGGTACTCTCGTCACGGCACTGGTTTCGCTGTTCTTGATCGTCTTCGCCTGGGAATCGGCCAAGTTCATCGTCGCCGTGCGCGACCAGACCGCCCCAGGCACGCGGATGTCGATGGCGATCCCCTACTCCTCGGCTCTGGTCGGCAGCCTCTTGATGCTCTACTACGTGGTCAAGAACTGGTGGACCGGAGCAGGTCTCAGCGAGGATGGAGTCGACGAGCCCGAGGCCGGTACCGGCGATCCCGGCACCGGCGATCCCGGCACCCAGGAGCCGAGCTCCGAACCTTCGGAGCCTTCCGAGGCGGGAGCCTAGCCCATGATGGGTCTCGTCATCGCGGCCACGCTGGTTATCACGTTGCTGCTGTCGGTACCGGTCGGTATCTCGCTGGGCATGGCGGCGATGGCCGGCTTGCTGTACAGCTCCCCGGAGTTCCTGATCGTCCTGCCGCAGAAGTTCCTGGCCGGCCTCGACTCGTTCCCACTGCTCGCCATCCCGCTGTTCGTGCTGGCGGGAACGTTGATGTCACACGGGGGCATGGCGCGGCGCATCATCGACATGGCGATGGTGTTCGTCGGTCGCATCCCGGGTGGACTGGCGCTGATGGTGATCTTCTCGACCATGTTCTTCTCGGGAATCTCCGGCTCTCCCAGCGCCAACACCGCCGCGATCGGCTCGGTGGCATTGCCGGCCATGAAGCGCAAGAAGTACCCCACGGCATACGCCACGGCGGTGTTTGCCGCCGCCGGCGGCGTCTCCACGCTGGTACCGCCTGCCATCGATCTGATCATCATCGGCGTGGTGTCCGGAATGTCGATCGGCGCGCTGTTCGCCGCCGGGGTCCTCCCGGCCGCGGTCAACGGCCTGGCGCTCATGGGCCTCGCCTACTTCTTCGCCCTGAAGATGGGCTTGCCCTTGGATGAGCCCATGCCGTGGCGCGACAAGCTGCGCATCATCCGCGCCGGCCTGTTGCCGTTGCTGATGGTCGTCATCATCCTGGGGGGCATCTATGGCGGCATCTTCACGCCGACCGAGGCGTCGGCGGTGGCGGTGGTCTATGGATTCTGCGTGTCGTTTTTCATCTACCGCGAGCTGCGACTCGAAGACATTCCACAAGTACTGCTCAAGACGGCGTCGCTGACCGGCGTCGTCATGCTGGTGCTGGCAACGGCGTCGATGATGTCGTTCGTTCTCGCCTTCGAACGCATCCCCCACCTGCTCGCCCAGATGATCACCGACTACGCCTACAACTGGATCGTCTTCATCCTGTTCGTCCATGTCGTGTTTCTGATACTGGGCATGGTGATGGACGCGCTGCCGCCGATCATCATTCTCATGCCGATACTCGTTCCGGTGGCCGAGTCGTTCGGCATGGACCCCGTGCACTTCGGCATCTTGATCGCCGCCAATGTCGGCATCGGCATGATCTCGCCGCCTGTCGGAATCTGTTTGTACGTCGCCTGTGGCATCAGCAAGACGGCGATCGAAGAGGTCGTGCCACGGCTCATTCCCTTCTTGATGATCCTCCTCGCCACCCTGATGGTCATCACCTTCTTCCCCTCGATCACGCTGTTCCTGCCCCGGCTGCTGGGGTTCGTCGGGGGCTGATCGGGAACGCCCGAGCCCCGGGATGGCGATGCTGCGTCTACTAGGGGGCGGTGGGAGTGGCAGTGACGGGGGTCGGGGACACTAGCGACAGGGAACCCAAGTTCCGCCGGCTTGAGAAGATTGGCGCGCCGCCTCGAGAACGCGCACGTTGGCGAGCCCGTCGGCGAAAGTGGCCGCCTCCTCGACGTGTGTCTGGCCGCTCGCCACGGCGTCGACGACGGCTGACAGGAAGGGAGCCTCCAGGGCGGCGAACGGACCCTTCCCCTGAATACCGTACTGCTCCGGCGGCATCCAGCTGTTGTCGCTCTCCAAGGGCTCTAGATCCTCCCCGTGCGGGCCACCAATCAGATGCTGCTCGCGATCGAGGCGCATGCTCCCCTCGGTACCGGTGACCTCGAACAACCAGCGCCCGACCCCCCGCAGCGCCAGGCTGGTCACGACGTTGGCGCGAGCGCCGTTCTGCAGGCGCAGCGAGAGCTCGGCGTAGTCTTCGGAGGTCACCTCGCGCTCGGTGCCCTCGGCATCCTCGCGGTGCGTCACGAAGGTCTCCAGGCGGGCGCTCACCGCCTCGATCGGCCCGAACATCCACTGGATACAGTCGACCATGTGCGTGCCGGTGGCGCCCATGACACCGCCGCCGAGCTCGGCTTGCGACCACCACGTGTAAGGCCGCTCGGAAAAGTTGGCCGTGTCCAGTACGAGGTCGCCACGTACATGCTGAAGATCGCCCAAGAAACCCTCCCGGTACAGCGCCCGCATCGTGCGGCGATTGGGGTTCCAACGCATCTGATAGTTAATCAATGCCAATTTGCCTGCGGCGAGATCGGTGAGCTCCTCGGCCTGTTGCGTGTCGACCGTGAAGGGCTTCTCGCAGAGCACCGCGGCGCCTGCATCCAGCGCGGCGCCGGTCATTTCGTAATGCAGGTTTACCGGAGTCGTGACAACTACGAGGTCGGGATCGAGATCCAGCAGCTCCCGCCAGTCGGAGGTCGAGTGCTCGATGCCCCAATTCTTCGCCGTGGTTGCGGCCTTCTCCGCGTTATATCCGGCAATCCCGACGACCTGGTTGCCACCGATGTGGTTGAGAGCGGGGAGCTGCACGCCCTCGGCCTGCGAGTTGCCGAAGAGCACGATGCGGACGAGGTTGGCCATCCAGGCACTCCTGACTATCGGGCCCTGAGAACTTGTCGGATGCCCGCGAAGTTACTACGCTGCGAACGAAATCTCTCAGACACTCCGATACAAACGGACCCCAAGCATACCGAAAGAGAAGCCGATGCCGTTGCAAGTCGATTGGAAAGGCGTTTACCCCGCGATACCGACGCAGTTCAACGAGGACCTTTCGGTGAACCTCGAGGCAACTCAGGAGCATACTCAGGCGCTCCTGGACAACGGCATTCACGGCATCGTGATGCTGGGCACGATCGGCGAAGGTACATCGCTTTCCCGCGCCGAGAAGGTAGATGTTTTGCGCGCCACCGTCGAGGTTGCGGGCGGCAAGGTGCCCGTGCTCAGCGGTGTTGCCGAGTTCACCACGCAGGGCGCCTGCGACATGGTGAAGGCGGCGGCCGACGCCGGCGTCGACGGCATCATGCTGTTGCCGGCGATGGTGTACAAAGCCGATCCGCGCGAGACTATTGCCCACTTCCGCACGGTGGCCGAGTCGAGCGACGTACCCATCATGTGCTACAACAACCCGCCGGTGTACCGCGTCGATATCACTCCGGAGATGTTCAAGGAGCTGGTGGACGTCGACAACATTGTCGTCATCAAAGAAGCCTCGGGCGACGTGCGCCGCATCACCGACCTCTTCAACGCCCTCGGCGACCGCTTTCTGATTTTCGCCGGCCTCGATGACGTCGCCCTCGAGAGCTTCATGCTCGGCTGCACCGGCTGGATCTCCGGTCTCGTCGATGCCTTCCCGCGCGAGAACCGCCTGCTCTGGGATGCCGCCATGGCCGGCGACTGGGAGAAAGCGCGCGAGATTTACCGGTGGTACATGCCCATGTTGCGCTTCGACTCGCACCCCAAGCTCGTGCAGTACATCAAGCTCACCTGTCAGGAGTTGGGCTACGGCCATGAGCGAACGCGGCCGCCGCGCCTGCCGCTGGTGGGTGAGGAGCGCGAGCATGTCCTCGGCATCGTGCGCAACTGCGTGGCGACGCGGCCGCAGGAAACGGTGGCGAGCACGCCGGCGTAACGGAGCCTTCCGTACGCATCCGTCGCCCCGCCGGCGCCGGCCGGCCGGTACGCGTTGCGGCGAATTGGTCTACTTCGAAGCCGAGTACGCCGTGCTCGCGGCCACCAGGTCGGTCACCGCCTGGCCGATCGCTTTGAACACGGTGATCTCCTTTTCGTCGGTGCGCAGCGGGGCCGTGCCCGAACACATCTCGGCCAGCTCGGCAACGACGTCTTCTTTCGTGAAGACACCCTCTTCGATGGGCACCAGAATCTCACCGGCTTCCTTGAAGGCGTTGACGTAGCTGTCGGCGTAGACCTTTCCTCTGGTGATCACTTCGGTGTCGCATTCCCGCTTGTCGGCGTGGTGATTGCCGATGAAGTCCAGGTGCGTGCCTTCCGTGAGCCATGCGCCCCTGATCAAGATGTCGGGGGAAGAGGTGGCACAGACGATGATGTCGGCCTCGCCGCAGGCACTCTCGAGGTCGTTGATGACCGAGAATTCGATCCCCGGCAGCTCCGCAGACACTTGGTCGATCACAGCTTGGGCATCGGCTACCGGTGGCAGGCCATCGGGGTTTCCCCAGACCATGATCTTGTCGAGGGGTCGCACCGAGGCATTGGCGCGGATCATGTAGGTGGACAGGTTGCCCGTGCCCAACAGCAACATGGTGGAAGAATCTTCGCGGCTCAACAGACGGGTGGCCAAGCCCGAAACGCCGCCCGTGCGCCAGAACGTGCACGTGGTTCCGTCTACCAGCGCCAAAGGCTCGCCGTGGGGCCGGTCAAAGATCATGACCTTGGAGTAGAGAAGATCGTGCGGCGCCGTGTTGCTCGGGAAATAGGTGAACGCCTTGACGGCGATGATCTTGTCGTTCCAGGCGGGCAGCAACGCGAAGGCGTCGAAGTTGTCGCCCGCGTCATCGAGCAAGAAAACCTGACGCGGCGGCTGATTGAAATCCTTCGTGAACGCTTCCTGCAGAGCATCCACCAGTTCGGGATAGCTGAGCGCGGCATGCACTTCGTCGGCGGTGATGATCTTCATGATTCGAACCTCTCATCAGAGTTGTTGTGAGTACGATCTCGTCAGGCGGCATCCGGCGCCGCCACGTCGGCCTGCGACCAGGCGCCGTCGATCTTACGCCACAGACCGGCGGTCGGGTTCTTGTCGCGAAGCTCGGGCGGCAGCCGGTGCTCTCGGACCTCGTCGTAGCACTCCAGCATCGCGAAGCGGAGGAGCGAGGCCGGAATGCCCACTGCGGTGAAACCAGGGTGACCGGTGGCCGGGTATGGCCCACCGTGGTTCATCGACGGAACCACGGCAACGCCGGTCGGCATCTTGTCGTTCAAGAGGCGCCCGACCCGGCGACGCAGATGCGCGACGATGCGGTCGTAAAGTGCATCGTCGTCGCCGCCGGAGTGGGTGTACAGGCACCCGGTCAGGTTGCCCTCGAAGCGACCCGCGACGCGCTCGAGCTCGTCATCGTCGGCCGCAACGACAAAGAGGTTCGCGTTGCCGAAGGCTTCCTCCTGAAGCCCTTCCGGGTCGGCCAGAAAGTCTTTGCCGCTGGCTCTCAACAGCGTGTTCTGGAAGCGGCATCCGCGACCGTCGATCGGCGCCCCGCCGGTGACGACTGCGGCGCCCGCGTCCTGCATTATCCGGACGGCCTCTGCAACACCGCGCACGCCGCCGGGTCCGAGCAAAGCGCCGGCGTCCGCAGCAGCGAAGCGAGTTTCCATGGCGGCGATGAAGTCCTCGGTTCTGTCATCCTCCTGCAGCACCACAATGCCCGGATTCGTGCAGAACTGACCGGTGCCCATCAGGGCCGAGGTCTGGAACTCATCGACGATCTCCTCGAGCCGCTCCCGCAACGCCCCGGGAAGAATGAACACCGGGTTGATGCTGCTCATCTCCAGGTAGATCGGCTTGCCCGCGGCATCGGCCGCCGCCTTCAGGACCAGGGCGGCGGACCGGGAGCCCGTGTAGCCGGTGGCGCCGATGAGTGGGTGCGCCACCAGATAGCTGCCGTCCTCATGCGCCGTCCGGTAGATCATCTGCACGGTAGCCGACGGAACACCGGTTTCCTGAATCGCTTGAAAGGCGGCCTCGGCCAAGAGCTGTGAGGTTCTCGGATGACTGGAGTGGGCCTTGCCGATCACCGGGTTGCCGGCCGCAATAGCGGCAGCGAAGTCACCGCCGGCTACGCCGTTGAACGCCAGGGGGAAGTTGTTCGGGCCGAAAACGGCGACCGGGCCGCCGAGTGGCCCGTACATCGAGCGAATACTCGAAGCCGTGTCGATGGTCAGCATCGTCCAGCTACGATCGCGCGCCGCAGCGGCAGCCTGCCGGAGCTGGTTCGAAGTCCGCGGCAGCTCGACATCGGCGAGCCGCGGCGCAATGGGCAACGCCGTCTCGAGGTTCGCCACCTCGGAAATCTCCGCCGGGTTTTCATCGATCAGGTCGGCGTAGCGTTCGAGAAAGCCGGCGATCTTGTCCGTCGGCGTTTCCAACAGCTCTCCAGCCGCCGCGCTTCCTGCCTCGAGAGCGGCATCAACATCGGCCCTGGCGCTGACAGGATAGGTCCATTCGAGGGTTTCGCCGGTGTCCGGATTGACGGGTTGGAACGTCCCGGTGGCGTCGGCGGCGCGCCACTCTCCGGCTATCAAGACTCTTTCGGTGTCTGCCACATTGACCTCTTCGGAGAACGCGTTTCCGCCCTTCGACGAGGGCGTCCGGGTAGAAAAATTCGCAGGTGAACCCGCGCCTACTCTAGCGCAGCACGTAGCGGAGGCCGATCTTGCCGGTGATGCCGGGCTGCCGAAAGCCAATGAAATGCTCGTAGTCGGTGTCGGTGAGATTGTCGAAGCGCGCCAGGATCTGCCACGCGGGGCTCAGATCCCAGGTCGCAGCCAGATCGAGCACGCCGTATCCGTCGACCGTCGTCATGTCCGGCACGGCGATCTGCACGTCGAAGCTCTCGGAGGCCAAGCTCAATTCCACGCGAATCTGCAGCGGCTCAACCGGTCGGAAGCCCACCCTGACGCTGCCGATCCAATCCGGCAGGTTGCGCAATGGCTGGTCGATGTCGGGGCTCTCGGTGTCTTGATAGGTCAGATCAGCAAGGACCGCGACCCGTGGATCCGGGTTCCACCGCAACGACACCTCGAAACCCTTCGAATTGACTTCGTCTCGATTGACGTTCTGGAACAGGTCGAAATCGAAGTCGATGAGATCTTCATAGCGGATCCAGAAGACCGTGAACGACGCGATCATGTCCCAGGCGTCGACGCGCTGATCGATGCCGAAGTCGATGCCGACGCTGGTTTCCGGCCGTAGCTCGGGGTTGCCGCCGAGCTGCGGCGGGCTGGCGAGGGCGAAGAAGCTCGGCAGCTTGAAGGCGCGGCTCACCGTGCCGCGCAGCGCCGTGCCGCTCCCGCCCAAGGTATAGCGGGCGCCGAACCGCGGGCTCCACGCGGTATCCTTCTCCTCCGGGAAGTCGGCACGCAGGCCGACCTCGACGCTCAGATCGCCGGCACTCGCGGTCGCCTCGACGAACGTTCCCGGAGTGGTGCGCGACAGGGCGTAGTCGCCGCTGGCGTCACCGCCGAAAAACGGCGGCAGGAAAAACGTGCTGATGTTGTTGCCGTCCTCGTGATCGATGTCGACGCCGCCGCTGACGCTGGCAGCTCCCGAAAGTTCGTAGGTCGTCAGCCAACCGCCGCGCAGGTGCCAGTATGAGGTGTCTTCGATCGACGGCGGCACCAGGGGAAACACTCCGGGGCTGTCGCGGTCCAGGTCGCGCCGGTAATAGGTGCCGATGAAACGATTGCGCCAACGCTCGTTGGTCTCCCATTCCAGGTCGGCGCCGACATCGAACTCGGTAGCGTCCGTGTGGCGCAAATCGCCCGACCCGAACACCGGGCCGCCGGACGACTCCGGGGAGTCGTCGGCGTCCCACGAAGCCGCGCGGGTGCTGAGCTGCAGCGTAGCCGCTTCGCCCACCGGCAGCGCGAAGCTACCCTGCAGGTTGGCCTGCCGGAAATCGTCGTCGCCGATATGGCCGTCTTGTTGCTCCCAGTCGAACCCCACGTAGTAGTCGCCGCCGCCCGCGAGCCCCGCCACCGAGGCGTCGCCCCGGAACAGAGCGTTGCCGCCGCCCTCGACGGTTGCCCTTACTTGTGGCCTCTCCGTGGTGCCGCGGCGGGTGACGATGTTGATGATGCCGGAAAGCGCCGTCGAACCGTAAAAGTACGACAGAGGTCCGCGCGCCACCTCGATGCGTTGCACACTGGAGATCGGCAGGCTCGACAGGCTAACGGTGCCGCCCTCGACATCCGTCGGGTCGTTGAGCGGTACGCCGTCGAGGAGCACGAGGACGAAGTTCGGGTCGCCACCGCGCAGCTGGATCGTCGTCGCCCCGCCGCGCGATCCGGAAGACAGGACCCGCGCGCCGGCAACGTACTCGAGCAGTTCGGCCACCGTGCGCGCGTTGGCGGCTTCGATGGTCTCTTGATCGATGACGGTCACCGACGCAGCAACCGACTCCAGCGGCCGGGCGCGCACGACAACGCGTTCCCGGACCTGGGCTTCCTGCTGCGTGGATTGTGAGGGGTCGGCGCCCTGCGTGGGTCGGGCGAGCGCCTCGCTGCTAGCGAGCAGGAAACAACAGGAGCACAAGAGCCAAACGAGGCGCGAAACTCGGGAGGTGCATTCCATCATTTATGGTCGTCGGATCTCTACGTCGGGTGCCGCAGGCCTCGCGAGCAGTTAGCGGGGCTTTCCATTCTCAATCATCGCCACCAGTCGAGTCACGGCTTCGCGCACGAAAACGGGGTCTTCGGCGTCCGTTTCCATCTCGCACACTTCCATTTCTGCCGGGAGGCCGGCCTTCAACGCCGCGAAAAAGGCTTGGTCGTTTTCCGGATTATGCAGCGGACCGCTAGCGGTCGAATAGCAGCTTAAACCATACAGGGGAATCATGAACACGGCGTTGCCCTTGGTGTGACGCAGGCGACGGCAGATCTCCTCGGCGACCTGCTGCAGCTCCTCACGATTGGGTCGGGGGGCGAAGATCACCGGGTTGTGGAAAACGTATTGGTGGTCGGCGTAGCGCTCGGGCACTACGTCCGGCTCCACAAAGAATCCGAGGTGTTCTACGCCGCCCGGGCAGATGACCTGAGGCAAACCCAAGCTGCCCGCCACCGTCAGCCGCTCGCTGCCGCCGGCGCGCAAGCCGTCGAAGAGCTCGTCGGCGATCTCACCCAACGCGTAATCGAACACCGCGCCGATCACCCCGTCCTTCATCAGCTGCTCCATGGCGCGTCCGCCGGAGCCCACGGCGTGAAACACGACGACCTCGTAGCCGGCCTCGTGGAAGTACTTCACCGCCTTCGTGGCACCGGCGGTGAGAACCCCGAGGTTGGTCATGCCGATGAGCGGCTTGCTGCCTGCAGGCAGCGTCAGTTGAACTTCGCACAGCGACATGCCGTACGCGGCTGCGGCGGCGTTGGCCAGGATCTTGGCCGTGAAGGCATTGACCCCCATGATGTCGCTCACCGAGAACATCATCGTGATGTCCTTGATGCCGACGAAAGCCGAGGTGTCTCCCGAGGCAACCGTCGACACCATGATCTTGGGGAAGCCATAGGGCAACGCCTGCATGACGCGGGTGCAGTTCGAAGTGCCCTGCGTTCCGCCCAAGCCGAGGACTGCGTGGACGCGATCGGCATCGAGAAGCTCGAGCAGGATCTTCGTCGCGCCCGCGATCATGACCGGGGAAGCGGCGTCGCGGGTTGGGTTCTCGAGCAATGTGCCCAGTGGCGTACCGCCCGCCCGAGCGACTTCCTCGCGGGAAACGTCCGCCTCTACGAGCGGGCTCCCTACAACGCCGATGTCGATGAGGTGGGCGGTTCCTCCGAGGCCCTCGACCTGCCGCCGCAGGTAGTCGGCCTCTTCGCCCTTGGTGTCGAGTGTGGCCAAGACGGCCACCGTCGAGCTCATTGATCGTCGGTTCCGCCGCCACCGAACTCGAGGCTGGCGAACTCTTGCGCGGTCGCCAGCACGGCTCGCTCGATCGGCAGGCGCTCGGTCGAAGATCCCGTCCAGAAGCCATGGCCCGACGTGTGGTCGAGCATGTATTGCGCGTCTTCGGGCGTCTCCAAGGCCGCCCCGTGGCAGATCAGGATCGTATCCGGCTCGATGGCTCTGACTGCCTCATAAACCTCCTCGGTTCGTCGAGCGGTCTCGGCGACGGTCTCCCCCGAGTCGTAACCGACCATCCCGCCCTTGGTGGTTCCGGCGTGGAAGCAGAAAACATCCGGGCGCGCTTGCTCTATGACCTGAACGCTGTCCTCCATGTCGAAGGCCAGGGCGACGGTCACGAGCCCCATCTCTTTGGCCAACACCAACATCTCGACTTCGTTGTCGAAGGTGATGCCGCTCTTCACCAGCACTTTGTAGATGTTGCTGTCCTTGTCGATGTAGCTGATCGACGGCCCGATGTTGGAAACCGACATGACCCCCATCGACTTGAGTCGCTCGAGCACGGTCCGCATGTCGCGCAGCGGGTCGTTGGCATTGATGCAGGCGCAGACGAACGAGTCGCCTGCCAGAGCCGGCATGATGTCTTGCTCGGTGTAATCCAGCGTCTGCTGGTTAGAGTCGAGGATGGGCCACATCATCGACATCGTTCCCATACCGTTGGCGCGCAACCGTGCCCCGCAGAAGGTGTTGATGCAGTCGACCCCGGCCTTCTCGAGCAACTTGGCCACCAGCCCGCTGCCGGCGCTGGAGATCATGATTGGCCGACGCTCCTGTACCTTGGAATCCAATCGCTGGAGGATTTCCTCGCTCGAGATGCGCGTCACGATCACATTGCTCTCCCTGTTGTTGCCGACGCGAACGCCGGATTTCCCTTACTATCCAACGGCGTGGTCGACAATATACATCCATTGCGACCGGGGGTTCCCCGGCTACCCAACCAGAACTTCTCAACGTATGAGCGCGCAAGCAATGGAACTCGAGGAAGACCCATCATGAGCTCTTGCTGGAAAGACTTCGGCGACATCGCCGTTCGCCGGATGGCCGGCGTGAAGCCCGGTGAGAGCTTGTTGGTTCTCGCCGACACCGAAACCGACCCCGAGGTGGCGCAAGCGTGCTTCGATGCCGGCATCGCGGCCGGCGCCCGGCCGTCGCTGCTGGTGATCCCGTTCATGTTACCGACCGACACCAGCGAGCTCGACGACGCGACCATCGGTGCGATCGCCGGCGCCGATGTGGTGATCGGCGTGTGCGAGACGATGTTCACGGAGAAGGAGTCCACCGAACGAGCCCTGGAAGCCGGCGTCCGCATTGCCTCCACAAACGTCAACGGAATGGAAGACTTCGCCATCGAGGGAATCCGCGACGTCGACTACGACCGCATGATCGAGGTCGGCGCCCGGATCGGAGAGCTGTGGCAGAAGACCGAGCTCTGTCGGGTCACCTCTCCCTTCGGCACCGACATCACGTTCGACATGCGCGACCGGCCGATCGACCTCGGCACCGGAATGGCGACCGAGCCGGGGCAGGCCGATTTCTTCCCCGGCGTGTCCGTGGCCAACGCCCCGATCGAGAACACAATCCAGGGAACAATCGTCGTCGACGGCAATATCCCGCCGGGTCGTCCGCCGAGCGCACCGGTCACGTTGCACATGAAGGACGGCGTCATCGTCGACTTCGAGGGCGGTGAAGATGCTGACGCGCTGCGCGCCTACTTCGCCGAGAGCGGTGATCCGATCGCCACCCACCTGTGCCATTTCACCCTCGGGCTCAACCCGCGCGCCCGCACCTCGGGCAGCGTGCACCAAGACGAGCACGTTCTCGGCGCGGTTACCTTCGGCTTCGGATCGCAGTCTCCGGCGTTCGGCGGCACAGTGCCGCCGTGCAACGTCCACTGTGACGTCGTGCTGACAACCGCGAAGATCGAGTGCGACGGCCGCGTAATGCTCGACGACAACAAGCTCGACGAAGAGATGGGGTTCGGCGGCCTTTCATGAATCGAGTGTCGCGCCCGGCGCTCCTGTCGTCCTTTCGCCACCCGGGCTTCGGCTTAGTGTGGTCGTCGATCTGCCTCAACGGCTACTCGTCACACATCAGCACCGTCGCCCTGACCTGGTTGGCGCTGGAGTTCACCGGCTCGCCGATCGGCGTCGGCGCGGCGCTGGCGATCCGCATCTTGCCGCGCCTGTTTCTCGCCGTGCCGTTCGGCAGCATGTCCGACAAGATGGACCGGCGCATCCTGCTGCTGGCGACCAACTTCTTCGGCTCCGGCATGGCCGCGGTGGCCGCCGTCGCCAGCGTTCAGGGCTGGTTCGGCTTCGCCGGCGTGTTGTTCGTCGCCATGCTGGTGGGCATTTTCGACGTCGCCGAAACGACGCTGGCCAAGTCCTACGTCTACGACGTCGTCGGGCCCGACGATGCGGTCAACGGCCTGGCGCTCGAGCAACTCGCCAACAAGCTCTTCGGGATTGTTGGAGGAGTGTCAACGGGATTCCTGCTCGCCGTGTTCGGCGGCGTCGGCGCTTTCACGGCAATGTCAGTGACCTACTTCCTCAGCGCCCTGCTGCTGTCGACGATCCCACGTTTCGCTCCGGGGACCGGGGCGTTTCGAGTTCTGCCCTCCACGGATGACGGCAAAGCATCCACGGAAGACGGCGAAGCCTCCGCGACCTCTCCGGGGGTGTGGGCCGCTATCCGCCACATGCTGCGCACACCGGCGGTGCTGGTGTTCGCGATCATCGCGTTGTCCGCTGAAGTGTTCGCCTACTCGAGCGAGGCGCTGGCGCCGTCGTTTGCCCAGGACATCCTCCAGGCAGGGGAACAGGGTCTCGGCAACCTGGTGGCGGCGCGCAATGCCGGCGCCGTCGTTGGGGTGCTGCTGCTCGGCAGTGTGGCGCGCCGCGTCCGCCCTGATCGCCTGCTGCCGTTGATTTGCGTAGGCTTCGGCCTCGGCCTGGTGGCATTTTCTTTCTCGACCTCATATCTGCTGTCGCTGGCGCTGATGGGCATGGTCGGCATCGCCTGGGGCAGCGTCGACGCCCTGCTGCCCACCGTGCTGCAACAAAACGTCGACGACGCGGAGCGCGGCGCCGCGGTCGGCGTTTGGAATCTGAGCCGCGGCTTCGGGCCGCTCGGCCAGCTCGAGATCGGCGCCCTGGCGGCCACCATCGGGGTTGCAGCAACGCAGGCGATCAACGGCCTGGCCTTCGCCGCCACGGTCGTGATTGTCACCTTGATCTACCGGCGCGCGCAGGTTGACGGCGCGGCGCTGGAGCGCTGAGGATAGCTTGGCCCCGGAGCGGTCCAGAAGGCTTGCGCCTTCGGGTAGCGAGGGCTGGTCGCTGCCCATCATCCCGATTCTTTTCGTCATTCTGGTTGCCTTGCATTTCGTCTTCGGGTGGATTGTGTGGCCCGCCGTGATCGGCTTCGGCCTGCTCGTCACCGGAGGCGTGTGGGTAGGCGACCGGGTGCGCAACATTCGCGTGCGGCGAGCTGCGGAGCGCGAGTGGGCTTCGTGGCCCGACGTCGAAGCCGACTGGAGTCGGGGAATGAAGTCGCCGCGACCCACGGATCCGACGGTCACCGCCGAGCGCTTTGCTGAGTTCCTGAGCGAGCGTGGCTACGAGCTCGATTTCAGTAGCTCAAGTCTGATCACCGAGCTCGACCCATTGTTCGATAAGCCCGTGTTCGCGCTCGGCAGCGAAGAGCTCAAGACGGATGTCGAGGGCGGCCTCGCCGCGTACGTCGGCGGACGCGCATCACCCCATTCATGGTCTGCCGATGATTGGGGAAGGTGCAGAGGAAGTCGTAGTCGACGACAACTGCAACTGCTCCGTGAGCGGTGGTGTCAATTCAACGATCCCACGACACACGGCAATTGTCATTTCGCCTACGTCGGCACCATCGTTCCCCTGGACGATAACGGGCCGCCTGGCCACGCCCGAATCCTGCGCTCCCGTTGCCTCGCCGCCCCCTCAGGGGATAGTTTCCACCCGTCAACAGACCGACCACCGAGGCGAGATTCATGAATCAGCGCGCTGTGATCACCTGGATCGCTGTTTGTACGTTGGCTGCCGTTGTGTTGCCGACCACACCGGGCGGCGCCGCCCAGCAGTGGACCCCCGAAAAGCGTGGCAGCGACAACCTCACGGTCGTGTCACATCTGCCGTTGGGGCCGAGCCGGAACGTCGCCGACATCGAGCTTGAACAGGAGCTATCGCGGCCCTACGCGTACGTCGCCCGCATGGTGTACGGCGCGGAAGGCGACAAGGGCATGGACATCATCGATCTTCATGACGAGACGAGGCCCGAGGTGATCTACGAGTGGCGGATCGAGAATCAGGATCTGCACGCTGGTAACGGCGCGATGGACGTCAAGTACTTCAAGTGGGACGGTCGCTACTACGTTGTGCAGTCGGTGCAGTTCGGCCGTGGCGGTCCCGACAGCGATATGGGCGCGGTGGTACTCGACGTCACCGGGCTTCCCGACGCGAGCACCGTCCGGGAGGTCGCGCGCATTCGGGCGCCGGAGACGCCGGGTGGGTTTCACAACATCTTTGTCTACAAGCACAGCAACGGCCGCGTGCTGTTGTTCAGCACCGTCTCGAGCCCAATGGCTAACGTCTACGACCTCGGCTACGTAGTGGAAGGACGAGTCGACGACGCGCTGGTCGCCACCGTGCCGTTGCCCGGCGATTTCAGCAGCGGCGGTGGTAGCTACCATGACCTGTATGCGGGCTATTACACGGACAGCGACCAGGACCGCTTCTACGGCGGTGGCACCGGTGGCTATTTCGTGTTCGACGTCACCGACCTGGAGAACCCCGAGCTGGTCGTCTCGCTGACCGGAATCTCCGGTGTGTCGTGGGGCCACACGTTCACCCCGAGCCCGGACGGCCGTTACGTCGTTGCCGAGGCGGAGTACCAGCATGCGCCGCTGCGCATCTTCGACCTGCAACCGGCGCTCGACGGCGAGGTCACCAACATTCGCTCGCCGATCTCAGCGTGGACCGCAGACTGGCGGTTTCTCGTGCACAACCACGAGGTGCGCTGGCCCTACGTGTTCGTTTCCGGATACCTCGATGGTTTTCAGGTATTTACGCTCATGGACCCGAAGAACCCGGTAACGCTGGCCTACTACGACACCTATCTCGGCCCGCCGGCCACGGAGCGCTGCGAGATGTGCGATGGCTCGTTTGGCGTCGACGTGCGCAACGCCGACGGCTTGATCGTGAGCAGCGACATGACGACCGGGTTCTGGGCGTTCCGCATGGAGGGCTTCAGCGGTTGGAGCGGCGAGAGCTGGGGTATGCCGAATATCTCGAGCGTGCAGGACTGGGACAACGGTCCGACCGGGGGCCGCTGACCAGGGCATGTGGGCGGTTGTGCCCAAATCGTGCCCAAAATTGTGACGCGCATTCCGGCTCGGACGGCAAGTAGGTCGCGACTAGTTCACCACCCGCATCACTCCATTCATGGTCTGTCGATGATTGGGAAACGTGCAGAGGAAATCGTAGTCGCCTGTTGCCGTTGGAGCCGTGAACTCCAGCATCTGAAACTCCCGATAGTTCAGTAGTTCCGACGCGACGACGATCTTGTCGCTTTTGGGAACGAAGCCGACGACGAAACCCACCGCCCCGAGCCCGTCGGCCGCGGTGCCGATCTCCTCTGCCGAGCCCGGTTCGCCGATGATCAGGTTGTGGGGCGAATAGTCCTCGTTCTCGAACCAGATCTTCACGTACTGACCCGCATTCACGGTGAAGGAGGTCGTGTCGAAGCGCATCTCATCGACGATGGCTTTGATCACAATGGCGTCGGCATCCGGCTGCCGGGCATCCGCGGCACCCTCATCGTCACGCGCTGAGGCGAAGTCGACCGGCTGCGCCGCACTGTGATCCCACAGCCGTTGGACCGTCCGGGCCGCGATACGCGCGTGGGCCACGGGTGAGTTGAGGACGAGATCGAGCAAGTCCCGATTCGCGACGTTCTGCTGTTGGTGCACCCAAAGGGCTTCCAGGAGGTGGTGGGCGTCGGCCTCACTCGTGGGGTCGAACTGCTGCAGCCATTCCTCGGTGGCAGCGATCACGTCGGCGGTGTCGCGCTCCGAGAGCTCGACACGCGCCCTATGGCGGATGCCGTTGATCGGATGCTCGAGCGCGGCGAGGAGCGCGGGGATGGGCTGTCCATCGATCGCCACATGCGCGGACAAGGGCCGACCCGGCACCGTGATCCGGTAGATGCGCCCGTGGGCGTGATCGCGCCTCGGATCGCGGATGTTGTGTTGCATATGCCCGATGATCGGGTTGGTCCAGTCGGCGACGTACAGGCCGCCGTCGTCGCCGATCTCGAAGTCGGTGGGACGGAAGTTGGGATCGGCGGAAACCAGCAGGTCGTCGATCTCCGTGCCGTTCACGTCGCCGGTCGCCGTATCGAAGGCCAGGGTGTACTGCTTGATGCCGAGGAAGGCGATGGAGTTCAGAATCAAGAAGTTGCCCTGGTTCCTCGCGGGAAAGTGTGCGCTCGAGAGAATCCCGCTGGACGGGACCGGGCGGACGGTGTGCTGCAGCAAGGTGCGCATGCTGAAGCTACCGTCGCGGTTGGGCTTGACCTGGTAGGCCGCACCGCCGGTGGCGTCGGTGGCGTAGTGGTAGCCCCAGTAGTCGAAGCTGATGCCGTGCGCGTTCGGGTTGTTCTCGGCATGGAAGCTGAACTCGTGAGTGCGTGGATTGAAGCGGTACATGCCGGAGGTGTGGGACTCCTGGTTGGCACTCCAGGGCGTCTCCACATTCGAGACGTTGAATATTCCGCGTTGGTAGTAGATGAAGCCATCCGGCCCGTAGACGAAGTTGTTGGCGGAGTGGTGCGTGTCGGCCGAACCGAGCCCGCCGGCGATGCGGATGCGGACATCGGCAACGTCGTCGCCATCCGTGTCTTTCAAGAACAGGATGTCCGGCACCGAAGCGACGATCACGCCGCCGTTCCAGAACTCGAAGCCGGTCGGGTTGTGTACATAGGCGAAGGTAATCGCCTCGTCGGCGACGCCGTCGCGGTTTTCGTCGGGCAGGATGAGCAGGCGATCGTCCATCTCCTTGGTCGGCTCCCACTTGGGGTAGGTTGCCCATGTCGCGGCCCACAGGCGCCCCTTCGTGTCCACGCCGAGCTGCACGGGGTTGACGAGCTCGGGGAACATTTCCTCCGACGCGAAGAGATTGGCCCGCATGCCGTCCTCGAGGGTGAGCTTCTCGATTCCCTCCTCGCCGGTGAGGTACTCTAGCGTTCCGGTCACGCTCACGCCATCCTGGATCTGCGGCTCGTCGAGGTTCGTGATCACCTCGATGGGCTCGGGGACATCAGAATCGTCGGCCTCGAGGGACCCGCCGGCCGCCGCGGCCCAGATGACCGGGTCACGGTTGGCGGTCATGTAGTCGAGCTGCACCAGCTCGTTCTGCAGCACGTCGAAATTAGTTTGACCGTTGGTGAAGGCAAGGACGGAGCGGGTGCCCCAAACGTCGTTGCCGTCGGTGGCTCGGTAGCGGTTGAACCAGTGCCGGTTCTTGTCGAGGACGGCCCGACGAACTGCCTCGACGATCTCCATGTCGGTGGTCGGTGGCCGCCCCAAGAGCGACTCCACAATCAGCCGGGCGATCTGCCGGTTACCATCGCGACTGAGGTGCACGCCGTTGATGGTCAGCGGCGCCGCGGCTTCGGCATAGAGCTCCTGCGAGGGACCGAAAAGGTTGACGTAGCGCACGCCCTCCTCCTCCGCCACGGCCTCCATGATCTCGGTGTAGGCGGCGAGGCGCGCGTTGTTCTCACGGCCGTCCGGGAGGTTCGAATCCTGAAGGGCCTCGTGCGCAATAGGTGAGAAGAGCACGATACGCGGTGCGCTCTTGCCGGAGTAATCCTGGGCGCGCGTGTGATCGATCCACGTGGTCAGCGCAGTCCCGAACGACGCCGGCTCCCCGTCGTACGACTCGTTGTAGCCGAACATCGCGAATATGACGTCCGCCTGCGACAGCGCCAAGTACTCGTCGGCTGTCATGAACCCTTCGCTACGCGGCCGATGATCGATGCGGTCGCCGGCGAAGCCCTGATTGCGGATCACGAGCTGAAGCTCCGGCAGCTCGGCCTGCAGGTAGGCCTCCAGCCACCCGTGATGCTGCATCCGATCCGCAAGAGCATTGCCGATGATGACGACGTGGTCGCCTTCCTGGAACTGCCACTCCGGAGTCGTGCACGCAGCCGCGTCGACGAGCACCAACACGACCAGAGCGATGCGGCCGAACGACCCCAAGTTAACGGTCCCGGGTCGGTTTGCTTGCCGACATGATCGGCGTTTCCCAGCCGGCCAGGTCGGCAGGCCTGACGCCGCGGCGGTAGCCGTCGAAATCGAAGGACACGGGGTTGTAGGGCCCCACGAGGGAGATGTCACTGTCCGCCTCGATGGCGTCTTCCAGCCCCACGGCCCAGAGGGCAGCGTTGAGCATCATCCGGCGAAAGCCGGCGTTCAGGAAGTCCTCGGAGGCGCCGTGAGTGGTGGTGAAGACCCGAGCTCGCTGGCCGGCGGCGGCTTCGTACGTGCGCGTCCAGACGACGGGCAGCAGATCCCTTTCCGGATCGGGTGGAGAGTCGGCGCGCATGCCGTTGAGGACCTGGCCACGGCCGAGAATCACCGACCCCGGCATGGGATCCGCCCGGTATCCAGCCGACTGCACGTGCACGTCGCGCACGCCGCGCAGGATCGGATGCATCGCCTGCGCCTCACTGGGCACGATCCGGGAGCTTTGCTCGTGGTTTTCGCCGTAGTGGCCTACCCACGTCTCGCCCAGGACCTGGCGACCGAAGCCGCCCTCGTACTCCTCGCCGGCGTATTCCGACGAGTACTTGGCAAAAGGACCTTCGGGGATCATGAAGGCGTGGGTCGAGGTGCGAATGCCGACGACCGGGCCGCCCCGTTCGAGATAATCCACGATGTGTTGCATCTCTTCGCCGGGGAAGTCCTGAAAACGCAAGCCGACGATCATCAGGTCGGCGGTTTCCAGCGCCGCGAGGCCGGCGATGTCAGAGCTCCCGGGCTCGATGAATCCGTCGGCGTCGAGCGTGAAGAAGACGCTGCACTTGAAGCCCAGGTTCTTGGCCAGAATGCGACCCATTGCCGGCAGGATCTCTTCGGAGCGGTACTCGTGGTCTCCGGCGATCAAGACGATGTGCTTGCCGGCGCCGGGTCCCTCGGTCCCTTCGTAAACGACGCGGTAGGGATTGTGGTCCGGCTCGAGCTGCTGCGAGCCGAGACTCACGGGAGTAATGAACGCCAACATCAGAAGTGTCAGGAGAATCCGCATCGGAGCCCTATGGTCTCTGTTTCTGAGAAGTTCGTTCGAGCAGTTTACAATCCGCCCCGGATGGAGTTCCAGGTGGCGGGCCCACACCCCACGAAAGAATGAGGTGAGACGATGCGACAACGGATCGGCGCCACGTTAACCGTAATGGCCGTCGTGGCCGCGCTACCGGCTCTGAGCTCCACATCCCCGGTGCTACAAGGCGCCTCGACCTCTTCCACTCCGAATCAGGGTTCGTCCTCGTCCAGCGGTGAATCGATCGTCGAACAGGTTCTTGCTGCCGCCGAGGCGACGAGCACGAACACCTTCGGGCATCGAGAGGTCGACCTCGGCGGCGGTCACCACTTCGTGTTGGTGCCGGCGGGGGACTTTCCCATGGGATCGGACGAGGGCCTCGAGGACGAACACCCCGTGCACCGCGTCGAGCTCGACGATTACTGGATCGGCAAGTTCCCGGTGACCGTCGGGCAGTTTCGCGCCTTCGTCGAAGCCACCGGGTACGTGACCGACGCTGAACGGGGCCAAGGCTCCTGGCAGTGGACGGGCGAGATTCCCGGGCCCGGGGAACGTGGCGACCCCTGGGAACCGCGGCAGGACGGCGGCTGGAACAACATCTACTTCGAGCAGGGTGACGACCACCCGGTGGGCAGCGTCAGCTGGAATGACGCCCAGGCATTCTGTGCCTGGCTGGCGGAGCGCCTCGGCTTGCCGATCGTCTTGCCGACCGAGGCTCAGTGGGAGAAGGCGGCGCGCGGCGGCGAAGGCCTACGCTTTCCCTGGGGCAACGAGGCCCCCGACGGGCGGCGCGCCAACTACGCCGACGTCAACTTCATCGGCAAGTACGGGCCGAACACCCGGCGGTCCGACGCCGAGATCGACGACGGCTACGTCGAGACCTCGCCGGTCGACGCCCACGAGCTGGGCCAGTCGCCGTACGGCGTCTACGACATGGCCGGCAACCTCGGCGAGTGGGTTTACGACATCTACGATCGCGGCTTCTACGCAGGCTCGCCGCGACGCAATCCGAGCGGGCCGGAGCGGCCGCCCGGAGTCCCCGACGAGCGCATCGACCGCGTCAACCGCGGCGGCTCCTGGGTCGACTGGGCCGGGGTCGAGGCCGACGGCCGTGTCGCTCCCGCGGGCGGCCACAGCATCCGCGCCGCGGCGCGCACCGGCGATGAGCAGAATTCGAGCGACGATCACATGGGGTTCCGCATCGCAACCGACGGATTGCGCACCGCTGAGTCCCCCGCCACCGAGGTCCAGAAGCCTGATCTGAGCGGCGTGGAGATCGTTACCCACCCGGTTGCCGGGAACATCTACATGCTCGAAGCCACCGGCGACGTCGCCGGCAACATCGCCGTCTCGGTGGGCCCCGACGGCATCCTCATCGTCGACGATCAGTGGGCCGAGCTGACCGGCGCCATCACCGGCGCCCTCAGCGCCCTCGACAGCGGCGCGTTGCATTTCATCATCAACACCCACCACCACGACGATCACAGCGACGGCAATGCGAACCTGGTGGGCGCCGGCGAGGCGTTGGTCATCGCCCACGAGCGGGCCCGCGAGAGGCTGCTGGCGAAAGACAACGCCCACTGGCCGGTGATCACCTTCAACGACTCGCTCTCGGTGCACTTCAACGGGGAAGAGATACGGGCGCTGGCGATCCCGGGCGGTCACACCGACAACGACGTGGTGGTGTTCTTCACCGAATCGAACGTCGTGCACATGGGAGATTTATTCAACTCCGGCACGTCGAGCTTCCCGATCGCCGACCTCGAGTCGGGCGGCAACGCGCTGGCGATTCTGGCCAACCTCGACGTCGTGCTGCCGATGATTCCCGACGACGCCGCGGTCATCCCCGGACACGGTCCGCTGTCCGACAAGCAGGAGCTGTATCGGCTGCGCAAGATGCTCGACGACACGATCACCCTCGTGCGAACCCAGAAAGAGGCGGGCCGCAGCCTCGACGAGATCATCGCCGGCGGCCCGGGCCCCGAGTACGAGAGCTGGGGCTACGGCTACATGTCGGCCGACGGCTGGATCGCGATGATCTACCGCAGTCTCGACAGCGGACCGTAGTTCGGAGCCGCTGGGCGGCAACCCTCCATCAGCTCGCTCAGAGTATCGGGCAGGAAGCGACCGATGATCTCGTACAGCTGCGGGTCGCGGGCGCGGAGCTCGGCGCGCGTCCCCGACCGCGGACCGCTGTCACCGATCTGCACGTCGACCCAGGGACCGGGCAACGACTCGTTCAAATCGAACCAGGCGTTGACGTTGTGGGTCAGGTACTCGTCGTCGCCGAAGGCGTCAAACGGGGTGGTGCCGACGAGCGGCTCGTTTCTCGGAGCGGCGAAATCACCTCGCTGCACGGCGCTCGCGTAGGCCGCCCAGATCTCGTCCTCGATCTCGGGGTCGGTGGTCACCCACCCGAGGTTCTGCATCGCGTGGACGAGCTCGTGAGCCAGAAAGTTGGCCCTGTACTCGGTGTTGCCCGGGTAGCAAACGCCGCGCACCGACACCAGGCTCGTCGCCCCGTCGGGCATTTGACCCAGGCCCCATTCGCCGTCGCTGCGAGGACCGAACTCCGGCAGGTCCGAAGCCGTCTCCGCCAACCCCATGATCGAGATCCGGGGATGGTGCGGCAGCATAGCCTGGAGAACATCGGGACGTCGGCTCGTCATATGCAACACCGTTCGGTAAGCGGCGATCAGCGCCGCGTCGGGCACCGCGTCGGAGCTGACGATGACGACACCATCGGCGTTGATGTACTTCGTGTAGAAGGGGTGCGCGCCCTCCGGCGGCGCCACCACCCGCTCGCCGGTTTCGATCAGCGGGAAGGGCGCCTGATTCCGGACTTGCGCTGCGTGCGCCATGGGCAGGGCCGATGCCGACAACAGCAGCAGTAGCCACGTCGCGATCTCCAGTGTTTTTCTTTGCGGTTGAATGCCGCTCGTATTTCGTGGCGGTTGAATGCCTCTCGTGTTCATTTTGTAATCCGTTTCTCGCTGCCGAGCTCTTCGTCGCGCGGCCGGCTCAACGAGCGGTCAGCGCCTTGATCTCGTCGTCGAGCCCGGTCATCTCCCAGCGAATCAACGACCAGGGAATCGAGCCCGTGTTGAGCACGTCGTCGACGAATTCCCGGAGGACGAAATCGTCGCCGAGCTGGTTTGCCCGGTCACGCAACAGCTTCATGAACTGGACCTTGCCGACGACCATCAACATGTGATGCCCGACGCCGCGCAGCGTGGTATCGAGCTCGAACCACAGATGGTGGCTGCCGTCGAGCAATTCGCCGTGCGGCGCGTTTTCTACAGCGAACAGGTACGCGTCCTCGTAGCTCCAGTCGCCGCTGTGCATATAGATGTCCGCGAGGGCGCGAACGGTGCGAAAGGCGGACTGCTCATAGGCGATCTCGCGGGCGTGCGGGTTCCTGCCGTCGAGATAACCGGCGTGCATCAGCAGTTCCTCGAGTGCGAAGGCAAGCCCCTCTCCCCGCGCGGTGCCGATCTTGTACGGCCGTCGGCCGCCGCGGATCTCGCGTTGGTCGTTCCTGGAGCGCAGGCCGTCGAAATGGTGCCCGACCATCTCGTGGGTCTCCTCCATCAATGGGTCGCGATGAGAGAAGTTGAAGAAGTAGTCGTGCCTCTCCGGCCAGGGATTGTCGAACCCGTGCCATGACCCGAAGTATCCGTCGGGCGTCAAATAGTCGTCGACCGTGAAGATTTCTTCCTCCACCAGGAAGTTCATCAGATGTTCGATCGCCTCGGCGACGCTGGCCTTGTACTCGGCTTGCGACTGCACCGGATCGATCGGCGGGACGTCGCGATTGCGATTTTCCTCGAGCCGCTGAAACGTCCTGACGCGATTGTCCTCGAGCTCGACGATCATACGAATCTCGTCCCAGGTGTACGGAAAGAGATAAACGTTCTTCATCAACCAGCTGTAGTTCTCTTTGCCGACGCCGGCCCGTGCGGTCATGCGGTGCTTGTTGTCCTCGATCCACGCCACGTAGTCGTCGAGCGCCGCGAGCGCATCCCGCGCGTCTTCGACCAGATCTGGATGATGCTCGGCAACATCAGCGGCAAGTCGCTCGTACGACTGGCGGGTGTCACCGAGCGAAAGGACGGCGAGCGTGCCGAGGTCGGCGGCAATCCGCGTGAAGTCGTTGAGGTTCACCTTGGCCTGCGCGACGACGCCGCGGACCGTCCGGAGCCGCTCTCGCAACGCTGCGGCCCGCGACTCATCGAGCGGAAAACCCCGGTTCCTGCCGAGGCGCGGCAGCACGTCGTTGTAAAAGCCCGGATCGAGCGACCAGGGGGCCAGCACGCGGTGCTGGAACTCCATGCCGTTCATCTCTGCCCGCACCAGGTGATAGTCGACCTGCTCGTGGATCGGCCAGCCGCCGCTGTCGATCGCGGCGAGTCGACGCTGGAACCCGCGCAGCTCGCCGAACTTCTCCGCCATGGCCGCCGCGGAGTAGTCGGGCACGCCCGCTTGAATTTCGGGCCGCTGGAAGCTCCGGAACTCGCGGAACAGCTCGAGGAGATCCTCGTAGCTTGCCTGCGGTGTGCCGGTAGCAACGGACGGAGCGGCAGCGCCTGCAGCCATCAAGCCGAGGATCGCGACCATCATGACCACAGGTGTTCGACAACAACGGCTCATTTCGTGGCTCCTGCTTTCAAGGGGAGATGGGAAAAACTGCGCGTAGTGCCGGGTGGGTCAAGAGGGCACGGGTCTTCCGAAGACCGTGAACTCGAGCACGCCAACGGGTAGGCCCGCTGGCCAGCCGGTAATGGTCAATCTTACGTGTCGGCACGAAACCGGTGTGATTTCGTCGAACTCGACGGCATTGTCCCGGCCGTTGGCGGTCTTGTCCACAACGGTCGTGAAGGTTTCACCATCCATTGAAACCTCGATCTTGTACTTGCGGATCCGGGAGGCGGCGCCATCGTTGTTGGGGCTGTAGTCATCCTCGACATCACCTTCCGGCAACGTGAAGAGAATACGGGCAGCGTCGACGATGTAGTCTTGCCGCTCGCCCGCCCCGAGGTCGATTTCCAGCCAGCGTTCCGCGTCGTCGTCGGCAGGCGCCCACCAGGTTCTGGCGTTGTTATCGAGAGCATAGGGCGCGTTGCGGCCGGGCGCCTCGCTACTGGCTACGTAGACTTTGTCTTCCGACAGTGGAATCGCGCCGCTGTCATTGTTTTCCCAAGGCGTGGCGTTGCCGCCCGGCGCCCACTGCGGCGTCTCCGACGGGCCGTTGATGAACATGTTGCCGTCCGCGTCGAAACCCACGGGATCCATGCCGATACGCCGCTCGAACATGCGGTTCCAGTTGCGATACAGCAACGTATAGATGGCCCACAAGTTGCCGTCCGGGCCCTCGACAACGCTGTGGTGCCCGGAGCCGGTGATCAGTCCGCCGCCATGGACGAGGATCGGGCTGCCTTCGTAGTAGTCGAACGGACCCAACGGGCTGCGGCCGGTGTAGACGCCTACTGCATACGTTTTCCACTCGGTTCCCGGGGCCGCGTACTGCAGGTAGTAGGTCCCGTTGTGCCGGGTCATCCAGGGACCTTCGATCCAGCTTTGGGCACTCATCTCGTTGCGGCTGCCGTAGCGCTCCCAGATGTGCGACGCCTCGAAACGGAAGAAGTGCCGCGCCGGTCCTGCGAACTTCCGCAGATCGGTGCGATCGAGCTCGACGCCGTATACTCCGTCGGCGCCGCCGCCCGCGTAATACAGGTACACTCGGTCATCGTCGTCGACGAAAACCGCGGCGTCGAACACGCCCCCGTCCGCGCAGCCGCGGCAAGCGTCGTGCAGCCCGGATTCGAGCCTGTGGCCGTGTTGGTCGACGAAATCGCCGAAGAATTCGAAGGGGCCCAGCGGATCGCGGCTGCGGAACAAGCCGATGTCGTTGCCGGTCAGGTATACGTAGCCCTCGTATTCGAAAGCGGTCGGAGCGCCGATCCCGCGGCCTCCGGCGATGGACACTTCGTGATGTTCCCAACGCGCCAAGTCGTCGGATGACCAGACCGCGGCACTGAAGCGCCTACCGGGCGAGACCCCGCCGGTGAGATACAAGTAATACTTGCCTCCGAACTCGATGACCGTCGGATCGGCGAGCCGCCCGGCGTTCTCCATGACCAGCGGGTTGACGTATCGAAGCCCCTCCTGTGGTCGGGCTTCGGCTCCACGGTCCCCGCCTCCCTGAGTCGCTGGGGCCGAAATCGATCCGACTGCCCAGAACGTTGCCACGATAGTTAGTACTGCTGCCCGACGGTACATGAGGCCTCTCCCTACTCCAGCATGCCGAAGCCGTGAGTACTCCATATCCGAAAGCGCTACACAAGGCGCTGGCGCTGGCGTGCGTCATCTGCCCATCCGCCGCCACGCTGCGTGAGCGGCGCATCTGCCCTATGATCGAACGGCAGCGAGGACGACATCGCAATCAACAGCAAGGAGCGGATGATGCATCGAGCCCTGAGGTTGGCGCGTGCATGGTGGCCGGTATCAGCGCCGCGGCGACGACGGGGTCGCTGGCGCAACAGGACATGTCCGACGTGCAGATCGAGACGATTCGGGTCGCCGACGGCATCTACATGCTGGTGGGACAGGGCGGCAACATCGGCCTCTCGACCGGGGATGATGGTCCGTTCGTCATTGACGATCAGTACGCACCGCTGACTGACAAGATCCAGGCGGCGATTGCCACGGTGACCGACGGGGCGGTTCGGTTCGTCTTGAATACGCACTGGCACGGCGACCACACCGGGGGGAACGAGAACTTCGGCAAGGCCGGTGCGATGATCGTGGCGCACGAGAACGTCCGCAGGCGGCTGAATCCAGCAGAGTTCCGCAACGTCATGGGCAGAACCCAACAGGCCCCGCCGGAGGCTCTCCCGGTCGTGACATTTTCGGACGCCGTGAACCTGTTACTGGAACGGCGAGAACATCCGCGTTTTTCATGTGGAGAAGGCCCATACCGATGGCGATGCCATCATCTATTTCTCGAATGCGAACGTCGTGCACATGGGGGATAACTTCTTCAGGGGACGATATCCCTTCATCGACGTCGATAGCGGCGGTGGTATCGACGGGATGATCGCCACCGACGATCGCGTGTTGGCGATGGTGAACTCGAGCACGAAGATCATCCCCGGACACGGGGCGCTCTCCACCCTGGATGATCTGCGCGACTACCGCAACATGCTCATCACCGTCCGGGACCGTGTTCGCGCCATGCTGAACGACGGGATGAGCGTCGACGACATCGTGGCCGCAAAGCCTACACGAGTGAGCTCGATGCGGTTTGGGGGGACAACCCTGATCGGTTCGTGACGATGACGGCGCGGAGCTTGAGTGGGCAGTAACGCCCGAGCCGTACGCCATGGAAGCGATCACCTGACGATATGGATCCCGTAGTTTGGAACCTGAATCCATTCGACGCCGTTGGGTCCGACCACTTGTGGATTCGAAAAGTTGATGGAGATCGGATACCCGGGCCGATCCGGTAGGTTCGTGTGGACGGCGTATTCGAACGCGAAGATGTGGTTTGGGCGGATAACCAGGTCATCCCGATCGCGGCGGAATGGCGCAATCGACGGGCCGACCGTCATGAGCTCGCCGTTGTTGTTGCCCTGGGCGTGAAGATCGAGGTAGAAACCGGGGCTGTCGGTGCCGACGAGATAGTCCTGGACCATTCGGTAATCCTCGTCTCCATCGTCGGTAAAGGGCGTGTAGATGTATCCCTCCGCCTCCAGCGCGGCGACTATTTCCTGAAGGGCCTCTCCCGAGGTCATGCCGACCCGTACGTGCTGTCGCATGATTCCCTGCGCCCTCTTGCCGAAGTCCCACGCCCGCTGGAGGCTCTCCGGAACCTCCGTCTCGCCTTCCCGAAGGATGTACGCCTGGAGTTTGGAATCGACCGAAAACGAGGAGAACCCGAAATCGAAGATCCGCTCGACACCGTAGTTGAGGCTGATGAAATCGCCGCCCTGAAGCACGTAGTTGCGACTGTGGGCCGGGGAGGAGGCCCGCGGCGCCGCCTTGCCTTCGGCGGTAGCCGAATAAAGGACAGAGGCGCGGCGTAAGTCGCTGAGCTTTGTCTCGCCGGGAACGATGCTCTCGAGTTGCGCGATCGCCGCCTGGCGGGCGGCTTCGAGCGTGATCGCCTGGATGGCGACCTCGAGGGAGAGGCGGCGCGAGCGAAAATCGGTGATCAGATGCTCTGCCGATACGATCCGTGAGGACAGCTCGGGCCCGAGGAATTGCTCAAGTTTCCGGTATTGAGTGTAGGAGATGCTGTCGGCGACGGCCAGCCAATCTGAAAAATTGACGGCGATCGTCTGGGGGTTGTGGGATTCCACATATTCCCTCAGCTCGTCGTAGACCTCGAAATCCACGTTGCCGTGGTCGTAGCCGGTGAGAGCGCGCGAAATCGCCATCGATCCAACAACGTCGATGTTTTCGATGGCGCCCCCTCCACCGAAGACCTCACCGAAGACCGCCCGTTCGACCCGATCGCCGAGGTCGGTGAAGATAATGAAACCGCCGATCCTGCCGAACTCGTAGGCGAGCGGATCGGGGTTGCCCTGGCGCGCGGCGTGAATCCACATGTCGACGTTGTTGTCGCGCATGGCGCTGGGGAGAATGAGATCGAGCCGGTCGTTGCGGATCAAGCGAAGCCACTCGTCCTGATCAGGTTTCGGCATCTGGTCCTGGGCACCGGCCGGTAGTCCGACGCCCAGTATGAACGTGATGAGGGCCAATACGAGGCGAGCTTGCATCCTCTTCTCCTTCGTCAACTTCCTTCGCGAGCATGTCACTGCGGTAGGCGAGCGGTGCAGCGAACACTGCGGAGATCGAAAGCACGGTCACCCATAATCCACAGCAAATTCTAGAGCATCCTCCGATCGAACTCCGGGAGAGGGGATCCCTTCGTTGTTTCTCTACCGGAACAAGAGATAGATTCCCGCCGTGAAGAAGCGATCCCCAGAACCATCAACTTCTCGAACCCGCAGGTAGTAACCAACTTGGGAGGTACATCGTGCGTAAGACGTGGCTGCTGCTAGCACTCTTTCCGTTCCTCATCGTTGCCGCGGAGTACGAAGCTCGGTCGCAGGATTCGTCGGGACCTATCAGCAGGCCGGCCCCGCAAAACGAAGTGCGCCTGGAGAAGAGTCGCATGGTGCCGATGCGGGACGGGGTGCGACTCGCAACCGACCTGTATTTTCCGGAAGTTCCCGACGAGACACTGCCCGTAATTCTCATCCGAACTCCCTACAACAAGAACGAGCTCCGCGCCGACGAGAACGGCGACGCCCACATGTTCGCGTCACAGGGGTTTATCGTGGCGGTGCAGGACAGCCGCGGCAAGTTCGAGTCCGAGGGAATCTACTCGCCGCCGGCCGGGAGTGAGGCCGAAGACGGCTACGACGCCGTTGGCTGGATTGCCCAGCAACCCTGGTCCAACGGCAAAGTCGGGATGCACGGTTGCTCCTATCCAGCGGAGGTACAAGCGGCCACCGCCCCACTCAAGCATTCCAACCTGACCACGATGATCCCCCGCAACGGACCGTTCGTCGGCGCCGCGAACGGCCGCTATCGGTATTGGTCGGGCTTCAAGGGCGGCGTTCTCGACTTCGCCGCCACCCTGCCCTGGTACTTCAGGTCCGGCAACAAGTATTCCTTCAAGCCGCCCGCGGGGCTCTCGGATGAGGAGCTTGCCAAGATCCGCGATTTTTACAATCCCGAAGCGACTGCGGCACCGGAGCCGAATTGGGAGGAGCTCGTCTGGACGCTGCCCCTCGTCGACATCATGAACAAGGCGGGAGCGCCTCCCAACGATTTTCTCGACTTGGTGACGCGGGATTTCGGCGATCCCTGGTGGCACGACACGATGGGGTACTACGACGGCACCGAGACGATCGCGGTCCCGGCGCTACACGTGAGCTCCTGGTACGACATCAGCGTCGACGAGACGATCTACGAGTTCAACTACTTCCGCGAACGGGCCGCTTCGGAAACCGCCGCCAACAATCAATTCCTGATCGTTGCCCCCACCACCCATTGCAGTTACGAGCGCGCGACGCAGAACACAGTGGTCGGCGACCGTGATATCGGCGACGCACGGCTCGACTACTATTCGATCTATATCAAGTGGTTCGAGTACTGGCTCAAGGGAGAGCAGAACGGCGCCACGGACATGCCGAAGGTGCAGTACTACACGATGGGAGCCAACGAGTGGCGTTCGGCGGAGGCATGGCCGTTGCGCGAAACCGAATATACCGAGTACTACCTGCACAGCGGCGGCGATGCCAACAGTCGCTACGGCGACGGAGTGCTTTCCACGCAGGCGCCCGGCGCCGAGCCGCCGGATTCCTTCGTTTATGACCCCGCACATCCGGTCCCGTCCACGGGAGGCCCACGTGGCACCTCGTGGGGCACGTCCTCCGGTGCGATCGATCAAGGCAGCGTCGAGGTTCGCAACGACGTGCTGGTGTACACCACGCCGCCGCTGGAGGAAGGCGTCGAGGTCACCGGTCCGATCACCGCCTTGCTCTACGTGTCGTCTTCAGCGAAGGACACGGATTTCACCGCCAAGCTCGTGGATGTCTACCCCGATGGCACCGCCTACAACATCCAAGGCAGTATCTTGCGCGCCCGGTATCGGGACGGGTTCACGAACAAGGTCTGGATGGAAGAGGGCGGCGTCTACCAGATTCAAATTGACTTGGACGCCACCAGCAACTACTTCGCGCCCGGACACAGGATTCGCCTGCAGGTGTCGAGCAGCAACTTTCCGCTTTACGAGCGCAACCTGAATACCGGCGGCAACAACTACGATGAGACCGGATGGATCATCGCCGAAAACACGATTCATCACTCCGAAGAGCACGCGTCCCATCTCGTCCTTCCGGTGATTCCGAGTCGGAACGACTAGCAGAACGAGATCGTGCCGGCGTAGGGGGTTTCCGCTTGGCCTTCGCAGGGCCCTTTGTTAGCTTTGGAGTAAAGAATTGAGGGGTAGACGATGGGTCCGGGGTCCCACCTGGCCCGCCGCTGGGGATCGTTTCTCGTGACCACCGAACAAGCTCGTTCCTCGACCGCGCTCGCCGATTCACTGCCGCGCCTGGAGGTCGCATTACGCGACCTCGGCTTCGCGGTGAAGTCGCTCCAGCTGTATCCACCGACGTCACCGGTGGTGAAGGACGCCGTCGAGCGATCCTGTCGCTCCTTTACACCGCTGCTCGGCAACGGCTACCTGAGCCTGGAGATCACCCCCCGCTTCATTCGCGTCGACGGCCACGACATCGGCGCTGGCGCTCCGGTGGTGGAACAACTCGCCAGTCGTATGCATGCACGCGGCATCGGAAGGATTCATCTCGACGGGAGGCTGCAGCGCGCCTCGCTTCAGGCGCTGGCGGAAATCGTTGCCCTCGAGCCGCATGCCATCGACGAACGCGGCGGCATCGAAAAGGTGTTCGCCAGCTTCCAGCCACTCGGCGTGCAGGCGCAGTTCCTCGATCTCGACCGCCTCTTCGAACACGACGAAGAGAACCGAAAGGAAGAAGACGTCTGGGCGGCCATACTCGACGGTTATAACAACGACAATTTGGAAGATGCTGGCGTCGACTGGGACGATCTGGCGCAGAGCGTCGACCGGCTGAACGATTTCGTCGGCTGGCTGGGGTCCAACCTCGATGCTATCGCCGATCGCACCGGCTACGACGACATCGACGTGCTGCGCTTCGTGCTCGATCGGCTGGGTAGCATCTCCAGCGCGCTGACCTCCGACCACGTCAGCCTTCTCGTGCTCGCGGTGCGGCAGGCGTTCGACCAGTTCGACCCCGCTGTTCTCGTCGATCTGCTCGCCGACCCGATGGAGATCGAGGCCGAAGGTGAGGACGAAGGCAACGGTGCCGGGCTCAGCATCGGCGAGTTCATTTCCGGGGAGTCGACGGACCCGGCGGAGCGGAAGACGATCGACATCAGTAGCTATATCGCCAGCGCGTTGGAGCCCGAGCAGGCCGAGAAGCTGATTCTGCACACCCTGCGCTCAGGCCAGCCCTCGACACCCCGGCTCTACGGCTTGTTCGAGCGACTCGCCCGCGACCGCCCCGAGCGCGAAGAGATGGCGCAGCACATCGAGGAAGCCCTCGCCGACGAGGTGAATCAAGGCGCCGACCACTCCCAGCTCATCGACGACTGGCCGCGGCTCTACGACGTGCTCAACGGCGAGGCGCCGCAGCGCTTCCTATCGTCCGAGTACGAGACCGGGTTGCAGCAACTGCTTTCTCCCTCGGACCTGGACAACGCCTGGCCCATTGAACGCATCAGGCCGCGGCTTTCGGAGATGGCACCGTCGTTCATCAGCCTGCGCAAGTCGTTGATGGTGGCTCGCCTGCTCAACCACGAGGTCAACGACGCGACCTACCGGCGCCTGGCGCTGGAACTGGAGCGGTCCCTCTCTGTGCTGCTGCAGGAGAACCAATTCCGCACGCTCAACAAGCTGCTCAAGGAGTTGTTCGAGACGTCGCAGGACGCCGACCGTCCCGCCGACCGGCGAGAAATTATTGCCGGCATCGTCGAACGCTTCTACACCGCCGAGACCGTGCGCTCGCTGGTGGAAGCCTCCATGGGGCGCCCGCGCGACGAAGTCGACATGATCATGGAGATCATCCGCGCCCGCGGCGCGCAGGCGATTCCGCTGCTGCTCGATGCACTGGCCGACGAGGAGACGCGTACCGTGCGTTCCCGCCTGCTACGCATCCTCATCGGCATGGGAGACGAAGTCGGCTAAATCGTGATCGAGCGCTTGGCGGATGAGCGCTGGTTCGTGCTGCGCAACCTCGCCATGATCCTCGGCGAGGTCGGCGATCAGTCAATGGTCGAGCACCTCTCGTCGGTGTACGACCATCGGGATGCTCGGGTGCGCCGGGAGGCGATCGCATCGACCATCCGTCTCGGCGGACCGCAGGCCGCGCCGCTGTTGGTGCGCGCCCTCGGAGAGGAGGACCCCGAGGTTTACCTCATGGCGATCCACGGCCTCTCGGTTTCCACAGTGAACCCGCTTGCCTGCCACGCCTGCGCACGCTCCTTCGCGCGCCCAACTTCCGCGGCCAGAGCACCAACCTGATCCAGGTCGTGGCGATTTCGCTCGGCCGGCTCGGCGATGAGGAAAGTCGACCCGTTCTGAAGCGACTGTCCCGCCAGCCCTGGTTTTACCGCGAGCACCGCGAGTTGGCACGCGACACGCCGCAGCCTGGGCACTCGAGGCGCTGGCCGGCAAACCGACACGCAAGGCGCCAGTACCCGGCGCCTTTAACGACCTGCAGCCGGCGCCAGATCTCGCCGCCGGCCGGCGAGAAAGTAGCCGCTATGTCACGCGTCACCGCGCGTGAACAGCTGCAGAGACTGGCCGCTCTGGTACAGTCCGCGCTTCAGTGTCAGCAAATCTATCCTGCCCAGCACCCGCGGCTCACCCAGGCCATCGACGAGCTGCAAGCCGATCTGGGCGCCATGTTGGATGGCGACGAGCCGCTACGCATTGCCCACGCCGATGGCCAGTTCGTTCTCGGTAACCATCAAGTCGACGTAGCGGGCGAAGTGATCACCGAGTTCGCATCGATGCTCGCGGAGTTGGGCATCGAGAAGCTCGTATTCGAGCCCGGTCTCGAGCGCAACGAGGTGCTCACCCTGCTCGCGATCCTCGGCGGATCCGTCCCGAGTCCTGTAGAAAAAGAAATGGCGTAACCTCACGAGTAGGAAAAACGAGTCGCTGGAAACGGCGACAACAAGGAGGTCACACCATGAGCAACGGTAGCACGGGAGAGGTATCGGTCATCGAGTTCCGTAGCGCCATCCAGGAGCTGCTGCACAGCCGCATCCAGGAGGCGATTACGATCACGCTTGAGGAGGAGCTCGCCGAGGCGTTGGGATGCGGGCCGTACGAGCGCAACGGCTCGCGGCGAGGATATCGGCACGGGACGTATCGGCGGCAGATCACGATGGCGCAGGGGCCGCAGGATCTGGAGGTACCACGGGGACGGCTGCTGCGAGAGGACGGCAGCACCGGGGAGTTCCGCAGCACGATCCTGCCGCGGTATCAACGGCGCACCGAGGAAGTCGACGAGGCGATTCTAGGGGTGTACCTGGCGGGTGCAAATAGCCGACGGATCCGCAAGGCGCTCGCGCCGCTGCTGGGTGAAGCGAACCTCTCGAAGAGCGCGATCTCGAGGGTGGTGGGGCGGCTGAAGAAGCTGTTCGGGACGTGGTGCGAGCGCGATCTGACCGGTGAGTCGTACCCGATCGTATACCTGGACGGGTTCCACCTGAAGGTGAGGTTGGCGCGGCAGGTCGTGTCGGTGCCGATCTTCGCCGCGCTGGGAGTGGCGGAAGATGGGCGCAAGGTGTTGGTGGCGTTGCGTCGGGCCGCTTCGGAGGCCGGGTGTCACTGGAAGTGGCTGATCGAGGACCTAGAGCAAAGAGGTCTTCGGCCGCCCCGGCTGATCATCGCCGACGGCCACAAAGGGCTGGCCAAGGCGACGACGGTGTGGCCCGAAGCGAAGGTGCAGCGCTGCCTTCAGCACAAGTGGAAGAATCTGTTGAAGCATTGCCCGTCACACGCCCACGACGAGCTGAAACGAGACTGGGACCGCATCGTGAAGGCGGCAAACGGCAGCGAGGCGAGGGCCGCGTACAGCAACTTCGTGCGCAAGTGGTCGAGGTTGATGCCGGCGGTGGCGCGCAGCCTCGAGGAAGCGGGGCTGGTGCTGCTGACCTTCTACGAGTTCCCCAAACCGATGTGCAAGACGCTGCGCACGACGAACCCACTGGAGAACCTCAACCGCGAGTTCCGTCGCCGTACCAAGACCCAGGGATCGTTCAGCACCGAGGCGGCCGGGGTGACGCTGCTGTGGGGGCTGATCGCGTTCGGGCAGATCCGCATGCGCCGCATCGACGGGTACCGGCATCTCGCCGCGATCATCGACCAACAGGAGGAGTTGGCCGCGTAGCAGGTAACATCAAACGTCCAAGCTCGGAGCCACGCCAGACGATTTTCTACAAACTTCGGGACACATCCTCACTGGGTTGGCGCGGTGATGACAACCCTGCTTCCAGCGCCTCCTTGCATCGCTCGCAGACACGCCGCAGGATATCGGACCAGCAGCGGTTTTCCTCTCCCCTCCAAGCGCCCGGCCAACCGGCAGGAATCCCAAGGCATATGGCCATCACCGTCTTCAAGGACAGCTCGTACAGCCTTTCCACCCTCATCGGATTGACCTGACCCCCCAAAACGGATCCAGAGGTAATCTCACGATCCGGGTCGAAAAAGGGAGGTTAGAATGCCGGCGAAGAGGCACAGCGCAGAGCAGATCGTACGGAAGCTACGGGAGGCTGAGGTGGAGCTGGCCCGAGGCGCGACGGTCAAGGATGCCTGCCGCAAGCTAGCAATCACCGAGCACACCTACTACCGGTGGCGACGCGAGTACGGGGGGCTGAGGGTCGACGAGGCCAGGCGGCTGAAGCAACTTGAGAAGGAGAACGTCCGGCTCAAGAAGATTGTGGCGGAAAAGGAGCTGGATCTTTCGATCCTGAAGGAAGTTGCGGAGGGAAACTTCTGAGCCCGGCACGTCGCCGAGATGCGGTTGAGCATGTTCGGCGGAGGCTGGGCGTTTCCGAGCGACGAGCGTGCCGGGTGCTGAAACAGTCGCGCACGACGCAGCGGTACGTGCCACGGCAACCGGACGACGAGCAGGTGCTGACGGAGAGGATCGTGAACCTAGCCCGAGAGTATGGCCGCTACGGGTATCGGCGAGTGACGGCGCTACTGCGCATGGAGGGCTGGCTCGTGAACCACAAGCGGGTGCAACGGATCTGGCGGCGCGAGGGGCTGAAAGTACCGAAGAAACAGCCCAAGCGAGCACGGCTGTGGCTCAACGATGGCTCCTGCATCCGACTGCGCCCCGAGAACAAGGATCATGTCTGGGCGTATGACTTCGTCCACCACCGGACGCATGACGGTCGGGCTATGAGGCTGCTGACGATCGTCGACGAGTACACACGGGAGAGCCTTGCAATCGACGTGGCGCGGAAGCTCAACTCCGAGGACGTACTTCACCGACTAGGACGACTGTTCGTTCATCGAGGTATTCCAGCGCACATCAGGTCAGATAACGGACCGGAATTCACCGCCGAGGCGGTTCGCGACTGGCTGGGCCGGCTCGGCGTCGGCACGCTGTTCATCGAGCCGGGCTCCCCATGGGAGAACGGCTATGTGGAGAGCTTCAACGGCAAGCTCAGAGACGAGCTGCTGAACGGGGAGATCTTCTACACGCTGAAGGAGGCAAAGGTTCTGATCGAGAGATGGCGCCAGCAGTACAACCGCGTACGACCGCACAGCTCGCTGGGCTATCGACCTCCGGCACCGGAAGCGGTGTTGTTGAAACCGGCTACGCTACGCTTCGCTGGCCTCAACAACCTCTTGTCAGCACCGTGTTACTGAGATAGAAGGTGGTACTAACCGCGGGGTCTGGTCACGTGTGACATCGATCGCTACCAATGCGTTGCTGCGGGTGCCGGGACATCGCCGGCCGGCGGACGAGGTGGACGTGGAGGCCGCGGTGGTCGTGGAGCCGGCGGCAGCGCCGGAGGGATTGGAAACCAGGTGCTGTCTCCCGACGGAACGCGCGCAACGTTCATCCGCGATCACAACCTCTGGGTGCGCCAAGTCGCGACCGGGGAGGAGCGGCCGCTGACCCGAGACGGGGTGCTCGATTACGGCTACGCCACCGACAACGCCGGTTGGCGGAAGAGCGACCGCCCCATCGTTTCGTGGTCGCCCGACTCGACGAAGATCGCCACCTTCCAGCAGGATCAGCGCGGCGTCGGCGAGATGTACCTGGCCGACACGCGGGTCGGGCATCTGAATCTCCAGGCCTGGAAGTACCCACTGCCGGGAGACTCGGTGATCTCGATGATCGAGCGGGTGGTTGTCGACGTCGATCAGGGGACGCTGGTGCGACTGCGAATGCCTCCCGACCAGCACCGCTCCTCGCTGTGCGACGACGTGGTTTGCGCCGGCGGCTGGGGGGCGACGTGCAGTGGACCGCGGATTCTTCGAGCTTCGCGTTTCTCTCTACATCCAGGGACCACAAGCGCGAGTGGCTGCGCGTCGCCGACATCCAGACCGGCGACGTGCGCACCGTACTGGAAGAGACGGTCGACACGTTCTTCGAGTCCGGCAACGGCGCAGTCAACTGGCGCTACTTGCCTGATTCGAACGAGATCATCTGGTTCTCGGAGCGCGACAACTGGGGCCACCTCTATCTCTACGATCTGCAGACCGGCGCGCTGAAGCATCAGATCACCCACGGTGAGGGGAACGTGACCCGGATCTTGCGCATGAATGAGGACAACCGGCAGCTTTACTTCATCGGCGTCGGCTTCGAGACGGGGCGCGATCCGTACTTCAACCACCTCTACCGGATCGGGTTCGACGGCGCGGGCATGACGCTGCTGACTCCAGAGGACGCCAACCACAGCATCGCCTTGTCGCCGTCGGGGGCCCATTTCGTCGACAACTATTTGACCCCCGATACACCGCCGGTGGCGGTGCTCCGCGACGCCGACGGCACGAAGCTCGTCGATCTCGAGGAAGCCGACATCTCCTGCCTCCTTGCCGCCGGCTGGCAGCCGCCTGAGCCCTTCACCGTCAAGGCTCGTGACGGCGAGACCGACTTGTACGGTTTGATGTTCAAGCCGACTGACTTCGATCCCTCACGCAAGTACCCGATCATCAACAGCATCTACCCGGGGCCACAGACGGGCAGCGTCGGGAGCCGCAGCTTCTCGGCGGCGCGCGGCGACACGCAGGCGATCGCCGAGCTCGGCTTCATCGTGGTGAAGATCGACGGCACGGGAACGCCGTGGCGCTCGAAGGAGTTCCACGAGGCTTACTACGGCGACATGGGCGACAACACGCTGCCCGATCAGATAACCGGGATGCAGCAGCTCGCCGAGCGCCATTCCTGGATCGATATCGACCGGGCCGGGATCTACGGGCATTCCGGAGGCGGCTACGCCACCGCCGCTGCGATGTTTCGTCACCCCGACTTTTTCAAGGTCGGCGTCTCGCAGGCCGGCAACCACGACAACCGGGTCTACGAGGACGACTGGGGCGAGAAGTGGCAGGGGTTGCTCGTTCATGACGCCGATGGCGAGTCGAACTACGACACCCAGGCGAATCAGAACTTCGCCCACAATCTGGAGGGCAAGCTGCTGCTAGCGCACGGCACGATGGACACCAACGTGCCGTTCTACAGCACCCTGCTGGTTGTCGACGCGCTGATCGCGGCCAACAAGGACTTCGACCTCATCCTGTTCCCGAACCGTGGCCACGGTTTCGGCAACGAGCCCTACATGATGCGGCGGCGCTGGGATTACTTCGTCGAGCACCTGCTCGGGGCCGAGCCCCCCGAGAACTACCGGATCCAGCGGTCGCGCTAGCGGCCTCGCCCAGCGGTGATTCTCAATTTCAAAACGGCACCTCCACGGCATCACAGAGGTATTTCACCAGCGACGCGCCGTCGCTGCACAGCTTGGCGAAGTGGTGGTCAAATCCGGGGCTCGTCACATCAGTCTGTTTCAATTGCACAACACCAATGAAGTCCTTGCGCCGCAGATCCTCGATCATCGGGTGATCGGGATCGAAGCCCTTGGGCGCCCGCTTCAGCGAGTCACCGGAAAGCTCGAAGGTCTGGCCGAAGCTGCCGCCGATGGCTTTCTTCCAGGCCTTCGAGTCGTCGTCGATGGCATTCCGGATCATCGACAGCGTCTCGCTGTCGGGATGCCAAATGCCGACGCCGACGAACACTTCCTTGGGCTGCAGATGCAGGTAAAAGCCCGGGCAGTGGACGTCTTTGCCGCGCTCGTGGCGAAACTGGATGCCCGTGTGGGTCTTGTAGGGGCTCTTGTCCTTCGAGAAGCGCACGTCGCGATAAATGCGAAACAGCGAGCCACCGGCCTTGCGATCATCGGCGAGGAAAAACGGGCTGATCTTGGCCAGCCGCGGCGCGAAATCGCGAATGAACGCGAGCGCCGGCTCGCGCAGCTCATCCTCGTAGCGCTGCTTGTTGGCGTGGAACCAGTCGCGATTGTTGTTCTTCTTGAGATCGTTGAGGAAGCGGAAGACAGAGGGAGTGAAGTGCCTCTTTTTCGCCATGATCGAAGATTCCGGGTGAAAGATGAGGGTGCGGTTCGGCACAATGAAGGTACTAGAAACGGGTAGATCCAGCCACGAGCGAAAGCTGTGTCGCCATGAGGACGCCGAGCCAAGCGAAGGGCCCATCGAGCCGCCGGGCCGTCATTTTTCTACTCCTGTTTTTGCTGCCCTTCGCCGGCGGTGGAACGTTTGTTGCCTACCTCGCCGGCTCGATGGTTACCACGTGGGTGCGGGCGCAGAGCTGGCAGGAAGTTCCGGCGCGCATCCTCAGCCTCGATCTCGACAGCAGCACGAGCGACGGCAGCACTACCTACCGGCTCGAAGCAACCTACGAGTACGCCTTCGGCGAGCGTCTCTACCCTGACCTGTGCCCTGGAAACTGGACCGCGGATAGTGAGAATTTCTCGATAAGAAAACGAGGAGGGAGATTCTCGTGAAGAAGTCGAGGTTCACAGAGCAACAGATTGTGTACGCGATCAAGCAGGTCGAAGCCGGGGTGCCGATCACAGAGTTGTGTCGGAAGTACGGAATATCCCAGCAGACGTTCTACCGCTGGCGCAGGAAGTATGGAGGGCTGGCGCCGCGCGAGCTGCAGCGGCTCAAGGAGCTCGAGCGAGAGAACACGCAACTGAAGAAGCTGGTGGCAGACCTGAGCCTCGACAAGCAGATCCTGCAGGATGTGCTCGCAAGAAAAGATTGAAGCCCGCGCGCAAGAGAAAGCTCGTTTACCGAGCGCAGGAGCAGTATGGAGCGTCGGAACGGCGAGCGTGTGGGCTCATTCAGATTGGTCGAACAACCCACCGGTACCAGAGCATCAGGGACCCACAGGATGAGCTGCGGTTGCGCTTGAAGGAATTGGCGGCAGCCAGACCGCGGTACGGATCTCGGCGTCTGCACATCTTGCTGCAGCGTGAGGGCTGGAAGATCAACCACAAGCGGGTTTGCCGGCTGTATCGGGAAGAGGGCCTACAGGTACGTAGACGACGTCGTCGGAAGGTTGCGGCGCGCCCTCGGGTTCGGCTGCCGGCCCCAAGCGAGCTGAACCATCGGTGGAGTCTGGACTTCGTCGCCGACGAACTGGTGAGCGGTCGCCGTTTCCGGGTACTGACAGTCATCGACATCCATAGCGGCGAGTGCCTGGCGCTGAAGGCTGGCTTCTCGCTCACCGCACAGATCGTCACCGCACAGCTGGAGGAGATCATCGCCGAGCGCGGAGTGCCGGTCGCCCTGACCCAAGACAACGGGACGGAGTTCACCTCGAGGCACTACGATGCCTGGGCGTTCTCGGCGGGGATCCAGTTAGACTTCATCCGGCCGGGACGTCCGGTCGAGAACTGCTACATCGAGAGCTTCAACGGCAAGCTACGAGACGAGTGCTTGAGCCAGAGCTGGTTCCTGAGCCTCTCCGAGGCTCAGGAACAGCTGGACGCATTCCGGAAAGACTACAACGAAACGAGACCGCATTCTTCTTTAGGCAACCTGCCGCCTGCCGTGTATGTCCAACTGCTGCAGGAGGTTGTAGCTACCTGATGCCCACTAACCCGAGTTTTTCTCGTTTTCGATGGACCCAAGTTGGGGTACACCTCATACACCGTGTTACTGAGATAGAAGGTGGTACTAACCGCGGGGTCTGGTCACCTGCGCCAGCTCCACCTCTGCCTCTCTGAGCTTGGCGATGATCTGCTCGACCGTGTAGCGCTTCCGTGCCATTTATCCCCCTTCTCGAACCCGTCTGAGAGCCTCAAATCCTAACTCTTAAACTGGCCCGACTATTGGGGGGCAGGTCAACGTCGACGGCTCCCAACCCATCAAGTGGAAGCTCGAGGCCCAGGCCGCGGTTCGCGACGTCGACTATCAAGGGCATTTTGAAGTGCCGGTTTTCCGCACCGATGACAGCGACCCGGAGCTGGCGTTCGAGGCAAGCGGTGACGTGGACTCGCTGCGCTCCGAGGCCATGGATTTGCAGCGCGTCGGCATCGTCAATGAGCCGTTGCCCCGAGGCGGCAAACGGTACGTCTTCAGCAGGGCGCGCGCCAAGGGCGCCGCTTTTTCTCTGGGCTGCTTCACGATCATCTGGAGCGGGGCGATCTGGGCGATGATTTCCTACGACGTGCCGATCCTCTTCCCGATCATGTTCGGCCTGTTCGATCTTTTCTTCGTACTGGCGCTGCTCGACATGCTGTTCACCGAGCGCCGGGTAGAGGTCGAAGAGGGGGCGCTCACCTTCACCAAGCGGATGTTCGCCGGCGGCAAACGCAAGACGTTCCGGTCGGAGGAGATCGCCAGCATCAAACCGAGTCGCGGCATGCAATCGGGCACCAAGCTCTACTACCGGATCGAGCTGAAGACCCGGGAAGGCAAGAGCCACATTCTCGCCTCGATGCTCGACAACCAGCGGCTCGCCAAGCGCATCATCCGCGACTTCGAGGCGGCGCTGGCAAGCTGAACGCCCCAGGCGCCGCCGGCGGGCAACGGCGCTGACGCGGCACCTGTCTTTCGACGACCTTCCACGACTCGACGAGCCCGAGGCGTAGTATGATCGGCTGTCTCAGAGGGGCGCGTGCGGTCACGATTGTCGAGAGAGGATGGACCCCGCAGCCCTATGAGCACGCAGCCCGCCCCTGGTGCCAAAGCGCACCACCTTGACATCACGCCCGCCCCGGGTGTGGACCCGCAGCGCCCGAAGATCATGCCCGCCCCCGGGTTCGCACCCACCGAGGGCCTCCCTCGTCACTTGACGAACTTGAACCCGGTGCAGCGCAGCGCCGTGATGTTCGGAATTGCCGCGTCGGATCCCGATCGTGCCGGCACGAGCGTCGGCGCCGATCCTATGGACTGCCCGCCGCTGCTGATCATTGCCGGCGCCGGCACCGGCAAAACGATGACGCTGGCGCACCGGGTGGCCGAACTGGTCTTGCGCGGCATCGAACCCGGCCGCATCCTGCTGCTGACGTTCACCCGGCGCGCCGCCCGCGAGATGACGCGCCGCGCCGAGCGCATTGTCGCCCAGACGGTGCGCGCCGAGAGCAAGGTCGGGGTCAGCTGACCCGGCCGTCGTGGGGCGGTTGGTTCCTTGCACTCCGCCGGCACCTTCCACGCCATAGCCACCCGATTGTTGCGTCTGTACGCGCCGAGTCTGGGGCTCGATCCATCGTTTACGATTCTCGACCGTCCCGACGCGGAAGACCTGCTCGACGTGGTGCGCCACCAATCGGGCTTGTCGCGGCAACAGAAACGCTTCCCGCGCAAGGGCACCTGTTTGGCTATCTACTCGCGGTGTGTCAACAGCGGCGACGCGCTGCAGGCGTCCATTCTGCTGGCCCTTTGCCCCAACGGCCCGTGGGGGCAAGGTCGCGACGCATTACGACCACGTTCTGGTGGACGAATATCAAGACACCAACGCGCTGCAGGCGTCCATTCTGCTGGCCCTTTGCCCCAACGGCCGTGGGCTGACCGTTGTGGGAGACGATGCCCAATCGATCTACGCCTTCCGCTCGGCAACGGTGCGCAACATCCTTGACTTCCCGGGCCACTTCGAGCCGCCGGCGCAGGTGATCACGCTCGAACAAAACTACCGCTCGACCCAGCCGATTCTCGACGCCGCCAACGCGGTGATCGGCGACGCGCGCGAGCGCTACACGAAGGACTTGTTCGGCGAGCGGACGTCGTCGCAAAGACCACGAGTGGTTTCCGTTGAAGACGAGGCCGACCAGGCCGAGTACGTCGTCGAGCAGGTGTTGGCGGCGCGGGAAGCCGGGATGGCCTTGCAACAACAGGCCGTCTTGTTCCGGACAGCGCACCATAGCGACCTCCTACAAATCGAGCTGTCGCGCCGCAACATCCCCTTCGTCATGTACGGCGGCCTGCGTTTCCTCGAGGCAGCGCACGTCAAGGACCTGTTGTGCGTGCTGCGCTGGGCGGAGAATCCGCGCGACGGAATAGCCGCCTTCCGAACGCTGCAGCTGTTCCCGGGGATCGGACCGGCGGCAGCGCAGAAGATCTTCGACAAGGCGTGCGGAACGTCGGGCTCGGCGGGCGCCAGCACCGCGCTGGAATCACCGGCGGAGGCGCAGGAGGCGGCCGCGGCACGGCATGGGCCCTCGCTCGCCGTTATCCAGCCACCAGCAGCGGCGCGCGACCATTGGCCCGCGTTCGCCAAGCTCATGGAGAGCCTGTTCCACCAGGGTTGTGTTTGGCCCGGCCAGGTGGGCGAGGCCCGGCGCTGGTACGAACCCCACCTCGAGCGGCTTTACGACGCCCCGGGTGTTCGGGTGGGCGACCTCGAACAGATGGAGCTAATCGCCGCGCAGTACCCGAGCCGCGAGCGCTTCCTCACCGAGCTGACACTCGATCCGCCATCGGCGAGCGGCGACCTCGCCGCCGATCCGCACCTCGACGAGGACTTCCTGATCCTGTCGACAATTCATTCGGCCAAGGGTCAGGAATGGAAGCACGTCTACGTGCTCAACATCGTCGACGGATGCATCCCCTCGGACATGGCAACCGGCTCCGTCGAGGAAATCGAGGAAGAACGACGCTTGCTGTACGTCGCCATGACTGGCGCCAAGGACGAGCTGCACCTCATTCACCCGCTGCGCTTTTACGCCATTCGCCATCAGCGCCACGGCGACCGCCACATCTATGCGCCGCTGTCGCGCTTTCTACCGGGTGCCATCGCCGATTGTTTCGAGGGCGTCACGCACGGGCGAGCAGGCGGCGGCGAAGTAACCGCCGCCCTCGGCGGCGGCGTACGGGTGGATGTCGCCAAGCAGCTGCGCAAGATGTGGTAGCTGTAGCCGCCGGGAATCGGGCCCGGCCCGGGTTTGGAACGTGTGGAATTCGAGAGGCTGGCCGCGGGGCATCTGTTCGATTGTGGGACGCTAGCGGCGACCGCGAGACGCCAGAACGCCGATCTTCCCCCGCCGCCGGGCCGCACGAGCTCTGCCCCCTTCCCTTCAAACCCTTGGCAGTCAGGCGTCTCGAGCCAATCTGCAGGGCAACGCCACAATGTGGCATGACGCTTGCTCCCTATCTGAGGCATGGGCGGTAACCGAACAGAGGAGGACGTGATGCACCTACCCAGAAGCCTCGGAATGCGGCTCGTCAACGGCTCGCTGTTGCTACGGGCGGTGTCGCTGCTTGTCATCGGCGCCTGCAACCCGGCCATGCCCGCCGTCGATCGGTCGACGCTGTGGATGGATACCGTCAAGCACGGTGACATGGTTCGCGAAGTACGCGGTGCCGGCCGGGTCGACCTTCGCGTTGCCTTGGTCGACGGACGGGTCGCCGAGCTCGGCGACATCATCGCCAACGGAACGCTGGAAGTGTTCGTGGAGATCACCGGCGAGCTGCCGGACAACACCCGAGCCGGGCTGTCGGTCGACGGAACCATCGAGATCGAAACGCTCACCGACGTGCTGTACGTCGGCAAGCCCGCCTATGGCCGGGCCGGCGCGACGGCGGCTCTCTTCAAGGTCCTGTCCGACGGCGATAACCGCACCGAAGCTGTGCGCGTGCCGGTTCAGTTCGGCCCCTCTTCGGTGAACCTGATCGTCGTCGCTGACGGGCTCGAGGAGGGCGACGAAATCATCCTCTCTGACATGTCGCGCTTTGACGTCGTCGATCGCGTCAGGTTGCGCGCCGGCGCCAGCGCGCAGCAGTAGCCCTGGAGGCTACCGATTTACCGGCAGATCAAGCGCCCGCGCGATCGATGATCCTGCCGTTCTTGATGACGGTGTCGATCATCTGCGCGTTGCTGATGTCGGCCAGGGGGTCGGCCGACAGCAGCACCATGTCGGCGAGCTTGCCTACTTCGATGGAGCCGAGCTCCCGGTCTTTACCCATGAAGGTCGCCGCGTTGAGCGTGCCGATGCGAATCGCTTCGAAAGCCGGGATGCCGCCCTCCACCATGAGCTCGAGCTCGCGGTGTGATTGCGGTCCGGCCGACTGATCCGAGCCCAGCACGATCACGCCTCCGGCGGCGTTGATCTTGCGCAGGTTCTCCTGCGCCACCGGGGTCATGACCTTCATCATCCAGGTCGTCCAGGTGCGGGCGGCGTACTGGTCCCGCGTGGTTGTCTTGAGGCGCTCGATCAGCTCCGGTTCGTAGACCGCCTGATAGATCGGCCGGTCGAGGTACTCGGGACGCTCGACGAGCCGGCTGTAGTCCTCGCCAATGGTAAGAGTCGAAACCATCGGCACCTGTTTCGCAGCCATGAGCTGCACGAACTCGTCGCTCACCGGACCCTGGATGATGGGGTGCGCCAGCGTATCGATGCCGGCTTCGATGGCCTGGATGGCGCGGTACTCGTGCGAGGTATGTACGGTCGTGCGAATACCGTGCTCGTTGAAGTAGCGGCCCGCCTTGGCCATGACGTCGACGGGCAGCAGCGGAATGAGCGGCCGTGTACCCCAACCGTGCTCGTCGAAGGTGAACTTCACCATATCGGGCTGCAGCGCGATGTGGACATCGAGCGCTTCACGGGCCTCGGGCCAGCTGTCGATGAGCGTCGAGCCGCTGCCGCCGCCGTGACCACCGGGGGCGGTGACGACCGGCCCGGTGGCGAAGATCCTCGGACTGAGGATCTCGTCCTCACGCTCGCGGGCGCGCAGCGTCATGATGAAGTCGGCGTTGTTGCCGGCGTCGAAGATGGACGTGACGCCGCTGTATATGAGGCCGTGCAGGGCGCGGATCCCCGCGTCGTAGTCGGGTCCGCTACGGCCGCGGCCGCCCCTGAGGTGAACGTGCACGTCCCACAAGCCGGGCATCAGGTACTTGCCGGCGCCGTCGATGAAGCGTGTACCCGGGTACTCCATGGTGACCGCGAACGGACCCGGTCCGATGGCGACGATTCGATCCCCCCGCACCATGACGCTGGTCTGTACCGCCGGCCGCCCGGTACCGTCGATCAGCGTGACGTTTTCGATTATGAGTCCGGAATACTCCTGCTCAGCCTGGCTCGCCGGCGCGGCGATCGTGCCGGGGGACGCCGCCGGCCCGACGGGCTCCTGCGGCGTCGCCGTCGCCGGCAACGCCGGCGCGACGCACAGCGCGCCGAGCACGAGTGCGATCAACAGCGGCGATCCCGCCGAGCCGTTCGACGCCGCTGTTCTCAAGGCATTTCCCGCGGCAGACGCTGCGGCATGTCCGCAACGACGTAAGCGATTACCGCCATCGCCGCGACGCAGCGCGCCATCTCGTCGGGATCGAGCTTGTCGATCGTGTCGGAGTCGGTGTGGTGGTACCAGAAGTAGCGGGTGCCATCGACCTGCAGCCCCATTCCCGGGACGCCTTCGCGCATGAGCGGACCGATGTCGGCACCGCCACCGCCGCGCCCGATCGTTCCGGCCTCGATCCGATCGAGAAGCGTGGCGATGTCGGAGATCATCGCGAAGGCCTCGTCCGATCCACTGAAGCCGAAGCCCGACGGCTTGAAAACGCCGCCGTCCGACTCCATCGCCAGGATGTGATCGTCGAGCTCGTCGATGTGCGCGTCGCGGTATGCGTTGCCGCCGCGCAAACCGTTCTCCTCGTTGGTCCACAGCACAACGCGAACGGTGCGCTTGGGACGAAGGCCCAGCACTGTCATGAGGCGCACTGCTTCCCAGGCCGCGACGCTACCGCCGCCGTCATCCATCGCTCCCTGGCCGACGTCCCACGAGTCGATGTGGCCGCCCAGCACGACGACCTCGTCGGGAAACTCGGAGCCGCGGATCTCGGCAATAGCGTTGCGCGACGGCGAGTCGGGCAGCGTCTCGGCTTCCATCTTCAGCCGCACGACAATGCGCTCGCCGCGATCCTGAAAGCGCTGCAGCATTTGCGCATCTTCAACGGTGATGGCCGCGTGCGGAATTCGTCGGACGCCGTCGGCGTAGGCCATCCCCCCCGTATGTGGTGTCTGTTGCGAGTAGGGCCCCACCGAGCGAATCAGGCTGGCGACGGCGCCGGCACGCGCCGCGGCGCTCGCACCCTCGCGCCGGTACACGACGGTTTGTCCGTAGCTGGTGAACGCCGCGTTGAACAACACGATTTTGCCGGCAGCCTCGGGCTGCCGCTCCTCGAGCTCATCGAAGCTCTTCACCACCAACACTTCCGCGGTAATGCCGTCCACCGGGGTGCCGATGCTGCCACCGAGGCCGAGCATCGGCAGATCCCGCACTCGCGGCTCCAGCAACTCCGCCGACTCCAGCCCACGCACCCAGCGCGGCACCATCACCGGCTCGCCGCGAACGTTGTCGAGGCCGTCTTCCTGCATCTGCTCGAGGATCCAATCGAGCGCGTCCTCGAGGTTCTGCGTGCCGCTGAAGCGGGGCCCGAAGCTGTCGACCAGCTCGGTGAGGCGTTCATAGGCGAAGTGATCGTTCAGCGCCGCATCGATCAACTGATCTGCGGCTCGGCGATACTGTTCGGCGATCGACGCCTGTTCCTCGGCGGCAGGGGGCCCCGACGCCCTCGCCGGCACGGCGCCGACACCGCTCATCGTGAGCAACCCTATAATCGCGATCCACAGAAGCTTCTTGTTCATGCGCATACCCCCGAGCCCTATGTTGACAGGGCGGCAGTTTTCAGAGTATCGAGAACGTCGCCTGCACTAGCGTGCGGGCTTCTGGAACTTCAGCACCCAACGCTGGATGAAGTAGCGGTGGATCAGCGCATCGTCCGACGTGTCATCGGGCGTGTCGTCACCCTCGCGGCCGTCGAAGTCGAACGTGTCCGCGGCGTTGTAGAGGAGGTCGGAAGCCTCGAGGAACTCGAATCCACCCTCGATAATCTCCTCACGAGCCAGCTCCTCGTTCAGCCGGTGCACCGACTCGTCGCGCTCGTCGGTCTTGTCTGTATGCGCGTCAACCGCACCGAGAATGGCGCCCGGCTTCAGCACGCGCAGCAGGCGCGCCGTGTTGGCGAGGCGCGCCTCTCGCTCGCCGAAGTCGTGATAGTTGCGAACCGTGATCAGCATGTCGAGGCTGTTGTCGGGAATGTCCTCGAGTGTGCCGATGATCTCGACGTTCGCCATACTGCCCTCGACATTGCGCGAATCGTAGGTTTCCTGAGCCCGGTCCATCGAGCCCTCACGCAGCGTGTCGCCCAGCCCCAAAATAGCGTAGACCTTGCCCTCGGAGCCGACGATCTGACCCAGGATGTGGGCGTTGTACATGCGGGAGGTAGCAAGATCACCGACCACCATTCCGGGCTCGACGCCGAAGAAGGCATACACGTCGAGAGGTAGCATGCCGCCGTCGCGATAGCGATCGTCTTCCGTGCGGCCGGGGACGCCGAGAATCGCGGCATCGTAGCTGATGGTCTCGGCAGCCGGAGCCGGCGCGGCGGCCGATTCCGACGCGCTGTCGGCAGCCGGCTCGCCGCCGGCGCAACCGAAGCCGAAGCCGGCGGTCAGTACAACCAGCATCAAATAGCGAAGCGCGGACGCCGAATGGTTCGGTCGGGAGCGTTGCAAATCGAACATTTCATCCTCCTGGTGACGGCAGCGAACGCGGGTCACGATGCGCAAACCCATACCCACAACGGTCGGGGCCTACCTCGGAAGGGCCGAGCGTATGCGGCAACGGGACCGTTGTCTAGCAGAGTGCTCAAAAACCCCCGGGGGTGTCGTTACGGGCACCCGCGGGGGTTTTTCAGCGCCCTGCTAGTACATGAGTGTCAGCGATCCTTCACCAGGTGGGCGGCGATCACGTTGAAGAGGAAAAACACGCCGTCGGCGCCGAACGCGACGAGCACCAGTGTCTGCTTGTGCAGGTCGAGAAAACGAAAGTCCGCCGCCGCCCAGTCGCGCAGAATGGGCACGCACACGCCCATGCCCAGGACGATAAACCCGAGACAACCCCAAAAGAGCCGACCTTCATCGAGCTGCAGCAACGCGTGGTAGACACTGATCTCTGGCGCTCTATCGCTGCCGACGGAGCGCGCGTACAGCAACAGCCCGATGCCGAAGATGTTGAGCCCGAGGCACGTTCCCAGGAGCGCGAACATCATCGAGTGAAGCCCGAAGGCGTTGAAACGCGCTAGCTCGATCGGGCCGCGGGAAAGTCCCACCAGCAGGATGACCCAGCTCAGCAAGAACGTCGTGACTCCGAACCGGTAAAACGATCGCGGGCTTTCGGCAAGAATCACCAACAAATGCCGCATGCCGTCTCGCCAACGTCTCAAGTGAGGAGTGCGGCGCCGTTTGTCGGGATGCAACGTGATCGGAGTTTCCGCAATCCGCGCGCCCGACTTTATGGCCTTGATCAGCATCTCCGAAGCGAACTCCATGCCCGTCGCCCGTGCTCCCCAGGTCATGAAGCTCTCGCGCCGAAAGCAACGGAACCCGGAGTTGCAATCCGACACTCGTTGCCCTCGAGAAGCGTGCAGCAAATTGAGCACGAACGTGAGCATCGGCGTTCCCAAGTAGCGGTGTAGAAACGGCATCGCGCCGGGCTCGATCGTGCCGCGAATGCGCGACCCCAGGACCAGGTCGTTGCCTGCTTCGAGTTGCTCGATCAGCGCCGGCGACTCGCCGAAGTCGTAGGTGCTGTCAGCATCGGCGAAGATCACGATGTCGTTGGCGGCGCTCTGGAAGCCACAACGGAGCGCCGCGCCATAGCCCCTCACGGGGCATTCCTGTACGCGGGCGCCGGCACGCTCGGCAATCTCCTTCCGAGGCGTCGGTGGACCCATTGTCCGCGACCAGGATCTCAACCTCGCGATCGGCGAACGCGCCGTCGCGCACCTCGGTCGTGGTGAAAGTGTGATCGGGCTGGTTGAGGCCTCAAACCCTTGGGAGCGCGCCAGACCCATCACACAGTTTCACCGCGGCCTCCTGGCAGACCCGGCTACAGCCGCGGTGATAGGGTGGCGCCAATGCACGCGTACTGGATGAGCATTCATGCTGCCATGGCCCTCGTCGTGCTGAGGGTCATCAACATATTGCTTCTGAAGGAGTACCTCGACCAACCGCTCGTAGTTCTCGTGTGGATTGTCGCAGGTGGAGCGCTGTTTCTGTGGGCGCGACGCGAAGCGCGTCGCACAACGCCCGCCGCCCGCAGCCGCGTGCAGACCTGGTACGCCGCCCTCGATGGGTCGGAGCTGGCCCTTTTCGGCTTGCTACTGGTGATGGTGTTTCTCTTTCACTGGGGATTCGCCCGCGCCGCCTCGGACGGGCGCGAGTACTTCATTCAGGTACGCTCGCTCATCATCGACGGCGACCTGGATTTCGCCAATGAGACGACGCTATTCCGCGGCCGCGGTACGACCGACATCTACGCCTTCGGCACGCCGCTGCTGTGGACGCCGTTCTTTCTGTTCGCCCATCTGTGGCTCGGCGTCTTGAACCTGGCTGGCGCCGAGTACCCACGCGACGGGTTCTTCAACCCCTACCAAAGAGCGGTCGGCATCGGCACTTTAGTATACGGATTCATCGCGCTCGTCCTGATCTACCGGATTCTTTGCCAGTACTACTCCAAGCGACTTGCCGCCCTGTCGACGCTGGCGGTCACCGGAGGCTCGTTCGTCATCTGGTATCTGGTTGCCGACAACTCGCTGGCCCACGGCACCTCGATGTTTGCGGTGGCATTATTCCTGTACACCTGGCACCAAACACGCGGCCGGGAATCGGTCCGACGCTGGGCGCTACTCGGTGCCACGGCCGGCCTGATGTCGTTGATGCGCTGGCAAAACGTACTGTTCGTTGTGTTCCCGGCCGCCGACGCCATCGTCGGGCTGTCGAGGTCGTTCGGCTTGGGCAGCCGCGCGCCGGACAACGAGACCACGGCCGAAACCACACTCGATGACAACGCCCCACCGCCGGACACCTTACCCCTCACCTCGTGCGCTACGCCGCATTCGCCGGCGCATTCATCGTCGTCTTCAGCCCGCAGATGGTTTTCTGGAAGGTCGTGCGCGGCGGTTTCTTCGCGATGCCCGCGGCACCGCACGATGCGGCCTGGCTTTCACCCCAGCTCGCCGATGTCCTCTTCTCTCCCGATCGTGGGCTGTTCAGTTGGACACCCTTGCTGTTGCTGGCGAGCCTCGGCCTATTGTTCTTCGCCCGGCGCCAACCATATTTCGGCAGCCTGCTGATCGCCGCCCTGGCGTTGCAGGTATACATCAACAGCACGGTCGGCTGGGGCGGCCACGGTTTCGGGGCCCGCCGTTTCACCAACTGCGCCCTGATCTTCGCATCGGCCTCGCCGCGTTGCTGCAGTGGCTGCGAAACCGGCCGGCGCTTGCACCGGCTCTGTTGCTCGCCGCATTCGTGGTCGTCAACGGCTTCGCCATGCTCGGCATGGAAACAGGGACCTTGCCGCCGAGCGGTGCGATCCGCTCGCAGGAGATGCTCACGGCCACAACGTCTCGACTCGGCAACCCCTTCGCGTTGCCAATGAATGCCTGGATCGCACTGCGCTACGACGCCGACCTGGGGCTCTACGAACGTCTCGGCCCACAGAGGTTCAACAACCTCCCCATCGACGTCGGCAGACGCGGCGACGACCGCTTCCTAGTGCGTGGCTTCGGCGAGCCCGAGCAAAACAGACAGTCCTCGTTCCGCTGGAGCGTCGGCGACGAGGCGTACCTCGTCGCACCGCTGCGCGACGCCGTCGATTACGTTCTCGAGCTCCGTGTGGCGCCGTTCCGTCCGCGCGACGTCGAAACCCGTGCGCAGCTCATCGACGTCTGGATCAACGACACCATGGTCGAGAGCCTGCCCTTGAATCCGGGGATCCGTGAGTATCGGATCGACGTACCCGCGGCCGCGATTCGCCGCGGTTTCAACGAAGTTCGTTTTCGCTATGAATGGGTAGCCTCGCCGCGATCCCTGGGCGTGTCGAACGATCCCCGCGAGCTCGCCGTTCGTTTCGAAAGGATCTCTCTGATCCGGGCGGGCTGACCGGCGTGGTAATTTGCCGCAGATGAAGCAATATTTGGATCTGCTGCAGCACATCATCGACCACGGCACCGACAAGGGCGACCGCACGGGCACGGGAACGCGCAGCTGCTTCGGCTACCAGATGCGGTTCGACCTGCAGATTGGCTTTCCGCTGCTGACGACCAAGAAATTGCACCTGCGTTCGATCGCCTACGAGCTCCTGTGGTTCCTGCGCGGCGACACCAACCTCGACTATCTCAAAGAGCACGGGGTCACGATCTGGGACGATTGGGCAGATGAGGACGGCAACCTCGGTCCGGTCTACGGCTACCAGTGGCGACACTGGAAAACATCCGACGGACGTGAGGTCGATCAGATTGCCGACGTCATCGGGCAGATCCGCAACAACCCCGATTCACGTCGGCACATCGTGAGCACGTGGAATGCCGCCGACGTCGATTTGATGGCGTTGCCGCCTTGCCACACCCTTTTCCAGTTCTATGTCGCCGAGGGCAAGCTCTCGTGTCAGCTCTATCAGCGCAGCGCCGACGTGTTCCTGGGCGTGCCCTTCAACATCGCGTCATACGCCTTGCTCACCATGATGGTCACCCAGGTGTGCGATCTCGAGCCGGGAGAGTTCATCCACAGCTTCGGCGACGTTCACCTGTATGCGAATCATTTCGAGCAAGCGCGCGAGCAGCTCGCCCGCGAGCCGCGGCCGCTGCCGACGATGCGATTGAACCCCGACGTGCGGTCTATTTTCGATTTTGACTTCGAGGACTTCACACTCGAGGCGTACGACCCGCACCCACACATCAAGGCGTCGATCGCCGTCTAGCGGCGGCAGCCCAGAGCCCGCATCAGGCACGCCTTCCCTTTTCCGTGGCACAATTTGCAACATGAAAGTTTCGATCATCGTTGCGGTCGCAGAAAACGGAATCATCGGCAGGGACAACGACCTGCCGTGGCATCTCTCTGACGACTTGAAGCGCTTCAAGGCGCTGACCATGGGGCACCATCTTCTGGTCGGCCGCAATACCTACGAGTCGATCGGCCGGCCGCTCCCGGGGCGCGAGATTATCGTCGTGTCACGCGGCACTCTCGACCTGCCGGAGGGGGTGCATTTGGCGGATTCGGTAGAGGCGGGAATCGAGCGGGCTTCCTCGTACGGCGAGAATGAGCTGTTCGTCGCCGGTGGCGCGGCGATCTACGAGGCGGCGCTGCCTCTGGCGGACACGCTCTACTTCACGAAAGTCCACGCCGAGGTCGATGGCGACGTTCGGTTCCCGGAGCTCGATATGGCAGAGTGGACACGGATCTCCAAAGAGCACCGCGACGCCGACGACGACAACGACTACGGCACCTGCTATTTCGTCTACGAGCGGACAGGCGAGAAATGACCTGCTTGCGAGCGATAACCATGCGGCGAGCAACGACCCGGTGGCGACGCCGGGGGTCCGCAGCCACAGGACGCGCCTACCTGCTGCACTCCGTGATCTTTGTAATTGCGGCGTTCGCTGTTCCTGCCATCGCCGGCGCCGATACCGTTTACTTGAAAAATGGCCGTGTCATTCACACCGCGCGCACCCGCGTCGAGAACGGCATGCTGGTGTTCTCCCAGCTCGGTGGCACGGTTTCGACCCCGATGAGCGCCGTCGAGCGGGTCGAACGAAACACCGCCGTCGAACCCGCCCCAGCAGCCCCGCCGGAAAGCGCAGCGGCCGCCGGGAAACGAAATCTGCGCAGCATGAGTGGGCATGCCTGCGGGCCGCAGCGTGTAGCCAAGGGTAACGGAGTCAGTGCGAACGATGATCGGTACCAACACCGCGGCGGGTGCGAAACCGGCGATCTCGATGCGGCGCCGCGGCGTGGAGCGCAGCGCGTCTTTCAGATCACGGAGACGAATCGGCGACCTGCTCGCTCCCGTTCACGGGCGGCAATGAAGCCTGCACCAGAGCGACTTGTTCGGCTTCCCAGGCATCGAACTCGGCTTGCGTCATGACGCCGTAGAAGCCGCGCATGCGGTAGTGCGTGAGCCCGCAAAGCTGGGCGCAGGCGATCTCCCAACAGGTCTTGTTGGCGAAGCAGCCCGGATACTGGTTCTCTTCCGGCGTCGTCTGCACGGCACGGAAGTGCACGGGGATCATCATGCCGGGCACGGCGTCCTGCTTCACCCGCATCTGCGGCAGGTTGAAGCCGTGCAGCACGTCACGCGAGGTCAGGTACACCACGACGTCGGTGTCGACCGGGAAGAAAAGCTGGTTGAGCGCAATGACGTCGTCGCGCGCCGCCGGATCGCTGCGGTCGAGGCCGACGGGGTTCTGGATCACGTCGTCGACGAGATTGATGTCGGTACGGCCGAAAACGCCGTCAGGGCCTGGGTAGTGGACATTCCACGCGAACTGCTGCGCCACAATCCTCACCTCGAACGTTTCACCGGCTGCGGTGTCGGGCGGGGTAACCCAGGCGGTCCAGGCTGGAATGGCGAAGCCGACGAGCAGGACGACCTCGATTACCGCCACGCTCACCTCGATGTACGACGAGAAATGGCTGTGCGCCCCCTCGTAACTGGCCTTCGGGTTGGCGCCGGCACGGAAGCGAATCAGGACGTATACGAAGTAGATCCCCCAGCCCACGAACAAGATGAGCATCAGCCAGTGCACCCAGGTGTTCAGCCTGTCGAGGGGGGCGCCGTGTGCGGATACGTCGATGGGCATCCACCGGTTGAGGAATGCTTGCATCTATCGAAGGCCTCCGTTGATTACCTCGAATGAGTCTTTTCGTTCTTGAAGTTCCTTGCCGCGCCGCCGCACGCTCACGAACAGCGCCACGAAGCCGAGCTGCACCATGCCGACAATCGCCAGCAGGAAAAATACGCCGTTATTGAGACCCTGAGCCATCGGTGAGTCGCTGGCCCCGAAGCACACCGGGCAGGCCGCGGCCGGCTCGGCCGTCGCCATTACTGCGGCGAACGCAGCACCAACTGCCAGCAAGGCTCGTGTCGTCACGATCTTCAGATCCCCAGCTCGTTGATCTTGGCGACGAACTTGAGCCCGTACACCAGGAGCACCAACCCGAACACGAAAAAGAAAATGCCCAGCGCCAGACCACCGACGCTGTCGTTCACTATGAACTGCTGCACGCCCCACGTGCCGACAAACAACGCCATCAGCATCGAGACGGCGATGAAAAACACGTGAAAGGCCTTGAGCGACATCGTTCAGTGCTCCGCGCCGCTTTCCGGGTGTTGCACGCCTTCCATGACGAAACCCTCGCCTGTGCTGTCGGCGAAGGTGCCCGCCGGCAACACGAAGAGAACCGCGAAAAACACAACGGTGAGCACCAACACCGCATAGATAAGCTTCTCTTCATCGATGAGATGCATGAAGAACGCAGCCACCAGCGAACCCTTGATCGTCGCCACGATCATGGCCACCGAGATCGCTGCAGCGGTGCCCAGGTCGAGATAGCTCACCGCGACAGTGATCATCGTTAGAGCAGCCAGGGCTACGAACACCATGATGTAGGTGCGCGTCTCTTTCTTGATGTCCTCGGGGCTGTGTCCGCCCATCAACTCCTCCTGTCACCGGCGTGTTGCAGCGTCGGGGACTCCGCTATCACATCCTCAAAGCAGGTAAAGGCTGGGAAACAAGAAGATCCACACGAGGTCGACGAAGTGCCAATACAACCCGGTGCACTCGATGCGGTTGGTGAACTGCTCCGGGTTGGCTTGCCACAGCTTGGCGCCGGGGCCAATCAGATAGGCGATCACCACCATGCCGCCCAGCACGTGCAAGCCGTGCAGCCCGGTGAGCGCGAAGTAGATCGCCATGTAGTTGTTGGTCCAGGGGTACAGCCCGTGCGAGAACTCGGCGCTGTACTCGAAGGCTTTGACGACCATGAAACCGCCGGCCAGCAGCCAGGTGGCAGCGAAGAAAATCCGGAACTTGGCGAAGTCGCCGAGCCGCAAGTAGGCCCACGACATGACCACCGTCACGCTCGAGGTGATCAGGATCATCGTGTTGAGAGTCGCCAACGGGACGTCCATCGGCTCAGTAACCCAATCGGGGTTGCCGGTGCGCAGCAGGATGTAGCTCGAAAACAGGGCTCCGAACAGCATCACTTCGGAGGCCAGGAACAGCCACAAGCCAAGCTTGCCGTTGTACAAGCCGGTGTCGGGCCGCGCTTCTACGGTGTAAGGAATCTCCATCCTTCGTCAGCCTTCCTGCGCGGCCACGTTCTGTGGCAAGAAGTCGTCGTCCCGGCCGGGCACGCTGTACTCGTAGGGTCCGTTGTACACCACCGGTACGGTCTCGAAGTTACCGTGACCGAGCGGCGGCGACGTCGCCGCCGTCCATTCGAGCGTCGTCGCCTGCCAGGGGTTGGACCCCACTTCGGCGCCCTTCCAGATACTCCAGAAGAAATTGAAGATGAACGGTATCTGCGCCAGCCCGAGCAGGAACGCCGAGTTCGACATGAAGCTGTTCCACTGCAGGACGCCCTGTGCATGGGAATATTCCAAGCCGCCGTCGTACAACCGCCGCGACACGCCGGCCAACCCCTGCAGGAACATCGGTCCGAACACGCCGTTGATGAAGATGAAAGAGAAAAAGAAGTGGATCTTGCCGAGCGTCTCGTTCATCCGCCGGCCGGTGACCTTGGGGAACCAAAAGTAGACGCCGGCGAATAACGCGAAGAGCGTTCCCGGCGCCACGACGTAGTGGAAGTGGCCGATGACGTAGTAGGTGTCGTGCAGATGGATGTCGGCCGGCGAAAGCCCGAGCGGCAAACCCGTCAGTCCGCCGATGGCGAACATCGGCAGGAACGCCAGGGCAAACAGCATCGGCGTGTTGAAGCGAATCGAGCCGCCCCACAACGACATCAGCAGCGCCGTCAAGATGATCACCGACGGAATCGAGATGATCATCGTCGTTGTCTGGAAGAACGCGTTCATCACCGTGCCCATGCCGGTCAGGAACATGTGGTGCGCCCAAACAACGAAAGACATGAAGCCGACAAAGATGAGCGAGTAAATCATCGTCTTGTAGCCCCACAGCGGCTTGCGGATGTTGACCACGATAATCTCGGTGACGATGCCCAGCGCCGGCAGGATCAGCACATAGACCTCGGGGTGCGCCAGGAACCAGAAGAGGTGCTGCCACAGCAGCACGGCGCCACCGCCGGCGACCTCGAGCACCTGGTTGGTGACCACCAGCCCGCTCGGCATGAAGAAGCTGGTGCCGAGCACACGATCCATGAGCTGGAAAACACCAGCGGCCTCGAGCGGCGGGAAAGCCAGCAGCAGCAGGAAGGCGGTGACTAGCTGCGTCCACACGAAGAACGGCAGCTTCATCCAGGTAAGGCCCGGGGCGCGCAGTTGAAAGATTGTCGTGATGAAGTTGAGCGCGCCGAGCAGCGACGACGTGATCAAGAAGATCATGCCGATCAACCAGTAGGTTTGTCCTTGCGTGGCAATGACGGACAACGGCGCGTACGACGTCCAACCCGAGTTGGCGGCGCCACCCGGGGCGAAGAAGCTGGCGATCATCACCACGCCGCCAACGAAGTACACCCAGTAGCTCATCATGTTGAGCTTCGGGAAGGCCATGTCGGGGGCACCGATCTGCAGCGGCACGACGTAGTTGCCAAAGGCACCGACGGCCAACGGCACGACGCCGAGAAACACCATGATCGTGCCGTGCATGGCACCGAGCTGGTTGTAGAACTCCGGCAAGACGATGCCACCAGGCGCGTTGACCTGGCCCAGCAAGCCGCCGATGAACGGGACCGGCTGGCCCGGGTTGCCGAGCTGCCAGCGCATGATCAACATCAGCGAGAAGCCGAACAGCAGGAAAAGAAGGGACGTGATCCCGTACTGGATCCCGATCATCTTGTGGTCCTGCGAGAAGACGTACTTGGTGATCCAGCTCTGGCGGTGCTCGTGATGCTCGTCGTCGGCGCCGTGAGCGTCTTCGTGCGCCTCTTCGGAAAGATCGGGCGCTTCTTCGGGCTGCTGTTCGATAGGACTCATCGACCTACCTTGGGTGCGGAAATTTCGTGCGTTGAGCGGCTCGGAGAACGAGGCCGCTTGGGAGTCTACTAACGACCCCTATGGGTGGCAACTCGCAAGATCGAGCGCGCTAGGCTCGCCGCATTACAGAGTTGCTCTTTCAAACCGACAGCTACGTCCGCGACTTTCAGGCGGTCGTGACCGCTGTCGATAGCGCGCCGGCTTTCGTGGCCGCAGGCGCCGACCCCCCCGATATTCGAGTGAGAGGCAAAGGGTCGTGTGCAATAGTCACCGCGTGACCTCTGCAGAGTTCGGCAACTCGGCGCTCTTGGGTGGAAAGTGCGCGCATATTTGGTACGTCCTTCCGGAGGAAATTTGTGCTTTGGAGCTCCTCGACACGTACCGGGAGCTGCTGACGCACGATGAGCTGACCCGCTACCAGCGCTTCTTCTTCGACAAGGACCGCCACCTGTTCCTCGTTGCGTGGGCGCTCGTCCGCACCACTCTGTCGCGCTATGCTGACGTCGATCCGCGCGACTGGACATTCGCCACCAGTTTCCACGGCAGGCCGGAGATCATCGGTCCGTCCGGGGTTCCGTCGCTGCGCTTCAACCTGTCACACACCCCGGGGCTGATTGTCTGCATCGTCGCTGCTGAGCGCGACGTCGGCGTCGACGTGGAGAACACCAGGCGACTCACCACGGGTCCCGACATCGCGCGACGATTCTTCGCGAACGCCGAGGTGGAAGCCCTCGAATTGCTGCCTGAGAACCGACGGCAAGAGGCCTTCTTCGAGTACTGGACGTTGAAGGAGGCCTACATCAAGGCGGTCGGCGAGGGCATCTCGCTAGGACTCGAGCGCTTCTCCTTCGCCCTCGACGGCAACGCCGGGGTACGCGGCGTCGCCGGTCGGGAGACGCCGACGATCTCGTTCGCCGTCGACCTCGATGACGATCCGTCGGCATGGCAATTCGCCCAGTACGAGCCGACGCCGAGCCATGCCATGGCCGCGGCAATTCGTCGCGGCGGCGACGCAGACTTGGAAATCAGCGTCCGGCATGTCGTGCCGGGACTCGAGAACACCGCTGCCGCACCGGTCGAGGCAGCGAGCCTCGATCGACGGGGCACTCCGCGATGAGACTGCTGGCAATCAGCGATCTGCACCTCGGACACCCGCCCAACCGCGAGGCGCTCGAAACGCTGCCGCCCCACCCCGACGATTGGCTCATTATCGCCGGCGATGTCGGCGAAAAACTCTCTCACCTCCAGTTCGCGCTGCAGACGCTGCGAACGCGCTTCGACAAGCTCATCTGGGCGCCCGGCAACCACGACCTGTGGACCCCACCCGGAGACGAAACCAACCTGCGCGGCGAGGCCAGGTACCTCGAGCTCGTCGCCATGTGCCGGGAGTTCGGCGCCTTGACACCCGAGGACCCGTTCGCGGTTTGGAAAGGCGACGGACCGCCCACGACCATCGCCCCCTTGATGGTGTTGTACGACTACACGTTTCGTCCCGACGAGATCCCCGTACACCTGGCTGTCGGCTGGGCCCGCGAGTCCGGCGTGTTGTGCGCCGACGAGCGCTATCTGCATCCAGAGCCGTACGCCAGCCGAGCCGCCTGGTGCGAGGCCCGCGTGCACTACACCGAGCAGCGGCTCGCCGAGATTCCCGACGATCACGCCACCGTGCTCATCAATCACTTCCCGTTGCGCCAGGAACACGCCAAGTTGCCGCGCATCCCGCGCTTTTCCGTTTGGTGCGGCACGCGCAGCACCACCGACTGGCATACTCGCTTCGACGCCAGCGTCGTCGTATCCGGCCACCTACACATCCCGACTACGCGATTCCTCGACGGTGTGCGCTTCGAGGAGGTCTCGCTGGGCTACCCGCGGCAGTGGCAACAGGAGCGCGGCCTGCACACTTATCTGCGCGAGATCCTGCCGGGGCAGGGGGCACCGGTAGGCGATACGGTGTGGCGCTAACCGGACGATTCTTTTGATAACCACCGCCCGACCGAACGAGGCGCAGCCTCGTTTCTTGCCCAGGCTCAGTCTTGTGGCCTGGTCACGCCAACACGTGCCAAAGCCTCGTCGGGGCAGCCGGTCCACTCCGAGACCACCGTGTTGCCCAGGTACTGCAGGTCGTCGATACCCATCTCGGTGCTCCAGAATCCGGACGCCGTCAGGTCACGGAAGCGGTTGAAGAAGGCGACCCCGTGACGATGCTCTTCGGCGGCGCGCTCCGGCCAGGCGATCAGATCGAGCATCTCGGTGCGCTGACCGTCTCCGGCATCGAGGAAGGTACGTTCGAACCGCTGGTGGCATTCGACGTCGAGCCAGGCGAGGCCGCCGCGCATCCACGTTTGCATCGCCGGCCTGTCGAGCATCATGAAGTCCATGAACTCGGGAACGCCCACATCGGTGGCGCTTCCGGATCGCTCATCGGCGGGAATGATCAGGTCGACGAGGAGGCGAACGGTGGCCCACTCGTGGTCGCTGAAGAACTCGGGAACGAACGTCGACCCCGACTGCGCTGACTGGGCCCGCGCCCTCGACGCCTTCTCGCCTGCGGTGGCGACGTCGAGGGGTGTCCATAACAACCCCGACGCCGAAGCCGACGCCATCAGCTTGAGCGCCTGGCGACGATTCAACCCGCTCGCCGGCGCGTTGCTGGTCCCGCTCTTCTTCGCGTCGTCCATCAGAGATTCCCCTGATTACGTTGCTCCGCGATGTACTCGCTCGTCCGCATGGACAGCGCCAGGATCGTCCAGGTCGGGTTCTTGTCGCCGTTGGTAACGAACGGCCCGCCGTCGGCAACGAAGAGGTTCTTCACGTCGTGGGCCTGGCAATTGGCGTTCAGCACCGAGGTTCTCGAATCGTCGCCCATGCGCGTCACGCCGAGCTCGTGGATGATGCGGCCGCCGGCGAGAATCCCGTAGCCGTCTTCCTTGCTCGGCATGTCGCCGAGCGGCGTGCCGCCCAGCTCCTCGATGAGCGCGCGGAACGTCTCCTGCATGTGCTTGACCTGGAGAATCTCCTCCTCGCCCCACTTGAAGTGGAACCGCAGAACGGGGATGCCCCACCGGTCCACGGTGTCAGGATCGATCTCGCAGTAGCTGTCGGCGTTGGGAATCATCTCGCCGCGGCCGGCGAAACCGATGGTCGCGCCATAGTAGCGGCGGTAGTCGTTCTTCAGCCGCCTGCCGTAGCCGCCGCCGCCGGGAAGCCGGTGGATGCCACCCATGAAGCCGTAGCCCGGCAGGCCGCGGCCGCCGCCGATTTCGATGTGATAGCCACGCGGAAAGTCGAGGTTGCGATTGTCGAGCCACCACGGCATGAACAGGTGGGCGCCGCTGGCGCCGTCTTCGTTGTGCGGCACGTTGTCGACCAACCGCGGAATGAAGCCGGCGACATCGGTTCCGGTGTTGTCGGTGAGATAGCGGCCGACGTTGTCCGTCGAGTTGGCGAGCCCGTCGGGAAACATCGTCGACGTCGAATTCAGGAGCAACCGTGCGGTTTCGCAGGCGCTGGCCGCCAGCACCACGATGCGAGCCCGCACCTGGTATTCGCGGCCGTCCTCTTTGCTGACGTAGGAAACACCGTTGGCCAGCCCCTGCTCGTTGATCGTCACCTCGCGCGCCATGGCGCTGGGAATGATGCGCAGTTTTCCGGTGTCGAGCGCCGGCGGCAGCAACACGGTGGGCGACGAAAAGTTCGACGCGGTGCCGCAGCCGCGGCCGCACTGGCCGCAGTAGTGGCAAGCCCGGCGACCGTTGAGCGGCCGGGTGAGGATCGACAGGCGCGATGGGATGCAGGTGATCCCCATCCGGTCGGCGCCCTCTTTGATCAGCAGCTCCCAGCAGCGCGGCTGGGGCGGCGGCTGGAAAATACCGTCGGGATCGTTCGGCAACCCCTCGCGGCTGCCGAAGATGCCGATCAGCTGATCGACCCGGTCGTAGTACGGCGCGATGTCGTCGTAGCTGATAGGCCAATCGTCGCCGCGGCCGTCGGCACCGCGGCGCCTGAAGTCGTCGGGACCGTAGCGTAGAGAAATGCGCCCCCAATGATTGGTGCGTCCGCCCAGCATGCGGGTGCGAAACCAATCGAACTCCTGGTCGTCGGCGACCGTGTACGGTTCCCCGTCGAGCGACCAGCCGCCGAGACCGGCGTCGAACTCGCCGAACTGCTGCTCTGGCGTCGAGGCCCCGCGGCGCAGCGAGTCATAGGGCCACTTGAACATGAAGCCGTCGGCGCGGGTGTCCCACATCGGCCCGGCTTCGAGCATCACGACGTTGGCTCCGGCGGCCGTGAGCTCGTGGGCGGCCATGCCGCCGCCGGCCCCCGACCCCACGATACAAACGTCGTACACCTCGGCGCTACGGATGACTTGCATGGCCGCAGATCATTCACCCCCGACCCGGCGACGTCAACGGCGACCGTGGGGGCGCCCACTGTTGTCGCAGCACCGCGGCCGGCACCCTGCTCAGCAAACCTGCGATCTCAGTTGCCGAAGAAGTCGGTGACCGCCTGCGGGCCGGCACGTTTCAGCTCGCGCCGAAACACCTCCAGATCGCGCGTCCGCCACGATAAGCGCTCGGAGTGAAACGGCGCCAGGCTGCGCGCGTGGAGCGCCCGGCGAGTCCGTCCAACGTCTCCTTCAGCGCGCTCTCGATGTCGGCGGTGTCGGTCCACGCCGCGCGGTAGCACACCACGCCGCCACGGCCGATGATTCACGCCATGTTGGGCAGCATGCCGTAGGCGCGGTGCGCCGTGCCCGCTACATCGTCCAGCAAGATCGGCCGCGCGATGTTGGAATGCTCCTTGAACGCCTGTGCATGATGCCGCTTGTCGTCCATGGTCGGGTGGTGGCGGTAGCTCTCGCCGGGGTGAGCTTCGCGTACGTACAGAAACACCGAGCGCACGGCTCGATCGGCGTAGCGGCGTGCCATGTCTTCCATGGCTTCGGCCGCCAGCACGCAATACGGTCACGTGAAGGAGCCGAACTCGATCAGTACGAGGTTGTCGCGCCACAGTTCGCTCATCTGTACGGTGGCGCCGGTATCGAGGTCCTCGAGGGGAAAGCTCGGAGCCCGCGAGCCCAGTGGAATCGGGGCCTCCGGAAACGCCTCGATCACCGGCATCTCGCGATCCATCACGAATTCCGAGTAGTTGTACTCCTCAGGGGTCACCCCTGATCTCCTTCCCATTGGGGGTTTGCCGAGGGAAAAACGATACCAGAGTCCGCCTCACCGATGACGCTCGAACCACTCGAGAATGTGGGCCACCTTCGAGATCAGGTAGCTCGGCTGTGCCGCGATGCCGTGCGACGCCTCGGGAATACGCACCATCGCGGTGTCGATCCCCCGGAGCTTGAGCGCCGTGTAAAACTGCTCGGTCTCCGAGATCGGCGTGCGGTAGTCGACCTCGCCGGTCAGCAGCATCGTCGGCGTCGTCACGTTGCCCACGTGGTGCAGCGGCGAACGCTCCATGTAGTGCTCCAGGTGGTCCCACGGAAATCCCGGAAACCAGGTCTTGTACACCGGCGCGATGTCGGCCGTGAGCACGAAGCTGTACCAGTTGATCACCGGCTTGGCGGACACCGCGGCCGCAAACCGATCGGTGTGACCGACGATCCAGGCCGTCAACACGCCGCCGCCACTGCCACCGGTGACGAAGAGTTGCCCCTCATCGACGAAGCCCAGCGCCAGCACCGTATCGACACCCGACATCAGGTCGTCGAAGTCCTGGCTCGGATAAGCGTGGTGAATCAGGTTGCCGAATTCCTCGCCGTAGCTCGTGCTGCCCCTCGGGTTGGTGTACAGCACCACGTAACCAGCGGCTGCGTATAGCTGCGCCTCGGCCGAGAAGAAGTCGCTGTAGGCCGCAAAAGGACCGCCGTGGATCTCGAGAACCAGTGGGTACTTCCGGGACGGGTCGAAGTCGGGCGGTTTGACGATCCAGCCCTGCATCGGCCGCTGATCATAGCTCGACTCGTACCAGATCATCTCGACCTCGCCGAGCTGCTTGTGGGCAAACAGGTCGGCATTCAGATCGGTGAGACGCCTGGTACGGCCGGCGAGCTCGGCATCGGCGGCCCACCGCCGCAACACTCCATGTTGGCTCACCCACGGCCAGGTCGGCGGGGTGGGTCGAATCGCTGATCGTGAAGGCGAAGCGATCGTTGTTCGCCAGCGAAAACGAGCCCCCGGTGTACGGCCTGCCGAGCGACAACCCGCCGACACCACGCGCCAAGTCGGTAACCTCGCCATCAAGCGAGGTGAAGGCCACCTTCGTGTTGCCCTCGTCGTCGTACTGGAAAAACAGGCCACTGCCGTCGGCGCGCCAGGTCTGACCCTGAACATCGCGATCCAGATTGCCCGACACGACACGCTTGTCCGATCCGTCGCTGTTCATGACGTAGAGCTTGGTTACCTGGTAGCCCTGATAGCGCTCGTCGTAGCCGGTCCAGGCGATCGTGCCGCCGTCGGGCGACATCACCGGTCCGTTGTCGGGCCCGAAGCGGTCAGTCAACCGAGTCAGCGTTCCATCGGCGACCGACACCCGGTAGACGTCGGAGTCGCTGCCCTCGAGGTTCCAGTCGGCGCGGCGATTGGCGGAAAACAAGATCGCGCTCGAGTCCGGCGTCCACGACAGCCGACCACCGTGGTTGAAGTCGCCCGAGGTGAGCTGACGCGGCGTGCCGCCGTCACCCGACAGCACGAAAATGTGATCGAAGCCGAACGGCAGGTATCCGGCGCCATCGAACCGATACGTAAGGCGCGTCATCACGCGCGCCGGCGCCGCCCACTCAGCGCCCGGCGGCCCCGCCGGCAGCTCGGCAAACGGCTCCGGTGGAGACGGCACGAACATCGAAAAAGCGATCCAGCGGCCGTCGGGCGACCAGGAGACTCCGTTCGGCGAGTCGGCAAGGCTGGTGAGCTTGGCCGTTTGACCGGTGTCCATCCAGCGCAACCAGAGCTCGGCGCCGCCGTCGCGGGTGGAAACGTACAGCAATTTGGAGCCGTCCGGCGACCAGCGCGGTGAGAAGTCGTTGGTGGTGCCGGTGGTCAAAGGCCGTTTGTCCTCGGTGTCGATATCGGCAATCCACAGGTTCGAACGCGACGTGTCAGCCATGATGTCGTTGAAGTTGCGAACGTATGCGACCTGGCTGCCGTCCGGCGAGATCTGCGGATCCGACACCCATTCGAGTTGGAACACGTCGAGGAGCTCGAGACGATTCGGTCTCTGGTAGCCGATCACCACTGCCGGCGCCAGCGGCAACAGCAACGTGCATACACCGACCACTCTTGCGGGCTTCATGGACAGCTCTCCCTGTTTGCGTTTCTCGAAACCAAGCCACATGCTCACCTCGTGAGCGAGCTGTCGTCCAGTCTATCGGGAGTCGAGGCCGTCGTTTTCGATGTCGACGGCGTGTTGTGCGAGCGCGACCTGCCGCTCGGCGGCGCCGCCGAGACCCTGGCCAAGCTGGGCGAAGCCGGGATCCCCTATAGGCTGCTCACCAACACGACTTCGAAGAGCCGGCGGCTGCTCGCCAAGAACCTCGTGCGCGCGGGATTTCCGGTAACGAAAGAACAGATCTTCTGCCCACCGCACGCCGCCGGCGTGTACCTGCGTAAAAAGGGCTCGAGCGCGTTCCTGTTGGTGCAGGACGGGGCGATCGAAGACTTCGAAGGCGTTGCCCAGCAAGAGAACCAGGCTGATGTCGTAGTGGTCGGCGACCTGGAGGACGGCTGGACGTTCGACGTGCTCAACCGCGCCTTCCAAAACCTGCATCAAGGCGGCGCCAAGCTCATCGGCCTCGGTCGTTCGCGCTACTGGCAGGCGCCGGCCGGGCTGCAGCTAGACGCCGGTCCGTTCGTCGCCGCGTTGGAATACGCCGCCGGCATCGAGGCCCTGATTTTCGGCAAACCGGAGCCGGCGATCTTCGAAAGCGTGATCGAGGAAATCGGACTTCCCGCCGAGAAGATCGCCATGGTCGGCGACGACATTCGTTCCGACGTGCACGCAGCCATGAACGTCGGCATGAAGGGCGTGTTGGTGCGTACCGGGAAGTTTCGCGACAGCGACCTCGCGGCGGGCGTCGAGCCGGACGTGGTGCTCGACTCCGTCAACGACCTGCTGATCGACTGAAGCAGCCTATGCAGCACCGGCCGTCGGGGGCCGCATCTCGCCCGCAGTCACCAGCAGCGCATCGAGCTTGCCGCCGCGTTCGAGATCCACGAGCTCCCGGTAGCCGCCGACGTGATGATCGCCGATGAAAATCTGCGGCGCTGTCATCAGCCCACCGGAACGCTGCCGCATCTCCTGGAATTTGTGCGGCTTGAAGGTCACCGAGATCAGCGCCAACTCGACGCCTTTTTCGTTGAGCAGCCGCTTGGCCCACATGCAGTAGCCGCAGCACCACTTGGTGTACATGACAACGCTCACCGCTGCTGCACCTTCCCCGTCGGGATGAACAGGCGGCCGCCCGCGAACCCTGTCAATGCCGCTCGTCTCACTTTCATCCGACTTCCTGAGTTCCACCGAACTTGAGTCGCACCCAGTACACGAGGGCAACGCTGACGCCGTAGCGGCTGGGCGTGGTGTAGATAAACGCCGCGGCAAGTCCGATCGCAAAGACGAGAAACAGCGGGAAGCTTGCCCGGGGCAGGCCGAAGTACAGCGCCACGACGATCGGAAAGATCAAGGCGCCGCGGTCGATGATCATGAGGAAGGCCCACGGATCGCCGCGATCCTCCAGGTACCGCAGGTCGCACGACGGGCAGCGCTCACGCATGCGGGCCAACCTCTCGAAGAGGGGCCCGCTGCCGCAGCGCGGGCATGTTCTCATCAAGCCACGAAACACGAGCGTGCGTAACCGTGGGCGCTCGGCAGGTGCCGCGGTTGTGTCAACTACTTCGGTCGACTTCACGGCCGAGCTGATCGGAGCAACGTCGCCGGTCACTGCTGGGCGCCGGCGGCCAGACGGCTGAGCTCTTCGTCAACCTGGCGATACCACCACTGCTGGCGCTCGCGCCGGTATACGCGCGAGGTTTGGCGATCGAGGTCGTTGCTGCGCAGCATCACCTGGTCGAGCGCCGCTTGCAGCTCGGCATCGAGGAGCTGCCGCAGCTGTTCGATCGCTTCTTCCTGGTTGCGCGACACCGCCTCCATGCGATTCTGAATCCGTGCCGCCTGCTGGTTCAGGCGCCGCGCGGCGATCTCGAACAGCGCGAAGTGAATCTGCTCGTGCTCGAGGACGTACGTGGCGGGAAGCCCGGTGTGTCCAGGATTCCACCAGGAGCAATCGCGATCCATGAGAACGGTAAACGCCAGCTTGTGGACGCGTGCCCGCACCCGGCCCAGTTGGGCATCGATGCCGCGAGAGGTGGCGCGAATGAACATGCCGGGGTGTGTCGTCAAGAACACGCAGGTCGCGGCGCCGAGCTGCCCGTGCATGTCGGCCACCTCGTCCGGCGGCTTTGGGGCGCGAAAATCGTCGCGCGTCAGTGCCCTGTAGGGAATAAGGTCGCCGTTCTCGAGCAACGAAGGATCGAAGGCAAGCTGTCGGGTCTGCGCCAGCGCGTCCGTCGCCAGCATCGATGCCCCGGCAACGACAAGCGTCGCGGCGAGCACGAACGAAAGCCGTACACTGACCCTCGAGCCCATTCGTTCCTCCCTGAAGAAGCGTCAGATCGTCGCCATCTTCGCACGCTGCGCCCCCGAACTGCACGGCGTGCCGGTGCAGGACCCGGGGGAAGTTTCGCGATCAGCGCCGCGGCAGCCGGTGTAGCGCCGCGCGCACGGGAGGCAACGGCGTCGTCGGTTTCAGCCACCGGGCGGCGCTGTCCGGACCCAATTCGGGGTCTGCGCCGAGGGCGATCCAGCGCGCGGCGCCCTTTACTGCCGTCGCCAGTCGCTCGGCGCACTCGTGGTGGAATTCCAGATCCTCGCCTACCGGGTCGCAGATCTCGTGATGCTCGGCCGCGGGCTTCATCGGATCGGCCGGCAGCCCCCATGCGTTGTGCTGCGGTGCGAAAGCGCCGAGGAGGCAAATGCGGCGGGCGGCGCGGCGATCGAGACTGACGACCTCGGCGGCCTGGTGCCGCGACATCGTGAAGATGAGATCGCTGCTGCGCACTAGCGCAGCCGAAAGCCTCCGCGATCTGTGCCCACGCAATGGCAAACCGCGTTTCGCACCCACGATGCGGGCAAACTCGGTTGCCGTCTTTCCCTCGGGCGCGTTGGTACCGGCACAAGCAACCTCGAACCTGTCCACCGGCAGCAGCGCTGTGAACATGGCGGCGGCCAGCGGGCTGCGGCACGCATTACCGAAGCAGACCACCAAGATACGCCGCCGCGTTCGATGCGGCGCGAATTCCGAAGCGGGAGGCCAACCATTCGACTCGTTGGGGAACACGACGCGAACTACGGGCGGAGAATCTTTGTACCAGCGGATTAGCCGACGCATGCCCGACCCCTAACCGCCCCGCCAAGAAGCCTAGCAGCAAAAGGGCAGCGAAAATCAGGGGGCTGAGCGTTTTTCCTATTGCCGCTCCGCCGCGACGAGTTGCGTCAACAGATCGTTCATAGGGGGGCTGTAACTCGTGGTGCGCAGCACGGCGACACCGATCTGCGAGCCGAGCTCGAATCGCAGCCCGGCGTTGTAACCCGCCACTGATCCCGTGTGCCCGACGAGCCGCATGCCGTTCACCCCGCGGGTCTGGAAACCGAGGCCGTAGCTCGTGGCCGGCGCCTGTGCGGTCAGGGCCTCGGCGCGACTTTCGGCGGACAGAATCTGCACCGGCCCCACGCCCATCATTGCTGCGGCGAACTTCGCCAGGTCGCCCACGGTTGAGTAGATGCCGCCGTTGGGCACTTTGTATCCGCGGCCGAAGTGCTCCGCCGTTGCCGGCTCGGCGCTGATCTCGCCCGTACGCCGGTTACGGCTGTAGCCCACCGACAAGCGTCGCGCCAGCTCAGGCGTGTCGATGATGAACGTGCTGCTGCTCATTGCCAACGGCCTGAAGATGAGATCGGCCACCAGGTCCATGAACGGCACGGCGGCGGCGTGCGCGCTCGCCAGTCCGAGCATGCCGAAGCCGATGTTCGAGTAGGCGTATTCGGTGAGCGGCGGTGTCTGGAACGAGGTATGGGGAATCGAGGCGAGGATCTTGTTTTCCCACCCGTAGATCGGCCCCGAGGCAGCGCCCTCGAGATCCGGCTCGCGAATCAACCCGGCGGTGTGGCTGGCGAGCATGCGAAAGGTTACCGGCTGCGCGTCAGCCAGCCGATCGGCAAGGCCGTCGATTTCGGGGAAGTACGCACCTACCGGGTCGTCGATATTCAGCACGCCGCGTTCGGCGAGCTGCAGCATCAGCACGGCGGTGAAAGATTTCGAAATCGAGCCGGTCCGACCGACGGTTTCGGTGGTGCAGGCAATACGATTGTCGATGTCGGCCCAGCCGTAGCCCTTGCTCCAGATCACCTGGTCGGCCACGAACACCGCTACCGAAACGCACCCGCCGGCGTCCTCCGCGACGCCCTTGGCAACCTCGGCGTCGAAGGCCGCAATCGCGGCCTCGAAGGGGGTGAACTGTGCCGTCGCAGGTGCCCCGAAAGAGACGCCGCCAACCAAGAAAGCGGCCAAAATCACGCTGCCAGCTCGATGCACTCTCATGTCTTCCTCTGATATTTGTTGTGAAGAACCGCCGTAGTGAAGCGTCTACATATACATGAAGAGCGCACCCTGGCTCCACGTGGGAGTTGCATCGCCCGCCGGGCAGACCATGCCTCCGGGTGGACCGACGGCTTGCCTTGCCTTGCAGACTCAGTTTAAGATAAATATATTGTCAATAAATCGATTGAGTCCAAAAAGGACGGTGACAACCTCAATGAAGCACGAAGAACAGTCCAGCAGCGAATCGGCTCGCGCCGCAGCACCCGATCCGGAATCGTTGACTCCCCTGCCGCGGCTGGCCTTCCACATTCTGTTGGCTCTCGCCAAAGACGAAAGCCACGGTTACGCGATCGCCAAAGAGGTGGAACGCAACACTGCCGGCCGCACCAAACCGAGCACCGGCTCGCTGTATCTCTCGATGGAGAAGCTGCGCGGGCGAGACCTGATCGAAGAGGCCGCCGATCGGCCTCCGGCCGCGGACGACGACGCCCGCCGCCGCTACTTCCGCATTACACCACTGGGCCGTCGCGTGGCGCGCGCCGAGGGCGAGCGGTTGCTCCGCTTGGTCACCTTGGCTCGTGAACGCGACCTTCTCGACGATGGTCCGCGGCCGGCTGACGCGGCGGCTCCGAGCTAAGGGGGGACCCCATGACCTCTGAACACAACGCGATCGACCGGTTGCTGACCCGGTTCTACGGGCTCGCAATCGAATCCCTTCCCCATTGGTTCCAGCGGCAATGGGCCGCCGAGATGAAGGCGACGTTCGCCGAACGGCTGCGCGAAGCGCGCCACGACGGCGGATCCGTGGCGGTTCTGGCTGTCGGCAGCCGGGAGATCGGCTCTGTTACGCTGGCCGCCACTCGATCACGTTTTGAGCAGGCTACTGGGCGTGTTCATCGCGCGCATGATGCGCAGGACGGAAGCGATGTTTGGCGCACGGACCCAGTGCCTGCTCTATTTATCAAGGACGACCGGCGGCCGCTCAAGTTGGCTTGCGTCGGCGCGCTGATCTTGCACTTCGCGCTGTTCAGCGTCGTCCTGCCGGAGGCCAACACCGATCCGGTGCACGATCCGGAGATCACCGCCGTGCCCCTCGTCGTGTACGAGCCTCCAGAGGCGCCCGAGAAGATCATCCGCGAGCCCGTCGTGCGCAAGGGCCCGCGGGTGCCGATCCCCGACCCGACACCCGACGATCCCGAGCCGCTGATGGCCTCCGAGATTGTCTACGAGTTCGTCGAAGCGGACGGACCGGAGCCTGATTTCTATGTCGCGCCGCCGGTGGCACCGCCGGCGCCCATTCGCGGGCGCGTGCGGGAGGGCGCCGACGTACGAGCTCCGACGATTGTGCGCAAGGTCGATCCGGGCACGCCTCGAGTGCACGGTGCTTCTGCAGGCGGTGATCGGCACCGACGGCGCGATTGTCGATATCGAGGTGCTGCGTGGTTGCGGCATGGGACTAGACGATTCGGCCGTCAACGCCGTCGCCCAGTGGCGCTACGCGCCGACGCTGTTCAACGGTCGACCGGTCGAGGTGGTGGCGACCGTTACGGTGGTGTTCGAGCTGAACTGACGCTGGGATCTCCCGGCAGGCTGCTCAAGAACTCCCCGGGTTCTTTATCACCCTGCTAGATTTTCGTGCCACCAACCGCGCGCGGCGGGCTGCGTCCAACGCTCGGGTAACCCTGTTGCAATGAGCAGCTCGGCGAGCTGCTCGCCGCTTTGCGGCCGCCTACCCGGATCTTTTTCGAGGCACCGCATGATGATGCCCTCGAGCTCGTCCGGGATCGGTCGCTCGGTGCGCTGTGACGGCGGCACGGCGCTCGACTTGACGTGCATGGCGACAATCTCGGCAGCCGAGCCGCCCTCGAAGACGAGCCGCCCGGTCAACAGCCAGTAGCCGACGCAGCCGAGCGCATAGATGTCGCTGCGCCCATCGACTTCGATCTCTCCTGTCGCTGCCTCCGGCGCCATGAACGAAGGCGTACCGACGACGAGGTCCTTGCCGTTGCCGAAACTGCCCGTCTTCTCACGGCGCCGGCGTGACTTCACCAGTCCGAAATCGAGGATCTTCACGAAATCGTAGCGGCGACCCATGGTGCACACGTACACGTTGGCAGGCTTGATATCGCGATGTACCAGACCGTGGTGGTGAGCATCGGCCAGCGAGTCGCAGGCTTGCTCCAGCAGATTCGCGACGCGCGCCGGATGGAGCGGCCCGAAGTCCTTGACCAAGGTTTCGCAATCGAGGCCGTCAAGGAGCTCCATGACGTAGTAGAGAGCACGTTCCCCGGTAACGCCAAAGTCGTACAGCTCCACGGTGTGCGTCGAGCGCAACGAGGCGGTGGCCTGGGCCTCGCGCGCAAAAGAGCTCAGTAAGTCCTGCGCGAGGGCGGCGTCGTGGGCGTCGATCATTTCGGGTTTGATGAGCTTGATGGCCGCCGGCCGAACCAGCAGCCGGTGCTCAGCCTTCCACACCTCGCCCATTCCCCCGGCGCCGATTTGCTCGGTGAGCCGATACTGCCCGAGGCGCTTCGCCTCGAACGCCTCGACACGCAACGTGTGAATACGGTCCGAGCCCCAAGTTGCGATCATCACGCCGACGACGAGTACGAGGGCCATACTGGTGAGCTGCGCGGTGGTGGCAGCCCTGAGAAGAAGGCTGTCGGCCCCCGGATGGGTCAGCGCCAGTGCCAGCAGCACGAGAAAGGGCGTGGCGGCTATGAACATTGTCATCCGCAGGGCGCGCCTCCACGTATTCGGCGCCAGGAACCCGTAGGCGCTCAGAAACGCGAAGTACACCATCACCGAAAACGCCATCGCCCACAGGACACCGGTAGCGTCGCCGTCGTCGATCGCGACTCCGGTGTAGTAGTAGCGATCGTAGGCGAACCAGGCGGACACCAACCACACGATCGCCGCTTCGAAGAGGCGGAGTTGCCGCAGTGTCAGCCGGACGTTGCTGCGCAGCAGCGCACCTGAGACGCCGTAGAACATGAGCAACACGACGCGGTCGACGAAGAACGCGTCATCGGTTCCCCACCAAAGGTCGCGGACCACGAAGAGCAGCAGGCCGACGAAGATGACCCAGCACCCCACCTGCAGCCGACCACGCAGTAGTTCTTCGGTTTCAGTGGAGATCTGCGGTCCGCTGCCGAGCGCGAACGTGGCGGTGCGACCACCGCGAGCCGTACTCGGGAGCGTCAGGACCGCCGAAACAGAACTGGAGCTGGCACGCCGGCGTGTCGGCGGCGCTTTGTGCTCGGCGGCCGGGGCCTCGCCGAGTCCCAAGACCAGCAGGCACTGCGGGCACATCTGGCCCGGCGCCCCAGCGGGTAACACGGATCCGCACTGCGGACACAGTTCCGCCACGTCGACGCTCCGACCAGAGTTCGCAGGGTGCTGAGGGGCTCCCGCGGGAGTTTCTCAACACCCTGCTACAAAGCGACTTGGCTACTGCTTGCGCCCGAAGTCTACTCCGTACGCAACGCGATAACAGGATCGACACGCGATGCGCGCCGCGCCGGCAAGTAGGCGGCGAGGAAGGCCACTCCTATAAGGATGGCGGGGACCGCCATGAACGTCACGGGATCGAGCACGCCGACGCCGTACAGCAACGTGCCCATCACCCTGGCAACCAGCACCGGCAAGCCGAGTCCGATGACACTGCTGATGAGCACCAGCCTCATGCCTCCGGCGGTGGGCATCTTGACCATGTCGCCGTATTCGGCGCCGAGTGAAATGCGAATGCCGACCTCGCGGGTGCGCTGCGCCACTGCATAGCTGACAACGCCGTACAGGCCGATGCCCGCCAGCACGAGCGTCAACAGCGCGAAGGCGGTGAGCACGACGGCGGCCAAATGCGCCGGCAGCAGTTGAATGCCGATGTGGCGCTCGATCGTCTTCGTTTCGAACACCATGAGCTCCGGATCGAGCTCGCGCCCGGCCAACAGCATGTCGCGGGCCGTCGCCTCGGCGTCGCCGGCGGTACGGGCCACGACGGTCACGAACGGCGTGTAGTCCTGGCTGAAGGGCAGGTAAACGAACGACCGGGGCGCCTCGGCAATGGTGCGAACCTTCGCGTCGCGGGCGACGCCGACGATGGTCAGGGCGGGGCGGTCGGCGGGGGATTGGTGGAGCACGCGGCCCACCGCCGACTCGCCGGGCCAGAAGCGCTGCTCGAGCGCTTCGCTGACGATGGCGACGCGCGTCGACTCTTCGCTGTCACTATCGTTGAAGTTGCGGCCCCGCAGGATCCTGATTCCCGTCGTTTCGAAGAACTGGGGGTCGACGGTGGCCTGGTCGGCGAGGTGGCCGTTGCTTCCCGCCGGCGGCTCGATGCCGTCGACGTTGATGGACATGAATTGCGTGTTGGTAAGCGTCAGATGCAGATTGTCGGTGATGCCGACAGAATCAACGCCCAGAAGCTGCAGGAAGCGCTCGCGCAGGCCACGAATGAACTGATACCCCTGGTCGGCGTTGTAGCGGGTACCCGGCAAGACGATCGTCAGAACACCGGCCGGCTCGCTTCCGAAACCCGGGGCGATCGACTGGGTCGCCTGGGCGCTGCGTACGAACAGGCCCGCCGCCACCAGTAGCACCAGGGAAAAGGCAACCTGCGACACGACGAGCGCGTTGCGCAACGACACGCGGCGTGGTCGATTCGCCCCTGAGCCGCCTTCCTTCAGCGTCGACGCCACATCGCTCCGGCTGCCGTGCAACGCCGGAGCAACGCCGAAAAACAAGCCGGCGACCACCGACACAGCCAGGCTGAACGTCAGAACCGCCGTGTCGGGAGCGACGTCCACGGTCAAGGGAATAGGCAACGGCAGGTCGATTGCGAACAAGAGCCTCAGCAGCCACACCGACACGCCGATCCCCGCGACCCCGCCCAACAGAGACAACACGAGAGTTTCGCTAAGCAGCTGGCCGACGATGGAACGCCACGTCGCACCCAACGCCAAGCGGATCGCGATTTCCTTCTCGCGATCCATCGCCCGAGCCAGCAGGAAGCTCGCCAGGTTGGCGCAGGCCACCATGAGCACCAGCCCCACCAGCACCATGAACAACCCGGCCGCCGGTACCAGAAAGCGATCGATCGGCGGCCACATGATGACGTCATTGCTGGCATACAACAGAAAGGCGTCGTCGGCCTCCCAGTCGTCCGGATAGCTCTGCTTAAGGTCGGCGGCGATCGCGTCGAGCCTGCCCTGAGCCTGCTGCACGGTGACCCCGTCGTGGGGTCGCGCCTTGCCGAACAGCCAACCGGAGCTGCGCTGCTCGAGCCGGTCGCTGAGCCCCGGCTGCAACTAATTGATCATCATGATCGGCAGAAACAGCTCGGGATTCAGCGTCCGCATGTTGCCCGTGTACCACTCGGGAGCGACCCCGACGATCTCGTACTCCATGCCGTTGATGCGCAGCTGCTCGCCGACGACACCTCGGTCTCCGCCGAAGGCTCGCTGGCCAGTAGCCGTAGCTGAGGACAACAACCGGATGGGCACCCTGGGCAACGTCGTCGTCGGGGCCGAGAAGCCGGCCGATCTCGGGCTGCACGAAGAGCAACAGGAAGTACTGACCGGAAACCGCCTCCGCCGGGACAACCTCGACGCTCTCGTTGTGGTCGACCGACGGGAAGGCATAGCCACTTACGGAAATGGCCTCGAAGATATCGGCGGAGTTGGTGCGGACGTCGCGAAAGTTCGGGTACGAAAGAATGTTGTATTGGAAGTCGCGAACGCTCGTGTAGATCTCCACCAGCTCGTCCGGCGATTCCACTGGCATGCCGCGGAGAACCGCGGCGTTGACCAGGCTGAAGATCGCCGTGTTGGCGCCGATGCCGATCGCCAGCGAAACGACGGCGGTGGCCGTGAAACCGGGGCTCTGCCCCATGCGGCGCACGGCGTATCGCAGATTGCGCAGCAGGGCAGCGGCCGGCATGTCCCTGCGGCGAATGAGCGCATCGGTACGGGGTCGGTCAGCCCGGGGCTCGCTGCGCCCGATGAGGTCGGCGGCAACGTCGTCGCGGCCAAACGAGCTCAGCAACTCGTCGACCGAGCAACCGGCAGCCAGCCCGTCCTCGAAGTGAGCGACGAGCTCGCGTGCTACATCTGCAGCGCGAGCGCCTTCCAGCTTGCTGGTTTCGAGGACGGAACGAATGCGGTCCCGTACTGCGCCCGACAGAGATGATCCGGCAAGAATTCTCTCGACGTCTTGCATCTCAGGCGCGCTCCTTGCCCTCACCCGTAAGTCGCACCTGCCGGACCCACCACACGCTCACCACGGCCTGCTACCTGTCGCCGCCCGACGAAACTACGCCGAGGCCTTGCATCGCGCCGACGAGCTGCTGCCACTGTTCGCGATGGGCCTCGAGCCAGGACACACCTTTTGCGGTCAGCCCGTAGTACTTGCGCTTGCGGCCGTTGGCTGCCTGACTCCAGTGACTCTTCACCAGGCTCTTGGCCTCGAGGTTGTAGAGCAGCGGGTACAGCGTCGACTGCCCCATCGCCAGCACCCCGTCGGTCTGCTGCGACAGCGCCTCGACGAGCTCGTAGCCGTACATCTCGCGTCGTTCGAGCAGCTGCAATACCGCCAGCGGCCCGGCGCCGCGCATCAATTCACGTTCGATTCGCATCTTTTCTCCTACGGTGGGCTGGCCCTGCCCAAGCGCCGCGATCCTGCGGCCTTGCCAGCTTCCTCACACATACTATGTACGACATAGCAAAGGGAAAATTTCGCGCTGGTGCGAAAGTCGGCTCAAACTCCCGTGGGGTAAGGGTTTGCGGCCTGTGGTTAGCAAGGTGGCGGCGACGCCGCTGGCCGAATTTTCCGTCATTTCCCGGTCTAATGATCTGAAGGGGAGATGACCAACCCAACGACTTATCGAGACTAACCGTCTAATACCATCTGCTCTACGAGCTCGCCGAGAACCCTTTCCGCGTCTTCTTTCTCTACCTGACAGGTGCCGACTTTTTCATGGCCGCCGCCGCCGTACTTGAGCATCAACTTGCCGACATTGGTCTTGCTCGTTCGGTTGAGAATGCTGTGGCCACAGGCGAAGACGACAACCTGCGGATCCTTTTGCGGCATCACGCGGATTTCGATGTTCTGCTGTGGGAATAGCACGTAGACCAAAAAACGGTTTCCGCTGTAGATGGTTTGTTGTTCGCGCAGGTCGACCACGACGACGTTGTCGTGAATCGTATGGTTTTCCGCCAGCATTTCCTTGAACAGTGTCACTTGCTCGAAATAGCGATTGGTTCTTTCTTGAACGTCCGGAATACTGAGTATCTCCTCCGCATTCTTGACGCGGCAATACTGAATCATGTCCTCCATCAACTGATAATTGCTGATCGAGTAGTCGCGAAACCGTCCAAGCCCGGTTCGTGGGTCCATGACAAAAGAGAGGAGTATCCAGTCGTTGGGCTCGAGAATCTCTTCTTTTGTGAGGTTGGCGGAATCAGTCTTGTTGACGGCCTCTAGAAGTGGAAGAAAATGTGGACCAAAGGTCTCTTCGCCGCCGTAGTAGTCCCAAATAACTTGTGCGGCGCTCGGTGCGGGTAGGGAGGCGCCTTCGAAGTCAAGCTGATTGAAATCGAGGCGTTCTTCTTCGCTTACATGGTGGTCAAACCAGAGTCCCGCGCCTTCGACATACGGAACGTTTGCGAGCACGTCATCGGACGTAACCGCTACTTTCCCGTCCTGCATGTCTTTCGGGTGAACGAATTCGTAGTCATCGACGATCCCTTTTTATTCAACCAACAGCACAGCGCATGCCAGCCCATCAAAATCTGAACGTGTAAGTAGTTTCAATGCCTGTCTCCTTGTCGAATGCGGATGATTCTACTTGAGTTTGACGCTTCTCAAACTCGGAAACTGGTCAAGTGCCGCCCCCCAGCCACGCCCCCCCCCCCCCGGTAGCTCAGGGGACGGAGCAGCGGACTTCTAAGCTACAGTTCGTCGGCTCATGGCCCATCACCCCGCTCGCCCATACCGCCAGCGCCGAGCTGCTCGATGATCTTGTAGCGACCGAGGGAGGTGCCGATCATTGCAGGCGAAGGCCACACGATGTACGACGTAGCATCAATGGGGTTTCGCGCGGCTCCAAGAAATCGATACGCTGGCTCAATGGTTGGACTTGACCCGATTTCGTGGACACCTTACGACGTACACGGGAGGTGTTCAGGATGCCAAGGACAAGAGGGCCGTACCCGGCGGAGTTTCGGCGGCGGATCATAGAAGTGGCACGAGCTGGGCGGAGCGTCGCCGAGCTGGCCAAGGAGTTCGAGCCGTCGTACTGGACGATTCGCCAGTGGATCAAGCAGGCTGACCGCGACGAAGGCCGCAGCGCCGAAGGGCTCAGCACTGCTGAGCGCGAGGAGCTGGGGCGGCTGCGGAAAGAGAACCGCCAGCTGAAGCAAGAGCGGGAGATCCTTTCAAAAGCCGCGGCCTGGTTCGCTCGGGAGACCGACTTGGTACCGCCGAAGTCTTTCGAGTTCGTGAGCGGTCACCAGGCGAAGTATCCGATTGCCACGATGTGCCGTGTGCTGGAGGTCTCCTCCAGCGGGTACTACGCGTGGCGCCGGCGGGAACCGTCGGCTCGATCGCGGGCGGACGCAAAGCTGCAGGCACGGATCGAAGCGATCCACAGGGAGAGCCGAGGCACCACATAACCTACATCCCAACGTGGGCAGGGTTCTTGTACTTGTCGGTCGTCGTGGACGTCTTCAGCCGTCGCGTTGTCGGTTGGTCAATGGCGACCCATCTGCGCACCGAGCTCGTGCTCGAGGCGCTGAACATGGCGATCTCGCAACGACGGCCCCAACAGGTGATTCATCACAGTGACCAAGGTACGCAGTACACGTCGATCACCTTCGGTCAGCGCTGCCAGGAGGTCGGGGTGCGACCGTCGACCGGATCAGCCGGTGACTGCTACGACAACGCGATGTGCGAGAGCTTCTTCGCCACCCTCGAGTGCGAGCTCCTGAACCGCCGGCGGTTCAGGTCCCAGGCGGAAGCCCGCATGGCCGTCTTCGAGTTCATCGAGGGCTTCTACAACCCGCGTCGCAGACACTCACCCCTGGACTACGACTCGCCCATGGGGTACGAAAGGAGGCACGCTCAGATCGCTTAAATGTGAGCGGGAAACCGTCCACCAAGGCGGGGCAACTCCAGTCACGAGATAAAACGGGCAGTAGCCTGATCGGCTTCCTCAGTGTGCTGGTCATCGGCGGGTTCATAACCTGGTACGCGATGACGATGTATCTCGACGCGGCGGCCGACTCCTCGGTGCCCGGCGGCGCCGCGCCGCTCGATGAGACCAAGCGCCAAACGACGATGGCCGACATGCAGACGATCGGGCGCGCCATCCAGCTCATGCAGGCGGATTCGGGCTCGTTGCCGAAGCGCTTGGAAGAACTGCAGAGCGGCGGCTATCTCGTCCGGGCACCGACACGCGACAGTTGGGGCACCCTGTACGCCTACACGACGGGAGAAAACAACTTCGCTCTGACGTCTCTCGGGGCCGACGGCCGCCCGGGTCCTGCGCCGCCCTCTCCGTGGACGACGGGTGCTTACGAAACCGACATCGTGCTGCGCAACGGCCAGTTCGTGCAGGCGCCCGCCGGACGCTAGAAGACCGTGTTGAAGTGTGATGGGTCCACACTTTCACCACGACCTGCCGGTTGAGTCAGTTCCTGTTTTCGGCGCTTGCGCCGTTCGCTCATCCCGACTTGCCCTCCCGGTGCATCATGTTCGCTTGAATCGAGATGCCCGCCACGGCGACGACGAACATCACGACGAGCCCCGCTTGTTGCGGCAAGTCGAACGATTCGACGAGTAGCGCTGCGCCGGTCAGCGACGAAATCATGATGAGCGCCCAATCGAACAGCGCGCCGGCGACGATGGCGCCGAGCACACCGGCCACCAAAACGGCAATCGTCTGCGCCCGGCCGTCGAATCCCATGTCGGTGGTGATCATCTGCACCAGGTAGGCAACGGCGAGGAACCCGGCGACGGCGACGGTCAGCTTCTGCAGGAACACGGCGAGCAACGCCCCGACGATGCCGGCAAGCAGCGCCACCGCCAAAGTCATCCACTCCTGCTCGAGCTCGAGCACCTCGCCGGCAAGGTGCAGGGCAACGACGAACCCGACACCCGCCACGAACATCCAGTACAGCCGCCGCCCCAGCATCAAGAGAGCCACCGCAACGGCGATTTGCAGGGCGAGTGAAGCGCCGGTGATTTCGATCATGTCTAACAGGCCGTGGTGCAAATGTGATGGATCCGGTTACACCGCCAAGGCATCTACGGCACGATACCGAAGACGCGTACCTGGCCGCCCGAGCCGCCGGCGATCTTGATCGGCGCGACGATCAGGTAGGCGCCGCTGGCCGGCAACAGGTGAACGTTGGCGACGTTCTCCAGGTGAAACTTGCCGTTGCCGTTGACGGTTCCGTGTACCGAAAAGCCGGGCGCCGAACCTGGGTCGACGCTCAGCGTGTCGACGCCGATGCCACGGATGTCGCGCTCGTCGATCAGCAAACGGGCCGCTTCCTCGGAGAAGCCGGGAAAGTGCATGCGGCCGTCGTCGTCTTGATTCGCGTAGGCCGCAGCGTCGTCGTACTTCTCGCTCCAACCGCTATACATCAGGACGATGGCGCCCTCGGGCGAGCGCCCGTGAGCCGACTCCCAGGCGAGGATGTCAGCGCTGCCGACGGCATAGTCGGGATCGGCCGCGCTCTGTTCCGACACGTCGATGACGACCGCAGGCCCGGACAGGTCATCCGGCGTCAGATCGTCGACGCTCGGTTGGTTGTCGCCGCCGTGGATGGGCGCGTCGAGGTGCGTGCCGTGATGCTCGGGCGTGCTGTAGGCGCCCATCGACACGGCGCCGCTCGGCTGCGTGCGGCGCGCTTCGTATTGGAACGGGTTGCCGCTGGCGCTCGGCCAGTAGACGGAGTCGGGGCTGAGGGCATGGGTCATGTCGATGACATCGACGTCGCCCGAGAACAGATCCCCGAGTGTCGGTGTCGCCGATACCGGACCGGGGTCCACGGCGATGGGCTCTCCGCCGCGCCCGCATCCACTGATCGCGACCACCAAAACGAGGCAAGAGAACCCACGCTTCGCCGTGGCCCTGGCGGCCGGCGACCGAAAAATCAACGTGCGCGACATGGTCTTCTCCTTCTCGTCGTCCCGCGGGGAGCTCAAGAACTCGTCGTTCCAGCGCACCAGGCGTTCGTCGTGGCCGTTGTCCATGGTGGCGAGGAAACACTACGCTTGCCGGATCGTCAACGAACGCTAGCAGGCGTAACCGGACCCATCACGCTTTCGGCACGGCCTGCTGGCCACAGGAGTCAGACCCATGCGCAGCAAGCTGGTCTTGGCCGTACTCACTCTCGTCGTTTCTCCGGCGCTGTCGGTGCCGAGCGCCGCCCTTCCCGAGGCCACCGACTCAGCGCCCTCGACTGCAGCGCAGGCCCCGGGCGTGGCCGGTTATTACCGCACTCCCGCCATCTGGGGCGACACCATCGTGTTCGCCGCCGAGGGCGATCTGTGGAAGATCTCGGCGGCCGGCGGCGTTGCCCAACGGCTCACCACCCATCCCGCGGAAGAGCGCTACCCGGTGATCTCGCCGGACGGCCAAACGCTGGCCTTCTCGGCCCGTTACGAGGGGCCGACAGAGCTCTACACCATGCCGTTGTCCGGCGGCGTCCCGGTACGCCGGACCTACGAGTCCGACACCTCCATCGCCACCACATGGACACCGGACGGCCGCCTAGTCTACACGACCGGCTACTACGCCACCTTGCCGGTGCCGCAGCTCGTCGCTTTGAACGTCGGTGATCAAACGCGGGACAGGATTCCTCTGTCAACAGCCAGCGAGGCGACTTACGACGACAGCGGCGACACCCTGTTTTTCGTGCGTCCGGCGTTTCACAACAACGTCACCCGGCGCTACGTCGGCGGCACGGCGCGCGACGTGTGGAAGTTCAGCGCCGGCAGCAGCGAAGCCGAAGAGCTGACCGGCAACTACGAGGGCGAGAGCCATTCGCCGATGTGGTGGAACGGTCGCGTGTACTTCGTCACCGACCGCGACGGCACCATGAACGTCTGGTCGATGAACGAAGCCGGCGATGACCTACGCCAGCACACAGACCACGCCGGGTGGGACGTTCGTGAGCCGCAGCTTTCAGCCGGCCGCATCGTGTACCAGCTCGGCGCCGATATCTGGCTGTACGAGATCTCCACCGATCAGGCAAGCATCGTGCCCATCACGCTGGCCTCGGACTTCGACCAGCTGCGCGAGAAATGGGAATCGAATCCCGTGCAGTACTTGACCTCGGCGTACATTCACCCCGAGGGCAAGAGCATCGTGCTGACGGCCCGCGGCCGCGTGTTCGTGGCCCCCGCCGGCAACGGCCGGCTGGTACGCGCCACGCAAGACGAGGGCGTGCGTTATCGCGACGTGATGTTCATGCCCGACGGTTCGCTGGCCGGCCTGTCCGACGCCACCGGTGAGTTCGACTGGGTTCGCATCCCGGCCAACGGCATCGGTGATCCTGAGCCTTTGAGCAACGACGGTTCGGTGCTGCGCTTCGCAGGCGCGCCGTCGCCCGACGGCAAATGGATCGCCTACACGGACATGAACCGCGACCTATCGCTGCTCGACACGGAGACCGGAACCACGAGGATCATCTCCGAGAACCGCGAGGGCGTCGGCGACATGAGCTGGTCGCCCGACAGCCGCTGGCTGGCCTACAGCATGACGGCGATGAACAGCTTTCGGCAGATCAAGCTGTACAACGTCGACACCGAGTCCACGACGATGGTGACCTCGGATCGCACCAACAGCAGCAGCCCGGCGTGGGATCCCGACGGCGAGTTTCTGTACTTCGCCTCCGATCGCAACTTGCGATCGGTCGTCGGCAGCCCCTGGGGGGCGCGGGCCCCGGAGCCGTACTTCGACCGGCCCATCAAGATTTATGAAGTCGCCTTGCGGCGAGGTTTGCGCTCGCCGTTTCGGCCGGCCGACGAGCTGATGGATGCCAACGGCGACGGTACACGCGGCGGCGGCGGGGCCGCGCGAACGGAAGGCGCTGACGACCAAGAACCCGGCGCCGATGCCGAGGACACAGCGGGTCAGGAATCCAAAGAGACCTCCAGCAGCAATGCCCTCCAGATCGACCTCGACGCCATCGACCGGCGCGTGCGCGAGGTCCCGGTGGAACCGGGCAACTACGGCGCGTTGCGGGCCAACGACGACGCCCTCTTTTACCTGTCCCGCTCCGGCACCGGATTCGGCGGCTCGGCGGACTTGATGGCGCTGCCCTTCACCAATGAAGATCCGGAGCCAGTCACCGTGTTGGAGAACGCTCGCCAAGCTCAAATGTCGCTCGACGGCGAGAAGATACTGGTGCGGCGCGGCAACAACTTCTACGTCGTCAATGCCCGCCCGCAGCCGATCGGCGATCGGCTCGGCGACAGCCAGATCGACCTCAACGGCTGGTCGTTCCGTATGGATGTGCGCGAGGACTGGCGCCAGTTGGTGGTCGACGCCTGGCGCATGGAACGAGACTACTTCTACGACCCCGGCATGCACGGCGTCGATTGGGAAGGTGCTCTCAACAAGTACTTGCCGCTGGTCGATCGCATCACCACGCGCGACGAGCTCTCCGACCTGATCGGCCGCTTCGTCGGCGAGCTGTCGGCCCTGCACACCAGTGTGCGCGGCGGCGACACGCGCACCGGCGACGACAATGTCAGCGTCCCGAGCTTGGGGGCGCGGATCTTGCGCGATCCCGCCGGCGGCGGCTATCGCATCGACTACATCTACCAGTCGGACCCGGACTACCCCGACGAGATGTCACCGCTCGCCGACCCGTACCTCAACGTGAATGAAGGCAACGTGATCGCGGCGGTCAACGGCGTCTCGACGCTCAACGTGCCCGACATCGGCGCCCTACTGCGCAATCAGGGCGGCCGCCAGGTGCTGTTGACCATCAGCTCGAGCGGCGGCGGCGCCAACGGCGGCTCGGACGGCGATGAAACGCGCGATGTGATTGTCGTGCCGATTGCCAACGAGCGGAACCTGCGCTACAGCGATTGGGAATACACCCGGCGGCTGATCGTTGAAGAGCGCAGTGAAGGAGAAGTCGGTTACGTTCACCTGCGGGCAATGGGCAGCGGCGACCTGACCGCCTGGTACCGCCAGTTCTATCCGGTGTTCAACCGCCAGGGGCTGATCATCGACGTGCGGCGCAATAACGGCGGCAACATCGACTCGATCATTCTCGAGAAGCTCATGCGGCGCGCCTGGATGTACTGGCAGGAGCGCGTCGGCCAACCTACCTGGAACATGCAGTACGCCTTCCGCGGCCACATGGTGATCCTCGTCGATCAGAACACCGCTTCCGACGGTGAAGCGATCGCCGAGGGCTTCCGCCGGCTCGGCCTCGGCGAGATCATCGGCATGCGCACCTGGGGCGGCGAGATCTGGCTGGGATCGTCGAACCGCCTCACCGACGGCGGCCTGGCCCGCGCCCCCAGCATGGGCGTGTACGGCGAAGACCGCGACTGGCTCGTCGAGCAGATCGGCGTGATCCCCGACATCGTCGTCGACAACCTGCCGCACGCTACTTTCCTGGGAGCCGATACTCAGCTCGACACGGCGATCGATTACCTGTTGCAGAGGATCGAGAGTCAGCCGATGCTCGTGCCTGATCCGCCGGCGTATCCGAACCTGCGGTTCGATTATCGACGGATCAGCGGACAGAATGGACGGGGTGGTGAGCGACAGCGGTGAGATGACTACTGAATCGGGGTAGCTCCACTGTCGGCAGCCTCATGGTCCCCGCCGAGGATCAGCGCGAGGAATCGCGACGGAAACGCCACAGCTGCGCGTTGAGGGTGCGCGCCACGGCTACGACCCGACCGGACTCGTCCCAGCTCGCCCACATCACGTCCTGCGGAAAATCGAAGAAGGGCGCAAGGAGCCGACCACTCGTGTCGACGAGGCCCAGCTGCCAAAACCATGAATCGGGCGACTCTAATTGGACGACAAGCCGCCCGTCCGGCGCTACGGCGCCTCCGGTCAGCGCTGAGTAGGAGTTCGAGATGGTCGCCCACCAGTCTCTCTCGGCAACGATGGCCGTCTCTCCGGCCCACCCCCTGGCGGTACTCGCACGAGCGCACCACCAGTGGACTCGAGCAGCATGATGACCAGATCACCGCTCGCCGGATCAAAGGCCACCAATTCCCCGCGGCCAACCAGCGTCGATTCGGTGCCGGTGACCGCGACGCGATAAACGGATCCAGCGGTCGCATAGAAGAGCGTCGCGCCGTCTGGCGTCGCAGCCAACCCTGTCACACCGGCACCCGACGAAATGTCGATCCGCTGCCGCAGTCGCCCATCAAGGGACACCAGCGTCAGTCGCGGACGATCAAGCGCGCCGCTGACAAATGCCACGGTGTCATCGCCAACCAGGGCCAACGGCGGTCGAGCCTCTTCGTGGAAATCCAGGAATGGCACCGGCGCTCTGTCCGGTGACATTTCCATCAGTTGAGATCGGCCCGCGACTTGGGCCACTAGTAGGAATCTATCGCCAGGCAGCGCTACAAGGCCGTCGGCCTGCGACAGCGGGAAGCGCTCAACGCGTCCGCTCCCAGGATCGATCCGGACGATCTCTGTTGCTTGATCAATAAGGTCGAGGTACAGGGTTCCGTCGGCCACAACGTCCATCGACAACGGCTGCGCTGTCAAAGGCAGCACCGATTCGACGCCCGGCGTACCGTCGCTGCGAACCGCAACGATTCGATGGAGATTGCTGACCGGCAAATCGAAGTACACCCAGATACCGTTCGGCGTCACCGCGAGGGGCAGCCGCCATTCCAGTCTCGGGAGCGTGACGTTCGGCGCGATGCGCCGCATTGATCCCGTATCGAGGTCGACGACGTAAAGGTGGTTGTCGTTTTGCGGAGCGTCGGGAGAACGGCCCACGACCACGGCCTCCCTTCCGTCGGGTGGAAGCACGGCAATCGCCTGCTCCAACAGCTGGTCGTCGAGCAATACCGGCAGCATCTTCTCCTCGCCCGTCGCTGGCCAGTAGCGCATCAGCTGCGGACGCCGATCGGCCGTCCGGACGGCCAACAGGCTGCCGTCCGGAAGGGGATGCGGATCCTGTGCGTTTTCGAGTACGGGCCGCTCGGCTTCGGTGCCAGCCTCTGCAATGGAATAGATGCTCGGCGAGGTGGTCCCACGGACAAAGTAGATTTTCTGGCTATCAGGCGACCAGGCGGGATGCGCGATGTGCCCGCGCCCCCGATCGCGCGTCAGCCGTCGCCAATGCGAATTGGCCTGCATGACCGCGAGCTGAGTAATAGTAATGTCGCGGTCCATGACAAGAAAAGCGATCCGTGTGCCGTCGGAAGATGCGACGGGTTGGAACGCGACCGGCGGCCCGCCGAGCTTCTCGCCAACCCAGTTGCCCGGCGGTGGCGCCGCGCGCCAGGTCCCGGCAACGAACGCGACGACGGCCAGAGCTATCGCTGGCGGCACGACTGTAGACCACCGTATTCCGCTTGTCGGTGCCGTCGGAGCATCACCGTTGATGGCGTCGGTCGGCGCGGATGCGTCTTCAAGGTCCCGGGCAACATCACCCATGTCCCGCATGCGTCGCCGCGTGTCTTTTTCGAGGCAGCGGCGCGAATCGCCCGTACGAGCAGAGGAGGGGTCGACGCCGGCAATGCCTCCCAGTCGGGCTCTTCCTTTACAACGGCGGCGAGAATGTCGGTAACCGTCTCGCCGCCGAACGGCTGACGACCGCTGAGCATCTCGTAGAGCACACAGCCGAAGGCCCAGATGTCAGTGCGCTTGTCGAGGGGTTTGCCGCGTGCCTGCTCGGGGCTCATGTAGGCCGCCGTGCCCAGGATTACCCCCGCGCGCGTCGCCGCCGCCATCGTCGGCGAATGGCTGATATCAGGTGAGTCCGCGGCGGGCGATCCGTCGGCTTCGTAGGCCTTCGCCAGCCCGAAATCGAGGACCTTTACGTTGCCGTCGGTCGTGACCTTCACGTTGGCGGGCTTCAGGTCGCGGTGAACGATCCCCGACTCATGTGCCGCCTCGAGCGCCTCTGCGATCTGGGCCGCGATTCCCAGAGCTTCATCGGCATTGGTGCGGCCGGAGTCCGCAATCCGCTCCGCAAGCGTCTCGCCCTCCACTAGTTCCATGGCGATGAAGCGTTGAGCGCCTTCATCCTCAAGGCCGTAGACGGCGGCGATGTTCGCGTGGTTCAGGGAGGCGAGGAGTTTGGCCTCACGCTCGAAACGAGCGAGTCGATCCGGGTCGGTAGCGATGTCCTCCGGCAGCACTTTGATCGCAACATCACGTTCCAGCTTGGTATCTCGCGCCCGATACACCTCGCCCATGCCGCCGGCGCCGAGCGGTTCGAGAATCTCGTAATGAAGGAGTGTCCTGCCGACCAAGGCTTCGTCGATTCATTGCTGCGGGAGAGTGGCTGCAATCTATCCGTTGGCCTGGCAGAGAAACAACCTGAAGGCCGTGTTATTGGCTGGAGTTGGCGGGTTCAACACAAGACGTCCGCGGTGGAATTCCCGGCTCGGCTTGTGTCAGCTCGTCGATGTTTGTAATCATGGCCGCGGCTTGAGCTGCCGGGGATGACCGGTCGCGATGCGGTCTCGTGGGCCGCCTGAACCCGGTCCTGCTCCGGGGGCACGTGGCATGAGGCGCGCGTGCACTCCCCGAAGGAATGGCGCATGAAAACACTCGCTGCCGGTGCTGCGTTCGTCGGAATCTGGCTTGCAATCGGGAGCCAGACTGCCGGTGCCGGTGCGATCCCCTGGAAGGCTGGAGACGGGTTCGCCGTCAACCCCGCTCCCGCCGGACCTTCCGAGGCACTCCAGGCTGATCTGAACCAGGTCATCGGGCAGTACTGTGTCGTCTGCCACAACGACGAACTGTTGACGGGCAACCTCTCGTTCGAAGCCTTCAACGTCGCCGCGGCGCACGAGCGCGCTGCGACGGCGGAAAAGATGATCGTGAAGCTCCGGGCCGGCATGATGCCCCCGCCCATCGCCCGTCGCCCGTCCGCCGACGTGCTGTTGAAGCTCGTGGAGACGTTGGAGACCGTCCTCGACGCGGCCGCCGAGTCGAAGCCCGGCGCCCGCCGGTTCCAACGGCTCAACCGAGCCGAGTACGAGCGGGTGGTTCACGACCTCCTGGCGCTCGACGTCGATGCCAGTCGCTGGCTTCCGGCGGACACCTACCTCGGCAACTTCGACAACATGTCGGCTGCGCAGGGACTCTCAACGACACTATTGGAAGCGTATCTGCGGGCCGCCGGCGAGGTCAGCCGCCTGGCCGTCGGTAACCCCGAGGCGCTGTCCAAGACCGTCAAACACACGAGCCCGATCGAGGTCTCACAGCACGCGTGGGATCACATCGAAGGTGCACCGTACGGGACGCGCGGTGGCATCGTCGTCACCCACGACTTCCCGGCCGACGGGGAATACGTGTTCGCGGTCGAAATTCTGTTCGGGAACGGCACCGGCTTCGAGGATGTCGACATCTCGGTCGACGGCGAGGGCGTGGCGCTGCTCGGCCTGGAGCACGGCGCGGGCTCGAGCGTCGAGATTCGGACCGAGCCCATTTTCGTTCGCGCCGGCCAGCACCGGGTCGCCGCGGCATTCGTTCGCAAGATCGAGGGCCCTTACGAGGATCGACTGAGCCCGCACGCGTGGTCGTTCGTCGGGGGTGAGGACTCGCAGGCCTGGGCGAACTACGGCATAACCGCGCTGCCCCACGTGAGCGAGCTGCTGATCACGGGACCTCGGCGCGCCGTCGGGCTCTCGGAAACAGCCAGTCGCGACCAAATCTTCACGTGCCGCCCGGCGACAAAAAGCGAAACGCGTCCGTGCGCCGAGGCGATCCTCTCTCGCCTCGCACAGCAGGCGTACCGGCGACCGGTCACGGCCGAGGATCTTGCCGGCCCCATGTCCTTCTATGATCGCGGCGCCGCCGCCGAGGGGTTCGAGGTCGGCGTCCGGACCGCGCTGCAGGCGATCCTGGCGAGTCCGTCGTTCATCTTTCGCCTCGAGCGGCAACCGGCCGACGTCCGGCCGGGCGCGAGTTATCGGCTGAGCGACGTCGATCTCGCCTCGCGCCTGTCGTTCTTCCTCTGGGCCATGAACCCGGACGACGAGCTCCTCCAGTTGGCCGCGGACGGCCGCCTCTCCGCCCCGGAAATCCTGGAGCAGCAGGTCGAACGGATGCTGGAGGATCCCCGCTCCGAGGCGCTCGCTACGCGCTTCGCGTCACAATGGCTGCGGCTCCAGGACGTGAAAGACAATCAACCGGAGCCGTACCTCTATCCTGATTTCACCGGGCAGCTGGGCGACGACCTGGTACGGGAGACGCAACTCTTCTTCGATAACCTCATTCGGGAGGATCGCAGCCTGCTCGAGCTGTTCACCGCCGACTACACGTTTCTCAACGAGCGCTTGGCGCGTCACTACGGGATTTCCAACGTGGCGGGCGACGAGTTCCGCCGGGTTTCCTATCCCGACGACACTCGACGCGGGCTTCTGGGCCACGGCAGCGTCCTTCTGCTGACGTCGATGTCGGCACGCACCTCTCCCGTGCTGCGGGGCAAGTGGGTGATGGAGGTGCTAATGGGGACGCCGCCGCCTCCCAACATACCGGCGTTCGAGGATACACAGAGGGTGCATCGGAGGGCCGTCTCCTGACCACCCGCGAGCGCCTCGAGATACACCGGGCCGACCCGGTGTGTCACTCCTGCCACCGATTCATGGATCCGATCGGCCTGGCGCTGGACAGCTACGACGTTACCGGCCGCGTGCGAATTCGCGAGAACGGCGTGCCGCTCGACACGCGAGGCACCTTCTACGACGGCACTGAGGTGAGCACCCCCAGCGAGCTCACCGCCGTGCTCATGAAGCGTCCCGTCCCGTTGGTGCGGAACTTCGCCACGAACTTGCTCGCTTACGCGTTGGGTCGACGGGTCGAGTACTTCGACCAGCCCGAGATTCGTGCCATCGTGCGCGACGCCGAGGCAAATGACTATCGGATGTCTACGTTCATCCTGGATATCGTGAAGAGTGATCCCTTCCGAATGACGGAATCCCAAGCGGCCACGGATCAAGAGGCCGAACAGGGGAGCTAGCGGCATGCCATTCATCACCGGAAAGCACCTGTCCCGTCGCACCTTCATCAGGGGTATGGGCGCGAGCGTCGCGCTGCCGTCCCTCGACGCCATGATCCCCGCGGGGAGGCTGTGGCAGGGCACGACTCGGGAAGCAGGATTCACGCGCCTGGTGTGCATCGAGGAATCCATGGGGACCGCCGGCTCGAGCGACTGGGGCGACTCCCAACACCTCTTCGCTCCGGCGCGGGTCGGTCGCGGCTTCGAGTTCGATACGAACAGTGTGCTGGCGCCCCTCGAGGAGTTCCGCGACTACATGACGATCGTCAGCAATACGGACTGTCGGTCCGCCGAGGCCTTCCGTGCCGAAGAGATCGGCGGCGACCACGACCGATCGACGGCCGTGTTCCTGACCCAGGCGCACCCGAAGCAGACCCAGGGCTCGGACATCCATCTGGGGACCTCGCTCGATCAGCTCCACGCGCGGCGCTTCGGGCGCGACACCGCGCTACCGTCGCTCGAGCTCTGTGTCGAGGGCATCGACCGCGGCGGTGGCTGCGCCTACAACTACCACTGTGCGTACACCACCTCGCTGGCCTGGGCATCGCCCGAGCAGCCGCTCCCGGCGATTCGCGAGCCCCGCGTCGTCTTCGAGCGACTGTTCGGCGCCGGCGACACTCCGGAAGACCGGGCGGCCCGGCGGCGGACCGATCGCAGCATGATCGACTGGATCACCACCGAGGTCGCACGTCTGAAGCGGACGTTGGGGGCCGCAGATCGCGTCGCGCTGGACGAATACATCGATCACATCCGCGAGATCGAGCGGCGGATTCAGCTCGTCGAGGCGCGCAACACCAGCGGCGAGGAGCGCGAGATGCCCGAGGCGCCCTCCGGTGTTCCCGATTCGTTCGAAGAGCACATGCAGATGATGTTCGATCTCCAGGTGCTGGCGCTGCAGACCGACCTGACGCGGGTCATCACGTTCAAGACTGGATTCGATCAGTCCAATCGAACGTTCCCGCAGAGCGGGAGCGGCAAGTCCATCCACGGGGCGTCGCACCACGGCAACGTCCCCGCCGACATCATGGACTTCAACAAGATCAACACCTACCGCCTCAGCCAGCTCGGCTACTTCCTCCAGAGAATACGCGATACGGCTAACGGTGATGCGTCTCTGCTGGATAAGACGGCGATCATATGAGGATCTCCGATGGCCGACCCCAACCTGCACAACCATCGCCGGGCGCCCCTGCTGCTGCTGGGTCACGCGAACGGAGCGCTCGAGGGAGGCCTGCATCTGCGAACACCCGCGGGGACCCCGATGGCGAACGCGTTCGTGAGCCTGATGCAAAAGATCAGGCACGCGGACATGACGACGTTTGGCGACAGCACGGGAGAGTTTTCTTTGGATCTCCCCGTTGATCCTGCGCCGATCCCGAGCGGCGAGAGAGGCAACGCATGAGCATGGAAAGGACGCGATCGAGAGGCGGGCGCCGAATGCACGGGCACGGGGCGGCCAAGTCGTCAATCGCTCTCCTGGCGATAGCAATCGCCTCGGTGAGCATTGCTGTCGCTCAGACAGTGTCTCCTCCCCGACCCGATTCCGCTTCGTCCGAGCTCACCATCATCGAGGCCGCCCGACGCGGCGACGCGGAGGCCGTCAGGTCGCTGCTCGATCGAGGCGCCGACGTGAACGCGGCGCAGGGCGACGGCATGAGCGCCTTGCACGGGGCCGCGGAGCGCGGCCACGCCGAAGTCGCCGACGTGCTGCTTGCGGCGTCGGCTGATGTGGAGGCGAAAACGCGTATCGGCAGCTACACGCCGCTGCACGTGGCCAGTCGGGGTGGACACGCTCCCGTCGTCGTGAGGCTGCTCGAGGCGGGTGCCGATCCCGATGCCGTCACTACGAACAGCGGCGTGACGCCCTTGCACCTGGCGGGCCGCGGCGATCGGCGGCACGGACGCGGTGGTGGTGCTCCTGGCGCATGGGGCAGACACCAACGCCCGCGAACGGTCAGCGCGGGGCAGACCCCGCTGATGTTTGCCGCCGGATCCAACCGCGCAGGAGCCGTCAGAGCGCTCCTGAGCGGCGGCGCGGACCCTGGACTCAGCACGCAGGTCGTCGACGTGCTCCGGAGCCAGGCGCTGGACCGGGAAGCGAGCGCACGATTTCGCCAGGCTCTCGGCCAGATTCGCACCATGCCGGACGAGGAGGCGTACCCCAGCGACGATCGGGTCGCGCCGGACAAGCAGGTGAGCCCGAGCGATGTTCAGGCCGCTATCCGGGCGCAGCGGCAGTTCTTGCAGTCCGGCTACGATGTCGGGGAGGTCGACGCGCACTCGCTCGCCCGGGGCAGGCCCGACTACCCGGGTGGGCCGGACGTCATCCGTCCTCCCTATCGGGAGACGCTCGTCGGCAGGACGGGCGGCATGACTGCGCTCCTGCATGCGGCGCGCGAGGGTCACATCGAGGCGGCGGCTGCGCTGCTGGAGGGGGGCGCGGACGCTGACCAGCTGAGCGCCGACCGAACCAGCCCGTTACTGATGGCCTCGCTCAACGGTCAGTTCGATCTGGCGCTCGTCCTCATCGAGCATGGCGCTGACCCCGACCTGGCCGCCTCCACCGACGGTGCCACTCCGCTGTTCGCCGTTCTGCAGACCCAGTGGGCTCCGAGATCGAACTATCCGCAACCCCGGGCGCAGGACCAGCAGCGCGCCGAACACATTGACGTCCTGAGGGCGCTGCTGGAGGCCGGCGCCGACCCGAACGTCCGGTTGAACACCCATCTGTGGTACTGGGAGTACCAGCTCACCAAGATGGGGATCGACCTCACGGGCGCGACGCCCTTCTGGCGCGCCACCTTTGCGCAAGACCTCGAGGCCATGAAGCTGCTGGTGGCGCATGGCGCGGATCCGAACATCCCGACGTCATGGCCCGAGATCGGCATGCGGGAGCGGCGGCAGCCGGACGGGCGCCAGCAGGAGGATTCGGCATTGCCCTACATCCCGGAGGGGGCGCCGAATGCCCATCCGATACACATCGCGGCGGGCGGTGGCTACCTCGGGCTCGGCGCCTTCAGCGTCCGCAACGCCCCCGATCAGTTCCTGCCGGCCGTCAAGTATCTGGTCGAGGAGCACGGTGCAGACGTGAACCTGGCCGACTCCTGGGGCTACCGGCCGCTTCACTACGCCGCGTCGCGCGGCGACAACGATCTCATCGAGTACCTCGTGTCCCATGGGGCCGACGTCACCGCGATCACGCGGCTGGGCCAGTCGACGGCCGACATGGCGCGTGGCGGTCGAGCCGGCTTCTTCACACGCGTCCCGTACCCGGAGACGGTCGAGCTGCTACTCGGTCTCGGCGCGTCGTTCGAGTGCCTCCATACCCACTTCCTCGACACCGGAGACTTCTGTCCGAAAGTCGGCGTCAACGACCCGTGGGCGCCGCCGGCAAGCGGCGGCCACGGGCGCTCCGGAGGATCCCGACAATGAAGCTCGATCAGTCGCGAGCGCCACAGACGTCAGGGTTCTCGCGTACCGGAGCAGCAATCATCGCTCTCGTCGGCGCGCTCGCCGCCTCCGCCCTCATCGTCGGCTGCGCCGGCGACAATCAGGCTACGGGGGCATCGGGGTCGGGAGCCGAACCCTCGGCGGCAGCGGTCACCAAGGGCGGCGATGACCGAACGGGCCAATACGATGTCGTCGCGAGCTGGTGGAAGGCGGCGCCCGACCACGACGAATGGTCGTGGGGGCAGGTCGCCGGCGTCGCGGTCGACACCGCCGACCGGATCCTCGCGGTGACCCGCGGCGACTGGCCGACAAATCGACGCGAGCCGAGGGACGGACAGCTCCGCCGTACGAACTTCATTGTCGTCGCCGACGGCGACGGCAACATCGTCGAGCAGTGGAGCCAGTGGGACTCGATCCTCACCCTGCCGCATCAGGTCTACATCAGCCCCTACGATCCGGAGCGGCACGTCTGGGTCATCGACAGCGGCGGCGCCGAGGGCCACCATCAGGTCTTGAAGTTCAGCAACGACGGCAGCGAGCTGGTGATGCAGCTCGGAGATACGGACCACGCCACGACCCGAGCCGCGGCGCGGGCCAACCCGAACCCGGGGCCCTACACCTACGGTTGGCCGTCGAAGCTCGCCTTTCTCCCGGACGGCAGCTTCCTGCTGGCGGACGGCTACTGGAACTCCCGCGTCATCAAGTACACCGAGGACGGCGAGTACGTGAGCGAGTTCGGCAGCCTCGGTGACGGTCCCGGAGAATTTGATCTCCTCCACGGCCTTGCGGTCGGCCGCGATCGGCGCATCTACGTCGGCGACCGGACCAACGACCGGATCCAGGTGTTCACCGAGGATGGTGAGTTCATCGAGGAGTGGCCCGATATCTACGACCCGGTCAACATTTACATCGACGAGGACGATTGGGTCTGGGTGATCTCCGCGCGGCTGAACCGGATCCTCAAGTACAGCACGGATGGCGAGCTCCAGTACCACTGGGGCACGTACGGGCAAACGGCCGGGACGTGGGAGGGCGGCTTGGCGCGTCCGCATCAGCTGGACATGGACGCGGACGGCACGATCTATATCGCCAGCTACGACGGCGGATGGGTGAACAAGTTCATTCCGAAGCCGGGTGCCGACCCGAGCAAGCTGCTCGGCAAGCGACTGTTGCTTCACTAGCCTGCGGGAGAAATCATCAGATCAGGCCCCGCGGCGATCCCTGTAAGTCGTTGAAACCAAATACCCCTGCGAGAACTCGAACCGTGGCTCCAGGACTCACGACGTGAGCAAGAATCAGCGTGACACCGACGCCTACTGGCGCGCCAATCTCCGCCTCATGGCCAAGCTCCTGGCCGTCTGGTTCGTGACCTCCTATGGGCTGGGGATCCTCTTCGTCGAGCCCCTCAACCGATTCCATCTGGGTGGCTTCCCCCTCGGCTTCTGGTTCGCGCAGCAGGGATCGATCTACGTCTTCGTGGTCCTGATCCTGATCTACGCCCGACGCATGGACCGACTCGACAAAGACCATGGCGTCGACTGAGGTCGGGGCGCCATGAGCGTGCAGATCTGGACCTTCATCGTCGTCGGGAGCACCTTCGCCCTCTACATCGGCATCGCGCTTGCCACCCGCGTCAACACCACCAGCGGGTTTTACGTCGCCGGCCGCGGCGTACCGCCGATCGCCAACGGCATGGCGACCGCCGCCGACTGGATGAGCGCCGCGTCCTTCATCTCGATGGCCGGGCTCGTCTCGTTCATGGGCTACACCGGCACCATCTATCTGATGGGTTGGACCGGGGGCTACGTCCTCCTCGCTCTGCTCCTGGCGCCCTACCTCCGCAAGTACGGCAAGTTCACGACGTCGGAGTTCGTCGGCGATCGTTACTACTCGCAGACGGCGCGCGTCGTCGCCGCGGGCTGCACGCTCTTCGTCTCGTTCACCTACATCGCCGGCCAGATGCGCGGCGTCGGCATCGTCTTCTCACGCTTTCTCGAGGTCGACGTCAACACCGGCGTCATCATCGGCATGGCGCTGGTCTTCGTCTACGCCACCCTCGGCGGCATGCGCGGCATCACCTACACCCAGGTGGCGCAGTACTGCGTTCTCATCGTCGCCTACCTGATTCCGGCGATCGCGGTGTCGTATCAGATGACCGGGAACCCCGTCCCGCAGCTCGGCTTCGGCGCCCGGGTCATCGATGACCCTAACGCCGGACTCTTCCTCCTCGAGACCATCGACGCCCTGCATCGACAGCTCGGCTTCCCGGAGTACACGGCTGCCTTCGTCCCCGGCAAGAAGGCGATGATTGACGTCTTCGCCATCACCCTGGCGCTGATGGCGGGCACCGCCGGCCTACCCCATGTCCTGATTCGCTTCTACACGGTCCCCAATGCTCGTGCAGCCCGCTGGAGCGCCCTTTGGGCCCTCGTCTTCATCAGCATTCTCTATACGACGGCGCCGGCGGTTGCGACGTTCGCGAGGGTCAACATGATCGAGACCCTGAACGGCGTGCCCTACACCGAGGCACCCGAGTGGTTCAACAACTGGGAGACGACCGGCCTCATCTCGTTCGACGACAAGAACGGTGACGGCGCCATCCTCTATAGCGGCGACCCGGCGACAAACGAGCTCACCGTTGATCGCGACATCATGGTGCTCGCCAATCCGGAGATCGCCCGCCTCCCCGCCTGGGTTGTCGCCCTGGTTGCGGCCGGCGGGCTGGCGGCCGCGCTGTCGACGGCGGCCGGTCTCCTGCTGGTGATCGCCTCGACGTTCTCTCACGATCTCGGCAAGTCGTTCCTGCTCCCCGGCCTGACCGAGGGGGGCGAGCTGCTGTTGGCACGGATCGCGGCCGGTGGCTCGGTCATCGTCGCCGGCTACTTCGGCATCTATCCGCCCGGCTTCGTCGCCCAGGTAGTAGCGTTCGCCTTCGGCCTCGCCGCCTCCAGCTTCTTCCCGATTCTGGTCCTGGGGGTGTTCTCGAAACGCACCACGAAGGAAGGTGCGATCGTCGGCATGACCGCCGGGATTCTGTTCACCGCCGGCTACATCCACTACTTTCGCTTCATTCGCCCCGAGGCGGGCGCCGACGCGTGGCTCCTGGGGATCAGCCCGGAGGGCATCGGCGCGGTGGGCATGCTCCTGAACTTCGCCTTGACCCTGATCGTCAGCCGGTTCACGGCGCCGCCGCCCGAAGAGGTGCAACGCCTGGTCGAAGAAATCCGCCTGCCCGGCGAGGCCGCTGTTTGATCGGGTGATCCTTAGTTGGAAACAACAGGAGCGCGGCAATTCCCTTGACGCGAGCGAACGACGCGTCTATATTCCGGTTATCAACGTGTCATTCATCGGATCATTGCCATGACCCGCGTTCAAGAGCATCCACCGCTAACCCCCCTGTCGATGCACATCCTGCTGGCTCTCGCCGAGGAGGATCTGCACGGCTACGCGCTGATGCAGGCGGTACGCCAGCAGTCGGGTGGGGCGGTCAGCCCCGGGACCGGCTCGCTGTACGCCGCGGTGCAGCGCCTGGTAGACGATGAGCTCATCAGCATCGTTGCGCCCGACGAGCGGCCCGACGGACGGCGCGGCAGCGTCTATCGGCTGACCCCCACCGGGCGACAAGCTGCCAGCACCGAGGCCGAGCGTCTGCAGGGTATGCTGACGTTGGCTTCAGACCGCAAGATCATTGCCGACCCCGAAAGGGCGTGACGCCATGACCCGCTTGCATCTGGGGCTGCACCGATTGCTCCGCCGCGCCCTGCCGGGGCGCATAAGGCGTCTGCGGGGCGCGGACATGGACGCCACCTTCCTGTAAATGTTGCGGCACAAAAGGCGCGGCTGGCGCGGCAACCTGACCCTGTGGATCAGCGAGGTCTCCGATCTCTTCAGCACCGGCTTGCAGCTACACTGGCAGGACGTCACGGGGCACGGTGGCTCGCCCACACGGGGGGGTGCCGACGGAGCGGGCGGGCGTACGACCTCTTCCGGGCATGCTCCCTTCGACCCGAAGCGGCGCCTCAACCCCATCGACGGCCTTCTGATGATCGACACGTTGCTGAAGGATCTCCGATACGCCGTGCGCACGCTTCGCAAGAGCCCCGCGTTCACGGCAGTCGTGGTGCTTTCGCTGGCGCTCGGCATCGGGGCCACCAGCATGATCTTCAGTGCCATCAACCCGATTTTGCTCCGGCCGCTTCCCTTCGCCGATCCTGACCGGCTGGTGGCGATCTGGGGGACCAGTGGGCGGCAGCCCAATGCAACGGCAGCGACCTACCGTGAGTGGAAAGAACACAGCCCCGCTCTTGAGCAACTCGAATATGTCGTCCCTCGTGCTCTGAGGGCGACATTCCCGGGCAATGACGGGGCCGAACGACTTGACCACCAGTACGTCAGCGTCGGCCTCTTTCGCCTGTTGGGCGTGGAGCCGATGCTGGGTCGCAACTTCGTGGCGGAGGATGAGAGGGAGGGCGGCGTCATCATCAGCTACGGCTACTGGCAACGGCGATTCGGCGGCGATCCGGACATTCTCGGACGGAGGTTGGGGAGCTGGAACCCGGCCGTGGTCGGGGTCATGCCACCAGGCTTCCAGATCTTTCCCTGGAAGGAGGCCGACTTTTGGGCGCCGCTGCCCAACGTAATGACTGGTGAGGGTCGGATTTGGGGGGCGCCGATCGGACGCCTCAAGCCCGGCGTCAGCATGGAGCAAGCCCAAACACAGCTCGATGCGATTCACCAGAGACTCGGTCAATCCTGGGAGTCCGTCGACAGCCGGTGGCGGGCGGCCGACAGCCGGTGGAAAGTGCGGGTTGCGCCGTTGCACGAGTTCGCGTCTAGGGACTATGCGAGAAATCTCCACTTCCTCATGGGTGCCGTCCTTCTCCTCCTCCTGATCGCCTGCAGCAACGTCGCCAGCTTGCTCGTGGGTCGAGCCACCAAGCGGCACTGGGAGATTACGACCTGGGCGGCATTAGGCGCCGGCCGGCTTCGTTTGATACGGCAGATGCTTACCGAGAGCGTCGTCCTAGCGTTGTTGGGTGGCGCGTTGGGGGTACTGATGGCCCAGGTGGGCATGACCTGACCCCCCAAAACGGATCCAGAGGTAATCTCACGATCTGGGTCGAAAAAGGGAGGTCAGAATGTCGGCGAAGAGGCACAGCGCAGAGCAGATCGTACGGAAGCTACGGGAGGCTGAGGTGGAGCTGGCCCGCGGCGCGACGGTCAAGGATGCCTGCCGCAAGCTAGCAATCACCGAGCACACCTACTACCGGTGGCGACGCGAGTACGGGGGGCTGAGGGTCGACGAGGCCAGGCGGCTGAAGCAACTTGAGAAGGAGAACGTCCGGCTCAAGAAGATTGTGGCGGAAAAGGAGCTGGATCTTTCGATCCTGAAGGAAGTTGCGGAGGGAAACTTCTGAGCCCGGCACGTCGCCGAGATGCGGTTGAGCATGTTCGGCGGAGGCTGGGCGTTTCCGAGCGACGAGCGTGCCGGGTGCTGAAACAGTCGCGCACGACGCAGCGGTACGTGCCACGGCAACCGGACGACGAGCAGGTGCTGACGGAGAGGATCGTGAACCTAGCCCGAGAGTATGGCCGCTACGGGTATCGGCGAGTGACGGCGCTACTGCGCATGGAGGGCTGGCTCGTGAACCACAAGCGGGTGCAACGGATCTGGCGGCGCGAGGGGCTGAAAGTACCGAAGAAACAGCCCAAGCGAGCACGGCTGTGGCTCAACGATGGCTCCTGCATCCGACTGCGCCCCGAGAACAAGGATCATGTCTGGGCGTATGACTTCGTCCACCACCGGACGCATGACGGTCGGGCTATGAGGCTGCTGACGATCGTCGACGAGTACACACGGGAGAGCCTTGCAATCGACGTGGCGCGGAAGCTCAACTCCGAGGACGTACTTCACCGACTAGGACGACTGTTCGTTCATCGAGGTATTCCAGCGCACATCAGGTCAGATAACGGACCGGAATTCACCGCCGAGGCGGTTCGCGACTGGCTGGGCCGGCTCGGCGTCGGCACGCTGTTCATCGAGCTGGGCTCCCCATGGGAGAACGGCTATGTGGAGAGCTTCAACGGCAAGCTCAGAGACGAGCTGCTGAACGGGGAGATCTTCTACACGCTGAAGGAGGCAAAGGTTCTGATCGAGAGATGGCGCCAGCAGTACAACCGCGTACGACCGCACAGCTCGCTGGGCTATCGACCTCCGGCACCGGAAGCGGTGTTGTTGAAACCGGCTACGCTACGCTTCGCCGGCCTCAACAACCTCTTGTCAGCACCGTGTTACTGAGATAGAAGGTGGTACTAACCGCGGGGTCTGGTCATCGGTCCAGCCCACTGATGCGGCCGGCGTTGGGGTTGGTTGTGAATTCCGCTGTTTGAAAACCGGCGCGGTGCATGTGCTCCGCCATCGTCAGCACGTTCTCCGGAACCGGATTGCGACCGTTGCGCAGCCCGCCGAAAGCGCTGTGTTGCAGGGATGTGAGGAACGACGCCGTGGAAGATATTGTCCGAGGAGTGTTGCTGTAGGCGCGCTCGAAGATCGCTCCCTCGCCAGCGATGCTCTCGAGGTTCGGCGTCGTTCGCCGGTTGTATCCGTAGACGCTCATATAGTCGGCTCCGGCGCCGTCGATCACATAGAAGATGACGTTGGGCATCTCGGTGGCCCGCTCGCCGCTCAAGGTCGGCGCGCCCCAGAGGGCCACCGTTCCAGGGGTCGCGGCGTTCGCTTCCAGCACCAGGTTGACCGTCTGGCCGGCCAGATGAGAGAGATTGACGGAGCGATTGGTCCAAGTATCCGGGCTGGCGTAGATCTCCTCGAAGAGGGCTTCGGCCTGCCCGTCGTCCAGCTCGGCGATGATCGCGAACTGCACGGGGGTCTCCTCACTCAGCACGCCCAGACCGAAATCGAAACGGGCGGAGGCAGGCACCTCCACGCGGTATTCAAGACGCCCGGGGGCATGCATGTAGAGGCTTCGCCTCCTCGGGGCATCGCGTTCACCGGACGATCGGCGGCACGGCCGTGCATCAAAACACCGACCGGTTCGGACGCGAAGTCGGTGCCAACGGGAAGCAGCCTCACCGACAGAATGTCGACCGCCGCCGCGGCCGCGCCGACACGGCTGTTGAACCAAATGCCGAGCTCGGTCCAGGGGCCATCCCACGAGCGCATCCGCGGGTCATGCAGAGGTATGCGGTAGGTCTGTTCCGTACCGTCGGTCACCAAAAAAGCGCGATCCCCGGGACTGAAAAAGGGAAACCAAGCCGCGGAAACGGGGTCTTCCTCCGTGTAATTGGAACTCAGACCGACGCTGAACATTGGATCTGCAGTGCGGGCCCGAATCTCGACGTACGCCCAATCCCCGAGACTCCAATCCGGCAACGCGACGTAGATCTCGCCAGCCAACCGAAGACCGCTAGGGTTTCGGTTGGCCGCGGTCAAGGGCAGCCGCAGCGCGTCGTCAACTCGGAAAGGCTGGACGGGATCCCACCCCCCGGCGGGAAGCGGTGTGGCTGGCTTCCAGGCCGGCTGCGTCTCGTCGAAGCGCCACTCGACAGGTTCAGGAATGCCCTCGGGGACCTCGGAGCCCACAACGGTGGCGGAGTCCAGGTGCTCCTCGAGGTGGCAGGGGAACCTCAGCAGTGAGCGGCGGAGGGACTGGGTCAAGGCCCGCGCAGCCCGGGGCCAGCAGGATGGCGAGGAGCGGAGCTGCGCACCGTGAGACGGGAAAACTACGCGGATAGCCCACGGATTCGCAGACCATTGAACCTCCCGAAACAATCTTGCTGAGGAATCTGAGGACGGATTCTATTGACCCGAGGCAAACGGGACAACGAAGCACGGAAGAGGGTGCCGGTTCGTGGGCACAATTCGGGCACAATCGCCCTTCTGCTCGAATCCCGATCCCCGTAACTCATTGAAAACAAATGCCCCTGCGAGGACTCGAACCTCGGCTCCGGGATTAGGAATCCTGACGGTCCTTAACCAGCGAGTTGTTGGCAGGAGTTGGTGTACGTTGGTGCCAGTTGGCTGGAGTTGGTGCCCGTTGGTGTGGCGCGGCGGTTGAAACCAGCCGGTTCTTGGCAGGAGTTGGCGTACGTTGGTGGGAGTTGGTTCCCCGCGGGCACAGTTTCGGGCACAGTGGCGCTGTTCAGCGCCCTCCAGGCACGCTCCGCGCCAGCTCGTCGAACCAATCGAGGACGATGACCAACCCCGGAGAACCGATATCATCGCCTGCGGCCAAACCCTCGGCCTTCAACATGAGAAAATGGGTGCCGTCAGGTGAAATGTCATAGCGGCCGCCAAAGGGTGCTATCCGGTAAGGACTCAGGGCGAACAGCGCCTGCGGCGGTGAGTGCGAAAAGGACGGCTTGGTTTCGATCTGCACTACCGTCATTCCGCCCGTACCCAGGAAGAACAGCTCCTTGCCGTCGGGACCCCAACGGGGCTCGGATCCCCCTCCGGCCGAGACCTGCCACTGCGCGTCGCCAGCAATCGGGAACGGCCGTATCACGACGTTGAACTGACCGGCTTCCTCGGCCTCGTAGGCCAGCCAACGGCCGTCGGGAGACAGCGCCGGGCGTATTTCCCTACCGTCACCGGGATCCAAGATGTCGGGAGCCGCGCCTTCAGCATCGAGTGCCACAACTCCCATCTGGCCCTGGCCCTGAGCATAGAAGGCCAGCCGATTATCCGGGGACCAGCTCATGGCTCTGGATTGTTGAGCCGTTTCCGCGAGGCGCTCGACTACACCGGTACCGGCCGCCGCTTTGGCGAACAGGCCCGAGCCATCGGGGCGGGTCGAAGAAAAAGCCACCCGCGAGCCGTCGGGACTCCACACGGGACTTACGTCCGAGGAATCGGAGAACGTGAACCTGCTCAGAGTCTGCTGGGCGATATCCCACAGATACACGTCGATGTTTTCTTCGGCCACCGTTACCGCGATCCGGGTACCATCGGGCGAGATCGCCGGATCGCGATACGAACGCGCCGGCGCCTGGAGGAGCTCCTCATTGCCGTCTCGATCCACCCATACGAGCACGGTCGTGTCTAGGCTTGTCCCCCCCGGCATGTACAGTAATGACCCGGTGTCGGTCAGGTCGAATTGTGCCGCGCCGCTGATACTCACCACCGAAACGTCCTCCATCATAGGCACCGGCGTTCCGGTAACCTCGCGCTTCCCGGCGTCGAAAGACATCGCCCACAGTGAGTCCTCCCTAGCAAAGACCAAGTGACCCGTATCCGCGTAGCGCGGATAGGTGCCGCCGACGCCGAGCATTCTCCGCTCGTCGGTCGCCAGCTCGACGACGGCGAGCTGGGCGGTTTCGAGACTTCCCGACCACACCGTGAATACGGCGGCGGCGCCGTCGGGAAGGATGTCGGGGCGCCAATGTGCTTGCTCGCCCTCGGTTGGCGTCGTGAGCGGGCCGCAGTCGGCGCCGTTCGCCGAGACGCGCCACAGACCAGCGCCCACCACACCGAACACGATCGTGTCATCCGGGCCCCAGCTCGCACCACGTACGCTGGAGTCGCAAAGCAGCTGCGGCGGGCCGCCGGCCAGTGAGACTTTCTCGACGCCTCTCGAACCCTGAAACCCCAGCCACCGACTGTCGGGCGAGAAAAACGGTGTGTTTGCACTCTCGGTGCCGGGAATCGGCACCACCTCCAAATGCTCCATATCGCGCCGGTAGAGCTGATCCAACCCTGTGAACGCGACGGTACGGCCATCCGGCGAGATCGCCACGAGGGGTGGGCCTGCCGCCGCGAATGCCGGCGGCGTCAAGGTGACGGCGAGCTTGGTCGGCGGTTGCGGCGACGGGCGGGTGAGTATCCAGCCCGCCACACCGACGACGAGCGCGCCCGTCGCGAAGGCAACGACGCCGACGAGCAGCGGCGATCGCGAGCCGGTTACAGCGGGCGGGGTGTCAGCCGCTTGGTGGGCAGTCGATGTCGCGGTACCCGCCTCCACCTCCGCGGCCAGCAACTGCAAGTCGACGATCAAGTCAGCGGCCGACTGATAGCGTTTCGCCGGCTCTTTGGCGAGGCATTTCCTGACGATGCGCTGCAGCTCAGCCGGCGCCTCTTTGACGATGGAGCTCAAGGGCTCAGGTTCCTCGTGGGCGATTCAGTTCAGCGTTTGCACCACGCTTTGGCCGCTGAACGCCTGCCGACCACTAACCATCTCGTACACAACACACCCGAACACGAAGAGATCGGCGCGCTGATCGATGTCCGGCTCGCCCTGAACCTGTTCGGGCGCCATGTACCCGGCGGTGCCCATCACCTGTCCCGCGACAGTGCCCATCATGGTCGGCGACATGGAAGCTTGGCTGCCGCTCGGGCCGATCAGCTCGGTGAGCTTGGCGAGACCGAAATCGAGGATCTTGGCGTGACCGTCCTTGGTGATGAAGATGTTGCCGGGCTTCAGGTCGCGGTGAACGATGCCGGCCTCGTGCGCCGCCGCCAAGCCTTCGGCAACCTCCCGAGCGAAGAGCAGCGCCTTGGCCAGCGGAAGCGCGCCTTTCGCCAAGGGCTCGCGCAGCGCCTCGCCGTCCAGGTACTCCTGGACCATAGTAGTGGAGGCCAACCGCCGGAATCGCGCTCGCCGCCATGTTCGGGTCGGTCTTCGCCTCGGTCGCGCCCGCGCCTTCCTCGAAGCCGATGTCGTGAACGACGGCGATATGCGGATGATTGAGCGCCGCCGCCGCCCGCGCCTCCTGCTCGAAGCGCGCCAGCCGCTCGGGATCCGAAGCGAACTCGGCCGGCAGCACCTTGATCGCCACCTTGCGGCCCAGACGCGTGTCCTCACCGAGGTAGACCTCGCCCATGCCGCCAGCGCCTAGCAGCTCGATGATCTTGTAGGGGCCGAGGGACGTTCCGATCATGGATTCCGCCATTCTAGCGTTGACCAGGACTGCTGAAATCTATATTCACCGCTCTACAGGCGCTCTCCGCCTGATCTCGTCGAACCAGTTCAGAACGATGCGGATGGTGGGTCCCTGCCCGGTGGATTGGTCCGCGTCAACAGCCCGTGTCACCAGCAGCCGCGTGCCACCGGTCGACACCGAGTAGTTGGTCCCCCGGTTGAACCCCCGCGGTATCTCACGGAGAAGCTGCCGCGGTGCCGCGGGCTCGACGCCGGGGCCCGCGTCGAGATCTTCGACGAGCATCCAGTAGCCGAAGCTATTGTAGGAAATCCCGGCCTCGTTCCACACTGGGGAAAATGCGCCCTCACCGGCCGAAACCTGGATCTTCTCCCCAGGTCCGGGAAACTCCTGTATCCAGATCTCGTCGATGCCGGTCTCGAACGATCGGTAAGCGATCCAGCGACCGTCCGGCGAGAAGACGGCGTCCTGCACGTCCGCGGGTCCCGCCACGACAGGCTGCGCCTCCGCGCCCTCCTCGAAGGCCAGCGTCCAGATTGTTTCGACGCCCCCTCCTTCCGGGTCCTCGGTGAACAACAGGCGATCCGCCGTCACGTCGGTCACCCACTGCCGACCGTCGCGCTGTAGCACGGGCTCCGGAGGAATCGTCGAGGCGACGCGACCACGGTAGACATCAACCTCACCATTCTCGTCGAAGCCCGAGTAGTAGATTAAGCGTTGAAACGTTCCTCTCGCCATCTCGTAGATGACGATCTCGCCGTCATTCGCCATCGGGGGCCCAGGTTGGGTACTGCCCCCGCGTTGCGATCGCTCAGTTCGGTCGAACGCGCGTCCTCCACCACAACGGCGATCCGATCGCCCGCGGGCGAAACGCGCGCCACCCACAGAAACTTGTCCTGTGTGGGCGGCAACGGCAATGGCTCGACCTTCCCGTCGATCGAGAACCAGGTCAATCCGACAGAGCCCTCCTCGTCAGCAATTCCCGGGACGTACACGAGCCCACCCAGGTTCGAGGTGTCCCAATGCGCGGTCCCGGACCCGCGATCGCGGCTCCACACCTCTTCGCGCACCGGAAGCGCGGCGGCGGAAACCTCCAGACGATCGACGTCGAAGGCCCGGGCCAGAAGCGTGTCTCGGTTCGCGTACACGATGTGGCCGGAGGACAGGTAGCGGGCATCGGTGCCGCCCCGGAACAACTCGCGCTGGACTCCGGTCACCAGTGATTCGATGATGATGGCGGCGTCCCACCATGCGTCGATCGAATCGGCGAGCGTGTACAGCAACCACTCACCTCCCGGAAGCAGTTGCGGCCCCCGGACAAATCCCGACTCCACGTTGACGACCTCCTCCAACTGGCCTCCGTTTTCCGATACCCGCATGATCGTGGTTGTCCCGGAACCCGGGCCGAGGGCCGCATACAGGTTGCCGTCCGCGGCCCAACTAGCGCCAAACACGAACAGTTGCGGGTCACTGACGTCGGCCAGAACCTGAGGTGGGCCGCCCGTCGCTGCCACTCGCTTGAGCTCGAAATCCGAGAAAAAAGCGATGCTCTGCCCATCGGGAGAGAAAAAGGGCATGACCACGCCTATTTCACCTTCTGTGCCACGCACGGGGGCGATCTCCGTTTCGCCCAAGGCCCGCACCCACAATTGATTGTTGGCCGAGAAGACGATGCGCGCGCCGTCGGGCGAGAACGCTACCAAACGGTAGTTGGTGTTGATGAAATCAAGCCCTTCCGGCAACGGCTCGACGAAGTCCGCGAGAGGCGCACGCACGACGGTCGGCGCACGCATGGCGAACCAGGTGGCAACGACGCCGACAAGCAGCGCCACCACGCCGACCGCAACAGCCAGCTTCCAGGGATTGCCGGCGACACCGACTGAACCGCCGCTCGCCAGCGCCCGCTTCTTTTCGCCCTCGGGATCGGCCAGGTACTCCTTGACGGCGACGCGGCACTCGCCGACGTCACGAAGCCTCTCGTCCGTTTGCTTCTCGAGGCATCTGTGCAGCACCTCGCGGATGCGCAAGGGGGTCTCGGGCGGCAGCGCCTCCCATTGCGGTTCCTGGTGCACGATCGCCGCCAGAATGTCGGTCACCGTCTCGCCCTGGAAGGCCCTCTTGCCGGTAAGGATTTCAAACACCACGCAACCGAACGCCCAGATGTCGGTGCGCTTGTCTACCGGCTTGCCCCGCGCCTGCTCCGGGCTCATGTACGCCGCCGTGCCCATGATCACGCCGGTACGCGTCGCCGCGGCCATCGTTGGCGAGGCCGACAAGTCGGGCGACATCTCGCTGCTCGTGCCCTCAGCCTCGTACGCCTTGGCGAGGCCAAAGTCGAGGACCTTCACCTGGCCGGCGGCGCTCCCTTGGTAGCCACTTGAATGTTGGCGGGCTTCAGGTCGCGATGTACGATGCCGCGCTCGTGTGCCGCTTCGAGCGTCTCGGCAATCTGCAACGCGATCTTGAGCGCCTCGTCGACGCTGAGCGCGCCGTCGGAGAGCTTCTGGGCCAGCGTTTGCCCCTCGGCGAGCTCCATCGCGAGAAAGTTGACCTCGCCTGCCTCCTCCAACCCGTAGATCGCGGCGATGTTGGAGTGGTTCAGCGCGGCTAGAAGCTGCGCCTCGCGCTGCATGCGTGCCAGCCGCTCGGAATCGTCGGCCAGATGGGGCGGCAAGACCTTGATGGCCACGTCGCGTTCGAGCTTGGTGTCCCGGGCTCGGTACACCTCACCCATGCCGCCCGCGCCGAGCGATTCGACAACTTCGTATTGATTGAGTGTCTTGCCGACCAAGGATCCGTCGATTCGTTAGCGAGGGGAACGGCGGAAATCTATCCGCTGGTCACACTAGGAAACAACGGGAGCACGGGATTGAGCTCCGGGATTCTCGGGCACAATTTGGGCACAATCACCCCAATCGCGGAACCCGAATCCCCGTAAGTCGTTGAAAACAAATGCCCCTGCGAGGACTCGAACCTCGGCTCCGGGATTAGAAATCCCGTGTTCCCGTCAGGCGCAGGTGTTTTCTCACCAGCGGGTGCGCACGGGGTACTGCGTGATCGCTTCGTCAGGCGTCAGCAGCACCAAGCCGTGTACGATCGCCTGGCAGACGAGGACACGATCGAAGGGGTCGCGGTGCAACGCCGGCAGCTTGCCGATATGAAGCGTCGACTCTTCGTCCAGCGGCAGGGAATCGACGAGGTGAGCGCGGCGGAGCTTGGGGATGTAACGCGCCGGGTCGTCGGGGAGTGCAAGACGACCGAGTCCGTGCTTGACGGTTATCTCCCAGGCGGAAGTGGCGCTGAGCAGAACGTCGTTGTCCGGATGGATGATCAAGCGGCTCGCTTCCTCTGAGAGTCGCTCGCTACCGCTGACCAGCCACAGGAACGTGCAGGTGTCCAGCAACACCCTCACGCGTCACCGTCTCGCGCCACCCTCACAGGTCACCATCGAAAGCCTCCACGACATCGTCGGGCAGCGGCGCGTTGAAGTCGTCGGGAACCTCGAACTCGCCCTTGGCGAGCCCGATCGGGCGCTCCTCGGTCGACTTGCCAAGCCCCCTGATCTCGGCGATCGGCACGTTGCGCCGGCACAGCACGATGATCTCGCCCTCCTCGAGCTTGACGAGGTAGCGCGACAGATGGGTCTTGGCCTCATGCACATTCAATTTGATCATGACTAGATATTAAACTAAGTATTAAACTCAGTACAACACAGCCGAGTATCCTGAGTCACAAGTTCGTTGCGCGGGTGGAGCGAACACTAGCGATCTACCGATCCCCGAACCTCTTAGACGGCCACGTTCCGACCGCTATCGCGCCGCACTCTCAATGACGGCCGGTGGGCCGGCGATGCGGTAGCGCACGACGCGCTGGCGATCGGCGGCTTCGTCGTACTCGATGCCGTAGATGGAGTCGCCCAATGATCGCAGCCAGCTCACGTCCGAGATGAATCCGGCGAACAGTCGCTCGCCGGCGGCCGAATACACGTCGACGGGGATCTCGTCGCGATCCCAGGAATCATCGACGTACGGGAATACGTAGAGGTTGCCCCTGCTGTCGGTGCGCAGGGCATGCCGGCGGCCGATCCGCTCGAGAGGGCAGCGGCTGCAGGCGCCGTTGGCGAGCGCGGGCGCCCGCAAACCTTCCCGTCCGGCGGACGCGTGGCGCGGCCAGTCGACCTTCAGCAGCCAGCCCGGATAGCCATGGCTGTCGAACGCCTGCACTCGGTATTCGTCGCCCCTCGTCAGGTAAACCGCACCGTCGCGAGTGGCGGCGAAGCCGGCGCGGGCCGGCGGCGATGCCATGCCACGGCGTCGCGTGGGCACCGCGCTGTAGGCGAGGGACTCGTCTTCGTCGAGCGAGATGCGCTCGACGCGGTACCACCACTCGCGCTGGCGGTCGAGCATCTCGAAGAAACCCACCAGGCTGCCATCGACCGTTCCTTGGACGCCACGGTCGAAGGCGCGCCGCAGCAGGGAGCGATCGTAGAGGTGCTCGCCGTCGAGTGTCCACACGGTGATCTTGTTGCCGGTGCTGATGGCCAGCCTCTCGCCGGCCAGGCTGATCCAGCCGAGCCGAAAGGGCGCCATGGCCCCGGCTCCCCCGTAGACCCTCGAGAAGCTACCGTCCGGCGCGTACACGATGATGCGATAGCGCCCGCTGTCATGGACGTACATGTTCCCTTGAGCGTCCACCACGACATCGACCGCGTTGTCGAAGCTGTACTGCGTGTCGTCGTCACGTTCCTCGATAACGAGATCTTCGACGAGCTCGATGTAGTGACCTTCACGCTCCGCCAGCGAAACCGGCGGATACTCGACGAGCCGGGCGCCGAAATTCGTCCGATTCGGTATGACCTCGGGCGGAATCGGGTCGACCAGTACGACGGTAACCGACGGCGCCGGCTCGGTAACGGGCGCGGCGTCGGCAATGGGCGCCGGTCCGGCCGGACTGGCACACGAGGTTGCCGCCAGGCAGGCGGTCGTCACGACGGCTGCGAGTCGAAACATGCAATTCATGATCGCACGATCGCCGCGCGGAAGGGGGGCGACCCTTGCTTGCCTAACTCACCGGCGCGCGACTGCAACCAACCAGACGCTCGTCTCGGCGCCCGCTACCCGACAGGAACCAGCTTGTCGCCCTCCGCCGCCTCCCCTTCGACGACGGTGCAGATCGAGCTCTGCGCCAGCACGCGAGTCACCTCGATGACGCCGACCTTCTCGGTGATCTGGTCGAGCAGGTTGCCGTCGCCGTCACGGATCTCGTCGATGACGCGCATGACCTCGTAGCGCTGCCCCACGGTCACGCCGAAATTCTCGCCCTTGTCGACATAGAAGTTTCCGGCGTTGGCGCCGACGATTGCCGCCGGTGCGACCGGTGGCTGGATGGAGGCGAACGAGTCGGCCTTGTCGGCGATCTTTTTGACGATGTCCTCGACCGCCGGGCGCAGCGTCTCCTGCGCCAGGCCGGCGGCGTAGTTCTGTTGAAAGCCGCTGCCGTTGAAGTTGGCGCCGCCCAGCTGCTTTTGGCCCTCAGCGTCGTCAGCAAACATGATCTCGGCCGTGTTCGTATTGATCATGCGCACGTCGAGGTTGGTCTCGGCCACGGTGTACGAGGCGCCGAAGCCGCCGATGCGACCGCCCTTCGTATCGACCGAGAACTTGGTGATCGAGCCGGTGACGACGAGCTGCACACCAAGGATCTTGCCAATGTCGGCCGCCTACGAAGAGTTCACCCGGCCGCTCTGGCCGAAGTCCTGCTCCGACAGGATGGCCTCGATCTGCGAACGCTCTATGACGCTGAACTTGCCGGTCTTGAAGAGCTGCGCAACGAGCTCGTCGGCGGCGGCTTTGCCCAGGTTGTCGCCCCAGTAGTACCAGGAGCTGTTGTTCTCGAAATTCATCACGGCGATGCGCACCTTTTCCTGCGCCGCAGGCGCGGCGCTGCCAGTAAGCGGCGCGCTGATCGTCGCGGCGAGGATGATCAGGGAAACGACGGCTGCGATGCGGAGCTGCTTGCCCATCGGACACCTCGGGAATCTGGTGGATTCAACCCACCGTCTGCGTGTAGTCTCGCTTACGGTATCGAAAGAGTGGCAGCGGTTTCAATGGAAATCGCCGCCGAACTCCGACGCATTGTCCGCAGCCCTCGACACGCTCTGGATCCATGGCCGAAACCGACTACACCGGAAAGCAGCTCGCCGGGTACCGCGTGCTCCGCAAGCTCGGCCAGGGCGGCATGGCGACGGTGTACAAGGCGCATGAGGATTCGCTCAACCGCGTCGTCGCGCTGAAGGTCATCGGCTCCCACCTGTCCGGAGCAGGCGCAGTTCATCGAGCGTTTCAAACGTGAGGCCCAGGCCGCGGCGCAACTCGGCCACCCGAATATCGTGCAGGTGTACGCCATCGGCGAGGAGGACGGCGTCCACTTCTTCGCCATGGAGTACGTCAAGGGACGCTCGCTGCGCGAGATCATCGAGGGCGAGGGCTTCCTCACCGCAGCGCGCGCCGTGCCGATTCTCGAGCAGGCCTGCGAGGCACTGGCAGTGGCTCACGACGCCGGTATCGTGCACCGCGATATCAAGCCGGCGAACATCATGATCGACGAAGTGGGACGCGTGAAAGTGGCCGACTTCGGCATCGCCCAGATGGTTACCGAAGACCGCCTGACCCAGTCGGGCATGATGATCGGCACGCCCGAATACATTTCTCCCGAGCAGTGCCACGGCGAGAAGCTCGACGGCCGCAGCGACATCTATACGCTCTCGGGGTGACCTTCTTCCAGATGCTCAGCGGTCGCACACCGTTCCAGGCCGACACACCCGCCGAGCTCGTGTTGCAGATCATCGAGGGACCCAGCTCCACCGTGGGGTCGTTCAATCCAACGGTGCCGGCCGGCGTGCAGGCGATCGTCGAGAAGATGATGTGCGTCGATCCGAACAACCGCTTCCAGAGCGCCGAGGACTTGCTGCACGCGCTGGGCGACGTCAATCTCAACCAGAACCTCGAGAAGGGCACCACCGATCTGGCACGCCGCCTGGCGCGCGAGCTGCGGCAGAAGATTCAGGTACCCTGATTCCGGTTCGCCGGGATCCCGCACCTGGAGCTCGAGGCGGTCGGCAGCTCGGCTTGAGGCGCCTCCACCGTGGCCTATACTGCGGGAAGCGTCCCCGACGCCACGTCGAGATCCGCTGAACGAGAAACTCCGATGCCGAGCAAGACCCCCGTCACACCCACCAAGACGCCGATCATCACGCGTCCCAGCCAGATCGTCACGATCGAGCGTTACATCCTCGACCAGGAACAGAGCCATCCGGAAGCTTCCGGCGATCTTTCCGGCCTGCTCTACGATATCGCCCTGACCGGCAAGATGATTGCCCGCGAGGTCAGCAAGGCGGGGCTGGTCGACATCCTCGGCCAAACCGGCACGGTGAACATCCAGGGCGAAGAGGTCCAGAAGCTCGACGACTACGCCAACGAGTGCTTCATCAAGAACTTCGATCACTCGGGCCGGCTGTGCGTCATGGCGAGCGAAGAGGAAGAGGACCCGACCCCCATTCCCGACAAGTTCGAGTGCGGCAACTACGTGCTGCTCTTCGATCCGCTCGACGGCTCGTCGAACATCGACGCGAACGTGTCGATCGGGTCGATCTTTTCGATTTATAGGCGTGTAACCGAGGGCGACGGTTGCGGCACGATGGAAGACTTGCTGCGCAAGGGCAGCGAGCAGGTGGCGGCCGGTTACGTGTTGTACGGCTCGAGCACGATGCTGGTGTACACCACCGGCGGCGGGCAGGTCGACGGCTTCACGCTCGATCCGAGCATTGGCGAATTCCTGCTCTCACACGCCGCCATTCGCATCCCCGAGAAGGGCAAGATCTACAGCTGCAACGAGGGCTACCGGAATCTGCTGTTCGACGGCACGCGGCGCTTTCTCGACCATCTGCAACAGGACGACAAGGATTCGGGACGACCCTATTCGGCCCGCTACGTGGGCTCCATGGTGGCCGATGTACACAGGACGCTGCTGTACGGCGGTATCTTCATGTATCCGGGCACCGAGAGGGCACCGGGCGGCAAGCTGCGGCTGCTTTACGAGGCCAACCCGATGGGCATGCTAATCGAGGAAGCGGGAGGCCTGGCATCGACCGGCAGGGAACCCATCCTCGAGCTGCAGGCCGCCGAGTTGCACCAGCGCGTGCCGCTGTTCATGGGCAGCAAGCAGGATGTCGAGCTTGCCATCGAGTTCGAATCGGGGACTCGGTAAGGGTTTCTAGAGGGCGCCCGAGACGCTTTGCCGATCACGGCTCGGAGCCCCTCCGCCGCTGGCTTGCGAGTTCACCCGACGGGTCATAATCTGTGCCTGATATCCGTTTTTCGGATGACGAAGCGACGCCGTCGACCGACGACATTCGCGCCACTTCAACCGTCCATTCCCGGAGGAAACCTCGTGACCGACCGCGGCATCCAAATCGCCGAAACGGCACAGGCCATCGTAGCTCCCGGCAAGGGCGTCCTCGCCGCCGACGAGAGCTCGCCGACCATCAAGAAGCGCTTCGACATGATCAACGTCGAGTCCACTGAAGACAACCGCCGCGCCTACCGCGAGCTGTTGTTCACCACAGAGGGCGCCAACGAATTCATCGGCGGCGTCATTCTGTTCGATGAAACGTTGCGCCAGTCGGCCGCCGACGGCGTTCCCTTTGCCAAGGTACTGTCCGACGCCGGCATCGTTCCCGGCATCAAGGTCGACAAGGGCGCCAAGGCGCTTGCCTTCGCCGACGGCGAGAAGGTCACCGAAGGCCTCGACGGCCTGCGTGAGCGGCTCGAGGAGTACTACGAGCTGGGCGCCCGCTTCACCAAGTGGCGCGCCGTGATCACCATCGGTGACGGCATTCCTTCCGACTATTGCATCAAGGCCAACGCCTGGGCGCTCGCGCGCTTCGCTGCTCTCTCTGTGGAACAGGGCTTCGTGCCGATCGTCGAGCCGGAGGTGCTGATGGACGGCGATCACGACATCGACACGTGCTTCGACGTGAGCGAGCGCACCTTGCACCACGTCTATCGGGCGTTGCACGACCAGCGCGTGCCCCTGGAGCAGACGCTGCTCAAGCCGAACATGGTCTTGTCGGCCAAGGACTGCCCAACCCAGGCTGGTCCGCAGGAGGTCGCCGAGAAGACCATCAAGTGCCTCAAGAACACCGTGCCTTCGTCGGTTCCCGGCATCGTGTTCTTGTCCGGCGGCCAAACCGAGCTCGAAGCCACCGTCAATCTCAACGAGATGAACCGAGTCGGCGGGTTCCCGTGGCAGTTGAGCTTCTCGTACGGGCGCGCCCTGCAAGCCGCGACGCTGCAGGCGTGGGGCGGCAGAGCCGACAGCGTCGAAGCGGCGAAGAAAACCTTCTACCACCGCGCTCGCATGAACGGCCTGGCGCGCCACGGCACGTACGAAGAATCGATGGAGCAGGAAGCCGCCTAGCAGACCGCGGCCTGCTAACTTTCTGAAATCTCGCCTGCCGCCCGGGCCGGCCGGAGCCTCACAACCCTCCGTACCCGTACGTTTGGTATTCGGGGCGAGTGCTCTCGTTGCTATATTTCGAGGAGTAGCCCTCGCCCGCCGGGCGGGCGCGCAACGCACGCCCCACGGGATGTTCTGTCCCTAGGAGTCATGGAGTGCAAGCGCCCGAGCCCGAGAAACGGCAAGCCGACGCCAAGCCCGCGTCGGTACCTGCCTACTTCTCTCACTGGCTCATGCTGTTCACCGCGGTCGCGGCACTCGTATTCGCGGCCAAATGGTGGAACGGCGACACTGACCAGACCCCGCGGTTAGTACCACCTTCTATCTCAGTAACACGGTGCTGACAAGAGGTTGTTGAGGCCAGCGAAGCGTAGCGTAGCCGGTTTCAACAACACCGCTTCCGGTGCCGGAGGTCGATAGCCCAGCGAGCTGTGCGGTCGTACGCGGTTGTACTGCTGGCGCCATCTCTCGATCAGAACCTTTGCCTCCTTCAGCGTGTAGAAGATCTCCCCGTTCAGCAGCTCGTCTCTGAGCTTGCCGTTGAAGCTCTCCACATAGCCGTTCTCCCATGGGGAGCCCGGCTCGATGAACAGCGTGCCGACGCCGAGCCGGCCCAACCAGTCGCGAACCGCCTCGGCGGTGAATTCCGGTCCGTTATCTGACCTGATGTGCGCTGGAATACCTCGATGAACGAACAGTCGTCCTAGTCGGTGAAGTACGTCCTCGGAGTTGAGCTTCCGCGCCACGTCGATTGCAAGGCTCTCCCGTGTGTACTCGTCGACGATCGTCAGCAGCCTCATAGCCCGACCGTCATGCGTCCGGTGGTGGACGAAGTCATACGCCCAGACATGATCCTTGTTCTCGGGGCGCAGTCGGATGCAGGAGCCATCGTTGAGCCACAGCCGTGCTCGCTTGGGCTGTTTCTTCGGTACTTCCAGCCCCTCGCGCCGCCAGATCCGTTGCACCCGCTTGTGGTTCACGAGCCAGCCCTCCATGCGCAGTAGCGCCGTCACTCGCCGATACCCGTAGCGGCCATACTCTCGGGCTAGGTTCACGATCCTCTCCGTCAGCACCTGCTCGTCGTCCGGTTGCCGTGGCACGTACCGCTGCGTCGTGCGCGACTGTTTCAGCACCCGGCACGCTCGTCGCTCGGAAACGCCCAGCCTCCGCCGAACATGCTCAACCGCATCTCGGCGACGTGCCGGGCTCAGAAGTTTCCCTCCGCAACTTCCTTCAGGATCGAAAGATCCAGCTCCTTTTCCGCCACAATTTTCTTGAGCCGGACGTTCTCCTTCTCGAGTTGCTTCAGCCGCCTGGCCTGGTCGACCCTCAGCCCCCCGTACTCGCGTCGCCACCGGTAGTAGGTGTGCTCGGTGATTGCTAGCTTGCGGCAGGCATCCTTGACCGTCGCGCCGCGGGCCAGCTCCACCTCAGCTTCCCGTAGCTTCCGTACGATCTGCTCTGCGCTGTGCCTCTTCGCCGGCATTCTAACCTCCCTTTTTCGACCCGGATCGTGAGATTACCTCTGGATCCGTTTTGGGGGGTCAGGTCAACACGCCGGCCGGGCCGTCGGCGGCGCAGGCCCCTGCCGCATTCGCTGAAGGTGAAGCTGCGCTAGCTGCCGCGGTTACGGTTGCGCCGGCGCCGAACGCCGACGCGGTTCGGCCCGAGGCCGAATCAGCGGCGGCCGAGACGGAAGTGCGCGGCGGCGTTTCTACCGCCTCCGGAGAGCCTGTCGGGCGGCCCGATCCCGAAGCCTTGCTGCGCGACGTAGATCGGCTGCGGGCACCGGCGCAGGTTCCCTACCCACGGAGAACCGAAACGTTCGCGGCGGTCATCCCGGAGGCGGCGAACGTGCGCCGCGGCATCGTGATCCTGACGCTGTTGATAGCGCCCGACGGCCAAGTGGTCGCTGTCGAGGTGTTGCGCAGCGTCGACCCGGCGCTCGACGCGTCGGCGGTTGACGCGGCGTGGCGCTGGCGATTCGAGCCTACGGTACGCGGCGGCAAGCCGGTGGCGGTAGTCGGCAACTTCAGCGTGCCTTTCCCCTCCGGGTAAACCTGCGGCAATCCTCGGACCCGGCGATACACGCTACGGCGTCGTCCTGATACGGTCCACGAACATGCTGCGGAACTTAGCGAGCTTCGGATCGATGATCACCTGGCAGTAGCCCTGCTCCGGGTTCCGGCGGTAGTAGTCCTGGTGATATTCCTCGGCCGGATGGAACTCTTCGAGGGCGGCGATCTCGGTAACGATCGGTGAATCGAACACGTCGTCGGCGTCGAGGTCGGCGATCAGCTCCTCCGCTAGCAGTTTCTGCTCAGACGAGTGATAGAAAATCACCGAACGATACTGGGAGCCGATGTCGGCGCCCTGCTGGTCGAGCGTCGTCGGATCATGGGTGGCAAAGAAGACCTCCAGCACCTCGCGGTACGACACGACCGCGGGCTCGAAAGACACCTGCACCACCTCGGCATGACCCGTCGTTCCCGAGCACACCTCGCGATACGTCGGGTCGGGGTCTTCACCACCGGCGTAACCGGAGACCACGAACGCCACCCCCTCGAGCTCCTGAAACACGGCTTCCGTACACCAGAAACAACCGCCACCGAGGGTAGCTTTTTCCAATCCTGCCGTATCCGGATGTTCGTTCATTGCATCAGAAGTCCTCGTGAGACACAGCCGCGGTGATATCAGGCCGCGCGATCGTCGGGGTAACTATCTAACGGGTGTGGACGGGATTCAACAAATCGGATACGGCTGCTCCGCGACAAGGAACGCGAGTTGGGCCGCCGGAAAAAGAAGTAGACCAGCCGCATGGCTGAATGGAATGAGCGTCGCGTTGACGACGTCGTCGTCATCGATATCAACGGAAGTCTGACTCTCGGCAGCCACGAGATGGAGAGGCTGTTCAAGAACCTCCTGGCCCAAGGCGACCGCAAGATACTCGTCAACATGGCGGAGGTCACGTACATGGACAGCACGAGTATCGGCGACCTTGTCGTCGGCCACCTGGAATCGGCCAAGCAGGACGCGCGCTTCAAGCTGCTGAACGTGCCGCCGTGAATCGTCGAACTACTGACCATGCACCACCTGATACAGGTGTTCGAGAGCTTCGAGGACGAAGACGAGGCTGTGGCCAGCTTCGCCGGCTGAAGTCGAGTGCCGGAAATTTTGGCTGTTTCGCGAGGTCGGGCTAGCCGTGGTCGCCAAGCAGGTACTTGAGCGCGAACGTGCCGATCCAGTGCGACCCGGCGTAGTCGGCGTCGAACATCGCTTTGAAGCCCATCTCACCGTGATACGCCGCCAGCTTGCGGTAGGCGACGACCCGCGCGTCATCGGCTGGCAAGGCCGCAGCGATGCGGTTCATGGCGGCGGCGCGGATGAAAGACAAGCCGATGAGATGGGAGCGGGCGCCGAGCAGCCGAATCGCCTCGTCGGCCTGACCCTGCTCGTCCGCGTCATCACCCTCGGCGGCGGACCCTGCATCGCCTCCTGTCCCCGAATCGTCGGAGGCCGCTGTCTCTTCGGCTTCCGCCGCCGCGGCGGGTTCTTCCTCGGCCACCAGCGCCGCCTCCTCACCATCAGCCTGATCTGATTCGCTTGCGGCGCTCGCTCCGCCAGCCGCGTAAACAGGCGTCGTCAGCGGCAGGAAGCTGGTTGAGTTGACCGGCGGCATGAACTCGTCGAACCAGGCGATGAACGCGGCAGGCTCGAGGACATCGGCCATCAGCGCCGCCTCTTCGAGACACGGTGACAGGAAATCCGATGCCCAAGGCTCGTACGCCGTCGGACACTGAATGTCGCTGCCGAACAACCGATTCGAAGCGGTAACGATGGCCTCTTCGAGCGTTGCGTCGTCTACGGCGCGCGTGTAGTCGAGCATCAAGGCGAGGGCGAACGCCGTATTGGTGTGGGTGCCGCTGCGCGACGGCCGCTCGAGGCTGCCCAGATACGTGACCATTCGTTCCGAGAACGTTTGCGCCAGGGGAGCCATGTTGTCGGCTCACATCTGTGCGTTTTCGTCATGCCAGGTGCGTAGCTCCGCGTACAAGTAGAGCAGCCAGGCCCAACCGTAGGGACGTTCGAACGTGCGGCTCTGGTCGAAGAACTCAATTTCGCCCCCCAGGGCGGTGGGCGACAGGTGATCGCTGAGCTTCTCGCGAATCAACCCCGACACCGGAATGTCGGGGAACTCCTTGTGGATCTTGACCACGGCCCAGGTCGAATTCACCGCCGAGTGCCAGTCCCAGCAGCCGTAGAAGGCACGCTCGCGCTCGAATCCGGGGCGCCGCGCCGAGGCGATCTCGTCGAGATACGCGCTGCGATCGCGCGGCTGCGCATGGGGGCGATCGAAACAGGACAGCGGCATGGCAACGAGCGTCAGCGCCATCTCGAGGTCGAGGTCGGCGACCTCGGCATCGGGAACCTCGGCCACGAACTCCGTAACACTCCGCGCATCATCGTCACCGAGTGTCGAAGCCGCGGCCGGTGAAGCACCGTCGCCCTCGTCTTCGGCCGGCGACAGGCCGAGATAACTGCACGAAACCGCGGTGGCGGCCGCCAGCAGGATAGAAAGTAAGCGCTTGTTCATGGTCGTCGAGTAGTCGATAAGCATACTGGGCACTATCTCCGGCGCGCTGCTTCACTGCAACCATATGCGGGTAGCGTCGTATACTCGCCCCCCGACATGCGAATGACACGGCGGAAATCATGGAGCAGCACTGCACTGCTGTTGGCGCTGCTTCTGGTGCACAGCGTGGCGCCGGCGCAAACTCGCGTCGAGTTTCACATGGTGCCGCCCGTGTCCACCGGACCCATGAATCCGACGTGGAGTCCGGACAGCCGCTGGATCGCCTTCGCCATGCGCGGCGATATCTGGAAGGTGCCGGCCGAGGGCGGTGAGGCCATCGCCGTGACCCAGGGCCCCGCCTATCATTTCGAGCCGAGCTGGAGCCCCGACGGAACCCGCATCGCCCTGGTCTACGAGATCGACGCCGATCTCGAGATCGGCGTGGTTTCCGCCGATGGCGGACAGGTACGGCGCCTGACGAACAGCCACGGGTACGATCTCCAACCGACCTGGAGCGCCGCCGGCAGCGCCGTGTATTTCTCGAGCCGCCGAGCGGGCAACTTCGACATCTACAGCGTCGGCATCGATCGCGGCCCGGGACTCGATGCTCCCCCGTCGCTGAGGATCTCGGGACCGGGGAACCAGTTCCAGCCGGCCGTTTCGCCGGACGGCACGCAGGTGGCGTTCATCTCCGGTGTTGCAGGCCGCGGTGGCAGCGGCGGCATTTGGGTCGTGTCGCTGGATTCCGACGGATCTCCTGCAATGGCCGCGGCCAGCAACTCCCGCATCGTCGCACCCGACGAGCCGCGGCTCGTGCACTACGAAGAAACCAGTTACCGCACAGCACCTGCCTGGTCGCCCGACAGCTTCTCGCTCTTCTACAGCTCCGATGCGGCGGGCTCCAACGACATCGCGGTGGTTCCGTCCGGTGGCGGCAACCGGGCGCGCCTCACCGAGGACCCGCAGGACGAATTTTCGGTAGCGGTGAGCCCCGACGGCCAAAATATCGCCTTCGTGTCGAACCACGAGGGTCCGACGCGGCTCTACACGATGGCCGCAGCCGGTGGTGCACGCAGCGCCTGGAGGGAGGTGGAGATCTCCACGCGGACCGGCCGCGTAGCCACCGGCGTGCTGCGCGGCGAGCTGAGGGGACCGGGCGGCGAGATCATGCCGGGCCGCATCATGCTGACGGCGAGCGACGGGCGCGCTTACACGGAAGACGGTGGCTTTCATCGCATGATGTGGGTCAACAAGACCCACTACGCGCACACCGACGGCACGTTCGAGATCGAGGTGCCGGCCGGCCGCGTTGCCATCGACGCGATGCGCGGCTTCGAATACGCTCCCGACTCGGCCACGGTCGATGTTCCCGCCGGCGGTGTCACCAACGTCACGCTGCAGCTCGAACGTATCACCGATCCTGTGCGGGCCGGCTGGTATTCGGGCGACATGCACGTCCACGACCTGCACGAAGGGCGTTTCGGGCTGACGCAGGAGATGTTCTTTCGCCAGCTCGAGGCCGACGACGTGCGCGTCGTCAACGCGCTGATTCACATGGACGGCACCAAGCTGATGGGCCGCTGGGACGATCTCACCGGCGAGCCTTACCGCCTGTCGACCGACGAGCGCATCCTGTACTACACGCAGGAGTTTCGTGGCTCCTATGGTCACGTCGCCCTGCTCGGCCTGCAGCGCTTCATCATGCCGTTGATCGGCGGCGCGCGAGGAACGCCTTATGCGCCCGACGTTCTCAAGCTCCGCCACATCGACGCGGCGCACGAGCAAGGAGGGATCGCCGGCTTCGTGCACCCGTACAACGGTCCGGTGGACACGCCGCAACGCGCCGCGGCAGCCGACATCCCCGTCCACGTCGCACTGGGGCGCGGGGATTTTTTCGACGTCGTGTCGATTGCCTCACGCGAGCTCGAATCCGCCGAGATCTACTACCGAATGCTCAACTGCGGCTTTCGCATCGCCGCCACCGGCGGCACGGACAACTTCTCCGACGTCTGGCTCGACCCCTCAGGCGGAACGGCGCGCACCTACACGCACGTCCAAGGCGCGCCGCCGCTGACGTTCGGAGCCTGGCTGGATGCGGTTCGCGCCGGGCGAACTTTCGGGACGAGCGGCCCGCTGGTTTTCCTGACCGCCCGGCCGGCGGATCCCGCCGCCGATTGGCGCGAGCCCGGCGACGAGATTCAACTCGCCAGCAACGAGACAACCGCGCTCGAGGTGCACGTCGACGTCGCCTCGGTGGTACCCATCGAACGTATCGAGATCGTCGCTAACGGCGAGGTCGTTCATCGGTGGGACATCGATACACCGATCAACGAACGCGGCGTCCCCGCCCGTTTACACTGGAATCTGGAGGACACAATCGAGCTGCCCGAGGGAGGCTGGATTACCGCCCGCGCCATCGGGCCGACCAGCCGGTACGTCGGCGACGCCTTCGCCTTCGCGCAGACCAGTCCGGTCTACGTGGTTCGCGACAATATGACGTACAGGTCGGCTGAAGACGCGCGATTCCTGCTCGACACGATCGACATCATTCGGGAGCGCACCGTGCGGCGCGACTCCTGGAATACCGAGGTCGAGAAGGCCGCCTATCTCGGCTCGATCGACGAGGCGCGTGCCGTGCTGCAGCGGATCATCGCCGGCGGCCGCTAACCCGAACTTCTCAACGGGTCGTGGCTGCGCGGCACCACGTTGATCTTGTTGCTGGCCTCCAACATGGTCATCGAACAAGTATTGCGGGTCAGCGCATGCATTCATCGCTCACCCCAGACGCGTTGTATCCAGGAAACGGTTTGCGCCAAGAAAGGTACGTAGCGCGGTGTCTCGTGATGGCCGATACCGTCGATCGCCAGGAATTCGACGTCGGCGCCTTCTGCCGCGAGCTCGGCGACCGCGGCCTCCACCGGGCCGATAGGAAGCAGCTCGTCCTGACGGCTGTGCAGCACGTACATCGGCAACTCCAGCAGGCTCGGCGGCCAATCGACGCTGCCCGCGGCGCGAAAACGCTGCACCGCCCCGCGGCCCGATTCGGACCCGCCGGTCACAATCGGCACGCTGGCTACCGGAATGGCGGCGCTCAACATGTCGGCATGGCGCGAGGCGAAGTACCAGGTACCCATGCCGCCGAGGCTGAAACCGGTGACGACGATGCGGTCGGGATCGACGTTGTATTCGTCCCGCACATGGTCGAGCAGCGCCAGCACGGCGTCCTCGCTACGCGGCTCGACCCATGAACGGCCGGGGCAGTTCGGCGCCACAATGATCGCCCCCAGCTCGCGCAATGCCGGCTCGACGAGAATCTCGATAAAGATCGCCCCGTAGTTGGACGGCAGCGCTTCGCCCCAGCCGAAGTGAAACGCCAGAATCAGCGGCGCCGCCTCGTTCTCGTCGTAGGTATCGGGCACCGCGATCGCGTAGCGCAGCCCGGAGCCGTCGTCGAGTGTGAGCATCTGCCGTTGGATCGGAGCGACGGGCTTGTCGGGCACGGGCCGGTGGGCACTTGTAGGTGAGAACGCAACCAGGGCGGCGAGCACAGCGAGACTGGTCAGGGTCATGCCTTGATCGTACCCTTCCTGATCATGTTTCACGATCTGAAGTACGCGGTTCGCTCGCTGCTGCGTGTGCCAGCCTACTCGGCCGTCATCGTGATCACGTTGGCTTTGGCGATCGGTGCGACCACGACCATCTACAGCGTGGTCAACGGCGTGCTGCTGCGACCCTTGCCGTTCGCCGATCAAGGTCGTCTGGTCATGCTGTGGCAGCGTGCTCCCGGCGTCGGCGTCGACGAGGACTGGTTCTCGGCGGCGCAATACTTTGACATCCGAGAAAGCGCGGCGAGCCTCGAGTACGTCGCGGTGACGTCCGGACGCCAGGTAACCCTCACCGGCGATGAAATCGAGCCGACGCGCATCGGGGCGCTCCGAATATCGTCGTCGTTCTTCGACGTCATGGGCGTTGCGCCCGAGCACGGTCGGCGCTTCTTACCCGAAGAAGACCTGCCCGGCGCCGAACGCAAGGTGCTACTCGGCCATGAGCTCTTCGCACAACAGTACGGTGGCGATCCGAGCACTGTCGGCCAAATGATCACGCTCGATGGGCAGCGACTCGAGATCGTCGGCGCCATGCCGCCGCTGGTTCTCGACGCCGACATCATGCCGACACTGCTCACCGTGCCGGTGTTCGACATGTACTTGTCGTTCCCGCTGGAAGATCCGCAAACCACGTGGCGCGGCTCGGAGAACTTCAACGTTATCGGCAAGTTGGCAACGGGAGCTACCCGGGCACAGCTCGACACCGAGCTGCTCGCCGTGGCCCGCGACTTCACCGAAGACCCCGGCAGCCTTGCCGCCGGGTTGACCACCGGCAGCGAGTTCCGCATCGGCGTCGTGCCGCTGCTCGACGAGATGATCGGCGGAGTACGTGCGCCGCTCATGCTTTTGCTCGGCGCCACGGCCGTTTTGCTGCTCATAGCCTGCGCCAACGTTGCCAACCTGCTGCTCACCCGCGCCGCGACGCGGCGTCGCGAGCTCAGCATCAAGGCCGTGCTGGGGGCGCAGCGCTCGCGAATGATCGCTCAGGCGATGTTCGAAAGCCTCGTGCTCTCGGGCCTCGGCGGCGGCGTCGGGCTGGCCATCGCGCTCGCCGGCGTACGAGCTTTGCACATCGCCTCCCCGCAGGATCTGCCGCGCCTGCACGACGTGGCCGTCGATCCCGGTGTGATGTTGTTCGCCGGCGCGCTTTGTTTGACCTCGAGTTTGTTGTTCGGCCTCGGACCGGCGCTGCGCACCTCGAGCGTATCTCCGGGCGACGTGCTGCGCGAGGGCGCCGCTGCTGTGCGAGCGCGCTCGATATGGCGACGTGGCGGGTCTCGCTTCCTGGTGGTGGCACAGGTGGCACTGTCGTTGCTCCTGGTGATCGGCGCCGGATTGCTGATGCGGACGTTCTGGGAGCTGCAGGCGGTCGATCCGGGATTCGATCCCGACCGCGCCCTTTCCTTTCGCGTGTCGCTGACTGGCGAGCGCTACGCCGACGGCGCCGCTCGCATCAGCTTTTATGAGCAGTTGTTTGCGCGCTTGGATTCGACCCCCGGCGTGTCAGCGGCGGGGGGTACGTCGATGCTGCCGCTGACCCGGGGTCTGGCATGGACCGACTACCTCGTCGAAGGCTTCAACGAAAACAACCCCGACGCTCGAATCGTCGCCGACGTGATGACCATTACTCCCGGATACCTCGAGGCCATGGGCATCGAGATAATCGCCGGCCGTGCTTTCGAGGCATTGGATGGCGGCGATCCGCCGATCGTCATGGTGAACCGGAATTTCGCGGAGCGCTTCTGGCCGGCCGCCGAAACGGTCGGCAAGTGGATCGCCACCGATCCAACGAGACCGATGACGATCGTCGGCGTGACCGAGACGGTGCGGCACTACGGCGTCGACGCAGAAACGCGGCCCGCGGTGTTCTACCCGCATCGCGGCCGGGCCAGTCGCAACCTCTTCGGCGTCGTAGGGGTTGGAGCCCCGGGGACCGGCGCGGGCGCGGGCCCCAATGCCATCGCGTTGGCGCCGGCCGTCCTCGACGCCGTTCGCCAACTTGATGAGCAGCTTCCGCTCTACAACATCGATTCGATGCGCGGCCGTTTCGATGAATCGCTCGCCAAGCAACGCGTATTGATGTGGCTGCTGAACTTCTTCGGCGCCACCGCCCTCACCCTGGCAACGGTCAGCCTCTATGGTGTCCTGTCGTTCGCTGTGGCCACGCATACGAGGGAGTTGGGTATACGCAAGGCGCTCGGTGCACAGCGCCGCGATCTCTACGCCTTGGTGCTGCGCGGCGCGGCCGTCGTAACCGTGACGGGTGTTGGTCTCGGCGTGCTGGCGGCGTTCGGTACCGCCCGCATGATCGAGACCCTGGTGTTCGGAGTCGGCACCGAAGACCCGGTGTCGTTCGCCGCGGCCATTGCCATCGTCCTGGGCGTCGCCCTCGCCGCCAGCCTGTTGCCGGCGCGCCGCGCCGCCGGCGTCGATCCGATGGTGGCACTCAAGCAAGACTGAAGAAACGCAATGGCGTCCAGCCCGCGCCGAAGGCTCTACTTGACCCCGGTCGAGCCGAATCCGCCCTCACCACGCTCGGTACCGTCGAGAGAGTCGGCTTCGGCCACGACGACGCGGGTTACCGGCGCGATCACCAGTTGGGCGATGCGGTCGCCGCGATCCACGGAAACCGCATCACCGCCCAGATTCACGAGGATCACCTTGACCTCGCCCCGGTAGTCGGAATCGATTGTCCCCGGCGCGTTGAGCACGGCCACCCCATGGCTCGCGGCGAGCCCCGACCGCGTTCGCACCTGGCCTTCATAGCCCGGGGGAATCTCCATCCGAAACCCGGTGGGAATCACCGCACCCTCGCCGCTTTCCAGCGTCACCGAGTCCTCGATGGCAGCGCGCAGATCCATCCCCGAGGAACCGTCGGTCTTATAGGCCGGCGCCTTGAGGCCATCTGCATGCGGCAGGCGTTCGATCTTGAGAAGGAGCTCTTCCAACGCAGGCCTCTAGCCGGGTGTGCGAGTCGAACGTGGCGGACCCGACTTTATCAGTATTCGAAGCTCCTGAGACCGACGCCGAGCATCGCCGAACAGAGAATCGGCACGATGCCTCCATTGTGAACGGCCGCCGTCGGTGGTACTTGGAAGCCGGAAGGTTCAAAACTCCCACCATCCTCGAGGCCAGCATGCACCGAACGTCCAAATTCTTCTTCGCAGCCAACTTTTGCTTCCTGCTAGCCATAGCAACCGGATGCGGCCAGGGCAACGGGGCGGCGAGCAGCTCCACAACACCGGGGCTCGCCGAACCGGGATCCATCGTTCTGCGCGCCGCCTACCTGCTCGACGGCCTCGGCGAGCGTCTCGCCGACCGCGACATCGTTGTGGTCGACGGTGTGATTACGGGCATCGTGCCGGCAGGCGAGGGCGCCGGCGAAACTGTCTACAGCTTCGACGGCGTCACGCTGTTGCCGGGCCTCATCGACACTCACGTGCACATCGGCTGGCACTTCGACCGCACGGGACGCACGACGAGCCGCGCGGTGCAGGAAACCGAGCAGGAATCGATCCTGTACGGCGCTGAGAACGCCTGGGTAACCCTGATCAGCGGGGTCACCACGGTGCAGAGCGTCGGTTCCGCTTCCGACGTCGAGCTTCGCGACGCCATCAACCGTGGCGTTCTCCCAGGCCCACGCGTTCTCACCTCGATACGCCAGATCGGCGGCGGGCCGGACACCGACCCCGACGAGCTCCGCGCTCGGGTTGCCGATCTCGCCGAGCAAGGCGCCGACGTCATCAAGGTATTTGCCTCGGCGAGCATTCGCGTCGGCGGCACGCCGACGCTCACCCAGGAGCAACTCGACGCGGTTTGCGGCGAGGCCCGGGAGCATGGCCTGCGCACCGTCGTACACGCACATGGGCCGGAGAGCGCGAGCCGCACGGCGCGCGCCGGCTGCACTACGGTGGAGCATGGCGCCCTGCTCGATCGCGCCACGCTCGAACTGCTGGCTGCCGAGGGTCTCTTTTACGATCCCAACATCGATCTCATCTTCCGCAACTACTTCGAGAACAAGGATCGATTCATCGGCGTCGGCAACTACACGGAGGAGGGCTTCGAGCAGATGCGTCAGGCGCTGCCATCGGCACTGTCGGCGTTTCAGGAGGCGCTGACGGTTCCCGGTCTGCGCGTGGTGTTCGGCACCGACGCCGTTGCCGGAGCCCACGGCCGTAACTACCAGGAGCTGGCCTTCCGCTCGTAGACAGGCGGACAGGCGCCCATGGACACCGTCGTGTCGGCCACTTCGCTGGCTGCCGAGTCGCTCGGGTTGGCCGATCAGATCGGCTCCATCGCTACCGGGATGGCGGCCGACATCATCGGCACCGCCGGCGACCCCAGCGAGGACATCGAGGCTCTCGGCCACGTGGTGTTCGTGATGAAGGACGGCAAGGTCTACCGGAACGAACCCATCAGGCGCTAGCGCCTCTGTAGCTGAATCGCCGCGCCGGCCGCCTCGGGGCCGGGGTTGAGCCACATCTGGCCGGTGTCGGTGTTGTACGTGCCCGAGTAATGCTGCGTTCCCTTGTTCAACCATTCTTCCCAGATGGTCACCTCGTCGCTGCGCGCGTCGACTTCGAAGTAGTGCCAGATGTAGCGTCCGGCTCTTTCCTTGAAAACGGCGAGGTGGGCCCGATTGCGCTCGAAAAAGATCGTCTCGCCGCGGCCCACGTCGCCACCCGTGGCGACGACGTCCCAGGTACCGTCGATCGGTGTCGGGGCGCGGTTGTTGAAGTTGGCAACCCAGTAACCCAACGAAGCGCACGCCACCAATAGCACCAGGCGTGCGGCGGCACCGACCGCCAGCGCCGGCCCGCGATCACCGTTGTCATGTGGCAGCAGCAGCGCATTGCGCAGCCGAGAACGGTGTGCGCCGACCACCATGACGACGCAGGCAAGCAACAAGGTGGCCGGGAGTACTCCACCGAAGTCGACGCCGTAGGAAATGTCGACGAGAACGATGTTTACCGACACCGGCAGCAGGAAGAGAGCGCCGAGGAGCGCCCAGCGCTCGTGCGTGAGCATCAGCCCGGAGACGATCTGCACCCAGGCGAGAAAGCTCCCGTATAGAGCCGAGTAGCCGAAGTAGTACCAGGTGAGCCAGAAACCGCTTACCTCGCCCATCGGCTTGTCGAGCTCGGATTCGAGCACCGTGAATTGAGCGCCGGTGAGCCTTGCCATCCCGTACAGGATCGCGATCAGCCCTGCAAAGTAGCGGACAGCTGTGTAGCCGAGGCCTTCGGGTGCGGCCGCAGCAGCCTGCTCGGCGACACTGGTGTGCTCGTCGTTCATCTCATCTCCCGCGTGGCGCCTTCACTGTCGCGCCCGGAGGAACTCGATGCAACCGAAGAACTCAGAACCGGGCTTGTCCGCCGAAGGTGAAACCGTCCCACACAAGATCGATACCGACGCCATCGAGGTCATCGTCGAGGCGCAGCTTGTAACGTCGGTAGCCGACGATCACCCCGTAGCTCCGATGCGGAAAGATCTCGAGACGGGCGACGATATCTACCAGCGAGCCGCTGAAGTCGTTTACCGAAACGCGCGGAAAACCGGTGATCTCGAAGTAGCCGCGAAACGGACCCTTGGGGTTGACCATCACGTTGCCGCCGATGGCGGGAAACGCCGTGTCGAGCTCACCGAGTGCGCTGCCGAGGCTGGAGTCGAGCGCCGCCAGCGCTTCGAACCGCCCGATGCCGCCCAGCACGCCGATTTCGGCCGTAGGCTGCGCCACCATTAGGAAGTTGTAGAACGCGTGGATCTCGGTGAGTCGCATCGTCGTGTCGGTGCCGAAAGTCAGACCGCCGAGGGCGAGGTCCTGCTGCGCCGTGTTCTCGATTCGCGACACCGCGAAAATGACGCGGTGGCGTTGGGCGCCGCCCTGAGCCTCGACAATCCAGCCGTTCGACGAGTCCGTCAGGCCGAAAAGGTCGCGCACATCGATACCTTGGCCGAGTCCCGGCACATTGGTGTCGCGCACCCCGAATATGCCGCTGACGCCGGCGCGCCAGAGGAAACCGGAAACCCTGATCCGGTCGTACTGCGGCGGCGCCGGCACCGTCAATTGCTGCGCCTCGACCACCGGTACCGCGGCAAAGACCGCAGCAAAGAACAAGACGAGGCCAACGATGTCTCGACGACCTCGCGTCCACCCACCCGTGTGACGCATCAGCGCAGCTCCTCGAAGTCGGATTGCGGAGTCACCCACACAGCCCCGCCAGAAGACTAGCAGGCCGTGGCCAAAGTGGGATGGGTCTGTTTCGTCGGGGAGCGGGATCAGTCGGGCAACTCGCCGGTCGCCAGCCAATGCGTGCATTCCGCGCCGAGCACGGCCAGCGCCTTGTCTTCGTACCTCTGTGCCTGTTCATCCGAGAGCGTATCGCGCCAGCGCCCGTTCACGCCCTTGTGGATAAACGTTTGCGCGCCGCCATCCCAAAAGGCCCCGCCGAGCGGCACGCTCGCGGTGGCGTTGGCCTTCATGTAATCGAAGGTGCAATGCTCGACGATGGCATCCCACTGCGACTCGTCGATGGGAATGTCGAGGAACCGAGCAATCTTGCGAATCTCTCCCGGCATGTCCCGCTTCAAGTTGGCGAAGTGGAGCATGTACACGTTCGGCAGCTCGCGAATGGGCCACCACGAAGCCATGTTCTCCCAGAACGACCACCACAGGTGTCCGTCTCCCTCGAGCCAATCTTCGTAGTACTGCACCACCGAGTCGGGCGGCCGTTCGATGGGCGGCCCCACCAGCCCCGGTGTCTCGTTGAGCGCCTCGTACCACAGCTCGTTGGCGGTAACGTGGTGGTTGTACATGCTCCACACCACGTCACGGCCGTCTCTGCCGATGTAGATGTACTTCGCTTGTGGCGAAAAGACCAAGGCGTCGACCGGCAAATGGGTCTTCAAGAAGCGGCGATGCTCCTGTGCTTCGACCAGGGGCAGCTTGACCTCTTTGGGCGGCACGCGCAGGTCCATCCACGGCGACATCTCCGCGACCTCGAGCCCCTCGGTGCCGTTGAACAGCAGCTGCGACACGATCTGTTGCACCCAGGTGGTGCCCGACTTGGCGTATGTGGCAATGATGATGTCGTCGTCACGGAATGCGACGTCGTTCCAGATCGTCGAGTCGAAATGGTGGTTATGAAACTCGCGTGTCTTTTGCGGCCAGTCAGGTTGATCGGACATGTTCTTTTCCTCGACGCTTGCTCGGCTGGAAGATCGGAACCCAGTGCTGTCGGCGCCAAGAATACCGCCGTTGCGGTAGCCTGTCGCAACCATGAATCGACCGGCAATCTAACTCGAGCCTATCGCGCGAAGATCGAGGAGTCGCTTCTTGAAGAATCAAGCCATGCTCTTGCTGCTTATCGCAGCAGTCTGCTCCTCCGTCGGTGTCGGCGAAATCTACGACCTGGGCGGCATGTACACCTACCACTACAGGGACGGCCGGTACGCCGATTGGGGGGATTTCTCGCGGCACGGAGCGCACATCGCCATCCAGGAAATCAACGAATCCGGCATCCTCGGTGACGACCGCATTCGCATGCTGGAGGAGAACACCATCGACTACCACTGTTGGCCGGAGAACGCAGCTCTCATGGCGGAGACGCTCATGCAGAAGGGCATTCTCGCTCTGACTGGCGCAGGTTGCAGTGGCCCCGCCGTCGAGATCGCCAAAGTCGGCGCGAAGTACGGAATCCCCGTCATCTCGAACGGCGCCAACGCATCCATGCTCTCGTCGGAAGAGGAGTTTCCGTACTTCGTGCGTGTGGTAACGGCAAGCGAGAAGTATGAAGGCTATCTCATCGAAATGGCGGCGTATTTCGGCGTCGAGGAAATCGCCTACTTCCACACGACCGACGCGTGGGGCCTGGGGGCCAAGGACGTCATCCACGAATTTGCGGAGCAAAAAGATATCAAAATCGCCCAGCAATACAGCTATCCGCGGGACACACCCTACGAAGAAATCAAAGCGTATATGGAGAAAGTCAAACAGGCCGGCATCAAGCACATCGTCAATACGAGCCCCACGCCGGACACGGTGACGATGTTTCGCGCCCTGCATGAGCTAGGGATGAACGCGCCGGGCTATTCCTTGTACGCCGCCGAGATGATTTCAGCGGACGAGATGCCTGAGGCCGTGGCGGGCAGCCTGGGCTACTTCGCTCCCATGGCCGAGCTCGTGCCTTCGACAAAGCTTTCACAGTTCGGGAGCGCACTCGAGAAACGTCTCGGCAAGCCCGTCGACCCCTCTTCTAAAGCGTTTTTCTACGGCGCTCTGAGCTACGACCACATGCTGGCCGTCGGCTACGCGATCAGGGATATCAAAGACGCCGGCGAAACGGTGACGGGCCGCAACATGATGAAGCACCTGCGAAGAATGGATTTCGACGGTGCCACCGGACACGTCGCGCTCGTTCCCGGCACCAACGACAGAGCCGACCTGCCTGTTCAGATATTCAACAGCCACGGCTACAAGGCCGACGGCAAGACCGTCGACTTCGTTGCCGTGGGCAGGTTGGATCCCGCGACCGGTCGACTGACGGTGGACGAAGGCGCCATCGTGTGGCCCGGCAACGCCACAGGCCCACCCAGACAGTAGCTGCGCCGTTGCGGTAGCCTGTCGCAATCATGAATCGACCGGCAATCGGCTGGAATTCATCTCGCTTGGCCGCCTTGGTAGCCACGGCGTTCGCTCTGCCGGCAGTAGCCATGGAGGCGTCCGGTGGCCGCGTGGTCGTCGCCCGTTCTGAGGCACCGGTCTGCGTCGCACCAATCGGGTACGCGTCGCTGGACATCACCGCCACTCTGCGAGCTGGCGAAACCTTCCGAACACCATTCGGGAGTGAATATCACTTCGTACTCGCACCGAATCAGTACGGCTGGGTTGTCGAGGTTCGACAGCGAGGTCGGGAAGAGAATCTCGCCGGACTAACTCCGCCGTGGCACTTCGTGCCCAATCCCAGATATCTGGAGGGCTGGTACTTCCGCAACGCGTCGAACACAGCTCCGAATGACGGAAGCGTCAACGCTCCACAGAAGATTCGAGAATTCATCTTCTCCCCCGAAGTCGGCCGGTCACTTGAGTATGAGGGTTCCGGAACGCCAGCTAGTGTAGTCGACGAGGTCCGGTTCTTTGGGAGAGGGGAGATCAATCTGACCGAGTATCGCCTGACTCCGGTCAATGAGGGTGAGCGCGCATCGTTCGAGGAGATCTCCTTTGTGGTGTGTTTGATCTGGCGCTCGTCAGATGCCATCTAGAAAGCGATTGCTGCAGTCGCGATAGACTGGAGCGTCGTCCTGTTCGCTGGCGCTGGACATGTTGGTCGCGCAGCAGAATCGCGACACGTTAGGTGTCGCAGTTAGCCTAGGAGGTGAGAATGTTCCAGATCAAGCCGTCGCATGCCCTGTTGGCCGGACTCTTCCTTCTGCTGGGTGCGGTCCCGGTGTTGGCCCAAGGCGTCGTGGTCCGCGATGTGGATTACATGAGCGGGGTCGACTACGAGGAGGGGAAGGACCTTCTCGACATCTACATGCCGAACGGCGCGGATGGCGTCCCGGTAATCGTGTTCTTCCACGGCGGAGCTCTCCGCGCCGGTGACAAGAGCTCAGGCGAGGTAGTCGCCGCCCGCTTCGTCCCGGCGGGGATCGGGGTCGTGTCCGCGAGCTACCGGCTCTCGCCAGCCGTCATGCACCCCGCACATATCGCCGATGCGGCGTCAGCTACGGCCTGGGTGGTGGAGAACATCGCACGATACGGAGGCGATCCCGAGAACGTTTACGTGTCCGGTCACTCCGCCGGAGCCTACCTCGCCGCCCTCCTGGCACTCGATCCCTCCCACCTGCGCGCTCACCATCTGGACCCGAGCTCGATTCGGGGGGCGGTTCCGATCAGCCCATTCCTTTACGTGGAGGAGACGGCAGCAGAGCGTCCCAAGGATGTTTGGGGAGAGGATCCCTCTGCCTGGTTGGCGGCGTCGGTGACACCCCACATCAAACCGGGGAAAGGGCGAATGCTCCTCATCTACGCCGATGGAGATGACGAATGGCGGCGGCGGCAGAACGACAGGTTCGGTGAGGCCATGCGTGCGGCTGGAAACGAGGCCGTGCACGTTGTCGAAGTGCCCGATCGCACCCACATCTCGCTCATGAGCGACCTGACTGCCGCTGACAACCGTATCGGCGACTTGGTCCTGCGGTTTATCCGGGAGCATCATTAGGCCACGATTGTGTGACCTGATTCAGCCACTGGAGGCAGCGATCCGCCGCGATCAGCCGGCGGTGGGATCTTCGGGTTGCCAGGCCAGGTGCACCTGCTCGTGCTCGCCGAAACCGGCAGACACCAGGGCGTCGCGCCAATCGATCCGGGCGACGCTCACGGCCTCTTCGAGCTCCTCGTAGTCGCCGCCGCTGAGCTTGAGAACCGCGCAGCGGATGCGCTCGATCAGCGGCCCGCGGTCGGGAGCATCGCAGAACGGCAGATTGTCGCCGCATTCTTCGCGCAGCAGCACCGCTACGCGCTCATAGTCCTCGGGCGGGAACAGCGCCCGAATACGATCGCCAACCACGTCGCTTACATCAACCATTCTTCGATCATACAGGCCGGAGCGGCTTGGCTCCCTCGTCGCGACACGGATGAACTGGTCGGGATGGCTATCCCTCCGGAGAAGTGTTCTAGAGAAGTGTTTTGAGGGAGCTGAAACCTCCCGCGTTCATCGTCCGTAACACTACTGAAGACATTGAAATCCCGGGAGCCGTGCGTCGAAGCCACGCCAGGGCCCTGATCGCGCGCTCGTGCAGCCGCGAGCCGTTGAGAAGTTCGGGCTAGAGGTAATCGTCATGCGCCGTTTCGCGTCTTGTGCCGTTCTCTTGCTAGTTGTGGCCTACCCGTTGACCGCCGGCGCCCAGGATCGGGCGGTACGAACGATCAACGAGAGCTTCGACCCGTCGGGACACGAAGCCGTCAAATTCGACCTCAGCGTCGGCGCGTTGAAGATCGAGGGGGGCTCCGGAGACCAGATAGAGGTCGTGGTGCGCGTCCGCTGCTCGAGCCGGAGGAATCGTGACCGCTGCGAGGATCGCGTCGCGGACGTATCGAATCGTACGAGCGCCGTGGCAAGTTGATCGTCGAGATCGAGGGAACCGGCCTGTGGCGCTCCCGAGATGTCCACGTGCTCGTTGACGTCACCGTTCCCGAAGACCAGAACGTCGACGTCGAAATGGGCACAGGCGAGTTGAACCTCGAAGACATGGCCGGCGACATGTACGTCGAGCTCGGCGTCGGCGAGGCAACGCTGACGAACGTGAGCGGCAACCTGATCGTCGACATGGGCATCGGTGAGATCAATGTGACGATGCCGGAGTCCGCGGTCGCCACCGTGACCCTCGACAACGGCATCGGCGAGACGGCTCTGTACCACCGCAACGGCAAGAACAGCATGGAAGGGATTCTGGGCGGCACCGACGTCGAATGGACGAGCGGACCGGGAACGCACAACGTCGAGGTCGACCTGAACATCGGCGAGATCAACGTCCGGTTGCGGTAGCCGATCGGCTATGCGGAGCGCCGATTGGCGTACGAGGAAACCATCCGGGGCGACTGACTACCGCGGCTCCCGGGACGGCTGGCCCAGAGCCCTGCAGCCCATCGGCTCGACCGTGTAGGCAGCAGCGGCGATCTTCCACCCCGCGTCTGTCTTGATGAGCGAGAAGGCATCGATGCCGCAGTGGGTGAGCTCACCGTCAACGTGAAAGTCGTACGGCGTCCACACCATCGCCAGACGCTGGTGAATCATGACCACCGGATCCCACATGCGTTCTTCCTGCAGTCGCGTGCCGGAGCTCAGCCTTTCGATGTAGGTAGCCAGTGGCGACGTGCGCACCCTCGGGCCGTTTGCTCCGTCGGCAACGCTGCTGAACTGACCGTCGATGATCAGTATCTCGCGCGCCCCCGCGGCGTCTTTGGCCGTCATCGTGTCGAAGAATTTCTGGACAACCGCCAGCACGGCGTCCTTTTCCGCGTCTTCCTGCCCGGCAGCCGGCGCAACACCCGCCCATGCAGCGCCACCGAGCACCGCGAGCCCGACAGCGATGACCGCCGCGCGTTGATAAACGAGCCCCGATCTCCTCGATTCCTTCATGAACGCTCCAACCTTCCGGTAAACGCCCGGACCTCTTCTTCCGTCCAGGCTCTTGAAAACAGCGATACCTCGTCGATGGCACCGCCGAACGGCGTGGTCTGATGGCTTTCCAATCGCTCTCCAAACCGGAACTTACGCGATCCGGGAAGAATCAGCCAGTTGTCTTCCGGGGACGCGGGTAGTTAGATTGCCGCATCATGAAAGTCGGCAGTGTTGTCGGGCACTATCACATCGTCAAGAGCCTGGGGGGTGGCGGGATGGGCGCCGTGTATGTGGCCAACGACACGCGCCTGAACCGTAAGGTCGCTCTCAAGACGCTGCCGGCGCGCATGGCCAACGACCCCGAGTGGGTCCGCCGCTTCGAGCGCGAGGCGCAGGCCATCGCTGCCCTCAACCACCCCAACATCGTCACTATTCACTCGGTCGAAGAGGCCGACGACGTCCACTTCATCATCCTCGAATACGTCGGCGGCAAGACGCTGGAGAAGTTGATTCCGGATACCGGCCTGTCGATCGACATGTTCTTCGATGTGGCGATTCCTCTTGCCGATGCCCTCGCCGCGGCACACAAGCGCAGCATCGCACACCGCGACCTCAAGCCGAGCAACGTCATGCTCAGCGACGAGGGGCAGGTCAAGGTGCTCGACTTCGGCATCGCCAAGCTCGTGGAAGGGTTGGTTACCGACGACGAGGCGGCAACTTCGGTGGGCTCGGAAGCTCTCACCCAGGAAGGCAAGATCGTCGGCACAGTGGCCTACATGTCGCCCGAGCAGGCCGAGGGCAAAGGGGCCGACCACCGCTCCGACATTTTCTCACTGGGCATCATTTTGTACGAGATGGCCACCGGCGATCGCCCGTTCAAGGGCGACACCAACCTGTCGATCCTCGCCTCGATCGTGAAGGACCAACCGACGCTGATCGTCGAGCGCAACGTCGAGATGCCGCGCCACCTGGCGCGCATCGTCAAGAAGGCCCTCAAGAAAGACCTCGACCGCCGCTACACGTCGATGGTCGAGCTGCGCAACGATCTCATCGAGCTGAAGGAAGAGATCGATGCGGGCGAGGTGCTGGTAACCGGGCCGGTCACCGGCGAGACGGTACCTCTGGGCGCCGCGGCGCCCCGAAGCAGCGTCCTGTGGAAAACCGCGGCGATGGGGGCGGCAGGCGTGGCGATTGCGGCGATCGCCTGGAACCTCATCGGGGGCGGCGAAGACGTCGCTGTCGAGGGGCCTGCGAACGTCAGCGTGCAGCGACTCACCTCGACATCCGGCGAAGATTTCGGCGGCACGATCTCTCCCGACGGCAAGTGGTTTGCGTTTACGCGGCGCACGGACGCGGCCACGAGCGTTCACTTACAGAGCATCGGCAGCCGCACGGCGATTCTGATCCACGAAGACGGCGCCTCGCCGGCGTTCTCCGCCGACGGGACGCGGATCGCGTTCAGCTCTCCCCCACCGGGTGGCTCCGGCAGCGTCGCATCCAGCGGATTCGGTGGCATATCGATCATGGGCCGCCTCGGGGACGAGGTGCGCAGGCTCACGGAGTTCGGCTTCAACCCCTCCTGGTCGCCCGACGGAACGAGAATCGTGTTCGGCTACGAGTTCGTTTTTTCACATCCGTGGAACCGCGAGGCTCTCAATTACCAGCTCTATGTCGTCGACGTGGCAACGGGGAGCGTCAGCGACCTCAACATTCCTGACGGAGTGCAACCCGCCTGGTCCCCGAACGGGCATCGCATTGCCTATTGGGGCAGCACGACCGGGCAACGCGATCTGTATACGGTGTCCGTCGATCAAATCGGTGAAGCGAAGGGCGATGTCGTAGAGGTTGCCGTTACCGACGACCCGGCGGTGGACTTCAGCCCCGCCTGGTCGCGCGACGGCAATTGGCTGTACTGGGTGTCGGCGCGTAGCGGCTCGGTGGCCATCTGGCGGGTTGCGATCGATGAAGTAACCGGCGTCGCCCACGGCGAGCCGCAGCAAATCACCATGGGCGGACTCGGCGAGCCGGGGATGTTGAGCATCTCGGCCGACGGAACGCGACTGCTCTACACCGAGTCGCTGACTCAAGGCAGCATTTCTGTGGCCGACTTCGACGTCGACACGCTGACCGTCTCATCCGAAACGATCTCGGTTGTCGAGGGGCCACGACGATTCATGGACGTCGAGATCTCGCCTGACGGCGAGCGGATCGCCTATCGCAACGAAGGTGTACAGCAGGATATCTTCGTGGCCCGCACCGACGGTACCGACGAACAGTCAGGTTACCGCTGACAACGCCAGGGACTGGAGTCCTCGTTGGTCACCCGACGGGCTACGAATCGCTTTCTTCACGAACGCTAGCGGCGATTACGAGATCTGGGTAGCGGATCCGGACGGTACCCGCCCCATGCAGCTCACCGACGCGGGGGGCACATACCCCATCTGGTCTTCCGATGGGCTCCGCATCGCCTACTATGACTACCTGGAGGGTAGCTACCTCATCGCTTCTAACACGCCCTTCGAAGCACAGACGTTCGAGCTATTGCCGCGAATCCCCGAGTTGCGCGGCATCGCCGCCGAGTTTGGCGACACAAACGAGACGACCATCCGGCACGTTGGCGTGCACCGTCGCGGGAAGCATCGTCGGGCCGAACGCGAAGTACCACAGCAGGCCGGGGGGTGCCGTTTTCGTCGCTCCCGTATGACCCGTCGGCGGACGCAGGTCGGTTCTCACAAGCTTGCGGATGACGTCAGCAGATTCGATCTCGCGCAGCCGATATGCGATGGTCGTCCAGCGCTCGTCATGGCGATCCGCAACGTCGATGAGTCGGTAGAAGCGCCCGGCGATCTTGATCGTTGCCAGCTCGTCCCAACTTTCCTTTTCCCGGCAGCTCAACACGACCAGATCGCCGTCTTTTCCCGCCAGCACCCGGTCGGGCCGTGGCGGTCCGAGCTGCGCCAGTCGTTTCTGACGAGCTTCGCGACCACCCAACCATTGGATGCCGCGCAGGGGCACCAGGATCACCGGTTCGGCTACCGCCTGGCGCGTTGCCGCAAAGGTGACCACGCGGAACAAGCCCATCAGCGCCAGGTACATGTAGAGCCAGGCCTCGGGCTGCAAGTGCCAGGCAAGCCAGGCCATGATGCCGGACAGGCGGACGACTCCGGGCATTTCTCGGCGTCGAGCAACAACAGCGCCTGATCTCCACCCAGCGACCCCATGAACCCCAGCGCTTTGTCCATGTACAGTAAGAGGCTGGCCGCGCCGCCGAACACCCCGAGGCCGAACGACCAGCGCGGCGGCGAGATCTGATAACCGGCCACGATTCGGTCCCGTTCGGGCGACGGGAGCACCGCGCTGAGCAGTCCCGCGCCGCCCGCGAGCAGTGGGCGAGAATCGTTGCGAGCAATCTCTACCTCAAGTACTTCTCGAACCAGCTCAACATCCGGTTGTTCACATCAAGCGTGTCGTCGCGGGAGTGGCGCGACAGGCTGTGGTCGCCCTCGTTGTAGATGACGAACTCAGCCACCTTGCCGAGGCGACGCAGCGCGTAGAACATCATCTCGCCCTCGCCAAACAGGATGGTGTAGTCCTTCACGCCGTGCATGATGAGCACCGGCGTTTCGACCTTGTCTAGATGAAAGAAGGCCGACTGGTCGATGTAGCGCTGCTGGAACTCGAAGGGGCTGCCGCCCATGCGCGCCTGGCCGCGCTCGATGTTGTTGCTATCCCGGTCGCGGCCCGACGCCCAGTTGCGAAACAGCTCGGGCGGCGTGGCGCGTGACACGGCGCAGTTGAAGATATTTGTCTGCGTAATCACGAACGACGTGCCGTAGGCGCCGAAGCTGCCGCCCCACAAGCACGCCTTGCCGTTGGTGATGCCGCGCGCCCGCACCGCCTCGACCGCGGGCACGACACTCTTCACATACGAGGTGCCGGTCTCACCTACCTTGATCTTCACGTTGGGCATGAGCACGGCATAGCCGTGGCTTACGAGCATCTGCTGGCGGGCGTTGAAGCGGTGAATGCCAGGCGTCAACTTCTCGTAGATGTAGGTGATGACACCGGGGGATCCGTTTGGTGTCGGCATGTACAGGAGCGCACCCAATCGCTCGCCGTCCGCGTTGTCGAAGTGAAAAAGCTCCGGCTTGCTAAACGTGAAATTGCGGAGCTGCGGGTTCAGATCGGTGAGCCGCTGGCGCGCGCCGCCGTCATCGATCTTCCACAGGTCGGTGGCGACGGTGGCCGACTGGATCGTCAGGATCACATCGTCGTTGCCGGCGACGAGGTTGCCGTACGTTTCTTCCCCGTGAGCAACGACTTGGAGCTCGCCGCCATCGATCGTGTAGCGGTAGAGAGTCTCGTCATACGTCTGGTTGTTGATGGCGCGGAAGACAATCGAAGCGCCGTCGGGACTCCACACCGGGTTGGAAACGTTGTCTTCGAACTCCGATGAAACGTTCACCCAAGCACCGTCGTCCGCCGCCACCACGTAAAGATCGGTGAACGGGCGGGCGGTCGAGTACATGCCTGGCTGGCCCGGCTCCACCTCGGGATCGTGAATCGAGCCGTCGGCAACGAGAGTGGCGAACCGCGTACCGTCGGGCGACCAGACAGGATTGCCGATCGGAATCCGGACGTGATCGAGGTACGGCTCGGGATCGACGGTTACCAGGCCGCCGCCGGCAACGCGGAACGCCGCCGCGGAAGTTCGGTCGGGAACAACCTTGGCTTCCGCTTCTTCCGAAGCATCGCGCAGGGCGTCGACCGAATACGCGACCGTCCCGTCGCGCCCGCGCAACACCAGCTTCGACCCGTCTGGCGACCAGGTGAAGCGTTGGCCACGCTCGGCGATCTTGATCGGCAGACCACCGTTGATGGGCAACAAGTAGGTTTCGTTGACCTCGCCGCCAACAATGCCCAACGTTTCCTCGGATGGCACGACGAAGATCAAATGCTCGCCACTGGGGGACAGGGTGAACTGCCGTAAGACACTCTGCCCGACCAGCTCCCGAGCCTCGCGTGTCGAGAGATCCACCACCACGAGGCCGGCCTCATCGGTACGCGCAAAAAAGGCGTCGCCGGGTATCAGCCGGTCGCTGCTCCGCACGACTTCGACGCGCGGTTGCTCAGGCACCGGTTCGGAACCGACAGGTGTCGCGTAGACAATCTTCTCGTCGGAAGCCCACTGCGGGGCCGACGACGCCTTTCCCGGAAATGCCCCTCCGTAGCGCCGCACATCGCGGGCGACGCTGTCCCACACGGCGAGCTGTCCGCCCCGATCGTCCTCGACAAAGAACGCCAGCTTCGAACCGTCCGGCGACCACGATGGAAACGAGCCGCGCGCGGCACCGCTCGTCAGTTGGATCGTCTCGCCCGACCCGGCGACCCCCTGCACATGCACGTACCCCACAGACTGCCTTGTCAGGACGTTCCACTCGTCATCCATGTCGGGCAGAACGTAGGCGACAAGTGAACCGTCGGGTGAGACGGCGACGCGGCCGCTGAACTGCACGACTTGCAGGAAATCCTCGGGCGTGAAAACCGCCGTTGTCTGTTGGGCACCCACCAATCCCGGGGCCAACAACAAGCCCGTCGCCAGAAGAACTTGAACGATGATCGCCTGCCGCATCGGTTGAATCCTTGTTCTCGGGTTGAAAGCTGGAACGCACGACAGACCTTCTCAAGAAATGCGCCCCCTCACCAGCGCGTAGCTGTCCCTACTAGCGGCGTGGCCGTCCTCTCCGAATTGCTCGAACTTCTTGTGACTGACCGCACAGCAACGTGATTTTGGTCTTTTTACCCTCTGCCCGCTCCTATACAAGTGAAGATATGGACACCGTCAAACGGTTCACGAATCGTTGTTCCGGATCACTGCGCGTCGCCGCCGCGCTGCTGACGTTGGCAAGTTTGGTGATGGTCACGGCGTGCGCCAGCGTTCGCTCGAGCTCGACGACCCCGCTGCCCGCTGCTGTCGCGACGCCGAGCACCACGCCGTCCCCGTACGTCCAGCAAGCTCTCTACCAGCCGATAAGCGGTACCTGCCGGGCGACGATCCGACGATCCGCCCCGACCGAGCGGTGATCGTCCGCGGCATGAGCGCCTCCGGTATCAAGCCCACCGAGACCGCGATGCGGCTGGACCGCCAGCTCGACGTGCTGAGGGCGGTGACCGACGAGGAAAACGCCACGCTGCGCCTGGTCGAACGCGTTCGGGCGGCGCGATCGTCGAGCTCGCGCTCGCGTCGCGGTGAACAACAGGAGCTTGCACCATATGTCGTGGTCCAGCGCATCGAGCTCGAAACGGAGGTCGACGCCAACATCGACCGGCTGCTGGAAAAAGCGCTGCAGACCGGACTCGACCGCTACGGCAGCACGGCCGGCGTCGACGCCCGCGCCTCGGGCTCGCAACCTCTGGTCGTGTATCGCTTCAGCGAGCTCGACGCGCTCGTCCGTTCGGCGCACGACGCGTGCCGGCAAGCTGCGATCCGTATCTGGTGCGAAGCGCAGGCGGGCGCCGACGCAAACGCCTGTGCCACGGCGCTCGAAGCCCCCGGGCTGCACCTCGCCACCGAGCAGTTCTTGCTCACGTCGCAGCCGGTCACGATGGCGAGCGGCAACGTCGAGGCGGTGCAAGTCATGTGGCCGTACGTCACCACCGGCGCCATCGAGCTCGGCGGCGACGCCGAGCTTCACTTCTCGGGCACGATCACGCTGCGGCTGGCCGAAGGCTTGCGGTGAGTTTCCAACGCGGCGCAGTCGCGGTCGCGGCAGGGCTCGCCTTGATGGCCTGGGCCACCGTGGCACGGCCTGCGTCGACCTCGGGTCGACCCCAGATGGACGCGGCGGCTCGATCCTCAACCGCGCGCCGACCGCCGCCCCGAATCCCTGGCAAACCGCAGCTTCCGTCGACGAGCCCATCGAGTACCGCCTGCTCCGCACGTTGCAGATCGGCAGCCCGCAGGGTGTAACGGCGGAAGAGATGCTTGCCTACGCCGACGGCAACGAGGCCGACTACCTCGGACACGTGCTGGCAAGGGCCGCGGTGACCGTACTCGGGGAGGATCGCGGCTTCCCCGACTGGCCGCTCGAGCGGCTCCTCGAGCGCACGCTGGCGCAGCTCCAGCGCGGCGTGTCGCCGGCCTACAACCTGCCCGACACAATGCCCGACGGCTTTCGCGGCAAGCATCTGGTGCTGGCGACCGTCTACGCGCTGGTCGTGAGTGGCCAGGAGGAAAAGGCGACCGACGTTCTCGAGGCACAGCTCGCCTCCGGCAGCAACTTCAAGCGCGGTGTCATTCTCCAAGCACTGCGCAACATCGGCACCGACCGGGCCACCGGCATCGTGCAGCAAGCCGCGGACGACAACGGCGACAGCCTGCCCACCAATCTGCTGGCCGATCACTACTACCCGTTCCTGCACGAGCTGTACGACAACTGGGAGCTCGTGCCGCTCGCCGAGCGCGATCGTGAGAGCCTCACCGCTCTGGCCGACGCAGACTGCGGGCGCCCGGCGAGCGTCGCCGTGTACCTGCTCGGTTTCTTCGCCCCGGCTGCCGACCCGGCGCAAGAGCGCGCCGAGCTCGAGGCCCTGCGGCGGGTAACGCGCTTCCAGCGCTCCTGCTTCTACAACCGTTTCTTCGCCATCCGCTCGCTGGCGCTGCGCTCGCCGGAGACCATCGACTTCTGGGTCGATCTGTACCGCAACGAGAACGACGCCTGGCAGCGCGCCCAACTCGTGCGCATCGGCTTCGCGCGCTTCGGCCGCGATTTCCTCGCCACCGCCCTCAAATTGCTCGCCGACGAGCCCGTCCAGTACGTGCAGTGGGAGCTGGCGCACGGCAACATCGAGCTGCGCGAGGGCGCCAAGTGGCGCGACTACTGGGACATTTGGCTGACGCTGACGCTGCAGTTCCGCCTCGACTTTCCCGAGGGCACGGGCGCCATGTCAGATGACGACCTCGCTGCGCTTCTGGACTGGCTCGAGACCGGCGCCTACCCGCAGCACCCCTGGGTGCGCAATCACTTGCTCTACGGCATGGCACGGCACGTCGACGGCAAGTTGGTGCGCCGTTTCCTGCGCGTCTTCGACGCCCATCCCGAAAAGACCGCCAATTGGTGGGTCCTGGGCCCCATGTCCGACCCGCAGGCGTTGCCTCTGCTGCGCTACTGGGCGACGCTCGAAACCGACGACCAGCAGCGCGACGAGCTCGAGCGCAACATCCGGGGGATGGAGTCGCGGCTGCCCGACAGCTCGGGATCCGCTGGCGGTTCCGGTAGCGCGATCAGCTGCTGCGAGCCGACACGCGCGTGCCTCGTGGCCGCCGTCGGCACACCCACCGTCGACAGCGTCCCCATTGCCGTCATCGAAACCGAGGAGCAGGCACAGGCCTGGCTACGCGGCGACCCGATCGACATCGCCCCCCCCCCCCCCGCCCGGCCCGCAGATCACGTTTCTCGATGCGCTGCAGCGTATCGCTGTGGTCACCCGGCCCGGCGAGGATCGCATTGCCGAGCGCTGGGAGCACCTGTTCGGGTGCTGGCGGCGAGTTTCGTCCGACCTACGCTGATCCCATCCGGGGAAGGCCGCGTGACCGTCTAAACAGAAAGACAGTTCCCGTCAGGATCGGCACGCTGACCGATTCCCAGCGTCGTTCGTCCTATTGTTGCCCCCCCGCCCAGCGCGTCATCACCTTCGGATACTCACCGAGCATCCGGTTCAGCTCCTCGATGGTGGTGGAGATGATCTCGTTGAGCTCGGCAATGCGCTCCTGCGTCTCGCCATCAAGCTCGGCCAAAGCAGTCAGCTGCCCCTGGGTGGGCTTGGACTGCGCGCTCAGGATGTTGCCGTTGAGCGAGCGTAGCTCCTCGGACAGGCGTGGGAACTGGCGATAGCCCATGCTCGGGAACGGGCGGCGCAGCTTGTCTTGCAGCTCCATGAGCTGGGTGGTGGCGGTGCCGGTTTGCTCGACGATCTGCTCGAGGTTCTCGATGTCGGCTTCGCGAATCTGGCCCTCGACGCTCTCGACCTGCTCGTTGAGGCTGTCGACGGTGCGGATGAGCTCGCCGACGCTCACGGTGAGCTCACGTACCTTGAGTGCCGCGTCGAACTGGGCCTGGTAGTCGGCCATGGTCAGACCGACGTCCGGATCGCCGCGCAGCTCGAAAACTGTTGATGCTTCGTTGCCCCCAACCCGCACTGATGCAGTGTACGTGCCCGGCAGCGCCGGCAATCCGCCACCGCCGCCACGGCCGCCGGTGGGCATGCCGGGCGGGTTCGACCAGCTCATGTTCCAGGTTGCCTGGTTGATGCCGGCGCGGCCGCGATCGCGGAATTCGTTGACGACTTGACCGGTGGAATCGGTAATCGTGATGGTCACCGGGCCGGCGCCGCGACCTCCGCCACGGCCGCCACGACCTCCGCCGCCGCCGAAACCGCCGCGACCTCCGCCCCCCGCCGCCGGTCGCAGCGTCTATCGCGGCACCGCTGTCACCCATGGCGTCCACAGGCACGTAGTAGTTGATGATGGCGCCGGTCGGCGGATTCTCACCCTGCCAGGTGCTGGCGCCCCAGTTGGAGTCCTTGCGCCAGCTCTCCCAGCGCGTCGCACGGCGCACGGCGAAGAGCGCGAGATCTTCACTCATCGCGGCGGCCAACCCCTGGAGCGGCGCGATGTCATCGAGGATTCAGGCGCCGCGGCCGTGCGTGCCGATGATCAGGTCGTTGTCGCGCGGGTGGACCTTGATGTCGCGCACCGAGACGCGCGGCAGGTTGAGCCGCAGGTCGTGCCAGGTCTCCCCGGCATCGAGAGAAAGCCGGATGCCACGATCCATGCCGACGTACAGCACGTCGGGGTTCTTCGGATCCTCGCGGATCACCTTGACGTAGTCGTCCTGCGGCAGGCCGGCCGACAGGTCGACGCAGCTTGCCCCGTAGTTGTCGCAGCGGTAGGCGTGCGGCGTGAAGTCGTTCATGCGGTGCTGGTCGACGGCGATGTAGGCGCGGCCGTTCACATGATGCGAGGCGTTGATCTTGGCCACCCAGGCCTCGGCCGGGTAGTTCGGGATGTCGGGATTTATCAATGTCCAGGCGCTCGCGTCGGTACCTCCTCCGCTGCGGGTGACCTGCACGTTGCCGTCGTCGGTACCTACCCAGATGACGCCGGCCTCGGTGGGCGATTCGGCGATCGTGATGATGGTGGCGTGGAACTCGGCGGCGGTGTTGTCGTTGTAGATCTCACCGCCGGAATCGAGCAATTTCTCGGGCTCGGCGTTCGAGAGATCGGGCCTGATCACGTCGAACGTGTAGTACTCATCGTCGCTCCGGAACAGCACGTTGCCGCCCCAATAGGTCACGTTCGGATCGTGCGGCGAGATGTGGATCGGCGCGTCCCAGTTGAAGCGATAGCGCGCCTGGAACATCCCCTGGCCCTGCGAGCCGATCATGCGCGGGTAGGGCGGAATGCTGCGGGCGCGACCGGTGTCCGTGTCGGTGATCGTGAAGTAGCCGCCCTGGGCGTTGCTGTACACCAGGTTCGGCTTGCCCGGCACAGGCACGGTGTAGAAGCCGTCGCCGCCGGACACCGTGTACCAGTCGTCATTGAGGATCGAGAGCCCGCCTTGCTGCGGGACGGGCCGCACCAGTTGCCGTTGTCCTGCAGGCCGCCGCACACCCAATACGGATCGCGGTCGTCGAAAAAGATCTGATAGAACTGGCTGAGCACGACGTTGCGCCAGATGTGGTAATTGATGCCACCGTCGTAGCTCACCTGATAGCCACCGTCGGAGCCGCTGAGCACGTAGTCGCCATCGGTGGGATCGATCCACAGGCTCTGGTGGTCGCCGTGCACGCCGGCGGCGATTCTCTCGAACGTCCGGCCCCCGTCGGTGCTCTTCGACTGGCCGCCGGAGATCACGAACACGGTGTTCTCGTCGCTCGGATCGACGAACATGTCGGAGTAATAAAAGGGCCGGAAGTTGATCCCCCGGTCATCGTTGACCATCGTCCAGGTTTCGCCGTAGTCGTCGGAGCGAAGCAATGTTCCGGCGGTCGGATATTCGGTAACGATGTAGACGACGTTGGGGCTGCTCTGCGCCACCGCCACACCGGGGCGGGCCATCGGCTCGTCGGGCGTGGTCTCGATCTTCTTCCACGTCTCGCCGAGGTCGCGCGACACGTATAGAGCCGTTTCCTTGCCGCCGTCGTCGAAGCGCCAGGGGCGGCGGCGGAACGTCCACATGCCGGCGTACACGTTGCGCGGGTTGCTCCAGTCCATGTCCATGTCGGCGCAGCCGGTGTCTTGATCGATGTAGAGCACCTTGTTCCAGCTCCGGCCGCCGTCGGTAGTCTTGAAGACGCCGCGCTCCTCGTTGGCACCCCACTCGTGGCCTAGGGCGCATACCAGCGCCGTGTCCGGATCTTGGGGATGCACCACGATGCGCTTTATGCGCTCGGTGTCTTCGAGGCCGAGGTGGGTCCAGTTGCCACCGCCGTCGGTGGAGCGCCACACGCCGAGGCCGTAGCTCACCGAGTTGCGCGGGTCGCCCTCGCCGGAGCCCAGCCACACGACGTTGGTGTCGGAGGCGGCCACTGCCAGGGCACCCACCGAGTAGGCCTCGGCGTCCTGCCACTGCCCCTCGAAGGTCACACTGCCGTTGGTGGTCTTTCACACGCCGCCGTCGGCGCTGCCGAACCACCACGTGTTGCGGTCGCCGGGAATGCCGACGATCGCGCTGACGCGTCCGCTCATGTTGGCCGGGCCTATGGAGCGCCAGTTCATCCAGCGCAGCGCGTCGGTAACCGGGTCACCGGTTTCGGGGCGCTGGCGCGCCGGCGCGGCCTGGAAACCACCGAACGGCGCGGCAGCGCCGGACACCGCACCAGCGGCGGCGGCGGCAGGGGCGCCGCTTGGAGCGATCGCCACAGGTTGACCCGAGGCCAGTGCCAGCGAAGAAGCGCTGAGACTCACCACTACACCGAGAAAGAGAAGAGTTCCGAGAACGGGGCGAATAGAACGCATGGACGACTCCTGGATCTGGGCTGGAGAGGACCGATCCTGCCCCCGTGGCAGCGATTCGTCCAGGCAGGGGTGCGTCGGTGGCCGTCCAACGAGAGAGAGGCACCTTGACGCCGCGACGCGGGGAGAGGTCCCCGTTGGCTTGACCTAGCGCGCGTTCTCGAGCTGTCGGCATCCGGATTTGCGGTCGAAAACCTTGTTGTATCGCATCAAATACATCATGATGTAATTGATGCGTACAACCCTCGACATCCCGGAAGACGTGCTGCGAAAGGCCAAATCCGAGGCAGCCCTGCGTGGCATCCCGCTCAAGGATTACGTCACGGAGGCAATTCGCGCCGCCCTCCAAGGCAACTCCGCGGCGGTCGCCGAGTCAGGACCGGACTACGGCAGTGAAGAGCAAGTCCTCGCTAACGACTGCGTATTCCCCGTGATCCGTGGCGAGGGCGGCCCGGCGCTCCGCGACCTCACCCAGGAAAGAGTCCACGAGATCCTGGAGGAGGAAGAGGTTGAGCGTGCCCTCGACCCGACCACGAGTTCTCGCTGACGTCAATATCTGGCTGGCAACGCTCGTGGAGCAACACCCGCACCACGCTCAGGCGATCCACTGGTGGCGGAACGACCTCCTCCCGGAGCATGGCACGGTGTACTTCTGTCGCGTGACGCAACTCGGCTTGCTGCGCCTCCTCACGAACACCACCGTCATGGGCCCGTCGTGCAGGACGTGCGAGCAGGCGTGGAGTAACTACGACCGCCTCGTGCAGCAACGCGCCGTCGAGTACATCGACGAACCATCGAGTCTCGGCGGCCTCTTGCGCAAACACACGCGGGGGCAAGATTCCTCAGCGAGTCTGTGGACGGACGCCTACCTGGCAGCCTTTGCTCAGGCTGCCGATCTGGAGCTGGCGACCTTCGATCGCGGCTTCCGGCGCTTCCCCGGCGTGCGTCTGCGCCCGCTGGGTTAGCTCGGACGGAGGTTTGGTGAGCGCTCACTCGAGCGAATGCATGGTGCGACCGCCGACTACGGTGCGCACCACCTCGATCTCCTTGATGGTGTCGGGATCGACATCGTGCGGGTCCTCGGCGAGGACCACGAAGTCGGCCAGCTTGCCGGCCTTGATCGAGCCTTTGATGTTCTCCTCGAACGAGGCGTGGGCGCCGTTGATCGTGCAGATCGTGATTGCCTCGTCCACCGAGACGCGCTGGTTCGGACCCCACACCCGGCCCGCGAAGTCCTTCCGCGTCACCAGCGATTGCAGCGCCATCAGCGGCTCGTAGGGCCCGGGGACGAAGTCCGAGGCGCCGGCCACCGGGATGTCGTAATCCAGGAACGAGCGGTGCGCGAACATCATCTTCATCTTCTCTTCGCCGCACTCGACCCACTTGTTGCCGTGGTAGTGGACATACGTGTAGAACGGCGTCGGGATGGTGCCGATCGCCTTGATGCGGGTCAACAGATCGTCGTTGACCAGCGAGCAATGCTCGATGCGATGCCGTGGATCGGGCCGCGGCCACTCGCGCTGGACGCGCTCGTAGGCGTTGAGCACCATGTCGATGGTGACGTCGCCATTGGCGTGGATGCCGATCTGGAAGCCGCTGCGGTGCGCATCCTCGACGGCGTCGTGGATTTCCTGCTGGTCCATCGTGAGGATGCCGTAGTCGTCGGGACGGCCGATGAACGGCGTGCTCATGCGCATGGTGCGCTCTGAGGCCGAGCCGTCGGCGCCGTACTTGACCGGGCCGACGCGGACCCAATCGTCGCCAAAGCCCGTGCGTATTCCGGCGTCGCGCATGCGCCGATAGGCGCCACGCAGCAACATGTACACGCGGCAATGCAGCATGCCGTCGCGGTAGGCGTTGTCGTAGGGCAGCACCGAGCCGACCCCCGCGTCGTGAAACGACGTCAGGCCGGCGGCCGACATTTGCTGGGTGATCACCGCCACACCGTCGCGCCGCAGCTCATCGGTCGGTGGTGGTGGCCGTTCGCCGACTTCATTGAAGAGAGCACCGGTGCGCTCCTGCATCAGGCCGGTGGGCTCGCCGTCTTCGCCTTTCACGATGTGGCCGCCGCGCGGGTCGGGCGTCTCGCTGGTAATGCCCGCCGCGTCCAGCGCCCACGAGTTGTAGACCGCCGTGTGGCCGCCCCGATGGCGAATGGTGGCCGGGCTGTCAGGCACGGCGATGTCGAGGTCGTAGCGGTTCACCGGCCTGCCGTCCTCGAGTTTGGTGTCGTCGTACATGAAGCCGTTCACCCACACCCCCGGCGCCGTATCGGCGGCGCGCGCCGCCATGGCCTGTTGGATCTCGGCGATCGTACGGAAGTTCACGTTGACGTTGATGAGCTCGTTGATCCCGGCGCCGGCCGGATGCGAGTGCGCATCGATGAAACCCGGCGTCACCGTCATGCCCTCGGCGTCGATCACGGTAGTGTCCGGACCCACCAGGTTGCGGACATCATCGGTGCTGCCGACGGCGCTGAAACGTCCGTGCTTCACGGCAAAGGCTTCGGTGGTCGGCTGGGCGTCCTCGACGGTGTACACCCGGGCGTTCAGCACGACCAGATCGGGCTCGGAGCCTCCGGTGGCGTGGCCTAAGCCGGCGAGGCTGTCCGGCCCGGCTGACTCGCCACCGCCCACAGATGCGCCACCGCCTCGCCCGGGCCGGCAACCGACCCCGACGCCCGCGGCCAGCGCCGCCGAAATACCGATGAACTCTGTGCGCGTGAACTTCGCCATGGTTTCCTCCCTGTCCGCGCTAGCAGGCCGTGGCCTGCTATGTGTCACACGTCCGGCCAATATTGGCCGCTGTTGCGCCAATGTTCGTTAGTCGCCGTCCCTACCAGCGCGAGATCACAACCCGCTGATCGGTGTAGAACGAGATCGCGTCGCTGCCCTGTGCCTTCAGATCGCCGTAAAACGATCCGCGCGACCCGCCGAAGGGAAAGAACGCCATCGGCGCCGCGACCCCGATATTGACGCCGATCATCGAGATGCCGGCACGATAGCGGAACTCGCGCGCCGCCTTGCCGCTGGTGGTGAAGATCGACGTGGCGTTGCCGTACTCGACCTCGTGCATCAGGTCGACCGCCTCGTCGAGCGAGTCGACCTTGGTCAGGGCCGCAACCGGACCGAAGATCTCGTCGCGGCCCAGCTTCATGCTCGGTGCGGTGTTCTCGAACACGGTGGCGCCCGCCCAGTGGCCGTCGGGGTGGCCTTCGACCGTGGCGTCGCGGCCGTCAAGAGCGAGGCTGGCACCCTCGGCTTCGCCGGCATCGATGTAACCGAGCACGCGCTCGCGATGCTTGCTGGAGATCAGCGGCCCCATGTCGGTGTCCGCGTCGACGCCGCTGCCGAGCTTCAGTGACGACGCGCTGTCGAGAAAGCGCTCGCGTATCGGATCGTAGGCGTCGCCGACGCCGACGATCACGCTGCCGGCCAGACAGCGCTGCCCGGTGGCGCCGAACAGCGAGCCTATGAGCGCGTCGTTGGCCACGTCGTAGTCGGCGTCGGGGAGGACGATCATGTGGTTCTTGGCGCCTCCCAGAGCCTGCACGCGTTTGCCGGTGGCGGCGGCGTTGGCGTACACGATACGCGCCACCCGACTGGAGCCGACAAAGGAAATTCCGGCGATTCCCGGATGCTCGATCAGCGCCGTTACCGCTTCCTTGGCGCCGTGCACCACGCTCAGCACGCCCGGTGGCATTCCGGCCTCGATCGCCAGGTCGATGATGAGCTGGTGGGTCAGTGGGTCCTGCTCGCTCGGCTTCAGAATGAAGGTGTTGCCGGTGGCCACGGCATAAGGCCAAAACCACATCGGAATCATGACCGGGAAGTTGTACGGCGTGATCGCCGCAAACACGCCCAGCGGCTGGCGCATCGTCTCGCAATCAATTCCCGGTGCCACGTCCTCGAGCGCCTCGCCCATCATGAGCGTCGGGATACCGCAGGCGTGTTCGACGTTCTCGATGCCGCGCTGCAGCTCGCCGGCCGATTCGGCCACCGTCTTGCCGTGTTCGAGCGTCAGCATGCGGGCGATCTCGTCGCGATTCGCCTCGAGCAGCATCTTGAGACGGAAAAGCACGCGCGCCCGGTCGATGGCCGGCGTCGCGCGCCACCCGGGAAAGGCCGCCTGCGCCCCCGCCACCGCCGCATCGACGTCTGCAGCCGTTGAAAGCGGCACGTGGCCGAGGATCTCGCGGGTCGCCGGGTTCTCCACCGGCAAGGTCTCGGTGGCTGAAGCCGCCACCCACTGTCCGCCGACGAAGTTGGGGGCCGTTGCAACGCTCATGGGTCGAACTCTAGTGCTGGACCACGCGCCTGACAACAGGCGTGACGCGACGCGCACTCAACGCGACCACAAACCAAAGCTCTGCGCTCACCCTTGATGGCGGAACGCCGTCGGCCTACCGTGCTGCCAACTTGAAGCCAACATCGGAGGTGTCATCATGACGTCACGCCCTTCTGCCCGCGTTCACCGTCTCGTTCTCGTTCTCCTGCTGACGGCCATCGGCGTGGCGATTCCAGCCGCCGGGTCACACCAGGCGCAAAAGCCCCGAGCCCGCGACCTGGGAATCTATTTCGAAGGCAACCCTGGTCCCCTCAACGCGATCACCGACGTTGCCGGCGTGCGCGTGGGTCACACCACGATCATCGAGGGCTCCGGAGCGCTCGAGGTAGGCGAAGGTCCCGTACGCACCGGGGTCACCGTCGTGTTTCCGCGCGCCGACGCCACCGATCCGGTGTTCGCCGGTTGGTTCACGCTCAATGGCAACGGCGAGATGACCGGAACTACATGGGTGGAGGAATCAGGCTTTCTCGAGGGACCGATCGGCATTACAAACACGCACAGCGTCGGCGTCGTGCGTGACGCGGTCATCGCTTGGCAGGCGCGCACCGGCACGATGAACCAGCCGTGGTCGCTGCCCGTGGTGGCCGAAACCTACGACGGCTGGCTCAACGATATCAACGGCTTCCACGTGGAGTCCGATCACGTCTTCGAAGCCCTCGGCACAGCCTCCTCCGGCCCCGTTGCCGAGGGCGCTGTGGGCGGCGGCACGGGAATGATCTGCTACGGCTTCAAGGGCGGTATCGGCACCTCATCGCGCGTATTCGAAGCCGCGGAATCAACCTACACCGTAGGCGTTCTCGTGCAGGCCAACTTCGGCGGCCGCCGCCTGTTGCGCATCGACGGCGTTCCCGTGGGCCGCGAGCTCGCCGAAGTGGGGCGAGATGCGGTCGTACCGGTTGCACCACAGGCGCCAGCACCCGACGGTTTCAATCCGATGAGCGGCGATGGCTCGATCATCATCGTCGTCGCCACCGATGCACCGTTGCTGTCGCACCAGCTCAAGCGCTTGGCGCGCCGTGCCAGCCTCGGCATCGCCCGTACCGGGGGCGTTTCGGGCAACGGCTCGGGCGATATCTTCATCGCCTTTTCGACCGCCAACTCGGGCGCCGCCCGAGCCCCTTCAACCAGCGTCGAGATGCTCGGCAACGGCCGCATAACTCCGGTCTTCGAGGCGGTGGTGCAAGCGACTGAAGAGGCGATCATCAACGCTCTGGTCGGCGCCGAAACCATGACTGGTCGCGACGATCACCTGATCGAGGCGCTGCCGCACGACAGCCTGCAGGAGTTGATGCGCCGCTACGGTCGTTTGCAGTAGCCACCCCAACCCGCCTCTCACCGGGTCACGGCGGCGCGAACGCAAGGGCATGCGATGACGGCCGTTCCGCTTGATTCTAGTGCTAGACGCGTCAGGCGACCTCGAGTACCGCTGCGGTTTCTTCCAGGTCCCGTAGCAGCCGGTCGAACGACTCGAGACCGATTTGGTTCCGCTTCAGGTACACGATCAGGGCGTCGTCTCCGAGCTCACCACCCAGCTCCACGACCCGCGATGCGGCGCGCTTGCGGTCGTCGGTCAGGTATTCGCGAATCTCTTCAGGGTTGTCTGTCTTGACGGACACTTCTTCGTCGAACGCGGAATGGCCGGTGTTGATACCTCCGCTCACCACCACGTGCCCGAGGACCTCCACTCGAGCCTCATGCGGCCCGATGTGCAGCCCCTCCGGAAGCGGCCCGTGCAGCGTCAGCTGCACGCAAACCGGCGCGGTGTCTTTGCGCGACTCGCCCTTGATGTGTAGTGCCCGGCCGTCGAGCTCGCCGCTGATACTCGGCAACTTGTAGCGCGAGCGCCTCTCGTAGCGCAGGTGGTGGCGCTCGGCGAGCTTGCGCCAGGCGTCTTCCAGCTCACGGGTCTTGTGGGTGCCGTGCGTGATCGCCAACGGTAGGACGACCAACAACACGAACAGTGCGGCACCGCGTCCGACAACGACAGCCGCACCGCTATCCATCGCCTGCCGAAGTCTGCAACCGCCTCGCGTTCGCCACCAACGCCGCCAGCACCAACAGGAAAAGGGTGAATCCGGCGTTGGGCCATTCCCCCGCCATCGCATGTGAACCGGCGGCGCCAATCATCACGAAGACAATCAACCCGCCGCCGTACATGGCCAGCTTGGGTACCAGAATCAGCAGGCCGCCGATCACCTCCATGACCGCGGTTATCGGCACCATCCAGCCGGGTACGCCCCATTGCTCAACGAAGCGCTCCTGCCACACCTCGATGGCCGTCAGCTTAGCGATACCTGACATGATAAAGATGAAGGCTAGGAAGATCGTCGCAGCCCAAACGAGAACGTTCTTGAAGTTCATCTCTTGCTCCCTGTGGGTCGGCAGCCCAGCGCCGAATGGCGGCCTCAGCGTATTGCAAGGCGGGGCAAAGGGCGCCTTGATTGTATCGGTACCTACTGTCGGGAAATCTGTGGACCATCGGTCACCGCCGCGACCCTTACATCGAATCGACGAAGGCCGCAGGAGTCAGGACCCTACCCGCCACGCTGTCGCTGTCGATCAATTCCCCATCCCCAGTGACCAGGACGGCGGCCGGCACGGCATGAAACAGATCCCAGAGATGCTGATCTCCGGGATCGGGAGCCGTCATGTCCGCGGGTGCTTTCGCCGGATCGACCACGATCGCGTTCGCCGTCAACTCGACGAGGATGCGCTCGGTTTCCTCGGGAGCGAGCTGGTGACGCTCACGCACGCGCGGTCGTTGCAGCACGTCGTGATACTCCGCCAGCAACTCGAGCGACAGCACGAACGGAAATCGCCCAGCCTCCATACCGCCAACAATCCACGCCGGAGGAGACTTCGGGTTCCTTACCAAGGTTCCCGCAATCACCACATTGGTGTCGATGATCGCCGGGACAATCACTCGTCGCGGCGATGCGCCCTCGTTTCGCGGACGGCAAGCTCCATGGCCTTGTCGTCGTTGAGATCACTGCTGGCGCGGGCGCTCGCCAGCAACTCCGCGGCAGTCTCGGTGGTCTTGATGCCGTAGTACTCCAAGCTCTCGGCGACGAGCTCACCGATCGTCCTGTCGCGTCGGGCGGCGCTCTCCTTGAGCGCCCGGTGCAGTTCATCGGGAAGGGAGATCGTCAGTCTGGCCATGGTGGTGATTATACATCAACACACTAAAACATCACCTCTCTCACGGCAGAGCACGCACACCGAAAAGGCGCGGAACGCCCTATTCACCGGCACGGGCGGGAATGCAGCTCCTCGGGAGAGCCGATCAGGGGAAAGCCAGCACCTGCCGGTAGAGCGCCATGTCGGTCAGCCGATTGGCGTGCGCAACGTACAGGGACCCCCGTCGGGGGATCGGCCCGAGGACCAGCTCGGGGAACTGCATGGCGAGCTCGACCAACACCAGCTCGATCGGCCCGTCGAGGTCTTCCGTCTGCAGGTCGAGCACCAATACGCCATCGGGGGACTCGCCCCAATGTTGCAGCAGCCAGGCGGGAGAAGCCGTACCGGCGGCTTGGCTCGGCAAATCCACCGGAACTCCGTTGACGGCGCGCAACACGGCAGACGTCGAGTCAGCCGGATGCAGGTTGGTGAGCTCGTGGACGATGGACGAGCGAATCTCGACGCGCAGCAATCGAACGCGGCCATCGGTCGAATCGAAGACCACGCGCGCTGCGGCAGCCGGGGAATCATGCAGCCGGGCCACGGCGCTCAGGTAGCCGTCGCCGCCGAAGGGCAAGAACAACGTCAGATCGCCGGACGTCGGCGCGATACCGGTGAGGTCCTCGATCCACGGGTCGGAGGCGTCCATCTGGGTCGCCCACACAGCGGTTCGGGCATCGCGATCCATGGCGTAGATCAGGTCGTTGGGTATCGGCCGGGCGGCACCTGGACGCCCGGCGAAGACGCCCAGCACTGTAAGAAGAAACGCCCACACGAGCAGGTGGACCGTGAACCCCCAGCGGTGCCAACCGTCGGCATAGCCGGCCACCTCGAACAGCGGCAGCACCAGCGCCAACAACAGGACGCAGAAGACCGCCAGCAGCGGCGCTACCGTGATGTTCAGGGCGATGAACGCGGTCCAGACGAGGGGAACCTGGAGCACGAACGCCGGCACAGAGAGGAGAACGAGGACCCCCAACATGTTCCAGGTCGGTACGGCGGCGCGCGGCCGCCGCCGCAGGTAGGCCACCGTCACGAGCAGCGCCACGACCGGCCACAGGAAGAGCATGTTCACGCCCGGAACGTAGAGGGCCGCGGCCACGGCAATCGCCAGCGGCACGATGCCGGCGCCCAGGGTCAACGAGGCAACGTCGAACCAACGGCGTGCCAGCGCAAACAGGGCGCCCGCCGCCGCCACACAGAAACAAACGATGGCGCCCATGTACCAACCTTCGGCGTAGAGCTCACGGCCGACGCTCGATCCGAGCTCGTGGTGAAAGCCCCGCACGCCGCGCCACATGCCCCAGGCGAAGGCGCCGGCCAGGGTGACGGCCACCGGCACCAACAAAAGGCCGATGACGATCCCACCTACCGCCAACTGCTTGCGGTGCACTCCCGTCCAGGCGATCGCTGCAGCCAGCGCCACAGTCAACAGACTGAGCGGTAAAACCCACGACGTCGGGTACCGCACCAAGCCGAGCCGGCCGGCGCGGAAGTAGGTGATATCGGGCGCTCGCGTTGGACCGGACAAGTCCAGGTTGGCGAAGTGACCTGTTATCGCGGCGGCATGCATTCCCTGGTGCTGCAGGCTCGCCATCGACAGGTTGTCGAGGGAATCAGTGGTTCGGTGATACACGTCGGCGCCCTCGGCGATGGCGAAATTCAACCCCGTGACCCCGGCGCGCTTGAACACCGAAAAATCAGTGTCGTTGGGCAGGCGCTGATAGATCTCGTAGAACAGCGAGTTGCCCGATGGCTGCGGGTCGGCGCGGCCGAACTCGCCTACCACCCAGCCGTTCTCGGAATTGGTCTCGAACATCACCGCTTGCCCGCGCGAGCCGCGCGCCTCGAAGTTGAACAGCACCGTGATCTGGCTCCACCAGGGGTGGTCTTTCACGAACGCCCGCGCCCCGATCGAGCCGAGCTCCTCGGCGTCCGTGATCACCACATACACGTCGTTGCGCAAAGGCCCCGATTCGCCCACCGCACGCATCGCTTCGAGGATGGCCGCTACTCCCGAAGCGTCGTCGCCGGCGCCGGCGCCGAGCTGCTGCGAGTCGTAGTAGTGCGCGACGAGTGCGACGCCGTCGGTGGAATCGCTGCCGCGCTGGCGCGCCAGGATGTTGCGCACTGTGAAGGCCTCCACCACGCCGCCGCGGTTCTGCACCCAGGTGGCGGTCTGGATCTCCACCGCGAATCCGAGCTCCTCGAGCTCCGCGACCAGGTACTCGCGCACCCGCGCATGGTCGACAGAACCCGGCATGTGCGGTTTCGCTGCTATGCGCTCGAGATGGGTCCGGGGGCCCGTGCCGCCGACACGACTCCGGCGGGCGCATCGAGAGACAGGGGCGCCGGCGGCCGCTCGAGCCACCATGCCCAGACAGCCAACCCGGCACCGGCGGCCAGCGCCGCGACACCGAGGAAGCGATCTCTCGCCCGCGTGCTCATCGGCAGAGAGCCGCCAAGGGAAACCCGAAGTTCGCGAAGCTCTTGCTCATCGTCGCCGCGGATCGTACTCCGGATTCAGCTCGGCCGGCACCGTGGCGCCGCCGCAGAGTGCGCCGCATCGCCAAGATGTAGGCGGCAACGGGCAGGGTTGAGGGATCTGGCTTCTACCTGTTCAGCCGCCTGACGCACAGCCAGCAATAGGCTGCCAAGCCAAAGCCTATCGGCAACAGCAGGCCGGTCGACAAGCGCTGCGTACTGCCTGCTCGACGAGAGGCAGCACGGGCAGGATCGAACCTGCCTGGAGCACATCGGGGAGCAACGTGAACTCCTAGGTAGCGTTTGAAGACGCGTCCTTTATGTTCCACAGCTACATGGCGTGTCGACGGATGCCCTGTTTTTGTCAAAAAGGACCTCGCCATCGTGGATATCAATACCTCGTCGTGCGAAGCGATCTTCGGCTCGGGTGTACGTGGAGCATTGCGAGGATTTCGTCACAAGGAGGCTTCGTCTCATCTAGACGGCCACGTTTGTGAACCCTCCCGGTGCCATCGGGCCGGCAGTGTTCGTGGCTGATCCTCAGGCGTAGTCGGGCGCCACCCTTTCCCGGACCCGCTCCAGCAACGCCTTGGTCGCCCGAATCCCGTCGGGCTCCGAGAGCTCGCTGCCCTCGTACTCGATGCCCACGTAGCCACGGTACCCGGCATCGAGGACGATGCGCATGAGGCGCTCGTAGTCGAGCTCGGCCTCGTTGCCTGCGGCGTCGAAGTTGTGGGACTTGGCGCTGACCGCCTTGGCATAGGGCATGAGCTCTTCGACGCCGGTGTAGAAGTCGTACCACTCGTCGCCCTGAATCCTGAAATTGCCGAAGTCCGGGAGGGTGCCGCAGCGTGGATGATTCACCAGTTCCATCACACCGGCGAGCCAGGTGCCGTTGCTCGACAGCCCGCCGTGGTTCTCCACGATGACGTTGATGTCGTGCTCGTCGCCGAACTCGCACACCCGGCGCAAGCCGTCGGCGGCAAGCCTCTGCTGCTCTTCGAAATTACCCTCGCTGGCGGCGTTGACCCGGATCGAGTGGCAACCCAAGAATTGGGCCGCCGTCACCCACTTGTAGTGGTTCTCCACGGCCGTGGTACGGGCGGCCGCATCGGGGTCTCCCAACCTTCCCTCGCGATCGCACATGATCAACAGCGACGGGATGCCCTGATCTTCGGCGCGGCTTTTCATGTCGGCGAGGTACTCGATGTTCTCGGCGAGCTCGAAGAAAAACACGTTGACGTACTCGACACCCTCGCAGCCGTAATCCTCGCGGGCAATACGGGCGAAGTCGAGGTGCTCCACCTCGCCGTTGCCCAAGGAACGGTGCAAAGACCACTCGGCCAGAGAAATCCTGAAGAGCGGGCCCGCCGCGGCGGAGGCTCCCTCGTCGCCCGCGGCGACCGCCGCGGCTCCCTCGCCCGCTTCCTCCATTTCTACCTCTCTACCGGCGCAACCCCAGCTCGCCAACCCTGCGCCAGCCGCCATCCCGGCGGCACTTTTGAGAAACAATCGTCGGTCGATAGCGTCGTTCACGGCGTGGCTCCGGTCGGTGGTTCGGCGCGAAGCCTACAAAAGGGACGCCTTTTTCTCCAGTGGAGTCGTCTCTCCAGTCCTGGTAGTCTCGCGGCCGTCAGTGAACTTCGAGACCTGGGATCTGCATGAGTTCGAGCTCTCCCCGCCCCAGTGCGGCGGAACAGATTCCCGACAAGCTTGCCGTCCTTTTGGAGATGGGTTTCGAGCATGTCGAGGCGCCGCCGGCAACCACGGAATCGGTTCGCACCGACGCCGATACCTACAAGGTGTCGCAGATCCGCCCGGCGATGGGCAGCTTCGTGGCGATCACCGCGCTACACGCCTCCCAGGGACTCGCGGAAGAGGTGATCGGAGTCGCCTTCGCCGAGATGGATCGTCTCATCGGATTGCTCAATCGCTTCGACGCCGCTTCGGCCCTGTCGTACTTGAACGACACCGGCAGCATCGAAGACGCGCCGCCGGAGATGGTCGAGGTGGTGGCCCGGGGTCTCGGCTACCACGGCATTAGCGGCGGGGCATTCGATATCACGGTGAAGCCGCTCGTCGACCTGTTCCGTGACGCCTCCACGTACGAGGCCGTTGGTAATCCGTCGGACCGGGAGCTCGAGGAGATGCTGGCGGTGATCGGGCCGCAGCACATCGACCTGCGCGGCCGCGACATCCGCTTCAAGCGCACGGGTGCCGGCATCACGCTCGATGGTATCGGCAAGGGATATATCGTCGACCGCATTGCCGAGACGATCCTTTCACACGGCGCCACGCGATTCCTGATCAACGCCGGCGGTGACATCCGGACTTCCGGAACACGCGGCGACGACAGGCCGTGGACGATCGCGGTGCGCGATCCCGACGATCCTGCGCCCTCGTGGGAAAGCGCCGCGTGGAGCAGTGGAGACGATCCGAACGGGAAATTTCCCGACGCCATCGAGCTCGTCGACGGCGCCGTGGCGACGTCGGGCAGCTACGAGGTCTACTTCGATCGCGAGCGCCTCTCGCACCACATCGTGCGCGGCACCAGCGGGCGATCGCCAAACTGCGCCATGAGCGTCACGGTAACCGCACCCACCACGATGGAGGCAGACGCGTTGGCCACCGCTGTTTTCGTGCTCGGACCGCAACAGGGCACGCGGCTGATCGACGCGCGCCCCGGTTGCGAGTGTTTGACCATCGGTCGCGACGGCAAACGTGTCCATTCGCGCGGCTGGCGAGGCGTACGAGGCGCGAACGCGGGCAACGTTGCGGATTCATCATGAGCACGGAGCAGACTTCCTGGTGGGGCGGGACTGGAGAAACATGGGCAACGGGATAGGCGAAGACCACAACTACACGACGCTGCAGCTCTGGTCGCTTGTAACGCTGCGCATGCTGATCGGCTGGCACCTGTTGTATGAGGGCATCGCCAAGTTCCTGAACCCGTACTGGACGTCGGCCGGGTACCTGCAGGCTTCGGTGGGCCCGTTCTCCGACTGGTTCGTTGGCTTGGCCGCCGACTCGTCGCGGCTGGCGATGGTCGATGCGCTCAACAAGTGGGGCCTGGTGCTCATCGGCTTGGGCCTGATCGCCGGCGCGCTGACCCGACTGTCGACGCTCCTGGGCATCGTTCTCCTGTTCTTGTACTTCATCGCCAATCCACCGCTGTTGGGGGCCGAGAGTCCGGTCCCGACCGAGGGCAGCTATCTGTTCGTCAACAAGGTGCTGATCGAGATGGTGGCCCTGTGCGTGTTGTGGGCCTTGCCGACCGGCCGCATCATCGGCCTCGACCGCCTGAGACTTTGGGAGCGCAGCAAACAGGATTAGCAGGCCTGCTCGGGGGCAGGCATTCACTCAGTGAGGAAACATCATGAGCGACGACCACGTTCACGATTCCGACCAACCTGAAGAACCCATGAGCTCGGCCACCGAAGGATCGAGCCCGCCCGAGCAGTCGGGCGCCGAACCCGTCCCCTTTGGCCGCACGCCCGGTTGGGGGCGCCGCGAGCTGTTCAAGGCCCTGGCATCGGTGCCGATCTTCGGCGCCTTGGCCTACGGCGTTTATCGCCGCAAATCGGCTGCCGACGAGAAACGCCGCAAGATCTTCGAGGAGCTCGGCGTAAGCGGCGACGCGCCGGCGGTGATCCCGGAGGCCATATCGAGCCCGCCCAGCGAGCGCCTGCGCTTGGGCGTGGTGGGCTACGGCGGCCGTGGCCAGGCCGATATTCGCGGCGCCGGCTTCGCGCCCACCGAGTGGACCGACCGGCAGGCGGCCGCGGCACGGCGCAATCCGCGCGCTCAGGGGCTCGCCACCTTCATGGCACAGCACGACCTGAACCTCGAGCTCACGGCGATGTGTGATCTGTTCGACGTCTATGCCGAGCGCGGCATCGACGCGTCGACCAACACCATGCGCCCCGGCGGCCGCGAGCAGAAACCTGCCAAGCGCTACCGCAGCTACGAGGAACTGCTCGATTCGGGCACCGTTGACCTGATCCTCTGCGCCACCCCCGACCACTGGCACGCACCGGTGGTGATCGCCGCGGCGGAGCGCGGCGTGCACGTGTACGTCGAGAAGTGCATGACGCGTACCCACACCGAAGCCCACGCCGTCACCGCCGCCGTACGTGACTCCGGCATCGTGTTCCAGCTCGGCCATCAGAACCGGCAGAACGAAGCCCACATGAAGGCCAAGGAGATCTGCGACAAGAACATCCTCGGTCCCATCACGCTGGTCGAGGTGACGACCAATCGCAACGACCCGGTGGGCGCTTGGGTGTACCGCGTTCACGAAGAGGCCAGCCCGCGCACCATCGACTGGGAGCAATTCGAAGCAGCATCGCCGAACCCGACCGAGTTCAGCGGCGAGCGCTTTTTCCGCTGGCGTTGCTGGTTCGACTACGGCACCGGTTTGGCGGGCGACCTGCTATCGCACGAGTACGACGCCGTCAATCAAATTCTCGACCTCGGCATTCCGCACTCGGCGGTGGCCTCGGGTGGCGTGTACTTCTACAAGGACGGCCGCGACGTCCCCGACACCTTCCAGGTCGTCTACGAGTACCCCGACCGCGACCTGACGCTGGTGTATAGCGCCACGCTGTCCAACGGCCGCGGCCGCGGCAAGGTCATCATGGGTCACGACGCCACCATGGAGGTCGGCAGCGGCGTAACGGTGATCGCGGAGAGCCAGTCGACGCGCTACGAGGAGCTTATCGACGAAGAAGTCATCAACCCCCGCAATCCGTTGCTCACCTACCGGCCCGGGTTTCGCGGCGTCGACGCTGTAACCACGGCGACCGAGCAGTACTTCGCCAACCGCGGCCTGCTGTTCACGTATCGCGGCGGCCGGCGCTTCGACCCGACGCACTTGCATATGAAGGAATTTGTCGACGCCATCCGCAACGGTGGCGACACGAGCTGCAACATCGAGCGCGGCTTCGAAGAGGCAATGACCTGCCATATGGCAACCGAGTCGTACCTGCAGGGCCGCAAGGTCACCTGGGATCCGGTGCAGAAGACAATCGTCTAGCAGGGTGCTGAAGAACAACTGGGGGGCCCGTGAGCACGAAGGCACCCTGACCGGGAGAACCTGACGACTGTGAGCGCCGCGATCCAGCTGGGCATCATGATGTTCCTGCAGTACGCCATTTGGGGCGCCTGGGCGGCGGTCCTCTCGGCGTACCTCGATAGCGACCTCGGGTTTTCCGGAGTACAGATCGGCGCGATTTACTCGCTGCTGCCGTTGGCATTGATCATCGCCCCGTTCATCGGCGGCCAACTCGCCGACCGCTACTTCGCCTCCAACCGCATCATCGGCGTGCTGCAGCTGGCCGGTGGCGGCCTCCTGTTTCTCGCTTCTCGCACTACCGACTACGGCAGCTTGATGGTGGTGATGTTCGTGTACTGCCTGCTCTACGCCCCGACGCTGGCGCTCACCAACTCGATCGCCATGATCAACCTGTCAAACTCGGAAGAGCAGTTCGGTCGCATCCGCGTGTGGGGAACGATCGGCTGGATCTCCGCCGGCCTGATGCTGGCCGCCTGGCGTACGGCGGCGCAGAGCTCCCCGGGGCTGGCGGTCGCCGGTGATCTGCTGGTGCTGGCGGCGGCGCTGTCGGTGATCATGGGCGCCCACTCGTTCACCTTGCCGCATACGCCGCCGCGCAAGGAAGGGAGCAACCCGTGGGCCTTCCTCGAATCGCTGAAAATGCTCAAGGACCCGAACTTCGCCATCTTCCTGGTGATTTGCTTCGTGGTGGCCACCGAGCTGCAGTTCTACTACGTGCTCACCGCGCCGTTCTTGGTGTCCGACGCCGTCGGCATTCCCATCACCAGCGTTTCGGCGTGGATGGCCATCGGCCAGGTTGCCGAGATCTTCGTCATGGCGTTCGTCTTGTCTTGGTCACTCAAGCGCTTCGGCATGCGCAAGACGCTCGCCATCGGCGTCATCGCCTGGCCGATCCGTTACATCGTCTTTTCGATCGGCGGCCCCACCTGGTTGGTCCTCGCGTCGCTGAGCCTGCACGGCTTTTGCTACGTGTTCTTTTTCGTGGCGGCATACATACATGTCGACAAGGTGGCGCCGCCCGATATCCGGGCTTCCGCACAGAGCCTGATCGCCATCGTCACCCTGGGGCTGGGCAGCTTTGTCGGCGCCAACTTCTCCGGGGGTGTGCAAACGTATTTCACGAGCGCTGGTGTGACGGATTGGTCGCGCGTGTTTCTCGTCCCGGTAGCGATTACCGTAACCTCGGCCGTGGCGTTCTTGATGTTCTTCAAGGAGGAACACGTCACCCTCTCCGGGGAACGTGAGGCTTGAAGCGTAGGATCGGGAACACCGCCCGCCGGGCGACGCGATTTGAATGAAAGGCTTGTTGATGCCGAACGGTCGTTTGGGAATCGGGATGATCGGCGGCGGCTTTGTCGCCCGCTTTCACATTCGCTCCTTCGAGGCGGTGCGTGATGCCGACATCTGCGGTGTTTTGAGCCGCACCGAGGAAACCGCCGGCGAAGCCGCAGCGATTGCCAGAGACCTGGGATTGGGCGATCCAAGCGTCTATGCGACCGTTACGGACATCGTGGCCGATCCGGCAATCGACGCGCTGTGGATTTGCGCTCCCAACTTCACGCGCGTCGAAATCATGGAGGAGATCGTCGACGCGATCGAATCCGGCAAGGGCGAGCTCATCGGCGTGTGCTGCGAAAAACCCCTGGGCCGCAACGCCAAGGAGGCACGCCGCATGCTCGAGCTCGTCAACAAGGCTGGATTGCTCCACGGGTACCTGGAGAACCAGCTCTATACGCCCAGCGTCGTGCGCGGCCGCGAGATCGTCTGGGCGCGCGGCGCTGCGCTTACCGGACCACCGTATCTGGCGCGCGCCGCCGAGGAGCATTCGGGCCCGCATATGCCATGGTTCTGGGAGGGCGAGCTGCAGGGCGGCGGCGTGCTCAACGACATGATGTGTCACTCGGTGGAGGTGGGGCGTTACCTGCTCACCGAGCCGGGGGCACCGCGCGACTCACTGACACCCGTCAAGGTGAGTGCGTACACTTCATGCCTGAAGTGGCAGAAGCCGGAGTACGCCAAGATTCTTGCCGACAGCAGCGGCGGCAGGCTCGACTACCTGGAGCGCCCGGCGGAGGATTTCGCCCGCTCGCTCATCGAGTATCGTGACGCTAACGGCGAGCGTCGCATCGTCGAAACCACGACTTCCTGGTGTTTCGTGGGCGCCGGCTTGCGCCTGACCATGGAATTGCTGGGCCCGGAGTACTCGATGTCCATCAATTCGCTCGACATGGGCCCAAAGGTCTTCTTCAGCAGGCGGGTTCAGGGCGATACCGGGGAGGATCTCGTCGAAAAGCAGAACGCCGAAACGGGTGTCATGCCCATAGTCGCCTCCGAGGAGGCCGAATACGGCTACGAGGGCGAGAATCGGCACATGGTTCGCCGCTTTTTGGCCGGAAGGCAGCCGGACGAGACTTTCGTGGACGGCGTCGACGTGACCGAGTTGCTCATGACCGCCTACATGAGCGCCGAGCGGGGTGAGACGATCGACTTTCCGCCGCCCAACCTCGAGAGCTTCGTCCCTGCCGTGGCGCGCGGCGAATGGAACCCGGCGAAGGATTAATAGGTGAATAATGAATATTCATGTAATATAGAACAATAGTATTCATCGATTGATTGCTAACTATTGAACGCTAAGTAATGGGAGGATGCCGGCATGATACTGACGTTTAGAGTTTTGGCGCTCGCAGCGATGGTCACTGCATTATTCATGTCCTTGGGCGCTACGAATGGCGCGTTCAACGCGACTGCGATGCCGACGCCCTTGGCTCTTCAGCCTGTGGAGAGCTCCCAGTCCGCGGCCTCCCTGGAGGCAGACGGCTTCGAGCGCATCCTGCGCCAGGGTCGCAACGGACGTTTCAACAAGGCGGGCTGGAATCACTACGGTCCGGGGTACTTTTCTCTCGATTCCCCGACCGGCGTGCTCAAGTCCAGCGGTGGAATGGGCCTGATGTGGTACGCAGCGGCCGACTACGGCGACTTTGTGCTCGATTTGGAGTTCATGACCGAGGTCGAGAGTGCCAATTCGGGCGTTTTCGTGCGCGTGCCCGGCGTTCCGAGCGGCGATAGCTATATCTATCACTCCTGGGAAGTGCAAATTGACGACGTCTCCGAGGGAGTCCACCACACCGGCGCGGTGTACGACGCCGAGGCCCCGTCGAAGCCGGCTTCCAAGGGTCCAGGTGAGTGGAATCGCATGCGCATCACCTTCGTCGGCAATCACATCACCGTCGAGATCAACGGCGAGCAGGTGGTCGACTGGGAGGCCGAGCCGCGCGGCAAGGTCGAGGATTTCGGGGCGCGCGGATACATCGGTCTGCAAAACCACGACCGTGACACGAGCACGATGTTCCGCAACATCTTCATCAAGTCCCTCGACTGACCTCGGCACCGATTGCGGAGCTGATTTTCCGAACAATGAGCTCCTGTGTCGGCGCACAAGCGCCGATCTCGGTTGGCTCCTGGTAACTAAGCATCTGGTCAGGCCGCTGTGCAGGTGTGTGCCTGTCAGGCGCTCCTGCGCTCGCTGCGCCACGATCCCTCTATACGACCCCCCCCCTTTTCCCCCCCGTTCTCGGGCGGCACGGCAGAAACACCCCGCAAGGCCGCCAAGGGGACGTTACGCAGCGGCGCCGGAAATCACTGCAATGCCCCAAGCCACCACGGCCGCACCGGCCGAGCGACTCACCGCGAGCGCCACACCCGCCGGGACGACTTTCTCGGCCAGGACGAACGCGGCGATCAACGTCACCCAAACCAGGTTCATCACGCCGGTCACGAACAACAGCAACATCAGCATCCAGCAGCAGCCGACGCAGTAGGCGCCGTGGTGCAAACCGATCCTGAACGCCCCCGCGGCGTTGTCACGCCAATGGCTCGTCAGAAAACTCAGCGGCGAGCGGCAATGGTACAGGCAGGCGTTCTTCAGCGGCGTCCATTGAAAGATGCCGGCAGCGATCAACACGGCGCCGCCGAAAATGGCGCTGGTGCTGACCATCATGGGGGACAGCAGGGCGGCGCGCTGCAACCCCCACTGCGCCAGCGTGACCAGGGCGCTGAAGGCTACCCAAACCACCAGGTAACCGGCGAGAAACAGGCTCGTGGGCACGTACGGCATCTCACGTTCCTGTTTCTTGCGGTTCAGGGCCGCGAACAGAAGCACCATCGGCGCCGCCGAGGGCACCATCATGGCGACCATCATCACCGCCCACATCACGAAGACCATAAGCGCCTGGCGCGGTGTCCAGGCCTCGGTCATCGGCATGACCACGGCGCTCATGGCGTCGCTCGACATCGTCGTCTCGCCCGTGCCAGTGGAGGGCACGCCCATCTCGCCCATGCCGCGGGCGTCGGAGATGGTGTAGATCCACGCGAAGGCGGCAAGCACGAGCAGACCGGTGGCAACGATGGCGCGATCACGCTTGAGAACCGCTTCGAGCGGCGTGTCGCTCACGTCGGTGAGGGTTCTCCCGCTACGCCGCGGTGCGCTTGGTCGCCGGCATCAGGTTGCTCGGGGCGAGGCTGGCGGCGTCTTCGGTCGGCGGTTTCTTGAGCAAACGCAGGATCAGTTTGCCGAGCAGTCGAGCCAAGCGGTGCTTCTTGTTGCCGCGCACGGCGCTGTCTTGCGACAGGCCATGGCGCCGATAGCGCGTGAACAAGCCGCGATTGAGCGCGAAGTAGGCCAGGTGCGCCTTCCAACCCTTGTAGCCGAAGCCGCGCGACCGCTTCATGATCGACTTCACGCTGTAGAAATCCTCCCAGGCCTCGTCGACCTTCTGGAGCAGCTCTTCGTCGTTCTTGAAGTTGGGGTGGTCGTACAGGATGCGCGGGTGATCCGAATCGAGCCAGTAGTCGTAGTTCGCATCCTTGAGCTGCAGCTTCTTCTTGCCGCGCCTCATCAAGGCGAAGTCGACCGTGCCCGGAAACGGCACCATGGGGACGAACTGAGCCAGCGCCATGCCGCAATCGCGGGAGAAGATCTTGGTGTACTCGAGGCTCGCCGGCGTGTCGCTCTCCAGCCCGAAGATCAGGCTGCCGAGGATGAACGGCGTGCCCTCCGTGCGGATGGTGTTGAGCTTCTCGATGAGCTCGTCGCCGATCGAGTTCCACTCCTTGTTGACTGCCTTCAGACCCTCGGGTGTGACCGCCTCGATGCCGATCAACACGCCGATGATGTTCGCCTTCTTCATGGCGTGCAGGTACTCGAGGTTTTCCGCCACCTCCATGGTGATCTGGGTGGCGTATTTCATGTCACTGGGGATCTCGTTCGCAAGTCGCTCTAGCAACTCGAGGCGACCGTCGTAGCCCGCCTGGAGTTCCTGGCGCTGCTCCTCGGAACGCGCGTTGGCGATGTCTTCGAGCGTGTACGGATAGAAGTTGTCGTCGGCAAACAGAATCACACGAAATCCAGCAGCGTACAGGTACAGGACCTCCTGGATGATGGCGTCGTTGGCACGCACACGCGGTACCCGGCCGTCCTGCACCCAGACCGAGCAGAACGAGCACTGCTTGGGGCAACCACGCACCGTCTGCACCGAAGCCATCAGGTACGGCTCCAGGTTCATCAGGTCCCAGCGCGCCGGAGTGAAGTACTCCGGATCTACGCGGCCACCCTTATATTGCTCCTGCAACATGCCGCTGGCGTAGTCGTCGAGTAGCTGCGGCCAGGCCGTTTCGGCGTCGCCGGTAACGCAAGAATCGCCGTGTTCGAGGACCTCTTCGGGAAAGATCGAGGCGTGCGGACCACCAAACACCACGGTGGCGCCGCGTTCCTTGAGCTCCCCGGCCATCTCGTAGGCGTACACGATATTGGAGGTGTGCACGCTGAGGCCAACGAGGTCTCCCGGCTCGATGTCGTGGAAGGGAAACTCTTCAATCGCCTGGTCGATCAGACGAATCTCGCGGACATAATCCTCGTCGGGCGTGACAGCCGCCAGCACGGGAAGCGCACGGGGCGTCGACACGGAGAAGCTGATCCGCTCGGCATCCGGCGCCGGGTTGACAATGAATACGGTGAAGCTATCGTCAGAATGGCTGTCGCTCATGGTGACTCCAAAATCCACAAGGATGATTGGATCGTCTCTGCCGCCGCGGCACGACGATCGATACCGGTGGGTACACCACCGGCGAGACTCCGCATATGTATGAATGCGTAGATTCTATCCACAAACGCGCGATACGAACAGCACCGTCAGCACGCTTGCACGCCTTGACAGGCCACCCCGGCGACGGGAAACGCGTTCAGAAGCACCGCAGGGGGGTCAAACTCAGAAATCGAAGGCCCGGGTCTCGGCCTGAAGCTGACCGTCGATCGCCCCAACCAGCACCAGATTGCCGTCGATGAGCGTGCCGCTCATCGCCCACATGGGCATGTCGTCGGCGACCACGCCCCACGCGCTCCCGGATCCCTTCAATAGTAACCCAGTCGGCCGGCCGGGTAGCAACAGCAGCGCCTCGCCACCGTCCTCGGCGACAATCCGGGGCGGCCGGTCAATGCGCCACGCCTGGGAGTCCCCGATCACGATTTCGAAGTTGCCATCGGTTTCTGTGGCTACCAGGAGGCGACGCTTGCCGGTCGACGCCTCGGACCACAGCGTTGCCTCGCCGACGTTCAACGGCCCGATGACCGGGCAACCGTTGAGCTCCCACATCGGCGGGCCCAAGCGCGTCGGCTCGCCGAATTCGGAGCCCGTGGTGCCGGTCATGCGGTGGATGTCGCGGTAGCCGCCGCCGGTGTTGCGAAAGGCGATAATCACTTCCTGGTCGGGCCGCACGTCGATGTCGACGCGGCAGCAGGCGCAGATCGAATCGACTTGTTCTTCCGTCAGATTGATCTCGGTAACCCCGCTGCCATCGATGCGGGCGTAGTAGAGCTCGGCCGGCTCCTCGGCGCCGCGCGGCGCGAAGGGCGCGTCGATCCAGGCGGCGTGGGCGACGCCCTCGGCATCGACATCGATGTCGGCAAAGCCGCGATAGACGCGCTCGCCGTTGTCGGCGTTGAGTGCCAGCGAGGGCTCGAAGCTAGCGTCGTGATTACGGCTCATGGCGCTGCGAATCTCGCCGCGGGCGCTCCAGGCAACGCCGATCACTCCGTCGTCGCCGATCGCAATGGCCGGCCGCTCTTCGTCCAGGTCTCCACCGGAAACGCCGCTGGTGATGTCGTTTACCCGCACCGGAGGCGTGAACACTTTGCTCGGATCCAGGCGCGAGATGAACAGGTCGGCACCGCGTCCTCCGGAGCGCTCGGTCCACGCGATGTACACGGAACCGTCGGCACCACGGGCGAACTGCGGCATGTAGATCTCACGGTCACGCAGGAACCCGAGGCCGGTCGCGACCTCGACGTTTGCGGTTTCGACCGACTCGCCGGCGGCGGTGGCGCTCGTCGTCACGTCACCCGACCCGGCGCAGCCTACCGCCGTCACGAACAGCGCGACGAGGAGGGACCAAAGCCAGCGCCGCGCCCAGCCGTCAGCAGTGGCGCTGCGCCGACCCGATTCACTGCGTCTATCGGTCGTGATCATCCCTGGTCTCCTGCTGGTCGTGGTCCGCCAGCTCACGGATGGAGTACAACTTGCCCTGCGTGCGGATCAACAGGCGGTCGCCGGAGATCGCCGGCGATGCCATCGAGAACTCGTCGAGGCTGTTGATACCGAGCAGCTCGAACTCCTCGCCGGTGCTGATTACGAACGTGTCGCCCTCTTCATTCAATACGAAGATCTTGCCGTCGTAGGCCCACGGCGAGGCGGTGAAATTACGCGCCGTCGGATGGATCCGTGAGCGATAGAGGCGCTCCCCTGTCGCCGGATCATGCTTCGAGAAGATCCCGGCGTCGGTGAGCACGAAGAGCCCACCATCGGCGATTACCGGCGTCGGCAAGTACGTGCCGCCGGCGACCCGGTTGTACCAGGCCACGTACTCGTTCGCGGTCTCGGGTTCGGGCGGCGTGATGTCTCCGGAACCGCCCGGTCGGATCGCGGCGATCGGCTTGTTCTGCTCGCCCTGCACCCCCGACGTCACGTACAGCAAGCCGTCGTATGCGAACGGGCTGGCGATCGAGAACTGCGCCATGCGCGCCATGCGCCACAACTCGTGGCCGTCGAGATCGTAGCTGATCACGAAGCCGGGCCCGATGGTGACGAGCTCGGTGCGCACCTCGTTCTCCCACACGAACGGCGTCGACCACGCCGACTTTCTCTGTGGGACTCCCATGCCCGGGCGCAGCGTCGTCCAGAGGTGCTCACCCGTGTTTTTGTCGTAGCCGGCGACGAAGCTGTCGTCCTGATTGTCGTTCAGAATGAACAGCCGGTCGCCGTGCAGCGCCGGCGAAGCGCCGGCACCGAACTCGAGGTACACCTGATGCGGCTCGAGCGGTGTCTTCCACAGCTCGTTGCCCTCCATGTCGAAGGCATACAAGCCCTGGAACGCCACGTACACGTAGATCGCTTCGCCGTCCGTAACCGGCGTTTCCGAGGTGTAGCTGTTCTTGCGGTGCCGGCCCACCGGCGGGTGGCCCTCGTGGAAGTCGTTGCGCCAGAGCAGCTCGCCGGTGTCCAAGTCGTAACAAGACAGGCTGTACTGCAGGACCACCGCGTCGGGAAACTCGGCATCGCGCTCGTCGACCTTGGCCATCACCTCGTCCATCGACAGGCCCTGCTGCTGCAACTCGGCCACGTAGTCGTTGGAAAAATCGACGCCGAGCGACGGTTGCTTCATCGGCGTGTCGCTGGCCGCCGCGGTCACGAACACGTTGCCGTCCCACGCGATCGGCGACGACCAACCCATGCCGGGCACGTCAGTGACCCACTCGACGTTCGCCGTCGTCGACCAGGTGCTCGGTAGGTTCGGGTTGTCGGACACGGGCATGGCGCCGGACCCGCGGAACTGCGGCCAGTCTTCGGCGGACTCGGACCGTCCGGAGAACGCCTTCAGCATGCGGTACCAGAACTCCTGTGCTTCATGGAACTCCTTGATGCCGACGCGCTCGTTCTGGCCGTGGGCCCGGGCGTCGTCCGGATCGCTGAAAATCGCCGACACACCGTACACCGGGATACCGACATTGCGGACGTAGAGGCCGTCGGTGGCGCCGGTGGACATCCCCGGAATCACCGGCACACCGGGCCACATCTCTTCCACGAGCGGCTCGATGACGCCCATGATCTCGTCGGTCAGCGGCGATGGGTCGGACGGCGTTGGCGCGTTGACGCGCTCGATCGTGATGTCGTCGTTACCGGCGATCTCGCGCAGGGTCGCCTCGATGTCGTCGGGTGACTGACCCGGCAGAATGCGGCAATTCACCGTGGCTTGGGCCGTTTGGGGGAGGGCGTTGTCAGCGTGGCCGGCGGTCAGGCGGGTGGCGACACACGTCGTATGCAGCAAGGCGTTGAAAAACGGCGAGGCAGCCGAAAGTCGCGCCGCGGCGTCGAGATCGGGCGGGTCCTGCGCCACCTGCCTCATGTCAACGGCGGTTTGCCCGTCCGCGAATCCAGCCGAACGCTCGAAGTACAGCCGCGATACCTGGGAAAGCTCAACCGGAAAGGTGTATTCGGACAACCGCGCCAGCGCCATTGTCAGTTCGTAAATGGCGTTCTCGGGCATCGGCCGCGAGCTATGGCCGCCGGGGTTGGTGGCTGTCAAATGAAACGTCAGGTATACCTTCTCGGCGGCCTGCACGTTGAAGATGTTCGGCGTGCCCTGAAACAGCTCACCGGCGCCGGCGTCGGAATTGATCGCAAAGGCAGCGTCCACGAGTTCTCGCTGCGGCCCGGCCAGATACTCGATGCTGTCACTCGACGTCTCTTCATCACCGGTAAGCACCGCGATCAGGTCACGGTCGGGCACGTAGCCTTCGTCGCGCAGCCGAATGAAGTTGGTGACGATGTGCACGGCGCCGGCCTTGTTGTCGCCGGTGCCGCGGCCGTAGAAGTAGCCGTCGATCTCGCGCAACTCGAAGGGATCGAACTCCCAGTCGGAACGCAATGCATCGACCACGTCGAGGTGCGCCATCAACATGATGGGCTCTTTCGTGGGCGGCCCACCGCCCGGCCCTTGCCCGCGATAGCGAGCCACAACACTGCCGAGCTCGGGGTAGGGACTCACCACCTGAACGTCTTCTTCCGGAAAGCCGGCGTCGACCAAGCGTCGCTGCATTGCTTCGGCCGCCGCCTTGACGTTCTCGGGCATGTCGGCGGTGGAGCGAAAGGCGATGAGCTCGGCGTAGATCTCCTTGGCGAGGGCGTCGTAGTCGGTGGTTTGGGATCGATGCGGTTGCGCCGCGCTCGAATCGGGCGTCAGAACGCCGGCAACGACTCCGCCCGGGGCGTCGGCAACTGCGCCCGATAGGGTGGCAACCAAGAGAACGGACAGGGCTCGTTTCATACGAAATCTCCGAGGAGTGCTGAGTTGCGAATGGTCTTCACATGATGGCATATCCCCAGCCGGTTCCGCGGTGCTTGCAGCCCCGTTCGGAAATCGGCTGCTCGTGGCCGTCAAACTTCAGTTGAGCCCGACGAGGCGTGCCGATCTCGGATCACACGATCCCACGGCACGACGATTCCACACTCCTTGTACATGTGAATCACATGTGATTCCATGAGGCATGCCCAAAATGATCCAGGTTCGAAATGTACCCGACGATTTGCATCGAGAGCTCAAGCGGCGCGCTCGACTGCACGGCATGACGCTCACCGACTTCATTCAGGGAATTCTCGCACGCGAGGTGTCCCGAGAGGATCGCCGCGACGTGCTGGCACGGATCCTGAAGCGAGAGTCTGTTGACCTGGGCGGCATCACGGCGGCCGAGCTCATTCGCGAGGGACGGCGGGAGGCCGGGCGCGAATGACCGGTCCGGCCGACGTGCGTCATGCAGTCGTCGACGCGTCGACGATCGTGGATTTCCTGCTGAGGCCGCGCGACGCGGAGGTGATGCTTCGCCTCATCGAAGACACGAGCGTCGAACTACACGTACCCAACCTGTGCGACGTCGAGGTGACCTCCGGGATCCGACGTGCCTTCTTGCGGCGACGAATCGAAACCGTCGCGGCGGCGAGGTGCATGCTCGATGATCTGTGTGGGCTGCCCCTGCAGCGCTACGAACACGGTCCCTTGTTGCATCGAATACTCGATCTCCGGGACAACTTCTCCGCGTACGATGCGAGCTACGTAGCCTTGGCGGAGGCTCTCGGTACCTCGTTGCTCACCGCGGATGCGCCGCTGCATGCGGCGACCAACACGCACACCGACGTGGTCGCGCACCTCATCGCGCCGAGCTAGCCGGGCTTCAGAACTGGACGGACTCGGGAAGCTCGACGGCGTACACCGTCGCCGTGTCGGAAGCCGAGATGTACAGGCGGCGTCGCGCCTCGTGGTACGCCATGCGGAGCGCCATCGTCCCGCCGCCGCCGTCGGTGATCTTCGGCAACAGAAGCCGCTGGATGAGCTGCCCGCCGTCGTCATGTACCGTGATCAGGTCGGGGTCGCCTTCGCGGGTGCTCCACAAGAGCAGCAATCCATCGCGGCTCGCGACGCCGTCCTCCACGTAGTTGGGGAAAAAGAACAGGTCGCGGCCCGTGCTAGCGGCGAAGTCCGCGAGGTACTGCTGCTGGATGGCCGGAAGCTCCGGAATCTCGATCGACGCCTCGCTAAGCAGCTCACCGGCGGGCGTGTAGTGGCGCAACAAGCTCTCGGTCGGCGATACGGCCCAGATCGAGCCGTCGGGCCCGGCAATCGGCATCGTGTGGTTGCGCAGTACGTCGGGAATGTCACCGGCGACGACCGCCTCGGCAACCGCACCCAAGCGCATCGGCTCGGCATCCGGAAACACGATCGTACCGATCGGCTCGAGCACTTCGCCGGACGGCGCGACGCGGCCGACCTGCGCGCCGCTCGAATACACGCTGTTGTTGCTGAAGATCACACCGCCGTCCGCCCCGATATCGAGATCAGAAAAGATGCGCGGCGTGGAATAAGCGGAAAGGTATGTGCCCTCGAGATCGAACAGCTGCACACCGTGCACGTTGTCGAGCACATACAGATGATCGCCGCGTGCCGCGCCGCCGATCAGCAGCCGGAATTCGCCTGGGGGCCCTCGCCGTTGCGGCCGATCGTGCCTTCGACCTCGTTTTCCTGCCCGACGACGACGATGTGACGCGCGCGGCGATCCATGATGTACACCCGACCGTTGCGATCGACCGTGACGTCGATAGGGAGGGCCAGGTCGTAGGTGGCGTCCGACAGAACGATCTCGATGCCCGTGATCTCGACCCCGAACGGAAAATCCGGCCCGCCGGATTCTGCTGCGGCCGGGGCGGCTGCATCTCCCGAGCACGCGGCGGCAGCGCAAGCGAGCGCTAGGACGGCTGCCGCCATCGGCAGCCGGCAAGGCACGGGCCCCTGTTCAGGAGTCCGTGCCGAGTTGCGAACCCGATGAGCGAGCCGGCTCACGCTCTAGCGGCTCATCCCCAGCAGCGCGAACACCTCCCGTTCGACAATGGCCCACGCCTCGGTGCCCGGCCACATGACCTCGAAGTGGCCGGCGTTCGGGGCCACGATGAGCTGGGAGTCATCGACCTGGCTGGCCTCGTAGTTGTAGAGGTTCACCTGTTGCCGCGGTACGGCCGTATCGTATTGCCCGGTGATATGGCGTTGGGTTACGTCGAGCGGCAGCATCTGGAACGGCGATCCCGCCAGATATCGCTCCGGCACGTCACGCGGCCCGCCGCCCATCAACATGTCGATGACGTCCATGCCGCAGACGTTCTCGTCGATGTCGCGGGAGCGGCGCAACTCCGGTACGCCGCCGAGGCTCACCACGCCGGACACGCGCAACGGATCGGCGACGTACAGGTCGCTGTCTTCCTCTATGCGATGGCGGCCGGCGGCCCACAGGGCCAGGTGACCGCCCGCCGAATGCCCCACCGTGATGGTGCGCTCGAGATCGAGGTCATACGCGGCGGCGATCTGGCGCAAATGATCCATGCCGGCACCGACGTCGAGAAAGGTGTTCGGCCAGCCGCCGCCTTCCATGTCGACGCGGCGGTACTCGATGCTCCAGGTGGCGATGCCGTTGCGGGTGAGCTCCGCGGCCGGCATGCCGAAGTGCTCGAGGTCAGCGAACGCCATCCAGCAGCCGCCATGAATCATGATCGCCACGGGATGCGGCCCCGGCCCCCCGGGCAGGCGCAAATCGCCGAACTGGACGGGATCGCTGCCGTAGGCGATTCGATGATCGGCCGGCGGTGGCGTGGCCGACAGTACGTCCTGCGCCGACATGAGCTCGAGGTCCGGTGGTGGCTCCTGGCGCCCGCGCTGCGGCGCGCTCAGCGCTGCCGCGGAGCCGTACTCCAACCCCGAAATACAGACGATTGCGATCAGCACTAGTACCGACGTTCGCTTCATCTTTAAATCTCCCTGGTGCGCACTCGACTGTCCGCATTAAACGCCAACTTCAACGTCGCTGCCAACTCCGGGCGTCGCTTCGTCTAGTGCGGCCGCCCGATCCGGATGGTGACCGACTCGCCATCGATGTCGAAGGTTTCCTCGTCCTCTACGGGGACCGGAATCGCTTGCCCGATCTTGACTGTCTCGAGCGCCAGCGTCTCGCCGCGGATGAGCGACTCGTTGCGTTCGATGGCAGCGCGCACATTCGCGCCCTCGGGATTGATCTCCAGCCAGATACGGTCGTCCACTTTGAAGGCCGCCCTTTTTCGCAGGTTCTGAATGCGGTTGATCAGATCCCGGGCGAAGCCCTCCAGTCGTAAGTCCTCTGTGATCTCGGTGTCGATCGACACCACGAGATTTCCGGAAGCCGCCACCAGCTCGCCCTCGGCGGAGGGCTGCATGTCGACGTGTACGTCCTCGGGATCAAGCTCGACGCCGTCGACCTCCGTGCTCTCGCCGCGGGCAAGCTGCCGCACCTTCTCGGCATCGACTTCCTGCAATGTCGTGAGTGTCTTGGCCAACGACTTCACTTCCTTGCCGAGGCGCGGACCGAGGCGTGGCATGTTGGGCTTCAGCGTGGGCGTCGCCAGCTCGGTCGGGTCCTTGAGAATCTCCAAACGCTTGATGTTGAGCTCCTCGAGGATCACTTCCTCACCGGCCTTCAACCACTCGCGCTCCTTCTTGTTCATCGTACCGACACGCACTCGCGATAGAGGCTGCCGCGTGCGGATACGTGCCTTCTCCCGCAGGCTGCGGCCAAGCTCGCAGACGCTCCGCGTCAGATCGATGCGGTGCTCGATCTGCACCTCTTGCACGCTCAGCTCGCGCCGCTCGGGCATGTCACGCAGGTGCACCGAATCGACGGCCTGTGTATCGGGCGTGACGCGCAGCTGCTCGTAGACCTCGTCGGCCAAGAACGGCGTGAACGGCGCCATCAACTCGGTGAATTCGAGCATCACCGTGTACAGCGTGGTGTAGGCGCAGAGCTTGTCGTCGGAGTGCTCCGACTTCCAGAAACGGCGCCGCGAGCGACGGATGTACCAGTTGGTCAGGTCGTCGAGAAAGTCGAGCAGCGGATCCACCACCCGGTAGAGCTTGTACGCTGCCATCTCGCGCTCCACCTGGTACTTGAGGTCCTCGAGCTTGGCCCGAATCCACACGTCGAGCTCGTGGGTCGGCTCGCCGTCGTACAAATCGGTTTCCGGATCCCACCCATCGACGTGAGCGTAGGTCATCAAGAAGCTGACGCTGTTCCACCAGGGCAGCAGCACGCGGCGCACCATGTCGCGCACGCCGGCTTCTGCGAAGCGCAGCTCCTCGCCGCGCAGCGCCGGCGAGTCGAGCATGAAGATACGGATGGCGTCGGCGCCGTGCTGTTCAACGAGCTCTACGGGATCCGGGTAGTTCTTCAGCAACTTCGACATCTTGCGACCGTCCTCGGCCAGCACCAAGCCGTTGACGATGCAGTTCTCGAACGCCGGCTTGTCGAAGAGCGCCGTCGACAGCACCAGTAGCGTGTAGAACCAACCGCGGGTCTGATCGACTGCCTCATTGATGAAGTCGGCGGGGAAGCCCTGCTCGAATTGTTCCTTGTTTTCGAACGGGTAGTGCGCCTGCCCGTATGGCATAGAGCCCGACTCGAACCAGCAGTCGAGCACCTCGGGGACGCGCCGCAACTCGCCGTCGCCTGTCGCCGAGGGAATCACGATGTCATCGACGATGTGCTTGTGCAGGTCTTCGACCTTCTGCCCGGCGAGCTCCTCCAGCTCGGCGCGCGAGCCGACGCAAATCGTTTCCCCGGTTTCGTCGTTGCGCCAGATCGGCAGCGGGTTCCCCCAGTAGCGATTGCGCGAGATGTTCCAGTCGCGTGCGCCCTCCAGCCAGTTGCCCATGCGGCCGTCTTTGATATGGTCCGGAACCCAGCGAATGTGCTGGTTGTTGGCCACCAGCTGATCCTTGAAAGACTCGACGCGCACGTACCAGGCGTTGATCGTCTTGTAGATCAGCGGCGTGTCGGACCGATAGCAAAACGGGTAGCTGTGCTCGTAGGTCTCGTGGCGCAGGATCCGCCCTTCCTCCTTGAGATCGTGGATGATCTGCTTGTCGGCGTCTTTCACCATGACACCCTGGTACGGCTCGATGATGCTGGTGAACGTGCCGTCTTCGGCGACCGGGTCGGCGGGTTCGATGCCGAACTCCTTGCCGAGGCGGAAGTCGTCTTCACCGAAGGCCGGCGCCATGTGGACGATTCCGGTACCGGTTTCGGCGGTCACGAAGTCGGCAGGCAGGATGCGAAAAGCGTTCTCCTCGCTTTGCTTGCGCTCGGCGAAAAACGGAAACAGCGGTTGATAGCCGCGGCCGACCAGGTCCGAGCCCTTCAACTCGCCGATGATCTCGATGCCTTCTGTCTTCGGCCAGTAAGCGGTGACGAGATCGGCGTGCAGGATGTAACGCTCGCCCGGGCGGGCACCTTCATTGGTCTTTTTTGACCCACCCACCCCCGCGGCACCGCCGTCCTCGGATTCGCCGACTTCTACGATCACGTACGTCGCCTCAGGATCCACCGCCAGCGCGATGTTCGACGGCAGCGTCCAGGGCGTTGTCGTCCAGGCCAGCACGTAGGGTGGCGCGGTGCTCTCCCCCGGGGCCCATATGTCTAGCCAGTCTTCAGGGTGTCCGCGGAGCTCGTCCAGTAGGTGGCGCCATCCGTCGTCATCGAGTGTGAACTTTACGGTGATCGACGGATCCTGGACCTCCTTGTAGTTGAGGTTGGCCTCGAAGTTCGACAACGGCGCGCCGATGCGCCACGAGTAGGGCACCACCCGGTAGCCCTCGTAAATCAGGTCCTTCTCCCACAACGTTTTGAAGACGTGCCAGACGCTCTCCATGAAGGAGACGTCCATCGTCTTGTAGTCGTTGTCGAAATCGACCCAGCGACCCATGCGGGTCACGATCGTTCGCCACTCTTCGGTATAGCGCAGCACGATCGATCGGCAGGTCTCGTTGAACTTGTCGACGCCGAATGCCTCGATGTCGGCACGGCCGTTGAGCTCGAGTTGCTTCTCGACCTCGAACTCGACCGGCAGGCCGTGGCAGTCCCAGCCGAAGCGCCGCTCCACCCGATAGCCGCGCATGGTCCAGTAACGGGCCACAACATCTTTGATGGTGCCCACCAGCAGGTGCCCGTAGTGCGGCAGGCCGGTGGCGAACGGCGGCCCGTCGTAAAAGCTGTAGCTCTTGTCAGGCGAGCGCTCCTCGACGCTGCGCTCGAACGCCCGCCGCTCCTCCCAGCGCTTCAGGACCTCGCGCTCGGTGGCGGGAAACGAAATGTCAGCCGGTGGGCTCTGAAATTTCATCGATATGCGTGAAGAGGAACGAAAATGGCTTGCAATCCCGTCATGATGGACGCTCGAAGCCTCGGAAGGAGTGAGGATAGCGTACCCGCCAACGGGCAGCATGCTGGCGCACCGCGCCGAACGCCCCGGTCGGCCGGGGCGCAATCCTCTCTATCCCGCAGCCGTTCTCCTGTGTTCGCAGCGTTAAGGAGGGGCAAATGAATCCCCGTCGTCGATTGGATAGTTGCTTCCCTGAACATTTCAGGGAACAATAACCTGAACACTTCAGGGGAACGCCTATAACGGTGCGGGCCGATGCTTCGGCCGTGCGCTCCGGCAAACAGGGAAACAAGACATGGCCGACGAAGATCTCAAGCTGCTGCAGGGAACACTGGACGTCCTCGTGCTACGGGGGCTGGCGATAGGGCCGCAGCACGGCTACGCGGTGGCCGAGTGGATCCGGAAAACCACCGATGACGCGCTACAAATCGAGGACGGCGCCCTCTACAACGCCCTGCACCGCATGGAGAAACGGCGCTGGCTCAACTCGCGCTGGGGCCTGTCGGACAACAACCGGCGCGCCAAGTTCTACCGCCTGACCGCCAAGGGACGGCGCCAGCTCGAGAAGAGCACACGCTCCTGGAACAACTACGCTGCCGCGGTCTCCAAGGTGCTCGGCGACGGAGCAGCCGAGTGAGCGGCCGTGGGCGGCGTGGCGCGGGCAGTTCGCCGGCGGACAAGCGCGGCAGCGTGTTCGGGCGGTGGGCGCAGATCTTCCAGTTTCGCAACACGCCACGGCACATCCACCGCGAGATCGACACGGAGATCGACTTCCATCTCGACCAGAGGGTGCGCTCGTTGATGCAAGAAGGAATGTCGCGTGACGCTGCCGAACGCGAAGCACGCGAGAAATTCGGCGCTGCTGCCCGCCGTGTACTGGCCGTCGTCGCCGGTCAACCTTGCGCTGCTGCGATTCACCCTCGGCGCCACGTTGGCTTCCGGATTGCTGGCCGGCGTGGTGCCGGCGCTGCAGGCGAGCCGCCCGAACCTGATCGACGTGCTCCGGGCGTGGGAGCGCAGCGGCATGACACACCAATCGCGAACGCGCAGGGTGTTGCTCGTCGCTCAGGCGGCGCTGTCGGTCCTGTTGCTGGTCGGCGCGGGCCTCTTCGTGCGCAGCCTCCAGGAGATCCGCGGCCTCGATCTGGGGATCGACCCCGACCAGGTCCTGATTGTGATACCCGACCTCGTTGCCGGTGGCATGGACGACACCGAGACCACACTCTTTTTTCGTCAGGCGATCGAGCGCTTGCAACGCCTGCCGACCGTAGAGGCGGTGGCGACCTCCGCCTCGACGCCCTTCCAGTCGAGCTGGGCCGAACGGGTAAGAGTACCGGGGCTCGACGAGCTCCCCAGGCTCCAGGGCGGCGGGCCCTACATCAACGCGGCGTCGCCGGCGATCTTCGAAACGCTCGACCTGCGGATTGTCGAAGGCCGTGGCTTCCTGCCGCATGAAAACGAGAGCACGGCGCCGGTGGCCATCGTCGACGAGCTCATGGCGCGGCTTCTGTGGCCGGGGGAGAGCGCCATCGGCAATTGCCTGCTCATCGGCGAGGACGAGCCACCTCCCTGTAACGAGATCGTCGGCATCGTCGAGAGCTCGCGCCGCCAGGAGCTCATCGAGTCGGCGACGATGCAGTACTACGTTCCTCTGGGACAGGGCGTCGCGCTAGAGCCGGAAACGTTGTTCGTGCGCGCCGACCCCGAGGCATTCGGCGCCCTGATACCAGCGGTTCGCAGCGAGCTGCACGCCATGTCGCCGGCGCTACGCTACGTCAGCGTCCGTCCCTACAACGACTATGTCGATCCGCAGGCGCGCTCGTGGCTGCTGGGCGCCACCATGTTCACGGTGTTCGGGTGTCTGGCGCTGGTGATCGCCGCCGTCGGCCTCTACGGCGTGTTGGCGTTCAACGTCGCGCAACGGACTCACGAGCTCGGCGTGCGCACCGCGTTGGGCGCCGCGCCGGGTCAGCTAGTCGGCATGGTTTTGCTCCAGGCGCTGCGGCTGACCTTGGTGGGAGTGGGGTTGGGTGTGGGCATCGCCCTGGCCACCGCGAGCTGGATCTCGCCGTTGCTCTTCAACGTCTCGGCTCGCGATCCGCTCGTGCTCGGCGGCGTTGCGCTGGTGCTGGTCGTGGTGGCGATCGTGGCCGCCATGGTTCCCGCGTGGCGGGTAACGCGCATCGATCCGAACCTGGCATTCCGCAGCGACTGATATGAAGGGGCGTGTCGAGGTTGGCGGCTCGAGCTACGGGAGCGGAAACGGCCGCCGCGCTAGCGCCGCCACGGCCGCCCAACCCGGTAATGTCCGCACATCTACTGCTTGGGCTTCTCTGTGAGCCGTCCGGCTGCCATCCAGGCCTGCATGTCGCCCTCGAGATGCTCGAGGTTACTGAAGCCCTGCTCGGCCAGCAGCGCTTCTGCGATGCCGGCGCGGCGACCGCTGTGGCAATACACGACAACCTCGAGGTCACGCGCCGAATCGATCTCCGCCAGGCGCTCGGCGAGCTCGTCGTGGGAGATGTTGATGGCGCCGGGGACGTGCCCTTCCGCGTATTCCGCGGCGGTGCGCACATCGAGAATGACGGGCGCGTCGCCGGCATCGATGCGCTGAATGAGCGCGTCACCGGTAATCAGGGGAATGCCGCCCTCGGTGGCGCGGCTGCCGCCTCACCGGTGTCGGCCGGCTCCGAGGTCTCCGCCGGTTGCTCGGACCCACGGGCCGCGCCGACGATCGCCAGCGTCGCAACCAGTCCGCAAAGCAAGAATCGGCACTTCGCGTGCCTGTTCATATGGGGCATGTTGGTCTGTCCAGCCAGCTTGATCAACCCTGGGTCCCCGGCTAACGTACTCGCGTCTTCCCGCAGTCCCTCGTAACCGCCTCGAAAAACCCGAAGATCCTATGGAACTCGAAACACTAGAGCTGCGAGACCGTCGCTACCGCGCCCAGCAGGCGCTCAAACTGCTCACGGACGAGAGCCCGGCGGAGGAGCGCAAGGCCCTCGAGGCCGAGATCGCCCACTACCAAGAGATCTGCCCGCACGAGCGCGCCGAAGAGGTAGAAGGCGAATGGCGCTGCAAGGATTGCGACCTGCAAAAGACCACCGCCGCTCCGGAGCCTGAGCCGGAGCCGGAACCCGAGCCCGAGCCGGAGCCGGAACCCGAATCCGCGCCGGAACCGGAGACCGAGGCGGCGCCGGCAGAAGAGGCTGCGGATGCTCCCGCTGAAGAGGCGGCGGTAGAACAAGCCGCGGAAGACGCTCCTGCCGAGCCGGCTGCCGAAAGCAGCGCTGCAGGGGCCGAAAAGCCCGCCGAAGGCGCCGAATCGAGCGGCGGCTAGCCCAGGCCAGGGCGCGTGCGCCCGCCTACCGTTACGAGCCGCCGAACATCGGCGGGAAATCGAGCGTTCCGGCGGCCGCGTTGTTGAGCAGAAATGCCAGACGCACGCCGGCCTGTTTCATGCGCCGCTCGACGATCGGTGCGGCGCGCTCGTAGTAGTCGTCGCCGAGCTTACCGTCGCGTGGAACATCGTAGACAAGGCTGTCGACCACTTCGTAGGACTCACGCGACCAACCCACTACGTCGAAGTCCGCCCACTCGCCCACCTGGGCAGCGGTGATCTCGGCGCCCAGGCGCCGCGCCGTGACCGGTGGGTCCTCGTAGTAGCCCATGCGCGCCGGGATTGCGTAATCCCAGATGCCGTGCAGGTTGCTCGGACCCTCGTCGAAGAACTGCGCGACGGTGCCGTTGCCGCCGCGATCGTCGGCGTAGCCTGTGTGCAACGGCTGGTGTAGATCGCCGACGAAATGGCCGACGAACTTCAGCGCATTGGCGCGACGCACCTTCATGCTCTCGCTGTCGCCCGGGTCCGTCGCCAGGTAGTTCGCGTAACGCACGACCGCGAGCTGCACGCAGTCGTAGTTGGCGCAATCGCGTTCCATGACGAGCTCGTCGGCACCGGGCTCGACCACGTTCATGAAGTGGTACTCGTACGTCGCCCGGTGATCGTCGCGGCGTGAGACATCGGGCCACACGCACGATTGATAGAACGTCGGCGAGGGGTTCGGATCGGCGGCGCGCACCGCAAACACCATGGCGCGGGCCTCGTCGCTGAGCCGCTGGAAGGCGATCTCGCAGATGATGTGGTGTCCGTTGTACGCCCACATGGCGGTCGCGGTTTCTCCGCTGGCGGGCGTTCCGGCCGCCGCAATCTCTCCGCCAGCGGGCTTTTCGGCCGCGGCCTCTCCGTTGCCGGGCGACACGGTGGCGGAGACGGCTGTAGCGAGCAGGGCAACCGTTGCGACAGCGCCAGTGAATCGCATGTCGTCCTTTCTTTCAGACGATCAGGCGGATCGCCTCTTCGAACGCGCTTTCTTCGCCCACGCATCCGACAACCGCACTGCGACCGTAGCCGAGCTCACGCAGCGCGTCGAGGCAGCGACCGGCGCTCTCTGCCGGCACGCTGGCGAGCATGCCGCCCGCGGTTTGCGGGTCGAAAATCAAAGAATAGGCGGCGTGTGTCGCCGCTGCGTCGACGTTAGCAACGGCGCGCCGCAAACGCACGTTCTGGGGCTGCAGTGACGAGAAAATCCCCCTGCCGATGACCTCGAGGGCGCCGTCGAGCGCCGGGATCGCATCCAACTCGAGATCGACCTCGACACCCGACGCCTTGGCCATCTCCACCAGGTGCCCGAGAAGGCCGAACCCGGTGACGTCGGTCATTGCCGTGGCTCCCTGTTCAACCAGGCAGCTTGCCGCGCCGCGGCTCGACTGCGTCATCGAGCGCAGCGCCGCCTCGATCCAACGCCCCTTGGCCTGGAGACGCATGTCGGCGGCAAACAGAGCGCCGGTGCCCAGGGGCTTGGTGAGAATCAGCTTGTCTCCGGGGTTCATACCGGCCTTGCTGAGCGCTGTCCCGGAGGCGATCAACCCGTTCACCGCGAAGCCGAGCGCCAACTCCGCCCCCTCGCTGGTGTGACCGCCGACCAGCGCCGTGTTCTCGGCGTTGAGGACCTCGAGCGCTCCGAAGAGTAGGTGCGTCAGGTCGGCCTCGACCTTTTCCTCGATCCCGAAGGGAATCGTGACCATGGCCAGCGCCGTTTGCGGCTCGGCGCCCATGGCAAACACGTCGCCCAGCGCATGCTGCGCCGCTACCTTGCCGAAGGCATAGGGGTCGTCGATGAAGGAGCGAAAAAAATCGACCGTCTGCACGAGCTGCTTGCCGGCAGGCACCTCGACAACAGCGGCATCATCGGGGGCGTCGAGACCGACGACCACATCGTCGCGCGCCAGGGGCTCGAGTCGCTCGAGCGCTTGCTCGAGCACCGTGCTGCCGACCTTGGAGCCGCAGCCGCCGCAGCGCATGGCCACCGTGCTGATTTTCTCCAGCGCTTCCCAGCGGGCCGCTTCGTCGGAACCTGATGAGACGAGCGAATCAGGGACCAGCCGAACGTCGACCTCGGGCTGTGGCTCGTCGTCGTCGTCTTCCATCTCCGGCAACAAGTTGTACTTGTTCATGAAGCGCTGGTCGATGAAGTCCTTCCACTTCCAGACCCAGCGACCTTCGAGAGCCCACTCACCGCGCGACGCCACGGCGCACTTGTCACCCGTCGACACCAAGCTCAGGAATTCTTGCTGCGGCCGGAACGGTACGACTTCCTCGCCGAGCAGGCAGAGACGCAGGTTGTCAGTAAGCGGCGGACCCTGCCGCACGGCGAACACGCCGGCCTTCGGGCGCGGGTGGTTCACCACGTCGGCGACATCGCCGACGGCGAAGATGTCCGGAGACGACAGCGACTGCAGCGCGTCGTTGACCTTGATGAAGCCCCGCTCGTCGACTTCCATACCGCTGCCGCCCGGCCAATCGGCAGCCCGCGCGGTCGTGACCCACAGCACTTCGTCGAGCTCGAGCGCCTCTCCGTCGGCGAAGCGGACCAGATACCCCGGCCGGCCGTCGGCGTCCTCACCGTCGGCGCCGCTCGCGGCTTCGCCGTCGGCGCCCGCTGTTTGTTGGATGCGATTCACCGCCACCACCCGGCGACCGGTGAGCACGTCGACGTCGCGTTCGGCAAGCACGCGGCGGAACTTGGCGCGCACGCGGTGGTTATGCGTCGGCAGGATCTCCTTGGTCATGGTGGCGAGGGAGTACGACAAGCGGTCGGCCCGCTGATGTCGTTCCTGCAGAAGGTGTTGTAAGCGGTACTGGATGGCGAGCAGGATTTCGACCCCGCCGGCACCACCACCGACGACCCCGATGCGGATATCTTCGCGACCCTCGGCGCTGAGCACGCGGTTTCGAAGCTCCTCCCAGCGCCGCCAAAAACCGGCGATCGGCTTTACCGGCACGACCGACTCGGCCGCACCCGGCACGCGCAACCCCGGCGTCGAGCCGATATTGATCGACACCACATCGTAGGTCACGGGCGGCCGGTCGCGGCAGCTGATGAGCTTGGCTACCGAGTCGATACCCACCACCTCGTCGTGGAAAAAACGAGCCCCGGCGAAGCGCGCCAGCGGCCCTAGATCGATGTGGGCTTTATCGAACGTGTAGTGGCCGGCAATCAGCCCGGGGAGCATGCCCGAGTAGGGCGCGTCGACATCGCGGCTGATCACCGTGAGGCGCACGCCCGGCATCGGTTCCATGCCGAACCGCTTGAGCACGGTCACGTGGCTGTGACCGCCTCCGATCAGAACGAGATCCTTGAGAACGGGAGCCGAGCTTGAGTTCATTGGCGAGACTCTAGCCGACTACGAACAGGCTCGTGTGGTCCCTCTCTACGCGAATCTCGGTGCGAGCACCTCGGCCGCCCACTCGGCCAGCGTCGTGGGCGTGGTGGTTTCGTCGGTGCGCGGCTCGGCTGAGCTCATGTGCCCGCTTTCGATCGCATGGTACATCTCGACCATCGTGTCGATGACACTCTGCGAGAGGCCCATCATCGACAAACCGATGCGCGCCTGCATCTCGTCGATCGTCATGTGCGGCACCCGACGGCCGATCGCCGCCGATATCGTGTCAGCCGCTTCATCGAACGTCAGGGCGTTCGGGCCGTGCAGCCCGAGGATCGACGACTCCGACCAACCGTCGTCGAGCAACTTGTCGGCGGCTACCACGCCGATGTCGCGTGTGGCGATCATCGGCAGGCTCCTGGAACCCGAAACCGGTAGCATGATGCCGCCCATCGCCTTGATGGCATCGACCTGCACGATGTAGTTCTCGAAGAAGTAGGCGGGCCGCAGGTGCAAGACAGCCGCGCCGCTGGTGTCGAGCATTTCTTCGACGTCGTGCAGACCGGCGACCGGCCCCGTGCTCTCGTCGTGCTGCGCTCCGATGCTGGAGATGTTGACGACGCGCCGCGTTCCGGCGGCCTGCACGGCAGCGGAGACCGCCTCTCCGAAAGCGTTTTGCGAGGCGCGAACGCTCTCCGCCCCCAGGTCGTGCGGCGTCACCCACAGCAGCGAGTCGGCCCCCGTCAACGCCGATCCGAGTGCCTCGGCGTCGTCGAGCGACCCCTGGTGGATTTGGGCGCCGCGGGCGGCGAAATCTTCGACCTTCTCCGGAGTGCGATGCACGGCAACGACCTCGGCACCGGCATCGAGCAAGCGATCCGTGACGACGCTGCCGATGTTGCCCGTGGGCGTGCTCACAACGATGCGCATGTCGACTCCAATCGTTCTCCCCGCTCGAAACACCGGCCCCGCATCGATCTATAACAGTCCGGCGGCCGAGCTTCCACAGGTACGCATCGATACAGGCGCCAAGTCGTCGCCGAAAACCTGGCTGCGGCTTGTGGTCTTGGGCGCAGGTGCTGAAGCTCGGCGGTCGCCACATACCGACCGCCCGGAGCCGCCCTAGGAGAGCGACAGCTCCTCGAATTCAGCCGTCGTGAAAGTCATCAGTTGCGCCGAGCGCGTTGACCACTCGTTGTTCACCAGATGGCTCCAGTGAAAGACGAGTGTGAAGCGCGCCGGATCATCGGCGGCCGCGTCGATCTCGACCACCTTGATCGGCCAGTTGCTCTCCCCGATGCCGCGCAGGTCCAGACACAGATCGCGCACGTCGGCGAATCGGCAGCGGATCGCCTGGTCGAACGGCTGCAAGGCGCCGACAGGATAGTTGTAGTGAGCGATGTCGATCACCGCATCGAACCTGCCGGTGAGCTCGTGGGCGATCGCCGGGTCACCGGGCTCGACAATCGAGAACTGATCGCGCGACGTCACCTCGAGCCGCTTGATGAAGCCGTCGTGAAACCCATTGAAGTGTTCGAGGATCTGACCTGCGTCGGCTCGGTTGGTTATTCGCAGGGCGCCCATGCCGCTGTTTCCTCGAAGTGGCGACGGGCGGCGAGCTCTTGCTGCAAGTCGCAGAAAGCACCGATTCCTTCGATCTTTGCCGTCGCGTCGTCGCGGATATTACCGCGGCGGCCGGACTAGCCGGCGCGGCAGCCGTCGGGGACAAGCTTTTCGGGAACCGCCAGCGCGGGGGCGACGCCGTCGGCGTAACCGAGGTCGAAGAGCATGCCTTCTGATACCTCGCCCATCATTTTCTTGGGCTCGAGGTTGACCACGAATAGCGCCTGCTGGCCCTCGATCTCACGCGGGTCGTCGCGCTCCTGTTTCATGCCGGCGAGGATGGTGCGCTGGTGGTCGCCGAAATTGACGGTGAGCTTGAGCAGCTTGTCAGACCCCTCGATGTCATCGACGAGCTCGATGGTGCCGACGCGAACGTCGATCGAATCCAGGATGTCGAACGAAATGGTGTCTTTTACTGGGGCTTGTCGGATCGATTCCATGTGCTCTTGAACTTGTCGGTGATGCCGGTCAGCGTGCGCTTGGTCTTGCGACCGGACGCTTTGGCCAGGGCTGTGACGACGCGCTTGGTACCGGAGGCGGTGATCGCCCCGAGCATACCCGCAGCCTCCACGAAGGCGGCGCTGCGCAGTGTCTTTTTTTGCGGCTGCACCAGCGCCCCGCAGTAGCGACGGGCGACAATCCCCACCCGCAAGGTCAAGAACGCATTCGCCGCACCCGTGGTTGCGGCGTTGGCCACCAGAGCGCCGGCGACGTTCACACCGGGGATCGCACCGGCGGCCGACCCCAGTGCTCCTTGAATGATCGGCTGGATCTGCTCCGACAGGTCCAGGTCGTCGATCTCGCCGGCCACGAACGCCGTGGCAATCACGTTCCCATACAGCCAGACGAGATCGCGTGGCGAAGGTCGCTGCTGGTAGATGTGGGCAACCTCCCACACCAGCTTGCTCTGCAGGCCGAGCACCATGAAAGCGTCGAGGGAGCCGTTCTGCGATACGGCCGTCGCCACGAACACACGCGAGGCCGCCGCCTTGGTGGCGTTGTCGGCAGCCTTGTCGAGCATCAGCAGTGCCGCCTCGATGTCGGCGCGACTGTCGATCGGCTCTCCCGCCAGCAGGAGGTTTGCATGCAGGCGGGCGCCGAAGTATCGCAAGTGGCGCTCGAACTCGGGACCCTCAACGGTCGCCGGGAGCACCATGGAGCGCGGCAGCCGCAGCCACATGATGATTGGGACCGCGACACAGGCGGCATAAAAAGCGACCAGCAGCCAGAATGTGAAATCGCCCGCCGCCGGGTGCAATCGAGCCGCCAGCTCCACGAGCTGCGCCATTTGGTTTACCAGGATGATCGCGAACGAAACGGTGAAGAACACCGCGGCAACCACCGCGTATTTGATGATCGTTTTTCTCATAGTCGGATAATACGGAAACGGGGATTCGCCAGTTTCCTGGATTATGCCGCCGGCGCTCGTTCTGTAAAGGGTGCCAGACCGACCGACGCTCGGCCGGCGCGGCAGGAGAGTCAAAGGCAAAGATGGCGTCGCTGTCCCGAATCTCGCTCCGATCCCGTTGGTGTGGTACTTCTTCTTTCTCCCCCGGCGGTTCGTAGCCATCGAGCATCCCTCAGCCGCCCGAACCCGGCCCACCCATGAACGACACCCAACGCCCCTCGCCGCCGATCATCTACACGTGGACAGACGAAGCCCCGGCCTTGGCCACGTATGCTTTCCTACCCGTCGTGCGCGCCTTCGCGGGGGCGGCGGGCGTCCCTGTAGAGACTCGGGATATCTCCCTGGCCGGTCGGGTCTTGGCCATGGTCCCGGACCTTCTGGGTGAGGATGCGGTTTCCGATGATCTTGCCGAGCTGGGCCGCCTCGTGGAGACGCCCGAGGCCAACATCATCAAGCTCCCCAATATCAGTGCCTCCATTCCCCAGCTTAAGGACTGCATCGCCGAGCTGCAGGCCGGCGGCTATGACCTCCCGGACTACCCCGAAGATCCATCGACCGACGACGAGCGTGCCATCAAGGCGCGCTACGACCTGGTAAAGGGCAGCGCCGTGAATCCGGTGCTGCGCCAGGGCAACTCGGACCGGCGGGCGCCTTCGTCGGTGAAAAACTTCGCCAAGGCGCACCCGCCGCGCCCGCACTTGAAGGACTGGCCCGACGACTCGGTCACGCACGTGGCGACTATGGAGGCCGGCGACTTCCGCAACAACGAGATCTCGGTCACGCTGGAGGCGGACACCACGGCGCGCATCGAGCACGTGACCGAGGACGGCACCGTCACGGTTTTGAAGGAGTCGCTACCGCTGCTGGCGGGCGAGGTTCTGGACGCCACCTTCATGAGCCGCGGCGCCCTGGTGACCTTCCTCGGCGAGCAGATCCGCGACGCCAAAGAGCAGGGCGTGCTGTTCTCCTTCCACATGAAGGCCACCATGATGAAGGTGTCGGACCCGATCATCTTCGGTCATTGCGTGCGCGTCTTTTTCAAAGACGTCTTCGCCAAGCACGCGGCCGTTCTCGACGAGTTCGGCGTCGATGCCAACAACGGATTCGGCGACGTCGTGGCCAAGATCGCCCGCTTGCCCGAGGACCAGCGCAGCCCCATCGAGGCCGACATCCAGGCGACCTTCGACGACGGCCCCGGTATCGCCATGGTCGACTCGGATCGGGGCATCACCAACCTGCACGTGCCGAGCGACATCATCATCGACGCTTCCATCCCGCCCATGATCCGGGATTCGGGCCGCATGTGGAACGCCGAGGGCGAGCTGCAGGACTGCAAGGCCGTCATCCCCGATTCCAGCTACGCCGGCGTCTACGCCGCCGTGGTGCGCGACTGCCAGGCCCATGGCCAGTTCGATCGGGCGCCGATGGGCAGCGTGTCCAACGTGGGACTCATGGCCCAGAAGGCCGAGGAATACGGCTCCCACGACAAGACCTTCGAGATCGCCGAAGACGGCGCCGTCCGCGTGGTCGACGGCGATGGCAACACCCTCCTGGAGCATACGGTGGAAGCGGGCGACATCTGGCGCGCCTGCCAAACCAAGGACATCGCCATTCGCGACTGGGTGAAGCTGGCGGTGAACCGGGCCCGGGCCAGCGGCGCCCCGGCAGTCTTCTGGTTGGATCGGGACCGGGCCCACGACCACGAGTTGATCGACAAGGTGGAAACCTACCTGCAGGAGCACGACGCCAAAGGCCTGCAGATCGCCATCATGCCGCCGGTGCAGGCTACGGAGTTCTCGCTGGAACGGATCCGCCGCGGCGAAGACACCATCTCGGTTACCGGCAACGTTCTGCGCGACTATCTGACCGACCTGTTCCCGATCCTGGAGATCGGGACCAGCGCCCGCATGTTGTCGATCGTGCCCTTGCTCAACGGCGGGGGCCTGTTCGAGACCGGCGCGGGTGGCTCGGCCCCCAAGCACGTCCAGCAGTTCGAGAAGGAAGGCCATCTGCGGTGGGACTCTCTGGGCGAGTACTTGGCGTTGGCGGCCTCGCTGCAGCATCTGGGCGAGCAGTTCGACAACCCGGCCGCCCGGGTCCTGGCCGCGACCCTGGACGCGGCCACGGCCGCCTACCTGGATGACGGCCGCTCGCCGTCGCGCAAAGTGAACGAGATGGATAACCGCGGCAGCACGTTCTATCTGGCGCGCTATTGGGCGCAGGCGCTGGCCGAGCAGACGTCCGACGCGGACTTGGCGGACCGATTCCGTCCGCTGGCGGCGGCCCTTGCGGAGAACGAGGCGCGGATTCTCGAGGAGCTCAACGACGCCCAGGGCCCCGGGCAAGACGTGGGGGGCTACTACAAGCCCGAGCTGGCACGGGCCAACGCCGCAATGCGACCCAGTGCCACCCTCAACGCGATTTTCGACGACGTGTAGGGGCCGGGAAACGCGTAGCAGCGCGCCACCCGTCGAATCGGCGCTAGTCGGCGCGCAATACCTCGAGCGGGTCGACGCGGGTGGCGCGGCGCGCCGGCAACAGGCAGGCCAAAAGAGCAACGACGGCCAGCATCACCGCAACCCCGGCGAACGACATCGGGTCGGCGGCGCCGACACCGAACAGCAGCCCTTGGATGGCCCAGCTCAAGCCGGCGGCGGCGAGCACACCGAGGACGAGGCCAATCGACACCAGAGTCATGCCCCAGCGAACGACCAAGCGAACCACGCCGCTGGCGTCGGCGCCGAGGGCCAGGCGCACGCCCATCTCCCGACGACACTCGGCCACGAAGTAGGAAAGCACGCCATACAGACCGGCGGCAGCGAGCAACAGCGTGGTGGCCGCGAAGACGCCCAGCAAGCGGGCCCGGAACCGGGGTCCCGCCACCGTTCCCGACAGCAGCTCGCTCATGGGGCTGACGTTGGCGAGCGGCAGCTGTGGATCGATCTCGGCCAAGGCGGTCCGCAGTCCTCCGATTGCCGTCGCCGGATTGCCCTGCGTCCGCAGCACGATGTCCAGGCCCGATCCCATTCGCTGGCCGGCGGGGAAGTACATGGTGCCGTTGAGACCGTTGATCGGACCGAAGTGCAGGATGTCACCCACAAGACCGACGATCTCGGCAGGCCGCGGCTCCCCGAGATCGACGACGATTCGCTTGCCGACGGCTTCCTCGTCGGGGAAGATCTCCGCGGCGAACGACTCGTCGATAATCACCACTGGATTGCCGCCCTCCACATCGACGGTGCTGAAGCCACGGCCGCGTACCAGTGGTATGCGCATCGCGTCGAAGTAGCTCGCGGTGACGCTGCGTACCTGGGCGTTGAAACCCTGCGAGCCGGGCTCCGGAGGACTGCCCTCCGGGTAGGCAAACGTATCGTTGCCGAGGGTCAACGGCACGATGTCGATCCCGCCGACGCCGGCGACGGAAGGCATCGTCTCGAGCCGCGCGAAGAGGTCGTCGAACAACGCCTTCGCCTGTTCTGTGCTTTCGTAGCGGGCCTCGGGCGGCTCGACCGACGCCGTGACGATCTCATCTGCTGCAAAGCCGGGCTCCATTTGAGTCAGGGCACTGAAGCTGCGAATCATCAGGCCGGCGCCCACCAACAAGGCGAACGACAAAGCCACCTGACCAACGACCAAGGCGTTACGCAGCCGCTGGTTACCGAGCGCGGCGACGCGACCCTGCCCGCGCAGCGCGTCGCTGATGTCACGGCGCGCCGATCGCAAGGCCGGCGCCAGGCCGAACAAGAATCCGGTGCCGAGTGTCACGGCCGCGCTGAAGAACAGTACCGAGCCGTCTACCGCAATCTCGTCGACCCGTGGCAATGCCGTCGCCGACATCCCGATCAGCAAGTCGACGCCCCGATAAGCGAGGAGGATGCCGAGGCCGCCACCGGCAAGCGCCAGCAGCAAGCTCTCCGACAACAGCAGGCGAGCGATCCGCCCTCCGGAGGCGCCGAGCGCGTTGCGCATGGCAATCTCCGGAGCCCGCCTCGTCGCCCGCGCCAGCAGCAGAATGGCGACGTTGCAGCAGCCGATGAGCAGCACCGCCCCGACCGCAGCGAGAATGAGTATCAACGGCTGCTGAACGGACCCGACGGCGACCTCGTGCAGCGGCACCAGGCGCAACGTCCACGCGGTATTCGAGGCGGGGTACGCTGCCTCGAGATCCCGGGCGATGGCGTCGAGCTCCGACTGCGCCGCGATCAGGTCGACTTCTGGGAGCAACTTGCCGACCGCCCGGAGGAAGTGAAAGCGCCGGACGCTCATGCTGTCGGCGCCGAAGGGTAGCGGTTGCCACACGTCAGGAGCGCCGAAGGCGTTGAATCCCGGCGGCAACACACCGACCACCGTCGTCGGCTCCTCGTCGACCAGTAACTCGCTGCCCACGATATCCGGATCGGCGCCGAAACGGCGCTTCCAGAGCCCATCGCTGATCACCGCGACGGCAGGCCCGCCTTCCGTAGCTTCTTCGTCGGTGAAGCCGCGGCCGCGGGCCAATGTGACGCCGAGCATCTGAAAGAGCTCGCGCGACGCGGTACGGGCCGGAACCATCTCCGGCGTTCCCACACCGCCCACCGAAACGCCTCCCACGCTGCTGCCGATTGCCGCCAACGCCTCGAACGATGTCGACCGATCGCGGTAGTCGAGGTAATCGGGCGGCGAAACCGACGCCGTGTTGTTGAGCGGGAAGGAGCCGTAGCCGAACACCAGGCGATCGGGATCTTCGAACGGCAACGGCTGCAGAAGCACAGAATCCACCAGCGTGTATACTGCGGTTGTGGCGCCGATTCCGAGGCCGAGCGTCAGCACCACGACGACGGTGAACAACGGCTGTTTGGCTAGGGTTCGAACCGCGTAGCGCACGTCAGCCAACAGGTTGGTGAGCATCTCGAACATCCTCTCTGGGAGCGAGAGGGTGGTGGAATCTGCGGCCCTGCTGCGGCGCGCCGCTGTAGACCCATCCGTCACGGCAAGCAGCCACTCACGCGCCAGGGTCCGGAACAGGTCGGCAATCTCTTTCGCCCAAAACAAGCAACGCCGTAGCCACGAAGCGCTGGCGATCTCGCCGTAGCGCGCCGCCAGCGTGTGGTTCATCTCGGCGGAGTAGCGCGTCCGGAAGCGGCGGGGAAGCAATCGCGCCAGCGTGGAGTGAAGGCTGCTCATCTCTCCCACTCCCTCGTTTAGCCTCGGCGTGCTACCCGGGCCAGCTCGACAACGCGGTCGAGCCGTTCGGCCTCCGCGTCGAGGACCTCACGGCCGAAATCACTGATCGCGTAGCAGCGACGGCGGGCGTCGCCGTTCTCCGGCGGGTCGATTTCCTCGATGATGCCCGCATCGTTCATGCGATGGATCGCCGAGTAGAACGTTCCGGTGCCCGGATTGATGCGGCCCTCGGTGGCCTCACGGACTTCCTTGACGACCGCGTAGCCGTGCAGAGGCCCGTTGGCCAGCGTTACGAGGACCTGCAAAGTGAGGGGTGTGAGGGGCAAGAGGTCCTGAGGGTCGTACCTGTCGGTCATCGTGCAGCCTCGGTGTTCGAACGCTCGCGTGGACCCGCGTGGCGAGCTGGGTGCTTCTTCGGTCGGTTAAATGTACCGATTATCGGTATACCGATGGTAGGATGACTTGCCACGAAGCGCAAGCAGCGATCGAAAGTCCTCGCCCTCGCTCCTTGTCTCTGCCCGGCAAGGTCCGGATGCGGCAACGTAGTCATCGTGCACCATTGCGCCCGCGCAGCCGCGACCCGTTGAGAAGTTCGCGCTAGGCGGCGGGCCTCTCCCACGCCGTTCGGCGTGGAATCCAGCGCGGCACACGGCGCGCATATTCTTCGTAGTCCTCGCCGAAGCGCTTCACCAGGCCGGGTTCCTCGGAAACCTGGAAATACACGTGGTTGAGCGCGACGAAGAACGTGAGCCAGCCGAGAACGAGAACGGACCCGGTAGCGACAACGTCACCGAGGAGCGTGATCGCACCGCCGCTGATCATCGGGTTGCGAACATGTCGATAGGGACCTTCCACCACCAGCTTCTGCGTCGGATCCCACGGCGCCAACGTACCTTTGCCGATGGTGGCAAAACAGCCGGAGCGTCCAGATCACCAACGACAGCCCGGCAACCGCGAGCAGAAACCCCGCCGTACGTGGCGCGGCGAGCAACGGGTACTCCAGCGGCCAACGAGTGTCGACGCCGCGGTCCAACCAAAGAAGAGTTCCCGGAACAACCACCAGGGCGTTGAACGGCAACAACATCACCGACAGCATCTGCCGGAAGCGGCCCGGTTCGCTCATGCACCGACCGTACACCACAGCGTCGCACCGGACTCCCCTTGACAATCTATAGGAGCGGCTGCATGCTTCTTTCTCTCGATTGCCTACAAGAGATTGTTGTGCCCGGCCCGCTGCTTCCCCGTTCCGGCGCGACGGCAGGAGGATCAGCATGAACACCCGCATCACGAAAATCGTCATCTTCGCGCTGGCGGTCGGCCTGAGCGCCGCCGCCATCGCCGCCGACACAGCGAAAGTGGCGGAATCCTCGGTATTCGCAGGCGCCGCCCCGCAGGGCGAAGTATCTCTCTTGGTGTCGACCGACTGGGTCGCGGAGCATAAAGACGACCCCGATGTGTTGCTGGTGCACGTGGCGATGCTCGAGATGAGCCCGCCGACCTCGTTCGTTCCCGGTGCCGTGGTGCTCGATTACCACGCCATCGAGACCTCCGAAAACCTGCCGATCGAGCTACCGCCGGTCGACGTACTGGTCGAGCGCTTCTCGGAGATCGGCGTGACCAACGACAAGCACATCGTGCTCTACGGTCCCGCGCCGGCGCACCTTGCGGCGCGCGCCTTCGTGACGCTCGAGTATCTGGGTCACACGCGCGTCTCGGTGATGGACGGTGGCATCGGCGCCTGGGAGGCCGACGGCCGGCCGGTCACCAAGCAGGCGGCCAAGGCTACGCCCGGCGAGTTCCGCCAACACGTGAACACCGACATCGTGGTCGACGCCGCGTGGATCCACGAGCGGCTCGAGGACCCGAGCATTGCCTTGATCGATGCGCGCCCGGGCAGCCAGTTCGAGGGGCCGAGCAACCGCAACCTGCGCCCCGGCCACATTCCGGGCGCCGGCAACATCTACTTCGTCGAGCTACTCGAGTCCGAAGAGGTGCACCGGCTCAAGCCGAGGACCGCAGCCATCGATCTCTTCGAGGCGGCGGGCGCCGCATCAGGCGCCACCGTGGTGAGCTACTGCCAGATCGGCATGCGGGCGAGCTACAACTACCTGATCGCCCGCCACCTGGGATACGACGTCAAGTTCTATGACGCTTCGTGGGTCGACTGGGGCCGCCGCACCGACCTGCCGGCGGAAACGGGCAAGCAGCGCTAGGGCCGAACGCGCGAATAGGACGCTGTACTCAGTCACCGGAGAGCCCCAGCTTGTCCCTCACTGAAGCGAGGTCCTCGCGGGGCTCGGCGGGGCGGCTTGCCCTGACGATCATGCCGTTGCCTTCGAACGAACCTTCGGAGCACTCGATCGTCCGTGTGGCGACTTCGGCTTTCTCGATCTTCAGGCCTTGGAGATCGGCGATCACTTCCTCGGGCGTGGAGAGCAACGACCGGGGAAAGTCGGGCGCCAGACCGTCCCCGGACCGTGAGATTAGGTAAAGGGAGGCAAGAACGTCTCAATAGCGGACGTTCGGGCGCTCCGCGGCGTGCTCGACAACAACCAAGCGCTCATGGCCGGGCTGATCGTCATGGACCGACCAGGCACCGTGAAAGAGCGCAACTTCAAGCGTTTCATGGCGGAGGCTGGCGACCTGTCGGTGATGAGCATGCAGTACCCACGGATGCAGCTATTGACCGTCGAAGAGATCCTGAAAGGGGTACGGTTCGTTACGCCGAGCGTGGCTGGCCGTGGAACTGGGCAGGAGAGCTTACCGCTCTCGAAATAAGCCCGTAACTACTATATCCGCACAAATGTGTGCACGATTCAGCCCAAGCAGGTCGGCCGCGCCGTGGGAAGAGGCTGCGGATGTGCTCGTGCCAGCTAACCAGCGCTGAAGTCGTCTGTCGCTCAGTCGACGGCCGCCTGCGCGGGCCCCGCTTTTGGTGGGGGACCTGCTCGGCGGCAGCCGGTCTCACCGCAAGGTACTGAGGCGCTGGCACTTACAGGGCGACGAACCATGAAACCCGTGGAACGCGGCCTCTACTTTCGCCGAGGTTCTACCGCTGGGCCGAACCCTCGCTGACTGTTCAGCCCCTTGGAACTGGCAGGCCCCTCGCGATTCCGCCGTCTCCTGTGGGCCGGACTCCGGGAGTCTGCAGTTCCTCTCCAGATACAGACGGTGTTCTCCAACCACGTAAGTCACTGTTAATGCTTGACTTATTAGCCATGTAAACCGGCCGAAGCTGCACCGATCTCTGAGAGGAACCAGGCCCTGATTGCCGTCGCTGCCGAGGACGTCGGCCAGCGGCTGGGCCGGATTCGGCTGCGCCGGGTGCCGGACGCGTCGGCGACCAGCCTCCAGGGCTTCATCGACGACGTCGTCGAGCCCGGCAGTCAGGTGCACACGGATGGCGGGTTGGGCTACGAGCGCGTGCAGGCGCACGGCTACCGGCACCGGATTACGTACCTCTCCGAGCATCCCGAGCCGGCGAACCAACTGCTGCCGCGCGTTCATCTCGTCACGTCCCTGCTCAAGCGGTGGCTGTTGGGCACCCATCAGGGCGCCGTCAGCCCCGCACATCTCGACTCCGACCTCGACGAGTTCACCTTCCGGTTCAACCGCCGGCGCTCACGGCACCGCGGGATGCTGTTCTACCGCTTGGCCCAGCAGGCTGTGCAGGTCGCCCCTGTGCCGTACACGGCCATGGTCAAAGACGTCGGGCGAGGCCCTCGGCGAGACCACAAGATGTAGGGGTCACCTGAGTCAGCTGGATAACCAGCCCAATTGAAAACATGGGTGAAGTCGAGACAAAAACGCCCTTAGCTAGGACAGCCCCTAGTTCAATGTGATTATATAAGACACCGATCGCGCAGCTTGTGCCGGGCCCGCGTGCACCGTTTTTTTTGAGATGGAACCCGAGCTTGGTGACGGCCCGCCAGTCGGGAGACTGGCCGCCGTCGGCAGCGCCTGCTGCAACTTCGCCAACGTCCGATCCGGCTGCTCGCGGAGAAGGACCGCCAGCCGGGGGAGCTGGGCCGGCAGCATCGGCGTCCGCCAGCGCGTTTGCTGCCGCGGCGGGGCGGGGGGCGGGCGGCGCGCGCCCTATCCCTTGAGCCCCCTGGCCGCGAGAGCCGCGTACAGGCCCTCCAGAGCGGTTTGAGGCGGAAGGTCGTTACGATGAGCCGAACAGAGAATCGAGGGCCTTGATCAGATCAAACCAACCCAGATGCCAACGGCCGCGTAGAGTTTGATCGTCATCCGCAGTTCGAGCTTTTCGATGACGTCGGCCGCCAGCACGCGCTCGCAACGATGGCAAACCTGGCAGGCGCCGACCACCATTGCGGCCGTTTGGCACAGTCGTCGGATCGTCGTTCGAGACCGCATCATCGCAGCGCATCTGACTTGCCAGAGGGTTTGTGACGCCGGAGCGGCCTCAAGACCACCAACCCCACGCCACTCGTGCCGCCCCCGGCTCACCCGACCATTGTGTGGATCAGCGCGTCGCCATCCCTGTTGGGAACGAGGCTGCGTTATTGGCCATGTCCTGGAGGACCATCGCCCCAACATCTTCAATGTCCATGTCCACCAGCGGCTTCAGCGTAAAGGGGCCAGGGCTGTCGTCCGGCTCCGGTTCGATCGAGATAACGGCTTGGTAACCGATCAGCGAGACTGGCGGAGTGATGAACTCCTGCCCTGGGACCGCCGGCGTGCCATCCGGGCCGGCCCCCGGACCACCTCCGTCCGAGTCAGCACCCGTCGCCTCGGTAAATCGCCCCGTCGTCACCGGACCGTCGGGACCGACGACCCAGCCCTCGTACATCCAACCCGCCGGCAACGCCGGCAGCATCAGCGACGCACCGTGACTGGCAGGATCGAGCCACCAGATGCCGGACGCATAGTCATCCGCGACGGCGTTAGTGGAGGGTGTCGCGAGAATGAACCCCCCGGACGCGGACTGAAAGTCGTTCCCCAGCGTTGCAGCGTCTCCCACAGAAAGCGACGCGTTGTTTCCAACGAAGTCACCGGCGAGATATTTTGTCGCCGCCGGCATGGGGCTGGAATCCGGCGACGGCTCGATAGTCAGAATAAACTTCGTGGCTGCCTGCAGCGCAGCTTGGTCAACGGAAAACATGCTCATACTCAAGCTGCCATCGGCGCCGACGCTGAAGGTGCCCGTCGAGACAGGATTGCCATCCACCAGGAGCCAGCCCTCATAGACTAAACCAGCACCCAGACTCTCAAGTCCGTTGAGTGACAATTGAAGACTCCCGCTGGATGCCACGGGAGGAGTTGGACTGGGCGCGGTAGGCGCGGTGGGACCATCGTCGTCACCACACGCCACGGTTACCAACAACGCCGACATCAACACCATCGTCTTCACGCCCATCCAAGCATGTCCTCGGATCATCAGCTCCCTCCACGTGTTGCCTACGTCACCATAGAGAAATGCTACCACGCCGCGACCGTCCCGACGGCGCAGGATGATATCGAAGCCCACACGTGGTTAAACCTCGCCGTCTCTCACGTCTCTCGGCGCACCCTCGTGCTGCGCGAACGGATCGTGACGGCGCGCGATGACGTGGCTGCGCGCATGACGCCAGCGGACCTGTTCGTGACGCACGTGGCGCCGGCCTTTCTCCGGCCCTCGACAACGGGCCGGAGTTCACGGCGCAGCTGGTGCGGACGAGGCTACAGGCCCTTGGCGGTGCGGACGTTGTTCATTGGCTCCAGCGCGTCTCCAGTTCCAGAAGGCGCCTTACCCGGCCGTTCCGCGGGCCGTGCGCAGCAGCACCAGCGCGTAGACCACTCCGATGACCGGAACCACTGAGAAGGCCAGCGCCAGCTCCCAATCGCCCCGCACGCGGCCCGCGGCCATCAGCTGCGCAAGGCCCAGGTCGGCGACCACGTTCACTGTCAGGAGTGCCGCGAGGGCGAGGATCGTCGTCGTGGCGAGGCGAGGCCGCAACACGAGCACCAGCACGCCCGCGGCCCCAAGCGGATGCAGGGGGACCACCAGCAGCCGTTGCCAGCCGTCTCCACCGTTCGCGAATGCGCCGACCAGGGCTGTGAAGCCGACGAAGAGCGCGTGCATCACCGCGAGCACCGTCACCGACATCCGGAAGCTGGTCATGGAGACATGATACATCCCGCCGGGGCTCTCGTCCTCTGAACCGCGCCGTCGA